>JBKBKR010000030.1:0-3931 GCA_046296515.1 Paracoccaceae bacterium | reverse complement strand
CGTAATGTTCTCGGTGATGGCCTTCGCCGCGGTCATTATCACAGGAACGGCCGCTGCGGTTGCATTTCAGGTGTGGCGCGATCCGGATTTCGCCACAAGCCCAACGGTGAAGACTGGCATCTTGCTGGGGTTGATTGGTGGAACGGTCCTGACCCTCGTGACGGCCTTCGCCATTGGCGCAAGGGGAAGCCCCTATGTCGGAGGCGTGCCGCTACTCCCGTCACGGATGATGTTCACCGGATGGTCGCTCACCGGTGGAGATTTGCGCGTCGCCCACTTTCTTGCAACGCACATGATGCAAGCTGTGCCGATTGTCGCTTTCGTTATATTCAGGGCCAAGACTGGTTGGTTTGCGCTATACGGGATTTTGCTTTTTTCCGCTCTGTGGGTCGTTTGGACCTTGGCTGAGTTCAGCGTCGCGTTATCGGGCGACCGGGCCCTGATCTTTATCATGTCTCCCTAGACCCGAAGGCTTAACCCGGCCAGTTAAGCGCGTCATGCTGGCCCGGTTTTCAGCTTGAATTCAGCCAGATGGGCAGCGTGCCTTGCGCTAAAATTGGGTCAAAGGCCGGCACAAACCCGCGTGACGGCGTCGCGCAGCCAGGCTGTGGCGCTGTCTTTTCGGGTGAAGGGTGACCACAGCATATGCAGCGTCCATGGTGCCAGCCCGAGGAATGCCAGATCGAACGTCTCGATGCCGCTGCCAAAGCGCGCAGCGGCGCGCGCAGGAACGGCGGCGACCAGATCGGTGGCGCGCAGGATTTCCGGTAGTGCCATCAGATGCGGCAGCGCCAGCCGCACCCGGCGCGTCAGGCCCTGCGCGGCCAGCACATCATCCACCGCGCCGCGCCCGTCGCGGGCCAGCGTGAACAGCGCGTGGTCAAGGCCGGCAAAGCGCGCCGCATCCATCGAGCCTGACAGGGCCGGGTGCCCGGTGCGGGCAACGCCGATGAACCCCTCGCGCAGCAGTGGTGTCGCCACCGACCGATCCGGCGGATCGGCAAAGCTGCCGATCACCAGATCAAGGCTGCCGCCGTCGATCAGCGCTGCCACCCCCGCCTTGTCGTAGGCCTGCAGGCGCAGGTCGATGCCCGGCGCATGGATGGCCATCCAGGCCGACAAGGCGGGTGCGATCACCGCGCTGGCATAGTCGGTCACGCCGATGGCAAAGCAGCCCTGCGCCGTCGCCGGATCGAAAGTGCGTTCGGCATCCAGCACGCCGCGCAGGTCGGTCAGCGCCGCATGCAGGCCGGGCGCCAGCCGCCGCGCGACGGGCGTGGGCTGCATCGCCCCGCCGGCATAGCTGAACAGCTCGTCCCCTAACGCCGCGCGCAACCGCGACAGGGCGGCACTGGTGGCAGGCTGGCTGAGGCCCAAAAGGCGCGCCGCGCCCGACACGCTGCGCGCCTTGTCCATCGCCTCGAAGGTCAGAAGCAGGTTCAGATCAAAGTTCATAAAGCCTCGCTATCCATTTCATGGATATCATTCATTCATCTAGGCCGATAGATATTTCTGCCTGAAAGTCCAATTTGCCATTCAGGAAATTGAAATACGAAAGGCTATGACCATGACCTCTCCCCTTGCCATCATTGCTGGCGTTGGTCCCGGCGTTGGCGCTGCTGTCGCGCGCCGGTTTGCTGCGGGCGGCTTTCACGTCGCCATGATCGCCCGAGACGCAGACCGGCTGGCCGATCTTTCCGCCCCGATCCTGGCAAATGGCGGGGTGGCGGCCCCGTATTCCGCCGATCTGTCGGACCATGCGGCGGTGGCCGAGGTAATCGCCCGGATCATCGCTGATCATGGCCGCCCCACCGTGCTGGTGTGGAACGCCGCCCTGTGGGACGAAACCCCGGCGCTGGTGTTGGAGCCAGCCGCGTTCGACCGGCAGATGCGGCTGGGCCTGACCGGCGCGCTGACGGCCATTCAGACAGCGGCCCCGTCCATGACGGCGGGCGGCGGTGGAACGATCCTGCTGACCGGGGGCGGCCTCGCGCTGGCCCCGCAGTATGGTGGTGCGGTTCCGGCCCTGACAGCCGTGAAGTCGGCCCTGCGCGGCTTTGTCCACGCCAGCGCGCCCGCCTTCGCGGCACAGGGCCTGCGACTCGGCACGGTCACCATCGCAGGTCAGGTCGCCCCCGGCACAGCCTTTGACCCCGACCGCATCGCCGAAGCGTTCTGGGCCTTGCACAGCGATCAGTCCCCGAAAGTCGAGCAGGTGTTTGACGGCAGCTAGGACCGTAAATCGCAACAGGATTTCGGGCCAACGCCACGCAACATCGAAGAAATGCGCGATTCCGTTTCCTCAATCTGAAAGAGACCCCCATGACCACGACTTCTGAACCCTCCCAGCAAACCGCCTCCGACAAGTTGGCCTCTCCCGGCCCCGAGCATGGCTGGATGACACCGCTTGTCGGTCGCTGGACCGTCGCAATGCGGGTCTGGCCGGGCCCGGGGGCCAAGCCATTCGCCATTCCCGGCATGACAGCCGAACGCAGCCTGATCCTTGGTGGGCGCTATCTGCGCGAGACGCTGTTTGCGGGCGATGGCACCGCCGTCCGTGAGGCGACGCTGGGGTATAACCGGCTGGAGGGGCGGTTCGAACTGGTCACTGTGGACAGCTATGAGCCGGGGCAGATGATCTACACCGGGCGCGGTGATGAGACGCCCGAACTCTTGTCCCTGCACGGGGTCAGCATCGAGGCGGGGATGGGCGCAGATCCCACCGGGCGCAAGCGCGACCTGCGTTTCGACTTCGCGGTTCACGGCCCGGACGCCAACAGCCAGCGCATCCACGTCCGCTATCCGGGTGGGGACCAGTATCTGTTTGTCGAGCAGGTCTTTACCCGACTCAGCTGACAGGTTCGTCGACCGATCGCCGGGACGCGACACGCGCCGCCCGATGCGTCTTTCATCAAGGAAAGCTTCCATGACCGACCCGAACAAACCTCTGCAAGACAACCCCACAACCCCAAAGGTGCAATGATGGAGATCGGCATCATTGGCGCAGGCATGATCGGCGGAACCCTCGCGCGGCTGTTGGCGGCGCGTGGGCACGCTGTGTGTGTTGGCACGCGGAATGCGCAGGATCCCCGCGTGGCTGAGCTTCCCGCTGGCGTCGAGCGGGCCACGGTCGAGGAGGCGGCGGAGTTTGGCACCGCCACCATCGTCGCGGTGCCCTTCGCAGGCTGGCCTGACCTCGCGCAGGTCTTGCGGCCCCTGACGGGCGGGCGGGCGATCCTGGATACCTCGAACGCCATTCCGGGGCGCGATGGGGCGGCGGCGATGCAGGCTTTGGCGTCGGGCGAAGGGTCCGGCGTTGCGGTGGCTGCGCTGTTGCCCAAGGCACGGGTCGTCAAGGCGTTCAACACCGTCCATTTCGCCGCACTGGCGGACAGGGCAGGCAAGACGCCGCCCCTGGGCATCCCGCTGGCGGGCGACGATCCTGCGGCCGTGGCGATTGCGGCCTCGGTGGTGGCGGCGGCCGGCTTCGCGCCGGTGCCTGCCGGGGCGCTCAGCGCGGCGGCGCGGTTCGATTTCGGAACGCCCCTGTTCAACGTCGCCTTGTCCGAGGCCGATCTGCGCCGCGCGCTGTCGCCGCTGGCCTGATCCTTTTCATTCAGGAGATTTTCCCATGAGGTATGCTCTCAGGCGCAAAGTTGCAGTTTCCCTGACCTGTCCCTGCGACGGGGTGCAATCATGACCGCGTCCCCGCAGTCGCGCGGGCCGCTGGCCCTGCCGGTGTTCCGCATGCTCTTTGCGGCCACGGCGGTTTCGAACCTTGGCACCTGGATGCAGGAGGTCGGTCGCGCCTGGCTGATGACCGACCTGACCACCTCGGCCACGCTGATCGCGCTGCTGCAATCGGCGGCGATGGCGGCGATGGTGGTCGTGGTGCTTCCTGCAGGGATCATGGCCGACCTCTTGGATCGGC
>JBKBKR010000029.1:0-4158 GCA_046296515.1 Paracoccaceae bacterium | reverse complement strand
CACCGCAGCACCACGGGCAAGGCCGCCCAACCGGCCAGACACCCAAAGCGCCGCCAGAACATCAAGCATCAGCAGCCCCAACCCCACCGACAGGAAAGCCCCCTTCAGCGCCTGCTCGGGCGGGGTTTCAAGACCTTCGATCACTGTGCCCTGCGGCCAGACCGCTGGTGACAACGCAGTGTCCGCGCCGATCACATTCAGTGCCACCCTCAGGTCGGCCCCGGCGTACAATCCGGGCGGCTGGTCCGGACCGGGACCGCGGGACATGGCGTCGGCCAGTGCCTCACCGGATTGACCTGGCATCTCGCCGGCATCACGCGGCTGGCCATAGGCGTCCAGCACCACTTCAGGCACCCAGCTTTGCCCCGCCAGATCTGCCGCGTCCGGGGACGCAGGACGGGTTGAAACGGCAAGGCGCTCGAGCATCTGCATGAACAGGCCCGACAACGGCAGCGTCGACCATTCGGCATTGGCGGTAACATGCACCAGAACCACTTGTCCCTGCCCCACCTGCTTGCGGGTCACCAAGGGCGTGCCATCGGCCAACGCCGCGATGGTGCGTGCGGCAAGATCGGGGTCGGGTTGCGCCAGCACCTGCGCTGTAACCGTCACATCCTCGGGCAAGGGCAGACCATGAAAGGGTGAGCCTTCAGGAAAGGAAGCCAAAGACTTCGGCTCGCCCCAACTCATCGCACCACCGACAGAGCGCCCACCTTCGCGCAGGCGCACCGGCATCAGCGGGTCCTCAACCATGCGACTGACGTCACTGGCCGCAAGTAGCGGGCCGGCAAAACGCAGCAGCAACCCCCCGGTATCCAGCCAGTCCAGCAGTGCGTCGGTATCGGTTTGCGACAACCGCGCCACATCCGCCATGATCACCACGTCGGGCGTGGCCACAAGCATATCAGTCAGGCTGCCTTCAATCAGGTCGGCCACCGGTTCCAGCGCCTGTCGCAGATAGTGCAACGGCGACAAAAGTTGCAGCCCCTCGCGATCCGCACCGCTGCCAATCAGCGCCACCTTGCGCCGCTTCAAACTGTCATCGGTCAGGCTGACGGCTCCGGCCGACCGCAGGCCCGCAATTTCAAACCGGGTGATCCGGTTGCGAAGCTCAGGCGGCAAGGACAACGCTGTCTCGGCCCGGTCAGCCCCAAGATCAAACTCCAATGCGACCCGTGCCAACTCGCGCTCCACCCCTGACGGATCAGGACCACGCGCCGAAACCTCCACCGACACCGTGCCTTCTGCCGGCAGGCGGGTGGCAGCCAGCTGGATTGCGCCCTCGGCGTATATGGCGGGAAGCAGAGCGACCACCGGGCGGGGACTTTCAAAGACGGTGACGCTGCCCTTGGCCTCAAAAGCCGTCATCAGCACCGAACGACCTGGATGGCCCAGACCATCAGACAGCCAGAAGGTATCGAACCCGCCCTCGGGAAGCGCCGCTGTCCACGACTCCAGCGCGCGCGGCGACCACGCCTGCGGTGTCACCCCAGCCAGCCGCGCGGCCACAGCATCGGCGGCCTGAAACGCCACTTGCCCCGGAACATCGGTCAACCGGATCACTGCCACAGGGCGTCCATCGCGCGCGGCTTCGGCCACAACGGCAGTCACCCGGTCCATCCGCCGGGGCCAGTCGCGCGCGTCGGCCCATGTTGCATCCATGGCAATCAGCAATGGCCCTTTTCCCGCCTGACGCTCGACCGGGTTCAGAACCGGCCCGGCAAAAGCAATAATCGCAGCCGCAATCGCGGCCATCCGCAACAGCAGCAGCCACCACGGCGTCTTGTCGGCCTCGGCCTCATCGTCGCGCAGACCCAAAAGCAGCGCCACACCCGGAAAGCGGCGGCGAACCGGCGCAGGCGGCACGGCGCGCAGCAAAAGCCACAGCACCGGCAGGGCGATAAGGCCCAATAGAAGCATGGGGGTGGCAAAGCCGACCGGGCCAAGCATGAACATCAGCGGCCCCCCTGAAGCGCGCGGTAGATCCACAACAGCGCCGACTGGGCGCCCTGCCCGGTGTGATGTGTGGTGACATGCCAACCCACGGCTCGAGCCAGTTGCGCAAGGCGGTCCTTGCGCTCGGCCAGACGGGCAAGATAGCGGTCGCGCAGATCGCCTGCCTGCTGGGTTTCGTGGCGCATGCCACCGCCCATGGATTCAAAAACCGTGCGGCCAGTGAAAGGAAATTCTTCCTCGGCCGGGTCCAGAACCTGCAACAGCGCGCCACGGACACCGCGATCGGCGGCAGCGGTCAGGGCCGTTTCGACCGGAGCCAGATCACCCAGAAAATCCGACAAGAACAGCGCGCGGCCATGACTGATCATACCGGTGGCGGTCGGCACACCATATTCGTCGGCCTCATCGGAACCCGAGAAAATCGCTGCCAGCTTGAGGATCTGCGCCCGACCGGGACGCGGCGGAACGACATCGCCTGCAAGCCCCACGCGTTCCCCCGCTCGCAACAGCAACACGGCAGTCGCCAAAGCAAGGATCTTCGCACGATCAGATTTTGGCGGCCGCGATTTATCGCCCGAAAACGCCATCGACTTTGCTGTATCGACCCACAGCGTCACCGACTGTGCGGCTTGCCATTCGCGTTCGCGGACGAAATGCGCATCCCCGCGCGCCGACCTGCGCCAGTCGATCAATCGTGCGGAATCGCCCAAATTAACCGGCCGGTATTGCCAGAATTCGTCCCCCTGCCCGGCACGCTTTCGACCATGTTCCCCCATCATCACAGTGGCCGCCAAAAGTTCTGCCTCCGCCATCAGGGGGGGCAGCGACTGCCCGAGCGTTTCAGCCCGGGACTGTAGGTCAAGGCTCACGCAGCGGCCTCAAGACGCAGGGTTCGGGTGGTCACGCGGTCAATGATGGAGGCCAGGCTTTCTCCGCGCGCCCGCGCCGCAAAGGACAACGCCATCCGGTGGGTCAGCACGGCACGGCTCATCGCCGCCACGTCGGAAACGGATGGCGCAAGCCGCCCATCCAGCAAAGCCCGCGCACGCACCGTCAGCATAAGCGCTTGTGCCGCACGCGGCCCCGGACCCCAGCTTAGACTGTCAGCAAGATCGCGACCTTCCGCCTCTCCGGGACGGCAGGATCGGACCAGATCAAGGATCGCCTCGACCACCGTTTCCCCCACCGGCATCCGACGGATCACATCCTGAGCCGCAATCAACTCGTCCGCAGTGAACACTTGGGTCGATTGCGCATCCTCGGCCCCGGTCGTGGCGATCAGGATGTCGCGTTCGGTGTCGCGGGTCGGGTATTCCACATCGACCTGCACCAGAAAGCGGTCAAGTTGCGCTTCGGGCAGCGGATAGGTGCCTTCCTGTTCGATCGGGTTCTGTGTGGCAAGAACATGAAACGGCTTGCCCAGCTTGCGGTGCTGACCAGCGATGGTCACTTCCTTTTCCTGCATTGCCTGCAACAGGGCCGATTGCGTGCGGGGGCTGGCACGGTTGATCTCATCCGCCATCAGAAGCTGGCAAAAAATCGGTCCTTCGATGAACCGGAACGCCCGTGCACCGCTATCGGCGGTTTCCAGAACCTCGGATCCAAGAATATCGGCCGGCATCAGATCAGGCGTGAACTGGATGCGGTTGCCGTGCAACCCCATCACGGTCGACAGAGTATCGACCAACCGTGTCTTTCCCAGACCCGGCAGACCCACCAGCAACGCATGGCCACCGCACAGCATGGAGGCCAGCACCAGATCGACCACTTTTTCCTGACCAATAAAGCGATGATTGATCGAAGCCTTGGCATGACCAAGCTTGTCTCCCAGCTTTTCGATCGCGTCCACAAGATCGGCTGCGGGGGTTTCAACGGCCATGACGATGCCTCCTCAGGTAATACTCGTCTTCATTAGAGCGAACTATGTCGCGAGGCACAAATGGCAAAAAGAGATGGCAGACAAATGATCGTGAGATATGAGGTTCACCGCATGTTGAAGGTGAGCTGGGTCCAAAGGTTTCAGCTGGCGTGGGTTCACAAAAAGCCCGGCAGGCCCGTCAAGGGCGGCGATTATGGAAGCTGTGGCAGCCCGTAGGGGAGTCGAACCCCTCTTACCAGGTTGAAAACCTGGTGTCCTAACCGATAGACGAACGGGCCACTGGCGGGGTGAATAGGACAGCAGCCCGCAACGCGCAAGGGTAA
>JBKBKR010000028.1:0-5517 GCA_046296515.1 Paracoccaceae bacterium | reverse complement strand
TATGCTACGTGTCAGACGCCGATGCGCCCAAACCGCCCACATATCCCTTCAAACATTCAATTTTCAAAGAGCACGAAGACAAAATTACCAGAACCACCAATCTCTTGGTGCTCCCTGCAACCGTACCTTCAGATGTTTCAAACTTCCGCGTCTTCGTCCGTTCGGCGTTTCCGCTTCGCTTCGTCTTCGCTTCCGTCCGTCACCGTCGCTGTTTCGCTTCGGTGAGGCAGTATTTACGGAGGGTTGCCGGAACCCGCAAGAGGAAAAAACGCAGGCAGTCGCATTTTTTTCACAAAGCCCGAAAATCACTCAAAATCTGGGGGTTGGCGCAATTTCCGACACAAGGGATACTGCGCCGCGGCAAGATTCTTGCGCCCGCAGTGCAACCTGTTCTGGCTTCCGGCAGTTATCCACAGACTCATACGCGCCCAAGCAGGGGCAGCCGCAGCCGCAACAGCAGAAGTGCCCCAACCGCAGCCGCATAAAGCAGGGGCTCAGGCGGCCAACCCTTCACCAGAATCACGAAATGCGCCGCTCCCGCCACCGCCGCCACATAGGCCAGCCGGTGCAGACGCCGCCACCGGGCCGCCCCGAGTCGCCGGATCGCCGCATTGGTCGACGTCACCGCGAGGGGAATCATCGCCAAGAGCCCCACCATGCCCAGAATGACATAGGGACGCTTGTAAAGGTCGCGCAGGATCTCGTCCCAGCGCAGGCCCATGTCCAGCACGACCCAGGCCAGAAAATGCATCGCTATATAAAAGAAGGCCATCACCCCCAGCGCCCGGCGGAATCGCAGCAGGTTCAACCCACCGCGCCGCAGTGGCGTGATGCACAGCGAGGCCAGCAGGAACTGCAGCCCCCACAGCCCCAGCCGCAGCTCGATCGCCTTTACCGGATCGGCCCCAAGCTGGTTGGTCGCCGCCGCCCAGACCAGCCAGACAAAGGGCACTGCGGCCCCGCCCCAGACAACCCATGTCGGAACCCGACGGGCCAAGGCGTTGATGCGGTCCATCAGATAGGGGCCATCAATAGTCTTTGCTCAGGTCCATTCCGGCATACAGGCTTGCCACCTCGCCGCCATAGCCGTTGAACATCAGCGTATCTTCGCGCCCGGCAAAAATGCCCGCGCCCACCCGCCGCTCACTGGCCTGCGACCAGCGCGGATGGCTTACCTGCGGGTTCACGTTGCTGTAGAACCCGTATTCCCGCGCGTTCTGCATGTTCCATGTGGTTTCCGGCTGGGTGTCGGTCAGGCGGATGCTGACAATCGACTTGATCGACTTGAAGCCATATTTCCACGGCACCACCAGCCGGATCGGCGCACCGTTCTGGTTCGGCATCGCCTCGCCATACAGCCCCGTCGCCAGAATCGTCAGCGGATGCATCGCCTCGTCCAGCCGCAACCCCTCACGGTAAGGCCAGTCAAGGCTGCGGGTCTTCTGCCCCGGCATCTCCTCCGGGCGCACCAACGTTTCAAACGCCACATATTTCGCGCCGGGCTGCACCCCGGCCCTGTTCAACAGATGGGCCAGTTCAAACCCGATCCACGGAATCACCATCGACCAGGCCTCGACACAGCGGAAGCGATAGATCCGCTCCTCCAGCGGCGCATCCTTCAGGATGTCGGCCAGATCATAACTGCCGGGCCGGTCCACCATGCCGCCGATCTCCACCGCCCAGGGGTCGGTGGTCAGCAGCCGCGCGTTGCGGGCGGGGTCACCCTTGTCCAGCCCGAATTCATAGAAGTTGTTATAGGTGGTGATCTCCGACAACGTGTTCGGCTTGGCATCGGTGGAAAACCGGCTCTTGGCCGGCTCGATCTTTGCCAGCGCCGGAGTAGCCAGCAGCGCCGCGCCGCCCGCCATCAACTGCCTGCGGTTCAGCCATTGCGCCCTTGGCGTCACATCCGACCAGTTCAACCCACGCATCACATCCGTCTCCCCGCCGCACCTCCTGACAAGATGCCCGCCGCGACGGAAAAATCAAAGCAAACCTGCTCACAGATGCGGGATTGGCTGACACATGAAAGTTTGGGGGGAGGAGCCACTACATCAGTCAGGGCGACAAGCAAGGTTTTGGGTTGCAGCTTCGCCAACACCGCATTTTCACGACTGGTGTGCAAACGGCACCCATGCCAGCGTTTCGCGATTCCAGAACCTGTTCGGATTATCTTCATCCAACCCGCGGATATGCAAGGTCCGGACGCAGGGCTGCACATATATAACCGGCTCCTCATAGGGATGGCGCGCATAGATCGTCTTCACAACGTCAGCCGCAATGCCGTTGTCGGGCAAAAAGAACGACAGTTCCATACAGGGCACCTCAACGGCTCCGGTTGTCGCCGCATTGCGCCCGCGCCCCGATGACCTGAACCGCTGCACTCCGGGTGCCGTTGTAAAAGACACATGATCATAGTCGCCGTGTGCGAGAGCGCTTTCAGCGCAAACCGCATCAAGGCGTTCCCGAACATGCATCTCAGGCACCTGCACTGTGATCCGCAGCCCTTGCTCGGTGGTAAACCTGTCTGTTTCAAATGTCGGCATCATCATTCCGGTCTCCTGCGGGTTCGCGATCACGATAGCCCGCTCTGCCAGCGCCGGGGGAAAAGACAGTTCGCCATGCATCGAAGTCAGAGGGTGTCACTGTCCAGAACCATCCTGCCGATACCGAACCAGCGCTCTAGAGCATCCAATCCGTCGGGGGTAATCGTCAGAGCCCGACTCCCCGCGCGACGTTCCAGCCATCCCCTTTC
The DNA here is from genome assembly GCA_046296515.1 of Paracoccaceae bacterium. Lineage (GTDB taxonomy): Bacteria > Pseudomonadota > Alphaproteobacteria > Rhodobacterales > Rhodobacteraceae > Pseudotabrizicola. The sequence goes on along the minus strand of JBKBKR010000028.1, from coordinate 2,762 downwards.
AAGGGATGTGTGCAAGATTGCTGTCGCAAGCGGCCATGACAGATGGTGCCGCCGCTCTGTCCAGTCAAGGCAGAGCTTCGCCACGCGACTGTGCCGGCCCCGTTGGCTTGACGTCAAGCCCGACATCGCCAAGGAAGGCCTGATACCGCGAACCAGGCCCAACCGCATCCTGCCGGATATGCAGCACGTTCAGGACGCGAAGGCGCTCTGCCATCAGAACCCCGATCCTGCCAGCAACATGATTGTAGCAACTGCGTGCAAGTCTGGTGTCATCACCGGACCGGCCATTCCGGAAAAGGTGGTCGGTCGGCGACAAAAGCGCCAGCTTCTCAAGCACATCCGCGACTTCGGCGGTGGCAATGCGGTGATAGACATGCCGCCCGCTGCGCAGCGGCTCCGTCATCCCCGCCATGGCGAGCTGCCGCAGATGCGTGGTTGCTGTTTGCGGGGTGATCCTGGCGGCACTTGCCAGCTCCTTGTTGGTGAACGCCCGCCCGTCCATCAGCTCGCACAGAATGCGCGACCGGCTGGGATCAGCCAGCGCCGCACCAATGATGTCCAGCCTCGGTTCGATTGTCACGACACCAGGCTATCGTCAAAACGCCCCGACACCCAGAAAGATCGCTTCGTCGATGGGCGAACGGACAGGCTGCCCAACTGCTCGGAAAGACCGGCGACGCGGAAACACATATTCACATCAGAATGTTTATAGTCCATGCTGCCCATCAGGAGGACCACATCATGTTTCGCATCGCCGCTCTTATTTCCGCATTCGCCCTGCCGGTCGCGGCCGACACCGCCCCCGTTACCTATACGGTGGAGGACAGCTTCGACAACGTCACCTTCGCCGTCGAATCCGCCATTGTCGGTGCCGGTCTGGTGATCGACCATGTCAGCCATGTCGGTGCCATGCTCGAACGCACCCGCGCCGATGTCGGCTCCGACACCGCGCTCTTCACCGGGGCTGAAATCTACACCTTCTGCTCCGCCACCGTCAGCCGTCAGGTGATGGAGGCCGACATCACCAACGTCCAGCATTGCCCCTATGGCATTTTCGTCTATGAAACCCCCGGCGCCCCCGGCTCCATCACCGTCGGCCACCGCGCCTATGGCGGCAGCATGGCCCCGGTCAACGACCTGCTCTCGGGGCTGGTGCAAACCGCCATTGCCGCCAAATAGGCTCACGCCCGATCACCGGCCGTCACAGGTTTTTGACTGGATACCGCAAGCACCCCCGGCTTAGTGCCCGCACCCCCGCAGGCAAGCCGCACTCACAGAAATGTTGCCCTGATCCGACCGCCGATCCGAACCATATACGGCAGGCCAATCAAGGCGATGATCAAACGGGAGTGACCTATGATCCGCAGAACCTTTCTTGCCATGACCACCGCACTGGCCTTCGCGGCCCCTGCCTTTGCTGACAACCACAGCAAGGATATCGTCGACACCGCTGTCGGCGCAGGCACCTTCACCACGCTGGTGGCCGCCGTAACCGCCGCCGGTCTGGTCGACACGCTGAAAGGCGAAGGCCCCTTCACCGTCTTCGCCCCCACGGATGAGGCCTTCGCCGCCCTGCCCGCAGGCACCGTCGAGACGCTCCTGCTGCCGGAAAACAAGGATCAGCTGACCGCGATCCTCACCTATCACGTTGTCCCCGGCAAGGTCATGTCCACCGACCTGTCCGAAGGCCTGACCGCCGCCACCGTCAACGGCGCCGATGTCACCATCACCCTCGATGGCGGGGCCAAGGTCAACGGCGCCACCATCACCACCGCAGATATCGAGGCCTCCAACGGTGTGATCCACGTGATCGACGCCGTGATCATGCCACCGATGTAAGTCCCTCCGGGGGGCGTACCGCGCGCCCCCCGAACCCGGCGCTAACCAACCCGCGTCATGCTCGCAGCCCTCAGTGACAGGAGCCGCCGCATGACCACCCCCCTCTCCAACACCGCCCCCCGCCTGATCCCGATTGCCGAGATCGACGCGGGCGCTCTCCCCCGCGATCGCCGCGTGATGGCCGAAGACGATATCACCATCCTGCAGGACTCGATCCGCGAAAGCGGTCTGCGCCAGCCGGTCGAGGTCTTTGCCCACCCCAGCCCGAAATCCCCGTTCCCCTACGGCCTCATCTCGGGCTTCCGCCGCCTCACCGCGGTCACGCGCCTTGGCCACACCACTGTCCCGGCCTTCGTGCGCACGCCGGAGACCTTTGATCAGGCCTTTGCCGAAATGGTGGGAGAGAATGAGATCCGCGTCCAGATCAGCCCCTGGGAAAAGGCCCGTCTGGTGCAGACCGCCGTCGATGGCTTCTACTACCCCACCCCCGACGCCGCCATTGCCGCCCTCTTCCCCATGCTCTCGCGCCAGTCGCACTACCGCATGCGCGGCCATGTCGACGTGATCGAGGCGCTCGGCGGCCTCCTCACCACGCCCGAACAGCTCTCCAGCCGCCAGCTCGACCGCATCGCCATCGCCGTGCGCAACGGCTGGGAAAACCTGCTCCTCGCCGCGCTGAGCGCGCTGCAATCCCCCAGCCTTGAGACGCAATGGCAAGCCATGCTGCCGATCCTGACCGAAAGCACCACCGCCAAACCCCCCGGAGACAGCCCCCGCCCTCGCCGCCTGCTGCACCTGAAAAAGTTCACCCTGAACAATCCTCATGCCATTGATTTCGCGTTGAAACAGGACTGTTTCTCTCGCCTCTGACTGCAGGATTTTGTATGATTGCGGGCGAAACCCTGCAATTTCGGTTCTGGCCA
>JBKBKR010000027.1:0-6852 GCA_046296515.1 Paracoccaceae bacterium | reverse complement strand
CCTCACCGACAACCGTCGCACATTGATGATCGACCGGACGGGCGAGGAACTGGTGGCCCCCCCCGGCTTCATGCTGGTGGCCAGCTACAACCCCGGCTATCAGAACATCCTCAAACGCCTGAAACCCTCCACCCGGCAGCGGTTCCTCTCGATCACCTTCGGCTTTCCCGATCCCGCCACCGAAACCGCCGTGGTGGCGCGCGAAAGCGGTCTTGATCCCGCCCACGTGTCCCCCCTTGTGCGGCTTGCTGGGCATATCCGGGCGCTGTCGGGGATGGATCTGGAGGAGGGCGTATCAACCCGCCTGCTGATCTATGCGGCAACCCTGATCGCAGGGGGGATGCCGATTGAGCGCGCCTTGCAGGCTGCGGTGGTAGAACCCCTGACGGACGAGCCTGACGTTGCCCAGGCCCTGCGCGACGTCATCTCAAGCGTTTACGGCTAAGCCATGGCCCTGCACGCAAAAGACCTGATGGAGCCAGAGGAAACCATCGGCACCCTCTGGCACGGCATGGCCCAACGTCTGGCCCCCGTGGCGGGCTACGCCACCCATGGGGTGACGCTGGAGTCCGTGCGCCCCGGCGTCACGCTTCTTTTCCGCGCGCTTGGCGGCAAGCCTGGGGTCGAGGTGGCGGCCAGTCCTGCCACCGCCTCCCGTCACCGCCGGGGGGTAGGCGCGCAGCTGGCCGAGGCGCGGATGCTGGAACATGTTGCCGCGTTCGATGGCGACGCTCTGCGCCTGCCTCCGGTGATCGACACCTTCCCGGATGCAGCTCTGAACCGAGCCGCCTATTTGTGGCTGGCCGCACTGGCCGCCACCGCAACCCCTTACATGGCCCCGGCCGATCCCTTTGCCGCCGATCTCGCCCACCTTGCCGCGATGGAGGCCGCGACGGCCCGCGCTTTGAAGCTCTGCCCTGGCCTGCGCGCGCGCCATGCTGCCCTTTGCGCGCATCTGGCGGGCGCGTTTCCGCTATACCCGGCCACCGCCCCCGAACGTCTGGCCGCCGACGGGCTGCGCGCGCTCCTCACCGCCAACCCTCTTTCGACGCTTTCACCCCCACCCGCCCCTCGCGGCTATGCCCCGCTGCCGCCCATGCCGCTGCACTTGCGCCTTGACCGCCCTGCGCGCAGCCAAGCGGCCGCGCCGGGCGAGGACGCCACCACCGCCCCGCCCGGACTTGCCTCTACCACCCGCAAACAGGGCAAGCGCGAGGATAACGAGCAGGCCAACCGCACCGACAGCTTCATCATGCACCGCTTCGAATCCATCTTCTCCTGGGTCGAAAGCATGGGCCTGAACCGCGCGACGGACGATGACGATCTGGAAAACGCCCAGAAGGCGGCCGAGGATCAGGACCACATTGCCCTGACCAAACACCACAAACGCGCCGCCACCCGCCTGCGCCTGCACCTTGACCTTGCCCCACAGGATGCCGACCACGAACGCCTGTCCGATACCTTCACCTATCCCGAATGGAACCACCGCGCCCGCGCCTACATGCCCGACCACACCCGCGTGCTGGAGGCCGAGGCGATCCCCGGCGAACGCTTTGCCCCGGACCCGCGTCTGATGGCCCGCGTCCGGCAGCAGTTTGAGGCCATGCACCCCCGCCGCATCATCCTGCCTCGTCAGGTGGACGGCGCAGAGCTGGACATCGACGCCCTGATCGCGGCCCAGGTGGCCATCCGCGCCACGGGCAAGGGCAGCGACCGGATCTTCCGCGATCTGCGCAATGTGGAACGTGATCTGTCGGTAGCGGTCCTAATGGACTGCTCCCGTTCCACTGAGTCCGTCGTCGGCACCCGCAGCATCATCGACACCATGCGCGAGGCGCTGGCCGCACTGGCGGGCGGCATTGATGCTGCGGGCGACCGGCTGGCGATCTGGGGGTTTTCGTCACTCCGCCGCGACAGGGTGTTCCTGACCCGCTGCAAGGGGTTTGACGGTCGCGTCACGCCTTTGGTCAACGCCCGCATCGGCAGCATGATTCCCGGCCACTATACCCGGCTTGGGGCCGCGATCCGCCATGCCTCGGCCCAACTGGCGACAGAGCCTGCGGCGCGCAAACTGCTGCTGGTGTTGACCGATGGCAAGCCAAATGACCTTGACCATTACGAAGGCACACACGGCATCGAGGACAGCCACATGGCCGTGCGCGAGGCGCGCCGCATGGGCCAGGCGGTGCACGGCGTGATCGTCGATGCCGACGGACAGGACTGGTTCACCCGCATCTTTGGCCGCGCCGGGTTCACCCTGTTGCCCGACCCTGCCCGGCTTGGCCGTGCCCTGCCCGAAATCTACCGCACCCTCACATTGGAGAGCTGACATGCGTCTTCCCCTGATCGTTTTAACCATCCTGACCCCCGCCACAGCCATGGCCGAGGCGTTCCAACGCCCGATCCCGCAACCCCAGACACAGCAAGCCGAAATCAGCTACTTTGCCGCGTCGGTCCTGTTGCTGGCGGCGCTGATCGCAGTGCAATGGCTGGTCAGTCGCAGATGACCTCGCACACCGGATTGGGGCGTCTGTTTGTGATACTCTATCCATTCGGAGCGGGGGCTATGGCCGTGAATGTGTTCTTCGCCTCTCTGATCTGGTCGTGGATCGGCTGGCCAGTGCTGACACCCATACAGTCGGTGCTGGGTGGCGCGGTTCTAGGTGTGCCCGCCACATGGGCCTTCGCCCGCCATATTCGCAGGTTGATGGAAAAGGCGGATCATTGAACGCAGCGGGATGGTCAGAATTCGCGTTGGCGCGGGTTGCTTTCGTAGCGGTTGGCCTGCATGACGCCGTGACTGGTGCGTTACCACATGCAGAACGGTCACTCTTGACCCGATCCACCTCTCGTTGAGATGCGGTTGGCCGCATGACGCTCAGATCAGTATGGCTCATGTGTGTCTGGCAGTGACTGATTGCGAAATTGCCTTTCGACCCTCCTTGCAGTGGTTTTTGGACGACCGGATTCCAGCTTTCGGGCGTTCAGCCATCGTTTGCGGAGCGTAGTGACGGCTTGACGGCCGCAAACAATGTGGGGATCGCCTGATCAGCCACATTGTCCTCACACTGTAGCCAGTGCGTCCAAGGCATGTGTGTGAAGCCGGATCAGCGTTCTCTCCTTCACGGACAGGTTAGCAAAAAGCCGCTTGGCAGTTTCGTCATTGACGTCGGGACCAAGCAGGACCAGCCGTGGTCGTGACAGCCGGATGCGGACAAGGCTGATCGCCAGCCTTTCTGCCTGAGCAAGGTTCTTTCCGCCTTCCAGAACCGATCCGTCCAGCCCGCCAACCCGATCAAGAAGCGCAGAAAGTCCGGCGTCCCGTGCCATTTGGGTCAGGACATCATCGTCCGGGCGGACATCGCAGCCCATCACCAACGCGCGGCGCAAGGACCCTTGCAGGATGTCAGGCATGGTCCCAATCCGCTGCACATCGCGCCGCAACGTCCCGCGGCTCAGGTCGCGCAGGTCGATCCCGGACAACAGAATTGCGCCCGCCTGTGGCCCGTCCAGACCAAGCAGCGTGTCGATCACGGCTTCGGCATCCAGCTCTCCGAGCACCAGTTCTGTGGCCTCGCCGCCCTCGGCCCGGAATGAAAAGTGCATTCCCGATGGCAAGGCGACGTCATCGAACAGCACCTCGACCGCGCCCTTGGGCAAAGACTTGCCGCCGCGATAAACATCACGTTGCGCGCGGGACAGGGCGGCCTGTGCCTTTATCGCGGCCGCACGATAGGCCGCCTGGTGGTTCCAGACCCCGCCCAGATCGCGCAGCGGCGACAAGAGCAAACCAAGCACCGCCAAAGCCGCCGCGATGCTGCCTGTGCCCAGTCCGACCTGATAACCGGCAAAGATGACCAAAGCGGCCGCAATCCCTGCAGCGATGTCGGGCAACGCCTTCAGGCTCTCAACACCGAAACGATGCGCAAGGGCAGCACTGACCATCGCATCCGTGCGTTTGTCCAGCAGGCCCAGTTCCTTTCCCCGTCGCCCCAGTCTGTCCAGATGCGGTGCCATGGGCATCCGCTCGGCCATTTCGGCTGCAATCCGCGCCCGGCGCGCCCGCAATCGCCGTTGCAAGGGCACAAGCCGCAAGCCGCCCCATGCGATCAAGACGAGACACAACGCAAAGATTGGCGTGACAACCAGGGCAAAGACGGGGTCCAGCACCCACAGCACCAGCAGCATTGCAGGGATCAGAACGACCGCCGCAATCAGCCGTGGTAACCCAAGGCCCAACCAGTTCCGAAACGCCGTCATATCACCGACAAAGCGCAGCGACATGTAACCGGCCCGACGAGAAGCAACTACGTGGGCGGGCATCCGCGCGGCATGGTCGAACAGCGCAGTCCGGATCTGGCGCGCATAGGCCTGACCGATCCGTTCGCCCAACTGACGCGACACCACACGCGTTACCGCGATCATGGCGCCTGCCCCGACGAGCACCGCCAATTCCGTGACCGGCAGCGAGGCCCCGCCGTGCATCGCCTCGAACAGACTGCGCGTGGCAAAGGCCGCTGCCCCGGCGGCGGCACCCTGAACAACCGTCAGGGCAGCAACCGCCGCAAGGCCACGGCCGCGTTTGCGGTCAAGCAGCGGGGGAAGCATGCTCATGCGGCAACCTGCTCATGCGCAAGCGCCCGCAGCGCAAAGGCGTTCGCCTCGGCCGGATCGGCCAGATCGCTTTTGCGCAGGACGGGCACACCTGTCGCTGTCACCGCCTCGGCAGTTGCCATGGGCGAACAACTCAGGATGCCGGTCAAGGCGTCGGGACGAATGCCATGCCGCGCCAGTTCCGCCACCCCGCCCGCCGCTGCGACCGCATCACCACACGCAAAGACCATGCCCGACATCCGGTCCCGCAACCATGGATCCGCAACCAGCGCCCCGGTTTCGCGCTGGAACAGACCATCTGCGATTTCCATCACCGCAATCTGGCAGCCCTGTTCGGCCGCATGCCCCAAGAGCAGGTCAAGGCCCTGCTTCACCCGGTCCAGCGACTCACGGTAAGTCGTGACCATGCCCGCATCGGTGAAGTCTGCCACCCAATGCGCACCAGTGTCGGCGTATTCGTCGTAGTCGCCGAACGCGCCGGTCCCGGTGCCTTTCAACGCCGCAACCTTGTAACCCGCCCGCCGCAGGCCAAGCGCCAGTTGCGCGGTTGCCGTGGTCTTGCCCGAGTTCATGGCCGTGCCGAGAACAAAGATCACCGGAATTTCGGCTGCACGCAGTGTCGGCGGCAACGCAAAGCGGTCAAGGTTAACCGGGTTTCCTGCGGCATCCAGCAGCCGGCCCATCGGCAGCAGGCGCGTGGCGGGCTTGATCCGCTCGTTGCGGGCCACCATCCGGCCCATGCAGCCGCCACCAGCCAACAGGTCGGCCCCGGTTGGTGCGATCTCGGCAAGGCCCTCGAACTGGTCCGGGGCATACCGCGCGCCGCATGACAGCACGATCAGATCGCCGGGAAAGATGTTGGACGGGCGACCAGAGCTGAGTTGCACACGCTGGTGCTGACCGATGCTTTCGACCTGCGCAAGGATCAGATCCCCGGCGCGGGCGGCGGAAAATTCGGTGTCGAAACCGGCCACAAGGCTGCGATCGACACGGCGGGTCGCGAAGGTCCATTTCGCGGTTGCAAGCGGGGCAAGTTGGTCTTGGGTCATGATGAATATCCAGATGTGAGGGAAAGATCAGCAGGCAGCCGACAAAGGCGCAGGCGCGGGCGCGGTGACACGGCGGGCGAGATCGCCCTGCCCGATGGCTTGGGCGACATCGTGCGTCACACCGGGCAACCGGGTCAGCGCGATATCGGGTACAATGTTGCGCGCAAGAGCAGCGGCCCGGAACCGGTCGACATAGGTTTCGGCTCGGGCGATTCGGGTGAGCCCCTGAATGCGGTCAAGGTCCGGGTTTTGCCGCAAACTGGCGTCACGGTCGGTATCGCAGGTGCCGACAAACACCCTGACGGCAAGTCGCAAATAGGCGGGCATGGCGTGATGGTGCCGTCGCGCCCAAGCCAGAGACTCGGGGGTTGCATCTATTCCCAGACCATAGGGAAAGGCCATGCTGGCATCCGGAACACAGTACCATCCCGCTGCCGCGAGGTTCAGCATCCCGGCCTTTTGCGGATAAAGCATCGCAAACCGGTGCGCGAGCTGCGCGCCGCCGGAGTGCCCGAACAGATCGACAGGCCGATCAAAAGCTGGGTCGATCACGGCAAGATGCCCCAGCAAAGCCAGAAGGGCCTGATCCGGGCGCGCATTGCGGCTCGGCCGCTGGAAATCGGGCCAGCGCTTTTCGCAAAAATGCGGCACAACGATCGTGCGCCCACTGCGCTCGGCCTCGGGCTGGAACAGGTCCACCAGCTCATCCGCGTTGCGCGAAATGCCATGCAAGACCACGAGCGGTGCAAGGTGAGAGGTCATGGCAGGCCGGATGACCCGAGCACGCAGGGTGCCGGACGGAGAAGCAATCCGATGAGCGGCGATGGTCTGTGGGAAAATTTCGCGGGGCATGCTTTCCTCCTGCAAGCTGACTTGCAAGAAAAACGGGGGCTCTGAGAAGATATTCCTGTGTCACAGAAGTTTCACGGATGCGTCGCGGACCTCTCCGGGATTGCACGCTCGCATCGGCGTTTGGTCGATTTTCGTGCGATGCCAGAGGCTTGTGCGACAGGTCATTTGCAGCAAGAGGCGCCACATCCATTGGCAGACGGACGTTCTGTCAACGTGTCAGGCGGCCCTTGGCCAGCGGGGGTGGATTTCGTCAATCACAAAGGCGTGGCTGTGCCGGGGGCCGTGGTTGGTCAGGTGCGGGTGATTGGGGGGAAGGTCGGGGTGGTCATGTGCCAGA
>JBKBKR010000026.1:0-10784 GCA_046296515.1 Paracoccaceae bacterium | reverse complement strand
GCGTCGCGCGCCGGATATCCTTCACGACCTGCTCGGAAGGGGCCTTCGTCGTTACTGGTTTCGCTGGCGCGGTCCTTCGGTTCTTCATCATCTTCAACTCCAACTGGGGTAAAGATGAGCCGCAAACCCTCCGCTACGCAATCATGCTAAACTGTTCCATGCGCGCTGATGGCGGACAAGCCAGGCCGCAAAATCGCGCGCCTTGCGGAATGTCTCCGGCGGCGGAGCCAGAACCGCAATGGCTGTGGCGATCGGCGGCCCGATGCCCGGCACCGTCATCAGCCGCCGGGCCACGTCATTCTCTTTGGCCCGGCGGGCGATCTCGGCATCAAGCTTCCCGATCTCCGTCTCAAGATGGGCAAGTGCCACGATCAGCACCTTGAGCGTGGGGATGGCATCGGCAGGCAAGGCACTTTCCGGGTCTTCGACAATTGCGATCAACTTCGACGCGTTGGCCGCCCCCTGTGGCGCGATTTGGCCGAACTCGCTCAAATGCCCACGCAAGGCATTGATGGCCTGCGTCCTCTGCCGGATCACAAGCTCACGGACGCGAAAGACCATCGCCGCGCCCTGGGTCTCTTCGCTTTTCACGGGCACGAAGCGCATCGTCGGACGCGTCGCCGCCTCGCAGATCGCCTCGGCATCGGCCATGTCATTCTTCTGGCGCTTCACGAACGGCTTGACATAGGCGGGCGGGATGAGGCGCACCTCATGGCCGAGCTTCGCGATCTCCCGGCCCCAAGAATGGGCGCCACCACAGGCTTCCATGCCGACAACGCAGCGCGGCAACTGGCCGAAGAACGCCAGCACCTGATCCCGCCTCAGCTTCTTGCGCATTACGGCACTACCCGTCGCATCAGCCCCATGCGCCTGAAACACATTCTTCGCCAGGTCGAGCCCGACCGTGGTAATCTCCGACATGACCGTCCTCCTTTGTGGATCATCGCAGACCCACCTTGGCACATCGATGCCGTCGGGGGGCGGTCACATCATCAAAGCCCATTCACAGTTAAAGCAGTTGACGTCTGATTTCGTTTCAAGCCGCGCGTTTGGCTGGCCCGGCCGTGGGTCTGCCGCCGCCAGCTTCTTGGGTGAGCGCTTTGGCGGTCCAATGGCCTGCGCGTCCGGCATCGGGCTGTGCGGTAAATATGCCTGAACCGTCCCATGGGCGATAACGTCAGACAGACCACGCACACCGCTTCGATCCGTCCGACCCTGAACGCAAACATGCGGCGACCCACTCCACGATCGTGGGGAGAACCCCAGAATCAGGCACGCAAAGCGCAGCGCTGCAAGATCAGAACGTGACCACGGCGATTGGAGGACGCCCTGGGACAGTATCCTGGAAAGGCGGTATGCAGATGGTAATGTGATCAGCCGAAGGCATAAGCTACACGGGGAGGACACACAGCATTTCGTACAGCAGACTTGCCCCGATCAGCGCGGTGTTGCCTGATGGGTCATAGGGGGGCGATACCTCGACCAGATCGCCGCCCACAAGGTTGAGACCCGCGCAGCCGCGCACGATTTCCAGCGCTTGCCAAGTCGAAAGGCCGCCCACTTCAACGGTGCCGGTGCCGGGGGCAAAAGCAGGGTCAAGGCTGTCGATGTCAAAGCTGAGGTAACAGGGGGCATCGCCGATTTTGGCGCGGATTTCGGTCATCATTGGCTTAAGCGATTTGAACCAGCAGTCTTCGGCCGGAACGACCGTCCAGCCTTGGGCGCGGCCCCAGTCGAAGTCATCGGGGCTGTAGCCGGTGCCGCGCAGACCGATCTGAAACACCTTGTCGTTGATCAGGCAGCCATCTTCCCACGCACGGCGGAACGGGCAGCCATGCGCCACCGTTTCGCCAAACATCGTGTCGTTGATATCGGCGTGTGCGTCGATATGGATCAGCGCCACCGGCCCGTGGCGTTTCCTGATCGCGCGCAGGATCGGCCAGGTCAGGGTATGATCGCCGCCCAGCGTCAGCGGGATCACGCCGTGGCCCAGCACCTCGTCATAAAAGTCGGTGATGATGTCCACGGTCTTTTTCAGATCGAACGTGTTGATCGGCACATCGCCGATGTCGGCCACTTGCAGATGTTCGAACGGAGCGGCTCCCGTGGCCATGTTATAGGGCCGCAACATGCGCGATTCGTCGCGGATTTGGCGGGGCCCCAGCCGGGTGCCGGACCGGTTCGACGTGCCATGATCCATGGGGATGCCGATAAAGGCCACGTCCAGCCCCTTGGCGGTGGCTTGCGCAGGCAGGCGCATCATGGTGGCCGGGCCCCCAAAGCGCGGCATGTCGTTGCCGCCAAGCGGTTGGTTGAACGTGGTCATCGGTCTTTGCCCTTCAGCCAGTCGGTGATGATCTGTTTGTGACGGTCCCCGGAATAACTGGGGAAATGCCCGCCGTGCACGATGCGGACGGGCAGGCGCAGCAGGCGTTCCATCGAGTCGATGTATTGACGTTCTTCCTGTGCCGTGGTGCCCTCGATCAGCTCGCCGTCATAGACGATGTCGCCGGAGAACAGGATGCCGGTCGCGGCCTCCCACAGGGCGATGCCGCCGGGCGAATGGCCGGGGGTGTGGATCACCTCGAACCGCCGGTCGCCAAGATCGATCATGTCGCCATCCCACAGGATCCGCGTGGCGGGGGCGGCGGGCACCGCGTAATGCGCACTGGAATAGGGCGCGGGCGGCAGCGCGGTGAAGATGTCGTCGGTTACATATTTGTCGGCGAAGGTGTTTTCGCGGGTGGGTGCGCGCATCAGATGCGCTTCGGCCGCATGGCAGGACCGGCAGGCAAATTCATGGTGGCAGCCGAAATGGTCGAAATGGGTGTGGCTGGCCACCGCCTCCAGCGGGCGTTCGGTCACCAGCGGCACGGATGCGCGCAAACTGACGACGCCCATGCCAGAGTCCACCAGCATGTCACGGTCGCGCCCGCGCACATGCCACACGTTGCAGCGATAAAACTCGACGATATGCGGCTCGTCGATATGGGTGACGCCGTCGCCCAACGGGCGGATGCGCCACCAGTCGGCGGGGGGGGCGTGGGGCAGATCACGGGTCATGGCGTGGCCTCCAGCAAACTGTGCGCGCTTGCAAACAGCGCCATTTCGGTTCCGGGTGCAAGGGTGGTGGATTGCGGCAGGTGCGCGGTCAGCGTCCTGTCGGGTGCCGCCAAGGGTGCCAGCCGTGCGCGCTGATAGGTGCCGAAAAATGTCACCTCCAGCAGCCGGGCGGTGCCAAGGGGCAGGGTGCCCGCCAGCCCGATCGCCTCGGGCCGGATCATCAGCGTGCCATTTCCGGGAACCAGCGGGCCAAGCGGGGACTGCCCGCCCTGCACCGGGATAAGGTTCACCTCGCCCATGAAACTGGCGGTGAACAGCGATTTTGGGCGCAGATAGACATCGGCCGGGGGGGCGGCATCCTCGATCCGGCCCGCGTTCATCACCACGATGCGGTCGGCAATAGCCATGGCTTCTTCCTGATCATGGGTGACGTGGATGAATGTCGTGCCCACCCGGCGCTGGATCGCCTTGAGCTCGTCCTGCATCTGGCGGCGCAGCTTCAGGTCCAGGGCACCCAAGGGTTCATCCAGCAGCAGCACATCCGGTTCCACCGCCAGCGCGCGGGCCAGTGCCACGCGCTGCCGTTGCCCGCCGGACAATTCATGCGGGCGGCGGTTCCCGCGCCCTTCAAGACCGACCAGCGCCAGCATCTCGGCGGCGCGGTCCATGCGGGCGGGGCGCGCCATCCCGCGCATCCGCAGGCCAAAGGCCACGTTATCGGCAAGGGTCATGTGCGGGAACAGGGCGTAATCCTGAAACACCGTCGTGGTGGGGCGGTCTTTTGGTGCGATTCCCGCCATGTCGCGCCCGCCAATCAGGATGCGCCCCGCCGTCGGTTCGGCAAAGCCGCCGATCAGCGTCAGCAGCGTGGTCTTGCCACAGCCAGACGGCCCTAGCAGCACGATGAATTCCCCCGCCGCGATGTCAAGGCTGACCGCGTCCAGCGCACGCGCGGTGCCATAGGTCTGGCTGATGGCCTGAATGGAAACCGGGGCTGTCATGGTTGTGCCTTGCGAAAGAGGGTCAGCTCAAGAACGACAACCAAAGCGGTGGACACCAGAAACACCAGTGCCCCCACCGCATTGGTCGCAGGCGACAGGCCCGACCGCAGCAGCGACCAGATTTCCACCGGCAGGGTCACGTCAAAGCGCGTCAGCAGAAAGGCGATGATGAACTCGTCCCAACTGAACGTCACCGACAGGAAAAACGCCGCCGCCAGTGCCGGGGCCAGCATCGGGGCTGACACATGCACCAGCACCTGCCAGTCGCTTGCGCCCAGATCGCGCGCCGCCCGTTCCGCGCTGCGCTGCTGGTCGCCCATCGCGGCATAGGTGATGGCAAAGCACAAGGGCAGGTTGATGACCACATGGCCGATACCGGCGGTCCACAGCGACAGCCGCACCCCGGTCTGGTTGAACACGGTCAACAGCCCCAACGCGATGATCAGATAGCTGACCGTCATCGGCGCGATCAAAAGCCCGCGCAGCAGAACCGACCCCGGCAACCGCACCCGCGCCAGCGCATGCGCCGCCAGAAAGCCGAGGATCAGCGCAAGGGTCGATGACACCACAGCCACCAGAAGGGAGTTGCCCAGCGCCGCCATCAGCTTGGCATTGCCCAGCACACTGCCATACCAGCGCAGGGTGAACCCCTGAAACGGCGGCACCGGCAGGCGGCCATCCTGAAACGAAAACACCACCAGCACCAGCACCGGCAGGAAGATGAAGGCATAGGCCGCCGCCATATAGGCCCAGATCAGCGCCCTCATAGCCGGTCCAGCCGCAACCAGCGGGCAGACGCCGCATAGGCCAGCGTCACGACGGCCATCAGCACCACCGACAGCGCGGAGGCGAGCGGAAAGTTCCCCGACCGGCCCAGTTGCAGCATGATCAGTTGCGGCAGCGTCAGCTCGGTATTGCCGCCAAGGATCTGCGGCGTGATGTAGTCGCCGATGCACAGCACAAAGGTCAGGAACGCCCCCGTCACCACGCCGGGCAGGGTCAGCGGCAGGATAACATGCCAGAACGTGGCAATCCGCCCGGCCCCCAGATCCTGCGCGGCACGGGCATAGTTGGGGGAAAGCTGGATCAGGTTGGCATAGATCGTCAGCGTCAGCAGCATGACGAAGAAATGCACGAAGCCGATCACCGTGGCGGTGCGGCTGGCCGATAGCGCCAGCGGCTCGGCAATCACGCCTGCCCAAAGCAGCGCCTTGTTGATCACGCCGTTCTGCCCCAGCACCAGCAGCCACGAATAGGACCGCACCACATAAGATGTCCAGAACGGCAGCACTGCCAACAACAGCGCAAGTCGCTGCCAGCGCGCAGGCACCCGGAACGCGATGATCGCCGCCAGCGGATAGGCCAGCACCAGCGAAACCACCGTGACCACCGCAGTGATCTCTAGCGAGTTCACCAGCGCCTTGAACAACGTCCAGTCGGTGAAAAACCGGATGTAATTGCCCGGATCAAACCCCCGTACGATGCTGCGCCCGTCCATGTGCGCGAAGGACAGCGCAACCATGGCCGCAAAGGGCAGAACGAAAAACGCCAGCGTCCATGCCAGGGCCGGGGCCAGAAGGCCCCAGCCAAGACGGCGCTCGCGCGTGGCCAGCGTCACTGTTGCAGCATCTCGGTCCACAGGTCCTGCATCGCGGTATCAAGGGCCGCATCGGGGATCGGGTAAAGCTGGGCGCGGGTCAGGAACGCGGGCTGTTCATCCCAGCGCAGGGTGGTTTTCTGATCGGCCGTCAGCACGTCGCCTGCCTTTGCATTGGCGGGCATGCCCCAATAGCACGACGATGTGGCCAGCAGCGCCTGTCCCTCGGGCGAGGTGATGTAGTTCACGAATTCCAGCGCCAGATCGGGCTGGGTGCTGCCTGCGACCACGCCAATGGATTGCGCCCACCGCAGGCCGCCTTGTGCCGGAATGGTCCAGTCAAGGTTGGGGTTGTCCGCCGCCAGCACCGCCGTCACCCATTCACCGCCGCCCACCATGATGTCCACCTCGCCTGTGGCAAGCGCGGTCTGGGCCGACACCACGTCAGACACCTGTTTGGACGCCTTGCGCAGCGCAAACAGCGGCTCGCGCAGGGTGGCCAGAGTGTCGGCCGTAAGGTCCGCGGTCGCCACGCCCTGACCCAACGCCACCAGACCCAGCACCGGTAGGTAATAGTCATAAATCGCAATACGCCCGTCATACTTGCCGCCGGTCAGCGCGGCCATGTCGGCCATGTCGGCGGGATCAACCTTGGTCTTGTCATAGGCGATGGTGTTGTAGCCGAACTTCTCGGTCACGGCATAGGTCTTGCCATCCACCACATTGTTTTCCGCCATCACCAGTTCGGGAAAGAAATCCGCCGTGGCCAGCTTGTCTGCCGGCAATTCGGCAAGATGGCCGCCTTCGACCGCGCGGGGCACATCGACCGCGTCGATCACCAGCACATCCCAATCGCCGGGGCGCGACTGGTCAAGGATCGCCAGACCGGCGGCGGTGCCCTCATATTCCTTCAGGTTGACCTTCACGCCGAACTTTGCCTCGAACGGCGCAATCAGGGCGGGGTCGGTATGATCACACCAGACCAGCGCGTTCAATTCCTGCGCGTGGGAGGGTGAGGCAAGCATCACCAGGGCGATGGCCGTCAGCGGGGCGGTCAGGGAACGCGTCATCGGGAAACTCCGTTGTTGGGGGGGGCGCCTCTGGCGGGCCTTGCAAAAAGAATTGCGGAAGGTGTTTTTTGAAGTCAATGTCAAATTTGTGGTGGATTACGAAAACGGGCGCGAATGACGGGTCTGCGGGCAAGGCACAAGGCCGATCGCACAAGACGCATGCAAGAGGCGGCCGCGCGCCTGTTCCGCGAGGTCGGCTATGGCGCGGCCCGGATGGAAGACATCGCCGCCGCCGCCGATGTATCGGTCGGCACGCTTTACAACTACTTTGAAACCAAGGGCGATCTGTTGCTGGCCATCGTGTCGATGGAGGTCGAAGAGGTGCTGGCTGCCGGGGCCGCCGTGCTGGACGCCCCCCCCGCCGACCCGGCCGAGGCGCTGGACAGGCTGATTGGCGGTTACTACGACCATTCGCTGGTCTATCTGTCCAAGGCGATGTGGCGCACCGCGATGGCGCTGTCGATAGAATCGCCCGACACGCCGTTTTCCCAACGCTACACCGCGCTGGATGGCATGCTGACCGATCAGGTCTGCGCCATGGTTGCCACCTTGCAGCGCCGCGGGCGGTTGAAGGACGGGGTGCCCGCGCGGCTGGTGGGAGAGGTCTTGTTCAACAATCTCAACCAGATGTTTATGGAATTCGTAAAGGCCGAACCGATCGCGATGGAAACCCTGCGCGCGTCGGTGCGGCGGCAAACGGCGCTGGTGGTGGGATTGCTTGTCCCGTAATCGCACAGTTGGGGCCCTGAGGACCCGCCGCAGCGGGGCGCCTAAATTCTGTGCAACGGCTTTCGAATTCTGCTGATGACGAGCCGCCTGGCCCTTGATGACCCACATCCTCACTCAGCGGCCGCTCGATGCGCACGACATCCGCGCCCAGTTCGGCCAGAAAATGCGTGGCATAGGGGCCAGCGATCCACCGGCCGACGTCGAGGACGCGGATGCCTTGCAGTATTAATGTCATGGGAACCTCGTTGAAACCGGACGCGCGCCTGCGCGAAGATCGACGCCAGCGAAACCTGTGGTGTGCCTGCGACCGCGTTCGCAGGACAGGTGCGTGCCGGATGTGGGTATGGCAGATACGTTTCCAGACGCGCTTGGTTCCAGATGGGTACCGTGGGGGCAAACAGGCGTCAATCTGCCGAACTCTGTGTCCTGTATAGGGAAATCCTATGAGCGGCTGTGTGAACCACAGTCAAGGAATCAGAGCTGCAGTGACCGGGGCGAAACCCACCGACATGAAGCACGCGCGCGCTTCCCGCGGGAACTGGACTCCATGATCGCGGTGTGACCTGAGTGGATCGATGATCAGTTCCGAAGCGTTCAGCTTCGCCGGCGCCAGATGGGCTGGCGCCGGCGAAGACCGACCGGCGCGACGCCTCGATACTGGCGGTTCTTCACCGGGCCGGTGAGTTGACGTCCGTATGTGTGCCGGACGAGGTGATGTGCGACCTGGTCCGCGCGCGACCTACCGCCGTGCGGGGGTAATGGGCAAGGCGCGTCGGCATGGCCAGGGGCTCGTTTTGCGGCACAGCCGAATTTATCTCGGCGGCAAGGACCAGACAAACGCCGTTCGGCGCTGGATGAACACAGACCGATTCGCGCGCCTGGTGCAACAGAACCTGCTCTCAGTTTACATGGATGATTTCACAGATTCCGAGGCCCGCATCTGACGGTTGCCCTTGAAGAAGGCAAATGCCCGGTTCGCGGCGCAGGCTAATGGTCCCGGCCGCAGGTGAAGGCTGGCTCGTCCGTCGGCAGGATCATCCGCACCGCGTTCCGCGAACCTTGTCTATATTTCTACCGAGGAAAAGATCCGGCGCGAGGGAGAGACGTGATCCCGGCTTTGGCCACCTCACAGCATCACCCACTCACCACATCGTCGCGTTCTGGATGACCGCGAGCAGTTGCGCCATCGCAGTGGACTGATTATCCCTTTCCCATGGCATCAAAAACCACCCTCAATGCAAAGAACCTCGAGACGCTGGGCGCAGGGCGCCTGGCTGAATTGCTGATCGAAATCAGCACCGGATCGGCGGTGGCCAAGCGGCGGCTGCGGTTGGAACTGGCGGGGGCGCAAAGCCCGAAAGAGGCGGGGCGCGAGGTGGCCAAGCGACTGACCAGCATCGCGCGGGCGCGCACATTTGTGAACTGGCAGAACCGCAAGCCGCTGGTCACTGATCTGGAAAGCCAGCTGCGCGCGATCCGCGAACAGATCGCCCCCGCTGATCCGACCGAGGCGCTGGCGCTGACCTGGCGCTTCATGCAGATCGCCACGCCGCTGTTTCAGCGGTGCGATGACAGCAGCGGGATCGTCATTGGTGTGTTTCACGATGCCTGCGCGCTGCTGGGTGAGATCGCACTTGCAGCCGGATCGCCTACCGAGGCTTTGGCTGATGCGGCGGTCGAGGCGTTGCGCGACAATGGCTACGGCCAATATGACGGCCTCATCGGCATCCTTACTCCGGCACTGGGGGCCGAGGGGCTTGCGCATCTCAAGGCGCGCATCGAGGCGCTGGCGGCGACCCCGGTTCCCGTGCCGCCAAAGGGGGAATGGCAGGCGGTGGGCTATGGCAGCGGCGGCGCCACCTATGCGCATCAGATGGAAGAACGCGCCCGGCAAAGCTTGGTGCGGGGGGCGCTGAAGGACATTGCCGATGCGATGGGCGATGTCGACGCCTTTATCGCCCAATACGATCCTACCACGCGCAAGGTGCCGAAGATCGCAGCAGAGATCGCCGCGCGGTTGCTGGCCGCTGGACGGGCAGGGGATGCGTTGGGGTTTCTGGAGCGGGCCGAGTTCGGGGGTCGCGCTTGGGTGCCCGAGGAATGGCAGGCCGCCCGGCTGGATGTGCTCGAGGCGCTTGGTCGGGCGGACGAGGCGCAGGCGTTCCGGTTGGAGTGCTTTCACCGCAGCCTCGCCGCAGATCATCTGCGCGCCTATCTGAAGCGCCTCGCGGATTTCGACGATGTCGAGGCTGAGGAGCAGGCGATGGCCCATGCCGTTGCCTACCCTGAGCCCCTTTCGGCGCTGCGTTTCCTCATCCACTGGCCCGCACTGGACCGGGCGGCGCAACTGGTGCAGCGCCGGTTCGACGCGTTGGACGGTGATCGCTACGAAATCCTGACCCCGGCCGCCGAGGCGCTGTCGGCGCGTTATCCGCTGGCCGCCTCACTGGCCTTGCGGGCGATGATCGACTTCACGCTGAACGCCGGACGGTCAAGCCGCTACCAACATTCGGCACGGCACCTGGCGGAGTGCGATGCGCTGGCCAGCCAGATCGAGGACTTTGGGACGTTTGAGCCACACGCAAGCTATGTCGCCCGCCTGAAGCGCGCGCATGGCCGCAAGTCCGGCTTCTGGGGACATTTCGCATGAGCCTTCGCGAGGGAGAGTGTCCATGCCATTGACCCTGCTCGTTTTCCTCGGGTCGATCCGCGACAGCACACCGCCGCGCCCGGCCCGGTTGGGCTTGCGTGTGGCGCGGGCCTGCGTGGCCAGGCTTGCGGCCGAAGGCCATGACGCCGTTCTGATCGACCCGCTAGACATCGACCTGTCCGGACCATTCAAACCGCATTTTTGGTATGCGAAGGGAAAAGCGCCCGAAGCCCTGGAGGGTCTGGCCCGGAAGATCGACGCGGCCGATGGCTACGTGATTGTCAGCCCAGAATACAACCATTCCATGAGCCCGGCCCTTGCACATCTGCTGAACCACTTCGGCAGTTCGCTCTGTTCCTACAAGCCAAGCGCAATCGTGACCTATTCCGCTGGCCAATGGGGCGGGGCGCGGGCTGCGGTGAACATGCGCACGTTCCTGTCGGAGTTGGGCTGTCTGCCGGTTTCGGCGATGATCCATCTTCCCAAGGCGCAGGAGGTGCTCAATGAGGCGGGCGGTTACGAAACGGATGTCGATGCTGCCTGACCTGCCCCGCGGAAGTTCCCTTAGTCTGATGTAGAGTCTGCCCAACCTGAAGGAGCAGACGACATGAGGAAAAGCCGTTTCACCGAGGCTCAGATTATCGGGATGATCAAGGAGCAGGAGGCCGGTTTGC
>JBKBKR010000025.1:0-11405 GCA_046296515.1 Paracoccaceae bacterium | reverse complement strand
CCGGCGCTGAACCAGACGGTTTGTGCCTTGCGCTTCTTTTACGGCGTTACGCTGAACCTGGCAGAGATCCCCGAACGGATTGCCTATGCGCGCACGCCCCGCAAGCTGCCGACGATCCTGACCGGACAGCGCAGAACCGTACACCGATCACCGATGGTGCGGCGGCCAAACCATGGGTCTTCCGCTTCAAGGATCTGCGCGCCTGGTGGCAAAACCCGCATTTCAACCGACCGGGCGGTGTGGAAAGCGGCACGCCGACGGCATGGGTTCCGCATTCCAAGCCTATCTGGTTTACGGAATTGGGCTGCCCCGCGATTGATCGCGGCACCAACCAGCCCAACGTGTTCTTCGACCCGAAATCGTCAGAGAGCTTCACGCCTTACTTTTCACGGGGCTGGCGCGACGATGCGATCCAGAGGGCCTATCTCGAGGCGACCTATCTGTTCTGGGGTGCCGGGGCGAACAATCCGACCTCCTCGGTCTATGGCGCGCGCATGGTCCATGTGCCGGAATGTGCCGCCTGGACCTGGGATGCCCGGCCCTATCCGTTCTTCCCCGAGCTGACCGGTGTCTGGACCGATGGGCCGAACTGGCGGCTGGGACACTGGCTGACCGGGCGGCTCGGCGCGGTGTCGCTGGCGGCGCTGGTGCGGCACTTTGTCTCCGCGCCGGGATGCCCGAGGAATTGATCGACGTCTCCGGCATCTGGGGTGCGGTCGAGGGATATGTAATCGCGGCGCTGGAAGCCCCGCGTGCCTCGATTTCCACGCTGGCGCGGCATTTCGGTTTCGATGCTGTGGAGAGCGAGGGCCGGATCAAGTTCCTGATGCGCGGTAGGATTTCCAGCGCCGACGTCAATCCCGACAGCATGGTGGCCCCCGCCTCCGCGCAGGGCGACGTGATGGAACTGACCCGCGCGCAGGAAACCGAACTGCCGCAGGCGCTGAAATGGCAGGTCGCCCGCGCCGACGAGGATTATGACGCGGCACAGGTCGAGGCCCGGCGCATCACGGTCGACACCACGCGCATCGCCTCGGAAAGCTTCCCGATGGCGATCCCGCCTGAAGAGGCAGAACGCCGCTGCCGTCGCGCGCTGATGGAGGCATGGGTTGGCCGCGAAAGTGCGGTGTTTCGCCTGCCGCCTTCACGGCTGGCGCTGGATCCCTGCGATGTGATCCTGCTCGACCACGATGGCCGCCTGATGGAAATGCGGCTGGTGTCCATCGCGGACTCGGACCTGCGCAGCGTCGACGCTGTACGCCAGGACCGGGCCGTCTATGACTTACCACCGGGCGAACCCCGGCCGGCCATGCTTTCGACACCGATGGTTTTCGGCGCGCCCGAAATATTGTTGCTGGACCTGCCGCAGCTGCGCGAAGATCAGCCTGCGCATCGGCCCATGGTCGCGGTGCATGCCAAGCCATGGCCTGGCGAAATCGCGGTCTACCGCAGCGCCGCCACAGATGGTTTTGCCCTGCTGACCACCTTCAGCTCGCGGGCGCACATGGGAGTGCTGGCGGCGGATTTCTTTTCCGGGCCGGTGTCGCGCTTCGATCTGGGCAATGCACTGGTGGTCAATCTCTATTCCGGCACGCTGGAAAGCATCACGGACATCACCTTGTTGGGAGGGGCCAATGCGCTGGCCGTCGACACCGGCGCCGGGCAATGGGAAATCGTCCAGGCAGGGACGGCCGAACTGATCGCGCCGGGGAGATACCGGCTGACCCGATTGCTTCGGGGCCAGCGAGGGACAGAAGGGGCCATGAGCAGCGTAGTTTCGACCGGCGCGCGGGTGGTGGTGCTGGACACGAGCGTTGCCGCCTTGCCCATTTCCGAAGCCGACCTCGGCTTGCCATGGAACTGGCGCATCGGCCCGGCCTCAAAGCCTGTCAGCGACGAGACCTTTGTCGCCTCCAGCTTTACCCCGGAAGGCGCTGGGCTGCGGCCGTTTTCGGTGGCCAATGTCGAACAGCCTTGGCGCACGGCTCGCAATCCCGGCGATCTGACGATCCGCTGGACGCGCGGGTCGCGGTCATTGACCGCTGATACTTGGAGCGCTGGCGATGTGCCCTTGGCCGAGGACAGTGAGGCTTATGCGGTCGACATTCTGGACGGGGCAACTCGTAAGAGAACCTTACAAGTTGCCACCACCTCTGCCCTCTACTCCGCCGCGCAGCAGACCGCCGATTGGGGCGCACCCCTCGGGCCCGGCCAATCTCTCTCGATCCGCATCTACCAGCTCTCGGCCCTGATTGGCCGGGGTGCTGGACGATCCGTCACGCTCACCTTCTGAAAGCGCACCCATGTCCGACATCACCACCCATCTCCTGCTGCCCTACATCCTGGCATCGCAGGCGCAAAAGCATGTCACCCATAACGAGGCGCTGCGCCTCCTGGACGCCATAGTTCAGCTGTCGGTCCTCGACCGAACCCGCACCGCCCCACCTGTCAGCCCGGTCGATGGCGACCGACATATCGTGGCATCCAGTGACACCGGCCTTTGGGCTGGCTGGGACCTGAACATCGCCTTCTGGGTCGACGGAGTCTGGATGCGGCTGGTGCCGCGCCCGGGTTGGCTGGCATGGATCGCGGCGGAACAGGCCTTTGTCGTCTGGAATGGGTCGGCCTGGGATCTGGCCGGCGAACCGGTTGACGTGTCGGATGCCGTGTTCAGCCTGGTGAACGACGCCGATCCGACGAAGAAGGCGTTGTTCTCCCTCTCCGGCATCAGCACCGGCACGACACGAAACTTCGCGCTGCCGAACACATCGTCGGAACTGGCGATCCTTGCGGGCACGCAGACCTTTACCGGCAACAAGACCTTTTCCGGATCGCTGACAGCATCGGGCGCGGTGTCCATTACCGGCACCCTTACCGCCTCGGGCACAGTGACGGTTTCGGCTGCGGCGGCCTCGATCGGCACAGCGATCACCGCCGCAACCTATGGGATGGGCACAGGGGTCAATCCGACCGGCGTCACCAAGACCCTGAACTTGGGCACCGGCGGCGCGTCGGGATCGACCACCGTCGTCAACATTGGGTCGGCCACAGCTGGGGCGGGGGGCACCATGGTGGTCAACACGCCGACGGTGACCTTCGCCAACGCGGTGACGCAGGTCGGCATGCCACAGGCCAATCTGACCGCTCAGCTTCTGGGCCTCGGCGGTGCAACAGCCGACAGCTTCAACCGACTGTCGATGAACACCCCTGCTGTGCTGCTGAACAACTCGGGCGCAGGGATTGAGGCGACCGTCAACAAGGCAGCTGCCGGGAACGATGCGGCCTTCGCTTTCAAAACCGGATTCTCGGTGCGCGCCCTGATCGGTCTTTTGGGCAACGACAATTTCAGCTTCAAGGTCAGCCCGAACGGGTCGACGTTCTTCGATGCCATCGTGGTGGATCGCGCCAATGGCCCAGTCGAATTGCCCCAGCCAACTGTCCTGCCGGGGCTGAACGCCGCCCCGACACCACCGCCTTCTGGCAAGACCTCGGTCTACGCCCGCAACCGCGCCGGGGCGCCGTGGATCGATGTCATGCGGCCCTCGGGGCGGGATTTTCCGTTGCAGCCGCACTTTGGCGTCAACCGGATCGCCAACTGGTCACCGTCGATCACGACCACGATCACAACCGAGGGTCTGCCGATCACCAACGTCGGCACCGTGTCGCATCCGACGCTGGCCGCCACCAACCTTGCGGCCTCAATGCGGCGCTGGCGTCTGACCTCGGCGGCGGTGGTGGATTCAGTCGCTGAACAACGCTCGGCTGGCTGGGCCTGTTGGCGCGGCAATGCGGCGGGGCTTGGCGGCTGGACCTTCGTGACACGCCTTTCTCTGACGACCCTGCAGGCCACCGGCATGGGGTTCTTCGGGCTTTACGGTTCCATCGCCGCGCTGGCCGTCAACCTAGCTCTTTCTGCAGTGATCAACGCAGTCGGCATCGGGTTCCAGCGCGGCACCCATGCCAACTGGCAGCTGGTCACCAATGACGGCACCGGCGCGCCGACCCTGATCGACATGGGCGCAGCATTTGCCATCGCAACCGGCGGCGTGCTGACCCTGTTCATCGCGGCCCCACCGAATGGATCGTCGGTCTGGGTCCGGGCGGTCAATGAGGTCTCTGGTGCGGTCTTTGAACAGGAGATCACCGCCGACTTGCCCGCCAACACGCAATTCCTCTCGCCGCGCCTTTACCTGAACACCGGCGCGACAGCCGCCGCCATCGCCTACGACTGCGCGGGCCTCTATCTCGAAACGGACTATTGAAGGGACCATCATGACCGAACGCACCACCATCCTGCAGGAGGTCGGTCAGGCCTTCCGCGAAAACGGCCTGACCGCAGCAATCACCGCGCTGGTCGGTGGCTCTTTAGCCATCGCCGCCACTGTCACCCGCAAGGCATTCACCAATGAAGCGATGCTGGAACGCCTCGACCGGGAACTGCACATTGAGCGCGAGCGGATCGACAAACAGCGTGCCGAGGATCGCAAGGCCGATGCTGACCGGCTGGAGCGCATCGAGACCGATATCCGCGCCATGCGGGATGTGATGTTCGAAGCCTTCCAGCGCGGCCGCACTGACTGACGCGCCCCCACGCCATCACCCATTCTGCCACCCCACCCGCCCCTGAGGCGGGTTTTGCATTTCTGGAGACCCACCATGCCAACCACGAGCTATGCCCATTTCCGCGACGTGCCCGAAAGCGCCTGGCGCTGGCCCAGCTTTTCCCCGGCCGAGATCGCCTGCCGCGGCACCGGCGCGATCAAGATCAACACCGGGGCGATGGACAAGCTGCAGTCCCTGCGCAACCGCCTCGGCAAGCCGCTGATCGTCCGCTCCGGCTATCGCAGCCCCAGCCACAACCGCGCCGTCGGTGGAGCCCCGGCCTCGAAGCACATGCTGGGTACCGCCTTCGACATCGCCATGTCGAACCATGATCCCGTGGCCTTTGCTGAAGCCGCCCGCGCCGTCGGCTTTCTCGGCTTCGGCACCTATCCTCGGTCTGGCTTCATGCACATCGACCTTGGGCCAGCGCGGTCCTGGGGCGAACCCTTCGCGCCCCGCGCCACTCCTTTCGTGCAGGAAACCCCGCCAGCCCGCGAAGTGCTGGCCGACAGCCGCACTCTGAAAGGCGGCGGAGCAGCGGGCATCGCCACGGTCGGTGCCGCCGGTGTCGAAGTAGCGCAGGAGGTCCTTGCGGAAACCCAATCGGCAATCCTGCCCCTGGTGCCCTATCTCGACACCCTGCGCTGGGTCTTCATCGCCGTGGCGCTGATCGGCATTGCGGTCGCGATCCATGCACGGATCGATGACTGGAAGCGGGGCCCGCGGTGATGGGCTGGCTCATCACCCATGGCCCGGCGCGAAAAGCGCTGGGCCTAATCCTCGCCGCAGCAGCCATCTTGCTGTTCCTCCTGAACCTCCGCCATACCGGTGAACGCGCTGGGCGCGCCGCCGAACGGCTTGATGCCCTAGAGAGAGACGATGCCATCCAACGCCAGATGCTCGAAGCTGCCGCCCGCCGCCCCGCTGATCGCGATGCTCTGGCTGACCGGCTGCGCGATGGTCGGTTCTGAGACCCGCGCCCCATGTCCGCCTGTGGTCGAGTATACTTCCGACGATCAGGCGCGCGCAGCTGACGAGGTCGGAGCGCTGCCAGAAGGTGCCGTCATTGTTCGGATGCAGGGTGACTACGCTGTCTTGCGTGATCAAGCGCGAGCATGCCAATGATGACATGGCGCCGACTTCGGCACCAATTTCGCCACCGAGGCGCGCAGTTCTAGATCAGCGGTATTGTCTCATGATTGAATGGCCCTTTGAGTTCCAGCGCGTTCAAGACGCCCTCGATAAGCGTTCCATGACGGGCCAAGAAGCCGCGCGTGAAATCTTCGTCGCAAGGCGGAAGCATGGCCCACCTTGGCACTGGAAGAACTGGAAGCGCACCAGAGTTCAATTCCTTGGTTCGGAATGTGCAACATGCGGCGCTGACCATGAAGCTGTGCTTGTTCTGCAGCACACGGTGAGGATCCCCCGTGTTCAGCCCTATTTGGACAAGGCCAAAGCTGAATATGAGTCGCGGGAACCTGCCCACGACTATCGCGCTGAGTTGCGGGAAGAATGCTATGCGATCCGAGACGCCGAAGTTCCGGAAATGCGGGACTGCTGCCCTCTGTGCTTCAGCCTGTCTATTCAGTTTCGCAAGAAGGCGGGGACGTGGATATGCAACAGTCCGGTCGGTCGGGGCTACTGCGGTCACGTTTTCGAAGTTCCGGCTAAGAAGAAAGCCCTGACAGCGGCTCAGAAGCGCGGTATCCGCGCGCGGAAATATATGGCCTGGCGAGAGAAGGCGACAAACTGGGACGGCGATTGGAAGCGCGTTGCGATCCTCGCATGGCTTGCGGATTTCAGGGAGTATCTGTCGCTGAAGCACACAAAGACGCTTTGCAAGCGTTGCGCTTTCTTGGAGGACATGACTGATCTGAAGCCATGCCTTGAGTGCGGGTTTGCATTTTCAAGGACAGAAACTGCGTGTCCCGACTGCGGCCATGCGGTCGCCGAGGCTCAAGCTGACAGCCAGTATGGAGAGACGGATGACGGCCCGACCCAAAACGATGACGCTGGAGATCGATGAGGAACTGCGCGAGTTCCTGACGTTGATGGTGAGCGACGCAGGGTCCTACCAAACTGTCAGCGCCTACGTTGAAGAGCTGATCCGGCGTGACAGGGCAAGCCAGGAGGCCGCGGCCTCGACGCTGCTGCAGACAGAACTTGCCGCTGGGTTCAGCGCGCCGGAATCCACCTATCATCCGTCCTCTGCAGCGGAGGTGATCGCGCGTAGCCGCCTTTGACGGTTCAGCCGCTTCTCGTGATCCGGGTGCCATCTGGTTCAAGGGTCATCGAACGGCAAGCTCCCGCTGCGGGGCAGTCGTGCGGAGAATGTCGGCTCTAATCTCCGCACAACCTGCAGCGCACGATCATGATGACATGGTCGGATGCGGGTCTGTGCAGATTGCTTGAATCTGCCCTATGTGTTACAAAACCTAGGACAGGATGAACTTGTGTCCGAGGTTTTGTAACTATGCTTGCGACGGATCAGGGCCAGCGTGCCCGCATGATCGACTACATGGAAGTTCATGCGCCAGCCCGTTCAAGGGATTTGGCGTACATCGGCGTGAACAGAACCACCATCGCGAGGGCTGTGACAGATGGCGTGGTGGTGCGGATCGGGCGGGGACTGTATCAGCTGCCCGACAGCGAGCCAGACCTTCATACTGGGCTGATCGAGATCGCCAAGCTCGCACCCAAGGCCGTCATCTGCCTGACTTCGGCACTGTCCTTTCATCAGCTGACCGACCAGCTGCCACGGCGTGTGTGGATCGCCATCGGCGCCAAGGACTGGGCACCGAAGATCGAATACCCGCGCATCCGCATCGTGCGCTTCCGTGAGCCCTACCTGACCAATGGCACCGAGGTCCATCGCATCGGGGACGTGGAGGTCCGAGTCTATTCCATCGCCAAGACGATTGCCGACGCATTCCGGAACCCGAAGCTGGTTGACCGATCCGTTACTATCGAGGCGATGAAGGCGGCGCTGGGCGCGAGGAAGGCTACGGCGGGCCAGCTCGCGACGGCCGCGCGCGAGAACGGTGCGTGGAACCAGATGCGCCCCTATCTGGAGGCCCTGACGTCCAATGGCTAAGCAACCCAAGGACATCGCCGCCAGTGTTCGTCAACGTCTACTGAACCTTGCCCGTGCCGAAGGTCAGCTGTTCGACGTGGTCCTGATGGCCTTCGGCCTCGAACGACTGGTGTACCGGCTGTCGGTCTCCGAATATCGCGACCGCTTCGTCCTGAAGGGTGGAATGCTCGTCACCTTGTGGACGGCTGACACCGGCCGCTTCACCCGGGACATCGACTTCCTGGCGTTCGGCTCGGACGAGGAAGCTGAACTGAAGACTGCCTTCTCCCAGATACTCGCAATAGATGGCGGTGACGGGCTGGTCTATGACATTGAAAGCCTAACCGCCGTCGCCATTCGAGAAGACCAGATCTATGGCGGGATGCGGCTCCGGACCGAAGCCCGCTTGGGCAACACGCGCATTCCGATCACGGTTGACCTCGGCTTCGGCGATGCCTTGGCCGATCCGAAATTTGAGATCGAGTATGGTTCCCTGCTCGACTTTCCTGCCGCATCGATCCGCGCCTATTCACCGGCAACAGTCATCGCCGAGAAGTTCCAGGCTGTCGTGGCGCTGGGTTTGGCGAATAGCCGGATGAAGGATCTATATGATCTGTGGACGTTGCCGAAGTCCGTCGACATCGACATGAGCGACCTCGCGGCCGCGATCCGAGGAACCTTCGCTCGACGCGATACGATTGTTCCAGCCGCCTGCCCTGTCGGTCTGTCCGAGGAGTTCTCGACCGACCCGGCGAAGATGACGCAGTGGCGGGCCTACTCGGAGGGCACGGCTCTCGAGGGACAGCCGCTTGCGGAGGTCACTGCGGATATCTGGGCTTGGCTTGAACCGGCATGCAGGGCGCCGGAATGATTGCCGCGTTCTGCGCGATCATGTTGCCCGTCGAAGGGGGCCTCGTAAAACGTTGACGAGGTGTTGACAAGAATCTGGAACGACAAAAGCCGAGCGTTATGATCGGCTTTGAAGTCTTTGATAAGACTGGAATTTTTGGTTGCGGGGCAGGATTTCAACCTGAGACCTTCAGGTTATGAGTCATGGCGAACGAACCATGAACGATTGCGCTGGATCGCGAGTTGTTGTGCAGTTTCCGACAGTTGCGAAGGACAAGGCGCGTTGCTGTGTTCGCGGAAATTGTCGGGATTGCGCAGCAGTTTTCGCCCTCTTGCTTCCACTGTGCTTCCACACGGCCAACGGTTGATGTTCCGGTAGCACCTGCATCAGCGAAGTTGCGGCTGCCGTTCCATAGTATCGGCCCAGTCTTTGCCCAACCTCAAGGCGCATTGCGTTGCGAGGGGTCGCGTGCAAACGCAGCGGGTCGGTCTGCGCTGCCGTCCTCACGTTGATATTTCGCTGCGCAAGCCCACCAGTTCAGCTGCGCGAAGGTGCGGCCAAGATATCCATCCCAATGGGCAGCATCGACATCCGTAGCGTAGTCGCCCGCCTCGTTAAACACCTCCTGCGCCTTGGGGATGTGGATCATCGCCGAGACCGGCAGGCAACCCAGTTCCGACAGAAACGTGCGCATGTTCACCGCCGCCCGTGCGCCACCCCATTGGCCAGCGGAATAGGTCACGATCGCGCTTGGCTTGTAGGAGTAGAGCGAACTGCCGAAATGGTTCAACAGATGGGCAAGTGCTGGGCTCATGGAGTGGTTGTATTCTGGACTGACCATCACGTAGCCATCGGCCGCGTCGATCCGTCGAGCCAAATCCTCCAGTGCATCGGGCGCTTTTCCTTGCGCGTAGGCGAAGTGCGGCTTGAACGGACCTGACAAATCGAAATCGAGCGGGTCGATCAGGCTAGCATCATGATCCTCAGCGACAAGTCGGGCCACGCAGGCCCGCGCCACGCGCAAGCCCAACCGGGCCGGGCGCGGGGGCGTACTGTCACGGGCTGAACCGAGAAATACCAGCAAGTTCAATGTCACGGACAATTTCCCCTTCGTATCTTTTGCCGGACGCTCATGCGAGCTTACCCCAGAAACCCGACTTCTTGCCATGCGCGGTTCTCAACTGCGCGACATAGGCCTCCTGTGGCTCAAGCGGCGCGAAGTCATCGATCCGGTCGGCAAGATCGGCGCAGGTAGCCAGGTGCTGCGCGGCATAGCCATAGCGCTTCTGCCGCGCCTCCTTCAGCGTAAAGTCGATCATCGCCCGCAGCGCCACTATCGCGGCCAGGGGATGCTTCTCGGCTAATGTCTCGGCTGCTGGTGCGAGGAATTCGTAGTGATCGCCGTCGACCTCGTCCTGCCGGTCAATCAGCAGGCGGGCAGCATGGCCAAGCGATGGCCAGTTCAGAAAGAAGGCCAGGGCCGCAAGAAGGTCGGGATGGGCAGCGGCATACGCCATCGCGCGTTCCTCGGCCTCGATGTCCTCGAAATCCGGCAGGCGCTTCAGATAGGCCCGCAGGTGCTCGCCCAACAGGTCGCGTTGGAAGCACGCCCAGCGGAACGCCTGCGCTTCATCCTTCCGGTCGAGTGCCTCCAGCACCGCAAGGCGAGCATCCTGCCACTCGGACGGTATCCAGCGTGCCTTGTCCACCTCCGCCCGCTCGATGAAGCCAAGCGCGTCCCCTGCCCTGCCGGCCGCCAGCAGGCGCTGCGCGATCTCGGCCGCGATCTTGGGCACCTTTCGGGTTTTCGGGTCATACTGCGCGATGAAACCATCGACATCGCCCTGCACGTCGGCGATGTCCTTCAGCGCCATCTCGGCCGTGCTTTGCCGCGCGCGTTCCTCCATCTCGTGGGCATAGCGCGTGCCACCGCTGCCCCAGCCGACGGCTTGCCACTCACTCTTCGGCGGCACCGGCACCGGCGTGCGTCCGAGGTCCTCGACCAGTGTTTTCAGATGCGCGACGCCATCTGGACCCAGTGCCGGGGCGATGATGGCGATCAGCCCGTCATACTGGCCAAAGCCGTTGTCCTGCAGCGCATCGAGAACCTGCCGTGCCAGGGCTTCCGGCTCCGGCCCGGCCGCCTTGGCCACTTCGCCCAGATCAGAACAGGCCTGGTGGAAGATGCCGATGACCGTGCCGCTGCTGTCGTCACAGCGTTCGAACACCGGCGTAGCCAGGCCCATGAACCGCCAGAGGAGGCCAAGCGCCTCGCGGGGATCGTGCAGGGCGATCTGTTCCATGATGGCGCTGCGCTGGGTCTCTAGATCCTTCACCAGCGGCTTGCGGTTCTGCCAGTTCACGAAGGTCCGCGCCTTCGCGATGCTGGTCAGCCGCTTGGCAATCTCCCGCGCGGCCTCCTTCGGCCCTTCCGCTCCGGCAAGGGCCAGCCGCAGCTTGCGTTTGGCAGCGGCATCGCCAGTGCTGATCTCGATCAGCAGCTGCGCCAGGCGTTCGGCGCCCAGCGCCTCCAGGTTCTTTGCATTGAGGGTGGATCTTGACGCCATCGGGATTCCGTTTCTTTTCGCGGACCATAGCAGCGCGACCGAAAGACCGGAACCTGCGTTCTGATTCGCGGCGACCAGAGTTTTCGCCCACGGCTGCGATTCACTCCCTGCGTGAGATTACGCGGATTTTCCTTTTTGCACGCAATATCAATGTGTTCTTTGACTAGTCCGACGTGTTGCCCACAGTGGAAGCTGAGCTGCTGCCGGTTTCGTGGACACGAAGGTAAGATCGTGACCACGGAAACGGAGATCAGACATGGTAAGACGGAAGTTCACGAAGGAGTTCAAGTTTGAGGCTGTAAAGCTGGTGACA
>JBKBKR010000024.1:0-11489 GCA_046296515.1 Paracoccaceae bacterium | reverse complement strand
AGTCGCAGGATTTCATCGCGCCGGTCGGATATGTGCGGTTTGTGAATTTCGGCCATTGACTCCAGATTTCCTTGCTCTAGTTGCCTACCGATCGGTCGGTCAGCACACCGCATATTTAAGGCGCAGGCGTGAAAAAGCAACTCTTTGCACTGAGCATAATTTTCGTCGCAGGCTCGGCATTTGCCGTGGCGCAGGGGGCGATCGGGCCGGTCGGGCCAGCACCAGAGGTGCTGGCCCCGGCCTTAGAGGCGCCATTGCCGGTGGTGCGGACCGTAGTATTGCGGTCAGCGCCCGATACGCTTTCTCGGCAGTTCTTTGGCCAGGTGCGGGCGCGCGAAACAGTCGATCTGTCGTTCGAAGTTGGCGGAACTCTGCACCAGCTGATCCCCGAAGAGGGAACACGTGTGGTGGCCGGGCAGATGATCGCGCAACTGCGCACCGATGCGTTCGAGCGGGCGGTCGCGCGGGCAGAATTGCAGTTCCAGATGGCAACGCGCGAGGCGGAGCGAGCGGCACAACTGGCGGCGCGCGCCGTCGGTCCCGGGACGCGGGCAGAGGATGCAGCAACGGCACGCGACATGGCCGAGGTGGCGCTGCGCGACGCCCGTGCGGCGCTGGCCGATGCCACGCTGACGGCACCCTTTGATGGGCTGGTGGCACTGCGCATCGCCGCTGAACACGCCAGCGTCGCGCCCGGTCAGCCGGTGCTGCGACTGCACGACATGTCGCAGGTGCGGATCGAGATCGCCGTGCCCGAACGGCTGATCGCGGCGGCGGGGGACTTGGGCGACGTGCGCTTTGACGCTCGTTTGGCAACAGGGCGCGACGTGCCCCTGAGCCTCGTGGCCTTCCAGCCCGAAACCGACCGCATAGGCCAGTCCTACCGCGTGACACTGGCGTTGAACGCGGCGGATGGGGCAGGCTTGATGCCCGGCGCGTCGGTCACAGTGACAGCAACCCTGCCCGCGCCGGATGTCGGCATGACGGTTCCGGCAACGGCCCTGTTGGCGCGTAATGACCGGCAGGCCGAGGTTTTTGTGCTGCAAGACAGTTCCACGGTGCGCCGCGTCCCGGTGACAGTCACGGCCCCCACGGGCGATAGCTTTCGCGTCGAAGGGCTGCCCGAGGGCGCAGAGGTTGTGGCGATGGGTGCCCACCGTCTGCATGACGGGCAGGCCGTCCGTCGCTTTGGCCCGCTGACCCATTCTGAAAACTGAGCGAGGACCGCCATGAGCATCGCCCGCCTGTCGATTGAACGCCCGCTTTATACCTGGCTCTTGATCCTGTTTTGTATCTTGGGCGGCATCGGTGGATATTTCTCTGTGGGCAAGCTGGAAGACCCCGGCATCACGCTGAAGTCCGCACTTGTCGTCACGCCATGGCCGGGGGCGACGGCGGCCGAAGTGGCGGCGGAGGTGTCAGAGGTTCTGGAAAGCGAGATCCAGAAGCTGGACGAGATCGACTATGTCACCTCGCGCAACACGCCCGGGCTGTCGGTGATCGAGGTCCATATCCGCGATACCTTTGGTGGGGATGAACTGCCGCAGGTCTGGGACCGCCTGCGCGCGCGGGTGTCGGACGTGACACCCAACCTGCCCGCTGGCACGCTGGCCCCGCAGATCAACGACAGTTTCGGCGATATCTACGGCATCTACTTTGCCGTCACCGCCCCTGGCCTTGCCGACCCGGCGCTGCACGACATCGCCCGTTTCCTGAGGCGCGAAATGCTGTCGGTCAGGGGCGTCGCCGATGTGCAGCTTTTGGGCCTGCCGCAGGAAGTGGTGTTTGTGGAGCCCGACCAGGCCGCACTCGCCAATCTGGGCGTGCCGCCTGGTGCGATCCTTGGCGCCATCGGTGCGGTGACGGGGGTTGCACCCACCGGCACGGTCCGCGATGGCGGCGCGCGGGTGGCCGTTGAGGCGCCGCAACAGGACGCGGTGGATTTCGCCCTGCGCGGGCTGACCATCGGGGCCGAGGGGCGGACGTTCAACCTGGCCGATCTGGCCGCAATCTCGCGCGGTCGGGTCGATGAGCCGACGCATCTTATGCGCTACAATGGGGTCGAGGCGCTTACGCTGGGCATATCGGCGCTGGACAGCGAAAACATCGTGACGGTGGGTGCGCGGGTCGAGGCGCAGTTGGCGCAAGCGATGGCGCTGTTGCCGCTGGGGGTCGAGGTGCACCCGATCTATCAACAGCATGTGGTCGTAGATGAGGCCAACAGTGCGTTTCTGGTCAGCCTCGCGCTGTCTGTGGGCGTCGTGATCGCGGTGCTCGCATTGTTCATGGGGGCGCGCGCGGCGGTGGTTGTGGGGGTCACGCTGGCGCTGACGGTCATCGCCACCTTCTTTTTCATGATGGTGTTCGGGATCAAGGTTGAACGGATCAGCCTTGGCGCGCTGATCATCGCCATGGGCATGCTGGTGGACAATGCCATCGTCATGGCTGAAGGCATGCAGATCGACATGCGCCGGGGGCGCAGCGCCGGTGATGCCGCGCAGGAGACGGCGCGCAAGACGCAGGTGCCGCTGCTGGGGGCCACCGTGATCGGTGCAATGGCATTCGCCGGGATCGGGCTGTCGCCCGATGCGTCGGGCGAGTTTCTGTTCTCGCTCTTCGCGGTCATCACCATCTCTCTTCTCCTCTCTTGGGTTCTGGCGGTGACGGTCACACCGCTTCTCGCTGCGCGGTTCTTCAAGGTGGGCGGGTTGGCAGACGGCGAAGACCCCTATGACCGCGCCTTCTTTCGCGGCTATGCGGCAGTGGTGCGCGGTGCCTTGCGCCTGCGCTGGCTGGTCATCGTAGGGCTGGTCGGCGCCACAGTGTCCGGGTTTGCTGCGATGGGGTTTGTCACACAGCAGTTCTTTCCACCCGCGAACACGCCGCTGTTCTATTTCAACTACTATGGCCAGCAGGGCAGTTCGATCCGGCAGACCTCGGACGATCTGGGGCGCGTCGAACACTGGCTGTCGGGTCGCCCGGACGTGGAGGCTGTGACCGCCACGATGGGGCAAGGCGTGTCGCGCTTTGTACTGACCTACACGCCCGCCAAGCCCGATCCGGCTTACGGCCAGCTTGTGATCCGCGCGACCAGCATCGAGGCGATCCCGGCCCTGCGCGACGATCTTGCAGCCTTTGCCCGCGACGCCCTGCCATGGGCCGAAACCCGCGTGCAACAGGTGATCTATGGCCCCCCCGTCGGCGCGGATGTCGAGGTGCGCCTGTCCGGCCCCGACCCCGACCGCCTGCGCTATCTTGCCGATCAGGTGCGCGCCGTGCTGGAAGCGACGCCGATGCTGCAAGCGCAGCGCATTGACTGGCGCGAGCGCGGGTTCAGCACACGGCCCGTCTATGCTGCTGAGCGCGCGCAATCCCTGGGGGTCACGCGCGGCGACGTTGCGGCGGCGCTGGCGCTGGCGACCTGCGGCATCCCCGCCGGCACGATCCGCGAGGGCGAGCGGGACATCCCGATCCTCGTGCGCACCCCGCGTGACGCGTTCTCGGCCGATGGCCGCCTGCTGGACCAGATCGTATTCGCACCCGCAGTAGGGGCCTATACCGCACTGGAACAGGTGACCGACGGATTTCAGGTGCGCGCCCGCGACACGGTCATCATCCGCCGCGACCGGCTGCCGACCATTTCGGTGCAGGGCTTCACGGTGCCCGGCGTGCTGGCCGATGCGGCCTTTGCCGAGGTGCGCGCCGCACTTGAGGGGATCAACCTGCCACCTGGATATCAGTTTGACTGGGGCGGCGAGTTCGAAAGTGCAGGCCAGGCGCAGGAAAGCCTTGGCAAGCAGATGCCTCTAGCCTTCGGCACGATGCTGCTGATCACCGTTTTGCTGTTTGGCAAGTTGCGCCAGACGGCCGTCATCTGGACCGTTGTGCCCATGGCGGTGACCGGGGCGGCCATCGGGCTTTTGGTCACGAACCTGCCCTTCAGCTTTACCGCCCTTCTGGGCCTCCTGAGCCTGTCGGGCATGCTGATCAAGAACGCCATCGTTCTGGTCGAAGAGATCGACACCCAGAAAACCGAGGAAGGGTTGCCGCAAAGTCGCGCCATCGTCGTGGCGTCGGTAAGCC
Organism: Paracoccaceae bacterium; assembly: GCA_046296515.1. Classification (GTDB taxonomy): domain Bacteria; phylum Pseudomonadota; class Alphaproteobacteria; order Rhodobacterales; family Rhodobacteraceae; genus Pseudotabrizicola. The sequence goes on along the minus strand of JBKBKR010000024.1, from coordinate 7,406 downwards.
GCCTGCGTCCGGTTGTGCTGGCGGCGGGAACCACGATCCTTGGGATGGCGCCTTTGCTGTTCGATCCGTTTTTTGCCTCAATGGCGGTGACGATCATGGCTGGCTTGGGCTTTGCCTCAATCCTGACGCTGATCGGCGTTCCGGTGCTCTACCACACTTACCTTCGGGCCGAGCGGCGCGCCGAACGCGCGGCACCCCCCAAAGTGTCCGCCCCGTCCACCCCCGACACCCCGATCCATCGCCTTGCAGCGGAGTAACTCCATGACGACACATGATACCGATGGTTTTGAAGCCATGATCGCCACCACCCGCGCCTTCATGGCCGAGCTGTCGCAGAACAACGACCGCGACTGGTTCGAGGCCAAGAAGGCCATGTTCAAGTCCGACATCGAAGGGCCGGCGAAACTGCTCACCGACCTTTTCGCCGAAGATCTGTCGCGCCTGACGGGCACCGCCCACACCGGCAAGATGGGCCGCATCTACCGTGACACCCGGTTTTCCAAAGACAAGAGCCCATACAACACTTATATCCACGCCTATTGGCAGCAAACAGGCGGCAGCGGCCCCGGCTGGCTTTTGAACATCGACGCGACCGGTGCGACCCTCATGACCGGCCTGCACGCGCTCGACCCGGACGGCCTTGCGCGCTATCGTGCTCATGTTCACCGCGACGGTGACAGCCTTGCTGAAGTGATCGAAACCGCCCGCGACGTCGGGGCAAAACTCATTGATTTTGGCGACACCGCGCTGAAGCGTGTGCCCAAACCCTATGATCCCGATCATCCCCACGGGAACCTTCTGCGCCGCAAGCAGATCGCTTTGGGGATGTCACTGAACGAGGGCGGACTGTCTGATGGGCTCATGTCGGCCATGGCACGCACTGTCCAGGTGCTCCTGCCATTCTGGCTCTGGTGCGACCAAGCGACGAATTAGTCGCATGCGGACGCTGCCAGCATGAAGGACCGGAGAGAGCTCGGGGCGGACAGCCAAATTGTTTTTTTTTGACGCAATTCTGGCTTTGAGAACGCTTGTTTCCCGCCCACTGCGACGGTCGCTCGGAGAGGGGCGGGGTCATGTTGACCGTTCCGGTGACGCCGCTCCTGCCCTACGCGGCGCCAGGCCCAAATGACCGGTTCAGGGAACGCGCGGCTTCGGGCTCTTTAGCTGCAGAGTTTTGTAATCCATCAGCGGATTTCCAGATCACCGGCAGTTGTGCCACCAGTCAACGCGTCGACGAACCACTGCGGTTTCCGCCCACGACCGGACCAGGTGAGTGCCGGGTTTTCAGGGTGCCGGTATTTCGGCGGCGCAGGCGCACGCGCGGTTTTCGTCTCGATGCCGACGAGTTCGGCCAGCGAATAGCCCAGATCCCGGGCGAAGGCTTCCACCTTGGCGCGGGCTTCCGCCTTCTGTCGATCTTGATAGGTGGATATTGCCTTGGTGAGGTCCTTTTGCATTTTCTTCAGCTCGCTGAGCGACAGTGCCTCGAGATCGTAATCAGCCATTGATGCGGTCCGTGTCCTGAAGGTGTCGGTATTGATAGCCCGTCGCGGCAGGGGCCCGCAACTCCCGTAGGCAGGGGCAGGTGACGAGGGTTGGTTGAACTATAATCGTTGCCGCCAGTGGAGTGCTGGGCTTGGGTTCAGGCAGTCCCGATTGGCAGGGTGACAGGGTCTGGCATGGGCTCCCCGCGCATCTCTGCCTTCTGGGCCATCCCTTCGACTGACAATCCCCTAATCCCGTTCGGTCTGCCTCACGCGCAACCCCGCGTCAGTCCGGGCCGTGTTGCCCCTTTGGGGCTGCCCGCTCCACCCCGGTCCTCTGGGGGTTTCCGGCGTCCGTTCCGTCCACCGTGCACGCGTCACCCGACGGGCTTTTTCCGGGTCTTGTCGAAGGGACGGTCCCGAAGACAGGACACAGAAGGAAGCTTACCATGCAGAACATCGTCATCCTCGCCGGCAACATCGGTCAGACCCCCGAAGCCCGCACCACCCAAAGCGGCACCAAGATTACCAACTTCAGCCTCGCCACCTCGCGCCACCGCCTCTCGGAAGGTCGGACCTCTCGCGACGAAAACGGCTACCGGATCATGGATACCGAATGGCACCGCATCACCTGCTTCAACGGTCTGGGCAAGACGGTCGCGGAGCATTGCGAAAAGGGCATGAAGGTCCTCGTCCATGGCCGCATCCACTACACCAAGTGGACCGACAGCATGGGCAACGACCGCTACGGCTGCGAGATCATCGCCGAGAAGGTCGACTTCCTGAGCCGCCCGAAGTCGTCCGAGAGTGAAAACCCCGAGCTGGTCGACCGCGACGACGAGATCCCGTTCTGAGAAGAACGGGGTCTCCCCCTCAGGCCCGGCGGGGAAACCCGCCGGGTTCGCTGCGTGCGCACGGCAAGCCGCGCAGCACGGCACCGGCACAATTTGACAAACTTTGCCAATCCATGTCATCTTTCTCGCAAAGGAGATCGCGACCATGGCCACGATGAATGTTTCTTTGCCAGACCCGATGAAGGCCTGGGTCGAGGCCCAGACGCAGGACGGGCGCTACAGCAACGCCAGTGATTATGTGCGCGATCTGATCCGCCGGGACCAGGATCGCCAGCAGGCCATCGTCGAGTTGCAGCAGCTTGTCGATGAGGGCCTGGCAAGCGGCCCTGGCGGACGTTTGGATGTTGAGGCATTTCTTGCCCGCAAGCGGGATCAGAATGCCAGAATCGAAGGTCGTTGAATATCGCCTCTCACCGGTCGCGCTGAATGATCTGGACGCGATCTGGGATTATACCGCGCGTACCTGGTCTATTGGTCAGGCAGAAACCTATATCCGCGGGCTCGCCGCAGACATGGACCTGCTGGTCCAGTACCCGGGGATCGCGCGCGAACGCACTGAAATCAGCCCGCCCGTGCGCCTTTACCGCTCTGGGTCGCATCTGATCATCTACCGCATCGAGGCGGAGTGGTTGCAGGTGTTGCGCATCGTGCATGCGCGACAGAACTGGGTCGCCTATCTGAACGAATGATCTGACGCTCTCGCAGCCCTTCGCGGCGGAGGGAGGGCCGATGAGCGAGAGGATTTGAGCATGAAGGTCGAAGACGAAGAACGCATTGCGGCCAATCTCGCGAAGATCATGGCCATGATCTGCATCCGCAACACGCGGCTGGAGGATTTGCATGCCGGGCTGCAGCCGGTGACGCTGACCGGCGACTATTCGGACGTGAACGTGATCGACGCCACAGGTCAGACCATCCCGTGGCGCACCGTGTCGCATATCGATGATGCGCAGATGGCGGACTTGATGCGGGACATCGTCAACCGCCTGTTCACGTTTCACATGAGGCGGGATGATCCGAGTTTCAGGGATCATCTCGACCGCTGGATGACCGCATCGAACAAATGGGACAACCCGGTTCTCGACACGGCTTTTCTGGACGCAGTTGCCGAACTGGGGGCACCCCGGAAAGCGTGAGACGTTTGACTGTTTGGGTGGGCCCAAGCTCAGCCGAAACGCCCGGTCTGTAACGATGTTCTGTGCATCAGCGATCTGAGAGTCAGAGATGGGTTGGTTGCTTTCGTGACAGGTTGAAGGCTGGGAGAGTGGTTTCCGGCGCCTGTCAAGGGAGTTGGCCGATGGGCGTTGTTGAAGTTCTGGATCCGGTCGCACCGGCGCGGACGGGTGGCTGGAAGGTGGATGTGAGCCGGGGTGAGCGGAACGGGCGGGTGTCGTCTGAGTGGTTCAACCGGCCCGATGACGAGCGGTATCTTTCGCTCGACGATCTCTGGGCCAATGTGAAGGGCCGGTCGGAACGCAGCCGCAGCCGGGTGGTACAGACGGCGGATATCCGAGTCGAGGCTGCGCGCGACAACCCCGAGCGGCTGCACCTGATGCTGCCGAAAGCGCAGGAGCCGGTCGCGCCCACGCATTGGGCCTTTGGTCAGCTTGCCAGCATCGTTGGCGCCCCGGCGTCCTACCTGCGGCAGCTGCCCGCGCCGCTGGCGGGAATCAACCTGCAATACGGTCTGACCAACCACCGCGCCGAGCAGGTAAAGACTTTTGAGACCGAGGATGGCCGGACCGAACTGCGCGCGGTGACCGGCCCGGACTATGGCCGCATCCATGACTTTGAGCTGGTCGAGGCTGTGCAGCGTATTGCGGGCAATGGCACGGGCGACACGCGCTGGAAGGTGCCGGGCGTGCTCGACTGGTCGACCGGGGTCTACAACCCCGATGTCGAAATCAGCCGCGACACGACCACGCTTTATGCCTCGGACCGGGACGTGTTCCTGTTCCTGGTCGATGATCGCAACCCGATCGAGGCGGGCAAGCTGCCGGATGGCTCCCCCGATCTCTACTTCCGGGGCTTTTACTGCTGGAACTCCGAGGTGGGGGCGAAAACCCTCGGCATGGCGAGCTTCTACCTGCGGGCGGTGTGCCAGAACCGCAACCTTTGGGGTGTCGAGGATTTCCAGGAGATCAAGATCCGCCACTCGAAATACGCCGCCTCCCGCTTTGCCCATGAGGCGGCACCGGCGCTGACGCGGTTCGCCAATTCCTCGCCACAGGGCTTCGTGAACGGCATCAAGGCGGCGCGGCAGCAGATCGTGGCGCGGACGGATGAGGACCGGGACGACTTCCTGCGCAAGCGCGGCTTCTCTAGGCCCGAGTCCGCCAAGATCATCGAGAAAGTGCTGATGGAAGAAGGCCGCCCGCCCGAGAGCATCTTCGACTTCGTGCAGGGCATCACGCGGCTTGCGCGCGACAAGACTCAGCAAGACGCCCGCCTCGACATGGAAGGGCGCGCGAAGAAGCTCCTCGACCGGGTCGGCTGAAAAATCGCCTATGCAGCGATCTCCCGACACCGGGACGGTCGCTGCTCGATACTTCAAGAAGACTGCGAAGGGTGGGAAATACCTATGAGCTTTCGAGACAATTCAATCATTTCCCCTGGATTGAAAGGCAGCCAAACAGGAGGATCCGTGAATGCCGTGTATCGCAAACTATGTTTCTGATGTAACGGTGAGAGGCTGTCGATCATTCGCGAGACGTCGTCCGAGAAGGTACATCCGGCCTCTTCGCACGAGCCTTTAAGCTTCGAAAGATTGTGTCGTACAGCCAGCGACCTCTGCTCACGGTCACTGCTGCCTGTTTTATAGAGTGCGAGCTTCAACAGCATTTCGATCGCGTGACAGATCAAGTGAACGATTGGTGCATTCTGCATCATGTTCGGGTCTGACTGATGTTTGATGCGATATCCTTCGATTGCGTATTCCGCACAACGCAGAAATGCATCGGCATGCAGCCGATACGCCAATGGTTCGGGCCCAACGTAATCTGGATCGCCAATGCGCAAGTAACCCTTTGCCACTGTTAGCCTCTTTCTTTCGTCGACAGTAATTGAAGCAGGTCATTCCTACAAGTTGCAAGCTGTGCGGGGTTCGCCGCCGTCGCCCCTTCGAGGAAGAGGGCGGCGTTTCGGTCTTTGACGGATGAGGCGGGGAGAGAGGCTTCCCGCGCCGTCGGAGATTTTCCTATGTTCGATTTGCCCCTGCCCATCCATCCGACCACCGGCCCGCAAGGCTTCTCGCCAGTTTTCGCTGTGGGCGATGCCGATCCCAACCACCCCTTTGCCCTGACCCTGTCGCGCCGCACGCCTGCGGATCTGATGTCGGGCCGGGCTGCACCGCTGGTTCTCGCGCGCTTCGCGACGCTGGCCGATGCCATGCTGGGCGCGATCGACCATGCCGAGGGGATGGCCACGAACACCGCGCCCCAGCTTCTGGCGATCTTCGACCGCGACGAGCGCCTCGTGCTGGCCGGGGCCGCCAGCGACTGCGCCGTCGCGTGGTGTCACCCGGTGATGAGCGCCAGCGAAGCGCGGGGCGTGGTGACCGAGGCGAGCCACCTGCGCGCGCAGTCGGGCCGCGCATCGGCCTGGGGTGAGCCCGATCTGGCGCAGCGGCTGCGCCACCGTGCCGATTTGCTGGATGCCCGCCTTGTCGATCCGCTCTGGCGCGCCTTCGCCGCCCGGGCGCTGCAGGTCGCGGCGTGAAGCCTGAGAGACAGAGATGGGCAGGGGGGATTTGGAGCTTTTCCGGGAGAGAGATCGCCCGGCCCGGCTCCGATCCTTCCCCTTACCGGAGATACCCGATGAACCTCACTGAACCCACCCTCGCGGCACCGATGGCGCCCTCGACCGTCAGCATGGCTCAGATATTCGCCGCGCATGCCGAACGCGAGGCCCGGACCCTCGCCCTGTGCCCCGGCAACAAGGATCGCCTGTTCGACGGCCTCACGGCCGCCGGTATCACCCATGTCACCGTGACCTTCGACGGTGCCGGGGACAGCTGCCAGATCGAAAGCATCGGCGCATGGTCCGGCGAGACCGCCGTCGACTTCCCCCCGACCGAGATCGCCTATGCCGCGCTGACCTGGGACGACCCCGAAGTCGACATGCGGCAGCTCTCGCTAGAAGATGTCGTCGAACAGTTGGCCTACGACTTCCTCTCCGACACCCATGGCGGCTGGGAGAACAGCGACGGCGCTTACGGCGAGTTCTGCTTCGACGCGGCAGCCCGATGCATCCACCTCGAGTTCAACGAGCGCTTCACCTCGTCCGAACTCTTCACCCACGATTTCTGAGGGGGCAGCGATGGCACATCCCTATCACCACGCCCTGTCGTCCGTGAAGAAATGGGGCGGTACGGTCGAGGATACCTTGGCGGTGCATGCCTGGTTCGACCAGAGCAAGGAGATCACCGCCGATTTTCGGCACCGGGCGCTGCGCCACCATGCCGAGGGCATCTTCATGGCGGAGACGATTTTCGGGCCGACTCTCACGCTCTCGACCGGGCGCATCATCCCGACCCGGTGGGTCGGCGAGCAGCATGTGAAGGAAGACCTTGGCTTCATCCCGAGCTTTGCCGACTGGGTAAAGGCGATCCGCCCCGAGCCATGGATGGGCAGGACCGAGCGGATCGAGGCATTGGTCGATCCGTATCTTGCGCCGCCCGTGGTCGAGGTCAGCTGACATGACCGATCCCGCATACCTGCGCCTCGGCCTGTTGCCGACGGCGTCGCCCTTCACGGTCCTGCGCGCTGCGGTCCGGGCGCTTCACCCCGACACGCGCGCCGTGCGCAGCTTCCGAACGGCGCGCAAACGCTTCTACCGACAGATGCTCTGCGCGCACGCAGCGCGTCAGGAACCAGGCGACCCGCCACCCGGCTGATCGCTCTGCCTCATCCCTTCATTCCAATCCAGCGCCCGGCCCCTTGGCCGGGCTTCTCAATCTCAGGAGGTCCCCATGGCGGATTACTTCACCCATTTCTCATGCCTGATCGACGTCGGTACCCCCGACAAGGCCGCCCGCGCGCTCGCGCTATTCCAGACCTTACGCGCTGCG
>JBKBKR010000023.1:0-12235 GCA_046296515.1 Paracoccaceae bacterium | reverse complement strand
GATGCCAGTCTTCACCGTTGGGCTTGTGGCGAAATCCGGATCGCGCCACACCTGAAATGCAACCGCAGCGGCCGTTCCTGTGATAATGACCGCGGCGAAGGCCATCACCGAGAACATTACGCGGTGAAACGCCGTGCTGTCGTTGAAATGGGAATGCTGGCCTTGCGATGCCTGGAAAATGATCCAGCCCATCTCGATTGTGCAAGCGGCCAAGAAAACAACGGCGACGCGCCGCATGAAGGGGTCCGCTTGGAGCGAAGGGCGCAGTCGAGACACCACGAGTGCAATCGTTCCAGCATGGATTGCCAAGGCCAATTCGAATTTCAGCGGCTTTGCCCAGACAGAGACGCCGTCGATGACTCTGGGGTCCAACGCCCACAAGGCAATCGTGGCGCCAAAGGCCAGGATCATTGCGCAGGAAATTCCGCCAAAAATCCAAAGCGAAAAGAGTGAATGGAAGCGGGAAAGCAGGATCTGGGACTGCATCATGCTGATGTCAGCTTCGCAATGAGAAAGGTAGCAAATCCAAAACCACCCAGTCCGGACGCCAGCAGCACACCATCGCGCACCAGAAGTCCTGCAGCCAGAACGCTGACGACCACGGCCAGTGTTGTCGCGGAAAACGGGACCATTTCGAGGAATGGCATAGCCATCCCACACAAGATGCATGTTTTCAGCGCAAGTTGCCGCCCTGGAAAACCAAGCAACCATTCGGCTCGCGTGATCGATCTTTTGTCGATGAAAGCGGCAAACCGGTCGAGCCGTTCCAAGGACCATGCCAGACGCGGGGCGGGCAAGGTGCGGCGCAAGACGAAGTCCGGAAGCCAGATGTCCGAACGCCCCAACAGGATTTGTGCGGCCACGAGGGCAATCGTAAGGCCCCCCAGAGATGACAGACCAGGAATGCCACTGAGGGGGGTCACGAGAATAAGGGCAGGCAGCAACAGCAACACGGGTTGGATAGACGCATCCATCGCCCGAACGATCTGGCCGACGGTCACACTTGACCCGCCGCTGGCCAGCCGAACACCGCGCAGGATGTTCTGGACAGGGTTCGGATTGATCTGCGCCGCTCTAACTGCGTCCTGTCGCGGACTGAAACGGGACCACCGGCATTGGCCCGGCGTCATGCCTGCGCCGTTGATGCAAGTATCGCGCGGCTGATCGCCATGAGGTATTCCCAATCGTCGATCTCGGCGCTGGCAACCTGATGTTTCATGTCGATGGTCAGGAAAGAATGGCCATGGACGAAGGACCATAGCATGTAGGCGCGTCGCTGAACGTCCGGATCGCCGGGAGACAGGTCAAGGCGGGCGGCAACGGCCTGCACGACCACGCCAAAGCATCCTTCGCCCTTGGCCAACAGGTCGGGCGCGTTTTCGTGGCCTTCCGTCAGGCCAAAGACCAGTCGGAACACCCCCGGTTCGGCTCGGGCGAAATCGACATAGGCCAGCCCGACTGCCGCGACTGCTTCAAGCGAACCATGAGGATGGGTTGCGGCACCTTCTTCCATGGCGGTGCGCAACCGGTCCATCGCCTCACTCACGACCCCCCGTAATATCTCGTGCCGATCCTTGAAGTGCTTGTAGGGCGCGGCAGAGCTGACGCCGGCGCGGCGTGCCGCTTCAGCGACGGAAAATCCGTCCGGGCCGTGCGTTTCGACCAGTTCCCGTACGGCCGCGATTAGTTGAGCGCGCAGGTCGCCGTGGTGATAGGCGGCCTTGGGCGTCACGGTTGCCGTTGGCTGCGATGCGGACGTGTCTTTGGTGTTTTGGTCGGGCGACATTCGACGGGGCCTTCCAGCAAAGTGAGTGACGTTCACTTTCTTCTTGACGAAAGTTAGCACCTCTCACATATGTTTACAAGTGCAGGTGCGTTCTCCCCGATTCTGCACATCCCGACTGTCCCTCACGGCGGCGTTTCGCGCCCTAAGTCCGCTCGTCCGCATCTGCGGGCGGAGTGCCCCCGCTTGACCATGAAAGGCCTTCCCGATGCCACAGGATGTCTATGTCTCCATCACTGGCTTGCAGGTCCGGCGGGTCTGGCACATCCCGTCCTTCTGGTCGCACGCGATGAAGTCAATGATGCAAGCCCGCAGTGCACCCGGCAACCTTTCTGCCGATGCGCGGACCATCAACGGCGTTCATAACACGCTTTCGGTCTGGACCGACAAGGACGCCATGCGGGCCTATCTGACTGCGGGTCCGCACCTTGAGGCCATGCGTTTGTTTCCCACTATCGCTACCGGCAAAGTGGTCGGATATCTTGCGCAGCAGGCGCCTGACTGGTCCGAGGTTCACGCGATCTGGCTCGAGCGGGGGCGCGTCGTATGATGGCGCGTGCAGTCGCGGCCGCATCAATCGCTCTGCTCGGCACAGGACTGCTTGTCGCCTGTTCTGTCCTGGCACCGCTGCCGCAGGCTACGCGGCTGGAAGGGCGCTTGCAGGCCTTTCCGACAGCAGGCATGCCCCTCAACCACCCCGTAACGATCCATTGGGACGAGCATCAGATCCCCTTCGTCGTTGCGGAAACCGACGGGGACGGCGCCTTTGCCCTTGGCCTCGTTCATGCGCATTTGCGTCTGGGGCAGATGGGCGTGGTGCGCCGGATCGTTCAGGGACGACTTTCTGAGTCGGCGGGGCCTTTGACGGTGGATCTCGATCACGCGATCCGGTCGCTGGATGTCTATCGCGCCGCCGACGAGATTCTGGCAGCCATGCCACCCGCAACTCGGGCTTGGATGGATCGCTACGTGGCGGGGGTCAACCATGGTGCGGCCCACCAGATAGCGATCCAGCCCCCGCATGAATTCAGGGTGCTCGCCATCGACTGGGAGCCGTGGACCGCGCAGGATTCAATCGCCTTGGGGCGCGCATCGGGCATCGACCTGAATTGGGATTTCCTGCTTCGCATCCTGTCGATCCCCGATCCCGACTTACGGGACAGGCTTGCCGTGCGGATACTCCAAGGGGATCCGGGCGGCGCACAAGCTGTCGCTGCGTTGCCAGACGCCACGGCGTTCGCAGAGCGCCCGGTCCTTGCCGAATTCGCTGAACTGGCGGCACTTGCCGGCCGTTCGGGATCAAACAGCATGGTGGTCGGGCCTGAGCGGAGTGCCACCGGGGCCGCCTTGATCGCCAGCGACCCGCACCTGGCCTTCATCTTTCCGAATGCCTGGATCGTGGCGGGCCTGCGGTCGCCCAGCTACAACCTTGTGGGCATGATGGTGCCTGGAACGCCGGTCTTCGCCTTCGGCCGAAACGAGCGCTTGGCATGGGGCGGCACCAATCTGCGCGCGCGCACCAGCCAGCTGGTGGACGTAAGTGGGCTTGACCCTGCGCTTGTGACGGAAACCCGCCATCGGATCGGTGTGCGCCTGCTGCCCGATGCGCGGCGCGTGACGCGTCAGACGCCCTATGGGCCGATCCTGTCCGACCTCGATCTTTTGTCAGAAACCGATGGGACCTTCGCGGTGCGCTGGACAGGCCACACCGTGACCGACGAGACGACCGCGCTGCTGGACGCCATGCGCGCACGAAGCGTGCCTGAGTTTCGAACGGCGGTAGAGGGCTTTGCTTTTCCGCCGCTGACCTTCCTCGCGGCGGATGACGCCGGCAACGTAGGTGCCGTCACGGCAGCCCGCGTTCCGGCGCGCGCCCCGGAACAGGGGTTTGACATTATCACCTCCCCCACGCAGTCGGATAGCGATTGGCGCAGGCTTTGGGATGGCCGAGACCTGCCCCACAGCACGAACCCCGCACAAGGCTTCATCGCCTCTGCCAACAATCGCCCTGCTCCGGACGGGCAGCGCCCCTATGGTGGGGTATTTTTGCAGGACGAACGGATCAGGCGGCTGAACGTGCTTCTTGCCGGGTTGCCGCAAGCAAGCCTGCGCGATCTGGCCGAGATCCAGCTTGATGTAGTGTCCCCCGTGGCGGTGGAATTCTTGGCATCGGTCGAGACAGATCTCCGCGTCTTGCAACTGCAGGCGTCGCCCGAACAACAGGCGCGCGACGCCCTGCTCGCGTGGGACGGGGCGTATCATGCGGCCGCCGAGGCCCCTGCAATTTTTGAGAGTTTCATCACCGCTCTCGTTCCGCTCACCTACGAGGCCCTCGGGCGCGGAGACGAATGGGAAACCTATGCTGCCCTTGGCCGCCTTCCGCTGTTTTTGATCGAGGATCTTGCCCTTTTGCCGCCCGAGACGCGCGCGCAGGTTCTGACCCGTGCGCTGCACCCCGCAGCAATCGTCGCGACAGACGGCACGCGATGGGGCGACCTGCACCGGCTGCGCGTGACCCATGTGCTTGGCAACCTGCCCATTATCGGACGCCGCTATGACATCGCGACGTTGCCGATTTCGGGCAGTCGCGAGACGATCCTGAAAACGGCGCATGATCTGACCGACCAACCGCACCTGACGATGTTCGGCGCGCAGGCGCGGCACCTGTCCGATCTGGGCGATCTCGACGAGAACCACTTCGTTCTGCTCGGCGGCCAGGATGGCTGGATCAACAGCACGACCTTCGCCGATCAGGTTGACCCATTCCTCGGCGGTGAGCTGATCCGCGTTCCCTTGCGCCCCTCGTCCATCTCGACGGCTTTCCGACAGCGAATTGACCTGCTTCCCGACCGATAAGACCCGCCTGTTGTTGGTGTCGAACAGGCACTGCGTGAATGCCACTTGCCAAAGTGAGCGATTCTAACATATGTAAGTACATCTAACTTTCTCGGAGCACTCCATCCATGACGCAAGCTACGGCATCAGGTTTTCGCAAGGCACTTGGTCGGGCTCTGACCGTGACGGTGACGCTCATGGTCTGCGGGGCGGCAGCGGCAGCTGTCATCGGAGGGTTCTCGATGATCACGGCCGAGGGCGATGCCGCCCCTGGTGTCGCGGCCCCACGGACCTCGGTCGGCGTCCTGTCAGTAGAACTGACCCAGGGCTATACCGTCACCCGACGGTTCACAGGCCAGATCGAGGCGGCAGCGCGCACCGATCTCGGCTTCGAACTGGGTGGGCGCATCACCGAGGTGCTGGTCGAGGAAGGCGATGTCGTGGCCAGCGGCGCGGTGTTGGCCCGACTGGACACCAGCGCACTAATCCCCGAACGCGCGGCGCTCGAGGCGGAACTAGCTGCCTTGGCCGCAGATGCCGAACTGGCCCGGCTGACGCTGGCGCGCAGCGACGCGCTGACAGAGCGGGGCTTTTCCTCGGTCGCAGCTCAGGACGATGCCCGGCTGACGCTCGCGCGGGCCGAGGCCGGGATGGCGGCTGTCCGCGCCCGCATCGCGGGCGTTGACGTGCGGCTGGAAAAATCCCTGCTGACGGCCCCCTATCCCGCCCGCATCGGCGCGCGGATGGCTGATCCCGGACAGACAGCTGCGGCCGGCCAGACCATTCTGGTCCTGTTCGACACTGAGCCTGCCCGCGCCCGGGTCGGCCTACCGCCCGAAATGGCCGCTGGGCTTACCGTCGGGGACCGCGTGACCATCGCCTTGGGCAATCAAAATGTGGAAGCCACCCTGCGGCAGATTCGACCGGATCTTGACCCGAACACACGCAGCCGGTCGGTCGTCGTCACCCTGCCCCAGGGTGCCGCACCCGTCTTGGGCGACACCGTGGCGCTGCTGTTGACGCAGACGGTGGACGATCCGGGGTTCTGGGCACCGCTCAGCGCTCTGCGCGAAGGTGTGCGCGGGTCGTGGTCGGTAATGGCACTTGAGGCCACGCCCGAGGGCGACCGCACCCTGCCTGCAGCGGTCGAGGTCATTCACAGCGACGGCAATCGCGTGTTCCTGCGCGGCGACCTGCCCCCTGGCGCGCGGATCGTAGCCGAGGCGCCCGACCGCGTGGCCCCCGGTCAGCTTGTGCTGGCACAGGTGGAGTGACGCGCATGGATACGCTGTTTTTCCGTCAACCGCGCCTTGTGATGCTGGCGCTTCTGGTGATCCTGTCGGCGGGCATGTCGGCGCTCGTGTCAATCGGGCGACAGGAAGACCCGACCATCACCAATATCTTCGCCACGATCACCACAGTATTCCCCGGCGCGGACCCCGCGCGCGTCGAGGCGCTGGTGACCGCCAAGATCGAGACCGAGCTTCGCACCATCCCCGAGATTGCCGAGGTGTCATCGACTTCGGCCACCGGCATCTCGGTCATCTCCGTCGAACTGATCGAAACCGTCCCGCCCGAGATCATTGAGCAGCTTTGGGCACAGGTCCGCGATGCGGTCGCGGATGCGCAGCGGGAATTTCCTGCGGGCGTGCTGGAGCCCGATTTCGACAGCGATGGCGCGGGCGGCTATGCGGCGATCTTTGCCCTGACCATGCCCGAAGGGTTCAGCCTGACCCGTGCCGCTCGTGAGGCCGAGGCGCTGGCCGACAGGTTGCGCCGCGTCCCGGGCACAAGCCTCGTCGATCTGCATGGGCTGCCCGAGGAGGAGGTGCTGGTCACACTCGATCCAGACCGCACCGCTGCCCTTGGTCTGACCGCCGACGAAATCTCCGCCGCGATCCGCGCCGCTGACGCAAAGGTGCAGGCGGGCCGCCTGCGTGGCGAAGAGACCGATCTGGTGCTTGGCATCACGGGAGAGATCACCTCGCTCGACCGTTTGCGCGCGGTTGTCCTGCGCGAGGATGCGGATGGCCGCGTGACGCTCTTGGGCGATGTGGCCGAGATAACCCGCGGGCCGCGCCTGCCGCTGGCCGAGGCCGCTCTGTTTCAGGGGCAACCTGCCATTCTGGTCTCCGCCAAATTGAGCGTGGGGCTGCAGGTGGATCGCTGGATGACCGGCATCCGCGATGCTGTCGCAACACAGGCCGACGCCTTGCCCTGGGGCCTGTCGATCGAGACCGTGTTCGATCAGAGCCGGTACACCCTTGAGCGTCTAGCCGAGGTCGGCATGAACATGCTCGTCGGCGTCGTTCTGGTCGTGGTGGTCCTGTTCGTGACCTTGGGCTGGCGGTCGGCGCTGATCGTGGCGATGGTGCTGCCAGTGGTGTCACTGGCTTCGGTCGCTACGCTAAACGCCCTGGCCGTGCCGATCCATCAGATGAGTGTCACGGGCCTGATCGTGGCGCTTGGCCTCTTGGTCGACGCAGCCATCGTGATGACGGACGAGGTGGGCAAGCGTCTGCGCGCGGGTCTCACGCGCCTCAATGCGGTTGCGGGGGCGGTGCGAAGGCTGACCATGCCGCTTGCGGCCTCGACCGTTACCACGATCCTGTCCTTCCTGCCGCTTCTGCTGTTGCCGGGGCCTGCGGGGGATTTCGTCGGCTCCATCGCCATTTCCGTAATAGTCATGCTGGCCTGGTCCTTTGTCGTGGCCGTCACGATCACCCCCGCGATCGCCGGGCGCTGGCTGCGCATGGGCGATGGAGCTCCCGCGCGCGACGGATTGTTAATGCGCGGCTTTCGTGCCCTGTTGGCCCTGTCGATGGCCAATCCGCTGCGCACCGTGGCGCTGTCGCTAGTCTTGCCGGTGATCGGCTTCCTGTCCCTGCCGACCCTGACGCCGCAGTTCTTTCCGGGCGTGGACCGGGATCAGTTCCATATCGAGGTCGACCTGCCGTCCGGCACCGGCATTGCCGAGACGATGCGTATCGTGCGCGAGATCGACGCGAGGCTGACCGCAGAGGAAGATGTCCTGGATGTTGCATGGGTCGTGGGCCGGTCGGCACCTGCGTTTTACTACAACATGGTGGGCGACCGCGATCAGGCCCCGGCCTTTGCGCAGGCGCTGATCCGCACCGTATCGCCTGCCGCGACCGAACGGCTGCTGGACGAGCTGCAGACCAATCTGCCGCCCGCCTTTTTGCAGGCCCGCTTTGTCATCCGCAGTCTGACACAAGGCCCGCCGGTCAATGCGCCGGTGGAACTGCGTCTTGTGGGTCAGGATATCGACGCCCTGCGCCTAGCCGGCGACGACCTGCGCGCCCGACTGGCTGAGGTCTCCACGGTGGCCATGGTCCGCACCGGGATTGCGGGGGGCTCGCCCAAGCTGACGCTGGAAATCGATGAGGCCCGTGCACGTCTGTTGGGTCTCGATCTGGGCCAGGTTGCGCGGCAGATGGAGGCGGGGCTGGAAGGCGTCACCGGAGGTTCGCTTCTCGAAGGGACCGAAGAGCTACCGGTGCGCGTGCGCCTTGGCGCAGGTTTGCGCGGTGATCCCGTGGCCATCGGAGATATGCCAATCCTGCCGCCGGGGGCAGCCACGGTCGCAGGTGCGGGCCAGTTTCCCGCAGTGCCGCTGTCGACGCTGGGCACCTTGAGGCTGGAGCCGTCAGAAAGCACGATCACGCGGCGCAATGGCGAGCGGGTGAATACCGTTCAGGCCTTCCTGATGCCCGGCATCCTGCCCGCTGTCGCCTTGGCTGAAGCCATGGCGGTGTTGGAGGCGGGCGGCTATGCCCCACCACAGGGCATCCGGCTGGAAACCGGCGGCGACTCTGATGCGCGCAATTCGACGGTGCAGGCGCTGATCGCGCCCCTCGGCCTGATCATCACCCTGTCGATTGCCGTCGTGGTGATGACCTTCAACTCCTTCCGCCTGACGCTGATCGCCTTCACGGTCGCAGGCCTGTCGGCGGGTCTGTCGATGCTGGCCCTGGCGATCTTCGACTATCCCTTCGGGATCAATGCGATCATCGGCGTGATCGGCTCCATCGGGGTGTCGATCAACGCCGCACTGATCGTGCTGTCAGGATTGCAAGAAGACCCGCGCGCGAGCGCTGGCGACCGCGCGGCGATGGTCGATGTAGTGGCAGGCTCCGCCCGCCACATAACCTCGACCACCATTACCACCTTTGGCGGCTTTCTGCCGCTGATCTTGGGCGGCGGCGGTTTTTGGCCACCATTCGCCATGTCCGTCGCGGGCGGTGTCGCGTTGTCGGTCACGCTGGCCTTCGCCTTCACGCCGCAGATGTTCGCTCTGACCCTCTCAAAGCCGAAACCGGACGCAGGCCAACCTGCAGCTGTTCAATCCAAAATCACGCCGCTCCGCCTCGCGGGCGAATGACACCAACGCCACAGGAAAGGGCGACCGGAATGACCAACAAACCAAGCAAGGATAGCGCTTTGAAGCGCCGCTTCGGCCCCGCCGCCCTCATCACTGGGGCCAGCGACGGTATCGGCCGCGCTTTTGCCACCCAACTGGCTGAACACGGCTTCGACCTGATCCTCGTCGCGCGACGGGGCGACGTCCTGCAGGAAATGGCCTTGGATCTGGGCACCCGTTTCGGCGGGGATGTGCGCGTGCTTGCGATGGACCTGTCCGATCCCTCCGCTGTGCCAGAACTGATGTCACTTACGGAAAAAACGCCTGTCGGGCTTGTCGTGGCCGCGGCGGGCTTTGGGTCCATCGGGCCGTTCCTTGATCAGGACATGGCCTCCGAGATCAACATGGTTGATCTGAACTGCCGGTCGGTCGTGGAGTTGTCCTACGGGTTTGGGCAGCGCATGTCGGCGCAACGGCGCGGTGGGATCGTGCTGTTCGGCTCGCTCGTGGGGTTCAACGGCGCACCCCTGTCGGCTACCTATGCCGCAACGAAAGGCTTCGTACAGAGTTTCGCCGAAGGCATCGCAGCCGAGATGCGGCCACTGGGCGTGGATGTGCTGTCGGTCGCCCCCGGCCCGGTCGGCACCGGCTTTGCCGCCCGCGCAGGCATGCAGATGGGGCAGGCGGCAACACCAGACGTGGTCGCCCGCAGCGCGCTCGCGGCCGTGGGGCGCCGGACCACGGTCAGACCTGGCTTCCTGGCCAAATCCCTCGGCTGGTCACTGGCGATGCTGCCGCGATGGGGCCGCGTGCGGGTGATGGGCGTCATCATGAAGGGCATGGTCGGCAAGGACGCCTCTCGCAAAACGGCACAGGGCGTAAGCGCACCTGCAGCCAGAGGCTGAGACGATGACAGCCGTGAACCCATGGGTCGTCTTTGCGGTCTCCAGCGCTGCGGTGTTTCTGGTCTCGGTTGACGCGACGATCGCGGTGGCGGCATTTCCGGCGCTGCGTCAGTCTTTCGCAGGCGCTTCACCGTCTGACCTATCATGGGTTCTCAACGCCTACACGATCCTTTACGCGGCGCTGTTGGTGCCTGCGGGTCGGCTTGTCGATCTGCACGGCAGTCGCAGACTGTTCTTGATCGGCGTGGCGGTCTTCTCTCTGGCCAGCGCCGCTTGCGGGATGGCTCCCGGTACGGGCAGCCTGATCGCCGCGCGCGTCGTTCAGGCAGTCGGCGGTGCCATCCTGACACCTGCATCGCTAGCCTTGATCCTGGGCGCGTTCCCGCCCAAGAAACGCACGGCGATTGTCGGGATGTGGAGCGGTGTCGGCGCTCTTGGTGCCGCCGTAGGCCCCGGGGCGGGCGGCATCCTGATCGAACTGGCGACGTGGCGCGCGGCGTTCCTCGTCAACCTGCCCTTCGGGGCGCTAATCCTTTGGTTCGCATGGCGCAGATTGCCGATGCTGGGCGGAGCGGCCCGTGGCGAAGGGCTCGATCTGATCGGGATCGGCCTGATCGTGGCCGGTGTGTCGAGCCTGACCTACGGGATCGTGCAGATCGAAAGCCTTGGTCTAGTTGCATCAATGGTCTGGGCACCTGCGGCGACCGGCGCGATCCTTCTGATCGGATATGGCCTTTGGGCCCGAGGACGCGGGAACGCCGCCATCGACATGGCCCTTTTCGAGGATCGGACTTATGCGCTCGTGACACTCGCCACATTTGTCTTCGGTATCGGCTTTGCGATGATGTTCCTGACATCGTTTCTGTTCCTGCTCGAGATCTGGGGCTTCGGTCAGGGGCTGACAGGTCTGGCGGTGACACCGGGCCCTCTGGTCGTGATCCTCGTGGCGGTCACGTCGGGTCGATTGGTAACCCGTGTCGGCCATCGGGCTGTAATCGTGACGGGTGGGCTGGTGTTTGCCATCGGACAGCTTGTCCTTGGCACGCAGGTCACGCCGACGCCGTCTTATCTTGGGTTCTGGCTACCGCTTCAGATCATTGGAGGTGCGGCGATCGGGTTGTTGCTCGTAGGCCTGTCCGGCGCGGCGGTTGCCGGACTGCCCCCGTCCCGGTTCGGCGTGGGTGGTGCAGTCAACAACGCGGTCCGCCAGCTTGGCGGTGTCATCGGCACCGCCTTCGCAGTTGTGTTGATTGGCCAACCCGATACGCCGATTACGGGGTTTCAAACTGCTTTCCTGTGGATTGCCGGTCTCAGCGCTATCACCGCAGGTATTGCCTTTGGCATATCGTCGAAGCGTAAGCGTTCGGAACCTGGCCTCTTGCAAATAGAGGGCAACGGCGTTCAGGGAAAAGCAGTCCAGACGCGTGCACCTGCCCCGTGACCAGCATGGAAACACCGTCTGCTGCCTCCGAACGCCCGACTATAGCCGCTAAACTGCCGTTGATAGGCCCGGAGGCGCATCTGCGCCGCTCCTGGGCTCTCGGGAAGTGAGGCCGAAGCCTCACCCGAAGGGATCGTATTCCGAGACGATCACGACCTCGTCTCCGTCGATTTCATCGGCGGGGACGGCGCCGAAGGTTCCATCCCCGGCCTGGAAGACGACGATCGAGACCATGAGCGTGGCGGCGAGGGAGGCTGCGAAGGCGTGTGCATCTTTGCGGGACATCTGTTTGGCTCCTGTCTGGGAGGCGGGGGACCATCCCCCGCGCGACAGGACCCCGCAGGCCCGAAGTCTGGCTGACATCACCAGGTGCGTTCGGCTCGCCCGAATCCACCCGGCGGCACGGGCTCGCCCGTAGTCCGACCCCATGCGGGTTGATTTTGAGCCCGGGATTCGGGGCAAGGAAGGGAATGGCGAGCGGGGGATGGTGCCCCAACGTCAGGAGCCGGTTGTCCCGCTGATGCTTGTAACGCCGCCAGCCTCCCGGGGCAGGCTCTTGGTTGAAGACCTCCGTCTTGGGGGATGGATCCTTTGGTGCCCCGCGACATCGCGGGACGGGGTTGTGGTCGGTGAGAGGCCCGCCCATGGGCAGGCCCCTCACGCATTGTCAGGGCTCAGGCGGTCAGGTCCGCGCCCCCTGCCCTATCGCCTTCCTCGGCACCGACGATTTCGAGCCGCGCGTTGCGGTATCCTTCCTTGGCGATCCAGAGCTCGGCCGCAGTGATGGATTCCGCCAGATGCAGCAGTTCGGTGTTGCCACCGAAGTCCAGAAGCACGCGGACCTGCCCGGGCTTTGGTTCCTCGGCCACCTCGAAGACAAGCCGACTGTC
>JBKBKR010000022.1:0-12651 GCA_046296515.1 Paracoccaceae bacterium | reverse complement strand
CGGACCGAGGGGAAGGCAGTCACGATCGGCATGATCGGCATGATCGGCGTCTTCGTCGCAGGCCTGGGTGCAATGGTGGCCTTTGCCTCGCAGATGTCGATGGGCACCTCCTGACGCGTCGGTGTCGTGACCGGCCAAACGGGCAGCTTTGTCTCGGACGGGCAATATCATTTCAGCCGTAACCCTACCTTTGTCAGGCAATTCGTCCTGCTGGCCGGGGTCGCCCTCGCGATCCCTGCTGCGCCGACGATCCTAGTGCTCTGGTCGGCCTCCACTCAGGTCCGGTCGGAGGAGGCCGCGCTTCGTCAGACCCTTGGGGCAGACTATGACCGCTATGCTGCCTCCGTTCCGCGCTGGATCGGCGTTCCACGCGAGGAAATGCGATGACTGCGCGGTGGATATTCCTTTGCGGTACGACCAGCGAAGTCGGTTGCCATGGTCGTGGTTCGCGCAAGTTTCGGCGCGCTGCCACTGGCCGGATTGGATGACTTGCGCAGCCTGAGTGTTAGTAAACCTAACTCTATCGGCAGATTTTGTGACTTTTCCTGATGCAGTGGTACCGCCAGATTGGGGGAACCGCGAGGAGGCGGCTGCCGGGGGGAATTACATGTTGGATGCGTTGTCGGCCCTCGTGGGGACCTACACCTTGCTGTATCTGCTGTTCGGCGCGGTGCTGGGGGTGCTGGTGGGCATCCTGCCCGCGCTTGGCGGGGCGGCGGGGTTGTCGCTGATGATCCCGTTCATCTATGGCATGGAGCCGGCTGCGGCCATGGCCATGGTGATCGGCATGCTGGCCACCGTCGGGACCGGGGATTCGATCACCTCGATCCTGCTGGGTGTGCCGGGATCGGCGTCATCGCAGGCCACGGTGCTGGACGGGTTTCCGATGGCAAAGAAGGGGCAGGCCGCGCGGGCGCTGTCGGCGGCTTTCGCCGCATCGGTGCTGGGCGGTCTGTTCGGGGCGCTGGTGCTGACCATTGCGCTGCAATCGGCGCGGGACCTGATCCTGTATTTCGGCCTGCCCGAGGTTTTGATGATGATCCTGTTCGGGGTGGCCAGTGTCGCCGCCCTGTCGGGGCGCAGTCTGGCCAAGGGCATTGCGGGCTGTGCCTTTGGCATGCTGGTGGCCTCGATCGGCTTTGCCCCGGCAACGGGCGAGCAGCGGCTGGATATGGGGCTGTTTTTCCTTGCCGATGGCCTGCCGCTGATCGCCTGCGTCATCGGTGTGTTCGTGCTGCCCGAGATCATCGACCTGATCCAGCAGAACCGCAGCATCTCGGACCGGCTGACCCTTGGCAGCGGCATGCGGCAGGGCATTGCCGATGTGCTGCGCAATAAGGTCATCGTGCTGCGGTCCTCGGCTGTCGGCTGTCTGGTAGGGGCGATGCCCGGTGTCGGCGGCGCGGTGGTGGATTGGATCGTCTATGGCCAGACGGTGCGCAGCGCCAGGGACAAGAGCGAATTCGGCAAGGGCGATGTGCGGGGCGTGATCGGGGTGGAGGCGTCGAACAACGCGGTTCTCGGCGGCGCGCTGGTGCCCACGCTGTTGTTCGGGGTGCCCGGGTCGGGGTCCACCGCGCTGTTGCTCTCGGCGCTGATCATGATCGGCATCCAGCCCGGCCCAGCCATGCTGACCACCAACCTGAGCCTGACCTATCAGATGATCTGGAGCCTTGCGCTGGCCAATATCATCGGTGCGGGGTTGTGCTTTGGCTTTGCCCGGCATCTGGCGAAGATCACCACCATTCCCTTTGCCTGGGTCGCGCCGTTCCTGATCGTCTCGGTCTCTTTCGCGGTGCTGCAGATCAACCGTGACCCGCGCGATCTGTTCATCATGCTGGCCTTTGGCGTGCTGGGCGTGTCGATGCGGCGGTTCGGCTTTTCGCGCCCGGCTTTCCTGATCGGCTTTGTGCTGCAGGCCAATCTGGAGCGGTCGTTCTATCAGGTGACCCAGCTCTATGACTGGCAAAGCTTTCTGTCGCGGCCCATCGTGCTGGTGCTGCTGGCGATCGTCGCACTGGTGCTGGGCACCTCGCTGCGCCACCAGTTGCGCCAGTCGCCCGGCCCGGCTGACCTGATCGCGGCACTGCGGGCAACCCGCCCGGCGCAGATCGTGCTGCCGGTCCTGATGGCGGCGGCCTTCGCGCTGGCCATCGTTCTGGTGGCCGATATGCAGCCGCTGGGCCGCCTGTTTCCGCAGGTGGTCGGCGGGATCGGCCTTGTCGCGGCGCTTGCCGTCGTGGCGCAGATCCTGCGCGGCGCGCCTTCGGCGCTGGATGACGCGCAGGTCGGCGGACCCGCCTATCCGGTCTCGCTGATCCGCGCGGCGGTGTGGATTGCCGCCGCTGTCGTGCTGATCGCCTGCTTCGGGTTCTTTGTCGGCGCGGCACTGTTCATGGCCGGCTTTCTGTGGGTCGAGGCGCGCGCCCGACCTCGCGCGGCGCTGGCGGGGATCGTGGGCGTGGTCGGCGTCTATCTGTTTTTGACATTTCAGGCCGGGACCTTTCTGCCGGATGGCTGGGTCCTGTCGCTGAATCCCTGGGATTACTTCTGAGGAGGAGAGAACCATGAAGATGAATACACTTTTTCTGGCCGGAGCAATGGCGGTAGCAACCGCCCTGCCCGGAATGGCGCAGGAGATGAAGCTGTCGCGGATCAACGCAACCGTGCCCTTTGCCGAAGGCGGCGGCAGCGATACGCTGATGCGGGCTGTCGCCCCCTATCTGCGCAAGGCCCTTCCGGGCAATCCGACGATCCTGATCCAGAACACACCGGGCGGCGGGGGGATTCCCGGCACCAACCGTTTCGTGGCCTCGGCCCCGGCAGACGGGTCGGCCATTCTGGCGCTGTCATCGTCGCTGTTCATCGCCAATGTGCTGGAAGCGCCGCAGATCGACTTCACGCTGGATCAGTTCGTGCCGGTGTTCATCGCACCGATGGCACCGATCTATTACGTGTCGCCCTCCACCGGGGCCACCGGCGTTGGCGATGTCACGGGGCTGAAGGATGCGAAACTGGTATTCGGCGGCGGGCGGCAGGATTCGGCGGATGCGCTGACGGTGATGCAGTTCGACCTGCTGGGCATCGAGATCCAGTCGGTCTGGGGCATCGAGCGCGGCACCAGCCGGATCGGGTTCGAGCGCGGCGAATTCAACGTCGATCACCAGACCACGGCGGCCTTCAACAACAGCGTCCAGCCACTGGTCGATGAGGGCAAGGCGATCCCGTTCATGGCGGCGGGTATCATCGACCCTTCGGGTCAGATCGTGCGCGATCCGAACTTCCCCGAGATCCCGACCTTTCTGGAACTGTATGAACAGGTGCATGGCAAACCGCTGTCCGGTCCTGCCTATGATGCCTATCTGGCGCTGATGAGTGCGGCGGTGACCACCGGCAAGGCCATCGTGCTGCCCGCAACCGCTCCGGCATCCGTGGTTGACGCCTATGCGCAGGCGTTCGGGGCAGTCCTGGCCGATCCTGAGTTCCAAGCGGCCAATGCGGCGGCGCTGGGGGGCTACCAGCTGTATACCGGCGCGGATGCACAGGCGCTTTGGGGCACGGTCAACACGCTGGATGATGCGTCCTTTGCTTGGCTGGCCGACTGGTACCAGACCAAAATCGGCTTCGAGCTGAAACGCTGAGCAAGCGTTCCCGGCGGCGTTCGCCGCCGCCGGGAACCGGACCTTGAACAATCGGGCCATGACATGACGCAAGCCGCCACAGACCAGCCAACCAGCCGCGCCCACACCGGCACGGCCATCCCTCTGCCCGAGGTGCCACCGGATGTTGATGTGATCCGCGATATTGCTTTCGGGCCACATGAGCGCCAGGCCTATGATGTCTACCTGCCACGCAATGCGCCACGCCCCATGCCGGTGGCGGTGTTCTTCCACCCCGGCGCATGGTCGCGACGCGACAAGCAGGCGGTCAGGACGATGTTCCTGCTGGAACACGGTTTTGCCATTGTCAGCATCGGTTACCGGCTGGCGCAGCACGCGCGCTTTCCGGCGCAGGTCTGCGATGCCAATGACGGCATCCGCCACCTGCTGGCCCATGCGGAAGGATACGGCATCGACCCGTCACGGCTGGTTCTGACTGGCACCTCTGCGGGCGCGCATCTGGCCAGTCTGGTGGCGCTTGCGACGGGTCACGCGGCATTCCATCCGCTGCCAGATCTGAACCCGCGCGCGGTTGTCGCGATCTACGGGGCCTATGATCTGGCGGCCCTGGTGAACAACCAGAAGGATATGGAGATCGACCACACCAGCGCCGCTTCCCCGATGGGCGTGATGTTCGGCGAGGCTCCGGCGGGCCGGCCCGATCTGCTACGCGAGATCAGCCCGCAAACCTATGTGCGCCCCGGTTTGCCGCCCGTTTTTCTGCTGCACGGGCGCGACGACAAGGTGCTGCCGTGGTCGCAAAGCGCTGATTTCGCCCGCGCACTGATTGCAGCAGGCAGTGAAGTGACGCTCAAGATCCTGCCGGGCGAAGGCCATGGGGCCGAAGCGTTCCGCACGCCGCCGATTTCGGATGAGATCACCGCTTTTGTCAAACGGGTCACGGCCCGGCACTGACGGCACCCGCGAGATACTCGGTTGTGCGCTGCCGCAGCCCCTCCGCCTCGGAAACGATCCAGTCGCGGAAATGCCGTGGGGCCGGGCGGCGCATCGCGCCTCCAACCTCGATCAGGCACAGCGCGGCCTCTGCTGCCACCACCTGCGGCAGGGGGCGGACAAGCCGACCCGATTTCAGATCGGCCAGCACCAGTTCCACCTGAGCAATCGCAATGCCATTGCCCGCAAGCGTCGCCTCGTAAACAAGTGTGGAATTCGAAAACACCATCAGCGGCCGGGACTCGTCGGGAACCAGATCGGTTGCCGAGATCCAGCGCGCCCAGTCCTGCATCCGGTTGCGCGACGCGATCCGGGGCATGTTCAGCAGATCGCGCGCACCAGAGATTCCGGCGGCAACGGCGGGTGTGCAGACCGGGGCCAGATGCGGCGTCAGCAGGGGTGCCGCCATAGCGCTGTCATCCTCGCTGCCGCCAAGGCTTAGCGCCAGATGGATGCCCTCGCGGTTCAGATCCACCGCGCCGTAGCCGGTGAAGAACTCCACCGAAATATCGGGAAACTGCTGCGAAAACCGGTCGAGCCGGGGGATCAGCCAGCGATTGGCCCAGGTCTGATAAACCTTGACCTTGACCGAGCTGGACCGGCTGCGGTCGGTCTGGGCGTCCAGCACCGCCTCGATCTGGCCGAAGGCATCGGTCAGAGATTTGGCGATTTCCAGCGCCTTGGCGTTGGGAACCGACCTGTTGCCGGCCCGGGTGAACAGCGCAATCCCCAGCCCTTCCTCCAGTCGCTTGATCTGCTGGCTGACCGCTCCCGGTGTCACGTTCAGCTCCTGCGCCGCAGCCTCGAAGGTGCCGTTGCGCACCACCGCCTCCAGATGGCGCAGGGATTGCAGTGGAATATGCCGCAGGATGCCGGAGCCCGGTCCCATCACATCTCCCCGGATGTGCAACAAGGGTTGGCACTGTCGGCCAGGCTGACGCAGGGGCCGGTCATTCGACAACGAAGAGCGAAACGGTAACGCTGGATGCCATTCGGGCCCCGGTGCCGACGAACAGCTTGCGGTTCACCCAGGCATAGCGAGGATCCCCCGTCTCCAGCCGGGCCTGCGTGCGCATGTAATAGCTGTCCGGTGCAACCGCCTCCCCCGCTGCAACCTTGCGCATCATCTCGGCCGGGCCAATACGATGACCGTAGTTCACTATCTCGATCAACGCGCCGTCATCGGTCTCAAACGCATAGCGCGTGTCAAGCAGTGCCAGCCCGTCGGGGAAGATCGTTTGCCAGTCCGCGCCGAGCGACAGAATCCGCCCGGAAAGCTCCGGCCCTTCGACCCGGCCACCGATGATCGGAATGATCCGCCGCGTGCCGCTGCGCCCGTTCCCAAGTTCATGGGGCGTACCCAGTTCGACGTGCAGATCGCAGAAAAAGCCCAACTTCGGGGCAGGCAAGGCGGGATTCGTGATCAAGGCGTGCTCCTGTTGTGCCAGTATGCTGGCGGAGCATCGGCGCAACACCCCGTCTTTTCAAGCCTTCGTGTCGTGCCAGTCGTGTGCGCCTGTCCGGGCTGCAGGCGGAAGTCGATCACGTTGCCGAGTGCATCGGCCAATGCGTCTACCTGCACGCTTGGGAAAGCGGCTCACAGGCCAAGGCTGGCGTCGGACGCTGGATCACTTTCTACAACTACCTGCGGCCGCACGCCGCCCATGGAGGTCAACCGCCCGCCTTGGTCTACTTCAACGCGACCTAAACCGATCAGCAGGTGCAGGCAGTAGCATAAATCAGCCGGAAATCCGTCCAGGGAATGGGGAGCGGCTCGACTCCATCAGCCTCTCCAGAAACAGTCGCCGGAACAACCGCGACAGAACCCGCACATGCAGGAAGTACCCCGGCTTGGAGGCGATCCACCTCCTGCCGTCTGGGGACAAGCCGCCTGGGAAGATCATCTGGATATGGGCATGGTGGGTCAGCGCCGATCCCCAGGTATGCAGCACGCTGGTCATGCCCACCTGCGCCCCCAAGACGCCTGGGGTCGGCGGCGATGGTCATCACGGTCTCGACCGAGGCGCGGAACAGCAGTCCGTAGGCAGCCTTCTTGTTCCAATTGGCGATCAGCGCGATCTCCGCCGGCAGGGTGAAGACGTAGCCCTCTGCCATGCACGTGTGGCATGAGATCATTTTCTGCTGGCCGCCAACTTCGGTTTTGTGCGTCATCAGCAGCGTGCCACAGCGCTCTTCGTCGGTTGCTGAAAATCCCTCATCCCGCAAGTATGTGACCCATGCATAGCAGCATCTACACCCTGTGCCTTTCACCACATGAACCGCGATGCCTTGGGCAACTACCGGCGGTGCCACAGGAGCTGCGAGTGCAAATCCCGACCGCAGTGCGTTGCGGCGGGTGATGTTGGTCGGGAATGTCATGGTTGTCCTCGCCAAAAGTGGTATCTGAGGTGTAAAGACGCGCTCCTTTGCTTTCATTCCAAGACCCTTCGGATCTTGGGCAAAGCAAAACGGCGATCTTCGTGGTAATCGATGATGCCGCCAAAACGTCCATCAGCGCGGAACAGGAATACGCCAGCCGTATGGTCCATGGTGTATTCATTCCCTTGCGACACCTTCTCGAACTCGGCGCGGAACCCTGCAGTAGCCCGTTCAATCTCGGCCAAGGGACCGGTCAGACCAACGATACGAGGGTCGAAGTTCGCAAGGTAATCGGCCAGCGCCTCTGGTGTGTCGCGTTCGGGATCGACGCTGATCAGCGCGGAATTCAATCGGTCGGCGTCGGGACCGAGTTCATCAAGCCAACCGGAGATGTCGCTGAGCGTCGTCGGGCAAACATCGGGGCACCAGGTGAGGCCGAAAAATGCGAGCGTCGGGCGACCGATCCAGTCTGCGGGACGAACGGTGTTGCCACGATGATCGGTCAGCGTGAACGCCATCTCCGGGATGGGCAGGGGCAACAGACCCGGGCCCGGTTGGGTGCGACTGCGGATATTCCACCAGCCAAGGCCGAGCTTGAAGGCCGCAGCACCTGCTGCCCCACCCAAGCCAAGGATCAATGCCCGGCGTCTGCGCAATCCGGCCCCTCCGCGCGTAGGGGCAGAACCTCGACGTTGACCATGACCTCCACGGCCTTTTCAAACGTCAGCGTCACCGGAAAACTGTCGCCTTCCTTCAGCGCGGTTGTGAGGCCCATCAGCATCCCATGATAGCCACCCGGTGCCAGCTGAACCGATTGTCCTGCAAGAACGGGAATGGACATGGCGTGCGGCATCGACGCGATGCCATCCGTGATCACGGTTTCATGCAGCATCGGCATCCCTGCTGCAGGGGTCGAAATCCCCACAAGGGCATCGTCGGTTGCGCCCGCACTGGTGATTTCGACATAGAACACCCCTGGCCGCCCGGGTCCAATAGTGGCGCGGGACCAGGCGTGTTCGAGTGTCAGATCACCAACAGTGAAGGTTTCGCAGGCGAAGGCGGCGGGCGCAGCCATGGCCAGTGCGGTGGCGAGGATCAGAGTTTTCATGGGTTTCGCAATCTGGATTGAAGGTCGGCAAGGATCTCGGCGGGGGATGTGCCAGACGTGAATTGGCGCAGCCAATCCCCGTCAGGCCCGATGAGATAAAGTGAGGGGCTGTGAGACATCACATATCCGTCCGGGGCTGCGGCGTCGTCCTCGCGCTCAAAATAGATCTTGAAGCTGTCAGCTGCGGCGCGGGTCTGGGCGGCGTCACCGGTAAGCCCAACGATGGTAGGATGGAACGCTGTAGTAAATCCGACCAGGCCAAGCCTGCGCTCGGGGTCGATGGAAATGAACAGTGGCTGCACCTAGCCTGCTTGGTCGCCCGGATCGTCCATCACCTGCGCGACCTCGGCCAGGGTCGTCAGGCAGACATCCGGGCAATTCGCGAATCCGAAGAACACCAGCAGATGCTCGCCCAGAAAATCTGCCGGGGTGCGCAAACGCCCCTCGGCATCAGCGAGCGCGAAGGTGGGCCGGAAAGCTTCTTCCATCACCGATACCGACGCACGATCTGAGTGAACCATCATCGCACCAAAGACAAGCGAGGCTATCCCTGCCGCCGTCCAGAGGATTTTTTGAAGTCCCGTCAAACGCATCCGTCCCATACTCAGCATTTTTGCGCTTTCTAAATCCTCCAGTAGCTTGAGCTTCACGGGGCAAGATACGTCGTCACAGAATGGTGACGGATCAGCCCAGCAGTACAGTCGACAGCAGGTTGACGTTCAGCACGATGATGGCCGCCGCAATCAACCAGCACAGCCCGGTCAGCCAACGCGGCGCCACCAGATCGCCCATCTTGGCGCGGCTGGCGGTAAGCATGACCAAAGGCACGATGGCAAAGGGTAGCTGGAAAGACAACACGACCTGACTGAGGATCAGGAGTTGCCCCACGCCTTCGTTGCCGTAGAGCAAAATCACGAAGATTGCGGGGACAATGGCAAGGCTCCGGGTGATCAACCGTCGCGCCCAAGGCGGCAGGCGCAGGTTGATGAAGCCCTCCATAACGATCTGCCCAGCCATGGTGGCGGTGACGGTGGAATTGAGGCCCGCACAGAGCAGCGCCACCCCGAACAGGATCGGAGCCAAAGATGAGCCCAGCAACGGCTCCAGCAGCAGATGCGCCTTGTCGATCTCGGCCACGTCCGTTTCGCCCACGGTGTAGAACGCCGCTGCGGCAAGGATCAGGATCGAGGCGTTGATCGTCAACGCAAACATCAGGGCGATGGTGCTGTCCCATGTGGCCAACCGCAACGCCTCGCGCTTTGCCTTCAGATCGAGGCCGAAGGCGCGGGTCTGCACGATGCCGGAATGCAGGTAGAGGTTGTGCGGCATTACCGTGGCCCCGATGATCCCGAGTGCCAAATAGAGCATCGTTGGATTGTTGAAAATCTCACTGCTTGGGGCAAACCCGGCGATGACTTCGCTCCAGACCGGGTCGGCCTGAGCGATCAGGACGACAAAGCAGGTCGCAATCAGTGCCATCAGCGAAATGATCAGCGCCTCGATCCAGCGGAACCCCTTGTTCTGCAACCACAAGATCAGGAACACGTCGGCGGCGGTGATGAAAATGCCGATCTCCAGCGGGATGCCGAACAGCAGGTTCAGGCCGATGGCGGTGCCGATCACCTCGGCCAGATCGGTGGCGATGATTGCCCCTTCCGCAAGCAGCCACAGCGGGACCGACATCCATTCCGGGAAGGCATCGCGGCAAGCCTGTGCCAGATCCCGCCCCGATGCGACGGCCAGCCGGGCGCAGAGCGATTGCAGCAGGATGGCCATGATGTTTGACAGCAGGGCCACGAACAGCAGCGTGTACCCAAACGCCGCACCGCTCGCGAGCGATGTTGCCCAGTTGCCGGGGTCCATGTAGCCGACGGCCACAAGGTAGCCCGGGCCGATGAACGCAAGGAAACGCCGGAACCGGCTGGTGCCCCCATTGCCGACCGCGATACTGCGGAAAACCTCGGACAGGGATGGCGTCTCGCGCTCTTGGCGCCAGGCGTTTGAGGACATGGGATGTTGCTTTCTACCGTCGCACGGCCGCGACGAAGGCTTGGCACATAAAGTTAGACAGTGCTAACAATCAGTGGCGCGACTTTACTTGTCAATCCTCCCTGTGCGACACTGGTTCGATGAAACAGCGCGATCTTGCGATCCAGAGGCAGCCCGCAACCGACGACCGCCCCGCCGATGCGCGGGCAGAAGCGTTTCAGGGCGTGCGCGAGGCGCGCAGCCGGGAGCTTGCCGAGGATTATGTCGAACTGATTGCCGAACTGATCCACGAACAGGGCGAAGCCCGCCCGGTGGATATCGCCGCACGGCTTGGCGTAAAGGCGCCAACCGTAAGCAAGACCCTCGACCGTCTGGCCCGCGACGGCCTGATCTCCCGCGCGAAATATCGTTCGGTCTTTCTGACAGAAGCTGGGCGCGCGCTGGCAAAGGAGTGCCGACGACGGCACGAGATCGTACTGCGCTTTCTTATCAGCCTCGGACTGGACGCCGAGACGGCCGAACGCGACGCTGAAGGTATCGAGCATCACGTCAGCGAGCAGACGCTCGCCCTGTTCGCAGCCTTTGCCAACAAGTCCTGAACGCGGGGCCGTCAGGCGTTTTCGACGGCAAACCGGACATCGGCGATCAAGCTTTCAGAGCTGAAATTCTCCAGCCGCTTGCCATTCAGGAAGAAAGTCGGCGTCTGGCGGATGCCTACGGCTTCGACATCGGCCATGTCCTGATTGAGAATGCCGGTGATGCCCGGAAACAGCTTGTCACTCTCTGCCTTCTCAAGATCGAGGCCAGCACTCTCGGCAATTTCCCAGGCCACGTCCATTTGTGGCGCTCCATGCACCGCCCAGCCCGGTTGCTGTTCCAAAAGCGCGTCGAGCACCGGCTCGAACCTGTCCTGCATCCGCGCGGTCTCGAGGATACGTACAGCCTCGTCAGATCCTTTGTGGAATACCGTATAGCGCATCACCACACGGACTTGATCCGGGAACTGGCGACGGATTTCCTGAAGGACCGAGTGATAGGCTCGGCAGGCCTCGCAGGAGGGGTCGAAAAATTCGACCAGAGTGACCGGCGCATCCTCCGGGCCGAAGCTGGGAGAGTGGGGGCGTACCAGAAGCGAGGGGGCCACGGCCGGAGTGGCCCCAGCGACCGCTTCGGCTTCGGCCTGTCGCTGGCGTTTCAGGAAGAAGGCAGAGCCCCCGAAGGCAACAAGCCCAAGGGCTGAGGCCCCGATCAACAATATCCGGCGGTTCATGTGCGGGTTCCTTTGGGAAAGATCAGACAGGCAAGAATGGCGGCGAAGGCGGCCAGGGACAGATAGGGGATGGGCAGGCCAAGGATGATCTGCGCCGGTCCGGAGCAGGACGCCCCGTCCCTGGTGCAGGGTGCGACCGTCTCCGGGAAAAGCTCGAGATAGAGCCCGGAGTGCCAGCCTGCCAGCACGAGGCCCGCCAAGACCAGCGGCAAACCGTAGGTGCGTGCCATACCATCGCCGCGCCACAACGACAGGCCAAGGATCGGCACCAGCGGAAACATGGCAATGCGCTGATACCAGCACAGGTTGCAGGGCATCTGGCCCAGCACCTCGCCGATGAACAGCGCACCAAGCGTCGCAGCCAGTGCGATTAGAAAGGCGACTGTAAGGGGCAGGTCGTCTCGCGACAGCGTCTGGGTATCAGCGTTGGTCAAGAACAGACTCCTTGCGGCGGCGAGATGGGAGAGGGGCTGCGAGGATGCAGGCCGCGCCAAGCGTGATGGCAATATCCGCGACGTTGAACGTGGGCCAGTGCCAGTCACGCCAGTAGAGGTCAAGGAAATCGGTCACCACACCCTGCCGCAGCCGGTCGATGATGTTGCCAAGCGCACCGCCGACCACAAGGGCAAAGCCAGCGCGTTCGAACGGATGGCGCGCGCGGAACGCCATTACGGCAAACATCAGTGCCAGTGCCCCGGTCAAAGCGGCCATCAGCAGGGGCTTGCCTGCCATAGCGCCCGACAGCATGCCGAAGCTAGATCCTTCGTTGAAGCCGAGCGTCAGGTTGAAGCCGGGCACAATAGCAATGGGCTCACCGAGCGCGAGCTTTGACAGGGCTGCTGCCTTGCTCAGTTGATCGGCCAGCGTCGTGGCTGCAATCAGAACGACAATTTGCTGCGCCTTCATGGCATTTTCCTGCGGCGAAAGCCGATCCAGCGCGGGACGGACGCGGCATAGCGGTCATAATCCGATCCCAGGGTCTGACGAAGCGCGACCTCTTCCGACCGGATTTGTACAATGGCCGACCAGAGGAACAGGATCGGCGCAAGGATTGTCGGCATCGAAGGGGCCGCGAGAGCGACCCCAGCCAGCAGGCCGAATTGTCCGACAAAGGTAGGGTTGCGGCTGAACTGGTAAAGCCCGCCGGAGATGAGGCTGCCAGTTTCACCGGTAACCACACCGACGCGCCAGGAGGTGCCCATCGACATTTGGGCCGCAAAGGCCACCATGGCGCCAAGGCCCGCGATGAATATGCCGATCAGCCCAAGTGTCAGCGCCTTTCCTTCGGTCCA
>JBKBKR010000021.1:0-16616 GCA_046296515.1 Paracoccaceae bacterium | reverse complement strand
TGATCCACTGGATCAATTCCTGACCCGCCTCATTGCCGCAGGATCGCGATGATCTGCACCTCGGTGTATCTGCTTGTCTTCATTCAGAATCTCCTCATGCATCTTGCCGAGAAAATTCTACTTACGCAGCCCCATACTTTCCGGGGGGATGACCCGCGCCGTTCCGCAATCGACGGGCGAACGGCCTGTCGTTTAGGCTACGCCGTGTCGCAGGAACGGCGCAAGGAAATCGAAGGGCCCTTCGGGCGGGCCAAAACCGTGGGCCCGATCGCCCAGACAATGCTGCGCGGCACCGAAAGGCTCGGCGCGCAGTTCACGATGACCATGGCCGCCTGCAATCTGGCGAGGCTGCCGAAGTTGCGGGCAACATGACCAGGGACAAAGAGCAAGATCCGCAAAATGCGCCCTGAGATCCGGGCTCGGACCACGCCCTTTGTCGCCTGACAAGAACAACGTTCCTGGCAGCCGACTGTTTCAGCGCGATGTGAGGGATTGAACTGCTGACGAGCATGCAACCTGATGAGCTGCGTCGCAAGCTGGGGTGACGCCCCCGCTGCGAACGTCTGCTGCCATGGCCCCTGTGACCGTCCTCTTTCCGCCCGTTGCGAGGGCGATGCAGCGTCGACGTGGTCGGCCCACCGCGGTCGTTCAGTGAGCTTGGAGTGCCGCGATGCAGCTTTCTGAAGCGGCCATTCCTGCACGTTGCAGCATTTTCCTGCGGCCAACAGCGGCGCTTCAAAAGTGCAGGCGAGTCGAAGTTGATCAATCAACTGCACAGAACGTTGCGGCATCACAACGAGGGCGAGCCGCCCGGCGGG
Organism: Paracoccaceae bacterium; assembly: GCA_046296515.1. Classification (GTDB taxonomy): domain Bacteria; phylum Pseudomonadota; class Alphaproteobacteria; order Rhodobacterales; family Rhodobacteraceae; genus Pseudotabrizicola. The sequence continues at coordinate 15,798 of JBKBKR010000021.1, read as the reverse complement.
CATAGTTCGGGAAACGATACAGTCCCGAAAGGAAATCGACATGCTGACCCGACGCGCTGCACTCATGGGGGCCGCCCTTGTGGCCGCCTCTCCCTATGTCCTGAAGACGTCGGCTGCGGCTGAAGAGGTGATGGACACCTCGGGGGCGGCCCCGGTCGATCTGGCCCACATGACGCGCCGCAAGGTTAAGCTGGTGGCACCCCCCTTCGTCCACGCGCATGAACAGGTGCCGACGGTCGGCCCGCAGATCGTCGAGTTCGAGATGAAGATCATCGAGAAGGAGATGCAGGTCGATGAGGACGCCTGGATCCAGGCGATGACCTTCAACGGCTCGGTCCCCGGTCCGCTGATGGTGGTGCATGAGGGGGATTACGTCGAGTTGACGCTGTTCAACCCGCCGGAGAACATGATGCAGCACAACATCGACTTCCATGCCGCCACCGGCGCGCTGGGAGGCGGGTCGCTGACGCTGGTCAATCCGGGCGAGAAGGCGGTGCTGCGCTTCAAGGCCACGCGGCCGGGCGTGTTCGTCTATCACTGTGCCCCGGGGGGGCCGATGATCCCCTGGCATGTGGTGTCCGGCATGTCGGGTGCGATCATGGTGCTGCCGCGCGACGGGCTGAAGGACCATCTGGGCGCGCCGGTGTCCTATGACCGCGTTTACTACATCGGCGAGAATGATTTTTACATCCCGCGCGGGGACGATGGCGAATACATGCGCTTTGCCGATGTCGGCGAGGGCTATTCCGACATGCTGCGGGTGATGAACGGCCTGATCCCGTCGCATGTGGTGTTCAACGGCCGGGTGGGAGCATTGACGGGCGACAAGGCGCTGGTGGCCGAACAGGGCCAAACGGTGCTCTTCATCCACAGCCAGGCCAACCGCGACACCCGCCCGCATCTGATCGGCGGCCATGGCGATCTGGTCTGGGAGACAGGCAAGTTCAACAACGCCCCCGAGCGCGATCTGGAAACCTGGTTCATCCGGGGCGGGTCTGCGGGCGCGGCGCTTTATACCTTCCTGCAACCGGGCGTCTATGCCTACGTCAACCACAACCTGATCGAGGCGGTCAATCTGGGGGCCACGGCGCATGTGATCGTCGGCGGCGACTGGAACAACGACCTGATGGAACAGGTGGTGGCCCCGGTTGAATACAACGTGGCGCATGAGGGCCGCACCGCGCTGCCATGATCTGGCGGGCAGGACGCAGGGGGCGGCGCCGGGTATGGGGCCGCCCCGTCATTTTGGGGGCGTTGGGATGACGCGTGGAGTCTTGCTTGCGACGGCCGCCGTGGTGGCCCTCGGGGCCATGGCGCTGTTCTGGCCCGCGACGCCTTCCGGCGTGGCGCAGCCTGAAACGGTCAGGATCGCGGCCGGGCCGCAGGATTACCGCCCGGCGGGCGAGTTCCGGCAGGGGACGCGGGTGGTCGATGCGCCAAAGCAGCGGCTGGCCTTTGACGACATCGACATCATGAAGCACCACGTCAGCGAGGCCGACTATGCGCTCTGCGTGACGGACAGCGCCTGCCCGCCGGTGCCGTCCGGCGGGCGGCCAGACTTTGCCCGGACGGGGATCAACCATACCGATGCCACGGCCTATGCGGCCTGGCTTTCGGCACGCACCGGGCACCGCTGGCGGCTGCCGACCGATGCCGAATGGCTGCGCGCCGCGGCAGAGCGGGGCAGCGACGACGGCTTTGACGACGCGGCCAACGGGGCCGACCCGTCGCGCCGCTGGATTGCGAGCTATCGGCGCGAAGTGGACCTGCGCGGCGAGGCCGATCTAGTGGCGCGCCCGCAGGGGCATTTCGGGGTGAACGCGATGGGGGTTGCCGACATGGCGGGCAATGTCTGGGAATGGACCGAGACCTGTTTCCAGAACGGAACCCTGACCCCGGACGGCGCGGGCATAGCCACACGGTCCGACTATTGCGGGGTGCGGGCGGTGCAGGGCAAGCACCGGGCCTTTGTCATCAGCTTCATCCGGGATGCCCGGTCGGGCGGCTGTGCTGCCGGCGTGCCACCGGATTACCTGGGGTTCCGGCTGGTGCGGGATCGGTCGGACTGACGCCCTGAAAAAAGGGGCGGACCCGTTGCCGGGGCCGCCCCTTTTCTCGGGCTGCGCGGTCTGCCTACTCGGCGATCTGGGCGATCAGCGGCTCGAACCGGGTCTTGGCCTTGCCCTTCAGGACCACGGCCGTCACGGCATCCTGATTGACCGGCGCACCGGCCTGGATGAGCGCGACCATCCCCATGGTGTAGTGGGGCGTGCATTTGACGCCATACAGGCCCTCGGCGGTCAGCGTCAGGACATAGTCGGCGCCCAGCTTGCTTTTGAACTTTTCGACACCCTCCGGCAGCATGCCCTCGATGTCTTCGACGTTGTGGCCCTTGTCGGTCGACAGGAACGTGACCGTGTCACCCACGGCGGCCTTGATGAAGGCGGGCTCGAACACCATGCCGCCTTCGGCACCCTTGTTCAGCATCTTCACATCGAAATTCTCTGCAAGCGCAGCGGGTGCCAGAAGCAGGGCGGCAAGGCTGGCGGCGATCAGTTTGGCGAACATGGGCGTCCTTTCGGGGAACGGGAAGATTTGGTCCTGCCGCAGTTCTAGGCTAAGCTCGCCTGCGGCTCGTTGTGCTGCCACAACATCGGAGGGGATCGTTGAAGAAACTTGACGAAAGCCTGCTGACCGACCTGCCGCCCTTTCGCAAACTGACACGTCCACAGATCCGCGAAATCCTCGATGCCGCAACACCGCTGCGGTTCGAACCCGGGGTTGCGGTGTTCAGCGAAGGCATGCTGGTGGAACGGTTCTTTCTGCTGCTGGATGGCCATATCCGCGTCGTCCGCACCACGCCGGGCGGCGACCAGATCATCGCGCTGCATATCGCGCCGGGGCAGTTGTTCGGCATCGGGGCGGCACTCGGGCGCACGACCTATCCGGCCACGGCGATGACGGCGGATGAATGTCTGGCGCTGGCATGGCCCAACCGGCTTTGGCCAGCCTTCACGGATCGCTACGACGGCTTTGCGACCGAAACCTACAGATCCGTCGGTGACCGGCTGGGGGAGATGAACGACCGCATCCTTGAAATGGCAACGCAGCAGGTGGAACAGCGCGTTGCCTGCGCCATCCTGCGCCTGGTCACCCAGACCGGGCGCAAGGTCGAGGGCGGGATCGAGATCGGCCTGCCGATCACGCGGCAGAACATCTCGGACATGACGGGCACCACGCTTCACACCGTCAGCCGCCTGCTGAGCGCGTGGGAACGCGACGGGATCGTGGCGTCCGAACGCCGCAAGATCACGGTGACGGCGCCGCACCGGCTGGTTGTCCTCAGCGGTGCGACGGCTTAGGCGTCAGCGGCCGTTGGGTTGGCGTCGGGCGGGGTTCGCCTGCGTCAACACCGGGGCAAGCTGCCAGACGAAGATGCCGAACCCCGCTGTCCACAGCCCTGCGGCGATCCACAGCCCGGCGGGGGGCGGGGCGGCCGTCCGAATGATCGCCGCAAGTGCCACGCAGACAAAGGCCACCGTCAGCGCCGTCCCCGCCTCCAGCGCGCGCCCGGTATGACCGAGCGACGCCCGCATCATCACCGCCAGCGTCATGCCCCCGACGCCACCGATCCCCAGCAGATGGAACCCTGTGGCGGACGCGATGACCCCCAGCGAGGCCATCCCCGTCGCCACCAGACCCACAGGCATGAAGGCAAAGGCCACATGCAGCATCCCCACCAAAGGCGATGACCAGACCCGCCACCCCCGCCACCGCGCAAGCCGCAGGCCCTGCACCATGCCGGCCAACACCAGCCCCGTCCCCGTCAGCACGGAAACCGGCCAGACCACCCAGATCAACAGGGCGAGGACAGACACCGCAAGGCTGCCCCCATCGAACCGCCCGAAAGGCACCGGCAGGGGGCCCGGCTCCGGCCCGCGCTTGGCCAGCCAGTTTCGGGTAAAGCTGGGAATGATCCGCCCACCGATCAGCAGAATCAACATCACCACCATCGCAAGGCCAAGGCGTCGCCCGACCTCGGGGCTGCCCGTCGTCATCGCCTCGATATGAAAGGTGACGTTGGCCGCCAGAAAGACCAGCACGAGCGCGATCACCTTCAGGTTGCCCCAGTTTCGCCCCGCAACGATTTCGGTCACGGCCATCGCCACGATTGCCGCCATGAACGCGCCATCCACCGCCAGCACCGCCAGCGGCGCGATGCCGCACACGCCCGCCACCGCCAGCCGCCCCGCAAGCCAAAGCGCCGCCAGCACCATCAGCGGCCACCCCCTGGTCGGCATCCGCCCTGTCCAGTTCGGGATGGCGGTGAACAGGAACCCCGCGATCACGGCAGAGGTATAGCCGAACAGCATTTCATGGATGTGCCAGTCCAGCGGCGAGAACGGGCCGCCCAGCGCCACCTTCCCCGACCAGACCACCATCCACAGCGGTACGACCAGCGTCGCAAACAGACCTGCCGCCAGAAACAGCGGGCGGAAGCCGTAGCTGAACAGCGCTGGACCGACATAGGTGGGAAGCTTCTGTTTCTGCATGGTTTCAGGCCTTTGCGATTTGGCATCGTCTGCACCGGGACGTGTCCGTCTCAGCCGTTCACGGCCGCTTGCAGTGCCAAACGAAAGACCACCTCATCCAGCCGGTATTCGGCGCAGGCGTCGATGACCGTGTGAAACGGCGCGATAGGGCAGCCAAAGCAGAGCATGTGGCGGGACAGGAACACCTCGGCCGTCTCGGGCCAGTGCGCGAACAGCAGACTCAGCGGCAGGTCCGGATCGTCCAGTCTGGGGCCTCGCATCGCGCCTCCGCTTCGGCCGATTGCCGTGTGGCGAAACTGCCCCCGCAAACGCTGGGGGTCGTTGTGCTGGCACAACGTTCTGCCCCGCCGCAGCGCGTAACACGGGGCAATCCGCAACGATTCCAAGGACCGCCCCATGTCAGAGATCCTCACGAAGTCACGGGCCAGGAATATCTTTTACGGTGGATCGCTGTTCTTTGTCGTCGTGTTCATCGCGATGACCGTCCATTCCCACCGCTATGTCGTGAAGGTCTCCACCGCCGGGATGCCGCTGTCGCCCGAGGTGATCCTGGGCAAGCATGTCTGGGAACGCCACAGCTGCATCAACTGTCACACGCTGCACGGCGAGGGCGCCTATTTTGCGCCCGAACTGGGCAATGTGATGACCCGCTGGGGCGTGCTGGACGACCCCGAGGGCGCCTATGAGGTGCTCGACGCCTGGATGGCCGCCCAACCCAGCGGCGTTGAGGGACGTCGGCAGATGCCGCTGTTCAAGATCACCCCCGAAGAAATGCGCGGTCTGGCCGAGTTCCTGCGCTGGGCCGATCAGACAGACACCCAAGGCTGGCCGCCCACGGATGCGGGCTAGGAGAAAACCATGAAATATCAATCTCAGAAAGTGGCTTACGCCTATTTCCTCGTGGCGATGGGCCTGTTCGGCATTCAGGTGCTGGGCGGTCTGCTGGCAGGCTGGATCTATGTCTCGCCCAACACGCTGTCGGAATTGCTGCCATTCAACATCATCCGGATGATCCACACCAATGCGCTGATCGTCTGGCTGCTGCTGGGGTTCTTCGGGGCGGCCTATTTCCTTGTTCCGGAGGAATCCGAGCGGGAAATCTGGTCGGTCAAGCTGGCCTACCTGCAACTGATCATCCTCGTCGTCGGCACGTTGGGGGCCGTCGGCAGCTATCTTGTCGGCATCCACGGCGGGCGCGAGTTTCTGGAACAACCCCTTTGGGTCAAGTTCGGCATCCTCGTGGCGGCGGTGATCTTCCTCATCAACATCTCGATGACCGTTCTGGCGGGCCGCAAGACCGCGATCACCGGCGTCTTGTTGACCGGGCTGTGGTTGCTGTCGCTTCTGTGGATCTTTGCCTTCATCAACCCCAACAACCTGAGCCTGGACAAGATGTACTGGTGGTTCGTCGTCCACCTGTGGGTCGAAGGCACGTGGGAACTGGTCATGGCCGCGATCCTGGCCTTCCTGATGCTGAAGCTGACCGGCGTTGACCGCGAGGTTGTCGAGAAATGGCTTTATGTCATCGTCGCCACCGCGCTGTTTTCCGGCATCCTCGGCACCGGCCACCATTTCTACTGGATCGGCCTGCCCGCCTACTGGCAGTGGACCGGCTCGATCTTTTCGGCCTTCGAGGTGGTGCCGTTCTTTGCGATGATGTCGTTTGCCTTCATCATGGTCTGGAAGGGGCGGCGCAATCACCCCAACAAGGCGGCGCTGCTCTGGGCTTTGGGTTCGGCGACCGTCGCGTTCTTTGGCGCAGGCGTCTGGGGCTTCCTGCACACGTTCCATGGCGTGAATTTCTACACCCACGGCACGCAGATCACGGCGGCCCACGGGCACCTCGCGTTCTATGGCGCCTATGTGGCGATGAACCTCGCGATCATCACCTATGCGATGCCGCTCTTGCGGGGTCGCGCGCCCTACAACCAGGTGCTGAACATGATCTCGTTCTGGCTGATGACCGGGGGCATGGCGTTCATGACCTTCGTTCTGACCTTTGCCGGCACGATCCAGACCCACATGCAGCGGATCGTGGGGGACTATTACATGGAGGTGCAGGACCAGTTGGGCCTGTTCTATGTGATGCGGTTCGGCGCGGGTGTGGCCGTGGTGCTGGGGGCCCTGCTGTTCATTTACAGCCAGATCGTGGTGCGGCGCGAAATCATCGAGCCTGCCGCGCCGATGGTTGGCGAAGCGCCATGAACGCGCTTTCCACGGACCTGTCGGTTCCCTACTACCGCCCTGTCGCGCAGGAAGTCGCGCTGTTCGAGGCGGCCCATGCGAACGGTCTGCCCCTTCTTCTGAAGGGGCCGACCGGCTGCGGCAAGACGCGCTTTGTCGAACATATGGCGGCCCGTCTGGGCCGACCCCTCTACACCGTCGCCTGCCATGACGATCTGTCGGCGGCGGACCTGATCGGGCGCTACCTTCTGCGCGGCGGGGCGACGGAATGGGTCGACGGCCCGCTGACCCGCGCGGTGCGGGAAGGGGCGATCTGCTATCTGGATGAGGTGATCGAGGCGCGCAAGGATGTGACCGTGGTCCTGCACCCGCTGACCGACAACCGCCGCACCCTCATGATCGACCGCACGGGCGAGGAATTGCTGGCCCCGCCCGGCTTCATGCTGGTGGCCAGCTACAACCCCGGCTACCAGAACATCCTCAAACGGCTGAAACCGTCCACCCGGCAGCGGTTCCTGTCGATCACCTTCGGCTTTCCGGATGCCGCCACCGAAACGGCGGTCGTGGCCCGCGAAAGCGGACTGGATGCCGTGCGGGTGGCGCCGCTTGTGCGGCTGGCCGGGCATATCCGCGCGCTTTCGGGGATGGACCTCGAGGAAGGGGTGTCCACCCGCCTGCTGATCTATGCCGCGACCCTGATCGCCGGGGGAATGGCGGTCGAGCGCGCGTTGCAGGCGGCCGTTGTCGAGCCCCTGACCGATGAGCCCGACGTGGCGCAGGCCCTGCGCGATGTCATCACATCGGTTTACGGCTAGGCCATGCCGCTGCGTCCGATGGACCTGATGGAGCCCGAAGAGACGATGGGCAACCTGTGGCACGGGCTTGCCCAGAGGCTGGCCCCAGTCACCGGCCATGCGGTCAGCGCGGTGGCGCTGGAGACCGTGCGCCCCAGCGTGACGCTGCTGTTTCGGGCGCTTGGCGGCAGGCCGGGGGTCGAGATCGCCGCCAGCCCTGCCACGGCCTCGCGACACAGGCGGGGCGTTGGCGCGCATCTGGCAGACGCCCGAGTGCTGGAGCATGTGGCGTCCTTCGACGGTGAAACCCTGCGCCTGCCGCCGGTGATGGCGACATTTCCGACCGCCGGGATGAACCGCGTCGCCTATCTGTGGCTCGCCGCCCTTGCAGCGGCATCACAGCCCTACCCCGCGCCGGAGGACCCCCTCGCGGCGGACCTGCTGCATCTGGACACAATGGCAGCGTCCACCGCCTGCGCCCTTGCGCCTTGTCCCGGTCTGCGCGCACCTCATGCTGCCCTGTGCGCCCATCTGGCTGGAACGCTGACCGACCTTGCAGCCACCCCTGCCGAGCGCGACGTTGCCGACCGCGCGCGCGCCCTGTTGTCGGGTCAGTCGATGCCTCCTCCCCCAGCCAACCCCAATACCGCGCCGCGTGGCTACTCCCTCCTCGCGCCGCAGGTTGTCTGGCTTTGCCTGCACTGCAAGCCGAAAGGAAAGGCCGCCGCCCCTGCGGAAGATGCCATCAGCGCGCCACCGGGCCTTGCCAGCCCCACGCGCAAGCAGGGCAAGCGCGAGGACAATGCTGAGGCCAACCGCGCCGACAGCTTCATCATGCACCGGTTCGAATCCATCCTGTCATGGGTCGAAAGCATGGGCCTGAACCGCGCCACCGACGATGACGATCTGGAAAACGCCCGAAAGGCCGCCGAGGATCAGGACCACATCACCCTGTCGAAACACCACAAACGCGCCGCCACCCGGCTGCGCCTGCATCTCGACCTCGCCCCGCAGGATGCCGACCATGAACGGCTCTCGGCGCGCTTCACCTACCCCGAATGGAACCACCGCGCCCGCGCCTACATGCCCGACCACTGCATCGTGCTGGAGGCAGAGGCCAAACCGGGCGAAACCTTCGCCCCTGATCCCCGCCTGATGGCCCGCGTCCGCAGTCAATTTCAGGCGCTTCACCCCCGCCGCGTCCTCTTGCCCCGGCAGGTGGACGGCGCCGAGCTTGACCTTGACGCGCTGATTGCGGCGCAGGTCGCCATCCGGGCCACGGGGCAAGGCAGCGACCGCATCTTCCGTGCCTTGCGCAATGTGGAGCGCGATCTGTCGGTGGCCATCCTGATGGACTGTTCCCGCTCGACCGAATCCGTCGTGGGCACCCGCAGCATCATCGACACCATGCGCGAGGCATTGGCGGCGCTGGCAGGCGGCATCGAGGCGGCGGGCGACCGGCTGGCGATCTGGGGTTTCTCGTCGCTGCGCCGCGACCGGGTGTTCCTGACCCGCTGCAAGGGTTTTGACGGCCACGTCACGCCCGACATCACCGCGCGCATCGGCGGCCTGAGCCCCGGCCACTACACCCGGCTCGGGGCGGCGATCCGCCATGCCACGGCACAACTCGCCGCTGAACCTTCGGCCCGCAAGCTGCTGCTGGTGCTGACCGACGGCAAGCCCAACGATCTGGACCACTACGAAGGCGCCCATGGCATCGAGGACAGCCACATGGCCGTGCGCGAGGCCCGCCGGACGGGCCATGCCGTGCATGGCGTTATCGTCGATGCCGACGGACAGGACTGGTTCGGCCGCATCTTCGGTCGGGCGGGGTTCACCCTGCTGCCTGACCCCGCGCGCCTTGGCCGCGCCCTTCCCGACATCTACCGCTCGCTCACGCAGGAGACCTGACATGCGCCGATCCGTCCTTGCCTTCGCCCTATTGACCCCCGCCGTTGCGGCGGCCGAGGCGTTCCAGCGCCCGATCCCGCAGCCCCAGACCGCCCAGGCCGAACTCGCCTATTTCACAGCGGCGCTGATGCTGCTGCTGGCGCTGGTTCTGGTTCAATGGCTGGTCAGCCGCAGATGAGCCAGGTCCGGCTGACCCTGATCCTTTACCCGTTCGGGGCCGGGGCCATGGCGGTCAACCTGTTCTTCGCCTCGTTGATCTGGTCATGGATCGGCTGGCCGGTGCTGACGCCCATGCAGTCGGTGATCGGCGGCGCGGTGCTGGGGGTGCCCGCGACATGGGCCTTCGCAGGACATATCAAGCGTTTGATGCGGAGGGCTGACGGGTGAACATCGCTGCCCCAAGTCGAGTCCACCCCGGCGCAGCGCTTTGGCCGGATCGTCACGGGTTTGGACCTTTGTGGTCAGTCCGCTGCCGGGGTGCGAATGGCCCTGGCGCCACCTGCGGGAAATGTGGACCGCGCCAGCACCCTGCCCTCGGCGTTGACGGTAAGGCGCAACGCCCGTCCAGCATGGCGGAAGGTCAGCCGGAACTTGCCAAGGTCGGCGTCCACGCCGGTCTCGCACAGGCTGGTGACCTCTCCGGCGCGCATCCGGGCCTGCAACGTCGCGGGGTCAAGGCCAAAGGCGGCGGCGATCAGCGCGGCATCCACCTCGAAGCCATCTGCGGTGATGGTGACCTGGGTCATGGTTCAGCTTCTTCGGGGTGTTCATCGGTGTGCCGCAAAGGTTCCCGCGACGACAGGGGGTGGTCTGGCGTGACCAAAATGCGCGCCGCCGCACCGTCCATGTCTTCATACTGATCGTGGCGCATGGACCAGAAGAAGGCGGCGAGCCCCGTCAGGCCGAGGGCGATCGAGACCGGGATGAGGAACAAATAGCTCATGTCTCCGTCTCCGGAACTGCCGGTCGCATTGCCACCCATGCATGCCAGGTGCCATGGCCGAGCAGCGGAAAGATCACGATCAGGCCCAGCAGGCCCGTTGCAGCCGACAGGGCAAATCCCGCCACCACGATGCCCCCCCACGGCAGAACGGTGCGCAGGTTCTGGGTGGTCAGCGCAAAGCTGGTGCCGAGGGCGGTCAGCGCATCGACGCGGCGTTCCAGCAGCATCGGGATCGAGAACAGGCTGATCGCCATGGCAAAGGCGGCGAAGAGCCCGCCAACGGCCGATCCGGTCAGGATCAGCGCCCAGCCGCGCGGGGTGGTCAGCAACTGGCCGAGCACCTGATCATACCCCGGAAACGGCAGCAGCCCGAAGAACAGCGCATAAAGCAGGTCCGCCGCCCGCAGCCACAGCATGACCAAGAGGCACAAGAGCAGCCCCGCGAACACCAGTTGCCCGCGTGAACGGGGATGCGACAGAACCATGCCGGTCAGCGTGACAGCCTCCCCGGCCTGAAGGCGGCGACTTTTTTCGTAGAGGCCGAGGGCCAGAAGCGGGCCGACCACCAGAAAGCCGGACAGCGCAGGCAGGATCAGCGACGGCAGGCCCACGGCAATCAGCCCGCCGATCACCAGCATCGAAAGGGCCCAGACCGCGACACCATAGGCGAGGCTTTGCACCGGGCTGGCGCGCAGGTCGGCCCATCCGGCGGCGAGCCAGTCCAGCGCCACCATTGGCGGCAGGTTGCGCGCATAGCTATGGTCGGGGCGAAGCGGTGGGGCGAGCACGGGAAGGGGTTCCAGCATGATGCGACCTCAGCAGGCGGGTTTGGCGGCGGGGCGGGCGGCGTCCACCGGCACGCAGCCGGGGGCAGTATCGAACGCGAGCCGCACGAATTGCCAGTTTGCGGCGATGACCAAAGCAAGTCCGGCAAGCGCGGCAAGGATCGCCCAATCGCGCGGCGCGATCATCGGCCTGCCCCCGACAGACCTTCCACATAAAGCGCCAGCCCGCGAATTTCGGCCTCGGTCAGGCGGGATTGCCAGCTGGGCATGCGCCCCTGCCGACCGGCGATCAGGCCATGACGCAGGCTTGCCGCATCGCCGCCATAAATCCAGTCGTCATCGGTCAGATTTGGCGCACCGCTGCCCTCAATCCCGCGTGCATCCTCACCGTGACAGCCCGCGCAGTTGGCCTGGAACAATCCCGCACCTTCGGAGGTATCATCGGGGATGACCCCGTTGCCCAAGGTCAGAACGTAGTCGGTCAACACGGCGATTTCGACGCGGCTGAGGATTTCGTCACGCCCAAAGGCGGGCATCTGCGCGACATGCGTGTCGGGATGGTCGGAATTGATGCCGACCCGCAGGGTGGTGGCAATCTCGTCCGCCGTGCCGCCCCATATCCAGATATCGTCGTTCAGACGCGGATAGCCTGGCCCGCCGATGCCGCCCGCACCGTGACACACCTGGCAGTTCTGCCCGTAGAGCGGCCCTGCGGTCGCAAGGGCGCGGGCCATCAGATCAGGATCGGCGCGGATGGTGTCGAACTCTGCAATGGCCAAGGCTTCGGTCCACCCCGCGCGGGCCGCGCTCGCGGTGGCAAGATCGGCCGCCACGGCGGTTTTCTGGTCAATGCCCAAAAGGCCCTTGGTATAGGTCTGGCCCAAGGGCCACGTCGGCAACAGAAACCACGCGACCAGCGCATAGATGTGCGTCACCGCGATGAAGAAGAACACGATGCGCGGAATGGGCGAGTTCAACTCCTTGATTCCGTTCCAGTCATGCCCGGTGGTCAGATATCCCGAGACGGGGTCGCGTTCCTCTACGGACATGGGCGGTCCTCGTCGGTCAGGATGGACCGTGCCGCGTGGTCGGCCTTGGCGCGGCGCGACGGGCGGTAGGTCTGAAACACCACGATCAGGAAAAATGCCATCAGGTAGAACAGCCCAACGGTCTTGGCGATCAGGACGAAGGTTTCATGGGTCATGGCTGCACCTGCGGACCGGGGGCATAGGGCGCCTGGGTCAACTGGCCCAGCACCTGAAGATAGGCGACCAGCGCGTCCATTTCCGTCAGGCGGGCGGTGCCGGAAAACTGCCGCACGGTGGTCGCCTCGCCATAGCGTTCGGTGATCCCGGTGGTGTCGCCATCGGGGTTGGCCTGTGCTGCGGCATCGCGCGAGGCGTTGGCGATCATGTCATCGGTATAGGGCACGCCCAGCCTGCGCAGGGCGGCCAAGTGGTCGCCCAGATCGGCCACCGCCAGCGGTGCCGTCGCCAGCCAGGGATAGGCGGGCATGATCGATGTCGGCACCACCGCGCGCGGATAGATCAGATGCGCCACATGCCAGTCGTCGGAATACTTGCCCCCCAGCCGCGCGATGTCCGGCCCGGTGCGCTTGGACCCCCACAGCATCGGGTGGTCATACCGGCTTTCGGCGGCCAGCGAATAGGGGCCGTAACGTTCCACCTCGTCGCGCAGGGTGCGGATCATCTGGCTGTGGCAGGCGTAGCAGCCTTCGCGGATGTAGATGTTGCGGCCCGCAAGCTCCAGCGGGGTATAGACCCGCATGTCGGGCAGGGTTTCCACGGTCTCTTCTATGGTGAACAGCGGCGCGATTTCCACCAGCCCGCCAACGCTGGCGGCAAGGATGATGCCGATCACAAGCGCGATCGAGTTCTTCTCTACGTTGTAATGGATCTTGAACAGGGCCATCGGTCTACTCCGCCGCTTGGGGGGCAAGGGGGCGGTCGGGGGCCGCGTCAGGCGCGCCCCGCACCGTCAGCCAGATGTTCACCGCACCCACGCAGATGCCCGCAAGGAACAGTGACCCGCCCAGGACGCGGGCGATGTAGTAGGGGCGCATCGCCTCCATGCTTTCGATGAAGGAATAGTTCAGCGTCCCTGCATCATTGTAGGTCCGCCACATCAGCCCCTGGGTGATGCCCGCGTTCCACAGCGCGAAAACGTAGGTCAGCAACCCTGCCAGCGCGAGCCAGAAGTGCCACTCCACGAGCTTGGGCGAATACATCGCAGGCCGCCCCCAGATTTGTGGGACGACCGAATAGAACGCGCCGAAGGTGACCATCGCAAGCCACCCTAGGGCGCCGGAATGGACATGGCCAACTGTCCAGTCGGTGTAGTGGGACAGCGCGTTGACCGGGCGGATCGCCAGGAACGACCCCTCGAACGTGGAAAGCCCGTAAAACACCGCCGCCACGAACATGAACCGCAGCGTCGCGTCGTCGCGCACCCGGTGCCACGCGCCGTTCAACGTCAGCAGCGCATTTCCCGCCGAGGCCCAGCTTGGCACCAGCAGCATCACCGAAAACGTCATGCCCAGCGTCTGCACCCAGTGCGGCAGCGCCGTGTAATGCAGGTGGTGCGACCCGACCCACAGGTAGAAGAACACGATCCCCCAGAACGACAGGATCGACAGCCGGTAGGAAAAGATCGGCCGCTGCGCCCGCACCGGCAGGTAGTAATACAGCATCCCCAGAAAGCCCGAGGTCATGAAGAACGCCACCGCATTGTGGCCGTACCACCATTGCACCATCGCATCCTGCACACCCGAAAACGCTGGATAGCTTTTCGCGCCGGTCCAACTGACCGGCAGCGCGGCCGCGTTCACGATATGCAGCATCGCCACCACGACGATGAAGGCGAGGAAATACCAGTTGGCGACGTAGATATGCGGCTCGGCCCGCCGCCTCAGCGTGCGCAGATACAGCACAAGATAGGTGACCCAGACGATCACCAGCCAGATGTCTGCATACCATTCCGGTTCGGCGTATTCCTTGGATTGGGTGATCCCCAAGAAATAGCCGCTGACCGCCCAGAGGCAGAACAGGTTGTAGCCGATCAGCACGAACCATGGGCTCAGCTGATCCGCCAGCCGCGCGCGGCAGGTGCGCTGCATGACATGAAACGAGGTGGCGATCAGCGCATTGCCGCCAAAGGCAAAGATCACCCCCGTCGTATGCACCGGCCGCAGGCGGCCATAGCTCGACCACGCCTGCACGAATGTCGCGTCCGGCCAGACCATCAGGGCGGCCACCCACAGACCGATGGCCATGGCGAACACGCCCCAGACCATCGCCAGGACGATGCCCACCTTGATAGGATCGTCATAGTATTGCAGGAGTCGCGCGGGGTTTGGCAGAGGCTCTTCCAGCACGCCGCCCACAGCGAACACCAGGACAATCCCCAAGGCCATCGCCATGAACCCGTGGACGGCCATCGGGTCATGGTTGCCCACAGCCGCCATCGTCAGGCCGAGTAGGGCAAGCAACGCGGCAAGCGTCATCGCCACCTGGCGTTCCCTGCGGGTCAGTTGGGCGATCATTGTGCAATCCTGAATTGGATCGGCGGGGTTGGTCTTAACGCAACCTCCGGGTGCGGTTTTCGTTGCTGCAAATCAGGATGCGCCCGCGTCACAGGACGGCATCTGCAAATGCGAGGGGCGTGGACCCGACCGGAAGCGCGACATCTGCGAGCGTGGAGCGGTCGAGATCGGCCAGAAATACCGCCTCGGCGTTGCGAAGGCGCGCCTTGAGGCGACAGCAGCCGGCAATCGTGCAGTCACCTCCCCCTGTCGAAAAACATTCCACCAGCGCCTGTCCGTCCTCCAGGAGGCGCACAACGGACCCCACAGTCACCTCCTGCGGCGGACAGGCGAGCACAGCCCCTCCCCCGCCGCCCCGACGGGTGGCGACGATCCCGCCCTGCGCCAGCCGCTGCATGATCTTGGTCAGATGATGCCGTGACAGGCCAAATTCACCTGCCAGTTCGGCCGTGGAAAACGCACGGCCCGGCGCGCTGGCCATCCGCATCAGCATTCGCAAGCCGTAGTCGGTGAACGAGGTCAGGCGCATGGTCGCAGGTCTTTCCAATTGGTATTTACAATACCTATTAGCAGAGCTGACCCTCGAAGCAACCCTGAACGACAGGATGTCCATGGAAAACGTACCTACGATCGGTAATCCGCCCCAAAGTAAGGGGCTGCGTAAGCAGTTCGCTCTGGGCAACGCACAACGCGCTGATTTTATGTGGTAATTGGACGTTTTCTGTCGCTTTTGATTGCAGGGTTTTGTATGATCCCAGCCGCAACCTTGCAGTTTCGGGGTGGACGATGAAGGCGAAGCCGAAGGGGCCAGAGCAAGACGATCTGTTTCGCGCGCGCCTAGGGTCAGGACCGATTGATCTGCTTGGGGTCGCGTCAGCTGCGTGGTTCAAGCTCGCGAACTGATGGGGTGACCATGAGCAATCTCTTCTGGCTGACGGACGCACCGATAGCCCGGCTTCGGCCGTTCTTCCCGAAGAGCCACGGTATGCCGCGGGTCGATGACCGGCGTGTCCTGAGCGGTATTATCTTCTTCAATCGCAATGGCTTGCGGTGGTGCGATGCGCCC
>JBKBKR010000020.1:0-20874 GCA_046296515.1 Paracoccaceae bacterium | reverse complement strand
GATAGCCCGGCTTCGGCCGTTCTTCCCGAAGAGCCACGGTATGCCGCGGGTCGATGACCGGCGTGTCCTGAGCGGTATTATCTTCTTCAATCGCAATGGCTTGCGGTGGTGCGATGCGCCCAAGGAGTATGGCCCGCCGAAGGCCCTTTACAATCGGTGGAAGCGTTGGAGCGACAGGGGCATCTTCTCTCGGGTGATGGAGGGGCTGGCCTCCGAAGCAACGGTTCCGAAGACAGTGATGATCGACGCGACCTATCTGAAGGCACATCGCACGGCATCCAGCCTGCGGTCGAAAAAGGGGGGCCCGACGACCAAAGGGGCCGTCTGATTGGTCGAGCCAAGGGCGGCATGAACACCAAGCTGCATACCGTCACGGATGCCGATGGCCGTCCGATCCGGTTCTTCATGACCGCAGGCCAGGTCAGCGATTACACGGGCGCCGCCGCCCTTCTGAGCAGCCTGCCTTCAGCGGACTGGCTCCTGGCCGATCGGGGTTATGATGCCGACTGGTTCAGGGAAGCGTTGAAAGACAAGGGGATAAAGCCCTGCATCCTAGGCCGGAAGTCTCGCGGCAAGCCCATCAAGCACGACAAGCGCCGCTGCAAACGCCGCAACCGGATCGAGATCATGTTCGGCCGCCTGAAAGACTGGCGCAGGGTCGCCACCCGCTGCGACAGATGCCCGAAGGTCTTCCTCTCTGCCATCGCCCTCGCCGCAACCGTCATGTTCTGGCTCGGAAACAAGAACGAGCCCTGACCTCAAGGTCGCCTGCTGCCGTTTTGGGCAAAGCCGAACCTGCGCGCTTGGGTGGTGCGGGACATGTGACGCCTGGTTTGTTGGCCTCGCGTCACAGGCCCTGCGCGGGCGGGTCGTGCTTGCAACCCGAGACACGGCATACAGAATATCCGGTGCCCATGGATGACGCTTGATCAGTTTGCACCGTGTCGCCGACAGGGCTGCAAGAACCCTCCGCAATGTCTCTCATGCCACGCCGTGGTTCCCGTTCATCGTCATCATATGGCCGTTCCGGATCGAGGGTTGAGCTTTCGCGCCTTTTCTGGCACGGCTGGCGCGCGCATGCCACGACCGCGCCTTGTAACCGACCGGAGCCCGCGTCATGGGCAGCAGCACCATCAAGGGCGCGGGGCTCTCCCTGCTGGCCTTCGCGATTTTCGCCACCCACGATGTGGTCGTCAAGTTGCTGGGCGGTCAATATCATGCCGTCCAGATCATCTTTTTCTCGGTCCTGCTCGGGTTTCCGCTGGTCCTTCTGATGCTGATCCGCGACCGTTCAGACGGCAACCTGCGTCCGGTGCACCCGTGGTGGACGGCGTTGCGCATGGCAGCAACCGTTGTGACGGGTGTCACGGCCTTTTACGCCTTTTCGGTCCTGCCGCTGGCGGAAACCTATGCCATCCTCTTCGCGGCCCCCCTGCTGATCACGGTTCTGGCCATTCCGATCCTTGGCGAGCGCGTTGGCATTCGGCGCGGGCTTGCCGTGATGGTCGGCCTTTGCGG
Organism: Paracoccaceae bacterium; assembly: GCA_046296515.1. Classification (GTDB taxonomy): domain Bacteria; phylum Pseudomonadota; class Alphaproteobacteria; order Rhodobacterales; family Rhodobacteraceae; genus Pseudotabrizicola. The sequence goes on along the minus strand of JBKBKR010000020.1, from coordinate 19,356 downwards.
CGTGCTGATCGTGGTGCGGCCGAACGGCGCGGAGCTGAGCCTGGGCCATGCGGCGGCGCTGACGGCGGCGGTCTGTGCGTCTTTCGCCTCTGTCATCGTGCGCAAGATCGGCAAGGACGAACGGGCCGCCGTGCTGCTCATCTATCCGATGGTGGCCAATTTCATCGTGCTGGGGGCTGCGCTTCCCCTCGTCTATCGCCCCATGCCGATCGAGCATCTGGGCATGGTGGGCATCATCGCGCTGTTCGGCTTTGTCGCGATGCTTCTGGTAATCGCGGCCTACCGGATGGCCCCGGCGGTGATCGTGGCACCGATGCAGTATTCGCAGATGATCTGGGCCACTATCTTTGGCACGCTCATCTTCGACGAAACGCCCGACGCCATGACCCTGATCGGCGCAGGCGTGATCATTGCCTCGGGCGTCTATATCGTGATGCGCGAACGCACCGCACAGGTGTCGCGCAACACGCCCGTGCTTCAGACCCAGGCGCGCCCCGACACCGGCATCTGGCCGCGCGTGTCAACACTCATGGGGCGCACGGGGCGGCGCGACTGAGCCCTTGCAATGGCCAAGACAAGGCGCTAGTGGCTTTTCATGGTCGGAGCGTAGCGCAGCCTGGTAGCGCACCTGCTTCGGGAGCAGGGGGTCGGAGGTTCGAATCCTCTCGCTCCGACCAAGTATATCCCTGAAAACATACATGAAATTCATTTCTGGCAAAAGAGGCTGGGCAATGAAAAGGGTGTCAAATGGAGCCGTAGTCCCGAACTCGGAACCAACAGTCCCGAACTCCCTCGAACCGCAGTGACCTGCACCATGTCAACGTTCGTGACAGGGTGTGGGGCGAGATCGCACTGGACGATGCCAACTGAGGTCGAATAGCTATCCGTTAGGCCCGCTTGCCCTTCGACAATTCTGCTGTCTCTGGCAACCTTGCATCGGGAGGCCGATTTCGGCCTCCCGACTTTCAGATCAGTCGAACCGCTTGACCTCGCTGTAAGCGCCCGCGACCTGCAACGTGACCGACACCGGCGCACCGCCCCGGTTGCGCCAGAACCAGCCGTGGTTGCCGGTGAAGGCTGCGGTCAGATTACCCGCATCCGCCACGACCGACCGGCCCTTTTCATAGCTGATGGACTTGCCACTGCCGTCGCCATGGGTGTCATAGTTCACCGCGCCCCCGGTGACGGCCCAGTCGTATTGCGCAACCGCACCTTCTTCCATCACCAGCTTGATCTCGATGCCCTGACCGGGGTCGAGCGCAAAGGTGATCTCGTCGGTCCAGGCCGGGGTCGCGATCAGCGTTTCCTGTGCATGGGCGGCCCCGGCAAACAGGCCAAAGATCGTGTCCAGCACACCCGGCGACAGCGAGGATTGTGGCTCGACCGCCCGCTGCTCCATCATGCGGCGATCCGCTTCGGCTTCTTCGGCCAGTTGCGCCTTGATCTCGCCCATCTCGGTCAGACCCAGAACGCCGCCGATCCCGGTCGGGTCAATATTGTATTCCGCGGGCATCACGACGGTGACCAGGATCACCGCCGCCGCCGCGATGGCGATTCCCGTCGAGCGCAGCAACTGCGACGACGTCGGCAGATCTTCGATCGATGGTTTGGGAGTGTTGTACATTTTGTATCCTTTCGGGGATCAGGAAAGTGCAAGGCCGGTCAGCTGATAGCCGACCAGAAGGAAGCCCGCCGCCATCATGACGACGTTGGCCGTATAGGCGTGGCGCAGGAAACCGGGGGTGCGGCGCCAATAGCCCATGACGATGAGGATCATTGACAGCGCGATCAGCTGGCCGATCTCGACGCCGACGTTGAAGGCAATCAGGTTGGGCAAAAGGCCGTCGGGTGCGATGTCATAGTCAAGGATCTTGGTCGCCAGCCCCAGCCCGTGGAAGAAGCCGAAGATCAGCGTGGCGGCTTTGGTGTTCGGCTGAACCCCGAACCAGCGCTGATAGGCCCCCAGATTGTCCAGTGCCTTGTACACCACGGACAGACCGATGATCGCGTCGATCAGATAGGCGTTTACGTTCCAGCCGAACCAGACGCCCAGAAGCATCGTTGTGGAATGGCCGACAGCAAACAGGCTGACATAGATGGCGATATGCTTCATCCGATACAGGAAGAACACGACTCCGAACAGGAACAAAAGGTGGTCATAGCCGGTGACCATGTGTTTGGCCCCCAGATACAGGAACGGGATCAGGTTCCAGCCAGTGACTTCCTGAACATAGCCCGCGTCACCTTCGGTGACGTTATGGGCCAACGCGGCTTGGGTGGTGAGCATCAGCAAGACGCCCGTGATGGCGAAGGCCCACGACATGGCAAGGCTCTGGGTCCCCCGCCTTGGGGGTGATTGATGGATCATGATGATTTCCGATTGAGGATGTCAGGTTTTAGGCGACGGCCACAGCCGGGCGCCTGCTCACACCGACAGGGCCTTTGGCGGTCGCCTCAAGCCCGATGGCGGCAAGCTGCCTGCCGAGACCTCAGACATTCCCAGACGCAATTCGCCAAACTTAAAAACCGGGCTGCTGCTCGGGGTCAGCACCACCTGGGTCTGGTGTTCGTGATCTGTCGCGTCATGGGCAAGGCCAGACTGTCCCGGTTCGGGCGCGTCATGCGAATGGCCGTGCAACAGATGCTCGGCAGACATGGCCCCATCCGTCATCACGCCGGGCCCATGCGTCACCGCGATGATGACCGGCGCAAGAATCAGCGCACAGACCACGGCGAAGGCCGAAGCCCGCCGCATTGCGCGAATGATCCAGTTTATCGCCATATCCTGCCGCCTCTGTGCCACCCGGCGTCTCAGCGCGCCGATGTAGACAAGTCCTCGATCCGAAACTTTGCCATGAGTGGTATCCCGAAATGCCGGCATGATGCAACCTGCGCCTGCCGGCTCGCGCCCGTCCCGGCTGGCGATGCCTGGGAAAAATAGCCAAGAAGGCACTTGCTCAGATCCTCTCCGGGGGGATAGGTCTTTGCGATGACAACCAAAGCCTCGCACGCCTCGCACCCGGACATCATCAACCGCCTCAAGCGGGCGGATGGCCATCTGCGCTCGATCATCGAGATGCTGGAGGCAGGCCGGCCCTGCCTTGATGTCGCCCAACAGCTTCAGGCAGTGGAAAAGGCCGTCGCCCAGGCCAAGAAGGCGCTGATCCACGACCACATCGACCATTGTCTGGAAGACATCACCGGCCCCCTGCCGCTCGATCAGCGCGCCCGGGTCGAAGAGTTCAAACGGATCACCAGGTATTTGTGAGGCCACAATGCGCGATGCAAGTCTGGACTGGTTCGTCATGGGCAAGACTTGGCGCGCATTCGGTAGTCACGCTCATGGCCATAGCGCGCCCCACCCGAAGGGACTGCAACGGCAATGCTGAGCGTTCTGTCCAACCGCACGTTCCGTCATCTGTTCGCAGCACAGGTCATCGCGCTGCTGGGCACCGGGCTTGCCACCGTGGCGCTGGGTCTGCTGGCCTGGCAGCTTGCCGGTGAAAACGCCGGTCTGGTCCTTGGCACGGCGCTTGCGATCAAGATGGTCGCCTATGTCGCGCTGGCCCCGATTGCCGCAGCCGTTGCCGAACGCCTGCCGCGCCGGGCGTTTCTGGTGGCGCTGGACCTGATCCGTGCGGGCGTTGTCCTGTTCCTGCCCTTCGTGACCGAGGTCTGGCAGATCTACATCCTGATCTTCTTGCTGCAGGCGGCCTCGGCGGGCTTCACTCCGGCGTTTCAGGCGACGATCCCCGACGTGTTGCCAGACGAAAAAGATTACACCAACTCGCTCTCATTGCTCCGTCTGGCAGAGGATCTGGAACAACTTCTCAGCCCGATGCTGGCCGCCGCGCTGCTCACCGTCGTGAGCTTTCCGGTGTTGTTCGGCGGCACCGTCGCGGGCTTTGTCGGATCGGCGCTGCTGGTCGTCACCGTGGCCCTTCCCGCCCGCACCGCCGCCGGGCCCGGCCAGTTCTGGGCGGCCACCACCAAGGGCATCCGCATCTACCTCGCCACGCCACGCCTGCGTGGGCTGATGGTGATGGAAATGGCCGTCGCTGCTGCCGGAGCGATGATTTACGTCAACACCGTCGTGCTGGTTCAGGCCCGTCTTGGATTGGGCGAGGCGCAGGTGGCGCTGGCTTTCGCCGCCTTCGGGGCAGGGTCCATCCTGGCCGCGTTCCTGCTGCCGCACATTCTGGAGCGGATCCCCGACAGGCCGGTGATGATCGCCGGTGCTGGCGTGATGGTCGCGGGGGTTGCGGTCACGCCGCTGGCGTCCGGTCTGGCCGGGTTGATGGCGCTGTGGGCGGTGGTCGGGTTCGGGTTTTCGCTGACGCAGACGCCGATCGGGCGGATCATCAACCGCTCTGCGCGCGAAGCCGACCGGGGCGCGGTTTTCGCCGCGCAATTCGCACTGAGCCATGCCGCCTGGCTGATCACCTATCCGCTGGCGGGCTGGCTTGGGTCCGCGTTCAGCCTGCCCGTGGCCGCGATGGGGCTGGCCGGGATCGGGGCGCTGGGGCTGGTTGCGGTGATCCGGCTCTGGCCCGCCGATGATCCGGTCGAGGTTCCACATGACCACCCCGACCTGCCCGAGGGCCACCCCCATCTGGCCGACCATGGCGCGCATCACGCCCATCCCTTTGTCATCGACGACCTGCATCGCCGCTGGCCGCGCGCGGCCTGATCCATGTGGGCGCTTACCGGGCTTTTCCTTGCGGCCTTTGTCGCGGCAACGCTGATCCCTGCGCAGTCCGAGGCCGTGCTGGTCGCGTTGATCGTGCAAGGGGCCCAGCCCGTCTGGCTGCTGCTTCTTGTGGCCACGACAGGCAATGTTCTTGGTTCCGTCGTGAACTGGCTGATGGGGCGCTTCCTGATCCGCTTTGCCGACCGGCGGTGGTTTCCGGTGTCAAGGCGGCACCTGGACCGCGCGACCGACTGGTATGCGGCCTGGGGGCATTGGAGCCTTCTGGGGGCGTGGCTGCCGGTCGTGGGCGACCCGCTGACGCTGGCTGCCGGAGTGTTGCGCGAACCGTTCTGGCGGTTCCTGTTGATCGTCACGCTGGCCAAGGGTGGCCGCTATCTGGTGTTGGCCTTGGTCACGGTGGGGCTGGCATGATGTGGCGGCCGTGCCTCTGCGGCTGTCGTCGTCGTCGCGGTGGGCCATCACAGTCAAAAGGTGGCCGTTCCAGCCCCTCCGGCACCTGTTGCAATGCAATGGCGCGAAACTCCAAGGTTAAGGTATGATCGCAGAAGTCTACTCAAGGCTCTTTTTTCTCTGGCACTGGCTGGCCGGGGTGCAGCGCGAGATTCTTTCGGATGTCGCATCCACCCTGCGCGCCTTTGCCGAGACCGGCGATTGGGCCCTGCTTGTCGTCTTTGCCCCCTGGGCTGTGCTTTTCGGTGCGGCCCATGCGCTGACACCGGGCCATTCCAAGACTGTCCTGGCGCTCTGGCTTGTCGGAACCGCCACACGCCGGGCCGAGGCATTGCGGATCGCGTTTACCCTGGCTGCCACACATATCGGCATGTCGGTGCTGATCGTTCTGATCGCCCTGCCGATGGTCACGATGGCGCGGGGCGAGGCAGGGCGGGCGCCACTTTTGGAGGACGTAAGTCGTGCGCTCTTGGGCGTGTCAGGTCTGTGGCTGGTCTGGCAGGGCGCGTCCGGTCATGCGCATGCTGCGGGCGGGCGTTGGTTCGGAGTGGCAGCGGGCCTGATCCCGTGTCCGCTGACCCTGTTCGTGATGACCTTCGCTGCGGCACGGGGGGTGACGCTGGCGGGTATCGGTTTTGCCGCCATGTCGATGCTGGGCGTCGCCCTTGTTCTGGGATCGGTGGCCCTTGTTGCCGCAACCTTCGGGCGGGGTATGCTGGCGTTCTCCCGGGGTGCGGCCATTGTCTCGCGCGGGGTGCTGGTGATCACCGGCCTTGCTTTGGTGATCGCCGCTGCGATGACGCTGGCGGCCTGACGGATCAGGCCGATGGCCCGAACCGCGCCGTCAGATCGAAGGCGTCGCCGCGGAAAACCTGTTTTGCGATCGTGAGCGTCTCGGTGCCGCGCCAGGTCCGCCGCTCGACCAGAAGACAGGGCACGCCAAGGCCGACTTCCAGGGCGCGGGCGGTCAATGGGTCGGCCGCGATGGCGGCGATGCGATGCTCCGCTTCGGTCCAGGGGACATGCGCCACCAGCCAGGGGCCGGGCGGTTCGGTGCGGAAATCGGCGGCTGCCGCGCCCGGCACGGCATCAAGGAAAATATGCCGATCCTCGAGCAGCACCGGGCTATCGTCGGCCAGATGCACCGATCTGACAAATCTGCTTTGCCCCAGATGATGTCCTTCGGCCCCCAGATGCACGCAGCAGGGCGGACGCGCCTCATCCAGCAGGGGGCGGTAGCCGTATCGCGCGCCGCGCGCCTCGATGTCGGCGCGGATGTCGGGAATGGTCAGAACCGCCGCATGCATCCGGGGCCGGGCGACAACGGTTCCCGCGCGCCGGTTGCGGCTGATCAGACCGGTGGCCACCAGCGACGCCATCGCCTTGTTCACCGTCATCCGCGCGCAGCCGTAGCGCGCCATCAGTTCCGTCTCGGTTGGCAGCCGGTCGCCCGGTTTCCATTCGCCCGACAGGATGCGCGCCTCCACCTCGGCGCGGATGCGGGCATGCAGGGTCGCGGGGCGGGTGTCGGGGGCGTGGTCATGCATGGATCAGATCATGGCATGTGCAGAGGCATCCGCAAGGTGGCAGGCGGCGGCCCCGCCGTGGGCGACGGGGCGCAGGCTGGGCTCGGCCTCGCGGCAGCGAGGTTCGACCACCGGGCAGCGGCTGGAAAAGCGGCAGCCGGGGGGTGGGTTGCGGGGGCTGGGCGGGTCACCCGCCAACAGAATGCGCGGACGGGTGGCCTCGGTCACCGGGTTCGGAGAGGGCACGGCAGACAAGAGCGCCTGACTGTAGGGATGGGCGGGATCGGAAAAGACGGCCTTTGCATCCCCTTCTTCAGCCACGCGGCCCAGATACATCACGGTGACGGCCGAACAGACCTCGCGCACGATGGCAAGGTCATGGGCCACGATGACGATGGTCAGGCCAAGCTGCGCTTGCAGCCGCGCGAACAGGTTGACGATCTGCGCCCGCACCGAGACATCCAGCGCCGAGAGCGGTTCGTCGCAGATCAGCAGTTGCGGCGAAAGCGCCAGCGCGCGGGCGATGGCGACGCGCTGCCGCTGCCCGCCGGATAGCGAGCGCGGCAGGCGGTCGAGCACGGTTTCGGGCAGCGCCACGAGGTCGAGCAGCTCCTGCACGCGGGCGCGGCGGGCGGATCGGTCGCCCAGACCGTGGATTTGCAAGGGCTCCTCCAGCGTCTGGCCGACAGTCTGGCGGCGGCTCATGCTGCCCAAGGGATCCTGAAAGATGAACTGCACGGCACGGGCAAAGCCCTTGCGGTCGGCCTTTGCCCAGGCGGCGCGGTCGCGGCCAAGGATGGACACCTGCCCCTCGGTCGCCTGTTGCAGCCCGATCAGCGCGCGCGCGAGGGTGGTCTTGCCACAGCCAGACTCGCCCACGATGCCGTGGAACGCCCCGCGCCGAACGGTCAGGTCCACGCCATCGACGGCCCGCACCAGACCGGCCGCGGTCTGGAAATGGACCTTCAGGCCCGTGGCCTTGATTGCGGGGGTGTCAGTCATGGGTCACGATCCCCTCGGCGGCGATGACAACGGGGCAGGCCACGCGATGGGCCACGGCGCCGGTGCCCACGGTTTGCAGGCGCGGGCGGCGGGTGCGGCATGGCGGCTGGACGCGGTCGCAGCGGTCGGCAAAGCGGCAACCCGCCTCCAGTTGCGCCTGATTGGGCGGGATGCCGGGGATTTCCCTGGTGCCGCTTGCGCTGTCGGACCGGAAATCCGGCACCGACGCCAGAAGGCCGCGCGTGTAGGGATGAACCGGGGCGGTCAGCACGTCGATGGCGCTGCCTTCTTCGGCCACTTGCCCTGCATAGAGAACCGCCACCCGGTCGGCCAGAACCGACACCGCGCCGATGTCATGGGTGATCAGGATCACCGCGATGCCGTCCTCCTGCTGGATCTGACGGATCAGCGCCAGGATCTGCGCCTGCACCGTGGCATCAAGCGCGGTCGTCGGTTCATCGGCGATCAGCACGCGGGGCCGAGCCGCCAAGGCAAGCGCGATCATCGCGCGCTGCAACATGCCGCCAGACAGTTCATGCGGATAGCGGTCGTAGCGGTCCTCGGGGTCCGGGATGCCGGATCGGGCGAGCAGCGAGACCGCCTCCTTGCGCGACGCATCCCCGGACAGACCGGCAAAGCGGCGGGCCTGTTCGGCCAGTTGCGGGCCGATCTTCAGCATCGGGTTCAGCGCGCTCATCGGGTCCTGGAAGATCACGCCAAAGAACCCGCCGCGCAGCCGCGACAGTTCGGCGGGCGACAGCGACAGGATATCGCGGCCATCCGCCTTGGCCGTGCCGCGCAGGTCCACCGCGACGCCTTCGGGCAGCAGGCCCAAGGGCCCCAGCGTCATCACCGTCTTGCCCGACCCGGACTCGCCCACGATGGCCAGCGTCTCGCCCGGGGACACATGAAACCCCGCCCCATCCACCGCCCGGACCGAGACCGTGGGGGTGTAGAGGTCGATCACCAGACCTTCGACTTCATAGATCGGCGCGCTCATGCCTCCACCGCCTTTCGGGCGGCTTCCTCGGCGGCCCGGGCCGCCTTCTTGCGCGACAGGAAACGACCCCTTACCGCGCGCGGCACCTTCTGCAGCGCGAACGCCTCGCCCAGCAGGTTGAAGCTGACCACCACGGCGGTCAGGGCAAGGCCGGGGATGATGACGAGGGCGGGGTTTTCCTCGATGTAGCTCATCCCGTCCACCAGCATCTGCCCCCATTCCGGGGTCGGCGGGGCAACGCCAAGGCCCAGGAACGAAAGGGTCGCAATGGCAAGGACCAGCGCCCCTGCATCAGCCGAGGCATAGACCACGACCAGCCCCAACACATGCGGCAGGATGTGCCGGGTGAAGATCCAGAGATGCGAGGCACCCATGACGCGGGCGGCTTCGATATAGGGCTGTTGGAGTTCCGCCACCACGACGGCGCGGCTCATGCGCGCATAGTTGGCCCACCAGGCCAGCGTCAGGGCGACGATCATCTTCCAGTAATCGGACATCCAGGCAAAGTTCGCGCCGGAAAACACGCCCATCAGCGCCAGCGCAATCACCAGCGACGGCAGCGCCAGGGCGATGTCGATCACCGAGATCAGCACCAGTTCCGTCTTTCCGCCGACATAGCCTGCGAAGGATCCGATCACGACGCCAACGGCCAATGCCGCCACCAGCACGAACACCATCGCCACCAGAGATGTGCGCGCACCACCGATGATCCGGCTGAACATGTCGCGGCCCAGATAGTCGGTGCCCAGCCAATGCGTCCAGCTTGGCCCTTCGAGCAGCGCGCCGTAGTCTTGGGCCGCGGGATTGTGTGTCATCAGGAGCGGCGAGAACAGTCCGACGAAAACAAAGGTGAGTGCGGGGGCAAGGATCGCCCAGGGCCAGTTTCTCATGCCTTTCTCGGCCTCCGCAGGCGCGGATCGGCCAGCATCGCCAGCAGATCGACGATCAGGTTGATCGAGACAAAGAACACCACGAACAGCGTCAGCGTCGCCTGCATCCCGATGAAGTCGCGGAACCGGATCGCCTCGATGAAGAACGCGCCCACCCCGTTCAGCCCGAACACCCGCTCCACCACGATGGCGCCGATGATCATCAGCGTGAACTGCGCGCCGAAGGTGGTCATGTAGGGGATGGCGATGTTTGGCAGCGCCTCGCGCAGCAGCACGGCGCCCCGCGTCAGGCCCTTGGCAAAGCCGGTGGTCGCAAACGGGCGCGACATGGTGTCTTGCAGGTTTACCCGGACCACGCGGGCAAGGACCGAGGCGGGGAAAAGGGCGATGGTGATCCACGGCAACAGCCAGGACGTGAACCCCGAGACACCGAAGGTCGGCACCAGACGCAGCCAGACCGAGAACACGATCACCAGCATCGCCGCGACAAAGAAATTGGGGGTGGAGGCTCCGATCAATGCCAGCCCATGCAGCACCCGGTCCACCACCCCGCCGTTCGAGGCCGCGCCGGCAATGCCCATCGCCAGCGACAGCACCAATGCGAGGACGCCACCACCGGCCAACAGCGCCAGCGTCATCGGAATACGCTCGGCGAACTCCTCGGCCATCGGCTTGCCGGTGCGCAGGCTGACCCCGAAATCCCCGGTCAGAGCATCCCCCAGCCAACGCGCATAGCGCACCGGCAGCGGATCGTTCAGGCCAAGGTCATTGGCGATCTTGGCGATCATCGCGCCATCCGCGCCCGCGCCCGCCGCCCGTTCGGCGATCAGCGCGGCCACGTTTCCGGGCGCGGCGGTGACCAGCCAGAAGGTCAGCGCGGTTGCCCCCAGCATCAGAAGAAGGGCAAGCCCCACCCGCCGCATGAACATGCGTTGCATCGAAATTGCCCCCTCCTGTTCCGGTCAGCCCAGCGTGATGCCCTTGAACGGCAGGTCATAATCCGTCGCGGGAAGGGTGAAGCCCGCCACACGCGGATGCACCGCCCAAAGGCGCTGCGTCACCACCAGCGGACAGGCCGCCGTGTTGTCGCGCAACCAGTCATAGACCGCCTGCATCGCGCCCTCACGCGCATCGCTGCCGGTTTCAAGCGCGGTGGCAACCAAGGCGTCCAGATCGGGATGCACATAGATCTTGCCATCCGGCCCGGTATCCGAGGCGGTCACGAAGGATGCGCCAAGCGATCCGTGCGGATCATAGGGCGCGCCGTAGGTGCCAAAGAAGGTCAGATCATAGTCGAACTTCGGACGGCGGTCGTGCATCGTGGCGTTGTCCACCGTCTCGATCCTGGCCTTGACGCCAACCTCCATCAGCATGCCCTGGATCATTTCGGCAATGCGGCGCGATCCGGGAAAGGATTCCTCGGACACGAGGAAGGCAATCTCCAGCGCGGCGCCATCCTTGGTCCAGCCAGCAGCATCACCGACCCAACCGCCCGCCGTCAGTGCCGCTTGGGCTGCGGCGACATCGCGGGCCGGAACCGGGGTGCGGCTGCCTGCGGTGGGCACCGTTGCCGGGAAGATATCCACGGTCGGATCGGCGAAGCCTTCGAACAGCACTTTCGCCACGGCCGCCCGGTCGATGCCAAGGAAGATCGCATCGCGCACGGCCTTGTCCTGCATCAGCGGCGAGTTCGGCGAAAAGCCGAGGATCGTCGTTGCGGTGCCGGGTTCGGACACGATGGTCATGCCTTCACCTGCCAGGGCCCGCGCGCGCCGGGGCGAGAGGGGCGCCACCCAGTCGCCGCCGATCACGTCCAACTCGCCCGCCCGCAGGGCGTTGGCGCGGGCCAGTTCGTCGGGAACCACCTTCAGCTCCATCCGGCCAAAGGCGGGTTTTTCGCCCCAATAGGCGTCGTTGCGCACAAGGACCGTCTCGGTCGAGGAATGGCTTTCCACGATCCACGGGCCGGTGCCGATCGGCTGGCCAGCCGGGGCCGCAGGCGACAGGAACCGCACCGGGCGCACGATGGTCAGCTCGAGCAGCGCCGCCGGAACCGGGCGCTTCAGCGTGACGGTGATCTTGTGGGCTGCGTCGATGACGATGCTGTCATAGGCATCGGCAATGCCGATCCACGAGAAATCGGCCACCCCCATCCAGCGCTTCAGGTTCCATTCGGCGGCGGTCGCATCGAACGGCGTGCCGTCCGAAAAGCTGACCCCTTCGCGCAGGTCAAAGCTGATCGACAACCCGTCCTCGGCCACCGTCCAGGCGGTCGCCAGACCCGGCTCCAGCGCGCCACCGGGGCCGTAGTGGATCAGCGCGTCAAAAACCGCCGAGTAAGACGACAGGGTGGACACGTTCTGGAGCAGGTCCAGGTCCCCCGTCTCGCCCGCGATGGCGACGCGCAGGGTGTCGGAATGCCCACGCGCCAGCGCGATGCGCGGCAGGACGGAAAGAAAGGACAGCCCCGCCGTGGTGGCAAGGAAAGATCGGCGGTCGAGTTTGCGCATGGCGTGTCCCCTGTTGATGCGATTTTCCGGAAGCGTATCAGGGCGCGCAATAATGTATAGATAAAAACTCAAGGCCGCGGGCACCCCCTGCCTGTGACATGCAGAAACAGCCCATTTCTGCGGCAAAGGCGCGATCCCTGCCGTCGGATGCCGGGCGATCCGCCGTTGGATGACCGTCAGATTGCAGAAGCCGGGTCTTGCGGCAAGGTCACGAGGGCGCGAAGGCCGCCCTCCGGCCGGTTCGAGAGACGAACATCGCCGCCATGGGCGCGCAGGATCGCGCGGGCAATCGGCAGGCCAAGGCCGATCCCGCCGGTGTCGCGGGAGCGAGAGGTTTCAAGGCGGGTGAATGGATCGAACACCCGCTCCAGATCGGCTTCGGGGATGCCGGCACCGCGATCTTCGATCCGGATTTCCACGCCCTGCGGGGTCTGGCGCAAGCTGACCTCGACGCGGCCGCCGTAGCGTTGCGCGTTCTCCAGCAGGTTGCGCAGCGCCCGGCGGATCGGGACGCGGCGCAAGGGCAGGGTCACGGGGTCCAGATGGGTCACCCCGATCGCGGGGCCGGTGTCCATCACCTCGGCCACCAGTTCCGTCAGCAGGGCCGCAAGGTCGGTGGGCTCGGTCGGTTGATCCAGCGACACGCCCCGCGCATAGGCCAGCGTCGCCTCGACCATGTCGCGCATTTCGTCCAGGGAAACCACCATGCGCTCTCGCGTCTCGTCGTCATCGACCATTTCGGCGCGCAGTCGCAGGGCCGTGATCGGCGAGCGCAGGTCGTGGCCCAGGGCTGCCAGCATCTGTGTGCGGTCGGCAACCATGCCCGACACCCGCGCCTGCATCCGGCTCAGGGCGTCCGACAGCGCCTGCACTTCTGCCGGTCCGCCTTTCGGCATCGCGGGGGCCACGCTGTCGATCCCGAAAGATTCGGCGGCGTCGGAAAGCCGTTGCAGCGGGCCGATGATCCGCCGCAGGCCATACCAGAGCGCCGCCATGATGAGGGCGAGCGACAGAAGGATGGTGCCAAGGATTGCGGGGGGCAGCCGGACGTCCGGCCTGTCATTGCGCGCGGTGACGTTCAACCATGTGCCATCGGACAGCGCGATCGACAGCCGCAGCTCGATCGGGGCAAGCCCTGAGGCAAGCATCCGGTCGCGCATCCAGACCAGCGGCGGCGGCGGCGTCATCGGCCGGCCATCGCGGGGCGAGATGACGATTTCCGCCACGCGCACCGCGCGCGGCCGGGGCAGCAGCGATTCCAGAAGACTTCGGCTAGGCGACCGCTCCGGCGCGTCAGCCGTGACCAGCGCTTGTGGCGCCAGCACGAAATCGGCGTGCGCGGACCGGGCCACCGCAAGGATATCGGCGCGCAAGGTCGCCGGTGCGGCCTCGAGGGCCAGAACCACGGCGGCGCTGCGCTCGGCCGTTTCGCGCCGCAGGGCGTCTTGCAGGCTGCGCCCGCGTTCGTCGGCGAACAGCCACAGGCTGATGATCTGTGCCGCCACAAAGGCCGCAAGGATCAGCAGGGCCAACTGCCCGGTCAGACTGCGCGGCGCCAGCCGCATCAGCCGACCGCCCGGACATCGGCGGCAAGGCTGTATCCCCCCGCCCGGATCGTGGCGATGATCCGGGGCCGGGCCGCATCCACCTCGATCTTTCGGCGCAACCGGCTCACCTGATTGTCGATGGTGCGGTCAAACACCACTGCCGCCCGTCCGCTGGTGATGTCGAGCAAATGATCGCGCGACAAGACAAAACGCGGACGTTCCAGAAAGGCGGTCAGCAGCTTGAACTCGGCCGTGGTCAGCAGTGCCGCGCGCCCGTCCTCATGGGTCAGCGCACGGGTGTCGGTATCCAGAACCCAGCCCGCAAATGCCAGCTTGCGCCCCCCCAGACTGCCCGCCATCTGTTCGGGCCGGTCCGCCCGGCGCAGGATCGCCTTGATCCGGGCCAAAAGCTCGCGCGGGTTGAACGGCTTGACCAGATAATCGTCGGCCCCGATCTCAAGCCCCACGATGCGGTCGGTCTCTTCGGCAAGCGCGCTCAACATCAGGATGGGTGGCCCGCCTGCGGCGGACACCCGGCGCGCGGCGGACAGGCCATCCTCGCCCGGCATCATCACATCCAGCACGATCAGATCGAACCGCCCGGCCTTCAACGCCGCGTCCATCTCGACCGCATCGCGTGCCGGCGTGGCCCGCATGCCGTTCTTTTCCAGATAGCGGGTGACCGCATCGCGGATGTCACGATGGTCATCGACCACAAGAATATGGGGGGCTGTCTCTGTCATGGCCCTTCATAACGCGGCATTCGGGAAACAGGACAGGATTTGCGTATCGCTGTGTCGCAAAGCCGGGTCTTGCGACAAAGCGATACACTTGCGGGCCTGCCTTGGCATCCTGTCGCGACAAATCCCCGCCATCTTGGCCTCATCGACGCAAACAAACCTGATGAGGTGAGATGATGAACCGCAAAACGATCCTGACGCTCAGTGCCGTGGCCGCAGTGGCCGCGATTGGCGTGGCAAGCATTCCGGCCATCGCGCAGAACGGCCCATGGGGCATGGGCTATGGTGGCATGGGCCATGGTGGCATGGGGTCCGGGGGGATGGGCCACATGATGGGCCAGATGGAGAGTCACGGACCGATGGGCATGGGCGGCTTTTCCGAAAACCCGGTGTTCCAGTCCTTCGATGCCGACAAGGACGGCAAGGTGACGGCGGCCGAGGCCGAGGCGGGTGTGACAGCCCTTTTGACCAAGCATGACGCCGACAAGACCGGCACCCTGTCGGAAGCCGAATTCGGTGCCTTGTTTGCCGAAGTGACCCAGTCGATGGCGGCGCGGCCCTTCGCGATGCTGGACGACAACGGTGACAAGGAGATCAGCGCCGAAGAGCTGACCTTTCCGGTCAAGATGATGGCGCGGATGGGTCGGTTGACCGATGTCAACGCGAACCAACCGGCACAGCCGTAACCAAGCACCACTGGCGGGCGCGGCAGCCCGCCCGCCAGGCGCCTGAAAAAGGGACAGACCCATGACGCATCCAACTGGATATTCACGCACGCAGATCGCCCTGCACTGGGCGGTCGCCGCGCTTGTCGCCGGGCAATATATCTTCAAGGACTCGATCTCCGGCGCATGGGACGCCGTCCGTGCGGGACGCGAGGTCGCGTTCGACCCGCTGATCCTTGCCCATGTGGCGGGTGGCGGGCTGGTCCTTGCCTTTGTCGTCTGGCGGTTGGTTCTGCGCCTGAAGCGCGGCGTGCCCGCCGCGCCCGCGAACGAGCCTGCCCCGCTCAAGACCCTGAGCCATCTGGCGCATTCGGCGTTCTACGCCGTGCTGGGCGCGATGGCGGTGACGGGGTCGCTTGCCTGGTTCGGCGATCTGACGCTGGCTGCCGATGCGCACAATGTGCTCAAGGTCGTGTTGCTGGCGCTGGTCGTGCTGCATGTGCTGGCCGTGCCCTTCCACAGCCTTGTGCTGAAGAACAACGTGATGCGGCGGATGATCCGGCCTTCGGCCTGATCCAGACGCGGCAACGCAACGCATGGCGTTGCAGATCAATACGCCGGACCTCGGAGCGGTTAGACTGCGACCACCGAAAATTCCGCAACACAGGCAAGACGCCATGTGTCTGCGACACAGAAGGAAGACCGACATGCACACCCATGGCCACGAAATGCCGATGCAATTCCTTGCGTTTGCTCCGATCATGTTCGCCGTGATGGCGGCGATCCTGGTTGTTCCGTTCTGGATGATCTTCCGGAAGGCGGGGCACTCGAAATGGCTTGGCCTGCTGATGGTCATACCGCTTGTGAATATCATCACGCTGTACTGGGTTGCCTTTTCCAAAGGACCAGACCTTCGGACGCAGGGTTGAGCGCGGCAGGCAGCGCGAAAAGGACCAATGGGGAGCGGGTTTGAAATGACGGATGACAAGGCGCTGCCGCTGGATCTTGCGCGGGTGGAGGTCGCAAAGCCGACGCGGCGGCGCGGGTTTCGCGCGCGCTATCTGCTGGTGCTGCTGATCCCCGTGTTCATGTTCGCGGGCGGGGTGATCGGCATGTATTTCCAGCCGCCCGCGCTGCGGACATTTTACGCGATGACCGGGTTGCAACCCGGTGGGGGGGCGGCCAGCCCGATCGCGCTGCCGCCAGAGATCGAACTGCCGCAAGAGATGGCCGCGACGCTGCTGCCCACCGATGTGGTGGGCTTGGCGCGCCTGATGCCGCGCGGCGATGTGGCCGTCGTGGCCGCCCCTTACGGCGCGGGCGATGCGCGCGTGGCCGAGATCCTTGTCTCGGTCGGTGACATCGTGGCCCGCGGCGCCCCGGTTGCCCGCCTCGACAACCGCGAGGCGCTGGAAGGCGCGGTGCTGACGGCAGAGGCCAATCTGGCGGTGCGGCAGGCAACGCTCGCCCAGACCCGCAGCGCGGTCGCCGCCAGCCGGGCCGAGGCACAGGCGACGCTGGATACGGCGCGCGCTGCCGACAGCGCGGCCCGGACCAGTCTTGCCCGCACAGATGATCTGGCCACGCGCGGCGTGGCCACCAGCGCCTCGCTGGATGCCGCGCGCACGGCGGCGGAAGAAGCGTCGCTTGCCGTGCAGCGGGCCGAGGCAACACTCGCCCGTTTCAGCACCGGCGCGCTGGACGACCAGCCGGATGTGGTTGTCGCCGCCCGCAACATGGCCGCCGCCGAGGCAGAGGTGGCCCGCGCGCGGATGGACCTTGCCCGCGCCGAAGTGCGCGCGCCCATCGACGGCACGATCCTCGACATCCACGCCACACCGGGGCAACGCCCGCCCAATGAGGGGATCATGGAGATGGGCGACACCGCGGTGATGATGGCCGAGGTCGAGGTCTGGCAGGACAGGATCGCAAGCGTCGCCATTGGCCAGCCGGTTGAACTGGCCGCGCCCGCGCTCGGGCGATCCCTGCGCGGCACGGTGCAGAGCATCGGCCTGACCGTGGGCCGGCAGGGGCTGATCTCGGACGATGCCGCCGCCAATTCCGACGCGCGGGTGTTCAGGGTTCTGGTCGCGCTCGACGCGGGGTCGTCCCTTGTTGCGGCGCGCTACGTCGGGCTGGAGGCCGTGGCCCGCATTGACACCGGTGCCGGCGCGCGGGTCGATCCATGAGCCGTCTGCTACAATGGCTGTTCGGTCGCCTGCCGATCGGCTGGCTGCAACTGACCCACAAGCGGGGGCGGTTTTTCGCCGCCCTGTCGGGTGTGGCCTTCGCCAATGTGCTGGTATTCGTCCAGCTTGGCATCATGAACTCCATGGGCACGGCAACCCTTCGACCTTATACGTTTTTCCGCGCTGACATCATGATTTCGGCAGCGGATGCCAATGCGCTGGCCGAGGGCGGCAATGTCGCCCGGCAATGGATGCTGCAAGCCCTTGCCGACCCGGATGTTGTAGATGGCATGGGCCTGTTCCTCGCCAACGTGCCGCTGACCTACAAGGACAAGAACATCAGCCTGACGACATTCGGGATAGACCCCGGTCAAACGGAGTTCATCGCCCCCGACATTGCGGACGACATTTCGCTTTTGCAGGTGCGGGACGTGGCGATCCTCGACCGCTTTGCGCGGGGCATCCCAAAGGACGAAGCCGCCGCAATCCGCCCGCAAACGCCGCTGTCCTTCGAGACGCAAAGCCGCACGCTGACCGCGCTGACCACATTCGCGGGCGGCGGCGGTTTCGGTGGAGACGGCTATATGTTCGTCTCCGACCAGACATTCCTCGCGCTGTTCGCGGCCCGCAGGTCCACCGCGCCAGACCACATCCTGCTGCGCCTGCGCCCCGGTGTCGATGTTGCGCTTGTGGCCAGTCGGCTGCGCGGCCTGATCTCGGACAGCAGCCTGCGCATCCGCAGCTTCGCCGATGCCGCGCAAGAGGATCTGCGCTATCAGCAGACCCGTCGCCCCACCGGCGTCATCTTCGGCTTTGGTGTGCTGATCGGGGTGCTGGTGGGGTTGGTGATCGTCTTTCAGGTGTTGTCGGCGGATGTGGCCGACCATCTGCGCGAATACGCGACCTTCAAGGCGATGGGCTATGGCCCGCGCTTCTTCCTCGGCATCGTGACAGAGGAGGCGCTGGTGCTGGGCATCCTCGGCTTCTTGCCAGGACTCGCGGTCGGGACAGCGATCCTGACCTTGATGGGCAAGGTCACGACCCTGCCACTGGCCATGACCCCCGGCATGGCGGTCACGGTGTTCGTCGGCACGGTGGTGTTTTCCATTCTGTCGGGCGCGATCGCGACAAGGCGTCTTGCCGCAGCCGATCCCGCCGATCTGTTTTGAGGGGTCGTCATGGACACTGACCCGATTGTTGCGGCACACGGCCTGAACCACTGGTTCGGCAGCGGGGAAGCACGCAAACAGGCGCTGTTCGACATCGACCTGACGCTGCCGCGCGGCGGTCTGACCGTGTTGATGGGGCCTTCAGGATCGGGCAAGACCACCGTCCTGACGCTGATTGGTTGTCTGCGCGCGGTTCAGGACGGGTCGGTGCGGTTGATGGGCCGCGAGTTGAAGGGCGCGGGAGAGGCGGATCTGATCTCGCTTCGCCAAAGGCTTGGCTTCATCTTCCAGTCGCACAACCTGCACGAAAGCCTGACGGCGCTGCAAAACGTCATCATGGGGGTGCAGGTCCGCCCCGGCGTGCCGGACGATGTTGCCCGACAGGCCGCCGCCCGGGCGCTGGACCTTGTCGGCCTGTCGGACCGGATGGATTACCTGCCCGCCAACCTGTCCGGCGGGCAGAAACAGCGCGTCGCGGTGGCCCGCGCGCTGGTCGGAAACCCGGCCATGGTGCTTGCGGACGAGCCGACAGCCGCGCTCGACAAGGACAGCGCCGCCGACGTGGTCGATCTGCTCAAGCGCCTTGGCGCAGAGCGGGGCACGACGACCCTGCTCGTCACACATGACCCGCGGATCCTCGACCGCGCGGACCGTATCGTGACGCTGGAGGATGGCCGGATCGTCTCGACGACAGGCGAAGGGTGACGGGACGTTGCATGGGTGCGGATGGCAAACTGGTGACTGGCCAGACATTGGCGCCACTGGAAGACGCCACCAACAAGCCATGGCCCAATTCGTTTTGCACATGTCGATAGAATTCAGGATGATGGTTTTGGCTAGGTCATGTTGACAAATGGCGGAGCCAGAGGCGGATTGAGGTGATGTCGATGAAGCCCAGGAAGCTCTCGGCGGTCTTGTCGTAGCGGGTGGCGACGCGGCGGGCGTTCTTCAGCTTGT
>JBKBKR010000019.1:0-24370 GCA_046296515.1 Paracoccaceae bacterium | reverse complement strand
GTAAAACGCTACCACTACGACAGCCACGACCAGTTGCGGACGCACCTCGCTGACTTCCTGGCGGCCTACAACTTCGCCCGACGGCTAAAGACGCTCAACGGCCTCACGCCTTACGAATACATCTGCAAAATCTGGACATCAGAGCCAGAACGATTCATCCTAAATCCGATCCACCAGATGCCGGGACTGAACAACTAGGCACACCAAAGATGCTTGGCAACAGAATTAGGACCAATTTTACCATCAACGTGCGTTGCCGCCAGCGGCCTGCCATCAAGAGCGATTGATGACAGAGACGCCAAGAAAACTGCTATCAAAGCCTGATCTATTGTCTCCTGCCGCGCCCTCTGCGGAGAATGGTTGATCTGACCTCCGCACGTACGATGTCGCGACCTGTGTCCTGAACGACCGGGTGGAGTAGCGTAAGGCCGTTCTGAGTATATTATGAACCCTCGGGCAACTTCAGATCTTGTCCGAGGTTTTGCAACACCAGCTCATGCGCAGGACAATCGGCACATCTGTGCCGCTGGTCGGACAGCCGCTCGGCCATGGTCAGGATCGTCAGCAGCACCGCGTCGGAATGTTGCGCCAGCAGGATGAGATGTTCTCCACTCGGCCCCCATTCTCCTGAAAGCCAGTGCTTTACGGTGCGTTCGCTCGCCCCTGTCCAGCGCATCGCCGTCTTGATGGCCTGGTGCGTCGGACCCAGTTCAGTCCGCAACGCGGCGGCCAAGGCCTCGCGATAACGGGCCTGATCCGCCGCCAGGTGCACAGTTGTGCCCATTTTCGGCACAACTGTGCCCATCTTGCTCCGCATCGCTGCGTTCTCCTCCGATAAACGTGTGGAGAAGACATCACAGCGGCAGATTCCATTTTGCGCGGCGCGGTTCAGAACGCCTACATCGAGCGTTACAACCGCACCGTCAGGCATGAATGGCTGGATCAATATATCATCGAAAGCATCGAGGAGGCGCAAGACTTCGCCACGCAATGGCTCTGGACTTACAACAACGACCGACCGAACATGGGCATCGGCGGCATCACCCCCGCCCAGAAACTGAAAATGGCCGCATAAGTTCTATGAACGCACCCCGTTAAAAATGGGGGAATTACCGGGGGGCGCTGGCGAATAAAATGGCGCGGATCGTCTGGGCCCTGATGGCCCGTGGCGGCGTCTACCAGTCTCCGGCCACGACGGCGTAAGCCGTCAGCGGTCGCGAGGACGTCGGAGCGAAGGAGGGCAAGGAGAGGTATGGCGCAACGGTCGTGACGGGATCAGAGAATTCAGTCTGCAACAAAGTGCCTTACGAGCACGTGGCATTGATTTGGACCTGATCTGCGAACACCATACGGGCAAGCGGCACGGATGACGCCGCATCAGAGTCCGGACACATGTCAGCGCCCGACCGCGCGTCTATATCCACTCCGAAGATTCCCCTTGCGCAAGGGGCGGCTGCACATGTTGCAGAACTCTGACTGTGGAGGATTCACAACGTGAATCCACGCGGTTAGACCGGCCGCATGAGCAAGCCATGACCCGCCCGCTACCGCACCATGAACTGGTCCATCTACACCGCCTCACTGAAACAGCGTGGTTCTTTGTTGATCTGGTTGGACAAGGACATGACCTGGCTCGCGCCGTATGATGGCAGCCCCGGTCGCCCTGCGGTGTTCTCTGATGCCGCGATCCAGTTCTGTCTGACCATCAAAGTCCTGTTCAAGCTGCCGCTGAGGCAAACGACTGAAATGGTGGCCAGCCTGCTACAGATCGCGAACCTGGACTGGGCTGTGCCGAATTACACGACCTTGTGTCGGCGGCAGGAAACACTGGCGGTCCAGATCCCCTACCGGCGCGCCGATGGACCCTTGAACCTGCTGGTGGACAGCACCGGGATCAAGTATCTGGGCGATGGCGAATGGCAGGCGCGCAAGCATGGCATTCAGGGCCGACGCCAATGGGCGCAAGGTTCATCTGGCCATGAACACGGCCACTTCGGATATCCGGGCGGTGGAATTCGCCTCCAGCAGCGATGGTGACAGTCCGGTCGTGCCAGAACTGCTCGACCAGATCCCTGAAGGCGAAGATATTGGCACCGTGACGGCGCACGGTGCCTATGACACCCGTCGCTGCCACAAAGCCATCCTCGACCGCCAGGCCACCCCGATCACAACTATCCGCAAGAACGGTCGGCCCTGGAAAGAGGACCGTCCGGCCGCAATCGCCAGAAACGAAACCCTGCGTACCACACGGCACTATGGCAGGGCGTTCTGGAAGCGCTGGACAGGATACCACGTCCGAAGCCGGGTCGAGGCAAAAAATGCGGTGCCTGAAAGCCTTCGGCGAGAGTATCGCCGCAAAAGACCCAGACCGCCAGACCGCGGAAATCCAGATCCGCATCGCGCTCATCAACCGCTTCAACGCAATCGGCACCGCCAAGATCGTCCGCGTGGCATGAGGCTGGCGGGGCAAGGGGAAGTCATGCTTCAAGCATGAGTTCTGCATCGATGCCGCTGCAATCCCTCACATGACAGGCAAAATACGCCTTCGTGAAGACGGCTTAAACTGTGTGCAGATCGCGCGCCCGATGTCAGGGCTCTTGCCGGCGCGGCCACTGCTTCGGTGTTGTGGCGGGACGGTGCTTGCAACAAGACAAGGCAATCGGCATAGGGACAGGGGTCTTGAACTGGAGTGCCCGTGCGTGTGACACCCTGCGCCACAAGTTCCGCTATTGCGGCGGAGATGCGCCTGAACGCGGCCGCATTCATCGTCACCATCTATGGTGACGTGGTGGTACCCCGCGGCGGCGTGCTTTGGACCGGCACTCTGATCGAGTTGTGCGCGGGTGTGGGCATCAATGAATCACTGGTGAGGACGGCGGTCTCGCGGTTGGTGGGGGCGTCTCAACTGGTGGGTGCCCGTCTGGGCCGGCGCAGCTATTACCGGCTGGAGCGTTCGGCGGTGGCGGCATTCCTGGAGGCGGCCGAAATTCTCTATGGCCCGGACCGCCCGGCAAGCGGTTGGCAGATCATCCATGACCCGAGCCTGAAGCCCGAGGATGCACGACGCCGGCGGATGGGTCAGATTGACGGCACGGTTTTCATCCGCCCCGACCGTGGCCAGCCGATCCCGGCCGGAGCAGTGGCTTTTCGGGCGGAGGCTGTGCTGTCGGCCGCTCCACTCGCGGGATACTGGGATCTGAGCGCTTTGAATGACGGCTATGCCCGGTTCCTGCAGCTGTTCGGGCCGGTAGAGAAGGTGGTAGCGCGGGGCGTTGCCGATGCGGAGGCGCTGATCCTGCGGTTGTTGCTGGTGCATGCCTACCGGATGGTTCTGCTGCGTGACCCGCGCCTGAACCCTGAACATCTGCGTTCGGACTGGAATGGAGCAGAGGCCCGTGGACTGTTCCGCAGTTTGTATCTCGCGTTGACCCCAGCCGCCCATCGCCACATTTCAGCGCATTGCGAGGGTAGTGAAGGGCTGTTCCCGGCAGAAACCGAGTCTACTTCGGTCCGGTTAGAAGGATTAACATCGAGAAAATAAACAGTAAAATATCCACCCAACGCGCGCGCTCCAAAACATCACATAAATTACAAAAAATATCTTTTTCTGTGACGATTTGTTGTATATACGTTGACCGATCGGTTGGCGAATATGGAATCGCTGGCATTGACAAGCAACAGGAGCAGGGATGCGCGACGCCTTCATTTGCGATGCAGTCAGGACCCCGATCGGGCGCTATGGCGGCGCTCTGGCCCAGGTTCGGGCCGACGATCTGGCCGCCGAACCGCTCAAGGCGTTGATGGCGCGCAATCCGGGCGTGGACTGGTCGGCGGTCGATGACCTGATCTACGGTTGCGCCAATCAGGCGGGCGAGGACAACCGCAACGTTGGCCGGATGGCGGTGCTTCTGGCGGGCATGCCGGTTGGCGTGCCGGGGACCACGGTGAACCGGCTGTGCGGCTCTGGCATGGACGCGGTCGGCATGGCGGCGCGGGCAATCAGGGCCGGGGACTGCGATTTTGTGCTCGCGGGCGGCGTTGAAAGCATGAGCCGCGCGCCCTTTGTGATGCCGAAGGCGGATACCGCCTTTTCGCGATCGAACGCGGTCTATGACACCACCATCGGCTGGCGCTTCCCGAACCCGGCGCTGAAGCAGGTCTACGGCACCCATTCGATGCCGGAAACGGCTGACAACGTGGCGACGGACCACAACATCAGCCGCGCCGATCAGGATGCCTTTGCCATCCGCAGTCAGCAACGTTGGGCGGTGGCGCAGGCGGCGGGGATTTTCCGCGACGAGATCGTGCCGGTCATCATCCCGCAGAAAAAGGGCGACGCGCTGGTCGTGGACACCGACGAACACCCGCGCCCCGCAACCACGCCGGAGCAGTTGGGCAAGCTGCGCGGCGTCAACGGGCCGGAGCTTTCGGTGACGGCAGGCAATGCCTCGGGCGTGAATGACGGGGCGGCGGCGCTGGCGGTGCTGTCGGCCGAGGCTGCGGCGGCGCAGGGTCTGACGCCGAAGGCGCGGATCGTGGCGATGGTTGCGGCGGGCGTTGAGCCTCGGGTGATGGGCGTCGGGCCTGCGCCTGCGGTGCGCAAGGTGCTGGCGCGGGCCGGCATGACGCTGGACCAGATGGACGTGATCGAGCTGAACGAGGCCTTTGCGGCGCAGGCGCTGGCCGTGCTGCGTGACCTTGGGCTGCCGGACGATGCGGCGCATGTGAACCCGAATGGCGGGGCGATTGCGCTGGGGCATCCTTTGGGCATGTCGGGCGCGCGTCTGATCACCACGGCGATGTATCAGCTGCACCGCAGCGGCGGGCGCTACGCGCTTTGCACCATGTGCATCGGCGTCGGGCAGGGGATCGCCATAATCATTGAGAAAGTCTGAGGGAGGGACGAGCCATGTATGCACAGATGGTCAAGGCCGAGAGCGCCAAATCGCGCGAGGAGATGACGCCACAGGAACGCGCCTTTCAGGACCGCGTCGACCGGGGCGAGAAGATCGAGCCGAAGGAATGGATGCCGGAGGGTTACCGCAAGACGCTGATCCGCCAGATTGGCCAGCATGCGCACAGCGAAATCGTCGGCCAGCTGCCCGAGGGCAACTGGATCACCCGCGCACCGACGCTGGAGCGCAAGGCGATCCTGCTGGCCAAGGTGCAGGATGAGGCGGGGCATGGGCTGTACCTGTACTCCGCCGCCGAGACGCTGGGCATCAGCCGCGATGAGCTGCTGGAGGCGCTGCACAGCGGCAAGATGAAGTATTCGTCGATCTTCAACTATCCGACGCTGAACTGGGCCGATATCGGCACGGTCGGCTGGCTGGTCGATGGCGCGGCGATCATGAATCAGGTGCAGTTGCAGAAAACCTCTTACGGGCCCTACAGCCGCGCGATGATCCGGATCTGCAAGGAGGAGTCGTTCCACCAGCGGCAGGGCTACGACATCCTGATGAAGATGTGTCTGCAAGGGACACCGGAGCAGAAGGAGATGGCGCAGGATGCAATGAACCGCTTCTGGTATCCGTCGCTGATGATGTTCGGTCCTTCGGACAAAGATTCGGTCCATTCCGCGCAGTCGATGCAGTGGAAGATCAAGATCAACACCAATGACGAATTGCGCCAGAAATTCGTGGACCAGACCGTGCCACAGGCGAAATACCTGGGCCTGACCATCCCCGACCCGAACCTGAAGTGGAACGCGGAAAAGGGCGGTCATGACTTCAGCGAGCCCGATTGGGATGAGTTCTTCGAGGTCATCAACGGCAATGGCCCCTGCAACGCCGAGCGCATGGAAGCCCGCGTCACCGCCTGGGAAGACGGTGCCTGGTTCCGTGACGGGCTGATGGAGCATGCGGAAAAGCAGGATGCCCGCCGCGCCGCCGCCCGTCTGGCGGCCGAGTAAACCTTTTCCGGGCGGGCGCAATCGCCTGCCCGCCCCAAACCCAAACCCGATCCGGGAGGAGAAACCGATGTCCAGCGAATGGCCCCTGTGGGAAGTCTTCATCCGCGGCCAGCATGGCCTGAACCACCGCCATGTCGGCAGCCTGCACGCGCCCGACTCTGAAATGGCGATCTGCAACGCGCGTGACGTTTACACCCGCCGCAACGAAGGCGTGTCGATCTGGGTGGTGAAATCGAACGACATCACCGCCTCGGCCCCGTCCGACAAGGGCCCGCTGTTCGAGCCGTCGAATTCCAAGGTCTACCGCCACCCGACCTTTTTCGACATCCCGGCCGAAGTGGGGCATATGTGATGGTCGGCGCGGATCAGACGGCGCTGTTCGACGGGCTGTGCCGGTTGGGCGACAACTGCCTTGTGCTGGGGCACCGCGTTTCGGAATGGTGCGGGCATGCGCCTGTGCTGGAAGAGGACATCGCGCTGGCCAACACCGCGCTGGACCTGATCGGCCAGACGCAGCTGTGGCTGGGGCTGGCGGGTATGGTCGAGGGCAAGGGTCGCGATGCCGACCGGCTGGCCTATCACCGCGATACCGCGCAGTTCCGCAACGTGCTGCTGGTGGAGCGCCCGAACGGCGACTTCGGCCACACGCTGATGCGGCAGTTCCTGTTCGACGCCTGGCATATCGAGATGTTGCGCGCGCTGGAGACATCCGGCGATCCGCGTGTGGCCGAGATCGCGGCCAAGGCGGTGAAGGAAGTGGCCTACCATCTGGAACGCTCCGCCGATCTGGTGATCCGGCTGGGCGACGGCACCGGGGAAAGCCGCGCCCGGATGCAGAAGGCGCTGAACGCGCTCTGGCCCTATACGGGCGAGTTGTTCATGGCCGACGCGGTGGATCAGGCCTTGGCTGCCGCCGGGATCGCGCCCGATCCGGCCAGCCTGAAAGCGGCGTGGGATCGCAGTCTCGCCGATGTGATGGCAGAGGCGACACTGGTCCTGCCGGAGGGGGCTTTCCAGCACAAGGGCGGCAAGACCGGGCGGCACACCGAGGCGCTTGGTTTCATTCTGGCGGATATGCAGTTCCTGCAGCGCGCCTATCCCGGCGGCGTCTGGTAAGCCATGGGCGGCGCGGTGCTCCCCGATCTCCAGACCGTCCGGCACTGGCTGTCACAGGTGCCGGACCCGGAAATCCCGGTGATCAGCCTGACCGATCTGGGCATCATCCGGGATGTGGAATGGCAGGATGACACTCTGGTCGTCACGGTCACGCCCACCTATTCGGGCTGCCCCGCGACCAGCGTGATCAACTTCGACATCGAAGCCGCACTGAAGGCCAATGGCGTGCAGAAGGTGCGGCTGGAACGCCAGCTTTCACCGCCCTGGACCACCGACTGGATCACCGCCGAGGCGCGCGAGAAGCTGCGCGCCTATGGCATCGCCCCGCCGGTGGACGGCACTGCCGCCGACGGGCGGCTGCTGGGCCGCATCTCGCGGCTGGCGGGCACCTCCAATCTGGTGATCGCCTGCCCGCGCTGCGGATCGACCGGAACCGAAAGGATCAGCCAGTTCGGTTCGACCCCCTGCAAGGCAAGCTACCGCTGCACCGACTGTCTGGAACCCTTTGACTACTTCAAATGCATCTGAGGATGCGCCCGACCGGGAGGACACCATGTCTCGCTTTCATCCGCTGAAGGTCACCGAGGTACGCCGCGAAACCCGCGACGCCGTGGTCGTGACCCTTGCTCCGCGCGACGAGGACCGCGCGCTGTTTGACTTCACCCAAGGCCAGTACCTGACCTTCCGCCGCGCTTTCGAGGGCGAGGAACTGCGCCGGTCCTATTCGATCTGTGCAGGCAGGCACGAGGGCGTGCTGAAGGTCGGCATCAAGCGAGTTGATGGTGGCACCTTCTCCACCTGGGCCAACGAGAATCTGGCCCCCGGCGACGAGATCGAGGCGATGCCACCCATGGGCAGGTTCTTTACCCCGGTCGATGCGCTGGCGGAAAAGCACTATCTGGCGTTTGCGGGCGGATCAGGGATCACCCCGGTTCTGTCGATCATCAAGACCGTGCTGGCAGACGAGCCGGCTTCGCGTTTCACGCTGGTCTATGCCAACCGCGCCGTGGGCTCGATCATGTTCCGCGAGGAGCTTGAGGATCTGAAGAACAGCTACCTTGGCCGGTTCTCGGTGATCCATGTGCTGGAGACCGAAGCGCAGGAGATCGACCTGTTCACCGGACGGATCGATGCCGACAAGATGAAAGCCCTGTTCACCGGCTGGATCGACCCCGGGTCGGTCGATACCGCCTTTATCTGCGGGCCGGAGCCGATGATGCTGGCGATTGCTGCATCCCTGCGCGACCACGGGCTGAGCGACGCGCAGATCAAGTTCGAGCTGTTTGCCAGCGGCCAGCCGGGGCGCGCCAAGGCGAGACCGGTTTCGCAGGCCGAGCTGACGGCGGGCAATGCGACTTTGGCCACCGTGACCCTTGATGGCACCACCCGCAGTTTCCAGATGCCGCGTCAGGGGCAAAGCATTCTGGAGGCCGCGCTGGATGCGGCTTTGGACGCGCCCTATTCCTGCAAGGCGGGGGTCTGTTCGACCTGCCGCTGCAAGGTGCTGGAGGGCGAGGTCGAGATGCACACCAACCACGCGCTGGAAGATTACGAGGTGCGGGCCGGTTACGTGCTGTCGTGCCAGAGCTTTCCGCTGACCGACAAGGTTGTGGTGACATATGATGAATGAGGGCAGCATGACCGAGACGATGAACATCGAGGATTACCTTGCCCAGGGTGGCGTCCTGACCTCTCCCGCCAACGTTCCGGCGCGCTATCGGGGCGAGTTGATGCGGCTGATGTCGTCTTTCGTGGACAGCGAGCTGGCGGCCTCGGCCGGGTTCGCGGCGTCGATCAACCATGCGCTCGGCATCAAGGAGCGGATCGCCGCCAGCCGGATCACGCTGGAAAAGGCCGACCATGCCGAACGGGTGCTGGCGGTGATGGGGGATTTCGGAACCGACACCGGGCGGTATCAGCGCCAGCATGACTGGGCAGCGCGGGTTGCCCGCGATGCCGACCTTGGCACCACCCGCACCGGCGGTGACATGCGCCTGTCGGTGTTCCACTACCCGATCACCGGCTGGGCCGATGCGGTGGTGATGAACGTGCTGATGGGTCTGGCGACCGGCGTGCAGATGACGGAGCTGACGCGCCTGTCCTATGCGCCGCTGGCCGAAGTGTTCCGCGAGATCGCCCCGCGGGAGGCGCGCCATGCCGAATTGGGGATCGAGGGGCTGGATCGGCTGGCCGCGACGCCCGAAGGCGCGGCCGAGGCACGGGCCGCCATCGCCTACTGGCGGCCGCGTGTGGCCGTGACCTTTGGCGTGGCCGGATCGCCGCGTCATCCGGTGCTGGCCCGTTTTGGCCTGCGCCGTGCCAAGAACGAGGCGCTGCTCGCCCGCTGGGATGCGCTGGTGACCGAGACTTTGGGGCCGATCGGCCTGAACTGAAACTGCGGGAGGGGTGGCCGCAGGGCGGCCCCGTTGCCCGGATCTGAACCAAGGATGCTGCCCATGAATGCCCCGGCCCGCCCTCCGCGCCGTCTTGAAAGCTATGTCTGCGGCCGCTGGACCCCCGGCAGCCGCGAAGGCCAGCCGCTGTGCGATGCGGCGACCGGGGCCGTGGTGGCCACCATCGATTCCACCGGCGTCGATTTCGCGGGCACGCTGGCCTATGGGCGCGAGGTTGCCGGGCCGAAACTACGCGCCATGTCGTTCCACGACCGGGCCGGGATGCTGAAGGCGCTCGGCCTGCGGCTGATGGAGCAGAAGGAAGCGTTCTACGCGGAAAGCCTGCACACCGGGGCGACGCGCCCTGATGGCTGGGTGGATATCGAAGGCGGGATCGGCACCATGCTGACCTTTGCCTCCAAGGCGCGGCGCGAATTGCCGAACACCCGGGTTCTGACCGATGGCGAGGTCGAGGTGCTGTCAAAGGACGGCAGTTTCGTCGCGCAGCACGTCCTGACGCCGATCCTTGGTGTGGCGGTGCATATCAACGCCTTCAATTTCCCGGTCTGGGGGATGCTGGAGAAGATCGCGCCGACGCTGCTGGCCGGGGTGCCCTGCATCGTGAAGCCCGCGTCACAGACCGCCTATCTGACGGAACTGGTCGTGCGCCGGATCATCGAAACAGGGCTTTTGCCGGAAGGCGCGTTGCAGCTGATTTCCGGCTCGGTCGGTGACCTGCTGGATCATGTGACTGGGCAGGATGCCGTGACCTTTACCGGGTCGGCCCGGACGGGCCGCAATCTGAAAGCGCACTCGGCGGTGGTGGAAAACGCCACCCGCTTCACGATGGAGGCGGACAGCCTGAACGCCTCGATCCTCGGTCCGGACGCGGTGCCGGGAACGGCGGAGTTCGATCTTTTCGTGCGCGAAGTCGCGCGCGAGATGACGGCCAAGGCGGGGCAGAAATGCACCGCGATCCGCCGGGTCTTTGTGCCGCGCGCGCAGGCGGAGGCGGTAATTGCGGTGCTGCGCGAGCGGCTGGAACAGACGGCGCTGGGGTTGCCGGGGGCGGAGGCCACCCGGATGGGGCCTCTGGCCAGCCTTGACCAGCGCAACGAGGTGCGGCAGCGGATCCGCGAGTTGCAGGCGGATGCCGAGATCGTGGCGGGCAACCCGGATGCGGTGCGTGTCACCTCGGGCGATGCCGGGGCAGGGGCCTTTCTGAACCCGGTGCTGCTGTATTGTGATGCGCCTTTCACCGCACGGGCGGTGCATGATGTGGAGGCTTTCGGCCCGGTTTCCACCGTGATGCCCTATGATGATATCGAGGAGGCCGTGGCGCTGGCCGCGCGGGGCAAGGGGTCGCTGGTGTCTTCGGTATTCACCGACGATCCGAAGGTGGCGGAGGCGGCGGTGCTGGGGCTGGCCCCGTTCCACGGCCGGGTGCTGATTGGCAACCGGGCGACGGCGAAGACCTCCACCGGCCACGGTTCGCCGCTTGCGCCGCTGGTCCATGGCGGGCCGGGCCGGGCGGGGGGCGGCGAGGAGATGGGGGGAATGCGCGGGGTGAAGCATTACATGCAGCGCACCGCCGTGCAGGGTAGTCCGCGCCTGCTGTCTGCGGTCACCGGCCGCTGGGTCGAAGGGGCAGAGGTGCAGCATGGGCCGCATCCGTTCCGCAAGTCGCTGGCTGAATTGCGCATCGGCGACCAACTGGTCACGGCGGCACGGCAGGTCACGCTGGAGGATGTGGAGCATTTCGCCGAGTTCACCGGCGACACCTTCTACGCCCATATGGACAGTGCGGCGGCTAAGGCGAACCCGTTTTTCGATGACCGGGTGGCGCATGGCTATCTGATCGCCTCTTTCGCGGCGGGGCTTTTTGTTGACCCAGCGCCCGGTCCGGTGCTGGCAAACTACGGCGTCGACCACATGCGATTCCTGACGCCGGTTTATTTCGGCGACGCCTTGCAGGTGCGTCTGACTTGCAAGGAGATCAACCCCCGCGCCAATGCCGAACACGGCGAGGTCCGCTGGGATTGTCAGGTGACCAAGCAGACCGGGCAGGTCGTCGCGCAATATGATGTGCTGACGATGGTGGCCAAGGTCTGGCCGCCCGTTGCGGCGCAGGCTGCCGGGTGACGGGCCGCATCTACGCCTGGGACGGCATCGTCCCGGTGATCGACCCCTCGGCCTTTGTCCACCCGGAGGCCGTGGTGATCGGGGATGTCTTCATTGGTCCGGCTTGCTATGTCGGCCCCGGCGCAGTCCTGCGCGGGGATTTCGGGCGTATCGCGATGGAGACAGGCAGCAACCTGCAGGAAACCTGTGTGATTCATGCCTTTCCCGGCAAGGATGTGGTGATCGGGGAAGCGGGTCACATCGGCCATGGTGCCGTGCTGCACGGGTGCCGGATCGGGCGCAATGCCATGGTCGGGATGAATGCGGTGGTGATGGACGAGGCGGAGGTGGGCGCGGACAGCATCGTAGCCGCTTTGGCATTCGTGAAGGCGGGGGCGGTGATCCCGCCGCGCAGCCTTGCCGTAGGGACACCGGCCAGGGTGATCCGCGCGTTGTCAGACGACGAAATTTCGTGGAAGTCGCAGGGCACCGCGATCTATCAGCGGCTTGCGCTGGAAGCCTCGGAAAAGCTGCGCCCTGCTGTTGCGTTGACAGAAATTGAACCGGACCGCCGCCGCGCACAAGCGCCGGCCTATGACCCGAAAATCCTGTCCCGGCTCAGCGGACGGCCTTGATCCCCTCAAGGATCAGGGTCGTGGCCACATCCGCGTAATCCTCGCGGCTGATGCGGCCACCGTCACGAAACCACATATAGACCCAGTTCATCATGCCGAACAGCGACATGGTGACAGGCATCAGCAGCGGGCGGGTCTTTGTGTTCAGGCCCGGATTGACCAGATCGAGCACATCCGAGAACCGCCGCACGATGCGTCGCTCGATCGCGGTGATCTCGGCCTTTTGCGCGTCGGACAGGGCGGCGGTGGCATTCAGCTGGACCTTGTGCTGGTTGTCGGCCCCCCGGTAGTTTTCCAGCACCGCCCCCACCAGCTTTCGCAGGCGCTTTTCCGGCGCGAGCGTCGGATCGTCGGCCTCGTCTATGGCGGTGTCCAGCCCTTCTAGATGGGTGGTGATGATGGCAAAGATCAAGGCATCCTTGCTGGGATAGTAGTGATACAGCAAGGCCTTGGAGACCTGCGCCACCGTTGCGATCTGGGACATGGAGGCTTTCTCCATCCCCTGATCTGCAAAGACCTGTGCCGCGTGATCAAGGATGACGCGCTGCTTTTCTTCGAAATCTGCTGCCCGTGTCCGAGCCATATTGTTCTTCCTGATGCGGCCCGTGGATAAAGGGGCGTTTATACCCCCTTATCGCAAGCCGACGATCTTGTCACCGACCGGACGGTCAGCTTTTCGGCCGATTGTCCAAAACCCGCTTTGCCTTGCCTTCCGAACGGGCAATCGCATTCGGATCGGCCACATTGATGCGTGTTGACACACCGACGACGGCCTTGATGTGATGCGCCAGCTCCTTGGCCGATCTGGCGCGGGCGGCTTCGTCCACCATGTCGGGGGTACATTCGACATGGACGGTCATGTTGTCCATCCGGCCTTCGCGCGCGAGTTCGATCTGGAAATGCGGGGCAAGGCCACGGCATTTCAGGATCTGCTCTTCGATCTGGGTTGGGAAGACGTTGACGCCGCGCAGGATGATCATGTCGTCGCTGCGGCCGGTGATCTTTTCGATCCGCCGCATCGAACGTGCCGTACCCGGCAACAGCCGCGTGAGGTCGCGGGTGCGGTAGCGCACCATGGGCAGGCCCTCTTTCGTGAGAGTGGTGAACACAAGTTCCCCCATCTCGCCATCGGGCAGCGGCGCGCCCGTCACCGGGTCGATGATTTCGGGATAGAAGTGGTCTTCCCAGATGTGCAGGCCGTCTTTCGTCTCGACACATTCCTGTGCCACGCCTGGACCCATGATCTCGGATAGGCCGTAGATGTCGACGGCGTGCATGTTGAACGCCTCTTCGATTTCCTGCCGCATCGCGTTGGTCCAGGGCTCGGCCCCGAAGATGCCGACCTTCAACGAGGATTTGCGCGGGTCGATGCCCTGACGGCGGAATTCGTCCAAGATCGACAGCATATAGGACGGAGTGACCATGATGATCTGCGGCTGGAAGTCGGTGATCAGCGTCACCTGCCGTTCTGTCTGCCCGCCTGAGATCGGAACCACGGTGCACCCCAGACGCTCGGCCCCGTAGTGCGCGCCAAGCCCACCGGTAAACAGGCCGTAGCCGTAGGCGTTGTGCAGCATGTCGCCCGGACGCCCGCCGCCCGCGCGGATCGACCGGGCGATCAGGTTGGCCCAAACGTCGATGTCATTGGCGGTGTAGCCCACCACGGTCGGCTTGCCGGTGGTGCCGGACGAGCCATGCACCCGCACCAGCTTGTTGCGCGGCACGGCGAACATTCCGAACGGATAGGTGTCGCGCAGGTCCTGCTTGGTGGTGAAGGGGAAATTCGCGATGTCCTTTAGGGACTTCAGCTCCTCGGGATGCACGTCGTGTTCGATGAACCGGTTGCGGTAGAAGGGCGAGTTTTCATAGGCGTGCTTCAGCGACCGCTTCATGCGGTGGAATTGCAGGGCCTCGATTTCATCGCGCGAGGCGATTTCGATCGGGTCCAGATCCTGTTTTCGGGGGGTAAGGTCTTCCATGGTGTCCTCCCTTGGAAATGATAGGCCGGTCAGAGGTCGACCGGAAGATGGGTGCCCTTGACGGTGCGCGAATGGCCGCGGAATTCGGCGACATGCGCCCCGTCCTGATTGGTGATGCGAACGTCGTAGATGCCCGACCGGCCCTGACGTGACTTTTCGGTCGCGATGGCCGTCAACTGGTCGCCAAGCCGGACCGGCATAAGGTAGGTGATCGAGCAGTGCTGCCCGACGACATGCTGGTTATAGCTGTTGCAGGCAAAGGCAAAGGCGCTGTCGGCCAGAGTGAAGATATAGCCACCATGGCAGGCGCCGTGGCCGTTCGACATGGCGTCGGTCACGGTCATCGTCAGCGTGGCCACACCCGGCGCGACGCTTTCCAGCACCACGCCAAGGCGCTGGCTGGTCGAATCACCGTTCCACAGTGATTGCGTCGAGGCTTCGGCAAGCTCTTGCGGGGTCATCTGGTGAACGGGTTTCATTTGCCGCTGAACCTTGGTTGGCGCTTTTCCAGAAAGGCGGTGACGCCTTCGGCATAATCGGCGCTGTGGCCTGCCTTGCGTTGCAGGTCGCGCTCCATATCCAGTTGCGCATCAAGGCTGTTCTGCGCGGCGGACTGGATCAGCCGTTTTGTCAGGCCAAGGCCCAGCGTCGGCCCGGCAGCAAGCGATTCTGCCAGCACGGTGGCTTCGGCCATCAGGTCGGCATCCTCCACCACCCTCCAGATCAGGCCCCAGTCGGCGGCCTTTTCGGCCGACAGAGGTTCCGCAGTCAGAGCCAGCGCCTTGGCACGGGGTTCACCCAGGATGCGGGCCAGCGACCAGCTGCCGCCCGCGTCGGGGATCAGGCCGATCTTTGCAAAGGCCTGAATGAATTTCGCCGACTTCGCGGCAAGCACGATGTCGCAGGCAAAGGCGATGTTCGCGCCCGCGCCTGCCGCCACGCCGTTCACGGCGCAGACAACCGGCTTTTCCAGATCGCGAATCAGCCGGAGCGTCGGGTTGTAGAACGTCTCCAGCGTATGGCCCAGGTCGGGCGCGGGTCCGCCTTTGCGCGGGTCGCGGTCGCCCAGATCCTGACCGGCGCAAAAGCCACGGCCCGCGCCGGTCAACAGAACCGCGCGGACCGCCTCATCGCGATGCGCGCGCTCGATATGGGCGCGCAGGGCCAAGTGCATTTCTTCATTGAAGGAGTTGAGTTTGTCCGGGCGGTTCAGTGTCAGATGCAGCACGCCAGAGGTCAGCGTCGCAAGAACGGTTGCAGATGTAGTCATGGTGTCCCCCTCGTCCGCCTGTTCCGGACGCCTTGAAAAAGTTCTTGCATAAACCGACCGGACGGTCAATGATAATCATGCCGGAGCAAGAGGGCCCGGCGGGAGGACTGTCATGTCGGAACACTTCGACCTTCACCGGCCGACGCTTGAGGCGGCCGTCCGGGCGCTGTCATGCCGCGAATACTGGACCCCACATCCGGAGGTTCCAAGCGGCAAGATCTATGGTGAAACCGCCAAGGCAGAGGGTGAGGCTGCGTTCAACGCCCTGTTGGGCACTGATTTCGATTTGCCCGGCCACCCCGGACAACAACGCGCGGGGGCAGAGGTGTCGCCCTTTGGCCTGCGCCTTGCGATCAGCTACCCTGCCGCTTCGCCGGAAGAGTTGATTGCAGCGACTGCTGCCGCCGCCCCGGCACTGGCCGCCGCCACGGTGGAAACCCGCGTGGGGGTCTGCATCGAGGCGCTGGCCCGGCTGAACCGGCAAAGCTTCCTGATCGGCAACGCCACCATGCACACAACCGGGCAGGCCTTTGCCATGGCGTTTCAGGCCGGAGGCCCGCATGCGCAGGACCGCGGGCTGGAAGCCGTCGCCGCCGCCTATGCCGAGATGACCCGCTTTGCCGCGACGGCCCGTTGGGAAAAGCCGCAAGGCAAGGCCGCGCCGATCGTGATGGAAAAGTCCTGGACCCTGCGCCCGGCCGGAATCGCGCTGACCATCGGCTGCAACACCTTCCCGACCTGGAATTCCTACCCCGGCCTGTTCGCCAGTCTTGCCACCGGCAACCCGGTGATCGTGAAGCCCCACCCCCGCGCGATCCTGCCGCTGGCCCTGACCGTGCGCATCCTGCGCGAAGTGCTGGCTGACGCGGGTCTGCCCGCCGATGCGGTCCTGCTCGCCGTGGATGAACCGGGGGCCGAGATCACGAAAGACCTCGCCACCCGCCCGGAGGTCAGGCTGATCGACTATACCGGCTCGTCCACCTTTGGCGACTGGTTGCGCGACAATGCCCGCCAGGCGCAACTGTTCACCGAAGAGGCCGGGGTCAACAGCGTGGTGATCGCTGGCACCCGCGATCTTGACGGCATCTGCGCCAACCTTGCCTTTGCGCTTTCGCTTTATTCGGGGCAGATGTGCACCTCGCCGCAAAACATCTACATCCCCGCTGACGGAATCGATACAGACAAGGGCCACAAATCCTTTGACGAGGTTGCCGCTGCCCTTGTCGCAGCCATCGACAGCCTGCTCGCCGACCCCGCCCGCGCGGCCGGCATCTGCGGGGCCATTGCCAACCCCGCCACGCAAGCTCGCGCCACAGCCGCCGCCAGACAGGGCCGTGTCCTGCGGCCCGGCGTCTCCGCAGGCGATGCCGGGCCGCTGTTGCTGGCCGTCGGCGCGGCTGACGCGGTGGCCGACGAGGAGTGTTTTGGCCCCGTCGCTTTTGTGATCGCCGCCCCCGACGCCGACGCGGCAATCCGGCAGGCGGCACAACTCGCGACCGACAAGGGCGCGATCACCGCCGCGATTTACGACACTGACGCGGCGCGCATCGCCCGCGCCGAAGCCGCCTTTGCCGGAGCCGGGGTGAACCTGTCGATCAACCTGACCGGCAACATCTTTGTCAACCAGTCCGCGGCCTTCAGCGACTTCCATGTTACCGGAGCCAACCCGGCCGGCAATGCCAGCCTGACCGACACCGCCTTTGTGGCCACCCGTTTCCGCCGCGTGATGTCGCGGCGGCTGGCGGTGGTCTGACCCTTAACCTGTTCCAACATCTCTGGGAGGAGATCATGAAAACATTCCTGACCACGACCGCACTTGTCGCTTTTGGCCTTGCCGCCCCGGCACTGGCTGAAATCAGGATCGGCGCTTCGCTTTCAGCCACCGGCCCGGCGGCTTTTCTTGGCGATCCGCAGCTCAAGACGCTGGAAATGCTTGTTGCGGATCTGAACGCAAGCGGCGGCATCAATGGCGAAGCGGTGACGCTGATCACCTATGACGACGGCGGTGATCCGAACAAGGCGCGCACCTTTGCAACCCGCCTGATCGAGGACGATGAGGTTGTCGCGATCATCGGGGGCACCACCACCGGGGCCACGATGTCGATCCTTTCGGTGGCCGAGGATGCGGAAATCCCTTTCATTTCGCTGGCTGGTGCCATCGACATCATCAGCCCGGTCAAACCGTTCACCTTCAAGACCCCCCACACGGACCGCATGGCCTGCCAGAAGATCTTTGAGGACATGCAGGCGCGCAACCTTCTGAAGATCGGGATGATTTCCGGGACCGACGGTTTCGGCGCCTCGATGCAGGCCCAGTGCAAGGACGTTGCGCCGGATTACGGGATCGAGATCGTCGCAGACGAGACCTATGACCCAAGGGACGCCGACATGACGGCGCAGCTGACCAAGATCAAGGGCGCTGCAGGGGTACAGGCGGTGCTGAACCCCGGCTTTGGTCAGGGCCCGTCGATCGTGACCCGCAACTACAAGCAGCTGGCGATAGACCTGCCGTTCTATCAGTCGCACGGCGTGGCCTCGGACGGGTTCATCAGCCTGGCAGGTGCCGATGCGGCCGAAGGCGTGCGCCTGCCGGGCACCGCGCTTCTGGTGGCAGAGCTGTTGGCCGAGGATGATCCGCAAAAGCCGCTGGTCGTGGCCTACAAGGCGATGTTCGAAGACAAGACCGGCACGCCGGTGGGCACCTTCGGCGGCTATGCACACGATGCCTTCCTGATCCTGACGCAAGCCATCGGCAACGCCGGTTCGGCAGAGCCGGCCGCCATCCGTG
Organism: Paracoccaceae bacterium; assembly: GCA_046296515.1. Lineage (GTDB taxonomy): Bacteria > Pseudomonadota > Alphaproteobacteria > Rhodobacterales > Rhodobacteraceae > Pseudotabrizicola. The sequence goes on along the minus strand of JBKBKR010000019.1, from coordinate 6,157 downwards.
ATGCCATCGAGGCCACCACCGGCCTTGCCGGCACGACAGGGGTTTACAGCTTTACCGCCGAAGACCACCTCGGACTCGACCTTTCCGCTTTCCGTATGCTGGAAATCAACGGCGGCAAGTGGACGCTGGTCGAGTGATCGCCTGACCCTCTGCGTCCCGCTCGCGGGAGGGGGACGCAGATTGCATTTCAAGACCCATCATGCAGCAAGTCTGGGGACGACGATGTCGGAGCTTTTACAATTCCTGTTCTCGGGGCTGACGGTCGGCGCGGTTTACGCGCTGGTCGCGCTTGGGTTCACAATCATCTACAATGCATCGGATGTCGTGAACTTCGCCCAGGGCGAATTCGTCATGCTGGGCGGCATGATCACAGTTTTTGCCTATGCGTCCGGGGCACCATTGCCGCTTGCTGCCGTTGCGGCGATCATCCTCACCGCTGCGATCGGTGTTGCGATGAACAAGCTTGCGATCGAACCTGCGCGCGGCGCGCCGGTGGTGTCGCTGGTGATCATCACCATCGGGGTGTCGATCTTCATCCGGGGCGCGGCACAGCTGATCTTTGGCAAGCAGATCCACAGCTTTCCCGCCTTTTCGGGCGACGACCCGATCCGCATTCTGGAGGCCACGATCCTGCCGCAAAGCCTTTGGGTGATGGTGGGTGCCTTTGCCGTGTTCATCGGACTTTGGCTGTTCTTCACCCGGACGCTGCTGGGCCGGGCTGTCCTCGCGACCTCCAACAACCGGCTTGCGGCGCAGTTGGTGGGGATCAACACCACCTTTGTGATGACCCTGTCCTTCGCGCTGTCGGCGGGGATCGGTGCGCTGGCCGGTGTGCTGGTGACTCCCATCACCATGACCTCTTATGACGTGGGCCTTGCCTTTGCGTTGAAGGGCTTTGCTGCCGCCATGCTGGGCGGCATGGGCAATCCGAAGGGGGCGCTGGTGGGCGGGCTGTGCATCGGTCTGCTGGAGGGGCTGACGGCCGGCTACATCTCGTCGCAATACAAGGACGCCGCCGCCTTCATCGTGATCCTTGGCGTGCTGTTCTTCATGCCGCAGGGCCTGTTCGGCCGCAAATCTACCGATCGGGTGTGACCATGCGACTGTCCCATAAGGCTGCGACTCTTCTGGTGCTTGTCGGGCTGATCGCCCTTGCGCCTCTCTTCTTTCCTTCCAGCTTCTATTACCGTGTCGGGGCGCTGATCTTTGTCAACGGGCTGGCTGTCACCGGAATCGTGATCCTGACCGGCTGGGCCGGGCAGATCAGCCTTGGCCACGCCGGTTTTGCCGGGATCGGGGCCTATGCCTGCGCGTTGGCGCCGGTTCACTGGGGCATCCATCCGGCGCTTGCGATCCTGCTGGGGGCTGCGGTTTCCGCAGCGCTTGCCTGGCTGGTGGGCCGCCCGATCCTGCGGCTGAAAGGCTATTACCTTGGCGTGGCGTCACTTGGCATGGGCATCCTTATCGCCATGGTCCTGAACAACGAACGCCAGCTGACGCGCGGGCCCGACGGGATCGACGTGCCGGAACTGGGTCTGCGCGCCCTGCTGAAAAGCGGCGGGCTGGACCTGTCGAATGGCGAATTCTGGTATTTCTTTTGCGGCATTGTCCTCGTCCTTGGTGCATGGCTGGCGCTGAACCTGCATGACAGCCCGACCGGGCGTGCTCTGCGGGCGCTGCACGGATCAGAAATCGCGGCCAGCACGGTGGGCATGGACGTGCCCCGCCTGAAGCTTCAGGCCTTTGTGATCTCGGCGGTCTATGCCTCGGTCTCCGGCTCGCTTCTGGCCCTGCAGAACAAGTTCATCACGCCGGATGTCGCGGGGTTCATGCACTCGGTCGAGATGGTCACGATGGCGGTTCTGGGCGGCGTCGGCTCGGTGGCCGGTGCGATCTTCGGCGCGGCGGTGCTGACGCTTCTGCCGCAGGTGCTGACCGTCTTTGCCGAATACGAACAACTGGTGCTGGGCGCTGTCATGGTGCTGGTGATGATCTTCCTGCGCGAAGGGGTTGTGCCATCAATCCTGCGCAAGCTCCGGGGGAAGGACGAATGATGCTTTTGTCAATCGAAGGGCTGGGCATCAGCTTTGGCGGTCTGAAGGCCGTGAACAACGTCTCGTTCGGTGTCAAACCCGGAGAGATCGTGTCGGTGATCGGGCCGAATGGTGCGGGCAAGACCACGCTTTTCAACATGATCTCGGGCGTTTACCGGCCCGGGTCGGGAAAGGTGATGCTGAACGGCGAGGACGTGACCGCCATCTCGCCGCACCTTCTGGCCCGGCGTGGCATGTGCCGGACGTTCCAGAACCTGCAGGTGTTCCAGTCGATGACCGTGCTGGAGAACACCATCGCGGGCTATCACCTGCAGGAAAGCGGCTCTGTGCTGGCGGACATCCTGAACCTTCCCGCCTCGCGCCGCCGGGCGCGGGTGGCCGAGGCCGGTGCCCGTGCCCTGCTCAAGCGCGTCGGGCTGGAACGCGCCGCCGAGCGCGAGGCGGGCAGTCTGTCCTATGGCTCGCTCAAGCGGCTGGAAATCGCGCGGGCGATGGCGATGAACCCAAGGGTCCTGCTGCTGGACGAACCCGCCGCCGGCTGCAACGCGGTGGAAACCGAAGAGATCGACCACCTGATCGCCGAAATCGCCGGTTCGGGCGTCGCGATCCTGCTGGTGGAACATGACATGAAGATGGTGATGCGGATTTCCAATCATATCGTCGTTCTCGACCATGGCGAAAAGATTGCCGAAGGCGACCCCGCTTCGGTCAGCCAGAACCCCGCCGTGATCGCCGCCTATCTGGGAGCTGACAATGCTACTGGTTGAAGGTCTGCGCGCCCGCTACGGGCGGATCGAAGTGCTGCACGGGTTGGACCTTGCGGTCAATTCGGGCGAAATCGTTGCGGTGATCGGGGCAAACGGGGCGGGCAAGACAACCCTTTTGCGCTGCCTTTCCGGGGTGCATCCGGCCTCTGGCGGCACGATCAGCTTTCGCGGGGAGACCCTGTCGGGCGTTCCGGCCTGGCGGCGCGTGGGGCGCGGCCTGGCCCAGTCACCCGAAGGGCGGCAGATTTTCACCAACCTGACGGTAGAGGAAAACCTGCGTCTTGGGGCCTATCTTTTTGCCGATGACCGGGTGGACAAGGACATGGAAGATGCCTTCCAGATGTTCCCGATCCTGAAGGAAAAGCGCAATCTCGCCGCCGGGGGCCTGTCGGGGGGGCAGCAGCAGATGCTGGCCATGGCGCGTGCGCTGATGGGGCGGCCGTCTTGCCTGCTGCTCGACGAACCCTCCATGGGTCTTGCCCCCATCATCGTTTCGCAGATCTTCGATGTGGTGAAGGGTCTCAGGGCGCTGGATGTGACCGTGCTTCTGGTCGAACAGAACGCCTATGGCGCGCTGAAGATCGCCGACCGGGGCTATGTGATGGAAACCGGCCGCATTTCGATGAACGGTCCCGCGGGCGAGCTGATTGCCGATCCGCGTATCCGCGAAGCCTATCTGGGGATTTGACATGAGCCTTGTCCGCATCGACCGCAAGGGCTGCATCGCCGTCGTCACCGTTGACAACCCGCCTGTCAACGCGCTGGGTCAGGCCCTGCGGCAAGCGCTGTGGGATGCCGTAGCCACGCTGGGCGCCGACCCGGCGGTCCGTGCGGTGGTGCTGATCTGTGCGGGTCGCACCTTTATCGCCGGGGCAGAAGTGACCGAATTCGGCAAGCCGCCGGTGCCGCCGCATCTGCCCGATCTGGTGGATCGGCTGGAGCAGTCGGCGAAACCCTGGATCGCGGCGATCCACGGCTCTGCCCTAGGCGGTGGGTTCGAGGTGGCGATGGGCTGCCGGTTCCGCATTGCGTCCGACAGTGCAGCGGTCGGGCTGCCCGAGGTGACTTTGGGCATTGTTCCCGGTGCCTCCGGCACTGTCCGCACCCCGCGTCTGGCCGGGGTTGAAGCGGCGGTGGATCTCGTGACATCCGGCCGCCCGGTCAAGGCCGCCAAGGCCCTTTCTTTGGGTCTGCTCGACAAAGTGATCACCGGTGACCTTCGGGCGGAAGCGGTGGCCTTTGCCCACGCCGCACTGGCGCAGCCTTTACCGCCGATAGTCTCCGCCCGCCCTGTCACGTCGCCCGACGCGGGCTGGTGGGAGGATCAGCGCAAGGTCATCGCCAAACGCGCCAGGGGCGAAGTTGCGCCACTGCGTGCGCTTGATTGCCTGCGCTTCGCCGCAGAGAAACCCTTCGCCGCAGCCATGGCCCATGAACGCGCGACCTTTCTTGACCTGCGGGCCTCGGATCAGGCCGCCGCGCTGCGCCACATCTTCTTTGCCGAACGCGCCGCGCTCCGGCCCGCGCAGCTTGCCGGTGTCCAGCCCCGCCCGATCCGCAGCGCGGCTGTTATCGGTGGCGGCACCATGGGCGCGGGCATCGTCGCCGCCCTGCGGGATGCGGGTCTGCCGGTCACGCTGATCGAACGCGACGCCGAGGCGGTGGAGCGTGGGCTTGCCAACCTGCGCGGCATCTTCTACGGCGCGGTGACGCGCGGCAAGCTGACCGAAGCGCAGGCGCAGGCCCGGATGGACGGCATCACGGCGGGCAGCGACTACACCCTTCTGGCCGAAACCGACCTGGTGATCGAAGCTGTTTTCGAGGAGCTTTCGGTCAAGCGCGCCGTCTTTGCCCGGCTGGGCGAGACCTGCCGCGCCGATGCGGTGCTGGCGACCAACACCTCGTATCTTGACCCCCGCCTGATCGCCGGGGGCCTGCCCGACCCGGGCCGTTTCATCGGGCTGCATTTCTTCAGCCCCGCCAATGTGATGAAACTGCTTGAAATCGTGCCGACCCCGGACACCGCCCCCGATACGCTCGCCACCGGCTTTGCGCTGGCGCGTCAACTGGGCAAGATCCCCGTTCAGGCCGGGATCTGCGACGGTTTCATCGGCAACCGCATCCTGAAACGGACCCGCGCCGAGGCCGAGGCGCTGGTCCGTCAGGGCACGCCCATTGCCGCGATCGACGCCGCCATGCGCGGCCACGGTTTTGCAATGGGTCCGTTCGAGGCGCAGGATCTGGGCGGCCTCGACATCGCGTTTCTTCAGCGCGAAGCTGCCCGTGCGGCAGGGCTGGATCTGCCCGAAACCCTGGGTGACATCCTCGTGCGGGCGGGCCGCAAGGGGCAGAAAACCGGCGGTGGCTGGTACGACTATAGCCCCGGTGACCGAACCCCCCGGCCTTCTGCGGATGTGGCGGGCCTGCTTGCGCCACAGGTGGTGGCGGTATCCGATACGCCGGCAGAGCGGATCGCCTTGCTGCTGATCTCTGCAATGGCCGACGAGGGTCGCGCCATTCTGGGCGAAGGCGTCGCGCTGCGGCCATCGGACATTGATCTGGTCAAAGTGCATGGCTACGGTTACCCGCGCTGGCGTGGCGGGCCGATGTTTGAAGCTGGCGCCGACAGATAGGTCAACTGCTGCACGACCAGCGTCAAGGCGAAAATTGCCGCGACGCGGATGGCGCTGGGCCAGTATCCGGATGCAAGTACACCGTCCCGGTCAAGCCGCATGACGCGAAGGATCACGAGGCCACCGATTAGGCAGCGCAGGCCAACTGCGCTGAACGGATCGAGATGTTCGAGCACGGTCTTCTGCGCGACGTTTCCGAAGCCCCAAAGTGCGGCTGCGGCCATGAGCAGGAGATTGGCTTGCGCTCTCGACATGGTCGTTTGCTTTCTTGGCGGAGTTGCATGGACGGTTGGTTGCCGGAGCCGCCCCCGAAGTTGGGGCGGGAGGTGCCTGTCAGCCGGTCCGGCCAAAGTGGATCGTCCCGATCTCGTTCGCGACGAGGTGCTGCAGCTGCCACAGGTGGGGGTCGTGGATGCCGACGGCCTGCAGGGCTTCGACGGTCCTGAACAGGTATTCCGCACCAGAACCGACGTGGCCGCCGGCACGCGCCAGGATCGATGCGACCTTTTCGATGGGCAGTTCAGGCCGGTCGGCGACATCTGGAGGCTCCGCATAGAGCGGGTTGCGGCTTATCCGATTCTGGATTGAACGAACCCGCTGACGCGGGAGTGGTGTCAGTGTTGGCGGGAATGGCCTCCTGATGGGAAGATTTGGTTGCTCAAGACCAACCTTTTATCAGGAGACGATCCCATGACTGATGCCA
>JBKBKR010000018.1:0-26329 GCA_046296515.1 Paracoccaceae bacterium | reverse complement strand
GATCGCTGTATTGCTGCTCTGACGGCGTGCGTGGTCGTGGCGCTGCCGTGACGAACTTGTCCCATAATGCTTCCTTCCATTCCTGAGAAAGGATCGCACCATTAAACCGTGGGATCAAACACCTAGCGCCCCCGCCAGCGGTTTGCATGCTGCTCCAGCGGATGGATGACAAGCGCATCGACGGCGAGCATGACCACCACAAAGCTCACGGCATAGGCCAGCACTGCCGGGATCTCGAACATCTGGAACTTCATGTGTATCTGAAACCCGACACCCGAAGACCGGCCCAGAAATTCCACTACCAGCACGATTTTCCAGATGATCGCCAACCCCAACCGCGCGCTGGTGGCAAGGAACGGTGCCAGTTGCGGCGCCACGACATGGCGCAGCCGCGCCATGGGCGACATCCGGTAGACCAGGGCCAATTCCGCCATATCGGGACGCAGCGTGCGCGCGCCCTCGCGCATTGTCACCAGCACCATCGCGGTCTTGTTGATCGTGACGGCCGCTATTGCGGCGACTTCGTTCAAACCGATCCACAGGTAGCACAGCACGATCACAACCAGCGCCGGCAGGTTCAGAAATATCGTCACCCATGGATCAAGCCACCGGTCCGCGCGCGGCATCCGCCCGAGCATCACCCCCAGAATGGTGCCGAACAGCATCGCCAGACCAAAGGCCAGCCCCACCCGGACCAGGGTGGCCGACATGTGCTGCCACAGGCGCCCCGATTGCGCCTCGGCCCACATCACCGTCAGTACCTCCCATGGGGCGGGCAGAACGCGGGGGTCACCCTTTGCCCAGGACAGAGCCCACCAGAACAGCACGAACCCTGTCAGCGACAAGGCGTATATCAGTTGGTCAGGCACGGTGTTGCGCTCGGTCATGGGGGACAGTTTAAGCCATATTGTGCGACCGAACGCTGCGACCTTGGTCCAATGGCATTGCCTTGCCCGACGGCCTTAGGTTCGGACATGCCCACAGTTCTTGCCCTTTTGTTCTGGCTTGCCCTAAGTCCTGGCGTGATGGCCGGGACGCTGTCCCGCGAGCAGATGGAAACGCTGATCATCCCGCCCTACGCCCTGGGCGAAGCCGTCAACGACAAAGGCGTGTGGAGCCTGCGCAACTCGGGCGGGGCCGAGGCGGGCTATGTGTTCGAGACCGCCGCGATGGCCCCCTTGCCCGGCTTTTCCGGCGCGCCGATCAACATGCTGGTGATGCTGGATCTGGAAGGCAGGTTCATCGACGTGCGCCTGATCGCGCACAATGAACCGATCTTCGTTTCGGGTCTGGGCGAAGCGCCGTTCCGCAAGTTCATGGAACAGTATCGCGGGCATTCGATCCACACGCCGATGGTGGTGGGCACCAGCTATGGCAGCGCAGGCGGCGGCGGGTTGATCTATCTGGATGGCGTGGTCAAGGCGACGGCCTCCGTGCGCATCGCGCATGAATCGATCCTCGCCGCTACCCTTCAGGTGGCGCGCGAAAGGATGCAGGGCATCCAGGCCACCCCGCCGGCACATCCCGATCCCAATCATGACGAGGGGCTGAGCTGGGCCGATCTGGTCGGTCAGGGCATCGCCCGCAACCTGCGCGTCACCAATGCCGAGGTGGACTCCGTCTTTGCGGGCACCATCTGGGCCGATGACGATCCGGACGCGCAGGCCGATCCGGGGGGCCTGTACCTTGATCTGTGGTTGGTGGATGTCGGGCCGAAATCCATTGCCCGGGCGGTTCTGCCCGCCGATGCCCTTGCCGATCTGCAGCGCTTTTTGTCGGTTTCGACCTTTGACGAACCATTTCTGGTGATCGACGCCGGGCGGCATGGTCTGGTCGGCGCGGATTTCGTGCGTAACACCGCGCCGGATCTGCTGGGGGCCAGTCAGGACGGCCTGCCCATTGCACTGCGCGATGCCGATCTGGTGGTTTCCACCCTTCCGGGCGTGCCCGAAGGCATGGCGATGATCCTGCGCACCGATCGCAGGCTCGGCTTTGATCCGGCACGCGACTGGAGTTTCGAGGTCAAGGCGACGCGCGCGCATGGCATGTTCCAGCCCGAGATCGGCATAGCCGGATTCACCCTCACCCACAGCACGCCCGAACGCTTTTTCGCCCGCGCCACCGTTGCCACCCCGCTGCCGCCATGGGTCGAAGCCCTGCGCAACCGGCTGGTTGATCTGATCCTGCTGGCTGCTGCCCTTCCGGCGCTGCTGCTGGCGCTGGGGCCGGGGATGGACCGGCTGGCTGGCCATCGGCACTTCACCGGGATCCGGCTGGGTATTCTGGCCTTTGTCACCGTCTTCATCGGCTGGTGGGCTCAGGCGCAATTGTCGATCGTCACGCCTTTGGCCGTGCTGCGCACGACGATCGACGGCGGCAGCTTTGCCTATCTGCTCTATGATCCAGTGTCGCTGCTGGTCTGGACCGTTGCCATTGCCGGCCTTGTCCTTTGGGGGCGGGGCTTGTTCTGTGGCTGGCTCTGTCCCTTTGGCGCGTTGCAGGAATTTGCCCACCACCTTGGCCGCCTGCTGCACCTGCCAAAGGCTGAACCCGGCGCTCTGTGGGACGGCCGCCTGAAACTGGTGAAATATGTCCTGCTTGCCGGATTGGTCGCCACCGTCTTCCTCGCGCCCGACCGGATTGACACGGCGGTGGAAATCGAGCCCTTCAAGACCGCCATCACCACATTCTTTGTCCGCGACTGGGTGTTCGTCGCCTATGCCGGATTCTGGCTGGTGCTGGGCCTGTACACCTTCAAGGGCTTTTGCCGCTATGTCTGCCCGCTTGGCGCGCTCATGGCGATTGGCGGGCTGCTGCGGGGCCGCGACTGGATCGCGCGCCGTGCCGAATGCGGCTCGCCTTGCCAATTGTGCCGGGTGAAATGCGGCTATGGCGCGATCACTCCGGCGGGGAAGGTTGATTATTCCGAATGTTTCCAGTGCCTTGACTGTGTGACCATCCACAATGACACCGCGCAATGCGTGCCGCTGATCCTTGCCGCCAGAGGCCGCCCGTTGGGAAAGGCAAAAGCCGCATGAACCGCCGCCGCTTTCTGACGATCTCCGCCGCGGCGATAGCCCTGTCACAGGCGGCGAGCGCGGAAACCCTCTGGCAGGGAGTGGCGCTTGGTGCCGATGCAAGCCTGCGCCTGACCGGCCCCGCCCAGCACGCGGAGTCAGCGCTTGCGGGCCTGCGATCTTTGCTGGACCGGGTGGAGGCCACCTTCAGCCTCTACCGCGCCTCTGAACTCACCTGGCTGAACCGCAGCGGTTCCGTCGTCCCGTCGGACTGGTTGCGGGAAGTGGTGGCCCTGTCCACCACATTGCATCGCCAGACCGGGGGCGCCTTTGATCCCAGCGTGCAACCGCTCTGGCACGCTTCGCAAACCGGCCAGACGGTTGATCCGGCGGATATCGGCTGGGGCAAGGTCGGAACCGGCCGCCGCATCACCCTGGCGCCCGGTCAGGCGCTGACCTTCAACGGCATCGCACAGGGGTTTGCCACCGATCTGGTCCGTGCCCATCTCGCGCAGCATGGATTCGATCACGCGCTGATCAACATCGGCGAATATGCCGCGCTTGGCGGCCCGTTCCGGCTGGGCATCAGTGATCCGGCAGCGGGGCTGCTGGCCGAGTGGCAGCTTACCGGCGGCGCGCTTGCCGTCTCGTCTCCCGGGGCCACGCTGGTTGCGGGTCAGCCGCATATCCGGCATCCGCGCGGCCTGCCGCCGCTGTGGTCCACCGTCGCCGTTCAGGCTGACAGCGCAGCCGTGGCCGATGGTCTCTCCACGGCGCTGGTGTTCCTGACCCGGCCACAGATCGCGGAGGTGAAAGCCGCGCGGCCCGACATCAGGCGCGTGGCGCTGGTGGATGGCGGCGGCAATTTGGAAACGCTGTAAGCTGCTACCTGTCGGGAGCGGTGAAGGTCAGCCCGTAAAGGGCAAAGGCCGCTGCCATCCGGCCATCGTCAAGTGCCGCGACAATGGCATCATCCAGCGCATAGGCCAGATCGCGGTGGCTGTGATGCACGGCAATCCCCACGGTCCAGCCGGACAGGCCAAAGTTTGCCAGCGGCGGGCGATGCACCGCAACCCCCTCGGCCGCACCGAATTCCAGCTGGGCAAGCGGCCCCATCGCCGCCATCACCTCGCCCGCCCCCAGCGCCTCCATCCCCTGCGCCATGGCCCGGAACCGGCGGATGTTCGGCCCGATCTGCCCGCCCGGAAACGCGGTCAGGTAGAAATCGGCGATCGAATCGTTCTCGACCGCCACCGTGTCAAAGCGGAAAAACGCAGGTACCGGCCCGCCGTCGTGCCGGTCCGCATTCGAAGCCACCGCATCGGGATAAGCCGCCTCGGAATAGGCGATCGCGATCTGTTCCTTTGCATATTGCCCGGTGAACACCACCTGTTCGACCAGACAGGTGAATGCGCTGTTGTAGGGTACGCGCAGCATCACGTTCGACACCGGCTCCCGCTGTACCGTGCCGCGCCAGACATAGCTCATCAGGTCGGCCTGCAGATTTTCACCCGCCTGCACAAAGCGGAACACCGGCTCCACCCCCAGACCCTCGGCCAGAATGCGCCCCACCTCGATGTCCACACCTTTGGGTGTGTCACCCTCGAGCCAGCTGTAGGGTGCGAAATCCTCATAGACAGCGATGTTCAGCGTGCCCCGCTCGACAATGTCATCCAGCGTCTGGCCGACAAACTCGCGCGCGGTGTTCTGCGGGCGCGGCCCCGGCACCACGTTTTCGCAGCGTGCGGAAACGGGGGTGGCGGCCAGAACCGCGCCCCCCAGACCAAAGGCAAAGGCCAGCGCCCGCATGGTCAATGTGTCGCCGACAGCCCGATGGTCAGGGCATCCGCGGCATGCTTTGCGCCCACGGGCGTTCCATCCAGCGCCAGAGCCGCGCGCTTGGCCGCAGAGTCGGCCACCGGCGCACCCGAGGCGGTCTTGACCTCCAGCGCGATCGCCGTCAGCTCTTCCCTGAGCTGCGGCTGGTCGCCGCCGCCCGCTGTCAGATCGTTGCGGATGGCGCTCAGCCGTGTGGCATGCGCATCCAGCGCCCCATCCTCGGGCCGGGTCTCGATATAGGTCCGGATCGCCCAGGCCGCTTTCTGGCCCAGAACGTCACCAAAGCCGGGCATCTTGGTGGTGCCATCCTGGGTATAGCCGTGGATGAACCGCTCGACATACCATTCGTCGCCATATTCCGCCGCCTCAAGGAAGCGCAGGTCGGGGGCCAGCCCGCCCGAGACCACACCCAGCCCATGGCAGCGCGCGCAGTTCTGGTTATAGGCGCTGTCGCCGATGGTGACAGCGGTCCACCACACCTCATCCCCGGCCGCCTCGGCCCGGTAGGGATTCTCGGTCAGCCACTCCTCGCCCACATCGGGCAGGGCTTCGGTGTTCACCGGCTGCGGGGCCACGTCGCCATGGCCAAAGGCCATCGTGGCCACGCCAAAAGCCAATGTGAAAGCGGTGATGCCGCGAATGTTTCTGGTCACAACGATGGTCCTCCCTCGGTCATCAGCCGGTGCTAACCCATGGCTGGCAACCGGGGCTATTGGACTTTCGTGGCACCTGCGCGGCATTTGCGACCATGGTCCCATTGGTAATCTGCAGCTCAGCGCCGAAAGTCGGTCAAGGGAGAGACTTACCATGACCGCACCTTTCACACCGGCCGCACTTTGCGCGGCCCTCTGGCTTGGCACCTCTGCCGTGGCGATGGCCCAGCAGGCCCGGATCGACGTGCCGATCCTCTATTTGCGGCAAGAGGTGGACCTGCCGCCGGTGCTGTCCAACCTTGACCCGCAACCCGAAGACCTTGGCCTGGCCGGGGCCGAGGTTGCGCTGAAGGACAACCAGACCACAGGCGGCTTTCTGGGCCACGACTATGCGCTTGCGGTCGTTTCGGTCGAACCTGGCGGTGATCTGGCCGCTGCCGCACGCGATGCCCTTGCCGCTGCGCCCTTTGTGCTGGTCGATGGGTCTGCCGCCGATGTGCTGACCGTGGCCGATCTGCCCGAGGCGGTGGGCAAGCTGATCTTCAACGTCAGTGCTGGTGACGCCCGCCTGCGGTCAGAGGATTGCCGCATCAATGTGCTGCACACCACCCCGGAAGACGCGGCCCGCACCGATGCGCTGATGCAGGTGCTGCAGGCCAAGCAATGGCGCAGCCTTGCGATGATCGTGGGACCAAAGCCCGCCGATCAGGCCTTTGCCGAAGCGCTGCGCCGCTCGGCTGCCAAATTCGGCCTGACCATCAAGGCTGAGAAGCCATGGACCTTTGACACCGACCTGCGCGATTCGACCATGGTCGAGCTGCCGCGCTTCACCCAGGATCTGCCGGAGCACGATGTTCTGCTGGTGGCGGACCCGACCGACGATTTCGGCCGCTATGTGCTGCACAACACCTGGCTGCCCCGCCCGGTCGCGGGCAGCCACGGCCTGCATGCCGAAGGCTGGGCCAGTGTGATCGAGGCCTGGGGCGCGGTCCAGTTGCAGAACCGGTTCGAAAAGCAGGCAAAGCGCGAAATGCGCGCCCGCGACTATGCCGCGTGGCTGGCCATCCGCGCAGTGGGCGAGGCGGTGACGCGCCAGAACAGTGCCGATCCGGCCAGCCTGCGCGGCTTCATCTTGTCGGATGGCTTCCAGCAGGATGGCTTCAAGGGCCGCGCCCTGACCTTCCGCACATGGAACGGCCAGATGCGCCAGCCGGTCGCCGTGGTCAATGACCGCGCGCTGGTGACCATGGCCCCGGTCGAGGGCTTCCTGCACCAGCGCAATGAAACCGACAGCCTCGGGCTTGACCAGCCCGAGAGCAAATGCACCGCATTCGGGGGATGACATGACAAGACTGGCCATATTGCTGATGACCATCGCCCTGCCGCTTCAGGCGGGCGAGATCTGGGTCACCAATGAAAAAGACGATACCGTTTCGGTGATCGACGTGGATACGCTGGAGGTGGTGCGGACCTATCCCACCGGCGAGCGGCCGCGCGGGGTGATCTTTTCCAGGGATTTCAGCCGCCTCTATATCTGCGCCTCGGACAGCAACACCGTGCAGGTGATGGACCCCGATACCGGCGAGATCCTGCACGACCTGCCGTCGGGCGAAGATCCCGAGCAATTCGCCCTGCACCCCGACGACCGCCACCTGTTCATCGCCAATGAAGATGATGCGGTGACCACCGTGGTCGATACCCAGACCCGGCAGGTGGTGGCGCAGATCAACGTCGGGATCGAACCCGAAGGCATGGCGGTTTCCCCGGATGGCAAGATCGCCGTCACCACTTCGGAAACCACCAACATGGCGCATTGGATCGACACTGCCACCTATACGCTGTTCGCCAATACGCTGGTGGACAGCCGCCCCCGCCATGCCGAATTCACCGCCGATGGCGCAAAACTCTGGGTCTCGTCGGAAATCGGCGGCACCATCACCGTCTTCAACGTGGCCGACCAGACCGAGACCGGCAAGGTCCGCTTTGCCATCACCGGCGTCAACTCTGACCTTGTTCAGCCCGTCGGCTTCAAGTTCAACCCCGAGGGCACCAAGGCCTTTGTCGCGCTTGGCCCCTCCAACCATGTCGCCGTTGTCAACATGGCGACCTATGAGGTTGAAAACTATATCCTCGTCGGCCGCCGGGTTTGGCACATGGCGTTTTCCCCCGACAACAGCCAGCTATTCACCACCAACGGCGTCTCCGGCGACGTGACAGTGATTGATGTGGCCTCCGAGACACCGGTCAAATCCATCAAAGTCGGCCGTTTCCCCTGGGGCGCCGCGATGCGCCCGACGAAATCCCAATGAAAGGACAGTCCATGAAACCCCTGTTGCTTGCCGCCCTGCTGGCGCTTTCCGTCGCCGCTCCCGTCGCCCTGCACGCCCAGACCGCGGGTCTGCTGGAAAAAAGCAACCGCGTCAAACTGCCGTCCCTGAAGCTGATGTCGGGCGAGCCGGTCTCCGAAGCACCGCTCAGCCTCAAATCCGGCACCTATTACATTCTGGAGATCGAATCCGACGGCAGTGCCGAACTGGCGCTGGAAGGCTCCGCCTTTTTCCGGGCCATCTGGGTCAATGAGGTTGTGATCAACGACATCGAGATCCGCCCGATCGGGATCGATTCCTTCGAGTTCGACGACGAAGGCACGATCGAACTGTCCTTCATCGCCATCAAGCCCGGCAGATACGCGCTGTCGATCCCCGGATCGACCGGCGACAGCCAGCGGGTCGAGATCACCATCGAGTGACGGGCCTGTCGGTAACAGGTCTGTCCTACAGCTACGGTGCCAAACACGCGCTGCGCGATGTGTCATTCTCGGTGCCCAAAGGCCGGTTCTGCGCGCTTCTCGGCCCCAATGGCGCGGGCAAATCCACGCTGTTCAATCTGCTGACAGGTCTGTTTTCCGCGCCGCAGGGGCAAATTACCGTGGCGGGCATTGATTTTGCCCGCCAGCCGCGCCGGGCGCTTGCCCGCATGGGGGTGGTGTTCCAGCAACCCACGCTCGATCCTGACCTGACCGTGCGGCGCAATCTTCTGTATTTTGCGGCACTGCACGGCATCGCGGGGGCAGAGGCCCGCCGCCGCGCCGATGCGGCGCTTGCCCGGCTCGGCATGGCAGAGCGCGCGGGTGAGCCGGTGCGCAACCTGAACGGCGGCCACCGCCGCCGGATGGAGATCGCCCGCGCCCTGATTCACCGCCCAGATGTGCTGTTGCTGGATGAGCCGACCGTCGGCCTCGACGCGGCGTCGCGGCATGCCATCACCGATCATGTCCATACGCTTGCCGATCAGGGGCTGAGCATCCTCTGGGCCACGCATCTGACAGATGAGGTGCGCGACAGTGACGATGTTATCCTCCTGCACAAGGGTGCGCTCATCGCGCAAGGCACTGCGTCCGCGATACGCGGAACTGCCACCTTGCGCGACACCTTTCTGAGGCTGACCGGCAGCCCATCGGCGGAGGGCACCGAATGACTTGGCTTGTCGCGCTGAGCGCGATCCTGCACCGTGAAGCCCTGCGCTTTGTCGGCCAGCGCAGCCGTTTCGTGGCCGCACTGGTCAGGCCGCTGGTCTGGCTTTTTGTGTTTGCCGCAGGCTTCCGGGCCGCTCTGGGCCTGTCGATCACCCCGCCCTATCAGACCTATATCACCTATGAGATCTACATCATCCCCGGCCTGTGCGGCATGATCCTGCTGTTCAATGGCATGCAATCCTCGCTGTCGCTGGTCTATGACCGCGAGATGGGGTCGATGCGCCTGTTGCTCACCGCGCCGCTGCCGCGCTGGTGGCTGCTGTTTTCCAAGCTGTTGGCGGGCACTCTGGTCAGTATTCTGCAATGCGCGGCATTTCTGGCGGTGGCGGCCCTCTGGGGCATCACACTGCCCCTTGTCGGCTATCTGATGGTCATTCCGGCCCTTGTGCTGTCGGGTCTCATGCTTGGCGCGCTGGGGTTGATGCTCTCATCCTTCATCCGGCAGCTCGAAAACTTCGCCGGTGTGATGAATTTCGTGATCTTCCCGATGTTCTTTATGTCCTCCGCGCTTTACCCGCTGTGGCGCATGGCCGAAGCAAGCCCCAGGCTGCGCGACCTGTGCACCCTGAACCCCTTCACCCACGCGGTCGAGCTGATCCGCTTTGCGCTCTACGGACAGGTGAATGGAGCGGCCGCGCTATGGGTCACCTTGGCACTCGCCGTCTTTGCCGGCGCAGCGCTCTGGGGCTATGACCCGGCCCGTGGCGTGCAGAACCGCAAGGGATAACCCGCTGCCGCCACGATCCTTGGCCAGCCCCAGGATTTGAGTATTTTTGCCAAGATGAATGGGCAAAGCCCCTGACTTCATCTTGGTACAAATACTCATTCTTCTCTTGCTCCGGGATCGACGGGACCTGCGGCAGAAAGCGGGGGCAGTCGGGACAAGCGGACCTGCTGATCAGGCGCATGCACCCGCGAGACACCGCGCAAAATGCAAAACGCGCCACCTTTTCAGGTGACGCGCCTTGCTTTTGCCCTGACCGGAGGGGGTCAGTTTGCAGCGGCAAGCTGTTTGGGCAGGCGGAAGGTCCAGAGCGTGCCACCCTGGTTGAGGTAGTTGACCTTTTTGGCCACCTCGCCGCCCCACAGCGGCACCGCGCCGCCCCAGCCCGAGATGACAGCGACATATTGCTCGCCATCCTGTTCCCAGGTGATCGGCTGGCCGACGATGCCCGAACCGGTCTGGAACGACCACAAAAGCGCGCCTGTCTCATCATCCAGCGCCAGGAACTCGCCTTCCGGTGTGCCGGTAAACACCAGCCCGCCTGCGGTGGTCATGACCCCGGCCCAGAGCGGGGCGTCGTTCTTGTATTCCCACTTCCATTCACCGGTGACCGGATCAATGGCCTTGAGCGAACCGATGTGGTCGTCGTAATTCGGCTTGATGGTGAAGCCCGACCCGAGATAGGCCGCACCTTTCTTGTAGGTCACCGGCTCGTTCCAGATATCCATGCCCCATTCGTTGGAGGGCACATAGAACAGCCCGGTGTTCTGGCTGAAGGCCATCGGCATCCAGTTCTTGCCGCCAAGGAACGACGGCGAAGAGAACACCATTTCCCCCTTGGCCCCATCCGCCGCCTTGGACGGATCGCCCGGACGGCCCTCTTCGATGAAGACCGGGCGGCCGGTTTCGTCGATGTCGGAGGCCCAGGTGATGTCTTTCACGAAGGGCCAGGCGTCGATGAACTTGCCGTCTTCACGGTTCAGAACATAGAAGAACCCGTTGCGGTCGGCGGTGGCGAACTTCTTGTTGCCGTCCTTGTCGACAAAGGACACCACCTCGTTCACGCCGTCAAAGTCCCAGCCTTCGCGCGGCGTGGTCTGGAAGTGCCATTTGATCTCGCCCGTGGCGGGATCAATCCCGATGCGGCTGGCGGCATAGAGGTTGTCGCCCGCATTGCCTTCGACCGGCGTGCCGGCATTGCGCAGGTGGCTGTTCCAGGGCGCGGGGTTGCCGGCGCCGAACACCAGAGTGTCGGTGTCAATGTCGTAGGAGCCACCGAGCCAGGTCGCGCCACCGCCGGTTTTCCACATGTCGCCCGGCCAGGTCGCGTTCAGCGTGCCGGTCATCGTGGTTTCCTTGCCGTTCATCGTGCCCATGTGGCCTTCGATCACCGGGCGGGTCCAGACGGTTTCGCCGGTCAGCGCGTCGCGCGCCTGCACCTCGCCGACCACTCCGAACTCGCCGCCCGAGTTGCCGGTGATGACCAGCCCGTTCACGATCAGCGGCGCGGCGGTATAGGAATAGCCTTCCTTGTATTCGGCGATCTTCTTGTTCCAGACCACGTCGCCGGTCTTGGCATTCAGCGCCACAATCCGGGCGTCAAGCGTGCCGAAATAGACGTTGTCGCCATAGATCGCTGCGCCGCGGTTGATCACGTCGCAGCAGGGCAGGATGCCTTCGGGCAGGCGGGCGTCGTATTGCCAGATCTCGCGGCCTGTCTTCACGTCGATCGCGTAGATCCGCGAATAGGAACCGGTGATGTACATGATCCCATCATGCACCAGCGGCTGGGTTTCCTGCCCGCGCTGCTTTTCCCCGCCAAGGCTGAAGGCCCAGGCAGGAACCAGGTTCTTCACATTGTCTTTGTTCAGCGTTGCAAGCGGGCTGAAGCGTTGCAGGTCGCGGCCCATGCCGTTGGTCAGCACGTCATGCGTGGTGGTGGCATCATTTGCCAGCTGCTCTTCCGTCACCTGCGCAGTTGCGGGCGCGGCTGCAACCAGTGCGGCCGTAATTGCCACTATAAAGCGGTTCATCTGTTTCCTCCCAAAGGTGAGTCCGACAAGACCGCAGCGACTCGCCCCCTCCTGCGGGAAGCTCTGGTCATGGGGCATCTTGGGCTGTTTCACGACCGTGTGAAAATTGAACAATGGTCGTAGGCGGTGCGGGCCGCGCCGGATGCTCTGTGTATGCGACGCATGAAAAGGGCGACGCTCCCTCCAGCGCCGCCCTTTGGCAGAATGGTCCGACCGGCTAATTGGGTTGGACAGACCGCAGATAGCTGAGGATGAACTCGGCCTCTACGGGATCGGTGATGCCGACATGGCGCATCCGAGTGCCGGGGATCAGGCCCTGATTGTCGGCCATCCAGGCGATCAGAGCGGATTCGGTCCACATGATGCCGGCAGTCTGCAGGGCTTCGGAATAGTCATAGCCCGGCACAGATCCGGCTTTGCGTCCAAGAATGCCTTCCAGCAAAGGACCATAGCTGTCGCGATCAGCCTCCGTGCTGTGACAGCGGCGGCAATCTGCGGCAAACAGCTTTTCGCCCGCCTCCAGCTTGATACGGTTAAAGGCCGGGGTTTCGGCAAGGCCGATCTGCGCCGTGGCAAGCAGGGCGAGGAATGGTAACATCGGGCGAGGGTTCATGATCGTCTCCTGAGGGAAATCGGATGTAGCAGTCTTGGCATGCGCCGTGGAAAAGCCGCCTGCGTTGACCTGCATCAAGACTGCGACTGTGCTTTGGTCGTAGTCGGTTCTGGCCCAATTGCGCCTTTGGTCGAATGTTCCGGATGCACGTGGCTGCTAGGGTTGTTTCAACTCGGGAGGAGTCATCATGTCCATTGCGCATTCACGGTGGCTGTCGGCCACAGCCTTTGCCCTCGTCGCAAACATGGCACTTGCAGACGGCGCGCAGCTGAGCATCGCCACGCAGGTCAGCGGCACAGTGAACTGGGAACTGGCCGCCATTCAAAGTCATGGTCTGGACAAGGCCAATGGATTTACGATGGTGGTGCAGGACGTGGCCGCCGGACCGGCGGCGCAACTGGCGTTTCAGGCGGGTGAGGCCGATGTGATCGTGTCCGATTGGCTTTGGGTCGCGCGCCAGCGGGCGGCGGGCGATGACTATGTGTTCATCCCCTATTCCCGCGCAGTCGGGGCCTTGCATGTCCCCAAGGACAGCCCGGTGACGAAGCTGACCGACCTCAGGGGCGGCAAGATCGGTATCGCGGGGGGGCCGATCGACAAGAGCTGGCTGATCCTGCGGGCCTATGCGCAGCAGGAGGCCGGGTTTGATATCGCGGCTGAGACCGAACAGGTCTTCGGCGCGCCGCCGCTGATCTTTGAGACGGCGGTCAGCGGAGAGCTGGATGCCGCCATCAACTTCTGGCACTTTGGTGCCAAGATGGAGGCCGCCGGAATGCGCCCGCTGATCACGGTGGCGCAAGCCGCCGAAGCACTGGGGCTTGATCCTGATACGCCGCTTCTGGGGTATGTGGTGCGGGGCGAGTTGCTGCGCGAAAAACCGGCACTGGTGGCCGGGCTGGCGGCTGCCAGCCGGGCGGCAAAGAATATTCTGGCGCATGACGACGCCGCTTGGGCCGAACTTCGCCCGATCATGAACGCAAAGACCGATGCACAGTTTGACGCCCTGGTTGCAGGTTTTCGCGCGGGCATCCCCGCCCCCGGCGCAGTGGATGAACGCGCCGCCCAACGGATGCTGACCCTGATGGCCGGGCTTGGCGGCGAAGAACTGGTGGGCAAGGTCACCCAATTGCCTGCAGGCATATTTGTTCAGCCGGAGAGCTGATGACCCTCGCCATCTCACTAGAATTGCAGCAAGCCAGCCACGGTACGGCCCCGGCTCTCGGGGCCTTGTCACTGCAGGTCATGACCGGCGAAACCGTGGCAATCACCGGGCCTTCGGGGGTTGGCAAGACCACGCTGCTGCGCATTCTGGCCGGGTTGCACAGGCAGTGGACCGGCACCCTGCACCTGCCCGGACAGCGGGCAATGGTGTTTCAGGAACCTGTCCTGATGCCGTGGCGCACCGCGTTGCAAAACATCTGCCTGACCACCGGCTGCACCGAAAACGAAGGCAGGGCCGCATTGGCGTCGGTTGATCTGGCCGGAAAATCCGGAGCCTTCCCGGACGCCCTGTCGCTCGGGCAGCAGCGCAGGTTGTCGCTTGCGCGCGCCTTTGCGGCGAGGCCCGTTGTCCTTCTGATGGACGAAGCCTTTGTCTCGTTGGATACGGCTCTGGCCGATGACATGATGACCCTGTTCGAGCGCCTGCGCAAAGACTGCAATCTGGCGACGGTGATCGTCACCCATGATAGGGCCGAGGCGGACCGGCTTGCCAACCGCATTCTCATACTCGGCGGCAGTCCGGCCCGGTTCCTCGATGCGCCCTAATAGAGCGGCGCATATTTCCAGTTGTCGGCATCTGGCGTCACCTCGTCCAGATCATAGCCGGCAGATTGCATTCTTTTGGCAACCGGAAGGCCAAGCCCGGCAGCACGGTCGATCATCGCTCGCCCGGCGTTCAGGTCCTGCGCCACGCCACGCCCGCGCATCATATCAAGCCCATGGTTGAACATGCCGACAGGATCGCCAAGATCGGCGGCGCGCCTGTCCCAGTCTGCGGCGGCGTCGGGGTTTTCCGGAGCGCCCAGCCCGTTGTCCTCCAGCTGCGACATCCAGGTCATCGCGCCGGTGTACCCTTCTTCGGCACAGCGCTGAAACACCTCCCGCGCGGCATGATGGCGACCGGATTTGGTCATCAGATAGCCGGACGCACAGACAGTCATGGAGGTCTTGCCCTGACCGGCATCCTCCACCATCCGTTCCAGGCTCATTTCGTCGGGGTTCAGGCTGCCGGTGTCTTCACTTTCGGCAAGAACCGGCCCGGAAAAGATCCAAAATCCAAGAGCAACGCTCGCCAAGATGCGCATGACGTAACCGATCCTTCCATCCAGAGCCAAGGCAGACAGGTTGCGCTCAACTTGCCGACCCGGCAAGGAGGCGAAGGTCGTAGCTCCGCCCGCCACCTCCCCGGCTCAGCCGATGAAGCAGTCGGGCACCGGCCAGCCATGCCGCTTTATGCGGGTGCGGCATGGTATTGCACGCGGGCCGGCATCTGCGACCGCTCGGGCGGGGGCGATCCGCGCGTCAGCGCTTTGCTTTGCGGGGGCCCAGGGCCAGTCTTGAAGACAGGGCATTTTCGTATTGCTGCTGAATTGCGCGCTGACAGGCGTTTCGATCCTGAGAGCATTCCCGGTCAGGATCGCGATCCTGACCTGATGCGACGAGCGGTATTCCGGGGGCACAGACGGTCATGAAGCCGATCAAGACCCATATAGAAAAGGTGATATCTGCCTCGCAATCGGCGTCGGCACCGGCGCGGTCTTCGCTTGCCGCCTCCTGGCGCCGATCCATCACCGTTCACGGGCTTGACCCGGGTCACTCTGCACCGCCCGACCGGATCGACCCGACATCGCTGTCCCACCGGCGTCAGGCGATGGACCAGTTCCTGCAGATTGCCGCGCCCAAACTGGACCATCTGTTCGGTCTGGTCGGACAATCGGGCTGTGCGGTGCTTTTGTGCGATTCCGATGGCGTGGTTCTTGACCAGCGGTGCCGTGACGGTGACCGCGCCGTGTTTCAGAGCTGGGGGCTGTGGCAGGGCGCAAGCTGGTCCGAGGCCGACGAGGGCACCAACGGCATTGGTACTTGCCTGGCCGAAAAGCGGCGCGTGATCATTCACCGCGACGAGCATTTCATGGCGCGCAACACCGCGATGAGCTGCATGGATGCGCCGATCTACGGTCCGGACGGGCAGGTCGTCGGTGCGCTCGACGTGTCTTCAGCCCGCTCTGACCAGACCGAAGCCTTCAACCGGCTGATCGCGGCCATGGTCACCCAGAGCGCCCGCCAGATCGAGGCCGACACCTTCCGCGCGGCGTTTCCAAGGGCGCGCATCCTGCATGCCGATGCCG
The DNA here is from genome assembly GCA_046296515.1 of Paracoccaceae bacterium. GTDB lineage: Bacteria > Pseudomonadota > Alphaproteobacteria > Rhodobacterales > Rhodobacteraceae > Pseudotabrizicola. The sequence goes on along the minus strand of JBKBKR010000018.1, from coordinate 10,565 downwards.
ACGATACCGAGGCCGCAACGCAGCTGGCGGTCGATGCGGACGACATCGTGATCGGTGCGACACGTGGTGCCCGCAGGGCCTTCGGGATGGTGGCCTCTGGCCCCATCACGCCGGTTCCCGCCTCGGATCTCTTCGGGCGCGACGAAGGCCGGCGCGGCTTTGAAAAGGCCGAGCATGCCGCGGTGATTCGCGCCCTGACAAGAGCCGGGGGGAATGTCTCGCAGGCAGCGCGAGAGCTTGGCGTGGGCCGCGCGACGCTATACCGGCGCATGAAACGGCTGGGGATCGGCGAAACACCGGCGGACCTGTCTCAGGACTGAGACAAATCGCTTCTGGCACCGCCTGCCCCCCGGCTGACAGCCCCTGCCCCGCCCGCCATCCTGTCCGCATTCCCCGGCGGAGGACTGGGGTATGAGGAGGAAACCATGAACGAGATGACCCAGACTGCGGCGCTGCACGCCTCGCCGTTCAAGACTCGCTATGACAATTACATCGGCGGCGCTTTCGTGGCCCCGGTCGGCGGGCGCTATTTCGACAATGTCACGCCGATCACGGGCGGCGTGGTCTGCCAGGTGGCGCGGTCCGACAAGGCCGATATCGACCTAGCGCTCGATGCGGCCCATGCCGCCAAGGACGCCTGGGGCAAGACCTCGGCCGCCGATCGCTCGAACATCCTGCTGAAGATCGCCGATCGGATCGAGACCAATCTTGCCCTGATCGCCACCGCCGAGACCTGGGACAACGGCAAGCCGATCCGCGAGACCATGGCTGCCGACATTCCGCTGTCGGTCGATCATTTCCGCTACTTCGCAGGTGTGCTGCGCGGTCAGGAAGGCACCATGTCCGAGATCGACCACGATACCGTGGCCTATCACTTCCACGAACCCCTTGGCGTGGTCGGTCAGATCATCCCGTGGAACTTCTCGATCCTGATGGCGGCCTGGAAACTGGCCCCGGCGCTGGCCGCAGGCAATTGCATCGTGATGAAGCCCGCCGAACAGACCCCGGCGGCGATCATGGTGCTGATGGAGGTCATCGGCGATCTGCTGCCCCCGGGCGTGCTGAACATCGTCAACGGCTATGGTGCCGAAGCGGGCGACGCGCTGGTTCGCTCGGGGCGGATCGCCAAAATCGCCTTCACCGGGTCCACCGCGACCGGCCGCAAGATCATGGAGGCAGCCACCGTCAACCTGATCCCGGTGACGCTGGAACTGGGCGGCAAGTCGCCCAACGTCTTCTTCTCGGATGTGATGGCCGCGGATGATGCCTTTCTCGACAAGGCGGTCGAGGGCTTCGTTCTGTTCGCCTTCAACCAGGGCGAGGTTTGCACCTGCCCGTCGCGCGCTCTGATCCAGGAAAACATCTACGAGGAATTCATTGCGCGCTGCATTGCGCGGGTGAAAGCCATCCGTCAGGGCGACCCGCGCGATATGGCGACCATGGTGGGCGCGCAGGCGTCGAAGGTGCAGCATGACAAGATCATGTCCTACTTCACCATCGGCCGCGAAGAGGGTGCCGAGGTTCTGATCGGCGGCGATACGGCGCATTTCGACGGCGATCTGGCGAACGGCTTCTACATCCAGCCCACAATCCTGAAGGGCCACAACAAGATGCGCGTCTTCCAGGAGGAAATCTTCGGCCCGGTCGTGTCGGTGACCACCTTCAGGGACGAGGCCGAGGCACTGGCGATCGCCAATGACACGATGTACGGTCTTGGTGCCGGCGTCTGGACCCGCGACGGCACCCGCGCCTATCGCTTTGGGCGCAGTATCGAAGCCGGCCGGGTCTGGGTGAACAACTATCACGCCTACCCGGCCCATGCGGCCTTCGGCGGCTACAAGCAATCCGGCATCGGGCGCGAGAACCACAAGATGATGCTGGACCACTACCAGCAGACCAAGAACATGCTTGTCAGCTACAACCCCAACAAACTGGGCTTCTTCTGACGTCGCCCCGACACATTCCCGGAGGGGGCCCGCCATCGTGCGGGCCTTTGCCATTTGAAAAACGCGCGGCGGTAAGCCTTTGATGTTGCGCTCAGTACCGCAGGATTGCCGCCATCGCAGTGCCTTCCTGCAAACTATCCTGTGCGACCATCCAGACTCCTCCGCCGTTGCCCAAGGCCATCTGTGCAACCTTGTCGAGCAGATCGACTGTTCCGGTCTTGCCACCACCGGCGACCAGCGCCGCGCCGGTTTCCGAATCAAGCGTCCCCCGGAGAACGGCGTCGCGCGCGATAAACAGCTGATCGACCCTGCCGTCTCGCGCGGCAACGGCAATACGTGCCGGGTCGGTGCAGGCCGTCGCATCCCCACGGCCGAAAAGGATACCAAACCGCTCTAGCGCTGTGTTCACAGCCTTGTCGTGCAGGGACTGCATGACTTCGGACGCTGCGGCAAGAAGGCCCGCCTCGTCCAGAATCGCTGGATTGACCTCGACAAACTCGACAACCAGGGGTGCCAGCGCTACGTCATTGCGCACATGGCCGCCGACCGCGGCATCTGCCACGACGACGACCGGTTTGGGGTCGCGCGCCAGATGCGTGGCCAGTGCCGACCCGGCCCGCCGCGCGAATTCGACCAACCGCCCCTTGCGCCATTCCTCGGGGCTGTCGCCATAGACCTGCGTTTTTGGCATGCTCTGACCGCCGGTGTTTGGCCGTCCGAAACCGTGCGACTGCAATGACCCTTCGTAATCCGGCGCTTCGTCCAGCGACTCGATGCTGCGGGGCAGATCGGCGACTTCGATCGCGGTCAAACTGAACCGGGTCGCCAGTCTGACCTCGGCCGTCTCTGCCGTCATGGTCAGGATCACGCAGACCGCGTCCTGCTCCTGCAAAGGCAGGAGCGGGGCAATGTGATGACCGGGACCGATAACGGCCAGTTCGGGCACCAAGATCGGCAGTTTGTGTATCTGGATCCCGGCGTCAGACAAAAAGATCGCCAGCCCCGCATCCTGATGCTGCCAGAAGTCATAATCTTCGACCAACTGCGCTGCCGGGGCCAGAAACGACTCGATCTCGCGCTCCACCATGCTTCGTTCGGCAAGCGCGTCGGCGGCCTGTCGCAGCAGGTTTTTGAGCATGATCGGGTTCTGCCTGGTCTCACGGCCATGCGTCTGCGTCGGAAGGTAGAGCGAAACCGCAACATCCGGCGTCGCCTCTATCAGGGTGGTAAGGTCAGTTCTCGAAAACATTCTCGATCCTTGTTGTCTTTTAGCGGGGTCTGTGCAGTGCCCGGTCGTCAGATCACGCGCAAAGATCAGAGCGGGTCCAGGTCGCGGATCGAATGTCCGCCCTTGGCGTTGTTGCTGCGGCCAAAACTGCTTTGCAGCTTGCTCTGCATTTTCTGCAGTGCGCCAGCGCTGGCCTCGTGGATGGTGGCACCCTGATCTGTGACGGCGATCGGCTGTTGTCCTGTGGGGCGTACTTCGATCATGCAACGCTGGTCGTCGCTTCCGCCTTTGCCAGCGTTTTCGTCGCTCAGATGCACTTCGACCCGGGTGATCTGGTCGGCAAAGCGCGAGAGGCCATCCCGGATGTCAGCTTCGACCTGTGCGATCATAGCATCGACGCCTTCAATGTTGTCATCGGTATTTATCTGAATTTGCATGATGCTTTCGCCCTTGTTGATCAAGTTGAGGTGGCAGTGGGATAACAATCGCAGGCGCGCATGTCGTCGCAATCGGTGGTGTCGGCGTAGTGCCGTCGAAACTGGCGGGCCACCGAATTCATCTTGTTAACGTGGCATCGCCGGGATTGGTTCCAGATGCCATGGCGCGGACCGGTTGCCGGAACCCCGCGTCGCCTGACCGAAACCGGCGACCCACCACACCCACGCGCCAGGAGATGCCCATCGACATGCGGGTGGCAAAGGCATCCGGCAAGGCGCAATCTGCTTCGACCCAAGGACAGCATGCTTTCCAGAAACGTCAAACCCCGCCTGCACAAAGCAATCTAATCGCCTTGTTCAGCGGCCATCAGACGGACATGCCGGAGCTTGGTCAGTTTGGGCAGGGCGCGCGGAACTTTTGTGGCTGTCTTCCCGTAGTGATTTCGATGATGACCACATCGGACTGAAAGAACGATCGGGATGGATTTCGTTTTTGGCTATGCGGCCGGATTACTCACCTTGATCAACCCCTGCATTCTGCCGGTCTTGCCGATCGTGCTGGCCTCGGCGTTTCAGGGCGACCGGCGTGGACCGATCTACCTGTGCGCGGGCATGTCGTTGAGCTTCGTGATGCTTGGTGTGGGACTGGCACAGATCGGTCCGACACTTGGTGTTTTCCCCGAAACCGTCGAGCGTGTGGAACTGGCGCGGCTCGTTGCAGTAACACGCGAGGCCGAAATCAAGGCGCTGATGGATCGCGCCCTGAACGGTTGAGAAAAACAGAAAACACTCCCCCTGCGCCTGTGCCGGTGCGCCACTGCGGGGGGAAATATCACGGACGGTGGGTTGATGCGGGTCACGCCTCAGGGTTTCGCCTTGCTGCAGTCCATCCGCAGCAGGTAATCGAGAGACAGTCGGCCCGGACCTTGAGCAAGTGTCACCAGCAAGGCCGCGGCCCAAAGGCCATGCGTCGCCCAGGCGCCGGGAAAGACGAAGATCTGGATGACAGCCGTCATGATCAGCAACCCAAGCGCCGAAAACCGCGCGAACAATCCCAGTATCAACAGCACCGGCAACACATGCTCTGCGACAGTGGCAAGCACAGCGGCGGGGGCATGCGGGATGAGGGGAAGTGCATAGACATGTTCAAACAGGAAATAGGTCGAGTCCTTGATCGTGAAACCGTCGACCTTGGTACGGGCAGATTGCCAGAACACTACGGCGGGAAACACCCGCGCCGCCAGCGCAACAAGGTCCTGCGGGATGGCGCTACCCAGCCCGTTTGCCTGGCGGATCATATCGCGACTGCGGGCAGCGATGTTTTGGCGGGGTGTTGCATCGGTGGGATGGGTCATATGGGCGTTCCTGTTTCTGTCCGGGTGATCAGCCCATGACGCAGCAAAAGCATCAGGGCCGTGACCGGATCGCCCCAGCCTGCGGCCTCGCCAAGTGTTTTCCCGTCGCGCAAGGCCGAGAGCACCGCGAATGTGTCCGGATCAGTCGGTTCAACGATCACGGTGAAATCCGCCTCGCGCGCAATCAGCGCGTGATCGGGCCCTTGCGTTAACGGCTTTCGGGTGGCCCCCGGTTGATGCGACTGCCAGATTTGCACGGCGGGCATGCGTGCGAAGAACAAGCCAACCGACGGATGCAAATCCAGCCGCAGCGATTCAGGATCAGGCACATTCAGGGCATCCGCCGCGATTGACTGTGCATCTGCCGCATGACAGGCCCGCCCTCGGAGATATTCTAGCCGAGCGACATCGCCCAGGAATGGCAGATACAGGACAGGCGGGAACTGGTCCAGAAACGTCGCAAAGGTCTCACCCCATCGCAGCAACACCGGGTCCGCTGGTGGAGATTCAGCGATGAAGACACCGGCCATGGCGGCAAAGAACTCCGTGCCGACAAGTTGTTCGATCACCGGAAAGCGCGCGGCCAAGGCACGCGTCAGGCTGTGCTGGATATTGTTTCGATAGACCTTGAAACGCTGCGCGACCTCCTCGCGCTCTGGTGCCGTTAATCCTGAGGGCGGCTCCGGACGCCAGAGCGCTGCATGAAAGTCGCGTTGCAATTCGGCATGCGATCGCTCAGGCAGCACGGGAATGTCCCCCCTTTCCACGCGCCATCACGCGTTTCGCGCGCACTGCCTCGCGAAGCAAATCCGGGAAAGCAGGAATATCCGTATCCCATTCGATCAGCGTGGGCAGTGGGCCGGTTTGATCCAGCACCTCCGCATAGAGCGCCCAGACCGGATCAGCGACCGGCGCGCCATGGCTGTCGATCAGCAGCGGGCCAGAAGGCAACTCCTCCGTGTCGTGCCCGGCAAGATGTATTTCGCCAACAGCCGCCAGCGGAAAGGCCGCCAGATAGGCGCGCGCGTCAAAACGGTGATTGGTCGCCGAGACAAACACGTTGTTGATGTCCAGAAGCAGCCCACAGCCTGTGCGGCGGACCAGCTCGGTCAGAAAATCTGTTTCGGACCATGTGGAACTCTCGAAAGTGACATAGGTGGCGGGGTTTTCCAGAAGCATCCGGCAGCCCAGCCCGTCCTGCACCTGATTGACATGCGCACAGATGGTATCGAGCGTCTCTTGCGTATAGGGAAGTGGCAGCAGGTCATTGAGCCACGCCGCCCCATGACTTGACCAGGCGAGGTGCTCTGAAAAGCTCTCGGGCTGATAGCGCTCAATCAGCTTGCGCAGCCGTTCCAGATGGTTGCGGTTCAACCCGTCCGCCCCGCCGATAGACAGCCCGACACCATGGATCGACAGCGCATGATCTGCACGAAGGGCGGCCAACATCGCATGGGGCGCGCCACCATCGCCCATATAATTCTCGGCATGGACTTCGAAAAAACCCACCGCGCCGGGGTCCGACATGATGTCGCGAAAATGCTCTGGCTTGAAGCCAAGCCCAATCGTGCAGGGAAGCTGTCCCATTGTGGTTTCCTTCACCAGAAAATAGGGCGGGTTCATGACCCGCCCCGACAGGCGGTCAAGCCGGCGGCAGGTCCCGCGCCAGTTGTTCAAGCGATCCCATGCGGCTTGTTCCGTCGGCCATGGCGGGAAGTTCGATGTCAGCGCAGGTGCCGCTCGCAACCAGTGTCCAGGCATTGCCCTGATAATCCACGGTCGAGGTGCCCGCACAGGTCGTGCCGGGGCCGGCGGCGCAGTCATTTGCTCCTGCAAGCGAAATCCCAAAGCACTTTTCCATGTTTGCGGATTGGGCATGAGCGTGTCCGGCTGCAAGTGTAAGTGCAGCGGCAAGCGAAGCGGCGAGTGGAAGCGATAGAGCTTTGTGTGTCATGAAATCAAACTCCTGTCGTCGGGCGCATCAGTGCAGTCCCACAAGCCGATACGCGAACGGTCGCGACGTCATTACACACATCACGCGGTCGTGATCGAAGCTTGAGAGAATATTCATTTCAGGAAAACTTGGCGTCTTGCTATGTAACAACGCCCGGGCGCACTCCGAAAAGAGGATGATCAGTTTGGCCGAGTTCGACGCCCTGGAGGACCTCTTGCGTGCGGCAAACGGCGGGAACACCGTTGCATATGGCCGGTTGCTCACGACGATTACACCGGTTCTGCGCAAGGTGGTGCGTGCCCGCGGCGCGGCGCTGGGTCCGGAGGCGTGCGAGGACGTGTTGCAAGACGTGCTGCTGGCGATCCATAGCAAGCGACATACATGGCAAGAACACGCGCCGCTGCGCCCGTGGCTTTATGCCATTGCACGACACAAGGTTGTCGATGCGTTTCGGGCGCGGGGCAGGCATGTTGAACTGTCCATAGATGATTTTGCCGACGGGCTTCCTGCGGCTGAAGGCCCTGATCCCATGGACGGGCGCGACATGGATAAAGTCCTGAGCAAACTGGAGCCGCGCGCGGCAGAGATTGTGCGGGCTTTTGGCCTGAACGGAGAAACGACCGCGGAAACCGCTGCACGTCTGGACATGTCCGAAGGAGCCGTCAGGGTCGCGCTGCACCGGGCCTTGAAATCCATTGCCCGGCTGCGCGAAAGGATGATCGAATGAAAACAGACGAGCTGATCATGGCACTTGCCGCGGACACGTTGCCGCAAAAGACCGTCCTTCAGCGCTTGGCCCGCGCCATGCCGATCGCCATGGCGGTATCCGTGACAGCCTTCGCGCTGTTCTGGGGTGCAAGATCCGACATCCGGGCCGCGCTGGGATCGGCGGCCGCGCTGAAAACCGTTCTTCCACTGGCGCTGGCGTTGCTGTCGGGGGCGTTTGCCGTCGCGCTGGCTCATCCGGGGGCGCGTTATGAATTCCGTGGCGCCGCGCTTGGCCTTTTGGTCGCACTGGTGATCGTGGCCTTCTTGACAACACTTGCCGGCGCGGGACCGGGCGGGCTCATCGCGGCTCTGTCAACGCCCTTGCTGATGACCTGTCTGCTCTCGATCCCCCTTCTCGCCCTGCCCGTTCTTGCCGCAGCATTCTGGGGGTTGTCATCAGGAGCAGCGCTGCACCCAAGGCTGACCGGGGCTGCGGGTGGCTTGATGGCGGGCGGATTGGCGGCGTCGGTCTATTCGATCTACTGCGACAATGACAGGATGCTGTTTGTTCTGCCTGCCTATTCCGCCGCGATCATGTCCATTTCACTCCTCGGGGCCATCCTTGGGCCGCGCTTGCTGAAGTGGTAGCGGTATTGCGCGGCCAGAATTCGCACACCGCGGGACGACACCGCAAGGCGCAGATTGTCCAGGATCGCGCTGAACTGCCACAGCCATCTGGCGGAGAGGTGGCGCAGCCCGGCAAGATCTGGCGCAAGCGGTCGTCCGACATATTCAGGAACCGGGCACGATCCGGCCCCAGCCCCGGCCAACGATCGACAGTCATCAGCAGATCATCGGCAGCGCTGGATTTGCGGGCTTCCACCATGCGACAGATCAGGTAACCCGGAGCGGTTCAATGCCCAGATCGCGGGCATGCCGGATAAGGGCCAGCCGTTCCATCGCCTTGCGGCTGTAGAGCCGCTGGTTGCCGGGGCTGCGCTCGGCCTCGGGCAGAATACCGATCTGCTCGCAATACCGGATGGTCGGCACCTTCACCCCGGCCTGCGCCCCGAGCTTCCCTATTGTCAGCATCAGATTCCTCTTGAATCTATAGTTGCTAGAGACATTAGATTGCTGATTCGATGAGGAAAGCTGCTCGTTTTCGGGCAGAGGGGAAGACGATGACAGCATCAAACGGCGAAACCACCTGCGACTGGACTGTGTCCGGCATGGACTGTGGCTCCTGTGCGACCAAGATCAAGGACGCGGTGGCGCGTTTGCCGGGGGTTAGTGGCGTTGAGGTCGGGATCATGTCGGAGCGGCTAAAGCTGACGCTGGACGAGGCCCAGACCGAGCGGGAACGGGTTGAGCAGACTGTTCGCGCCCTTGGCTATGAGATCTCGACCCGCGCGGCATCGGCGACGAAAGAGCTCGTGTTGCCCGTCATGGAAATTGCGAAAGAAGACGGTGGCAAGTACGCCGATCACGATCATGAGGGGCACGATCATGGCCGGCAACCAGTCGCCGCAAATAGCGACGACTCCGGTCATGGCGGCGCCGGTCATGTCCATGACGATCCTGCGGACCGGGGCAAGCGCTGGTATCAGACCGGCAAGGGCAAGCTGGTGATCTTCACCGCCCTCTTGTTGGGCGCCGCCTGGATCATCGAGTTCGTGGCACCCGAGATCGGCAAGTGGGCTTTCGTCGCTGCCTGTCTGATCGGGGTTGCCCCAGTGGCAAAGCGCGCTTTTGCGGCGCTGCGGCTGGGGCAGCCCTTCACCATCGAAAGCCTGATGACCATAGCGGCCATCGGCGCACTGTTCATCAACGCGGCCGAAGAGGCGGCGCTGGTCGTCTTTCTGTTTGCCGTGGGCGAAGTGCTGGAAGGTGTCGCGGCGGGAAAAGCGCGTGCCGGGATCCGCGCGCTGGCAAATCTGGTGCCGAAGACAGCGTTGCTGGAGATGAACGGAATCACGCATGAAGTGCCCGCAGCTAGCCTGTCAGTCGGTCAGATGATCCTCGTGCGCCCTGGTGACCGCATTCCGGCGGATGGCGAAATCACCGACGGCACGTCCGGCGTGGATGAAAGCCCGGTTACAGGGGAAAGCGTGCCCAAGACACGTGGTCCGGGAGACTCGGTCTTTGCGGGCTCGATCAACACTGAAGCGGCCTTGCGGGTCAAAGTGACAAAGAGGCCGGAAGATAACACCATCGCCCGTATCATCCGACTGGTCGAGGAGGCGGAGGAAGCCCGGGCACCAACCGAGCGGTTCATCGACCGGTTCAGCCGCTGGTATATGCCCGCCATCGTCGCCGTTGCGGCGTTGGTTGTTGTGGTGCCGCCGCTGGCCTTTGGTCAGCCGTGGGATACCTGGATCTATCGCGGACTGGCGCTGTTGCTGATCGGTTGCCCCTGCGCGTTGGTGATCTCGGTTCCGGCCTCCATCGCCTCGGCGATGTCAACGGGCGCTAGGCGTGGATTGTTGATGAAGGGCGGCGCAGTTCTCGAGGCTGCGGCCAAGGTCAACCGGATCGCCTTTGACAAAACCGGAACGCTGACACGCGGGCGTCCGAAGGTCACCGATTTGATCACCCTAGGCACCACCACCGAGGCTGAACTGCTGGCCGTTGCGGCGGGAGTGGAGACCGGGTCGAGCCACCCTCTCGCCATCGCCATCCTGAACAGAGCCAAAGAAGCAAGCATTGAGGCGCTGCCGTCGCGCGACGCCAAGGCGCTTATGGGCAGAGGTGTCGTCGCAACGGTCGGCGAGGCTCACGCATGGGTCGCCTCGCCGCGCTACGCGATGGAGAACGGAGGGCTCGATGGTCCTGGCCTGCGCCAGGCCACGGTGTTTGAGGAGGACGGCAAGACCGCCGTCGCGGTGTTCCGCGAAAAGACTCCGCTCGGCCTGATCGCCATGCGGGACGAGCCGCGCT
>JBKBKR010000017.1:0-40500 GCA_046296515.1 Paracoccaceae bacterium | reverse complement strand
AGCGCGGCTCGTCCCGCATGGCGATCAGGCCGAGCGGAGTCTTTTCGCGGAACACCGCGACGGCGGTCTTGCCGTCCTCCTCAAACACCGTGGCCTGGCGCAGGCCAGGACCATCGAGCCCGCCACTTTTCATCGCGTAGCGCGGTGACGCGACCCAGGCCGGTGCTTCATTGACAGTCGCAACCACTCCTCTGCCCATCAGCGCTTTTGCATCGCGGGACGGCAGCGTGAAGACGTCCGTTTCCCTGGCCTTGTTCAGAATGGCGATGGCCAGTGGGTAGTTTGAGCCGGTTTCGACCCCTGCCGCAGCAGCCAGCAACCCCATCAGTCGTGGTGCCGAAAACAACCACGTCTGAAACCTTTTGGCCGCCCGTGCGTCATTGTTCCGGTCTTGTCAAAGGCAATGCGGCTAATCTTTGCCGCAGCCTCGATCACGCGCCGTCCTTCATCAACAGCCCGCGTTTTACGCCGGTCGACATCGCCGAGGCGATGGAAGCCGGGACCGAAATGACCAGTGCGCAGGGACAGCCAATCAACAAAAGCGCCAGCCCGCGATAGATCCAGGCATCCCACGGCTGACCAAGGGCCAGCGGCGGCAACAGCACGACCAATGCCGCGAAAGCAACAATGGCGGGCATATACCAGCGGCTGAACCGATCTATGACCCCCGGAAAACGCGCCACCGCATCCTTGATCTTGGTTGCACAGGACCCGCAATCCATACCGGACACCGTCCAGTCGCATGCTGTTTTGCTGCCCGAAGCCGCCATCGTTATCCCCTTCGCCCTTAAAAGGAGCAATTGCCTTCATCGAATCAGAAACCTAACGTCGCTAGCAACTATAGCTTCAAGAGGAATATGATGCTGACCATAGGGAAACTCGGGGCGCAGGCCGGGGTGAAGGTGCCAACCATCCGGTATTACGAGCAGATCGGTATTCTGCCCGAGGCCGAGCGCAGCGCCGGAAACCAGCGACTCTACAGCCGCAAAACGCTGGAACGGCTGGCCTTTATCCGGCATGCCCGCGATCTGGGCTTCGCACTGGAGGCGATCCGCGATCTTCTCAGCCTGTCGGACAATCCCGACCAGTCCTGCGCCGCTGCCGATGCCATCGCCAAAGCACAATTGGCAGAGGTGGAAAGCCGTCTCGCCCGACTGACGGCGCTGAAGGCCGAACTGGAACGCATGGTCGCGCACTGCGCCGGTGGGCGTGTCGCCGATTGCCGGGTGATAGAAGTGCTGGGCGATCACTCGCTTTGCGCGACGGATCACCGGCATCCTGAAAACTAGCCGCTGCGGGTTGCAAGGCGTATGTCGGGACAGGTCATCTCATATGTTCTTGCGGTGGGTCAGAAACATCGGCCCACCCTTGGCGCGCGGGAAACCGTATCCATGCACTTCAACCAGATCAATATCCCGCGGCGAGGCGGCGATGCCCTCGTCAAGGATCGCCTGCCCCTCGCTGGCCATCGCCGCAATCAGCCGATCGGTGATGGCATCTGCCGCCACCGTTCGTCTTACACCCAGCATCGGGGCCAAAAGCCGCGTCACTGCCCCGGAGGACTGCGGCCGCCGGTCGCCCGGCACATAGTCATACCAGCCGCCGCCGGTTTTCCGGCCCTTGCGACCGGCGCGCACCAGAATATCGCCCGGGGCTTCCGGCACAGCCTCGCCCCGCGCCCGCGCGGCCTCGCGGTGCAGGAACGAGATGTCCAAACCTGCCAGATCCTGCATCTCGAACGGCCCCATTGCACAGCCGAAACCGCGCATCGCAGCGTCGATTTGCGCATGGCCAACGCCTTCGCGCAGCATCGCCTCGGCCTCGGAGCGGTAGCGCCGCAGGATGCGGTTGCCAATGAACCCGTCACAAATGCCTGACCGCACCGGCACCTTGCCCAGCCGCGCCGCAAGCGCGAAGGTCGCCGCCAGAACTGGGGCCGCTGTCAGGGGCAGCGGGATGATTTCCAGCAGCTTCATCACCTGCGCCGGGCTGAAGAAATGCAGCCCGATGACCCGCTCCGGCCCTTCCATGCCGTCAAAGATCAGCCTTGGGTCGATGTAGGAGGTGTTGGTTGCCAGAATGGCTTCCGGCGCACAGATCCGGGCCAGCGCCGCGAACACCTCGCGCTTTACCGCAAGATCCTCGAACACCGCCTCGACCACGAGATCGCAACCGGCCAGACCCTCCAACCCGACACAGCCCGTCACCCCGGCCATCCGCGCCCGTGCCGCCTGTTCGCTGATCATCCCACGCCTGACGCTTGCCTCGAACACCGCCCGCACCGCTGCCAGCCCCCGGTTCAGAGCGGGCTGATCGCGTTCCGACAGCACCACCGGCACATCCGCATTGCGCAACGCCGCCGCGATCCCCACCCCCATCGTGCCACCACCGACGACGCCGGCGGTCGTCACGCCACGAGCCACGACCGACCGAAAATCAGCCGGGCGCGCAGCAGACCGTTCGGCAAAGAACAGATAGCGCAGCGCCGCCGCTTCGGTGCTGGCCCGAAGCCGCAGGAATGTCTCTCGTTCAAAGGACAGCCCGGCGGCAAAGCCCAACTCCGCCCCCCGGCGCAACGCTGCCACCGCCAGCAGTGGCGCGGATTGCGCCCGCGCAGATTTGGTCACCCGTGCTTCGGCAGCCTGCCAGAAGTCCGCTCCGGGATCGGGCAAGGCGCGGTCGCAGGCCGGCAGCGGCAAAGGGCGCGTCAATGCTTGATGCGCAAAAGCAATCGCACCTTCAACCAGAGGCTCCGCGATCAGCAGGTCCACCAGGCCGAACCGCAAAGCCTGCGCGGCATCCAGCATCTGCCCTTCCGCCACCACCGGCAGCGCCGCCGCGACCCCGATCAGCCGGGCCAACCGCTGCGTGCCGCCGGAGCCGGGAATGATCCCCAAATTGATCTCAGGCAGGCCGAACCGGCTGTCAGCACTCGCGACCCGGAACCGGCAGGCCAGCGCAATCTCCACCCCGCCGCCCACTGCCATGCCATGAATTGCCGCGACCCATGGCACCCGTGAGGCCTCGATCCGTGCCAGCACATCGGGCAGATGCGGCGTTTCCGGCGGGAGCTCGAACTCCAAGATGTCTGCCCCGCCCACAAACAGCTTGCCCGCCCCCGTCAGCACGACCGCCTTTATAGCAGGATCGGCATCGACGGCATCCACCGCCGCAATCAGCGCCAGCCGAACGGCGCGCCCCAATGCGTTTACCGGCGGGTTGTCCAGGGTCACCACAGCAATGTCGCCGTGCCGTTCAAGACGAGCACTCATGTCAGAACCTTGCAGCAGCTTCGGTTTTGTCACACCGCCACAGCCTTTGGCTTGGCAGCCGGAACATGGCAGCCAATGACGCGGCTGGCGGTCAGGTCATCAATCTGGATATCGGTCAACCCCAGCACCCGTGAAAGCACGTCCCGCGTGTCTTCGCCCAGCAGAGGCGGCGCTTTCGGCTGGCTGTCCTTTTGCGCAGCAATACCATGCGCCGGACCGATCAATGACACACCGCCAAGCTCGGGATGCTCCAACCGCTGGATCAACCCCCGTTCAACCACGCTTGGCGCGTTCAGGGCTTCGGACACGGTCTTGACCGGGCCCGCCGGAACTTCGGCCGCAAGGCAGGCGTCAAGCCAGTGGCGCGAGGTATCCCTTCGCAGCGCCGCCGCAAGCTCGGTCAGCAACGGTTCCCGGTTCAGGGCCCGCTGGTGCGAGGTGGCATAGCGCGGATCGCGCGCGAGGTCCGGCCGGTTGATGACTTTTTCGCAAAAATCGACGAACATGCGGTCATTGCCGACCGCAAGGGCAAAGCTGCCATCGGCGGTGTCGAACAGCTGATAAGGCACCACAGTCGGGTGGGCATTGCCAAATCGCACAGGCTCGACCCCGGCGTTCAGATAACCGGTGCCGACGTTGATCAGCAGGTTCAAGGTCGAGTCGAGCAGCGCCACGTCGATATACTGCCCCTCGCCACCATCGCGGCGCTGGTAAAGGGCTGCCAGCACCGATTGGGTGGCGACCATCCCAGCCACCACATCGGTAAAGGCCACACCCAGCCGGTTCGGCGGGCCATCCGCCTCGCCGGTAATCGACATCAGCCCGCTTTCGGCCTGCATGACAAAATCATAGCCCGGACGGCCGCTGTCCGGCCCGGTCTGGCCATAGCCGGAGATCGAACAATAGATCACGCCGGGGTTGAGCTTGCGCACATCCTCATACCCAACGCCCAGCCGGTCCACGGTGCCTGCGCGGAAGTTTTCCACCACCACATCTGCGCGGGCGGCAAGATCCAGCACGATCTGCCGTCCTTCGGGCGATTTCAGGTCAAGCGCGATGCTGTGCTTGCCGCGATTGGCGCAAAGGTAATAGGTGCTGATGCCTTTATAGTTTGGAACCGACCAGGCCCGCGTGTCATCCCCGCCCTTGATGTTTTCCACTTTCCAGACCTCGGCCCCCAGATCGGCCAGCGACATGGTCATCCATGGCCCGGCCAGAACCCGCGTCAGGTCCAGCACCCTGATGCCGTCCAGCGGCAGCTTTTGCGTTGTCACGGGGTCCTCCCGGCAGTCTGTTTCATGATCGTTTTGCCAACCCGGTTTCGACCGGCTTGGGAAAATGGCAGGCAACCGCATGCCCATTGGCGGCTGCGGCCAGTTCGGGTTCGATCTTCGCGCAGATGTCCTGCACGATCGGGCAGCGCGTGCGGAACCGACAGCCAGAGGGCGGGTTCATCGGGCTTGGCACATCACCCTGCAGCACGATCCGCTTGCGCTGGCGTTCGCGCGGCGGATCGGCCAGCGGCACCGCCGACATCAGCGCCTGCGTGTAGGGATGCAGCGGTGCGGCATACAGGTCGCGCTTGGCCGCGATCTCCACGATGCGGCCCAGATACATAACCGCCACCCGGTCGCTGATATGCTGCACCACCGACAGATCATGCGCGATGAACAGAAACGCCGTCCCCTGCTCGCGCTGCACATCCTTCAGCAGGTTCAGCACCCCGGCCTGCACCGAGACATCCAGCGCCGACACGGGTTCATCCAGCACCAGAAGGTCCGGCTTCAGCGCCAGCGCGCGGGCGATCACCACCCGCTGCCGTTGCCCGCCCGAAAGCTCATGCGGATAGCGCTGCCCGTGTTCGGGGTTCAGCTGTACCAGATCCAGCATGTCGGCTACCCGCGCCTTGCGCGCAGCCATGTCCAGATCGCTGATCCGCAAGGGCTCGGCGATATTGTCCGCGACAGTCATCCGCGGATGCAGCGAGGCATAGGGATCCTGGAACACCAGCTGGATCTTGCGCCGCAGAGCCCGCATCCCGGCCGCATCGGCAAGGTTGATGTCCCGGCCGCGAAACAGCGTCTCGCCCGCGCTCGGCTCGATCAGGCGCAGCAGGCAGCGCCCCAGCGTTGACTTGCCGCAGCCGGATTCCCCCACCAACCCCAGCGTCTCGCCGGGGGCCAGATCGAAGGAAACCCCCGCCACGGCATTGACCTGCCCCACATCGCGCTCAAAGATCACCCCTCCCTTGATCGGAAAACACTTGACCATATTTCGGACAGACAGGATCGGCTCGGCTCGTGTCATGCTGCGCTGCCCGTGGTTGCAGGGGGCTCAAAGGCGAAATGGCAGGCCGCGCGATGATGTGCAGGCCCCTGCACCGGCGGCACCATACTGCGGCAGATGTCGCGGGCTTGCGTGCAGCGCGGATTGAACGGGCAACCCGCAGGCAGCCGCCCCAGCGAAGGCGGCGTGCCGTCGATGGAAAACAGCCGCTCCTTCTCCACGGCCATATCCGGGATCGAGGAGATCAACCCACGGGTATAGGGATGCCCCGGCGTCGCGAACAGGTCGTCCACCGGCGCATGCTCCACAACCTGCCCCGCATAGATCACCGCCACCCGGTCGGCATGACCGGCCAGCACCCCCAGATCATGGGTGATCAACACCAGCCCAAGGTTCAGCCGGCTTTGCAGATCGGCCAGCACCTGCATGATCTGCGCCTGCACAGTCACATCCAGCGCGGTGGTCGGCTCGTCCGCGATCAGCAGATCCGGGTCGTTGGCCACCGCCATGGCGATCATCACCCGCTGCCGCATTCCACCCGAAAACTCGTGCGGATACTGGTGCACCCGGCTGTCAGGCTGCGGAATCGCGACCAGTTCCAACAGTTCCACCGCCCGCTTCATCGCCGCGCGGCAGGAGAAATCGGGATTGTGCAGCAGCACCGCCTCGGCAATCTGCGCCCCCACCGTCATCACCGGGTTCAGCGAAGACAACGGGTCCTGAAAGATCATCGCCACCCGCGCGCCGCGCAGCTTGCGCAGGCCGCGCCGCGACATGCCGACCAGTTCCTGCCCCTTGAACCGCACCGATCCGGAGACCCGAGCGCCCTCGGGCTGCAAACCCAGCGCCGCCAGCATGGCCACCGATTTGCCCGAGCCGGATTCACCGACGATGCCCAGCACCTCGCCATGGCCGACCGTCAGGCTTACGCCGCGCACGGCCTCATGATGCTGGCCGTTGCGGCCAAAGGCGACCCGCAGATCGTTGACGGCAAACAAGGCGGCTTCTGGATGGCTCATTTCGACCTCGGATCAAAGTAATCGTGCAGGCCGTCGCCGATGAAGTTGAACCCCAGCACGATGGTCAGGATCGCCAGACCCGGCCCCAGTGCCACCCACCATGAATAGAACTGTGATGCCCCGTCCGAAATCATCGCCCCCCATTCCGGCGTCGGCGGCGTAGCGCCCAGCCCGATGAAGGACAGCGAGGCCGCCAGCAGGATCACCTGGCCAAGATCCATCGTTGCGGCGATCAGTGTCGGCGTCCAGCACAGCGGCAGGATGTGCTTGGTCAGCACCCTCACTCGCCCCGCCCCGGCGGCGATGGCGGCCTCGACATGCTCGCGCTCGCGCACTTCCAGCACCTGCGCCCGCATCAGCCGCGCATAGACGGGCCACCAAACGATCACCATGGCAATCGCCGCATTGCCAAGCCCCGGCCCCAGCGAGGCCGCGACCGCCATTGCCAGCAGCATCGGCGGAAACGACAGCGTCACATCCACCAGCCGCATGATGGCCGATCCGGCGAAGCCGCCGACAAAGCCCGAAACCGCACCAAGAAAGGCCCCGATCGCCACCGCAAGCGCAACGACCCCGACCGCGATCGGCAGCGAATGGCGCGCGCCGTGCAGGGTCCGGGTGAACACATCGCGCCCCAGCTGATCGGTGCCGAGCCAGTGATCCCAGCTGGGCGGCTGCAGGCGGCGGCTTACCATCTCCAACGGGTCATAGGATGTCAGCCACGGGGCAGCCAGGGTGGCGATCAGCCAGAAGATCACGATCACAGCCCCGATGGCCAGCGGCAGGGACAGCCACTGCGGGCGACGGAATTTGCGGGGCGCGGTCAGCGATATGGTCATGGCGTCATCCCAGCCTTACACGCGGATTTGCAACAACATAGGCAATATCGGTGATCAGGTTGGTGAACAGGAACACCACCCCGCCCACTATGGTCACGCCGATGATTGCCGGGAAATCCAGCCCACGTGCGGCCTCCACCGCATATGACCCCATTCCCGGCCAGGAAAAGATCGTTTCGGTCAGCACCGCGCCGGTCAGCAGATAGGCAAAGGAATAGCCGATCACCGTCAGGGTCGGCACCAGCGTGTTGCGCAGCGCGTGGCGCACGATCACCCGGAATTCGCCCGCCCCCTTGGCCCGGGCGGTCAGGATGAATTCCCGCCCCAGAACTTCAAGCATGTTGGCCCGCACCAGCCGCGAGATGGTGCCCGCAACCGCCCAGCCCAGCACAAAGGCGGGCAGGATCAGGTGCCACAGGGCATTCAGAAACAGCGGCACATTCCCGGCGAGAAGGGAATCAACCGTCACGAACCCTGTCACGGCCGGCGGCATGGCCGCGCGCGGATCAATCCGGCCGGGTCCGGGCAACACACCCCATTGCACCGAGAACACATACAGCAGCGCCAGCCCCAGCCAGAACACCGGGACCGATGATCCGAACAACGCGAAGAACCGCGCCGCATGGTCGATCACCGTGTTGCGGAACGCCGCCGCCAGAACACCCAGCGATATGCCCATGACCGATCCGATGATCATCGCCGCCGTCACCAGCTCCAGCGTTGCGGGCAGGCGGACAAGCACATCCTGCGCCACAGGCCGCCTTGTGATGAACGAAGTGCCCATGTCGCCCTGCAACAGGTTGCCGACATAGATCACATAGCGTTCCGGCAGGCTGCGGTCCAAACCCCAGCGCGCCTTCGCCGCCGCCACCACTTCGGGATTGTTCATCTGCCGGTCCGACACGATCGCGGTCAGCGGATCGCCCTTGGTGACAGAGGTCAGCAGAAAGGCCAGTGTGACGATTCCCAGTACCAGAAAGGGCATCGCAAACAGCCGTCGCAGGATATAGCGGGTCATGCGGCAGTCCTTGTTTGTGTCACAGGGTGTCGGGGTTTCACGGGCTGAAGGGACACGTTGATACGGTTATTATTGACAACAGCAAACGGCCCAGTCAACATAAATGAAATTATATTCCACTTATTGTCTGCGTGGCCAGTATCAGCCGGGGCCGGCCCAGCAACAGCAGGAATAGAAGGACGAGAACCATGCGAAAGCGCACGAAACCCGAGGAAGGGGCCGAACCGGCCGAGATCGGCAACCCCGCAGCCTCGCTGACGCGCGGGCTTGAAATCCTGCGCGCCTTTACAGCGAATGATTCGACACTTGGCAATCAGGATCTGATCGAGCGCACAGGCTTGCCCAAAGCGACGGTATCGCGGCTTACGGCAACGCTCGTTTCATTGGGCTATCTGCATTACGACGACCGACTTGGCCGCTACAGCATCGGGCCGGCCACGGTGTCACTGGGCTATTCCGCGCTGAGTTCCAGTGCGGTGGTCCATATCGGTCGCCCTCTGATGCAAGAGCTTGCCGACAAGACCGGGGTTGCGGTGGCACTCGGCACCCGCGACGGGCTGGAAATGGTTTATCTTGCCTCTTGCCGGTCGATGAGTCCGGTCACGCTGCGGCTCAACGTCGGCTCGCGCCTGCCGATCTGGCGCACGGCAATGGGGCTGGCTTATCTTGCAGAAATGCGCCCTGAAATCCGCGCGCTTGTGCTGGAGGAACTTGTTCGCAGTGACACCGCACATGAAACCCGGATCCGCGATCACGTTGCCGCAGCGATCCGCGATTACCAGACCCTTGGTTTTGTCACCAACTTCGGCGACTGGTACAGCTATATCAACGCCGTGGGCGTGGCTTTCCGGCCCAGTGACGGCACGCCATTGGTTGCACTGACCTGTGGTGGCATCGTCGATATTGTCCCCCGCCAGACCTGCCTTGATCAGGTCGGCCCCGACCTTTTGCGGACGGTCGCACGGCTGCGCGCCACATTGACCGGCCAGACCGATCCCGCCCAATCCGCCCCGGTTCCAAAGAATTGGAAAACCACGGCCGAGTGAAACGCCAACTTCAGGAGCCTGCATGCCCGTTCCCGTCATCTATCCCAAAGTCAGCCTTGAAGAAACCTCTGGCCGCATTTCGCGCTGGCTTGTAACCGAGGGCGAAGCCGTCACCGCAGGGCAGGTGCTGTTCGAGATCGAGAATGACAAGGCCGCGGTAGAGGTCGAGGCCCGCGCAACCGGCATCGCAATCGGTTTGCTGCCGGAAGGTGCGACGGTCGAGGTCGGTTCAGAGGTCGCCCGCATCCTCTTGCACGGTGAAGCGGCGGTGACGGCACTCGAAACCGCCGCTACGGTTGCGGCAGAGGAGATTACCGCAGCCGCCCCACCAAAGGCCGCGTCTGTCACCTTGCCCGCTCGCGCGCCCAACCCCACCCCGCTTGCCCGCCGCATCGCGCGCGAAAGTGGCATCGCACTGGATGGTCTGCCCGGCACCGGCCCGCATGGCCGGGTGCAGAAAAAGGATGTGCTCGCCCATCTGCCCGCGCTTGCAGCCCGGCCGCAGCGACACGGCGCGCCAACCGGCGATCAGATGCTCAACGCGGTCTGGCTGCGCCGGGGCGAGGGCCGTCCGGTGGTGCTGCTGCACGGCTACAGCGCCGATTTGAACAACTGGCGCGGTCTTTTTGCCGGGGCGCGCGTCGGTTGGCAGGTGCTGGCGCTTGACCTGCCCGCGCATGGCGGGTCGCCGCTAAACCTGCCTGCCGACATTGATCTGATGGCGGAGCAGATCGAGACGACGTTGCTGCAACTGGGGGTGAGCAGCCTTGTGCTTGGCGGTCATTCTTTTGGCGGGGCGATCGCAACCCGCATCGCAGCACGCGGGCGGCTTGATGTCAGCGGGCTCTGCCTGTTTGCGCCGGCAGGTCTGGGGCCGCAGATCAACGCGGACTTCACCCAAGGTATCCTGCGCGCGCGTCAGGCCGAAAGCCTGCGCCCGTGGCTTGAACTACTTGTCCACGACCCGCGCGTCATTTCGGACACTTTCGTCAAGGCGGTGGTCACAGCCCGCAGCGAGTCATTGCTGACCGAAGCCATGTCGGCCTTTGCCGCGCGCTTCTTTCCGGATGGCACCCAAGCCGTCAGCATCCAAGACGACCTTGCCGCGCTGCGCCAGCCAGTGCGCGTGATCTTTGGCCGACAAGACCGGATTTTGCCGTTCGGGACAACGCGCAATCTGCCCGCTAATGTGGGTCTGCACGCGCTGAACAATTGCGGTCATATGCCCCATCTTGAACACCCGGACCTTTCCTTGCGGCTGCTGCAGGAACTGGTCCGCAGTGCGGTCTAGGCTTTGGTTGCCTGCTGTCCATAGGTCGCATAGCGCTCATGAACCTCGGCCATTTCGGCCGGGGTCAACAGCACCGGTTCGCCCGCCAGCCGGGCCAGCAGATACTGGCGTGCCAATGTCTCCAGCTTTTCCGCACGCGCCAAAGCGGTTGCAAGGTCCGGCCCAAGAGTCACCACGCCATGACTGGCCATCAGACAAGCCGAATAGGTCTGCCCAAGGGCTGCAACCACCGCCTCGGCAAGGGCCGGGCTGCCGAAACAGGCATATCGCGCGCAAGGGATCACATTGCCGCCAAACCCCGCCACCATGTAGTGAAAGGGCGGAATGTCGTGATGCAGCGCCGACAACGCAACCGAGTGGTCAGGGTGGCAATGCACCACCGCCCTTGCCCCGGTGGTCTGATAGATCCGCGCATGGATCGCCCATTCCGAAGAAGGCTGCCAATCGCCATGCCACGTGCCGTCGAACCCCATCTCGACGATCTGCGAAGGGGTCATGCTGGCCGGAGCGATGCCGGTCGGGGTGATCAGCATGCCTGCGCCATGGCGCAGACTGAAATTCCCCACTGCCCCCGCGTTCAACCCCATGGTGACGGTCACTCTTGCCGCCGTCACCAGCGCCGCGCGTGGCTCATCTGTCATCGCCCACCCTCCTGCCCTCAAATCCACAGCCGGATACTGCCCTTGCCAGCACATCGGCTGCCCCCAGCTTGCCGGGTTTCAGAAACAGCGCCAGCGGGTCATCGCCCCCGGTCAGACAAAACCCCAGCCCCAGCGGCCCTTCGGCCAAGGCCCGCGCCCGCCCGATCCCCAGCGCCGCCACCACCGCGCCCGAAGTCTCCCCCCCGGCCACCACAAAGCGCCGCTGGCCCCGGTCGCGCAACCCGGCCGCCACCGCGCCGAGCAACGCCTCTGCCCGCCGCGCCGCCCCCAACGAGCCGAGTGCGGCCTGTGTCCGCGCCACGCCTGACGCGTCTGTGGCCGTCGAAATCGCAAAGGCACCCGCCTGCTGCGCCGCCCAGTCAAGTGTTTCGGCCACCAGCGCTGCCGCACCGCGCGGGTCCAGCACATCCAGTACCAAGACGGGATGCGCCCGAGCCAGAACTGCCAACTGCTCCAGCACCACCGGGCCCGTACTGCCTGCCAGAACCGCCACCGGCCCACCCGGCATCTGCTCCGGCAAAGGCAGCGCCGCCGGACCCCGCGCCAAGTGCCGCGCCAGCGCCACGATCAGCGGATCGCTTGCCACCACCGGCAGACCGCTGGCAACCGCCAGCTTGGCCGTCACTTCGACGTCACCATCATCACTGGAATCGCAGAGCACATGGCCCATTCCGGCGTCGGTCAGCCCTTGCAGCGCCACAAGCGCCGCGTCCAGCCCCTCGACCAGAATGCCATGCGCGATCAGCCCCAGCGGATGCGGCGTCTGCAACCCCAGAAACCGCACCAGATCGGGGTCGGTCATCGGTGTCAGCGGATCCAGCCGCTTGATCGAGTCCGACACCAGCCGCCCGCGATAGAACAGATAGCCCTGATGCACTGTGGCGCCAAAGCGGGGGAATCCGGCGCTCATCAAAACCGGACGCCGCCCCGCACGCGCCGCCAGAAGATCTGCCGCGGGTCCGATATTGCCCGCATCGGTCGAATCAAAGCTCGCGCACGCCTTGTAGGCCAGCCGCGTGCAGCCCGCCGCCGTCAGACAGTCGGCAATGTGGGCCACCTCGGCGATCGCTTCGGCCGCCGCCACCGTTCGGCTGCGAGCGGCAACCATAATCACCGGCGCGGTTTCGGTGGGGCCGATCGCAGCCGGATCGAACACTACCGGGCAGGCGACCCCTGCGGTTTCCAGCATGGCGGCCACCATCACAGCGCCGGTGAAATCATCCGCGATTATACCCAAAGCCGGTGCCATGTTTTGCTACCCCCCGGCGACCATTTCGCGCGCGATTATGATCTGCTGGATCTGCGATGTTCCTTCATAAAGCCGGAACAGCCGCACATCGCGATAAAAATGCTCGACTGCCGAGTCCGCGATATAGCCCGAGCCGCCGTGGATCTGCACCGCGCGGTCGGCGACACGGCCCGCCATTTCCGAGCAGAAATACTTGCACGCCGCCGCCTCGCGGATGATCCGTTCGGCCCGGTCAAAACGCCGCGCCGTTTCGATCACCATGCAGCGCCCGGCATAGGTTTCGGTGCCGCTGTCGGCCAGCATGCCTTGAATCAGCTGATGTTCGGCAATCGGCTTGCCGAACTGGCTGCGGTCGCGGGCATAGAGCACCGATTCCTCGCAAAGCCGCTGCGCCTGACCCACACAGAAGGCCGCGATATGCAGCCGACCCCGGTTCAGCACCTTCATTGCCGTCTTGAAGCCCTGCCCCTCCTGCCCGCCGATCACGGCATCGGCTGGAACTGCGCAGTTTTCAAGGATGACATCGCAGGTCCTGGTGCCGCGCTGGCCCATCTTGCGGTCAGGCTTGCCAAGCGACAGGCCGGGGATGTTGGCCGGAACCAGAAAGGCGGTCACGCCACCGGGACCGGGCCCACCGGTCCGCGCCATCAGGGTGAAGACATCCGCCACCGGCGCATTGGT
The DNA here is from genome assembly GCA_046296515.1 of Paracoccaceae bacterium. Classification (GTDB taxonomy): domain Bacteria; phylum Pseudomonadota; class Alphaproteobacteria; order Rhodobacterales; family Rhodobacteraceae; genus Pseudotabrizicola. The sequence goes on along the minus strand of JBKBKR010000017.1, from coordinate 27,137 downwards.
GATATAGCGCTTGGTGCCGTTCAGCACATAGCCGTCACCCACGCGCCGCGCCGTGGTTTTCACTGATCCCGCGTCCGATCCGACATCAGGCTCGGTCAGCGCGAATGCCCCCACGACCTCGCCCGCGGCCATCTTGGGCAACCAATAGTGCTTTTGCGCCTCAGTGCCGTCGACGATGATTCCCTGCGAGCCGATGCCGTTGTTGGTCCCGAAGGCAGAGCGGAACGCCGCCGAGGTGCGGCCAAGTTCCAGCGCAACCATCACCTCTTCCTCCATGGTCAGGCCGAGCCCACCGTAATTTTCCGGGATCGACATGCCGAACAGACCAAGTGCCTTCATTTCCTGCAGTATGGCGTCCGGTATGGAATTGTCTTCTTCGACCTGCACCTCGGCCGGGATGAGCCGCTCTTCGACAAAACGCCGCACCGTCGCGAGCAGATCATCGAGAAGTTCGGGATCACGTATCATGTCTGGTTCCCCTGCCCCGTTTTCAGAGCTGAAAAATTTAGTCTTGCCACGAAAGGCTGGCACAGCTTAATCTCGCCTTCAATAGAAAACGGAATTTATTTCCATAAACACGAAAAGCCCCGAATCGATCCGTTGCTTCACCAAAAACCGAGGACCACATGGCCGAAATGATACCGCTTGCCCCCTCCGCACCGTGGTTCCGCCTGACCACGGATGAAGAGGACTGGCGATCGGAAGAGGCGGCACAGCTGGTACATTGGTATGGCCAGATGCTGCTGATCCGCCGGTTCGAGGAAAAGCTGCTGGATCTGGAAAAGGGCGGGCTGATCCACGGACCAGCCCATGCCAGCATCGGGCAAGAGGCGGGCGCGGTCGGGGCCATGTCGGTGCTGGCCAACAGCGACAAGATCAACGGCACCCACCGTGCGCACCATCAGGTGTTGCTCAAGCTGATCAACTGCGAGGTTCCCAAGGGTTTTGATATACGCCGCGATGATTTCACCCCGGCGATGGACGAAACACTGCACCGCTTCATGGCCGAAATCATGGGTCTGACGCCCGGCTATTGCGGCGGGCGCGGCGGGTCGATGCATATGCGCAACGCGGATGCGGGTGTGGTCGGCACCTCGGCCATTGTCGGCGGCAACCCGCCCCATGCGGTGGGCTATGCGCTGGCCGACAAGATTCTGGGCCGCGACTGCGTTTCGGTTGCCTTCTTCGGCGATGGCGCTGCCCAGAACGGTGCGAGCTACGAGGCAATGAACATCGCCGCCGCCCAATCTACCCCAACCATTTTCTTCATCGAAAACAACCTTTACGGCGTATCAACGCACATCACGGATGTGACGCGCGAAGCCCGCATGTCATCGCGGGGGGCCATGCTCGGCATTACTTCGATCGAGGTGGATGGCATGGATGTGGTCGCCGTTCACCGCGCCATGGCCGAGGCCCGCCGCATCATCCGCGACGCGGGCGGCCCGGTGGTGATCGAGGCCCTGCTCTACCGCCACCTGCACCAGTCCGGCAGCCGCACCGGCAGCGATTTCGGCTATCGCAGCAAGGAGGAAGAAGACGCCTGGAAAGCCCGCGATCCGGTCCAGCTCGCTGAAACCCGTCTTGGCACCCTTGGCATTCTGTCCCCCGAAGCATTTGCCCGCATCGACCAGCATGTGACCGCGCGCGTCGCGGCGGCGGCGGCGCGGCTGACCGAGCCCGTCCCCGGCGGCAATGCGCTGCGCATTCCCGAACACCTTTGGCCCAACCCTGCCAGCCGTGATGAGGGCATCCTTGGCGATCTGTCCGAACTGGACGGGCTGCGCCAGCTTGATCACGCCGACCTGGCCGGGATGCAAACCGAGCGGGTAAAGTTTGTCACCGCAGCGTCGGAAACCCTTGCCGCTGCGATGGCCCGCGACGCGCGCATCATCGTCATGGGTGAGGATGCCCATCAGATGAAGGGCGGCGTGTCGGGCTTTACCAAGGGCGCACTGGAACGCTGGCCCAACCGTGTGCTGCCGATGCCGATTGCCGAGAACGGCTTTACCGGCGTGGCACTGGGGGCGGCGCTGAACGGCCTTCGCCCGGTGGTCGAGATCATGTTCGGCGATTTCTGCTTTACCGCCGCCGATCAGATCGCTCATGGCGCCGGCAAGGTGCGGCATATGTTCGGGGGCGGTTTTGCGGTGCCGCTGGTGATGCGGGTGCGCGTCTCGCCCCATACCGGTTATGGCTCGCAGCATTCCACCGATCCGTCGGCGCTGTTCGGGCTGTTCCCCGGCTGGCGCATCCTGTCGCCCGCGACTGCCTTTGACTACATCGGCCAGCTGAACGCTGCACTTGCCTGTGATGACCCGGTGGTGATTTTGGAGCATACCGAGCTCTACCAGCGCGAGTTCGACGTTCCGGCAGGGGACCGAGACTATATCATCCCCTTTTGTCGCGCCCATGTCGCGCGCACGGGTTCCGCCTGCACCGTGCTTGCCACATCGGTCATGGTTGCCAATGCAGTCAAGGCCGCCGAGGACTCCGGCATCGACGCCGAGGTGATCGACCTGCGCAACCTCGACCAGAATGGTATCGACTGGGAGACCATCGGCACCTCGGTGGCGAAGACCGGCCGCGTCATCATCGCAGAACAGACTGCCCGCAGCATGTCGATGGGGGCGACATGGGCCGATGGTTTGCAGGCTCGGTTCTTTGACTGCCTGGACCATGAAATCATCCGTGTCACCGGCGGCCTTGCCGCGCCCACCGTTTCGGCGGTGCTGAACCGTGCCGCTCTTGGCACAACCGCCGACATCCGCGACGCCCTGCAACAGATTTCCGCCTACTGACAACAAGAAGCGGGCCTAGCCCGCACCAACAGAGGAGAAGACGATGCACAGATTACCGCTCAGACTGCCCTCCCCCCGACAGCTGTTCGTATCAGCCGCCGTTGCTGCCGCTATGCTGGGCCTGCCCGCCACCCATGCCAGCGCGCAGGAAAAGGCCCTGGTGATCGCCCGCGATATGGATGTGAACTCGCTCGACCCGGCGCGCGCATGGTGCGACACCTGCCAGATCTACAACACATCAGTTTATGAACAACTCGTCACACTGGACAAGGACAACGAATTGCAACCGCTGCTTGCCGCAAGCTGGGTGGTGAACGCGGATCAGACCGAATTCACCTTCACGCTCGACCCGGCCGCAAAATTCTCGGACGGCTCGCCGGTCGAGGCCAAGGATGTGAAATGGTCGTTCGAGCGGCTGAAGAACATCAAGGGCAGCGCGTCTTTCATCGCCGATCCGATAGACACCATCGAAACGCCGGATGAAGCGACTGTCGTGATCAGGCTGTCAGCCTCGAACTCTGAATTCCTCAATCAGGCAGCGGCGGGCTTTCTCGGCGTCATCAACAGCGATGTGGCCGCCGAGAACGGCGCGTTGTCGGATGCCAGCGCCGTGGACAAGGACACGTCGGAAAACTGGTTCCTGACCACCTCGGCGGGCAGCGGACCCTTTGTCCTGACCAGCTATGAACCGAATTCGGAACTGCGCCTTGGCCGCAACGAAAACTACTGGCGGACCAAGCCCGCTGTGCCGGAAGTCATCTTCCGTCAGGTCAAGGATGCCGTGGCACAGGCCCAGATGCTGCAATCCGGCTCTGCCGACATTGCGATGCAGATCGACCCGGAAACCGCCAGATCGCTCGAAGGCTCGACCGCCATTGTCGAGCGCGTGCCGTCGTACAATTTCGTGTATATCGCGCTGTCGCCGGGGGCCAAGGCCACCACGATCGACATGACCCCCGATGTGCGCGAGGCGATCTCGATCGCGATCGACCGCACTGCCGTGATCGAATTCACGCTGGGCGGGGCCGGTCGTCCGCTTGCCGCGCCGATCCCGTTGGGCTTCCCCGGTGGCGATGGCCACGCCATCCCGGAATACAACCCGGAGAAGGCCAGGGAACTGCTTGCCGCCGCCGGTCTGGGCGATGGTTTCACGCTGGAATCCATCTATCCCGACATGAACATCTACGGCGTCGATTTCTCGACCATGATGCAGAAAATCCAGCAGGATCTGTCCAAGGTCGGCATCACCATCAACCTGTCACCGGTTCCGTTCTCCAACTGGCGCGAGGCTGCGAATGGCGACCATATCCCGCTGACGGCGGTGTTCTTTGCACCCGATTTCTTTGGCAGCTCGCAATACATCGACGTCTTCGGCATGTCCGAAGGCACTGTCTGGGCCAACCGTGCGGGCGGCGCGACCGATCCGTCGATCATCAATCCGCGCCCGGTGGAACTGAAGGCGCAAGCCCTTGCAGCCTCCACCGTGGAAGAGGCCGAGGCACTTTGGGCCGAAGCCGCGCGCGAGATGATCAACAACAGGATCATCATCCCGATGGTCAGCCCGGACCTGATCCTCGCCTACGGACCGAACGTCAAAGGCGTGCGCTACAGCGCCTGCTGCAACCTGCCGCTGGCAGAAATCACCAACTGATGTCGCAGCTTCAGGGGGCGTCCGCGCCCCCTGATCATCCGCCCCCCCCACCCGCGCCGGAGAGACGCCATGACCGCCCACCTGCCCAACAGTCACGACATCGCGCTGCAGGCCCGCGCAGCCCGGGTGATCCCGAACGGCATCTGGGGCCATATGGCCACCCGCGCCATTGCACCCGGCTATCCGCAGTTCTTCGCCAAGGCGGACGGCTGCCGGGTCACGGATGTTGATGGCAACGAATACATCGACTTCATGTGTGCCTGGGGTCCGAACGTGCTGGGCTACAATCACCCTCAGGTGCAGGCCGCCGCGATGGCGCAACTTGCACGGGTCGACTCGGGCAATGGGCCGACCGAGGTACTGGTCGAACTGGCCGAAACGCTGGTCGGAACGCTGGATTTCGCGGATTGGGCGATGTTCCAGAAAAACGGGTCCGATGCGACGACCGCCTGTGTCACCATGGCCCGCGCCGGAACCGGAAAACGCAAGGTGATCGTGGCGAAAGGTGCCTATCACGGCGCGGTTCCGTGGTGCTCGCCCTCGCTGGTCGGGGTCACGGCAGAGGACCGCGCCCATCTGATCCCCTTTGACTGGAATGACCTTGCCAGCCTGGATGCTGCTGTGGCGGCCGCAGGTGACGACCTTGCCGCGATCCTGTTGACCGCCTTTCGCCACGATGTCGGCAAGGATCAGGAAGAGCCGTCGGTCGCGATGTTGCAACAGGCCCGTGCCGTTTGCGACCGCAATGGCGCCATGCTGATCATCGACGACGTGCGCGCCGGATTCCGTCTGGATGTGCGCGGCAGCTGGGCGGTTTATGGCGTGAAACCCGACCTGGCGGCCTTTTCCAAGGCCATTGCCAATGGCTGGCCGCTGGCGGCAGTGGCCGGCAATGACCGCGCGCGCGAAGGTGCCAGCAAGATCTTCACCACCGGGTCATTCTGGTATGGGGCAGTGGCCATGGCCGCAGGCCTTGCCACGGTGAGGATCCTGCGCGACACCGATGCCATTGCCCGCACCCGCGCGATGGGCGAGCGCCTGCGCAGCGGGCTCGACGGCATCGCTCGCAGCCATGGCTTTTCCCTGCGTCAGACCGGACCGGCCCAGATGCCGATGGTGCTGTTTGACGGGGACTCCGACCTGCACATCGCCAATGCCTTTACAGTGGCCGCCCTGCGCCATGGCGTTTACCTGCACCCCAAGCACAACATGTTCCTGAGTGCCGCCCATAGCGCCGATGATATCGACCGCGCGCTTCAGGCCGCCGACCTTGCCTTGCGCGATATTGTCGCTGCCGGAGCAGCCCCATCCGCCTGAGCGCCCTGCCCGACTGCCCCGACCGGAGCCGCCCGATGTCCTGGACCGACCCCATTTTCCAAGGCTACAACCGCCGCCTTGCCGAGCTGGAGGCAAGCGACAACCCGTTTTCCCATGGTATCGCCTGGACCGGCGGCCCCGGTTTCGTGCCGATCGCCGACGCCCGCGTGCCGCTGCTGGATCAGGGCTTTCTGAAATCCGACCTGACCTATGATGTTCCTGCCGTCTGGGATGGCCGGTTTTTCCGGCTTGATGACCACATCGACCGCTTTGAGAGAAGCCTCGCCAGGCTGCGGCTGAGCAATCCACTTGGCCGTCAGGGCCTGCGCGACAAGGTCGTTGAGATGGTGGCGACTAGCAGGATCCGCGATGCATATGTGATGATGATCGTCACACGCGGACTGCGCTATATCCGCCAGACCGCGCCCGAGGACTGCGTGAACCACTGCTACCTTATGGTGACCCCCTTTGTCTGGGTGATGGATGAGTCCCTTCAGAAAACCGGCGGCCGCGCGGTGATCACCCGCACTGTGCGCCGCATCCCGCCGGGGGCCATCGATCCCACGGTGAAAAATCTGCAATGGGGCGATTTCACTCGCGGCATTCTGGAGGCCCGCGACCGTGGCGCGCAATACCCGATCCTGACCGATGGCGATGGCAACCTGACTGAAGGCTCGGGTTTCAACATCGTTCTGGTCAAGGATGGCAGGCTTTACACCCCGAGGCGCGGCGTGCTGGAAGGGGTGACCCGCAAGACAGTACTGGCTGTTGCGGAGAAGTTGGGCATCCCCTGGGTAATTGACGAACTGCCCGTCGAAATGGCCTATGGCGTGGATGAGTTGATGTTCGTCACCACCGCAGGCGGCGTGATGCCGGTCACACAGCTTGATGGCCAACCCGTCGGGGACGGCAGCGTCGGCCCCCTGACCCGCGCGCTGTGGAAAGGCTATTGGGACGCCCACTACGACCCCGACCTCAGCTTTCCGGTCAATTACCGCTGAAGCGGGTTCCATATTCGACAGCCACAGACCATGCAATCTGACTTCGGGAATAGCCGTGCCCAAAACCGTAGCGCCTTCAGGGCAATGGTTGCACGGCAGGTGCTGCCTCGGATGCGATACCCTTGCTTCGCCGGTTCAGGTCTGACGACCCGAACGCTGGACCAGCATGCCCCCGGCCAACACCCTTGCCATTCCAATCATAATGCGCAGGGTCATTGCAACGCCCGTCACCGGCACGCCGATGGTCGCGTTTATAACCGGCATAGCCAGTGTCAGGGGCGTCAACCGGCTGATGGCGCTGCGCTGCGAGGCTGAGAAGTCCGGGGTTTGCGCCGAGATCGTGATGATCAGCACCGAAAAGGCCAACACCGCCGCGAAATACGCGGGTAACCGGCATGATCCCCCGGGCGGTGTTCGATGCGAGCGACCAGCTGCTGCGCGAGACAATGCCCGATGATTTTTGTATCGCCCAGATCGCCGAGGCAGCGGATATTCCCACGGCTTCGGTCTATCATTTCTTTCCAGCGAGAGAGGCGACGTTCCGCGCGTTGGCCTTGCGGTTTCTGGACGGGTTCCGGGAACTGGCACGCGCGCCGGACACTGAGTCCGCTTTGCAAAACCTGGAAACGGCTCACGGTTGGGACATGCAGCGTGTGGTCGATTGCAATCACGAAAAGCCCGCCGGCGCTGAAGCTGTTTCTGGGGCGTTCCGACGGGATCGAGACACGGCGGATCGAAACGATGTTCAACGCCGAACACGCAGAACAAACCTTTGCACTCCTCGCGAGAGCATTCCACATGCCGGTGATCAGGAACCGCCGCAGGATCTTTCGGAGCGGGTTCGAGATCAGCGATGCCGTTCTCAGCACCGGCTTCGTGGAGCACTGATTCATCCCGCGGGACATCCAAGTGAAAGCTCAAAGGGTCGCAATGGCCTATCTGAGCCCTTCCCTGCCCCCGCAGCTGTTGCTTCTCGAGAACGTAGCCAAACAACTCGCGCTGACGGGATCCGCAACCCTATGAACGGGCAAAAACCCCGGAAGCCACCCGGCTGATCAGGATGGCAGGCTGACCCTGAGAAGATCTTCGGTTGCGTTCTTTCTCAAGCCCATGCGGTCCGCGTCAGGTGTTGAAACAAGCACAGCCGCGGCTGCATTTGCGTAGCGTGCAGCTTCTGCCAATGTATCACCCAGCACCAAGCGTGCCCCCAGGGCACCAATCAGGCAGTCACCCGCCCCATGGGTGCTTACAACCTGAACCGCATGGCCTGCGATGCGAATTTGCCCCTCTCCGCGCGCTGCGGTCAGCAATCCTGTGCCCCCGAGGGTGATGATCACTGCTGGCACGAGGGCCAGCAAAGCGGACGCCGCCCGTCCGGCGTTGTCGAAATCGTCAACTGCGCCAGATCCTGAAAGCTGTTCGGCCTCGATCTCATTTACCACAAGAATATCGACAAGCTGTGCCAGTTCGGGTGACAGGTCACGGAAAGGGGCGGCATTGAGAATCACCCGGGCCCCCTGCGCCTTTGCGACCCGGGCGGCGGCAAGATTGGTCTCTGGCCGGACTTCGTTTTGCAGCAACAGTATGCGGCAGGTCTGCAGTGCCGTTGCGGCGCCCAGACTTTGCGGCGTGATCTTCCAGTTGGCCCCCGGAACAATCACCGCGCCATAGTCGCCTTCGGGATCAAAAATCGCGACCGACATGCCGGAACCAGCCCCATCCACACGGGCAATCGAGCTTGTATCCACCCCCGCGGCCCCCATTGTCGCCAACATCGCATCGCCAAAGTTGTCCTGACCCACGGCACCGACAAATGCGGTGCTGGCGCCGTGGCGGGCAGCTTCGATGGCCTGATTGCCCCCCTTGCCGCCGCATTTCCAGGTCCAGCCGGTTCCAAACACCGTTTCACCCTTGCGGGGGCGGTCCCCGCCGGTGACGAGAATATCGTAGTGCAGGCTGCCGACGATGGCGATCTCAGCTTCGGTAAGGGTCATTTTCTCGGTGACTTTCTCTTGCTTCGGACAGACCGGATGGTCTTCTCAAGATTGCTTTCTGCAGCGGCGGCGTCCCTTTGGGCGACGGCGACAAAAACAACATCGAGAATGTTCAGCTGTGCAATCCGCGCTGCCGCGTTTTCGCCAGTCAGGGGCGAGCCCTGTGCTGTGGAGCACAGTGTGACATCGCCCAGTTGCCCCAGCGTCGATCCGCCGTGATTGGTGACGACGACTACACTCGCGCCAGCAGCCTTTGCAATCGCCACCGCCTCGATCACAGCATCGGTTTCGCCAGAATGTGAAAACGCAGCAACCACATCCCCCGGGCGCAGAAGCGAGGCCGACATCGCCATCATATGCGCATCATCCTGCACATTTGCACGAACCCCGATCCTCAGGAACTTGTGCGCTGCATCGCGGGCAATCTGCGCCGAGCCGCCAAGCCCATAGAAATCGCGCACCCCTGCTTCGTGAAACATCCGGGCGGCTCGGTCCACCTCGGCCGGGTCAAGAATCGAGAGCGTTTCCTCCAGCGCCTGAATGGACGTGCGGAACACCTTTTGCATGATCGTGGATATGCTGTCGTCGGGGGACAGTTCCTGGTGCAACTCGACAATGGGCAAGCGGTTATAGGCGGCCAGGCTGGCGCGGAAATCGCGATAGCCTTCAAAGCCCAGCTTTTTGGCAACCTTGACCACCATTGCTTCGGAAACATCGACCGCTGCGGCAACCTGCTGCAGGGGCGTCTGTTCGGTGAACTCGCGGCTGCCCAGAACCTGCTCGGCCACCCGTGCCTCCAGTGGTGTCAGGTTGGGAAGCATCATGCGGATCCGTGGACCGACCGCGCGCAGGTCTGCATCAAAGACGGGTGGATGTGGGGTCAGCGGTGAAACATGCATTGTTGAACTATTCTCTGTGCGGCGATGCCATCCTGGGCTGCAACTGCCGCTGCCAGTCCGTTGTCGGCGTCGATCCGGTCAATGATGTCCAGCATGGACTCAACAACCATGATATTGGCCTCACATTCGGCAACAGGGTCCAGACCGGTGAAATCGGGGAAAGTATCAAAGTAGATCACCCCGTCATAGCCGTCGGCACGGATGCGGCGCAACAACTCGATGGTTTGCAGGCTGTGAACCGCGCCCACCATCAGCCCGTCATCCCGCTTGGCATAGCCGTCGTTCAGGTGAACCCCGAGCACCCGCGCGCGCTTCGCCACCAGCATCGCGGCATAAGCCGGCTGTTCATTGGCATAGAGCATATGGGCGAAATCCAGCGTGACCCCAAGGTTGGGGCTGCCCGCATCCGCAATCGCCAGCAAGGTGGTGGTCGCGTCCGGCAAAAGTGCAAAGGCGCGCGGTTCGTTCGGCTTGTATTCGACGCTGACATCCATCGTCGGGATGTGATCGGCCACTTCACGCAGACCCGCGACTTCCCAATCCCAAAGCTGGGCATAGTCGGCCTGAAACGGCGTGTCGAAACCGTCCTGTCCCAGCCAGATCGTCATCAGGTTCACACCGGCCGCTGCGGCTGCATCCATTCCGGCCTTGGTCAGGTCAATCGCCTTGCGGCGCACCGCTGCATCCGGATTGGAGAATGCGCCACGCTTGAAGCCGGGATCGGTGTAATAGCGCATCGCAAAACCGTTGATTTCCAGCCCGTTGTCGCGGGCGATACGAACGGTTTCTGCCCCGGCTCCTGCCGCGTGGTCAGGGTAATTCAGGTCCAGATGCGTCAACCCGCTCACCGTTGCTGCGCGCTTTACCAGATCCGCCACGTCGGGCTTGTCCGTCTTCCCATCCCAGAACAGGTCGGGCGCAGAGGCGAACGAATTCAGCCGTGAGGCATAACGGGCGCGGAAGGGGGTATCAGACAAATTCGATCTCATCGCGATGTTCCTGAACAGAAGGCTTCACTTTCCTAGAAGGTATATTACTGTGAAGTTCTATGTAAAGCTTCTTTTGAGAGATGCTCGCTCAGATCCTCAGAATGGGTGCAATTATCGCGAAAATGCCCTGAATTCTGCGTTGAAAGCGCTCATCAGCCTGCTGCTTCCGTATCAACCCTCAATCAATAAATTCACACTTGACAAAAAAATCATAAAGCATGAAGTTTTGAAAAGGAGCTTTGGCAGTGCAACCCTGCGCCTTGCCAATCAGGGAGAAGAATTTGATGACAACAGTACCAACCACCGCTCGCTCGGTGCTGCCGGACCAGAAATTCGGGTTTCTGCAGCGTCACCCCGGCCTTGTGCCGCCACTTGGCCTTCTGGTGCCACTGGTTCTGCTGATCGTTATGATCAGCATAATCAATCCTGTGTTCCTGGATGGGCGCAACATATTCAACGTGTTCCGTCAGATCGCGATCTTCCTGATCCTTGGCACGGGCATGACGATCGTGATGGCCGCGCGCGGGATTGACCTTTCCGTCGGCTCAACGGTCGCGCTTGCGGGATGCACGGCCGGTCTGGTGCTGAAAAGCGATGTGGTATCGGGCGATTTCATCACAGTGTTGGCCATCGCGTCAGCGCTGGGCGTTGGTGCGGTGGTCGGCTTCATCAACGGCTTCGCGGTGACGATCCTCAAGGTTCCGCCACTGATCGTCACGCTGGGCTCGCTTACGGCAGTCCGGGGGCTGGCCTACCTTGTGATGGGGTCGGATCAGGTCCGCAACTTTCCGGAAAGTTTCCTGTGGATCGGGCAGGGGCGGCCGTTCGGCATACCGGCAGCCGGTCTGATTTCATTGGCGGTGGTGCTGTTCGGGGCGTTCCTTCTGACGCGGACCCGGTTCGGCACCTATATCCTTGCGGTTGGAGGTGACCGGAGCGCGGCGATCCGCGCCGGGATCCGTGTCACCTATTACGAAATGGGTGCCTATGTGATTTGCGGCACGCTTGCCGGTCTGGCAGGGGCGATGCTCGCCGCTCGCCTGAACGCAGCTCAGGCCGTGCTGGGCACCACGATGGAACTGCACGCAATCGCGGTGGTGGTGCTGGGTGGCACGTATCTGTTTGGCGGCTATGCCACGCTTTTGGGAACTCTGCTTGGCGCCATCTTTCTGGGCGTTGCCGAAAACGGCCTCCTGCTGATGAACGTGCCGTTCTACTGGCAGCAGATCGTTATCGGCGTGACGCTGGTTATCGCCGTCGCCATCCAGCTTTACCGCTTCCGTCGCCAGGGCATGGCCAGCAGCTGACGACCGCAAAGATGTTGAACGGAGGAATGAATATGTTCTTGGGAGGAACCAAAATGAAGAAGACACTGTCCGGACTCGTCATCGGCCTGTCGATGGCACTGACCGCAACCACAGCACTGGCGCAGGAAAAACTGAAAATCGGTTTCGCTCCACCGGTTTATGACACACTGGACTACTTCGGTCAGTTTGCGGCCGGCTTCCGGGCAGAAATGGAAAAGCAGGGCGTCGAGATCGAATTTGTCGCCCGCGCCTCGGCCTCAGAGGCCAATGTGCAGGCCCAGCTTGATATTGTCGATGAACTGATCACGCTGGATATGGACTATATCATCGTCGGGCCGATCGACTACTTCGGCATCGTTCCCGCGCTTCAGGAAGCCAACAAGGAAGGTGTGCCGGTCATCGTGATCAACCACCTTGCGGTTCACCCGGACGATGCCAAGGTCGACGTCCTGGCCTATTCCGGCTATTTCCACGAAGAGGGCGGCAAGATCACGGCGGATTGGGCACTGGAGAACGTGCTCACGGCCGGGGACAAGGTCGGGCTGATGTTTGCCGAGCCAGGCAACCAGATCTCGGAGCAGCGTGTCGGGTCGGCACGCGACATCTGGACGGCGGCGGGTGTGGAGCTTGGCTTTGAACACTATGCCTACTGGGAGCAACCCAAGGCGTTCGACGCCACCGAACGCCTGATGGTCGCCACCCCCGACATCAAGGCCATTTACGCTGCCAACAGCGCGATGGCGATGGGTGTGGCCGGGGCGCTGGGTGGGATGGGTCGCTCGGATGTGGCGGTCTTTGGCTATGGTGCAGTGCCGCCCGAACTCGACATGATCTGGGAAGGCAAGATCCGCGGTTCCATCTTCCGCGACAGCCAGTCCAGCGGACGCTACATCGCCGATGCCATCATCAAGCACTCCAAAGGTGAGGCGATCGAAAAGCAGTATCCGCTCGACATGATCATGGTCGCCTCGCGTGAGGACATCCTCAAGAGCGTTCCCGAGGCGACACTTCGCCTGATGGAAAACTGGCCCGAAATTGAAAAGGAACTGGCACGTGCTGGCAACTGATACTCATGCCGCAGCATCCTCCGCCGTCATGGCGGGGGAGATTCTGCTGTCGCTGCGCGACATCAAGAAGGTCTTTGGCGGGGTCGAAGCCTTGCGCGGAGCCAGCATAGATATTGTCAAGGGCGAGGTGACAGCCCTTGTCGGTGACAATGGCGCAGGCAAGTCCACCTTTATCAAGACGATCATGGGCGTGCATCAACCCACGTCCGGCAGCATCCACATGGGCGGGCGTGAGATCGTGGTCAGCAACCCCGAAGCGGCCCGTCATCTCGGGATCGAGGCGATTTATCAGGATCTGGCGCTGGTTGGCACCTTTGATCTGGTTCAGAACTTCTTCCTCGGCCGCGAGAAGGTGAAAACCTACCTGGGCGGTCTGGTAAAGGTTCTGGACAAATCAGCCATGCGCGCCGAAGCGATGAAGGTTCTGACCGAGCGGGTGGGTATACGGATCGGAAACCCCTACGCCGGTGCCTTTGTCATGTCGGGTGGCCAGCGGCAGGCTGTGGCGATCGGGCGGGCGATCCATTCGGACGCGCAACTGATCATCATGGATGAACCAACGGCGGCATTGGGGGTCGAGGAAACCGAACGTGTCCTGCAGATCATCGAGCGTCTGAAGGCACAGGGACTGACAGTTCTGGTGATCAGCCACAATCTGGAACATGTCTTCCGCTGTGCAGACAAAATCGCGGTCATGCACCGCGGTCAAGTCACCGCGCAATTGCGCAAGGATGAGGTGACCCGGCAGGATATCGTCGCCCATATCATGGGTAGTCGCCTGAACGCGTGAACGACAGGCAGACAATACACACAGAGACGCGGGGCAAACTGGCCCCGCGTCTTTTCATCATGGGATGCGCATGCGGCAGAAACTGCGGTCCGGAAGCGCTGTCCACCCGGTTTATCGCGGGCCACTCCGCAAAGCCGGTGCTGCTTCGGGGCACGCGGGCACCACCGGCGCAGGGGGATGTGGCATCGACCTCTGGATTGCGCCCGACGCCCTCGCCAACTTCATCCGCTAGGCCGATCCGCTGAAGGCAGCGGTGCCGGTCTCGACGCTGGGATTTGCAAGGGAAAATGCAGACGCGGACGATCCTCTGCGGCGCGGACACGAGATGGCCGACAAGCCACCCTCAGCAGTTCCGGCCATGCCCGCCATCGCCGCCCCCAGCATGGGCGCGGTTTCCGACATCACGCTTCAGACTGTCTTTGATCGGCTGGAGGCGATGCGCGAACGCACGCCCCTTGGGCGGACGAACTGGCAACCGCCATCGGTCAAGATGTTGCTGGAAGGGGGCTGAAAGGCTCGGGTTGCCAGTCTGAGCGCCGAACAGACTAACCAATCAAACAAATGGGTTCACGATCCGGAGTTGGCCTTCCACGAGAAGGCCGTTCTGCATGTCTTTGACTATCGGTCCATGAAGTAAGTTCCCGTCGGTGAAAGTCTTGCTTCGAACCCCGAGTCCCGACCTTCGCGAGGCGACCCGAGTTCGAGCTGGCATCCAGACCTCTCGGCAATCGTAGCGACAATTGCAAGTCCGAGACCGCTGCCCCCGCCATCAGGTCTGGCGCGCTCGAACCGATGCGTCAGCCGTACGAGGTCGTCTGCGGGCACGACGGGGCCGTCGTTGGCGACGATGAGCGTTCCATCTGTCCCCAGCGATACCTCCACCGGGGCGCCTGGCCGACCATAGCGCAAGGCGTTCTCAATCAGGTTGCGCAAAAGGATGGCGAAAGCGTCGGGGTCCAGATTCGACATGACACCACTTTCTGGAATGGTCAGCACAATGCGTCCGGACCCGGCCATGCGCGCAAGATCGTCGACGATCAGCCGGGCCACCGGACGAAGGTCGGCGACAACGTCGCGGCGCAAACGGCCGCCCTCGGCGCGGGCCAGTTGCAGGAGGCGTTCGGCAAGGCGCGTCAGGCGCTTCAGCGTGGCCTCGATCTCGGCCGCACGCGCCTTGGCATTGGCGTCCCGCGTCTCGGCCTGCAGCCGTTGTGCCTGCGCGATCGCCCCGGCCAGCGGGGTGCGGAGTTCATGTGCGGCGTTCGCCGCAAAGCTGCGTTCAGCCTCAAAAGCCGCCTCCAGCCGCGCAAGGAGGCCGTTCACCGTGTCAGCCAGCGGCGCGATCTCGGTTGGCAGATCGGTGCTGGCAACGGGGCTGAGGTCGCGCGCGCTGCGCGCCGACAGCCGGTCGCGGAACTGGCGCAAAGGCGCAAGGCTCGCGCGGACGGCCAGCACGATGGCGAGGAGCGCTACCGGCAGAACGATCAGGAGCGGCAGACCAAGACCCATCTGGATTTCCCGGGCCACGCTGGCACGATGGGTCAGCGGCTCGGCCACGGTGATGCGGATGGTGCCCTGCACAGCCTCGTCGTTGTAAAGCCGATGCGTCGCCGTCTGGCGGAAGCCGATCCCGTCCCAGTTGGGAATTACGCGCGGATCGGCGGCATGGGATTGCAGAAGGATGCGCCCCTGATCGTCGCGCACGATGTAGGTGAAGAACTCATCGTGCTCGCGGATCGCGGCGAGGCGCTGGCTGATGCCTTCTTCCTCGCGGTTCAGGATGTCGACGACGGCGAGCGGCAGGATGCGCTGGGCTGTCTCTTGTAGGGCTGAATCGAAAACCACTTCGATCTCGCCCCGCGCGATCAGCGCCGTCACACTGGCCGCCATAACCCAAAGGACCGTCAGCGCGAGCCCAAGCCAGAGCCCGAGGCGACCCTGAAGGCTGCGCGGCACCCTCATGGGCGGGCCAGACGGTAACCGAGGCCGCGCTCGGTCTCGATCAACTCCGCGCCAAGCTTTTTCCTCAGGCGACTGACATGGACCTCGATCGTGTTGCTCTCGATCTCGGCCCCAAAGGAATAAAGCTTGTCCTCAAGCTGCGCCTTGGACAGAAGCTGCCCGGGCCTGGACAGGAACGCCTCGAACAGCGCCCATTCCCGCGCGGTCAGGGCTACCGGCCGACCGTCGCGGTGAATGCTTCGCGCAGCAAGGTCGATCTCCAGCGGCCCGTGCGTGACGATGGGGTTAGGGTTGCCCGTGTAGCGCCGCGCAACCGATCCGATCCGGGCGGACAGTTCGGCAAGGTCAAAGGGTTTCACCAGATAGTCGTCGGCGCCCGCATTCAGTCCCTCGATACGGTCGCTGATCTGGTCCAGCGCAGTCAGGATGATGACTGGCGTCACATCGCCCCTGGCCCGCATGCGGCGGAGGAACGGGATGCCCCGGCCATCGGGCAGCATCAGGTCCAGAAGCGCAAGGTCGAAGCTCGCCCCCGCCATCGCATCCCCGACCGCATCCAGCCGCTGGACCCAGTCGACCGAATGGCCATCGGCGGCGATCTGATCCCGCACGGCGGCACCCAGAACCATGTCATCTTCGATCAGCAATATACGCATGGTTGTCTGCCGTCCCTTAGGCTTGGGGTTGGTTTACTTCTGATCCTCTATCCTGACAGCAGGCTGAAGCCGTGGATCAGCCGTCTTCAGGCTACCGTCAGCTTCGGCGCGCATCATATCGCCCAGACTGGCCGTAATCCGGAGTGTGGCCCATGCGAAAGACCCTGACAATTATTGCTTTTCTGGCGGCCACGTCTGCCGGTGCTGCCTTTGCTGACGATGACTGCTTCGTGCCGATGGCCGATTGGCAACCGCGCGAGGCGGTGGCCCAGCTGGCCATCACGCAAGGCTGGGACGTCCGCCGCATCAAAATCGACGATGGCTGCTACGAGATCAACGGCCACGACGCGGAAGGCCGCGCAATCGAGGTCAAGCTACATCCCGGCACGCTCCAGATCATCGAATTCGAGTTCGAGGATGACGACCATGACCGCGACCACGACCGCGAAGGACAGGACCATGATTGACCTTGTTTCCGACCGCGCCGATGGGAGCGCGACCGTGCGCGTCTGGGACCCGGTTGTGCGGGTGTTCCACTGGGCTCTCGTGGCCGCCTTCGCGACCGCTTGGGCAACGGCCGACGAGGTGCAACCCGTCCACGAATACGCCGGCTACACAGTCGTGGGTCTGGTGGCCTTTCGGCTGGCCTGGGGGTTTGCGGGTAGCCGCTATGCGCGCTTTGCGCAATTTGTGAAAGGGCCGGGGGCGACGCTCGCTTATCTTGGTTCCATGCTCCGCGGGAGGGAACGCCGTTACCTCGGTCACAACCCGGCGGGTGCGGCGATGATCCTGGCGCTCCTGCTGACGCTGTCGGGCACGGCCTTCACCGGCTGGTTGATGGCGGAACCCGACCGCGTGGCGATGTTGCCAGCCCTGCCACCGATCGTGGCGCCCGCATGGGCGGATGAGGATGGCGACGAGCAGGATGAAGGCCGCGAGGTCGAGGGCGTGCTCGAGGATATCCACGAGACCCTCGCTAACCTGATACTCCTGCTTGCTGCACTGCATGTCGGCGGTGTCGTCTTCGCCTCGGTCCGCCACCGCGAGAACCTCGCCCGCGCCATGATCACCGGCGACAAACGCGCCCCAGAAACCGGCGACATTGCCTGACCCTGTTCCCTGACCACGCCTGTCCCTCGTGGTCCGACTGGCCCCGCCGAATTTCGGCGTGGCCTTTTTCTTCCTGACGCCAAGCTGAAGCAGAAAACGGGACGGCTTCAGGAACTGCTCAGGTCCGGGGCTCAGCTTAACAACATCAGATCCAAGGAGACCGAAGCATGACATCCCGACTTTCGCTTCTTTTCGCCTCGACGGCCCTGGCCGTGGCGCTCGGCCTGCCGGCCCTTGCCGCGATGCAGACCCATAGCTACGCGCAGGGCCAGTGCAGCGACGTTTGCGCCGCCGTGTTCGGCGCGAACGATCTGCCCGTGCCCCTCATCCGTGTGAGCGGAGACGACGATGATGACGACGGATGGCTTCGTCGCGGGCACGACGACGAGGACGACGAGGATTGCGCAGAAGACGACGATGACGATGACGACGGCTGCACCGGCAGTCCGGGCAACCCAGCGCCCGCAGGCAGCGTCGCACCTCCGGCAAACGGGCTTTTCGGCACCGGCGCGCCGCCCGTCGCTGTGACCAACTGATCCCGGCTATCGCGCTCCGCGCCCTGCGGGGCGCTGACCATCACCGAAAGGAAAACCGATGAAATCCCTTCTCGCCGTGCTCGCCATGACCACCGCCCTGACCTTTCCGGGGTTGGCGATGGCCCGGCCCGTGACGCTGACCACCACCATGAACAGCTATGGCGGCGATGGTGCCTATCTGGCGATGTACGTCACCGATGCCTCTGGTGCCTATGTCGGCAGCCTCTGGATGGCTGGCGGAAAGTCCAAATATTACGAGCACCTGAGCGACTGGTATGCCGCTACGGGGGGCGATCTAACCCAGATCAACGGCATCACAGGGGCCAGTGTCGGCGCGGGCCGGGCGATGGAGATCACGCTGGACCTGGCCGACACGCTGTTTGATGCGGGCTACACGCTGCACATCGACGCCGCGGTCGAAGATATGCGCGACAGCCCGAATGAGATCGCTGTGCCGCTGACCGCCGATGGCGCGGGCACGCCCGTTCATGGCCGCCGCTACATTTCCAGCTTTGTCTATCAATAAGGGGACGGACCCATGATCCGCGCGCTTCACCGCTGGCCGGGGCTTCTGTCCCTGATCCTTGTGACCGTCCTCGCGCTGAGCGGTGCGGCGCTGTCGGTCTTGCCTATGGCCGAACGCATTGCCGCACCGCAGGCCGAAGGGGGGCAGAGCGTAGCCGATCTGGCCGCCCGCGTGGCCAGCCTCCATCCGGGGCTGGAGGAGATCCGTCGCTCACCCTCGGGCACTGTCACCGCCTGGTGGTTCGACGGTGGCACGCCGGGGTCGGCGGTGATCGACCCTGCGACGGGCTCGGACTTCGGTTCGGCCGATCCGAACGCGGTGAAACGCTGGCTGACCACCCTGCACCGGTCGCTGTTTCTTGACGGTGCCGGGCGGCTGGTCATGGCCGCGGGGGCCGCCGCCATGCTGGTGCTGACCTTGTCGGGTGCCGCACTTGTGGCGCGGCGCACCGGCGGATGGGGGCACTGGTTCGCCCGGCTGCGCGGGCCGCTGGCCGGACGGCTGCATGTCGAAATTGCACGCGTCGCAGTCGCTGGCCTTGCCCTGTCGGCGACCACCGCGCTGTGGATGACGGCCTCGACCTTTGACCTTCTGCCCGATGGCGCGGTGCGCCCTGCCGAACCAGCGGCGGTCAGCGGACAGATGGCCTTCCCGCTGGATCGGATGGCGGCGCTACAAGACGTGCCGATCAGCGCGCTCCGCAAGCTCAGCTTTCCCTTCGAGGGCGACACGCAGGAGGTGTTCACCCTGTCCACCGATAGCGGCACGGGCCTGATCGACCAGGGCACGGGCGAGATGCTGTCCTGGGTCGATCTGACGCCGTGGCAGCAGGTGTCAGAGACCATCTACATGTTGCACACTGGGCAAGGCGCAGCGGTTCTGGGGCTGATCCTTGGCGTGTGGGCGCTCAGTGTCCCGGTCATGGGGGTGACCGGCGCCCTGATCTGGGTCGCCGGGCGGCGGGGGCGGCCGCGCTTGCAAGACAACGCCCCGGCGGGCCGGGCGCAGACCGTGATCCTTGTGGGCTCAGAAGGCGGCAGCACATGGGGTTTCGCCGCGACGCTGGCGCGCGCGCTGCGCGGGGCTGGACAGACGGTGCACATCGCGCCAATGTCCGCCTTCGACCCCGCTCGCCACCCTTGCGCGGAGAGGTTCCTGATCCTCGCTGCCACCCATGGCGAGGGCAATGCACCCGCCTCGGCAAAGGGCTTCCTTGACCGGCTGGCACTTATGGCCACGCTACCGACTGCCCCGGTGGCCGTTCTGGGTTTTGGCGACCGCAGCTTTCCGGCCTTCTGTGCCTTCGCCACAGAAGTAGAGGACGCCGCCCGCACGCGGGGCTGGGCCACTCTTCTGCCGATGGACACCGTGGACCGTCAGTCGCCGCAGGATTTCGACCGTTGGGGCCGTGCACTGGGCGAGGCGCTCGGCCTGACGCTGGAGCTTGACCATCAGCCCATCCGCCCGGCTGCCGAGACCCTGACCCTTCTCTCGCGTCGCGACTACGGGGCCGAGGTGCAGGCCCCGACCGCGATCCTGCGCTTTGCCCTGCCGAAGGCGTCCCTTTGGGCGCGGCTGACGGGCCGGGGCTTTGCGCGGTTCCAAGCGGGTGATTTGCTGGGCATCCTGCCCGAAGGGTCGGCCGTGCCGCGCCTTTACTCGCTCGCCTCAGGCAGCCGGGATGGCTTTGTCGAGGTTGTCGTCAGGAAGCACCCCGGCGGACTGTGCTCGAGCCAGCTTCTGGCTCTGGAGCCGGGTGAGCCTGTGCAGGCCTACTTGCGCCGCAATCCCGGCTTTCATGCCGGTCGGGGTCGCGCGCCGCTGATCCTGATCGGGGCGGGCACCGGGATCGGGCCGCTTGCAGGCTTCATCCGCGCCAATGCCCGCCGCCGTCCGGTGCATCTGTTCTTCGGGATGCGCGACCCCGCCACCGATTTCCTCTATGGCGACGATCTGGCGGCATGGGCTGTCGAGGGGCGCCTGACGCGTATCTCCACCGCCGTGTCGCGCGGGACCCGGCCGCACTATGTTCAGGACGCCCTGCGGGCCGAAGCCGCCGAGGTTGCCGATGCGATCCGCCAAGGCGCAAAGGTGATGGTCTGCGGCGGTCGCAACATGGCGCAAGGAGTGGCCTGCGCGCTTGGAGATATTCTGGCCCCAATGGGTCTCACGCCCGCCATGCTCAAGGCTGGGGGGCGCTATGCCGAAGATGTCTACTGACCTGATCCGCCACGCGCTGAACGGCCCGACCATGGGCACCCGCTGGTCGGCACTGTTCTTTGCGCCGCCGGGGTTCGACCCCGCAACGGTGCAAGCCGCCCTGCAGGCGGCGGTCGATGCGGTCGATGCGCAGATGTCGACGTGGCGGCCCGACAGCGACCTGATGCACCTGAACGCAGCCCTCGTGGGGGAATGGCAGGACATCCCCCCCGAATTGGCGCAAGTGCTGGCACTGGGGCTGGCGATCGGCCGCGCCTCAGGCGGAGCCTTCGACATAGGTCAAGGCGATGCGGTGCGCGCCTGGGGCTTTGGTCCCGACGCCGTCGATCCGCACGCCATCCGAGCCGCAATGCAGGCCCCCCGTCACTCGGCGCATGAAATATTGCAACTCGACGGCAACAGGGTGCGTAAGACGGCAGCAATCAAGCTCGACTTAAACGGCATCGCCAAAGGCTTCGGGGTGGACTGTCTGACGCAGGTCCTGCGCGACCATGGAATCCGAGACGCACTGACCGGCATCGACGGCGAGATGCGTGCCATGGGGCTGCGCCCCGACAGCAGCCCCTGGACCATCGCGGTGGAGGCCCCGGAGCGCGACCGCCGTGCGGCCCATTCCATCCTGACGCTTCAGGATGCCGCCGTCGCTACCTCGGGCGACTATCGCCACTGGGTCACGGTCCAGGGCCGTCACCTATCGCACACGATGGACCCCGCGCGTGGCGCGCCGCTTCTGGACTCCCCCGCATCGGTCACCGTGATCGCGCCCACCTGCGCGATGGCCGATGCCTGGGCGACGGCGCTTATGGTGTTGGACGTTGATGCAGGCGCACGCATTACACAAGAGAAAGGGCTCGACGCTCTGTTCCTTAGCCGCGATAATGCAGGCGACGTGCAAAGGCTTGGCGTCGGACGCCTTTTTGCGAACAAGCCGGCGGCGATGGCCCCGGCCGTAGGAGATTGACCCCCTTGGATAACGCGCAGACGGACCGGCTGAAGTCCCTTCTCCTATGGTTCGCCCTTGCGAGCCTTCTGATTGGGTTGGCGCTACACTTCAGCGGGCGCGCCGATCTGGCGCAGACCGTCTGGTTCACGGGCGTGGTCCCTGTTCTGGCGGCGCTGGTGGTGGAGATCATCCGCAGCCTCGCGCGGGGCGAGGTGGGGCTCGATATCGTGGCGGCCCTGTCGATGTCGGCCGCGCTGACCTTTGGCGAGACCTTGGCCGCCGCCGTCGTTGCCGTCATGTATTCGGGCGGCACCTTCCTGGAAAGCTTTGCCGAGGGCCGCGCGCGGCGCGAGATGCGCGATCTTCTCTCCCGTGTGCCGCGCACCGCGACGCGCCACCGCAACGGCGGGCTTGAAGATGTGGCGCTCGACGACATCGCGACCGGCGACCGGCTGCTTATCCGTCAGGGCGATGTCGTGCCGGTGGACGGACGAATCGCCTCCGCCACGGCCTTCCTTGACACCTCGGCTCTAACCGGAGAGTCCCTGCCGCTTCGGCTGGACCGCGGGGCCGAGACCATGAGTGGATCGACCAACGCGGGCGACGCCTTCGACCTCGAAGCCCTACGCGAGGCGCGTGACAGCACCTATGCCGGGATCGTGCGGCTGGTCGAGGAAGCCCAGGCGTCAAAGGCGCCAATGGCACGGCTGGCCGACCGCTGGTCGCTAGGGTTTCTGGCGGTCACCGTCGCCATTGCCTTCGCCGCCTGGTGGTTCACAGGCGATCCGATCCGCGCGGTCGCCGTGCTGGTCGTGGCCACGCCTTGCCCCCTGATCCTCGCCGTGCCGGTAGCGTTGGTGGCAGGGCTGTCGCGCGCGGCGCATTTCGGGGTTCTGGTGAAGGGGGCCAAACCGCTGGAGGCCATGGCGCGCATCCGCACCCTGATCCTCGACAAGACTGGCACTCTTACCGACGGGCGCCCACAGATCGTCAGCATCGACAGCCATGATGGCATGGGTTCGGAAGACATCCTGCGCTATGCTGCCGCGCTGGACCAGGCATCGAAACACCCCGTTGCGCAGGCCATCGTATCAGCAGCAAAAGAACGGGGGCTAACCCTACCCATCCCCGAAGATGTGGCTGAAATCCCTGGGGAAGGCGTCATTGGCTTCATCGACGGGCGTCAGGTGATCGTGGGGGGTGATGGATTTGTCGCGGGCCGGGTGAGCCGGGTGTCGGGCGATCATGCGGAACTGGCGGCGGGATCGGTGATGGTGGCCGTGGCCGTCGACGGCCGTATGGCCGGGCATCTGGTGATGTCCGATCCTCTGCGCGAAGGGGCAGCCGAGATGTTGGCCGCGCTGCGGCAGCAGGGAGTCATGCGCATCCTGCTGGCCACGGGCGATCGGGCCGAGGTCGCGGCGCGGGTGACGGAAGGGCTTGGCCTTGATGGCATCCGAGCCGGCCTGACGCCGGATGAAAAGGTGCTTCTGGTCCTGTCCGAACACAAGAACGGCCCGGTGATGATGGTGGGCGACGGCGTCAATGATGCTCCGGCGCTTGCGGCCGCCGATGTGGGCGTCGCCATGGGCGCGCGTGGGGCTGCGGCCAGCGCCGAGGCGGCGGATGTCGTCTTGCTGGTGGACCGGGTGGACCGCATCGCGCCTGGCATCGAGATCGCCCGCCGGTCCCGCCGGATCGCGCTGGAAAGCGTAGTCGCAGGGATCGGCCTGTCCGTTCTCGGCATGATCGCGGCGGCCTACGGCTACCTGACCCCAGTGCAGGGAGCGCTGTTGCAGGAGGTCATCGACGTGGCCGTCATCCTGAATGCGCTGCGCGCCTTGCGTATTTCACCTGTCAGCCTCGCCGCGCAGCAAACCCGAATTGAAGGAATCCCCGCATGAGCCGCCTGTCCCATTCCGAAGTCCATATAGTCCATCGCATCGGATGGCTGCGCGCGGCGGTGCTGGGGGCGAATGACGGCCTTGTCTCGACCTCCAGCCTCGTCGTGGGCGTCTCCGCAGCCGGCACAGGGCGGACAGAGGTCCTGATCGCTGGCTTGGCCGGGCTGGTCGCCGGGGCCATGTCGATGGCGGCGGGTGAATACGTCTCGGTCAGTTCGCAGACCGATGCCGAACAGGCCGACATTGCGCGCGAGAAGAAGGAACTTACAGCGACACCTGATGCCGAACTCGAGGAGCTGACCCGGATTTACGAGTCGCGCGGGCTGACCCGCGATCTGGCAGAGAAGGTCGCCGTCCAGCTGACCGAACGCGATGCGCTTGGCAGCCACGCGCGTGACGAGCTTGGCATATCCGATACTGTCACCGCCCATCCGATCCAGGCGGCCCTTGTCTCGGCCATGACCTTCGCCCTGGGTGCTGTGGTGCCTCTTCTGGTGGCCATGCTTGCCCCACCTTCGCAGATAGTTCCCTTTGTGGCCGTCGCGACGCTTCTGTCGCTCGCCACCCTTGGCGGTCTTGGGGCGACCGCTGGCGGCGCCGGGATCCTGCGAGGCGCCGTGCGGGTGACGTTCTGGGGCGCTCTGGCCATGGCCGCGACGGCGCTGGTCGGATCGGTTTTCGGGGTCACTGTCGGATAAGCAAAACTCCTCGAGGCAGTATCTGGCCAGGCCGTTCAAGCCACCCTTTTGGCCGGACAACAGGCTGCCAAGGTACAAGAGACCGTCCGGATGGCGGTCGAGAGAGAACTTGAGGTGGCTCGATATGCAGCAGACCTTGCAGAACGCCGTCATGAGCATGTCGACCCCGCCAAACGGCATGTTGTCCGGACACTGGAAACCCGCTGGAACGCTGCATTGGAGAAGGTGGCGGCCGTCAAACAGAAACTCGGACGACTGGGAGCCGACATTCGTTCGAAGCCCCGGGTCGATCCCGCAGTTCGGATGCAACTTGCCTCGGATTTGCCGTTCGTCCGGAACGCGGCGGGGACGGATGCTCGCGCCAAGCAACGGCTGGTCAGGCTGCTGATCGAAGAGGTTGTGATCGATATCGATGCGATGATGAACGAATTTGTTATATTGTTGCACTGGATCGGTGGGCGCCACACCGAAGTCAGGTTGGACCGGCGCAGGACTGGCCGGTTCCCGCCCGGCGAGGAGCTCGTGGCTGGAGACGTTCTGCGCAAACTTGGCGGACACAGGCCTGACCGGGAATTGGCCGTCACTCTCAACAGAATGCTCTGCCGCACCGAAGATGGCGAAACGTGGACGACCGTTCGCATCGCGGACCCGCGCGAGCGGCTTGCAATCCCGCCTTATGATTCGGAGACGGATATCCCGAAGACCCTGAGTGTCGATGCCGCCGCGAAGCGGCTTGGTATTTGTGTCGCCGCGGTTCACAAGTTGATCCGCTCGGGCGCTCGGCGACTATCCGGCCCTTCGCCTCATCCGACCATCGCCGCTTCGTCGCCGGAGCCGCCAGAAGCTCCCCGAACCCGACCGCCTCCATATGACGCTCCCGATGGGCCCCCCATGCCGCCTCCCCTGCAAATCTCCACACCGGGCCGCATCGTAGCTGAAGGTTTCAACAGGAAGGTGCGGCCGGGACAGCGCTTACACTGAAAGGGACAGTTCCAGCCCGGAACGGCAGTGCGGTCGCCACCACGACAAGGCTCATAGCCTTGTTGAGAATCACGGCTTCAAGGGCCGCAAACCTGAATATGCCGATCAGAAGCGGCAACCTGAACTCCGCCCCTCCAAGGCCGATCATGCCGCCGAAGGTGCAAATGATCGCCCCAGCCTCAATAGCTGCGGGAAGGCTGCGTTCTTTCGGGGCGGGGTCGATATTGCTCGTGACGAAAATTTACGACTGAACACTTCGAAAATGCCAGCTTCAACACCCATTCGAAATCAATGGACGGAATGCATGGGACTGAGGCCATCACCGATCCGGCAGAAGCCTTGGCACCACCTTCAGATAGGCTAGCACACCGAGCAATTCGACCAGCGACTGAAACACGATGACCACGATGGCCAGCCGCCATTCCTGCGTCAGCCCGAGCGCGAGGGGCAGGACGACAAAAGAATTCCGCGTCCCGAGGCTGAACACGAGCGCCCGCCCCGACCGCGCGGGCAGTCGAAACACCCGCGCCAGCACCAGCCCCGCGATCAGGGCCAGCACCAGAAAGCCTGTGAACACCCCTGCCACCTGCGGTAGGACCGGCAGGGACTCTGCCACTGCCTGCACCTGGCTGGCCGAAATCAGGAAGACGACCAGCGCAAGAAGCGGCACCGGAAACCACGCAAAACCCTCGATCACAGACTCGCGTCCGGGACGCGCCGCAACCCAACGCTCCAGCACCCACGCCGCCGCCAGAGGGGCTGCGATCAAGGTGAGAAAAACGATTATGATCGGCCCCGCCGCGAAAATCTGAAGGAATGCCTGGCCCATGAAAAGCCACAGATAGATCGGCAACAACAGCATCTGAACGATCAGATTGACCGGTGTGGCGGCAATCGCGCGACCCGTATCGCCGCCCGACAGGTGGGTGAAGGTGATGTACCAGTCGGTGCAGGGCACCAGCAGCACCAGAAGGACGCCCAGCCGCACGGCAGGGTCCGCCGGAAGGAACAGCAGCAACCCTGCCACGAGCACCGGCACAACCAGAAAATTACCTGCCAGCATCGCCCCCATGAAGCGCAGGTCGCGAAAAGCCTCGGGCAGATGGATCAGCGGCACTTGCGTAAAGGTGGTGAAGAGCAGAAGCCCAAGAACCGGCCAGAGTGCCGTCTCGAAAACGCCCGCCGTCTCACCGATCGCTGAGCCGAGCATCAGACCTATCAGGATCGCTGCCAGGTAAATCCAGATCTGCAGGCGTTCCAGCGTGATGCGTGTCATCTTGATCCTGTCTCAAAGTTACAAAAGGCGTATACCGATTTCGTAAATGGAGGCCATTGCCTTCTTGTCCAAAGAAAGCCCGGTCCCATGAACAGTCTCGATCCGAATTCGGCCATATCGGGCGACGCCAATCCCCCGAAACGCTGGTTCAACCGCACCGTTGCCGGGGCCGGGCTGACCTCGGCGCTGGGGGACTTCTGCTATGAGACGACCACGGTGATCCTGCCGGGGTTTCTGGCGGTGCTGGGGGTGCCTGCGGCGGTTCTGGGCATCATCGAAGGTGTCGCGGATGCAGTGGCGAGTTTCACCAAGATGTTCTCGGGCTATTTTGCCGACCGCTTCGGGCATCGCAAGGCGTTGGTGCTGATCGGCTATGGCCTCACACCGCTGGGTCAGGCACTGCTTGCGATCAGCCTTGGCTGGCCGCTGATCCTGCTGGGACGGATGGTGTCGTGGTTCGGCAAGGGGCTGCGCGGGCCGCTGCGCGATGCGATCATCGTGCAGGCGAT
>JBKBKR010000016.1:0-41466 GCA_046296515.1 Paracoccaceae bacterium | reverse complement strand
CGGCATCCTTCCCGATATTAAACCCAGAAAATCCCGTGCGGACAAACCGCGCGGGGCATGGGTCAAATTCGGAGGCTACCACATGGCTGACTATACAACGATCCGTACAGCCGGCGCAGGTGTTCGCACCGCTCAGCTGGACGAGGGCCTTCGCGCCCACATGAACAAGGTTTACGGGCTGATGTCTGTCGGCATGGTGCTGACGGGTGGCGTGGCCTGGGCTGTCGGCACCAATGACGCGATGCTCGCCGCCATCTTCGGCACCCCGCTGAAATGGCTGGTGATGTTCGCCCCGCTGATCATGGTCTTCGCCTTCAGCGCGATGATCAACCGCATGTCGGCCGCCGCGGCGCAACTGTTCTTCTACACCTTCGCCGCCCTGATGGGCCTGTCGATCAGCTTCATCTTTGCCGTCTACACCGGCATGTCGATCGCGCAGACCTTCTTTGCCACCGCCATCGCCTTCGCGGGCCTGTCGCTTTGGGGCTACACCACGAAAAAAGACCTCTCCGGCATGGGCACCTTCCTGCTGATGGGTCTGATCGGGCTGATCGTGGCCTCGATCGTCAACATCTTCATGGGCTCCTCGGCGCTGCAATTCGCCATCTCGGTGATCGGGATCCTGATCTTTGCCGGCCTCACCGCCTATGATACGCAAAGCATCAAGAACGAATATGTCCAGCATGCCATGTCGATGGATGAGGAATGGCTCGGCAAAGCCGCCATCATGGGCGCGCTGCGGCTCTACCTCGACTTCATCAACATGTTCATGTTCCTGCTGTCCTTCATGGGCAACCGCGAATAACCGCGCAGGGAACCACACCACAGACAGGGCCGCCTCCGGGCGGCCCTTTTCTTTTGCCCACACCCCGGCCATCCTGCAACAAAGGAGAGCCGCCATGCCCCATTTCCCGCTTGCCGAAGCCCTGACCGACGACTCCGACGGCGAGGGCAACCCTTGCGGCCCCTATCGCACCCTGCTGCTGTCAGACACTGGCGGCCTCACCCAATTCGGCGCCTTCATCGAGATCCTGCCGCCCGGCTCCGCCTCCTCGGTCAAGCACTGGCACGCCAACGAAGATGAGATGATCCACATGCTGGCGGGCGAGGTCACCTTGCATGAGGGCAACACCACAACGATCCTGCACCCCGGCGATACCGCTACCTTCAGGGCGGGTACGCCCCTGGGCCACTGCCTGCACAACCACAGCACAGCCGAGGCCCGCTATCTGGTGATCGGCACTCGTGGCGCCTCAGACGTGATCACCTACCTCGACCACGACCGCGTGCTGCACTTCACCCGCAACCCGGTGCAGCGCCATTGGACCGATGCCAAGGGCCAGCCCGCCGACTCGCCCTACCGCAAAACGGATTGACACAGCGGCGGCCAATTCACCGCACAAACGCAAAAGGCCGCCCGAAGGCGGCCCTCATACGAAAGTCAGCAGGATCTTACTTGATCTTGCCTTCCTTGTATTCCACATGCTCGCGCTTGACGGGGTCGTATTTGCGGACCGTCATCTTTTCGGTCATGGTCCGGGCATTTTTCTTGGTGACATAGAAATGCCCGGTGCCAGCCGTCGAGTTCAGACGGATCTT
Organism: Paracoccaceae bacterium; assembly: GCA_046296515.1. Taxonomy (GTDB): domain Bacteria; phylum Pseudomonadota; class Alphaproteobacteria; order Rhodobacterales; family Rhodobacteraceae; genus Pseudotabrizicola. The sequence goes on along the minus strand of JBKBKR010000016.1, from coordinate 39,867 downwards.
GATCGTCGCCGGTTTGGCCATAGTCGTCTCTCCTGCATCGGGGAAACACCGTTGCCCCGCGAAATCCTTGAAGCCCGCCTTTTACCCGTGCCTCCGCCAGAGTCAACAGCCAAACGCAGCCCCCTGTCATCTTCCGTTGACCTGATGGAGCGCGCTGTGCGCGCAAGCTGTTTTCTCGCCTCTGTGGCAGGGCCACAACCGGCTCGGGCCTTGCCTCCGGCAGGAGTATTTTGGCCAAGATGAATAGCCTTCATCGTGGCCAAAATACTCCGGGGGACGAGGCGGAGCCCCCGTGCAACGCTGGCAAAAAATACGCGGATGGCCTGTAAGCCGGATTCTGTCCCGGGGTTCCCCCCATGGATGACCATTCCTCTGCCGCATCTGTTACCAGAGCGGTCAAGCTGCCAACCCGGGCCTCTGGGCTGAAGCGTCCCTGTGGAGGTCTCTGCCGTCGCCGCCGGCTTGCGCCTTTGGCAGTCGCAGACCTTTCCACACAAGGCCCCTATTCGGCATTGCTCCGGGTGGGGCTTGCCGTGCCGGTCCTGTTGCCAGTCCCGCGGTGGGCTTTTACCCCACCGTTTCACCTGTTCCCTGCCGCGCGAGAGGCGAACCTCTCAAACAACAGGGAAGTCTGTTCTCTGTGGCGCTTTCCCTGGGGTTGCCCCCGCCGGGGGTTACCCGGCACCCTTGCTTCATGGAGTCCGGACTTTCCTCGGGTGTCGCCACCCGCGGTCATCCAGCCATCCGCGCGAGGGCGGGCTTACGCCGGGCCGGGCGGGGCGTCAACGCCAAAGCGCATCGCAAGGTCGGCGGCGATGGCGGCATCGGACGCCGTAACCGGGCCGGTTGCAAAGGGCCGGAAGCGGCAGCGAAAGGCCCGGAGCACAAGGTCATCACTCAAAGCCGGGTAGCCGAAGCGGCAGGCGAACGAGACGAAGTCGAGCGCCGGAGCGTCTGGTGCAGGGTTTGCGGTGGCTTCCGGCCATACCGACAGGCCCTGGCGCGCCAGCCTTTGCCAGTCGAAGCGCGGGCCGGGGTCGGATTTTCGGTCGGGGGCCATGTCGGAATGGCCGATCACCCGGTGCGGCGGGATGGACCAGCGCGCCATGATCTGCGCAAGCAGGGTTTCCAGCGCCGCCATTTGCGGCTCGGGGAACGGCTCCTGGCCGCGATTGTCCAGCTCGATCCCGATCGAATGGGAGTTCACATCGGTAATGCCGGCCCATTCCCCCGCCCCGGCATGCCAGGCCCGCGCCGCCTCATCCACCAGCGCCTCCGCCACCCCATGGCGCGAGATCAGCCAATGCGCCGACACCTCCGCCTGCGGGTCACACAGGCGCTCCCGCGCAGCGGCACAGCTTTCCATGGCGGTGTAATGGATCACGATCAGCGACGGGGTTGCCCCCCCGCGCCGCGCCCCGAAATTCGGCGAAGGCTGCGGCTCGTCGCTGCGCGCCGACGGCTGCCGGTCGCCCGTTCCAGGCGACGGACTGCTCACCGCAGCCGGTACGGGCTCGGGTCCCAGGCGCAGGCATAGCCGTCGCCATCGGGGTCAAGGCCAAGCCGGTCACGCTCCGGCCCGCCCCGCTCCAGGAACGCCTGTTGCGCCAGATCGGGCGAGGCATAGGCCGCACATTTCGCAGCCGTATTGCCCGCGCCGAAACCAGAGCGTCGGTACAGCTGCGTGCCACGCGGGTGGCTGGTGGCCAGCGCGTAATCCACAATGTTCGGCCCGGCAGAACCGGGACGCACCGGTAGCGCGCCGGGCTGGATCACCTGATACTGGGCGCGGTTTCGGTCGATCCGGGCGCGGTCGCTTTCAATCGTCTCACGGCTGGCGACCGCGTCAAAGTCGTTCTCGTCCGAAATCCGCGCGCCGCCAAGGCTCGCGATACGCGCCGCCTCGCCGGTTTCCTCGCGGATGCCCACAGGCGCATTGCCGCGCGGGCGGATGGCCGACATCTCTCCCCCGGGCGCCGCACCGATGACGGCCCCGGTGGCCGGCCCCGGCATCGGCGCCGGCGCGATCCCGCCACGCCCATCGGCCCGGTCAATCGCCGCGCCGATCTGGTCGGGCGAAAACCCCGGCGTCACAATCGGTTGCGGTCGCCCCGCCGCTGCATCGCGGTCACGCATATAGGCATTGTAGTCCTGAAACCCGACCCCGGCCCCGCTGTCCGGCACCGCGGGCGCACAGGCTGCGATGGTCAAAGGCAGAAGCAGAAACAGGGAAACGCGCATGATTAGACAGACCCAAAGGTGAATTCAGCGGCGGGATTTACCACCATTTCGCCGGTTTGGCTACAAAACCCGCCGCTTGCTCCAGCACATAGGCGTGATTGAGCAATTCCGCCTCCTGCCAGGGCTGGCCGATCAGTTGCAGCCCCAGGGGCAGGCCCTTTGCATCCAGCCCCACCGGCACCGCCACCCCCGGCAACCCGGCCAGATTGAGCGTTACGGTGAACACGTCGTTCAGATACATCTCCACCGGGTCCGCGCCGCCCTGTTCGCCCAGCCCAAAGGCCGAAGACGGCGTGGCAGGGGCCAGAATCGCATCAATCCCCGCCGCGAAGGCCTGCTCGAAATCGCGCTTGATCAGCGCCCGCACCTTGCGCGCCCGGTTGTAATAGGCGTCATAGAACCCCGCCGACAGCACATAAGTGCCCGCCATGATCCTGCGCTGCACCTCTGGCCCGAACCCCTCTGCGCGGGTCTTCTCATACATTTCGGTGATGCCATCACCCTGCGCCAGCTTCGCCCGATGCCCATAGCGCACCCCGTCATAACGGGCGAGGTTCGATGACGCCTCGGCAGGTGCGATCACGTAATAGGTCGGCAGCGCGTATTTCGTATGCGGCAGCGAGATATCCACAATCTCGGCCCCTGCATCGCGCAGCATATCCATGCCGCGATCCCACAGCGCCGCAATCTCGCCCGGCATCCCGTCCAGCCGGTATTCGCGGGGAATCCCTATCTTTTTGCCCCGGATATCCCCGGTCAAAGCCGCCTCGAAATCCGGCACCGCCAGATCGGCAGAGGTCGAATCCTTTGCATCATGCCCCGCCATCGCCCCCAGCATGATCGCCGCGTCGCGCACCGAACGGGTCATCGGCCCGGCCTGATCGAGGGATGAGGCATAGGCCACAATCCCCCAGCGGCTGACACGCCCGTAAGTCGGCTTGATCCCGGTGATCCCGCAGAACGCCGCCGGCTGGCGGATCGACCCACCCGTATCGGTGCCGGTCGCCGCCAGACACAGATCCGCCGCCACCGCCGCCGCCGACCCGCCCGAAGACCCGCCCGGCGTCAGCCGCCGGTCGTCCACCTTCCACGGGTTGACCGCAGGCCCGTAGCACGACGACTCATTCGACGAGCCCATCGCGAATTCATCCATGTTCAGCTTGCCAAGGCAGACCGCGCCCGCGCCCCACAGCTTTGCCGTCACCGTCGATTCGTACTCGGGCCGGAACCCGCGCAGAATGTTCGACCCGGCCTGCGTCGGAACGCCCTTGACCGCAAACAAATCCTTCACGCCAACAGGAATCCCGCAGATGTCAGGCGCATCGCCGCCCGCCAGCCGCGCATCCGCCGCCCGTGCCTGTTCCAGCGCCAGTTCCGGCGTCTTGTGGACAAAGGCGTTCAGCCCGTCGCCCGCATCCATTGCCGTCAGGCAGGCCATCGTCAGATCGACCGCCGTCACCTCACCCTTGCGCAGCGCATCGCGTGCCGCCGCAACCGTCCATGTATTGAAACCTGTCATGGCCGCGCTCATTCCACCACCTTCGGCACCGCAAAGAACCCCTCACGCGCATCGGGCGCGTTCTTCAGCACGGCAGCCTGCTGGTTGCCATCGCTCACAACGTCCACCCGGCGCTTCAGCCGCATCGGCGTGACGCTGGTCATCGGCTCCACGCCGGTAACATCCACATCTTTCAGCTGTTCCATGAACCCCAGGATGGAAGACAGCTTTTCGGCCAGCGCCGGAAGATCACCATCCTCAACCCGGATGCGGGCCAGCTTTGCCACTTTGCGGGCAGTATCACTATCAATGGACATGTGCGCCCTCCGTCAGATCTGCGCCCGGGTTTATCCGCGCCGGTCCCCCACTGCAAGCGGGCACGCGGTGCACGGCTGATTCGCCTCCCCCCGCAGACGGTCAGCACGCCCGGTTTCCACAAGCGAGACAATACCGACAATCCCAGATATCCGGCGCGCAAACAGAAGACGATCGCCCTGGCAAAACACAACTAAAAGTTGTATTTTGCCAGTTTCCAGAGCTTTCCGCGCTTTCCCTTGGCCGCGCATCATCAGGAATGGCAATCTCCTCTCGCCCGCGAAGACTCACGGGTTTGAAAATCTGGAGAACCATTTCATGAAAAACTTTGTTGCGGGCCTGACGGTGGCAACACTGCTCGGTCTGTCCTCCGGTGCCGCCCTTGCGGCAACGCTGATCGACGGGTCTACCCAAGGTCTCTACAACGCGGGGATCGGCGACCTGAACACAGGCGGCCTGCCGTTCCCCTGCCCCAATTCGGGCTGCGGCGACCCCACTGCAGATTTCGGACCGGGCGACGGTGCCCCGGTCACCGCCGCGCTTGCTGGCAACGTGGCACTTGGCAACTGGCTGAGCAACCCTGCAAATCCGGGTGGCAGCTGGTCTGCCGGGCCGGTGGCCATCCCCAGCTCCTGGACCGTCAACCACGAAACCGCGATCATCTACGCGATCAACGCCGGAACCACCGGCCTGACCAATGTTCTGGCAAGCTTCGGCGTCGACAACGGCATCTTTGTGTGGCTGAACGGAACCTTCCTCGGCGGCCATCTCCGGCCCGGCTTCGCCGTTGCGGGTGAGTTCGAGCTGAACATCGGTGCTCTGGCAAAGGGGACGCATTATCTGCAGATCCTGCGCGAAGATCACGGCGGCGCGACCGATTACATGGTCAGCGTCACCGGCGACCCGGCGCCCGTACCGCTGCCTGCGGCGGGCTGGCTGATGCTGGCCGGTATCGGCTCGTTTGCGGCCATGCGCCGCCGCCGCAAGGCGGCCTGAACCCGCCCGTCAGGGCATCGCGCACCGGGGCCCTGCTTCGGTGCGCATCCGCAGCAGGCGGCATCCGGCCCGCAAGACATCCCTGCGCTTTGCCGCCATTCCTAATCTGCCCTGCCATGCTAGGGTCGCCCGATGGATACACCGCATCGGAGACTTGCATGAACATCATCTGGCTCGGCCATTCCGGCTTTCGGATCGAGATTGAAAACGCCGTCCTGCTGATCGACCCATGGCTCGACGGCAACCCGATGTTTCCCGCCGAGAGCCGGGCCGAGGCGCTGGCGGGCGTCACCCATATCTTCCTGACCCATGCCCATGGCGACCACGCGTCAGAGGCCCTCACGCTGGCCGAAGAAACCGGCGCCCCCATCGCCGCCATCCACGAACTGGCCGAATACCTCAAGCGCGCAGGCGCAGCCTCGGTAACCGGCTTCGGAAAGGGCGGCACCATCAACGCGGGCGGTGCCAAGGTGACCATGGTCAACGCCACCCATTCCGCCAGCATCGACTTTGCCGGCGGCAATGCCATTCCCGGCGGCTCTGCGGCGGGCTTCATGATCGCGGGTGAAAGGCAGGTGATCTATGTCTCCGGCGACACCGACATCATGGCCGATATGGACTGGATGGCCGACTATCACAAACCGACCATCGGCATCCTGTCCTGCGGCGGGCACTACACGATGGACATGGCCCGCGCCGCCTATGCCACACGCCGGTATTTCAACTTCAAGGCCGTGATTCCCTGCCATTACAAGACCTTCCCGATCCTCGCACAGGACGCGACCGTGTTGAAGGCAGGCCTGCCCCCTGGTGTGTTGCTGATCGAGCCACAAGTGATGGAGCCGATCCGGTTCTGAACCCGGCAGCCCCAAGCACACTGCCAATCCCTAAAAATCCATTAACGGCGCAGGTCCAACCCATTGATTCAAAACGGGTGCCCAGGCTGTAACACAGCGGGCACCTACCCTCGCCGTCCGGCAAAGAACGCCCGTAAAAGCTGCTCCGCCTCCCCCGCGCCGATACCGTCGTAAACCTCCGGCACGTGGTGGCACTGCGGGTGGGCAAACACCCGTGCCCCCACCGCCACGCCGCCGCTCTTGGGGTCAGCCGCCCCGTAATACAACCGCCCGACCCTGGCCGCCGAAATCGCGGCGGCACACATCGGGCAAGGCTCCAGCGTCACATAAAGATCATGCCCCACCAACCGCTCCGCCCCCGCTCCCCGACAAGCCTCGCGGATCACCAGCACCTCCGCATGCGCCGTCGGATCGCACAGCTCCCGCGTCCGGTTCCCCGCCCGCGCCACCACCACGCCACCCGGCGACACCATCACCGCCCCCACCGGCACCTCGCCGCGCAAGGCCGCTGCCCGCGCCTCCTCCAGCGCCAGTTCCATAAAGGAGGTAAACCCGCGTTGCTCTTTCATCTGTTCCCAAATATCCTTGGGTGTCCGGGGGCAGACAGCCCCCGGGGCTGGCCACCAGAGCCAAGGATGACAGTCATGGCCGCGAATGAAAAGCCACCCCGCCCGAAACCCGCCGCCAAAGCAGTCCCCGAAGGCGAACGCATTGCCAAGGTGCTGTCCCGCGCCGGTATCTCCTCGCGCCGCGAAGCCGAGCGGCTGATCGAGGCGGGCGAGGTCACCGTCAACGGCAAGGTCATTTCCTCGCCGGCCCTGAACGTCACCGCCACCGACAGGATCACCGTCTCCGGCCAGCCGGTCGGCGCGCCCGAACCGGCCCGCCTCTGGCTCTATTACAAGCCCGAGGGGCTGGTCACCTCCGCCTCGGATGAGAAGGGCCGCGACACCGTGTTCGACAACCTGCCCGAGGATATGCCGCGCGTCATGTCGATCGGCCGGCTTGACCTGAACTCCGAGGGCCTGCTGCTCCTGACCAATGACGGCGCGCTGAAACGCCAGCTGGAACTGCCCTCCACCGGCTGGCTGCGCAAGTACCGGGTGCGGGTGAAAGGCAACCCGACCGAGCCCGAGATCGAACCGCTGCGCAAGGGGATCACCATCGACGGCGAACGCTTCCAGCCGATGGAGGTCAAGATCGACCGCCATCAGGGCGCCAATGCCTGGCTGACGATCGGCCTGCGCGAAGGCAAGAACCGCGAGATCCGCCGCGCCATGTTCGCCATCGGCCTGACCGTGAACCGGCTGATCCGCATCAGCTATGGCCCGTTCCGCCTGAACGAGATGGAGCCGGGTGATGTCGAGGAGATCAAGGCGCGGGTGATGCGCGACCAGCTGGGCGCACTGATCTCTGGCCAGATCGAAGACGCCTCCGAGGTGCCCACCAGGCCAAAATCCCGCGTCCGCACCACCAGCCGCACCGCTGGCGAAAGCGACGACAGCCCGCGCAAGCCCGGACCGCGCCGTGCGGTCCCTGCCGGCGACACCCCGCGCAGCACCGCCAAACCGGCGCGCGGCACGCCCGCGCAGCCGCTGCCCGGCATGGTGGCAAAGCCGGTGCGCAGCCGCACCTCCGGCGCGACCGGCACCTCATCTGGCAAAGCACCCGGCACCATCACCTCTCCGCGTGGCCGCAAGGCGCTGGGTCAGCTGGCCGACAGCTGGGCCACAGCCACGAAACCCGCCGCCAAACCCGCCCGCCGCCCGGCAACCGAGCGGGCCGAGGGCGACACCGCCCCCAAGCCACGCAGCCGCACCACCACCGGGGCCAAGCCGAGCACCCGCAACGCGCCCCCCTCCGCGCCGCGCGGCGGCAGCCCGAAACCCCCGACCCGGCGGAAATGACCCGACGGGGGGGCGCAATGCGCTACTTCCCCCGTGTGGCCTCTGGCAAGGGATTGATCCTTCCCCTATACTAAAGAAACAGGCCCGCCCGTCGCCGCGCCGCCGCCAGAATGAGGCTGATATGTCCGGAAACGGGATGCAAACCCTGTCCTTCATCCTGCTCATCGGGCTTGTCGCCTATGTGGCCTTCGGCGGGGGTATCTAGATGGCACAGCGCTTTGGCGGAAAATTCAGCCCCGGCACGCCTGAGTCCAAGGGCGATCTTCCACCCGCGCACCCGTTCGACGGCAAGGAACCGCTGAAAGGCGCAGGTCGCGCCCGGTTTCTGGGCATCTCGGCCCTGTTCTTCCTGCCCGCCGCATTTTTCGGCAGCCCGCGCGCGCTGCTGTTCGGCCTTGCGGCCACCGCATTGCTGCTGGCCGCCGCCTTTCTGACGCGTGAGGGGCTGAAGGCCCATGCCGCCTATGACCTGCGCAAAGTCGCCCGTCGCCCGGCTTTCCCCCGCAAGATCTTCGGCTCGGTGTTCACCGGCGCCGCGCTGGTCGCAGGCGGGATGATGAGCCATGACGGGTTGCTTTACCCTCTCCTGTTCGGCCTGGCCGGGGCCGCGCTGCATTTCAACACTTTCGGCGCTGATCCCCTGCGCGACAAAGGGGCCGAGGGGATCGACACCTTCCAGACCGACCGCGTCGCCCGCGCCGTGGACGAGGCGGAGAAGCACCTTACCGCCATGCGCGACGCCATCCTGCGCGCGAACGACCGCCAACTGGAAGCGCGGGTGGACCGTTTCACCGCCGCCGCCCGCCGCCTGTTCCGCACGGTGGAGGATGACCCGCGCGACCTGACCGCCGCCCGCAAATATCTGTCGGTCTATCTGATGGGTGCCCGTGACGCGACGGTGAAGTTCGCCGACCTCTACGCCCGGTCCCGCGACGGGCAGGCGCGAACTGATTATCTGGCGCTGCTGGATGATCTGGAAACCACCTTTGCCGACCGCTCGCGCAGCCTGCTCAACGACAACCGCAGCGATCTGGATGTCGAGATTTCCGTCCTGCGCGACCGGCTGAAAACCGAAGCCTGACCCCTTCCCCTCAACAGTGCCCGCAAAAGTGAGAGTGACGCCATGACCGAAACCATCCGCGAACAGGCCGCCCGCGCCCTGACCCAGATCCAGGAAGTCACCGCCGTTGTCCTGCCCGAACCGGGTGGCGAGATCGTGCCGCTGGAAGCAGCCACCGGCGACAAGGCCGGGGCCATCCGCAGCCGCATGGCAGAGCTGGACATGGGCAACACCCAGTCGATCATCTCTTTCGGCTCAAAGGCGCAGGCCGAATTGCAGGTCATTTCCCAGGAAATGCTGGCCGATGTGAAGAACAAGGATGCAGGCCCCGCCGGAGACAGCCTGCGCAAGATCGTCACCACGATCCGCGGCTTTGGCGCGTCGGAGCTGGACCTGCGCCGCGACCGCAGCTGGTGGGAAAAGCTGACCGGGCGTGCAGCCCCCTTTGCCAATTTTGTTGCCAAATATGAAACCGTGCAGGGCCAGATCGACAAGGTCACCGAAGACCTTTTGCGCCATGAACACACGCTGCTCAAGGATATCCGGTCGCTGGATATGCTCTATGAGAAAACCCTGAACTTCTACGACGAACTGGCGCTTTACATCGCGGCGGGGGAAGCGAAGCTGGCCGATCTGGATGCCACCACCATCCCTGCCAAAGAGGCAGAGGTGGCGGCTGCGCCCGAAAATGATCAGGTGAAAATAGCGCAGGAACTGCGCGACATGCGCGCTGCGCGCGATGATCTGGAACGCCGGGTGCATGACCTGAAGCTGACCCGTCAGGTCACCATGCAATCGCTGCCCTCGATCCGGCTGGTGCAGGAAAATGACAAATCGCTGGTGACCAAGATCAACTCGACCCTCGTCAACACCGTGCCGCTGTGGGAAACCCAGCTTGCGCAAGCCGTTACCATCCAGCGCAGTCGTGAGGCTGCCGAGGCGGTGCGCGGGGCCAATGACCTGACCAACGAGCTGCTGACGAAAAACGCCGACAACCTTCGTGAAACCAACCGCGTGGTGCGTGAGGAGATGGAGCGTGGTGTCTTCGACATCGAATCGGTGAAAAAGGCCAACGAGCAACTGATCGCCACCATCAACGACAGCCTGCAGATCGCCGACGAGGGCAAGGCCCGCCGCGCGAGCGCCGAAGCCGAGCTGCAGAAGATGGAAGCCGAACTGCGCGACACCCTCGCCTCGGCTTCGGCGCGCCGCGTTCCCCCGCAGACCCAAGGATAAGCCCTGACCGATGCGCCTTTCCGCCACGATCCGCCTGACTGTGGCCGCCCTGTGCGGTCTGTCGCTTGTGGGCTGCGTTGTCAGCCCGCAAGCGCCGCGCAGTTCGCCCAATGCGCCCACGCGGCCCGCCTCGGCGGCAGTTGCCTTGCCGTCATCAACCCCCTCGGCCGCAAGTCAGGCGGTGCGTCAACATTTCGCGAGGGTGCAGGCCGATCTGCTGGCGAACGGGCTGCTGCGCACCGATGGCGGTGGACGCGACACGCCGTTCACCGACCGGATGCTGGCAGAGAACTTCATCCGCATCGCGCTTTATGATGAATATACCCGGGGCGCCGGTGGCCCGGTCCAGCGCGAAACGCAAAGCCGTCTGCGCCGCTGGGAAACGCCGGTGCGCGTCGGCCTGCGCTTTGGCCCGTCGGTGAGCGCGCAGAGCCGCGCCACCGATACGGCGCGGGTGCGGTCCTATCTGGCGCGGCTCAGCCGCCTGACCGGACATCCGATCGGGCTGAACGATACCGCGTCGAACTTCTTCATCTACATCGTGAACGAGGACGAACGCCGCGCGCTTGGCCCCATCGTCGCCTCGGCCCTGCCGGGTCTGTCGGCGGGCGAGGTGGCGGGCATCACGCAGATGCCGCTGTCCACCTATTGCCTTGTCTACGCCATGTCCGAGGGCAATTCGGGCCGCTACACCCGCGCCTTTGCGGTGATCCGGTCCGAACACCCCGACCTGTTGCGCCTGTCCTGCATGCACGAGGAAATCGCGCAAGGGTTGGGCCTTGCCAATGACAGCCCGCGAGCACGCCCCTCGATCTTCAACGACGATGAGGAATTCGCCCTGCTCACCGGGCAGGACGAGTTGATGCTGCGCATGCTCTACAACCCCGCCCTGCGCACCGGCATGACCGAATCCGAGGCGCGGCCCATCATCGAATCCCTTGCGCGCGCCCTTGTCGGCGGCGAAAGTTGACCTGCCCCAACGGGTGAAGCCCAACGGGCAAAAGGAGAGTAGAAATGGTTTTTGATTTCCTCAAGGGCGAATTCATCGACGTTATTTCGTGGCTGGATGACACCCGCGACACGATGGTCTGGCGGTTTGAACGCCGTGGGCAGGCGATCAAATACGGTGCCAAGCTGACCGTGCGCGAAGGTCAGGCGGCGGTGTTCGTGCATGAAGGCCAGATCGCCGATGTTTTCGGCCCCGGTCTTTACATGCTGGAAACCAACAACATGCCGGTGATGACCACGCTGCAGCACTGGGATCACGGGTTTTCCAGCCCGTTCAAATCGGAAGTGTATTTCATCAACACCACCCGCTTCAATGACCAGAAGTGGGGCACAAAGAACCCGATCATGACCCGCGACCCGGAGTTCGGGCCGGTGCGCATCCGCGCCTTTGGCACCTATTCCATGCGGGTCAGCGACCCGGCGCTGTTCCTGCGCGAAATCGTCGGCACCGATGGCGAATTCACCGCCGATGAAGTGTCGATGCAGATCCGCAACATCATCGTGCAGGAATTCAGCCAGACCATCGCGGGATCCCCCATCCCGGTGCTGGACATGGCGGCCAACACCCGCGATCTGGGAAAGATCATCACCACCGCGATCAATCCGCTGGTCGCCGAATACGGCCTGACCCTGCCGGAATTCTACATCGAGAACATCAGCCTGCCGGAAGAGGTTGAAAAGGCTCTCGACAAGCGGACCTCGATCGGGATCGCAGGCGATCTGAACAAATACATGCAGTTCAACGCGGCCGAAGGCATCGCCAACCCCGCCTCAGGCGCTGGCGCCATGATGGGCGCCGGCATGGCCGCCGGCATGGGCGCGGCCATGGCGCAAGCCGCCGGGCCATGGGGCGCGCCCCCCGCCGCCCCTGCCGCGACGCCACCGCCTCCGCCGCCTGCCGCATCCGTCTGGCATGTTGCCGAAAACGGCGCGACCAAGGGCCCGTTCGACGAGGCGGCCCTCGCAACCATGGCGGCATCGGGCCAGCTTTCCCGCGCCAGCATGGTCTGGACCGCCGGACAGGACGGCTGGAAAATGGCCACCGACACCGCGCTGAAACACCTGTTCGATTCCGTCCCGCCGCCGCCACCCGGCCAGTAACAGGCGTATCATGCCCGAACAGGAACACCGCTGGCCCTGCGCCAACTGCGGCGCAGACCTGCGCTACTCTCCCGGCGACACCGCGCTGAAATGCGACCATTGCGGCCATGTGCAAGCCCTGCCCGACGCGCCCCCCGCGCGCCACTCGACGCTGGAAGAGCTGGACCTGAACCTCGCCCTGCAAGACGACCTGCCCCCCGCCGAAATGGAGGAGGTGCGCATCACCCCCTGCCCGTCCTGCGGCGCACAGGTGGAATTCAAGGGGGCAAAACACGCCACCGAATGTCCGTTCTGCGCCACGCCCGTCGTCCTTGGCACCGGCACCCAACGGCTGATCAAACCGCAGGCCGTGCTGCCCTTTGCCCTGACCGAACGGCAGGGGCGCGAGGCGATGGGCAAATGGCTGGGCAACCTGTGGTTCGCCCCCGGCGGCCTTGTGGAATACGCCCGCAAGGGCCGCACGCTTTCGGGCCTCTACGTCCCCTACTGGACCTATGACGCCGCCACCCGCAGCCGCTATTCCGGTGCGCGGGGGACATATTACTATGAGACCCGCACTGTTACCGTGCAGGTGAACGGCAAGAACGAACGCAGGCAGGAACAGGTGCGAAAAACCCGCTGGCACGCCGCCGCAGGCTGGGTCTCGCGCCGGTTCGATGATGTGCTGGTGCTGGCCAGCGCATCCTTGCCGCGCCGCTATACCGATGCGCTTGCGCCTTGGGATCTGGGCGCGCTGCTGCCCTATTCCCCCGATTTCCTTGCCGGTTTCACCTCCGAAGGCTATACCGTCAGCCTCGCCGATGGACAGACCATCGCGCGCGACATCATGGCTGCGCAGATCGCACAGGATGTGCGCCGCGACATTGGCGGTGACGAGCAGCGGATCGACCGGATCGACACCGCTTATTCGGCGGAAACCTTCAAGCACATCCTGCTGCCGATCTGGATGGCGGCCTATAAATACAACGGCAAGACCTACCGTTTCGTGGTCAACGGCCAGACCGGAAAAGTGCAGGGCGAACGCCCGTGGTCGGCCTGGAAGATCGCCTTCGCCGTGATCCTCGCCGCATTGGTGATCGGCGGCATCGTGTATCTGAACGAGATGTAGTGCCACTGTGCCTTTCGGCCCCGGCCACAATCGACTAGCATGAGAAAACAATAAAAGCAGAGGGCAGATCATGCAGGCAGACCGGCGCGCGTTCACATTCGGATTGGGTGCCTTGTGGTTGTCCGCCTGCGTTGGCGGCGGGGGCAGCACGGCATCGATCGTCTCCCGCGCGGCGGAACCCGGCATGTCGCCCGTGCCCAACGCGGGCTTTGATACCTGGGTCACTGGCTTCAAATCCCGCGCCGCTGGCCGGGGACTGGCGCAATCCACCATCGACACCGCCTTTCGCGGTGCGGGCTACCTGCCCGGCGTCATCGAGCGCGACCGCAACCAGACCGAGTTCAAGCGCACGCTCGAAGATTACCTCGCCATCGCCGCAAGCCCAGACCGGGTGGCCAAGGGCCGCGCGGCACTGACCCGCCATCGCAGCACCCTGTCGGCGATCGAATCCCGCTACGGGGTCGAGGCAGAGGTGGTCACCGCCGTCTGGGGACTCGAAAGCCAATATGGCGAACGGCGCGGCACCGTGCCGGTGATCTCGGCACTCGCCACCCTTGCCTATGACGGCCGCCGGGGTGCGTTCTTCGAACAGCAACTCACCGCTGCCCTGCGCATCCTGCAAAACGGCGACACCACCCCCGCCAACATGACCGGAAGCTGGGCGGGCGCCATGGGCCACACCCAGTTCATCCCGACCAGCTATCTGGAATTCGCGGTGGACTTCACCGGCGATGGCCGCCGCGACATCTGGGCCGATGACCCGACCGACGCGCTCGCCTCCGCCGCCGCCTACCTGTCCCGCTCCGGCTGGCGCAAGGGCCAGCCCTGGGGGATCGAGATCCGCCTGCCCGCAGGCTTCAACACCGGCGTCACCGGGCGCGGCAAGGGCCGCGGCTCTGACGCATGGTCCGCCCTCGGCGTCACCACCGCTGACGATGGCCGACTGCCAAACCACGGTGCAGGCTCGATCATCCTGCCACAGGGGGCCAGCGGCCCGGCCTTCCTGATCTTCAACAACTTCAACGCCATCGCCCGCTACAACAACGCGGTGAACTATGTCATCGGCGTCGGCCACCTGTCCGACCGCCTGCGCGGCGCGGGCCCGTTGCGCAGCAGTTTCCCGCCAGACGCCACCGGCATGACCATGGCCGACCGGCAGGAACTGCAACGCCGCCTCACCGCCGCAGGCTTTGACACCGAAGGCAGCGACGGCGTCATCGGCGCCAAAACCCGCGCCGCGATCGAAGGCTTCCAGCGCCGGCGCGGTCTGCCTGTCACTGGTGAACCCACGCTTGGCCTGCTGCAAATGCTCCGAGGATGACAGTGCCGTTCCTTGTCGCGACACGCAGCGGCACCGTTGCTTTTTGAGTACTTTTGCCAAGATGAAATCACAAACCACAGCACCGGGGTCTCATCTTGGCCCAGATACTCCCGCCGGAGGCACTCCGAGGAGACGCGCGGCACGCGTGCGACGAGACAAGAACAATGCGCGCGCAGAGCGCTCCATCAGATCAACCCTGCCCCCCCGCGCAACGCCGGGGCGTTGACTCCGCGCCGCACCCGCGCAATAGCGCTCCCTACCCCGACCGGAGGCACCGATGCTTGATCTGACCCGCGTTCTGCCGCATGCCCGCATCCCCGAACTGCCCAACCCCTATTTCGGCAAGGTGCGCGACTGCTATGATCTTCCCCCCTCCGCCGACCACCCCGGCGGCAGGCGCATCCTGATCTCTTCCGACAGGATCAGTGCCTTTGACCGCATCCTGGCCGCGATCCCGTTCAAGGGTCAGGTCCTGACCCAGACCGCCCGCTATTGGTTCGACCACACCGCCGATATCTGTCCCAACCATGTGCTGGGCTACCCCGACCCGAATGTGGTGATCGGCCAGCATGTCACCATCCTGCCGGTGGAAATCGTGGTGCGCGGCTATCTGGCCGGCACCACTTCAACCTCGGTGCTGACCCAATACCGCGCGGGCCATCGTAGGCTGTACGGCCACACGCTCCCCGATGGCCTGCGCGACAATCAGGCCCTGCCGCAGCCGATCATCACCCCCACGTCAAAAGCCTTTGACGGTGGCCATGACGAACCGCTCACCGCTGACGAAATCCTTGCGCAAGGCCTGCTGACCCGCGCCCAATGGGAGCAGGTCTCGGCCTATGCCCTGGCTCTGTTCGCGCGTGGGCAGAAGATGGCGGCAGAGCGCGGGTTGATCCTTGCCGACACCAAATACGAATTCGGCACCGATGCCGATGGCCGCATCCTGATCGCGGACGAGATCCACACCCCCGACTCCAGCCGCTACTGGCTTGCCGATGGCTATGGCGAGGCCTTCGAGGCGGGCAGCCGCCCGCCCAGCTTTGACAAGGATGTGATCCGGTCCTGGGTCGCCGCGCGTTGCGATCCCTATACCGACCCGATCCCCGCGATCCCCGCCGATATCATCGCCCGGACCGCAGGGGTCTATATCGAGGCCTATGAGGCGATCACCGGCCACACCTTCCATGGCGACACCTCGGGCCCCACCCCGCTCGACCGGATCCGCGCCAATCTGTCGCCATGGTTCACCTGACGCAACCTTCCCCGAAGCGAAGGTGGTTCCGAGGCCCCCTGAACCGCTGCAGCCCCATGCCCGATCGCAATGCCCAGCAGATCGGCACTGCGGGATGCTGGCGACGGTATGGCCCGCGCTTGGCCGGGCCGGGCCGGGCGTTCGCGCGCCTGAAAGCCCGCCAGGAACGAATGTTTGCGCTAACAGCCCCGAGCCGCGTATACTGCCCGCCAACCAAGACCCCATGATCCCGCCGGAGGCCCCTATGATTCTCAGCTGTGGCGAAGCCCTGATCGACATGCTGCCGCGCCAATCCACGCAAGGCGAGGCCTGTTTTGCCCCCTACGCCGGAGGCGCTGTGTTCAACACCGCCATTGCGCTGGGTCGTCTCGGCACCCCGTCGGCGTTCTTTTCCGGTGTGTCGACCGATATGCTGGGCGACATTCTCGCCGACACTTTGGCCGCCTCGCAGGTTGATACGCAGTTCCTCGCCCGCTCCGACCGCCCCACCACGGTTGCTTTCGTCAAACTGGTGAACGGTCAGGCCACCTATGCCTTTTATGACGAGGCCACCGCTGGCCGCATGCTGTCGCCCGACCAGCTGCCAACCCTGCCCGGAACGGTCAGCGCCTTGTTCTTCGGCGGGATCAGCCTGGTGAACGACCCCGCCGCCAGCACTTATGAGGCGCTGCAGGCCCGCGAAGCCGCCACCCGCGTCACCATAATCGACCCGAACATCCGCCCGGGATTCATCGCCGGGAAAGAGACAGAATACCGCGCCCGGATCACCCGCATGATCGCCCGCGCCGATATCGTCAAACTGTCGGACGAAGACCTGCACTGGCTGCTGGGGGCGGGCGATCTCAACAGCCTGGCCCGCCAGATCATTGCGACCGGCCCGAAACTGGTGTTCGTCACCGAAGGCGCTGCCGGGGCGCGCGCCATCACTGCCACGCAAAACCGCTTCTTTGCCGCGACTCCGGTCACCGTGGCCGATACAGTGGGCGCGGGCGATACCTTCAACGCGGGCGCGCTCGCGGCCCTGCACGCCGCAGGCGCGCTGACCAAAACCGCCCTCGCAGCGCTCCCCGACGCCACGCTGGACGCAGCCCTGTCGCTGGGCACCCGCGCCGCCGCCATCACCGTCAGCCGCCCCGGTGCCAACCCGCCCTGGGCCAATGAACTGTGAGGGCAGTTGTCCAGCGCGTCAGCCGCGCCTCGGTCAGCGTTGACGGCACGGTCACCGGCGCCATCGACGCGGGCCTCCTGATCCTGATGTGCGCGATGGAGGGCGATACCGAGGCACAGGCCGACGCCCTGGCAGCGAAAATCGCAAAATTGCGCATCTTCAAGGATGATCAGGGCAAGATGAACCTCTCCGTCAGGGACATCGCCGGATCGGCCCTGATCGTGTCGCAGTTCACCCTCGCGGCCGACCTGCGCGGCAACCGCCCCGGTTTCTCCACCGCGGCAAAGCCAGAGACCGGCAAACGCCTTTACGACCATTTCACCACCCGCATTGCCGCGCTCGGCATCCCCACTGCCAACGGCATCTTCGGCGCCGACATGGCCGTCAGCCTCACCAATGACGGCCCGGTCACCCTTTGGATGGACATCTGACCCCGGCTTGCTGCTTATGAAATACTCCGGGGTCCGGGGCAGAGCCCCGGGGGTGCCGCAATCCCACCGCCCGAAAGCTAGCGCACGATCAGCTCCAGCGGATCATACAGGCTCTCCCCCAGCCCCCAGGCCGCATCCGGCAGGCTGTCGGGCTTGAAACGGATTCCGCGCAACTCGTCCCGGCTGAAAAACCGGCGCTCGGTGACCACGCCTTCCGGGTCGCGCCAACCGTCAGTGATCTGCCCGCCCACGACCTGACAGCGGAAATACAGGTCAACCTGATGAAAGCCGCGCCTCGGGTCGTGGAATTCGTTCACGAGGCAGGGCGCGCCAACCTCCACCTGCAGCCCGGTCTCTTCCCAGATCTCGCGCATCAGGTTGTCATGCAGCGACTTGCCGACCACCGCACCGCCGCCCGGCGCACACCACAGATCCGACACCCCGCCGCGATTGGCGCCATGGCGGTAAGCATTGACCAGCAGCAGCCGGTCATCGGCCAGAATAAGCGCGCGGGTGGCAAGGCGTGGGGTTCGGTGCGACATGGCCGCAGCCTGTGACGTTGCGCGCCGTTTGTCCACTCCCCCTTGGCAAGGCCGCGCATCGCGGCCATGTTTCCCGCATGATCCGTGCCCTTGCCCTTGCCCTGCTGTTCGCCACGCCCGCACAGGCGGATTGCGTGGTGCTTTTGCACGGGCTGGCACGCAGCGATGCCTCGCTCATGCTGATGGCGCAGGCGCTGAACGGCGCGGGCTTTCGCACCGTCAACCAGTCCTACCCCTCCACCTCGGCCCCGATCCCCGATCTGGCGGCTTTCGTCGATGACGGTATCGCCGCCTGCGCGCTTGCGCCGGGCGAGCAGGTGCATTTCGTGACCCATTCCATGGGCGGCATCCTCGTGCGCTATCTGCTGGCCGATCACCGCCCCGATGCGCTTGGCCGCGTGGTGATGCTGGCCCCACCGAACCAAGGCTCCGAACTGGTCGATGCGCTCGGCATGATCCCGGTTTTTGGCTGGATCAACGGCCCCGCCGGCCTGCAACTCGGCACCGATGCCGCTTCGGTCCCGCGCACCCTGCCGCAACCCGACTATCCCTTGGGCATCATCGCGGGCAACCAGTCGCTCAACCCGGTCTATTCCAGCCTGATCCCCGGCCCCGATGATGGCAAGGTCAGCGTGGCATCGACCATGATCGACGGCATGACCGCCCACCTGACCCTGCCCGCCACCCACACCTTCCTGATGATGAACCCGATCGTCCTGCGCCAAACCATCCTGTTCCTGCGCAGTGGCGCTTTCGACCCCGGCCTGACCTATGCGCAGGCGGTCGAGGCCCTGTTCGAACCGGGCTAGCCCCACAAGACCGGCTTGACTTCGCACGCAGGTAAGGGTGTATCGGCGCAAAGACCAAAACCCTTGAAAGGGGATTGCCGATGCACGCCTATCGCAGCCATACCTGCGCCGCCCTGAACACCGCCCATGTGGGCGAAACCATCCGCCTCTCGGGCTGGGTGCACCGGGTGCGCGATCATGGCGGCGTGTTGTTCATCGACCTGCGCGACCATTACGGCATCACCCAGATTCTGGCCGACAGCGACTCCCCGGCCTTTGCCGACATCGAAAAGGTCCGCGCCGAATGGGTGATTCAGGTCGAAGGCCGGGTCAAGGCCCGCGACGCGTCGCTGATCAACCCCAAACTGCCGACGGGCGAAATCGAGATCTATGCCACCGCCGTAACCGTGCTGGGCGAGGCGGCCGAACTGCCAATGCCGGTCTTTGGTGAAACCGAATACCCCGAGGAAACCCGCCTCACCTACCGCTTCCTCGACCTGCGCCGCGACGGCATGCACCGCAACATGATGCTGCGCTCCAACGTGGTGCGCAGCTTGCGCAACCGGATGTGGGACATGGGGTTCAACGAGTTCCAGACCCCCATCATCACCGCCTCCAGCCCCGAAGGTGCGCGCGATTTCCTCGTGCCCTCGCGCCTGCATCCGGGCAAGTTCTACGCCCTGCCCCAGGCCCCGCAGCAGTTCAAACAGCTGATCATGGTCGCCGGTTTCGACCGCTATTTCCAGATTGCGCCGTGCTTCCGCGATGAAGACCCCCGCGCCGACCGCTCGCCCACCGATTTCTACCAGCTCGACATCGAGATGAGCTTTGTCGAACAGGAAGACGTGTTTGCCGTGGTCCAGCCGGTCATTCAGGGCCTGTTCCAGGAATTCGCCCCCGAAAAGCCGGTCGATGCCAACTGGCCCCGCATCGCCTATCGCGACTCGCTGCTCTGGTACGGCTCCGACAAACCCGACCTGCGCAACCCGATCAAGATGCAGATCGTCTCCGACCATTTCGCAGGCTCCGGCTTCGCCGTCTTCGCCAAACTGCTGGAGCAAGAGGGCACGCAAATCCGCGCCATCCCCGCACCAAAGGGCGGCAGCCGCAAATTCTGCGACCGCATGAACGCCTTTGCCCAGCAGCAGGGGTTGCCGGGGATGGGGTATATCTTCTGGCGCGAAGCCGAAGACAAATCCGGCATGGAAGCAGCAGGCCCCCTCGCCAAGAACATCGGCCCCGAGCGCACCGAAGCGATCCGCCAGCAACTCGGCCTCGGCCTCGGCGATGCCGCCTTCTTCCTCGGCGGCAAGCCGGAGGCGTTCGAATCCGTCGCCGGCCGCGCCCGCAATGTGATCGGCGAAGAACTCGGCCTGACCGAGAAAGACACGTTCCGCTTCGCCTGGATCGTCGATTTCCCGATGTATGAGAAGACCGACGACGGCAAAATCGACTTCAGCCACAACCCGTTCTCCATGCCGCAAGGCGGGATGGAGGCGCTGAACGGCGACCCGCTGAACGTCTATGCCTACCAATACGACCTTGCCTGCAACGGCTACGAACTGCTCTCCGGCGGTATCCGCAACCACAAGCCGGAGATCATGTTCAAGGCGTTTGAACTGGCCGGCTACCCGAATTCCGAAGTCGAAAAGCGCTTCGGCGGCATGGTCAAGGCCTTCAAATACGGCGCGCCGCCCCACGGCGGTTGTGCGGCGGGCATCGACCGCATCGTGATGCTGCTGGCCGATACCACCAACATCCGCGAGGTCATCATGTTCCCGATGAACCAGCGTGCCGAAGACCTGCTGATGAACGCGCCCTCCGACCCGACCAACGACCAGCTGCGCGAACTCCGCCTGCGCGTGCTGCCCAAGGACGCCTGATGTATCACGCCACCGTCCCTGTCTTTCGCCACTACCTCACCCAGATGGGCGGGATCGTGGACAAGGCGGGGCGGGCGGCGATGACAGCGCAGATCGGCGATAGCCTCACCGCCAGCCAGCATTTTGCCGCAGCCGCAGGCTTTACCCTGCGCATCGCCTGCCCACTGGCGGGCCGCCCGGTGCCAGACCTTCCCACCGCCCTTGCGCCACGCATGGCGGTGGCCCGCGCCACCCTTGGCGCGATGAAACCGGCCGAATTCGACGGGGCCGCCGACCGGATCATCACGCATCGCGCAGGTTTTACCGATCTGGAACAACCTGCGCATGATTTCGTGTTCCTCTACGGGATGCCGAACTTTTTCTTCCATATGACAATGGGTTACGCATCCCTCCGAGCGTCCGGCATTGCTCTGGGCAAGGGTGATTTTGACGGGTTTCATGGCTACCCCCCGGATTTCAGCTTTGATTAACCAGTTTTAACACCGGCTTTTACGCAGATCCCCGGTGCAAAACCGCGCATTTGCCTTTATCCTGACCGCACCTCAAGGACGGCCCGATGACTCAGGACAAGACCACCGCCGCCTTTCGCTTTGGCTATGGGCTGCCCCTCCCCGATCAAGCGCCGGCCGAACCCGCGTCGATGCTGGCCACGCTGCGCGGCCCCGATGTCATGGCCGCCACCTGGCCCGGCCCGCATCTGTCCGAACTGACCGACACCTTGACGCGCGCCGATACCACGCTGCGCACCTGGCGCCGCGCCGAGACGGCAGAGGCAAAGGCCGCCCGGCAGGATTACCGCCAGGCCATCGCCCAGCTTGAAGGTGTCACCCTGCTCGCCGCAAAGACCACACTCGCCCGCGCGCTGGATGCGCCGGACGGCTTTCGCGAACGCCTTGTGCAGTTCTGGGCTGATCATTTCACAACCCAAGCCCGCTCGCGCCGCGACAGCCCGCTCCCGGCAACCATGGTGGAAGAGGCGATCCGTCCCTACCTGACCGACCGCTTCGCCGATATGCTCAAGGCGGTGATCCAGCATCCGGCGATGCTGGGCTATCTGGACCAGAGTCGCAGCTTTGGCCCGAAGTCCCGCATCGGGCAACGCCGGATCAAGGGGCTGAACGAGAATCTGGCACGCGAACTCCTGGAACTGCACACCGTCGGCAGCGGCTACACCCAGGAAGACGTGACCCAGATGGCCGAACTCCTCACCGGGCTGACCGTCGGCAAGAAGGGCCCCACCTTTGACGCGCGCCGCGCCGAGCCAGGGCCGGAAACCGTGCTGGGCACCACCTATGACGGCGACAACCTTGCCACCGTGCTCAAATCACTGGACGATCTGGCCGAACATCCCGCCACCGCCGCCCATCTGGCGCGCAAGCTGGCGATCCATTTCGTCTCGGACCAACCCAACCCCGATCTGGTGCAGGCGCTGACTGACGCCTGGCGCAGCTCGGGCGGCGATCTGCTGGCGGTGATGGAATCGCTTCTGACCCAGCCGGCCACCTGGTCCAAACTGCAGGAAAAGGCCCGCCAACCCTATGATTTCATGGTCGCCTCCCTCCGCGCGCTTGGGCTTGACGGGGCGGATGTGATGCGGATGCCCGATGACTCCTTCCGCCAGATGATCCTGCAACCGATGGCCGCCATGGGCCAGCGCTGGCAATCCCCCCCCGGCCCCGATGGCTGGCCCGAGGCGGCAGAGGCCTGGATCACCCCCGAAGCGATGGCGGTCCGCATCACCTGGGCGATGGAAATGCCCGCGCGTCTGGTGAATCCGCTGCCCGAGCCAGAGGCGCTGATGACCCGCAGCCTCGGCTCACATCTGGGGCCACGTCTGGCCTGGGCGGTGCCAAAGTCGGAAAACATCCGCGAAGCGGTTGGCCTGGTGCTGGCCAGCCCCGAATTCAACCGAAGGTAGCCACCATGGATCGCCGCCTGTTTCTCAAGGGCCTGACCGGGACCGCCTGTTCGCTGGCCGCCCACCCGTTGATGACAACCGTGACGCTGGCCGCGTCCGATGGCAGCGCGCCTTTGGGCGATCATCGGCTGGTGGTCGTGATCCTGCGCGGCGCGATGGACGGGCTGGATCTGCTGCGCCCCTCTGCTGATCCGCTGTTTTCCGGCTATCGCCCCACGCTCTCCACCACCCATGGCCCTGACCTGACAGGATATTTCAGCCTGCACCCCACGCTCGAAGGTCTGATGCCGCTGTGGCACGCGGGCCAGCTTGGCTTTGTGCAGGCCACCTCCACCCCCTACCGTGACCAGCGCAGCCATTTCGACGGGCAGGATATCCTTGAGGCTGGCACCGGGCTTGACGTGCCCGATGGCGCGGTGCGCGATGGCTGGCTGAACCGCATGCTGCAAGCGGTTCCCGGCCTGCGCGCACAGACCGCCTTTGCGATCGGGGCCGATTCCGCGCCGGTGTTGCAAGGCCAGGCCCCGGTCAGCAACTGGCAGCCCGATCTGCGGCTGGATCTGTCGGCGCAAAGCCGGTTGCTGCTGGATCATGTCTACCACGACGACGCCCTGTTCCGCGACGCCGCGACCGAGGCGGTCTCGCTCACCGAAAGCATGGATATCGCCCGGATGGATGGCACCGCGACCGCCCCCCTGTCGGACAACCGCCGTCTGGCCGATACCGACCGTCTGACCGATTTTGCCGCCGACCGCCTGCGCGAAGACACCCGTATCGCCGCCTTCTCGCTCTCTGGCTGGGATACCCACCGCAACCAGTCAGGCGGCATCTCGCTGCCGCTGCGGCGGCTGGAGCGGGTGGTGCTACGGCTGCAAGACCGGCTTGGCCCGCAGATCTGGGGCAAGACCCTGCTGCTGGCGATGACCGAATTCGGCCGCACCGTGTCCGAGAACGGCACCAAGGGCACCGACCACGGCACCGGTGGGGCGATGCTGATGGCGGGCGGCGCGCTGAATGGTGGCCGCGTCATGGGCCGGTGGCCGGGGCTGGACGAGGCCGCGCTGTATGAACGCCGCGACCTGATGCCCACATCGGACGTGCGGGCCTGGGCAGCCTGGGCGATGCGCGGGATGTATGGCTTTGACCGCAGCCTGCTTGAATCCGGCATTTTCCCCGGTTTGACCATGGGCGATGATCCCGGCCTGCTGGCCTGACCCACGCATCATATCCCCATTGCGCAATGCCCTGAAGGCAGGACATAACCCTCGCAGCACAACAGGGGCGCAGCCATGCAGACACCGGCACCACAGGGACAGGCACCACTCGGGCAACTGCTCACCGGTTGGACTCCGCCGCCGCACCCACCCGCAGGTCTGACGCTGGAAGGCAGGTACATCCGGCTGGACCCGCTGGAGGCCGATGACCACGCCGCCGACCTGTTCGCCGCATTTTCCGGCCATGATGGGTTGTGGGATTACATGCCCTACGGCCCGTTCTCCTCGGCCTCGGCCTATCACCGCTGGGTCAAGGATCATCAGGGCCTGAATGACCCGGTTTTCTTCGCCTTGACCGACACCGCCACCGGCCACGCCCTCGGCGTCGCCTCTTACCTGCGTATCTCGCCGCAGGCGGGAAGCATCGAGGTGGGCCACATCTGCCTGTCGCCCGCGCTGCAACGCACCCCGGCCGCGACCGAGGCGATGTTTCTGATGATGGATTGGGCGTTCCACGCCGGATACCGCCGCTATGAATGGAAATGCAACGCCCTGAACCTGCCGTCGCGCCGCGCCGCACAGCGGCTGGGCTTCAGCTATGAAGGCATTTTCCGCAACCACACCGTCAGCAAGGGCCGCAACCGCGACACCGCATGGTTCTCGGTGATCGACAGTGAATGGCCCGCGCTGCGCGAGGCTTTTGCCGCCTGGCTCGCCCCAGCCAATTTTGACGCAACCGGCAAGCAAAGCGAACGCCTGTCCGATCTGTCGCAGTTGGTGCTCGCAGCGTCTGACCCCGGCCTGTAACCGCCCGTCAAAACCGCGCCCTCTCCCCCAGCCGGCCCTGCACCAGACAGCGCAGATGTGGCAAGGCATCGGCCCGCAGCGCCGCTGCGGCCGCCGCATCGGCCAGATCGGCATCGCCGGCGCTGCGCGCTATGCCGGCGACAAACCGCGCCAGATAGCCGCGCACCGCCGCATCCGGGGCTGATGCCATCAGATCCGCCGCATGCGCCAGATCATCGCGCAGGGCCAGCGGATCCGCGCCACCGCCTTCTGCGTCATCCTCATCCGGGGCGACCAGCGCAGACCGCCCGGGCAGATGCCGCAAGACCGCCCGTTGAAACGACCCCAGACCCCGCAGCGGTTTTTCCAGAAACCCCGCCGCCCCCGCCGCCAGCGCCTGCGCCCGCCCGTCCAGGTCGCCCGACAGGCCAAGAACCACCGAACTGCCGCGCCTGCCGGTCAGATCGCGGATCAGCCGGTCGCCTCGCCCGTCGGGCAGGCCCAGATCGACCAGCACCACATCGGGGCAATAGGTGCGCAGGTGCAACCGCGCCTGCGCCATCGTCTCCACCCGCCGCAACCGCGCGCCGGAGCGCTGGCACATCAGCCGCAGCGCATCCGACGCAAAGCGGCTGTCCTCGACCAGCAGGATCGTGACGCCGGACAGCGGCAAGGCCCCGGTTATTGCCCCGGACAAAACCCCCGACTGGGGCATCGTCACGCCGCACGGCGCAAAGCCGGGACCGGGCACGGCGTCGGATCGGTCTGGCACAGGCATGGCGGTCCTCCGTGTTGCACAAGGGTATGCCACAACCAGATACCCAAACCGGCTAAGAATACGTTAAAGACGCGCGCTCCCGTCGCGGAAATCCCGCCTGCGACGGATCGGCCCCTTGCCTCATGCCCCGACCCCGCCCATAACCGCGAAAATCGTCCCAAGGAGTCAGCCATGATCGGTCGCCTGAACCATGTCGCCATCGCCGTGCCCGACCTCGCCGCCGCCACTGCGCAATACGCAGGCACACTCGGGGCCCCGGTGCGCCCAGCCCAGGACGAGCCTGACCACGGCGTGACCGTGGTGTTCATCGACCTGCCGAACACCAAGATCGAACTGCTCACGCCCCTGGGTGAAAACTCCCCCATTCAGGGCTTTCTCGACAAGAACCCTGCCGGTGGCATCCACCACATCTGCTACGAGGTCGAAGACATCCTCGCCGCCCGCGACACGCTGCGCGCCTCCGGCGCACGGGTGCTGGGCACGGGCGAGCCAAAGATCGGCGCGCATGGCAAGCCGGTGCTGTTCCTGCACCCCAAAGACTTCAATGGCTGCCTGATCGAGCTGGAGCAGATATGACCATCACCGCCGCCGCCGTCCTGTTTGCCGTGGTCTGGTTCATGGTGTTCTTCATCGTGCTGCCGCTGCGCCTGACCACCCAAGGCGACGCGGGCTCTGTCGTCCCCGGCACCCCCCGCAGCGCCCCGCGTGACGAGATGGTGGGCCGCAAGGCCAAGGTCACCACACTGTTCGCCATCATCGTCTGGGGCCTGCTGGCCGGGATCATCACCTCCGGCATGATCTCGGTGCGCGATTTCGACTGGATGGGCCGCATGCCCCCTGTGTCCACCGCGCCCGAACCCTCTGGGCCGATGGCTCCCGCGCCTCCCACACCCGCCACCCCATGATCCGCCCGCTCGACCCCTCGGGCGACCGCACCGCCGTCGCCGACCTGCTCACCAGGGCGCAAGACTACTTCCACCTGTGGAAGGGCCACGCCCCCGGCCCGGAAGAAGTGGAAGAGGTGTTCACCAGCACCCCACCCGGCTGCGACCCCGACGCCTCCCATCGCCTCGGCCTGTTTCTTGATGACCAACTCCAAGGCGTCGCCGAACTCTCCTTCGGCTTCCCAGGCCCCACCGACGCCTACCTCGGCCTGATGATCCTTGCCCCCGATGTCCGCTCCAAAGGCCACGGCGCAGCCTTCCTCACCGAGATCGAAGCCCGCGCCCGCGCGGCCAAAGCCCCCCACCTCTGCCTCGCCGTGCTGAAGGCCAACCAACGCGGCGCCGTCTTCTGGTCCCGCATGGGCTTCCAGCCAACCGGCATAAGCCGCCACGACGCCGACACCGGCCACACCAGTCACCGCCTCATCAAACCGCTCTGAGAACTGGCAATCGCCACACCGCCCAAAATCACCGCCGAGGCGAGCCAGAACCGTTCCCCCACCCCCTCGCCGATCACCACAGCC
The DNA here is from genome assembly GCA_046296515.1 of Paracoccaceae bacterium. GTDB lineage: Bacteria > Pseudomonadota > Alphaproteobacteria > Rhodobacterales > Rhodobacteraceae > Pseudotabrizicola. The sequence goes on along the minus strand of JBKBKR010000016.1, from coordinate 12,991 downwards.
CCGCCCAGCGCCGCCAGCACCGGCACCGTCAGCTGCGCCACCGCCGCCCGCGCCGCCCCCAGTGCTGGCAGCACCGCATACCACAGCGCATAGCCCAGACCGCTGGTCACCGCCCCCGACAGCAGCGCCAGCCAGACCCCTGCCGCCTCTGCCCGCACCCCGCCCCAGACCAGCGCGATTCCCGCGACAACCGGCACCGCCAGCACAAAATTCCACGCCGTCGCCCCCAACGCATCCCCCGCGCCCCGCCCGGCCAAGGAATAAACCCCCCAGCCGAACCCCGCACAGCCCATCGCAACGGCCCCCACCACCGGCACCTCGGCCCCTCCGGGGGCCACCAGCCAGACCAGCCCGGCAAAGGCCAGCCCTGCCCCCAGCCAGCGTCGCCCCGGCACCGCCTCACCCGACAGCACAGCGCCGCCGAACATGGTCACCTGCACCGCTCCGAACAATATCAACGCCCCCACCCCGGCCCCCAGCGCCAGATAGGCGACCGAGAACCCGACCAGATAAACCACCAACCCGAACACCCCCGGCACCCGACCGCGCCATCCGACCCGGACCACCCCACCGCGCAGGCCCACCAGCACGGCCAGCACAACTGCCCCCGCCACCACCCGCAGCGCGGCAAAAACCAACGGATCAATCCACCCCGCCCCCACAGCCATCCGGTTCAGCACCGAATTGGCCGCAAACGCCCCCATGGCCAGTGCCGTCAGCGCGAACAACCGCGCCGCACTCACCGCCTGCACCTTTCTCGATGACCCATGGCCAAGGCTCCCGCCCTATCCAAACCGCCCCCCTCAACCATCCCGCGCCACGCACCCGCATTGCTGCTTGCCCCAATACTCCCGCCGGAGGCTCCTGCCCTGTCCACCCGCACCACCCCAGCCATCCCGCGCCGCCACTCCCGCATTGCTGCTTGCCCAATACTCCCGCCGGAGGCTCCTGCCCTATCCACCCCACACCGCTTCCGCGATCCCGCGCAACGCATTGCCCACCCACAACCGCACCCGGGGCAGGTCTGCCGCCATCAGCACCTCCTCCGCACACGCAATCTCCGCCCGCAACACCCCCGGCAAGAGCCCGCTGGTCAAAGGCGGTGTCCGCAACCCCTGCCCCCGGTCAAAGAACAGCGTGGTGATCGTCCCGTCACAAACCTCACCCCGCTCGTTCAGGAACACCAGCTCATCCAGCCCAGCAGGCATAGCCGCCCGCGCCCGGTCATAAACCGCACGCCGGGTCGACTTCACCCGCAACCACGGATCACCCGAGCACAACCGCTCCGCCGCCGACCCCAAGCACCAGACCGCACGCGGCGCAGGCACCGCTCCCAACTCAAGCTCCACCACCCCGCGCGCATCCAGTGTCAGACGCAGCCGCGCCGCTTCCCCCTCCGGCCCCACAACCCGCACCTCAGGCACCGCCCAGCCCAAAGCCGCCGCCCCCGCCGTCAGCCGTGCAAGATGCAGCGGCCAGCGCGGAACGCGCACGCCATCCCACAGCATCGTCTCGATCAGTTTCAGCCCCGGCGTGTCAGCCGCGTCGCAAAGCGCGCTTTCCACAACGCCTCCTCCCATTCCCCGCCTTCAGTAGAGTCAAACACCACGCCCCCACCGACATTCAGCCGGACCTCGCCATCCGGCCAGACCCGCGCCGTGCGGATCGCCACCGACCATCCCTGATCCCCCGAAGGCGAAGCCCAGCCCACCGCCCCGCAATAGACCCCGCGCGGCTCCGCCTCGACATCGGCGATGATCTCCATCGCCCGGATCTTCGGCGCGCCCGTCACCGAGCCACAGGGGAACAGCGCCGCCATCAGCCCCGGCAGACCCGCGCCGGGCAACAACCGCCCCTGCACCCGGCTGCTCATCTGATGCACCGTGGCAAAACTCTCCACCGCAAACAACTCCGGCACCTTGACCGAGCCTACCACCGCCATCCGCGCGATGTCATTGCGGAGCAAATCGACGATCATCAGGTTCTCGGCCCGGTCCTTTTCACTTGCCTGCAACGCCGCCGCCAACCCGGCATCCTCCACCGGATCATCGCTGCGGGGCGCGGTCCCCTTCATCGGGCGACTCTCGATCACGCCCCCCGAGACCCGGAAAAACAACTCGGGACTGCGCGACACCACCACCGGCCCCACCCCCAGATCCACAAACGCCCCGTAGCCCACCGGCTGCCCCGCCCGCAGCGCGCCATAAAGCCCCAGCGCCGAGCCGCCCGAAAGGCGCGACGCCAGCGGAAAGGTCAGGTTGATCTGATAGCAATCGCCGGCGGCAATATACCCCTGCACCCGCGCAAACGCCGCCCCATAAGCCTCCCGCGTGACGCAAGGCACCAATGCCTCCAGCCGCACGCCCCGGCCCTCCTCCGACGCCGCCGAAAGAACCGCGCCTGCGTCACCGGGCCCGTTAAACGCCGCCAGACAGACCAGCGGCCCGCGCCGCCCTTCGGGCATCCGCCCCGCTATGCGCGGCTCCAGTGCATAGCCCGCCTCATAGGCGATATAGCCCGCAATCCACGCGCCCCGCTGCCGTGCATCTTCGGCTGCGGCGAGCGCCATTGCCACCTCATCGGGCTCATGCGCCACGAACAGCCGGACGGCCCGCGAAAACGCCACCGCCCGCCCCCCCGGTCCATGTTCAATGACAATCATCGTCTGAGTTCCGCCCCTTGCCCGCCTGACGCATCTAGCACGCGCCCCCTTGCCGGAACAGGCGGCAAGCGACCCGTTCCCGTCCCCCCAATACCTCGTTAGATGCGGCCCGCAAGCGTAGGGTGGGTGGTTCTGCGCGGAACGCGCAGGTTCACCCACCATGGCCGCACCGCACATCTGGTGGGTGAACCCGGTGCTGCGCCTCGGAACCACCCACCCTGCTCACCAGACACCCCCTCCGCAAAGGGTTGCGCCGCGCCGCGCAACCCCCTAAACCCCCGTCAATTTGCGCAGACCGCACGAATCCGAGACCCGGTGTCACCGCGACCCGGGATCAGCCATGCACAGGGGCCACCGCCATGCCGAAAAGAACCGACATCAAATCCATCATGATCATCGGTGCTGGTCCCATCGTCATCGGTCAGGCCTGCGAATTCGACTACTCGGGCGCTCAAGCCTGTAAAGCTTTGCGCGAAGAAGGCTACCGCGTCATTCTGGTAAACTCCAACCCCGCCACGATCATGACCGATCCGGGGCTTGCCGATGCCACCTATATCGAGCCGATCACGCCCGAAGTGGTTGCCAAGATCATCGAGAAAGAACGCCCCGAAGCTTTGCTGCCCACCATGGGTGGCCAGACCGGCCTGAACACCGCCTTGGCCCTCGCCGACCTCGGCGTGTTGGAAAAGTTCAACGTTGAACTGATTGGTGCCAAACGCGAAGCCATCGAAATGGCAGAAGACCGCAAGCTGTTCCGCGAGGCGATGGACCGGATCGGGTTGGAAAACCCCAAAGCCACCATCATCGCGGCGCCGAAACTCGCCAACGGCAAATACGACATCAACGCAGCATTGCGCGAAGCCATCGACACCCTCGACTACGTCGGCCTGCCCGCCATCATCCGCCCCGCCTTCACCCTGGGCGGCACCGGCGGCGGCGTCGCCTACAACCGCGATGATTACGAGGCGATCTGCCGCTCCGGGCTGGAAGCCTCGCCCATGGCCCAGATCCTGGTCGATGAATCCCTGCTCGGCTGGAAGGAATTCGAGATGGAGGTGGTGCGCGACGCCGCCGACAACGCCATCATCGTCTGCGCGATCGAAAACATCGACCCGATGGGCGTCCACACCGGCGATTCCATCACCGTCGCCCCGGCGCTGACCCTGACCGACAAGGAATACCAGATCATGCGCAATGGCTCCATCGCCGTGCTGCGCGAGATCGGGGTAGAGACCGGCGGGTCGAACGTGCAATGGGCGATCAACCCCGCCGATGGCCGCATGGTGGTGATCGAGATGAACCCCCGCGTGTCGCGGAGTTCCGCCCTCGCCTCCAAAGCCACCGGTTTCCCCATCGCGAAAATCGCCGCCAAACTGGCGGTCGGCTACACGCTGGACGAGCTGGACAATGACATCACCAAGGTCACCCCGGCGTCGTTCGAACCCTCCATCGACTACGTCGTCACCAAGATCCCGCGCTTTGCCTTCGAGAAGTTCCCCGGTTCCGAACCCCACCTCACCACCGCGATGAAATCGGTGGGCGAGGTGATGGCGATCGGCCGCACCATCCACGAATCGATGCAAAAGGCCCTCGCCTCGCTGGAAACCGGCCTCACCGGCTTTGACGAAATCGCGATTCCAGGCGGCCCCGACCGCGCCGCCATCTCCAAGGCGCTCAGCCTGCAAACCCCCGACCGCCTCCGCGTGATCGCGCAAGCCATGCGCGACGGCTTCACCAATGACGAAATCCAGGCCATCACCTCTTTCGATCCATGGTTCCTCGCCCGCATCCGCGAAATCATCGACGCCGAAGCCGAAATCCGCAAACAGGGCCTCCCCCTCGACGCCCCCGGCTTGCGCAAACTGAAAATGATGGGCTTCACCGACGCCCGCCTCGCCACCCTCACCGGCCGCGACGAAGGCCAGGTCAGACGCGCGCGGCGCAACCTCGGCGTCACCGCCGTGTTCAAACGCATCGACACCTGCGCCGCCGAGTTCGAGGCACAAACCCCCTATATGTATTCCACCTACGAATCCCCGGTCATGGGCGATGTGGAATGCGAGGCCCGCCCCTCAGCCGCCAAAAAAGTCGTCATCCTCGGCGGCGGCCCCAACCGCATCGGTCAGGGGATCGAGTTCGATTATTGCTGCTGCCACGCCTGCTATGCCCTCACCGATGCGGGCTATGAAACCATTATGGTCAACTGCAACCCCGAAACCGTCTCCACCGACTACGACACCTCCGACCGGCTGTATTTCGAGCCGCTCACCCTCGAACACGTCCTCGAAATCCTGCGGGTGGAGCAGGACAACGGCACCCTCCACGGTGTCATCGTGCAATTCGGCGGCCAGACCCCGCTGAAACTGGCGCAAGCCCTGGCAAACGAAGGCATCCCGATCCTCGGCACCACCCCCGACGCGATCGACCTTGCCGAAGACCGCGAGCGGTTCCAGCAACTCCTGAACACCCTCAACCTCAAGCAACCCAACAACGGCACCGCCCGTTCGCGCGACGAGGCCTTCACCGTTGCCCAAAAGGTCGGCTACCCGCTGGTGATCCGCCCCTCCTTCGTCCTCGGCGGCCGCGCGATGGAAATCATCCGCGACGACGCCCAGCTTGAACGCTACATCCGCGAAGCCGTGCAGGTCTCCGGCAACAACCCCGTCCTCCTCGATTCGTATCTCTCCAATGCCATCGAGGTTGACGTGGATGCGTTAAGCGACGGTGAAAATGTCCATGTCGCCGGAATCATGGAACATATCGAAGAGGCGGGCGTCCACTCCGGCGACTCCGCCTGCTGCCTGCCGCCGCATTCGCTCTCTGCCGACACCATCGCCGAGCTGAAAACCCAGACCGTCGCCATGGCCCGTGCCCTCAACGTCGTCGGGTTGATGAACGTGCAATTCGCGATCAAGGACGGCACCATCTATGTGCTGGAGGTGAACCCCCGCGCCTCGCGCACCGTGCCCTTTGTCGCCAAGGCCACCGATTCCGCCATCGCCGCCATCGCCGCCCGCCTGATGGCCGGCGAGCCGATGTCGAACTTCCCGCTGCGCGCCCCTTACGAGGCTGGCGTCGGCCCCGACACCGACCTGCCGCTCGCCAACCCCTTCACCCTCGCCGACCCGATCACCCCGTGGTTTTCGGTCAAGGAGGCGGTGCTCCCCTTCGCCCGCTTCCCCGGCGTCGACCCGATGCTCGGGCCTGAAATGCGCTCCACCGGCGAAGTCATGGGCTGGGACCGCACCTTTGCATTGGCCTTCCTCAAGGCCCAAATGGGCGCAGGCACCATCCTGCCCGAATCCGGCCGCGTCTTCCTGTCGGTCAAGGACATGGACAAAACGGAAAGCCTCGCCAGCGCCGCCCGCGACCTCATCGCCATGGGCTTCGAGATCGTGGCCACCAAGGGCACCGCAACCTGGCTGTCAGGTGTCGGGGTCACGACGACTCCCGTCGCCAAAGTCTACGAGGGCCGCCCCAACATCGTGGACCGCCTGAAAAACAACGACATCGCCCTGGTCCTGAACACCACCGAAGGCACCCAGGCCATCAACGACAGCCGCGACATCCGCCGCGTCGCCCTGATGGACAAGATCCCCTACTTCACCACCGCAGCGGCCAGCATCGCCGCCGTGGCGGCGATGAAGGCCCGGGGTGAGGGCTATGGGGTGCGGACGTTGCAGGGGTAAGTCCCTCAACAGCCAATAAGAAAAAGGGGGAGCGCTACTGCGCTCCCCCTTTTTCTATATGTAGCGATACTGCGCGAGTCATACCTATATGTAGTACGTGAGTCCGTATTGCGACTGAAGTCAAAGTCACGTAAACTAGATGTGCGAACATAGCAGAGGTGACGCTGATTAAAGGAGCTTGAATATGGAGAGACTTTCTCTGCGAGAATTCATTGAGCGGCGAGAGGTCGAGATCAAGGAGTTGCGTGCAGCTCTGTTTCTTGAACTAAAAGAGCTAAAGGCGGCCAAAATCGCGATAGATTCCGCTAGCCTTAAGGACAAGCCTTCTACTACAGCCGAATCGAGTGTTGAGACGAATAACATGACGATCAAAGAGATGGCGCTACACGTACTTCATGTCCACGGCGGCACGGGAACGGCGGAAGATATTGTGAAATGGATCAAGGCCGAATTCGGCAAAGTAATTGAAAGATCAAGTCTTTCTCCGCAGCTCTCTCGCTTGAAGGCAGACGAACGCTTGGATCTAGATCTGTCCACCGGCGTTTGGAATCTTTCAGAATCGATCAAGTCCGACAAGGAAGACTTTGGGGGACTTGACAACGGAAGTCTTCAGGCTCAGACTGCGCATGATACCATCCGCCATAGCAAAGAGGAGTTCTAACAAATGAAGCCGCCATAACGCAAACTTCCCCAAAAACGGAAAAGGCCGACCAAAGGTCGGCCCTCCGTGAGCAGTCGGCCGGAACGGCTTTCCTGCACCCTAGACAAGTTCAAGGTAAGCATAAGTTCCGGCCATTTTCAAGAACCTTCCCACAAAAGGATATGGGGAATGGCTAACTATTATCTCAACCATAATCGCCAGATGAATGGTGACTATGAAGTCCACACAGGCACCTGTTCCTTTCTGCCTGCGCCTAACAACCGTGAGTATCTTGGTGAATTTGCCTATTGCTCGCAGGCAGTCCAAGAGGCCAAGAGGCGCCATCCTACGTGGCACCGTATCAACGGTTGCTATTTCTGTTCCCCGACCTGTCACACCACTTGAGGAGGAAAAATTGGCGACAAATCCTCCCACCGGCGACGGAAAACGCAACGGTGCAGTCACGGGCCGCTCTCAGACGCAAACGCCTTCTGGGCACTACATCAAGCGTGACACTGCGACTGGCAAGTTCATGGATGTGAAAACCTCATCAAAGACACCCTTCAAAGGTGTCCGCAAAGAGAAGTGATATTATTGGGCGCGGGAAACCGCGCTCAACCCTCGTCACGCTAAAGCTGCGCGTTCCTCAAACGTATGGGCCTCCCTCCCCCCAGCACGGGCGAGTCTACCCACCACGCGCCACGCCTGCCGCCCTGAAACTCCCCCTCACTCCCCCCGCGCCCGCCGCAAATCCGCCTCCAGCTCCTCCCCATAGCGCCGCGCCCGCTCCGCCCGTGCGGCCCGCTCCTCCTCGCTTACATAGGGCGCAGAATAATCCACATCCTCCGGCCCCTTCACCACCCCCGCCAGCCGCGCGTGCATGAAGGTGGACAGCACCTCGGCCATCCGCGTGGTGTGGCCCTTGCCCAGGCTGCGGAAGAACCGCAGCACATCGGCCTCCACCCACAGCGTCAGCTTGACCTTGCGGCCCGCGCCCGCACCTTGCGCGATGGCGTGCCACTCCTCCGGCACCGCCTCCGCGCCGCGCGCAGCGCCATGCAGCGCGCGTTCCAGTGCGCGCAGGCCTTCGGCCATCCGGTGATAGCTGGCCTTGCGGTTGTCATCGCGTATCGTCATGGGCGCACCTCCGCCGCCAGTCTCGCCCCCGCCTGCGAAAAACCGGTAAACCGCCCGCGCGCCAACGGCATGACGCAAGCCATACGCGGGTCATACCCAAACCGGACCCTTGACATATCCCCCGAAAACCCTCATCTCCCTCCCATCCGAAGCCCGTGCCGCGTGAGCACCGAAAGGCCCGGATGAAGGTTCCCACCATCACGCAGGGGCGCCGACGGCGCGCACGGTCCTCCGAAACCTCGGGGGGCGAGGGCCGCCTGCTCTAGTTTGATGGAACGACCCCAATGACCACTTTTGCAGACCTCGGGCTCAGCCCGAAACTTCTCAAGGCGCTTGAGAAAACCAACCTCCAGACGCCCACGCCGATTCAGGCGCAGGCGATCCCTTATATCATGCAAGGCCGCGACCTGATGGGTCTGGCCCAGACCGGCACCGGCAAAACGGCGGCCTTCGGTCTGCCGCTGCTGCACCGCCTGCTCGACATCGGCCACCCGCCGGGCCCGAAAAACGTGCGTGCCCTGATCCTCGCGCCGACGCGCGAGCTGACCTTGCAGATCAAGGACAACCTTGAAGTCTTCACCAAGGGCACGCCGGTCAAGGTGACCATGGTGGTGGGCGGCGCATCGCTGTTCCGTCAGGCCCAGGCGCTGTCGAAAGGCAGCGATGTTCTGGTCGCCACCCCCGGCCGCCTGATCGACCTCTTGGAACGCGGCGACGTCAAGCTGGACCAGTGCGGCTATCTGGTGCTGGACGAGGCCGACCACATGCTCGACATGGGCTTCATCCACTCCTTGCGGAAGATCGCCAAGCACATCCCGCTGAAGCGCCAGACCATGCTGTTCAGCGCCACGATGCCCAAGGATATATCGGAAATCGCCGACACCTACCTGCGCGATCCGGTCCGGGTGCAGGTCACCACGGCGGGCAAGACCGCCGACAAGGTGACGCAAGGCGTGCACTTCCTGCCCAATGGCGACAAGGCCCGCGTGCTGGAAGACTACCTGAAAAAGCACCCGACCGAACAGGCGCTGGTCTTTGGCCGCACCAAGCACGGCTCGGAAAAGCTGATGAAGCTGCTGGCGGGCTGGGGCTTCAAGGCGGGTTCGATCCACGGCAACAAATCGCAGAGCCAACGCGACCGCACCCTGACCGAATTCCGCAACGGCGAGTTGGATGTGCTGGTGGCTACCGATGTCGCGGCGCGCGGGATTGATATTCCGACCGTCCGCCATGTCTACAACTTCGACATGCCCAATGTGCCGGAAAACTATGTCCACCGCATCGGCCGCACCGCACGCGCCGGGGCCGAGGGCACATCGGTCAGCTTCTGTGCGCCCGCCGAGATGGGTGAGTTGCAGGCGATTGAAAAGCTGTTGAAAAAGCCGCTGCCGATCCTTGGCGGCGCGCCCTGGTCTGCCGAAATGGTGGCGGCCGTGCCAAAGCCTGGCCAGAACCGGGGCCAACGCCCGGCCCGGCCGCAAGGCGGTCGCCCGCAGGGCGGCAAGCCTGCTGGCGCAAAGCCGCAGCAGGCACGCCCGGCCGCCAAGCCAAAGCCCTTGGGCGGCGGCAACGTGCCACGCCGGGCCGAGGGTGGCAAGCCCGCAGGACAACGCCGGACGAGCTGATCCCGGCTTCCGGGCTCAGCTTCGCCTCCGGCAGATCCTGTTTTGTCGTGAGAGTTTCGCACAGCACCCGCTATGCCTTGCTGATCGTGATAGCACCGTCGCCAATGGCGATGGTGCGCGCCCGGATCAGCACGGCCAAGCGCAATGACTCCCAGATTTCTGCCGTTGTCGCTGCCCCCACCTGTGGTTCCCTGTTCCGCCGGCACGGTTCTCTTTCCGGGGCGCGGTATGTCGTCTTGCAGGCCGTTGCCCAAATCGGATAGGCCATCCGCCATGGCAAAGCTCTATTTCAACTATTCCACCATGAATGCCGGCAAATCGACCCTGCTGCTGCAGGCCGCGCACAACTATCGCGAGCGTGGGATGGAGACCTATCTAATCACCGCGCAATTTGACAACCGCGCCGGTGAAGGGCGCATCGCCAGCCGCATCGGCATCGGCGATCCCGCCGATACCTTTGCCCCGGGTGAGGATATGTATGCCAAGCTGAAAGCGCGCATCGCCCTTGGTCCGTTGTCTTGTGTGTTCATCGACGAAGCGCAGTTCCTGTCGAAAGAGCAGGTCTGGCAACTGGCCTGCGCGGTGGATGATCTGTCGGTGCCGGTGATGTGCTACGGCTTGCGGGTTGATTTTCAGGGCCAGCTGTTTCCCGGATCGGCCGCGCTGCTGGCCTGGGCCGATGAAATGCGCGAGGTGCGCACAATCTGCCATTGCGGGAAAAAGGCCACGATGGTGGTGCGCAAGGGGCCGGACGGGCAGGCGTTGCGCGACGGCGATCAGGTGGTGATCGGCGGCAACGAGACCTATGTCAGCCTGTGCCGCAGGCATTGGCGCGAGGCGGTCGGCGACCAGGCGGGCCGCTCATCGGGCCGTGCGGCCCTCTTCGCTGCGCCAGGCGAGGAAAGCCGTCAGGCTTGAGGAGCGACGGGTTCGCCTGCCCGCGCCCGCAGCGCGATCATGCTGCCCGCAGCCACGATCAGCACCATACCGGCAACCGCCAACGGCGCCAGCACCTCGCCCCACAAGGCCCAGGACCAGAAGGCCGAGGCGGGCAGGATCACGTATTCGATCACCGACGCCCGGCCCGCATCGGTGATCTGATAGGCCCGGATCATCATCCCAACGCCCAGAAGTGACCCCGCCGCCTGCACAAAGGTCCACAGCAGAAACGGCCGGCTTGGCCCGACCCAGCCACGCATCAGGAAGCCATCCGGGCCAACCGGGGGAACCAGCGGAGCCAGCGTCAGCAGCACCATCCCCAGCAGACCGAACAGGCCAAGAACGGCGAAAAACCCGGCGACCAGTGTCTCGGCACTCTCATCCGGGCACCACTCCCGCGTGGCCACATTCCCCAGCGCGTAGAGCGCCCCCGCCAGCACCGGCAGAACCGCGGCTGCCGATGCCCCCGAAACCGCCTCTGGCCCCAGTACCAGCAACACCCCGACAAACCCAAGCCCCACCGCGACAATCCGGACCGGGCCGATCGGATGGCCATAGGCGAAGCGCGCGATCAGCAGCACGAAGATCGGCGCGGTGAACAGACCCGCCGCCACGATGGCCACCGGCAGAAAGGCGAGCGCGCCGAAATAGATCACCATGGCCAGCCCGTGAATCAGGCTGCGCGCCACCACCGCCCGCAGGTTGACCGGGCGCAGGCGCAGGCCCAAAATCGGCACCAGCAGCCCCAGCAGCGCAAACGCCATCACCGTGCGGGTGAAATGGAACTGCCACAACCCGTGCTCCTGCGCGATGACACGCACGTAATTGTCGGTAAACCCGATCAGCAAGGCATAGCCGCAGATCAGACCGGCGGCGGCCAGTGTGCGGTCCTTGGGTGCGGCGCGCATGGTGTAATCCTTCTTTTTCCCGTTGAACCCTGCCGGAACGCGGACTGCGCGTCGAAAAGCGACACCTGTGGTGCGTTCCGGGCCTGCGCTTCCGATCTGGATACGCAAGCCCCCGCTTCTTGTGCCGCAGGCCCTTGAACTGATGGCGGGCGATTGTGGCCCGTCCGGCCTTGGTCTACTGTCGATCAGATGACAGGCAGGGCACCGCGCGCCATGACGGCTTTGAAGAAATACTCCCGGCTGGAAAGCGGCGGGCTGTGGCGTGACACGCCCACTTCGCAGCGGCGCGAGGTCATCGTGGCCTTTCGCGAGGCGACACTGGTTCTGTCTGATCCCAAAAGCGAATCCGCGCTCAGCCACTGGTCCTTGCCCGCGATCGAGCGGTTGAATCCGGGCGAGACCCCGGCGCTGTTTGCCCCCGGCGAAGATGCGATCGAGACGCTGGAACTGGATGACCGCGACATGATCGTGGCACTGGAAACCGTGCGCAGCGCCCTGGCCGGGCAGCGGCCCAAACCGGGGCGGTTGCGGGGCGGGCTGTTGGGGGGGGGCACCTTTTTGGTGCTGGCACTGGGGGCGTTCTGGCTGCCGGATGCGCTGGTCAAGCACACGGCCTCGGTGCTGCCTGCCGCCACGCGGGCCGCGATCGGTCAGGCGGCACTGGCCGATGTGCAGCGGCTGACCGGATCGCCCTGCACCACCCCGCTGGGCACGTTTGCCCTGACCGCGCTTGGCGATAATCTGTTCGGCCCGCATCGCGCGCGGATCCTGATCCTGCGCGAAGGTGTTGCGCGGGCTGCGCATCTTCCCGGCGGCACCATCCTGATCGGGCGCCGGGTTGTCGAAGACGAAGGCGGGCCCGAAGTTCTGGCCGGACTGGCGTTGATGGAACGGTTGCGCGCCGAGGCGCGCGATCCGATCCTGCCGGTGCTGAAACATGCCGGCCTGACCGCGACGTTCCGTCTGCTGACCTCGGGCATCCTGCCGGATTCCGCAGTGGCAGGATATGGCGAGGTGCTGTTGCAGGAACGACCGGTCGCGGTGCCTGACGATGTGGCGCTGGCCCGGTTCAGGGCGGTGGGGTTGTCGACGCTGCCCTATGCCTATGCGATCGACCCGACCGGCGAGGCGACCATCGGCCTGATCGAGGCGGACCCGCTTGCGGGTCTGGTGCCCGAACCCCTGATGGCGGACGGCGATTGGGTCAGCCTGCAGGACATATGCACCACAAACTGAAAAGGCCCCCGACATACAGTGTCAGGGGCCTTTGTCAGAGGTGGCTGCGGAAATCTGAACAGCCGGGATAAGTGGATTTTCCGAGGAATGGCGGCATGATGCTGCAAGCGAGGAGAAGACCATGGCAAGACGACCGCGCCGGAACCACAGCCCGG
>JBKBKR010000015.1:0-50266 GCA_046296515.1 Paracoccaceae bacterium | reverse complement strand
TATGCTACGTGTCAGACGCCGATGCGCCCAAACCGCCCACATATCCCTTCAAACATTCAATTTTCAAAGAGCACGAAGACAAAATTACCAGAACCACCAATCTCTTGGTGCTCCCTGCAACAGTACCTTCAGATGTTTACGTCGACTTTCGTCTCTGTCACCGTCGCTTCCGTTCCGCGTTTCCGCGTCCCCTCCGCTTCGGTAAGGCGGTGTTTAGGCCCAGCGTCCGAAAGCTGCAAGAGGAAATGTTCACATCACTGTCGTTTTTCTCCGCTACCCTTATTTCCTTGGGCGAAATGCGCAAAGTTTTTGCGCCCTGTCGGCCTGCCGGACAGGGGCGGGACCGGAATCCTGCCCTCTCCCACCCGATTTTCCGCCTTCCTCCCCGAATCTTCGGGGAATCTCGCGCGACTCTGCCCCTGATTCCGGGCCAACCCGAGTCAGGTATCCGCGCAGACCGCACCCGCCATCACGCAAAGCAGCTCGAACATCACCGAAGCGCCCATATAGGCCGTCGCCCCGTTCAGGTCGAAGGGCGGCGACACCTCCACCACATCCGCTCCCACAATCCGCACCCCGGCAAGTTCCCGCACCACCTGCAGCGCCTGAAAGCTGTTCGGCCCACCCACCTCAGGCGTTCCCGTGCCGGGGGCGTAGGCCGGGTCGATGAAGTCGATGTCATAAGAGATGTAAGTCTCTCCCTGGCCCGCCCGGTCCCGCGCTTCCATCATGACGTCAGCAACACCGCGCATATGGAACTCCTCGATCGCGATCACCCGGATCCCCACCGCATCGGCAAAGTCGCGGTCCTCGCGGTCGTAAGCCGTGCCCCGGATGCCGATCATCGTCACGCGAAGGGGGTCCAGCAGCCCCTCTTCCACCGCCCGGCGGAACGGGGTGCCATGGGTATACATCGTTCCGTTGAAATAGCTGTGGAACAGATCGGTGTGGCTGTCGAAAAGGATCATCCCCAGACCCGCCGGGCTTTCAGGCCGCCCCTTGGCCAGCGCCCGCAGAATCGGCAGGCTGCACAGATGATCGCCGCCCGCCGTCAGTGGCACGATACCCGCCGCGCGCACGTCGCTATAGAACGCCTCCATCCGCGCCAGCGAATCCATCAGGTCCGCCGGGTTCGGCCCGACATCGCCCAGATCCGCGCAGCGCACCAGCTCGAACGGGCGCACGCCGGTCGCCCCGTTCTCGGCGCGGATCATCGTCGAGGCATCGCGCAGCGCGCGGGGCCCGTGGCGCGGGCCGGGGCGGTTGGTCGTGCCGCCATCCCAGGGCGCGCCGACCAGCCCGATCTGTACCTCGGCAAAACGCGGGTGATCCGGGCCTACCACCGGCAACCGCATGAAACTGGCAACGCCTGCGAATCGTGGCAACTCAAAGCCGGAGACGGGCACGAAAAACGGGTCCTGGGTCATGATGCGGCAGTCCTTCTGTCTGATCTCAACCGCGATCAAACCACCCCCTCCCCCCGGTGTCAGGCCCAAAGGCGACATCAGACCGGCCAATGCGCGCCCGTTTGCCGACGCAAAGCCGCCCGGCCCTTGACCGGGCCGCCGCCATCAGCCCTTATCAGGCAAAGCCATCAACGGACGGATCATGTTCAACAAGACCACAGACCAGACAGCCGCCCCGGGTGGCGCGCCTCCCGCACGCCCTTCCAACACCAAATCGGTCTTTTCCAGTGATCTGAAGATCACGGGCGAGATTTCGTCGATGGGCGATATCGAGATGATGGGCGACATCGACGGCAACGTCACCGCCCGAAGCCTGATCGTCGGCAGCGAAGGCCGGATGAACGGCACCATCACCGCCGAAACGGTCGAGGTGCGCGGCAAGGTCGAAGGCCAGGTCAGCGCCGGCAGCTTTACCCTGCGCGCCGCCGCGCAGGTGGCCGCCGATATCACCTACCGGACCCTGATCATCGAAAGCGGGGCCCAGATCGAAGGGCGCTTTGCCAAGCACAAGGGCTGACATCCGTGTGACATCCTGAAAACGGCCCCCGCCCGCGCGGGGGCCGTTTCAGTTTGCAACCTCGCGCCCGGGCGGGATCGCATAGGTCAGACCGGCCCGCGCCACCGGCTCTGTGCCGCCTTCGGAAAACAGCAACACATCGCCCACCGCCAATCTGCGCCCCAGTTTCAGCACCCGTGCCTCGGCCAGCAGGTCGGCCCCGGCCTGCGGCTTGCGCATGAAATCCATCGCGCAACTGGTGGTCACCGCCAAAGCCACCGGCCCGATCCGGCTGAGGATCGCCAGATACATCGCCACATCGGCCAGACCGAACATCGCCGGCCCCGAGACGGTGCCGCCGGGCCGCAGATGCCGCTCCGCCACCCGCAAGCGCAGGGTCACGCCCGCCGCATCGGCCCGCTCCACCACGAAATCCGTCGCCACCTGCCCGAAATCGCGGTGCAAGAACGCCTGCAAGGCAGCCGTATCCATCCTGAGTGTCAAAGCCATCCGCCCTTTCCAACCCGCGCGCCCTCCCCTGGCCCCTCGCACAAGGGGAGGGGAAGCGCCTTGCGCCACCTGTCGGCCGCCGTCCTCCGACCGCACCGCATTGCCCGACGCCCGCAAACCGTGTGCCTCCCTCCCCCCTCGTGGGGGAGGGCTGGGGAGGGGGGGCAGCACCAATCACCTCAGCCCGGCCGGCGCCCATCGCGCCGCACCGTCACAGCCGGTAGATCGCCCGGAACTTCGCTTCCAGATACTCAAGCAGCGGTGCTTCGCTGGGTTCAAACCCGCAGGCCAGCCGCACCACCTCGCGCGGCTCATACAACCCACCATGGCGCTGCAGGTTTTCCCGCAGCCAGGCCGTCGCCGGTCGCGCATCACCGCGCACCAGATGGTCATCGACATCGGGCACAGCGCGGCGCAAAGCGACATTCAGGCAACCGGCATAGACATTGCCCAGCGTATAGGTCGGGAAATAGCCGAACAAGCCGCAGGACCAATGCACATCCTGCAGCATCCCCTGACTTGGCCGCGGCACCGCTACCCCGAAATCGGCCATGAAGCGATCGTTCCACGCCGCCTCCAGATCCCCCACCGCCAGATCGCCCCGGATCAGCGCGCGTTCCAGATCAAATCGCAGCATCACATGCAGGTTGTAATGCACCTCATCCGCCTCGGTCCGGATGAAGCCCGATTGCACCCGGTTGACCGAGCCGTAGAACGCATCCGCATCCACTGCACCAAACCCGTCAAACCGCCCCTGCATCTGACCGAACATCCAGGCAGTGAACGCCCGCCCCCGCCCCAGCTGGTTCTCATAGATCCGGCTCTGGCTTTCATGCACCCCCATGCTCACGCCAGACCCCAGTGGGGTCAGCCGGTAATCGGGGTCGATCCCCAGCTCATAGCAGGCATGGCCCACCTCATGGATCGTCGAATAGAAGCAGTTGAAAGGGTCACTCTCCACCACCCGCGTCGTGATCCGGGCATCGTCGCCGGACCCCGAGCTGAACGGATGCACCGCCAGATCCAGCCGCCCGCGCTCCCAATCATAACCGAACGCCGTCGCCAGATCGCGCGCCATGCGCATCTGTGCCTCCTGCCCGAAATGCCCCTCCAGCTTTGCGGGCTGATGTGCCGCTCCCAGCACCGCCGACCGCAAGGCAACCAGCCGGGGCCGCATCGCATCAAACATGGCACTCAGGGACTCTGCCGTCGCCCCCGGCTCGTAATCATCAATCAGCGCGTCATAAAGATCGCCGCCCTGCGCCAGACACGCCGCCTCCTCGCGCCGCAACCGGATCACCTCGGCCAGCGTCGGCAGGAACGCCGCCACATCATCCTTGGCCCGCGCCTCGGCCCAGATCCCCTGCGCCCGGCTGGTCACCCGCGCCAGCTCCTGCGCCAGCGCGCCGGGCACCTTGACCTGCCGCGCATAGGACCGCCGGATGTGGCGCAGATTGGCCGCAGCGACTGGATCGGCCACCGCATCCGCCGCCTCCGCCTGCTCCAGCCACCCGGCAATCCGCGGATCGGTGCGCCGCGCATGCAGCACCCCCTCCATCGCCGACATCTCCTCGGACCGCTGCTCCGCCGCCCCGCGCGGCATCATCGTCTCCTGATCCCAGCCCAGCCGCCCCGCAACCTGCCCCAAGGCCTCGGTCTCGCGCTGGAATGCCATCAGATCGGCATAAGCCATGTTGTTCGCACTCATGCCGTGCCCCTCCGGATTGACCCGGCCAGCGGGTATTGTGACAGATATCGGGCGCGCAGGATCAGCACCCACAGGAAAACCGCGCCCAGTTGATGGGTAATCGCCACGTGCAGCTGCGCCGCCGTCAGCACCGCCATGATGCCAAGAACCACCTGCGCCACCATCACAAGCATCACCATGTGAAAGGCAAACCGCGTGGCCTGATGCGCCGATTTGCGCCCGCGCAGCCAGACCACCACCCCAAAGGCGAACAACAGATACCCCGCCATCCGGTGCATGAACTGCACCAGCCCCGGGTTCTCGAAAAACGCATGCCAGACCGGCAAGGCCCCGCCCTGCCCGTCCGCCACATAAAACGCATCCGCCGGGAAAAACGCGCCGTTCATATCCGGCCAGGTCGGAAACGCCCGCCCCGCATCAATCCCCGCCACCAGCGCCCCCAGCACGATCTGCAAAAACGCGAAATGCATCAGACCCGTGGACAGCCCAAACAGCTTGCCCTCCCGCGCGCGGCGCGCCTGCAACAGCGCCGCCTCCGTGCGCCCAAGCAAAAACACATACCACGCAATGAACCCGAGGATCACAAAGGCCAGCCCCAGATGGACCGCGAGCCTATACGACGCCACCGAGGTCATCGCCCCGGTCAACCCCGAGGCCACCATCCACCAGCCAATCGCGCCCTGCAGGCCCCCCAAAGCGCCCAGCAACAACAGCCGCCCCGTCCATCCCGGCGGAATCCGCTTGGTGGCCCAGAAGAACAAAAACCCGATCCCCCAGACCAGACCCACCGCCCGCCCAAGCTGCCGGTGCCCCCATTCCCACCAGTAAATCACCTTGAACGCCGACAGCTCCATCCCCGCATTCATCAACTGATACTGCGGGCTGGCGCGGTATTTCTCGAACTCCGACAGCCAGTCGGCCTCATTCATCGGCGGCAAAGCCCCGGTGACAGGCCGCCACTCGGTGATCGACAACCCCGAGTCGGTCAGCCGCGTCAGCCCCCCCACCACGATCATCGCCATCACCATCAGGAACAGCACGATCAGCCAGCCCCGCACCGCCCCCCGCGCGCCCTTCGGCCCCGCGTCGATAAGCCCGCCCTGCGGCCCGGAGGCCGCCTTGCCGCCCACCTCCTCGAAAATGCTGCGCTTGCCCGCCATACCCGCCTCATACCTTGCTGGCCCGGACACTAGGCCGCGCCCCCGAAGGCTTCAAGGGGGGGTGCGGCGATGGGGGAACTACTAAGCGTGGTGGGTCAACCCGCCCGCAAGCGAGCGGAACGACCCAACCTACCCCTTCTCTTTTCCCCTCTGCCCCTTCCCTTCTCTTGGCCCGGAATCAAGGCGCGAAGCGCCGCCGGGCCGCGCCCCACCGCCCGACAGGCGATTGTTCTTCACAATCGCCGAGAGGGGACCTCCCCCCGGGAGGGCGCGTTGCAACCGTTCCGCCCAGAACTTCGGTGGAGGTGGGTTGAACCATAAAGCGCCTAGAACGAGCGTCGGCGCGCCATCCCGAGGTCGGGCGCGGCCCTGTGTTGCGCAAATAAGAACGCGGTCGTTACGTCACCGCAAAAGAGCCCACTTCCGCATGATTCTGCTTCGAATGTCGACTGTCAGGAGGCGTTCAAAAACCTCCAAAAATGTCTTGGGATGGGAACGGGGTTTTTTTGGTAGCGTCAGATGAGGTGGTTTGCGCATGTTCCACAAACGAGGGTTTTTTGGCACGATCCTAAAGTCTGCAATGCGTACCAAGCCAGCGGTCGAACCAATAGTTACCTATTCTCTGATACAGTTCCTGAAGCTCGAACGAGCGACGCGGCCAAATTTAACGCCAAATTCCTCAAACGCAAGACTGTTTTCGCGAAGAGCCGCGTGCAGGTACTGCTGAATTGCCTCCGTGCCAATGTCAGAAATCTCTGTACTCGCGAGAGCCTCCCGTACCTGTTTCTCAATGTCCGAAGCGGCTGTCGTTTCTCCACCTTTGGTGTAGTAGTCTTCCAGATCGGAAATGCTCCAGATGACTGAAACTGTGATTTCGCATGGCTCCTCACGCCATACACTTTCGACGTCCATTTGACGTTCAGAATGGGTTTTTTCAATCAGAACATTTTGATAAATAGGCATGCAGGAGTGTAACCCAGCGTCGACTTTACGCATTACATTTCCACGTCTGTCTAAGACGAGCGCCCCACTTCCTGGCGGAACCGTAAAAAAGCCGCAACCAGCCTTAGGTGTTTGGGCAACGGCAAGAAAAGGAAAAACCGTCACCAAAGGTAATAATATCCAAATGCGCACGTTCAGTACCTCCGATCTAATCTTCACTCCGATACCGTTTTCGGAACGGAGCTGAAAGCAGCCGTTGGCGCAAGCGCAGCGAAGCCTTACATTGTCCCGCAAAGCGGCCCCCCTACTCTCCCCCAAACCCCTCCGGCACCCGCCGCCCCTGCACCCCCGCCATCCCGGCGTCCTCCAGCAGATCCGCCAGCATCGCCTCCACATTCTGCCCCGCCGCCGACAGATGCACCCAGATCTCGCGCACCGGGGGCGCGATGCGCGGCTCCTGCACGGCCCGCGCCGTGTGCAGCCAGACCGCCAGCCCGTCGCTGCTCACATAGTCGCGCGCCTTGCGCAGCGCGGCGATCTTCGTCTGCGCCGCGCGGATGAACCGTGCCAGCTCTGCCGCTTTCCATGTGGCAAGCGTGGTCAGGTCCAGCCCATCCCCCAGATAGACCGCCGCCCAGAACTGCGCGGCGGCGGCGTGTTGCTCTACCGCATGGGGCTTGCCACCCGCCAGCCGGTCCGCCACCGCCTGCGCCTCATCGACCAGTGCCTTGATGGCCTTTTCCTTTTGCCAGTTGCCGAAGTCTGTGCCGGACATCAGGATCTCCATTTTCGGTCAGATCGCGGGGAAAGTGTTAAAACTTCGTGAATCTCACAGGTCTAAGTGATTGAATTCAAACAGACAGAACTGCTGTAACACAGGGGGAAACCCTCACTCCCCCTGCTGGCGCAGCCGGTAGGCGATCTGGCGCAGCATGCCGTGAAAGGTCTGCACCTCGGCCCGGGTCAGGCCCAGCCGGGCCCACATGTTGCGCAGGTTCAGCCGCATATTGGCGGCCTTGGTCTCGGGAAAGAAAAACCCCGCCGCCTCCAGCCGTTCCTCGAAATGATCGCCCAGTTTCTCCACATCCAGCCGCGAGGCAAACTCGGTCCGCGCCAGTTCCATCACCTGCGGCGACACCGCCACCGTCTGCCGCCGCCATTCATACCCCATCAGCAGCGCGCATTGGCCCAGGTTCAGGCTGGGAAACTCGGGGTTGACCGGGACTGTGACGATGGCATTGGCCAGCGCCACATCCTCATTCTCCAGCCCCGCCCGTTCCGGCCCGAACAGCACGCCCACCTTCTTACCCTCGGCCGCCAACGCCCGCGCCATCTCCATCGCCCGTTCCGGCGTGACTATGGGCTTGACCAGCTCACGCGGGCGGGCGGTGGTGGCAAAGACATAGTCGCAGTCCCCGATGGCGGCGGCCACATCCGGGAACAGCCCCGCCTGATCCAGCACCCGTCCCGCGCCCGAAGCCATCGCCACCGCCTTGGGGTTGGGCCAGCCATCGCGCGGGGCCACGATCCGCATCCGGGTCAGGCCAAAGTTCAGCATCGCCCGCGCGGCGGCCCCGATGTTTTCGCCCATCTGCGGGCGGACGAGGATGAAGGCAGGTTCGATCATGCAAGGCACCCCGTGGTTTTACAGGGCCTGTTACGCCAGCCGACCCTTGCGGGCAAGTCATGGTCAAGCCGGAAAAAGGCTGATAAGCCAGCCAAAACCCTCCGCGAGGACATGTCATGGCCGCCGAAGACCGCCCGCAGATCACCCTGATCACCCCGCCCAGCTTTGATCTGGATGTCTTTCCCACCCGGCTGGCCGCTGTGCTGGATACGGTGGAAGTGGCCTGCCTGCGCATCGCGCTGGCCAGCCGCGAAGAGGACAACCTGCTGCGCGCCGGCGACGTGCTGCGCGAGCTGGCCCATGCGCGCGACGTGGCGGTGGTGATCGAAAGCCACCTGCTTCTGGTCGAACGGCTGGGGCTGGACGGCGTGCACCTGACCGACGGCGGTCGCTCCGTGCGCAAGGCCCGCAAGGATCTGGGCGCGGATGCCATTGTCGGCGCATATTGCGGCACCACGCGGCATGAGGGGATCAGCGCGGGCGAAGGCGGGGCGGATTATGTGGCGTTCGGCCCGCTCGGGCAATCAACGCTGGGTCAGGGTCAGCAGGCCGATTTCGACCTGTTCGAATGGTGGTCAGAGATGATCGAAGTGCCGGTGATCGCCGAAGGCGCGCTGACGGTGGACCTGATCGAACGCTTTGGCCCGGTCACCGATTTCTTCGGCATCGGGTCCGAGATCTGGGGGGCCGAAGATCCGGTCACGGCGCTGAAAGCGCTACTGGCGCCAATGGGCTGAGCGCGTCGGTCAAGGGTCCGTCGCCCGCTCCAGATCGGGGTGGCTGGTGGCAATCACCCGCTCGCAGTAATTGGCGAGGTCCTTGCGGTTGGTGAAGGCGTCAACCGGCACCGACGCGTGAAAGATCACCTCGGCGCTGCCCTGCCTGCGCGCGGACAGCACAGCAGCCAGATGCCCGGCAAAGGTCATGTCGCCCCACCAGCCGTAAAACCGCGGATCGGCACCGTCAGGCGCATGATAGACAACGGTTACGGGCTGAATATGCAGCTCTGCCTGCAGACCATGTGTGAAGAACGCGGCGAACAACGTTGATTTGAAGGGCAATATCCGCCTGCTATCGGTCGATGTGCCCTCGGGGAAGAACAACAGTCTGTGCCCGGCGCGCAAGCGGGCCTCGAACAAATGCTGCTGGCGTTTGGCCTCGGTGCCCTTGCGGGCGATGAACACCGTTCCCGTCGCGCGGGCCAGCCAGCCGATACCCGCCCAGCCCGACACTTCGGATTTGGCCACAAAATACACCGGCGCACAGGCATTCAGCACGAAAATATCCAACCAGGACGCATGGTTGGCCACCATCGCCCCGCGTGCCTGCATCGGAGCACCGCGCACAGACAGGCCGATCCCCATGATCCGCATCGCCGTCCGGCAAACGCCTTGGGTGATTTTGGGGGTCCAGGGGCGGTTCATGCCGAACGAGGGCCGCTCGACACATCGGACCAGCAGCAATACCAACAGCCCGCCATAGGTCACGCAGGCCAAAGCCGCCGCCCGAAGGGCAAGGCGATACCAGCCCGACGGTCGCACCGACGCGGCAGGCGGCGGGTCGCCGTACCAGGTCATCCGGCCTCGCCCTTGCGGACGTAGAAATCCTTGTGCTTTGCACTCATGTTGTTGGTGTCCATCACCAGACAGACATCGGTGGTGTTGAAGGCATGATCGACAAACACGCCCTCGCCCACGAATCCGCCCAGGCGGAGATAGGCCTTGATCAGCGCCGGCGTCACCGCCAGAGCTTCGCGCCGGTTCACCTCGGCGGCAGGTAACAAGTGCATCTGGCGTGTGCCCTCGCCAAGGGCCCGCACCCGCAGCGCCGGCGGGGCCAGATGCGCGTGGTGTAGCAAAGACAACGGGCCGGCGAGTGCCTGCAGATCGGTGCCCGGAAAACTCGCCGCGCCGAACAGGATTTCGATTTCGCGGTCCAGCACATAGCGCGCCAGCGCGTTCCACAGATGGAACATGCCGGTGCCGCCGCGATGGTCGGCGTGGATGCAGGACCGCCCGAGTTCCAGCAGCCTGCGCCCCGAGGTTTTCAGCGAGGTCAGATCGAACTCGCCTTCCGAATAGAACCGGCCGATCAGGCGCATCCGGTCGCAGGGCAGCAGCCGGTAGACGCCGACCACATGGTCGCCCTGCCCCGGATCAACCGTGCGGTCGACCAGAACAAGATGATCAAAGGCCGCGTCGAACTCATCCTGCTCGATCCGCGCCACGTGATCGACACCGGGTCCATCGGCCCCCAGTTCCTCGACAAACACCCGGTATCGCAACCGAAGCGCCGAGCATATGTCAGCTTGGCCCGTGGCGAGGCGCGCCTCGTAGCGATCTTCCGACTGTCTTGCCGTCACTGATTGGTCTCCACCTGTCGCCTTAACCCGCATTTAATCATCATGGGGATAAAAGCAGGGGGAGGACAAGGCAACCAGAATGGACAGTGCAGCAGTTGAAGATTGAAACACCCCACTTTCCTGCGCCTAACAGGGCCGGTCATCCGGCGCACCGAAAACCGGCACCAGCTCGATCTGGCTGCCATCAATCACCACCTTGCCTGCGTGTTCAAAATTCACCGTAACGCGCCCGCCGATGTTAGACTGGACCTGCCCTGTCCCCCAATCCTCCCGCTGCGGGTGGCGCACCAGCATACCCGGCTCCAGAATTGCATTCATCTTTCAACCCTTTTCCTGCCAGGATTCTGCCCATGCCCGACAAGCCTGATCTGACAGCCCTGCTGGGCTCACGCATCTGCCACGACCTTATCAGCCCGATCGGAGCCATCGGCAATGGGGTAGAGCTGATGATGATGGATGGCACGGGCAGTAGTCCGGAACTGGCCCTGATTGTTGACAGCGTGGCCAATGCCAATGCCCGCATCCGGTTCTTTCGCGTGGCCTTCGGCTCCGCCGGGGCCAGCGAACAGCGGATCGGCCGGGCGGAAGTGGCCAGCATCCTCAGCGATCTGACGCGCGGCGGGCGACTGGTGATGGACTGGAAATCCCCCGATGATCTCGCGCGGCGCGAGGTGAAGCTGGCGTTTCTGGCGATCCTGTGCCTGGAAAGCGCGATGCCACATGGCGGCACCCTGTCAATCGGCTGGGGCGACTCGCGCTGGACCCTGCGGGGCGAAGCGGCGCGGCTGCGCATCGACCCCGATCTGTGGGAACTGCTGTCAAATCCCGCCGCAATTGTCGATATCGGCCCCGCCCAGGTGCATTTCGCCCTGCTGCGCGATGAAATCTCGCGCCAGCACCGCCGCCTCACGGTGGAGGTCGGGGATGCAGCGGTGCGTCTGTCGTTCTGACCTGCCGCCCTCAGGTGCGGCAGGTGCCGTCACCACGGACCAGATATTTAAAGCTGCACAATTGCTCGGCCCCGACCGGGCCGCGCGCATGCATCTTGCCGGTGGCAATGCCGATCTCGCCGCCCATCCCGAACTCGCCGCCATCCGCAAACTGGGTGGAGGCATTGCGCATCAGGATCGCGCTGTCGAGCCGCGCCATGAACCGCTCCGCCGTCGCATCATTCTCGGTCAGGATGCTCTCGGTATGGTTCGAACCATAGCGCCGGATATGGGCAATCGCCTCATCCACCCCATCGACCAGCTTTGCCGCGATGATCATATCCAGAAACTCGCGCCCGAAATCCTCCGGCGCCGCCTGAACCGTGCCCGGCACCTTCAACAATTCGCCCGTCGTCCGCACCTCGACCCCGGCGGCCAGCAGATCCTCGATCAGCACCGCGCCATGACGGGTATAGAACTGCCAGTCGATCAGCAGACATTCCGCAGCGCCGCAAATCCCGGTGCGCCGGGTTTTCGCGTTCAGCACCACCCGCCGCGCTTTTTCCAGATCGGCGTCGCGGTCGGCGTAAACGTGGCAGATGCCCTCCAGATGCGAAAACACCGGCACCCGCGCCTCGCGTTGCACCAGGCCCACCAGACCCTTGCCGCCGCGCGGCACGATCACGTCGATATGCTCGACTGCGCGCAGCATGGCAGAAACCATCTCGCGGTCGCGGGTCGGGATCAGCTGGATTGACGCCTCGGGCAGACCCGCGCTGCGCAACCCCTCCACCATGCAGTCATGAATCGCGGTCGAGGAATGAAAGCTCTCTGACCCGCCGCGCAAGATCACCGCATTCCCGGCCTTCAGGCACAGCGCCCCGGCATCGGCGGTCACATTCGGGCGGCTCTCATAGATCACGCCGACCACGCCCAAAGGCGTCGCCACCCGGCGGATGTTCAACCCCGATGGCATGTCCCACTCCGCCAGCACCCGCCCGACCGGATCGCGCTGCTCCGCAATCGCGCGCAAGCCATCGACGATACCGCGAATCCGCCGCTCATCCAGCCGCAGACGGTCCAGCATCGCCGGGCTCAGCCCCTTTTGCGTGCCATAATCCAGATCCAGCGTGTTCTCATCCATGATCGCCTCACGCCCGGTCCAGATCGCCTCCGCCGCGCCGATCAGCGCCGCATGCTTGCGCTCTGGCGTGGCACAGGAAAGCTCCGCCGCAGCCTCGCGCGCGGCCATGCCGATCCGCCCCATCAACTCTTCCATCGCCAGCCCCTTCATCTTGGCTGAAATACTCCGGGGGTCCGGGGGCAGCGCCCCCGGGGGCCGGCCACTCAGACCACCATATCATCCCTGTGCACCAGCGCCGCCCGGCCCTGATAACCCAATATCCCCGCAATATCACCCGAGCGGTGCCCGGCAATCGCCTTCGCCTCAAGGGCGGTATAGCGCACCAGCCCCTTGCCCAGCACCGCACCTTCTGGCGACAGGATCGACACCGGCTCGCCCCGGCCAAAGCTGCCCGACACCCGGGTCACGCCAGCGGGCAGCAGCGATTTCCCGGCGCGCAGCGCGGCAACGGCGCCTGCATCCAGCACCAACTCGCCACGCGGCTTCATCGCGTTGATCCAGCGCTTGCGCGCCAGTTGCGGGTCGGCCTGCGCCACAAACCACGTGCGCTGCGCCCCGTTCGCCAAAGCCGACAAGGGCCGCAGAACCGAGCCCTCCATGATCGCCATGGCACAACCGCCCGCAATTGCGGTCTTGGCGGCCAGCAGTTTGGTCTTCATCCCACCCTTGGACAGGCCGGAAATCGGATCGCCCGCCATCGCCTCGATCTCTGGTGTGATGTGTTCGACCAGATCGAAGCGCTGCGCCGACGGGTCTTCCTTGGGGTTGGCGGAGTAAAATCCATCGACATCCGACAGCAGGATCAGTTGATCCGCCCCCACCGTCACCGCGATCTGCGCCGCCAGCCGGTCGTTGTCGCCAAAGCGGATCTCATCGGTCGCCACCGTGTCATTCTCATTGACGATCGGCACCACACCCAGCCCCAGCAGGGTTTCCATCGTGGCGCGGCTGTTCAGATAGCGGCGGCGGTCGGTGGTATCTTCCAGCGTGACGAGCACCTGCGCGGTGGTTATTCCATGCGTGGCCAGCACCTCCTCATAGGCGCGGGCGAGCCGGATCTGCCCGACCGCCGCCGCCGCCTGGGATTGCTCCAGCGTCAGCACACCATCGCCCAGCCCCAGCACCTTGCGGCCAAGGGCGATCGACCCCGACGAGACCAGAACCACATCAGTGCCCCGCGTCTTGGCTTCGGCCACATCCATCGCAAGCGCCGACAGCCAGCCATGTTTCAGGCCGGTTGCACGGTCCACCAGCAGGGCCGAACCGATCTTGACGACCAGCCGTTTCGCGGTGCGGATATCGGGGGCGTGCAGTTGGGTCAGGGCTGCCACGGGCCAGCCTCCACTTCCGGAGCCTCACCCTGCACAGTGCGGTAGATGTCGCGCAACACGTCCTGCAAGCCTTTGCCGGCCACGCCGGAAATCACATGCACCGGCCCGCCGCTGGCTTTTTCCAGCGCGCGTCGGCGGTCGGAAATCTGCTTTGGGTCCATCGCATCGCATTTGTTCAGCGCCACAATGCGGGCCTTGTCGCCCAGCACCTCGGAATAGGCTTCCAGCTCGGTCACGATGGTCTTGTAATCCTTGGTGATCGTGCTCGATGTGCCATCGACCAGATGCAGCAGCACCTTGCACCGCTCCACATGGGCCAGAAACTGGATGCCGAGGCCGCGCCCTTCACTGGCGCCCTCGATCAGCCCCGGAATATCAGCCATGACGAATTCAGCGCCGTCCACGCCCACCACGCCGAGGTTGGGGATCAGCGTGGTGAACGGGTAATCGGCGATCTTGGGCCGGGCGTTCGACACGGCGGCGAGGAAGGTCGACTTGCCGGCATTGGGCAGCCCGACCAACCCGGCATCGGCGATCAGTTTCAACCGCAGCCAGATCGTGCGCTCCACCCCCTCCTGCCCCGGATTGGCGCGGGCCGGAGAGCGGTTGGTCGAGGATTTGAACCGCAGGTTGCCCCAGCCGCCATTGCCGCCCTGGGCAAGGATGACCTTCTGGCCCACCTCGGTCAGGTCGGCGATGACGGTTTCCTCATCCTCGTCCAGAATCTCGGTGCCCACCGGCACGCGCAGCACAATGTCTTCGCCGGTCTTGCCGGTGCGCTGCGCGCCCATGCCGGGCTGGCCCGACTTGGCAAAGAAATGCTGCTGATAGCGAAAGTCGATCAGCGTGTTCAGCCCCTCTACCGCCTCTACCCAGACGGAGCCGCCATTGCCGCCGTCGCCGCCATCCGGCCCGCCGAATTCGATGAACTTCTCGCGCCGGAACGACACGCAGCCGCCGCCACCGCCGCCCGAACGGATATAGACTTTGGCGAGGTCGAGGAACTTCATGTCATCAGGCTTTCAGGGTAAACGGTGGCATGCGTCAGGCGCAGATGGATGTGCGATACAGGATCGGGGGCCACACCTCAAGCGGGCGTGGCGAAACGGTCCCACGCAAGGGGAAATCCGGCTTAGCCCGGCCTGTGGGCTGGCGGCGGATGCAAGGCAAGGAAGGCTTGCCGCGACAGCATCAGATCCATGTGATCCATGTCCTGCCCAAGCGGGCGGCAGAATTTCGGGCTGCGCCCGGTTTCCCAAAAGCCCAGCTTTTGCAAGACCCTGGCAGAGGGGATGTTGCCAAGGAAATAGCCCGAAGTGACCGGCCCCGGATAGAATTCAAACACGGCGTGCAACAGACCCACCGCCGCCTCCACCGCGTAGCCGCGCCCTTGCGCATGGCGCGATACCCAGAACCCAAGCTCTGCCCCGCCGCCGATCAGCCCGGCGAAGCCCTGTTCATCATGGATCGAGAACGTCTCGCCCTCGGGCGCGGTGGCAATATAGGCCCGGAAATCGGCGGCGGGATAGGGATAGGGTGTGGTGGAAAGCCAACTGGCAATCTCGGGGTCGTTCAACCCCGCAATCACCCCCGCTTCATCGGCAAGGGTCAGAGGGCGCAGCCGCAGCCGCGCCGTCTGAAGCCAGATGCCTGCCGCCTGCCCCATCGCCCCTTATCCCAGCTTGCGGATATAGGTCCAGGTCGGCACCCGCGCGTGGCGCGCCACGCTGAAAGTTTCCGCGTCGCCCAGATACTGGAAGCCCGCATTGGTCAGCACCCGGGCCGAGCCAGGATTGTCCTGAAACACCTCGGCGAACATGGTGCGGTTGGCTTGCGGGTTGGCATCCACCAGCGCCTGCACCGCAGCGGAGGCAATGCCAAGGTTCCAGAATGCGGGCGCGACCCAGTAGCCGACCTCGGACTGGTCACGGTTGTATTTGGCCACATCCATGCGTTTGAGGCTGATCACGCCCAGCACTTCGGGCAAGGACGACTGGCTGCCATCCATGACCCAGATATCCTCATCCGCCGGGCGCTTGATGGCGCGGGTCACAAACCCCTCAGCCGCGCCGGGGGGCAGCGGGTGGGGGATGGAATGTGTCGCCTCGGCCACGCGGCGATCACCGGCATAGAGCGCGAACAGCCCGACATCGGACTTGCGCACCGGGCGCAGAATGAACCGACCGGCGTCAATCACGGCTTGCGCCGCCGTAGCAGCGATAACGTCGAGTGTCATGGCTTCCCTCCTTTGAAGCGCATGAAGGGTCGCACTGACCCCGCAAGAATAACCCATCCACAAGATAGCCCGCGCCTGACCGGAACGTGGGTTGCAGCGCCCACTTTGCCAAGAGTTGATGGCAAAAGAGTGAACAACTGCCCGCAAATCCCGGAAAAGTCCCGGAAAACGCGAAAGGGACCGGCCTTTCGACCGATCCCTCCTATTACATGTCAAATGTAAAGGTTCGGCTTACTCGGCTGCCTCCGCAAGCGGGAGGACCGAAATAAAGGTGCGGCCCTTCATGCCCTTCTTGAAGGTCACCTTACCCTCGACAGTGGCAAACAGGGTGTGGTCAACGCCCATGCCAACGCCTTCACCCGGAAACCAGGTGGTGCCACGCTGACGGACGATGATGTTGCCCGGAATGGCGTGCTGACCGCCAAAGAGTTTTACGCCCAGACGACGACCGGCAGAATCGCGGCCGTTGCGGGATGAGCCGCCTGCTTTCTTGTGTGCCATGGATATTACTCCTTATTCAGCAACAGCTTCAGCGGCCTTGGCGGCGCGCTTGGGCTTGGCGGGGGCCTCAGCAGCGGGAGCTGCCGCAGCATTATGGGCGGCGCGGCGCGCATCGGCGGTGCCGGTGGCGGCTGCAACACCCGACTTGTCGGCGCCGGTTGCCAAAACGTCGGTCACCCGAACCAGCGTCAGGTGCTGACGGTGGCCCTTGGTGCGCTGCGACGAGTGCTTGCGGCGACGCTTCACAAAATGAATGACCTTGTCACCCTTGATCTGCGCGATCACTTCGGCCTGAACCGCAGCACCGGCCACAAAGGGCACACCGACGGTCACGGACTCGCCGCCGACCATCAGGATGTCATTGAACTGGATCTTGTCACCAGCATTTGCGGCCAGCTTTTCAATGCGCAGAACGTCACCCGCCTGCACCTTGTATTGCTTTCCGCCAGTCTTGAGGACCGCGAACATGGGTCTTTCCTTTTCATTACCCGCGTCCTGCGGCCCCCGGTTCCGGGTGTTGGTGGGGCAAGCCCCGCCTTCGGACAGCGCGCCCCGTGCGAGGCGTCATTGCAAATATCGAACCCAGCCAAGATTCGCATCTTTGCCGGGATGCGGGCTTATCGGGGGATTCTGCTGCGAAGTCAAGCGCCGGAGCCAGCCGGTGGCTGTGACGGGATCAGATATCCTCACCCTGCATCTGCCGGGCGGCGGCGCGGCCCAGATCATACGAGATCCGGGTGAAGACCGCGTCATATGCTGCAAACAGCGCTGCGTTCAGCCTTTGCCCGGCCGGTGTTTCCGAAAATGCGATATAGGCGTCCAGATCTGCATCGGACAGGGGCTGATAGGCCAGCGACAGGAACGGGAACAGCCAGTCGGTGGTTTCGGCCCGCACATCGGGCTCCTGCCCCCAGACATCGCTCAGCATCTGGTCTTCGGTCATCGCCTGCGGGAAAGCCCCGCTTTCGGACAGGCCGCGATAAAAGGCCAGATTGGCATTCATCGCCCCCATGACATTCGATTCGATCAAATCATTGACCTCGGCAAAGCGGGTCAACTGGTCCACCCTTGCGCCACCTTCTGCGCGCAGGTCTTCCCAGGCGAGCTTTGCCGCGTCTTCAGCCTCAGCCTCCAGCAAGGCGCGCCGCGCCTCGATTTCCAGCCGCAGCAGGGTCTGGCCCTGTCCGGAACCGAAAAAGCTCTCGATCGCATCAACCTCTGGCCCCGCCCCCGCCAGGGCCTGCGCCAGGGCCGCATCAAACCGGCGGCGCATGGTCGCGGGGTCATAGATCAGCGCGACAACAGCCTCCCATTGCGCGCCGCCGTTGTCCGGGAACATCTCCGCCGACAGGGTGCGGCCGTATTTCAGCCCCTCCTCACGCATCACGCCAATGATATCGTCCATCCTCAACATCGTCGCCAACGCCGCCACCCGCGCTTGATCAAGCACCGGGGGCACCTGCGCGACCGGGGCCTCGGCCCACATCTGGCCAACAGCGACCGGAGCAAGCGCCAGACCCAACCCGAGGGCGACCGACAACGCGACCGGGGCGAAAGAAGAAGGCAGGGACATGGCAGACCTGTCATGCAAGAGGGGTTCCTGCGCAATTGCTAGTGGTTTCGCATCCGCTTGCCAAGCCAGCCCACAGCACGCCCGCGTGAACGGCACAGAACCGCCCAAGGCAAATCGCGAAACTGGGGGCTTGCAAGCGCCGGCAAGGGCGGGTAGGAACCGCGCCACGAAGACCACACCAAATGCGGAGAGGTGCCGGAGTGGTCGATCGGGGCGGTCTCGAAAACCGTTGTGGGTTTGCGCCCACCGTGGGTTCGAATCCCACCCTCTCCGCCACTTGCCCTTGAGAAAGCGTTCTCCCGATCCGGCTGCGGCCGGATTTTTCCGTTGTTTTCGGGGGTTATGCGGGTGGGGCTGAGCACCAGCCCCGGTGCCGGGAGGCCCTGAAACGGTCTCTCAGGGCCGATATTCTCTGGGGCTGATGACTGCGCCGTTTTGGTGAACAGCCCCTAAGATATTGACACTATTAAGCAAATCTGGAAGAACAAAATTGCTTGGATTGAGGTCGCGATTGATCCTTCCGCGACAGTAGTCGAAAGCTCTCTGTCGACGGCGTCCATTGGATTCCAAGCGCGCCTGTGAGAGTGAACTGTCGGGGTGGAGACAACGTTAGCCCCTAGATTTCGGTGTTTACGGCAGCTGGAACCGTAGATATCGTGGACCAGACCTTTAGAGAGACAGATTCAAGATATGCCGGCATGGGGGGAAACGCACGACGTTGCAGTGGCCGAGGCTCTCAGAGAGGGGCGCCGGGCATCGTCTCCCATCTACCAAACCAACTTGGGTTCGGCCTATTGCGGCGACTCTCTGAAGGTGCTCGGTAGCAAGCCGTTTTCGGTACACAAGGGCATGGTACAACTAGCGTTTACTTCGCCACCGTTCCCCCTGAATACGAAGAAGAGCTACGGAAACCTGCAGGGTGAAGACTACGTCCGGTGGTTCGCCAAGTTCGCCCCCCTCCTTCGTGACATGGTGACCGAGGACGGTTCCATCGTCATCGAAATCGGCAACGCGTGGATGCCAGGTCAACCGACCATGTCCACCCACGTGCTCGAGGCGTTCTTGCGGTTCCTCAAGAAGGGCGATCTGCACCTGTGTCAGGAGTTTATCTGGTATAACCCGGCGAGGCTGCCGTCGCCGATCGAGTGGGTCAACAAGGAGCGTTCACGGGTCAAGGACGCCTTCACCCGTATATGGTGGATGTCGCCGACCTCACGCCCGAAGGCCGACAACCGGAAGGTACTGCGGGAGTACAGTCCGAGCATGAAGCGCCTCATCGAGACCGGCAAGTACAACGCCGGCGCGCGCCCATCAGAGCATCATATCGGCGCCGAAAGCTTCAAAGCCAACAACAATGGTGCAATTCCGCCCAATGTCGGTGGCGTAGACGCGCTACCCTCCATGGACGGTGTCATCACTCCGAAGGGTTTCGCAGAGTACCTTGAACAAACCACTAATCTACTCAAGGCAGCCAATACTCTGTCTAGCGACTGCTATCGCAAATTCTGCCTAGAACGGGGTGCTCCAATTCATCCAGCCCGAATGCCTTCCACACTCGTCGAGTTCTTTGTCAAGTTCCTGACTGACGAAGGCGATGTTGTGCTTGACCCGTTCGCGGGAAGCAACACGACGGGGGCAGTTGCGCAGGGCCTAGGCCGGCGATGGCTCTCCATTGAGGCAGACTGGAATTACGCCGCCCACTCCATCGGACGCTTCGACCCCACGGCACTCACATCGACCTGCGAAGGACTTGAGGTCAACGAGATCGATCAGAACGAGGAACTAGGCGACCGCCGTTATAATGCTAAAGCGCCGCCGACTGCATCGTCCTCTGAGATGCTTCTGAAATAGATGCAGAATATGCCGCAGCCAAGAGATGAAGAACGGGCGCGAGTGAGCAGCGATGGTGCAAAGCGCGATGCGCGACCGTTTCTGGGGGATCTAACGGTGCTCGACCTTAAGACAGAGTACCGCTCCCTAAAGGAAAATCCCGTCAGAGATTTCTATAGGCCGTGTCTGCTGAACTCCATTATCTACAAGCGAGCGGTCGGGTACTTTCGATCAACGGTCTATAACGTAATAGGTACGTCATCTATTGAATTCGCTCGCCGTGGAGGTCGGACTGAACTTATTTGCTCCCCCGAAATGTCTGAGGAAGATGTCGACAGTATTGCCCTTGGATATGCCAGAAAGAGCGATATTATAGCTCAAAGGCTGACACAACAAATCGACTTCTTAATGTCTTCCGAAGAAACAGCCTTCAATACGCGACTTCTGGCTACACTCGTTTCGCTCGGCGCTTTGGAGATCAAAGTCGCCGTTCGCGCCGACCGGAAGGGCCTTTATCACGAGAAGATCGGCATTTTTCTGGATGGTATTGGCAATTCTGTCAGCTTCAAGGGTTCAGCCAATGAAACTTGGAGCGGATGGCATCGGCAGGGAAATTTCGAGTCTGTAGAAGTATTCTGCAGTTGGCGAGAGGGCTTGGAAGCGGAGCGCGTCAGAAACCACACGGCACACTTCGATGCGCTGTGGTCCGAGGACGATCCGGATATCGAGGTGTTTTCGTTTCCAGATGGAGCGGTGGCTCATCTCAAGAAGGCAGCATTTAAGGACTTGGACGCCGTGGATCCGAAAGACGCAACGTCCCATGAAAAGCGGCGGACACCGCTACCTCACCAGGATGCAGCCGTGAGTGAATGGTTGTCTCGGGGCGGAAGGGGGATCTTTGAACATGCCACTGGTAGCGGCAAAACATTCACAGCGTTGATGGCAATTCGCCGCCAGGCAGAGTGCGGAAAACCGACGTTGGTGGTTGTGCCGAGTAGACTGCTACTTGACCAATGGGCCTCCGAAATAAGGGATGAAATTCCGGAAGCGGCGTTGTTACTTGCCGGCGGCGGGAACAACGCATGGCGGGCGCCCCATCGTCTCAAGGGCATGACGGGCGCCGATACGGCGCATGGCGGCCGAATCGTTCTTACCACCATGCAAACCGCCTCCATGGACGCATTCCGCCATGCGGTTATCGACGGCGAACATCTCCTACTGGTCGCAGACGAAGTGCACCAGATCGGTAGTCCGCAGCACGCCCGCATCATGACGCTCAATGCCGGGTCGAGGCTTGGGCTAAGCGCGACGCCCATTCGCTACGGCGACCCTGAAGGCACCCGGCAGATATTTGAGTATTTCGGCGGTGTCATACCCCCGCCAATAACCCTAGCGGACGCAATCGAGGCTGGCCGTCTTGTTCCATACGAGTATCAGCCGCATGCGCTCAACTTAAACGCTGAAGAAGCGGACGCTTGGCGAAACTATACCGATCGGATACGGCGCGAGATAGTGCGGCAGAAAGCAGACGAAGCGGGCGCACGCCCTCTTTCTGACAAGGCAAAGATGCTGCTTATACAAAGGTCCCGAATTGCTAAAAAGGCTGCGTCCAAGGTTCGGCTCGCATGCGATGTGCTTAAAGCGCATTTCGAGAAGGGGCAAAGCTGGCTCGTTTATTGCGAAGACGCTGACCAGCTCGCGCAAGTTCTCACTATATTGCGACAAGAGGGTATGGACCCCGTCGAGTATCATTCGAAGATGGACGGGGATCGCGCCGCCACAATGTTATGGTTCCGCTCCTTCGGTGGCATCTTGGTGTCCATCCGCTGTCTCGATGAGGGCGTTGACATCCCGGACGTATCCCACGCCCTCATTCTCGCGTCATCGCAGAATCCGCGCCAGTTCATTCAACGCCGCGGCCGCGTCCTGCGGCGCGCACCTGACAAACAGGTCGCAGTCCTCCATGATGCCATAGTCGTACCGGTCAGCGCCGAAGACGAGCCCGATCAAATCAGCTTGCTGAAGTCGGAACTGGTGCGGGCGATTGAGTTTGCCGAACACGCGATCAACAAGGGCGCTGGTGCCGAGCTCCGCGATATTGCGACCAGTATGGGTATTGACCCCGAGGGCCTGCTCGACAGCGGGCTTGAGGAGGACGAGGAGGAAGCCTGATGTCGGATGATAATGAACTTGGCTTGGAAACGCTTCTTGCCGTGAAAGCTCAGCTGGGTCTCGATTTGGACGATGATTTCCTGGAAGCGTGCTTCGCGATCCAAAAGAAGTACCAATTTAATCATGATAGGACGCTGTCCACACAGGCAATGGACCGCCTCATCGAGGACCGTGTCGAAAAAACCGATGTAAAGCAAACCGAGGGCGGGGCCTGACAGAATGAAGCTTCACAGTCTCAGAGCCCGAAATTTCATGCCCTACAAAGGCGAGATGGAACTAGCGTTTCCGCAGGACGAGCAGCGCAACGTCATGATTGTCTTCGGCGACAACATGCGCGGCAAGACAAGCATCCTGAACGCAATGCGCTGGGCCTTCTATGGTGAAGCACTAGGCCGCCACTCGCGGCCAATCCCGCTGCAGGAGATAGTCAACAAGGACGCGGCCTTGGTGGACGATTGGAGGGTGGAAGTTCACGTCAAGTTCGACGCTAACGGCCATGCATATGATCTGCGCCGGGTTGCCGAGCGCAGAAATATGGTCGCCAAACCTTCCAGACCTGAAGACTTCATTCGGTCGATTCACCTAACTCGCGATGGCTCCGCGGTATCTGGGGACCAAGTTGAAGCTGAGATTGGATTGATTGCGCCAAAGCAAATATCGCGTTTCTTCTTATTTGATGGGGAATTACTACAAGAATATGAAACGCTGCTGATCGAAGATAGCCAGCAAGGCCAGCAAATAAAAGAAGCCATTGAGCAGGTGCTTGGCGTGCCAGCGCTTACAAATGGCCGTGTTGATATTCAGACAATTCTTAAGCAGGCGCAAAAGCGGCAGAACTCCGATCTTAAGCAGATTGCTGGACTCGAAAAACAAGCGGAACGGCACGCGGAGTTGACCGGAAAGATTGATGCAATCGACCGAGACCTTGGGGATTTGAATTTAAGACTGAAGAAAGTTCGTGAAGAACGCACCGCGCTCGACGACGAAGTTGAAGCGGCACAGTCTGTGATCAGCGCGAAAGCGACGTTGGACGCAAAAGTCGGAGAGCGAAAGGTTGTGATTGATGATTGCGACAGGAAGGAAGGGGAGCGGCTCGATCTAATTTCTGGGGCGTGGAAAGATCTTATCGATGGGCAGCTCCAGATTAGGCGCGACCAGCTCGAAAGGCGGCGTAGAGAATTGGTTGACTCGATCAAGAAGCGAAGCGCCCTAGCGCAGAAAGTCTCCGATCTGAAGCAGTTGCTTGACACGCGAGAATGTCCGACCTGTGAGCAGGAATTGAGTGACGAACGGCGGTTTCAGATTGGTCAGGCATTGGGCAAGGCCGAGACTGACTTGCGATCCATTGATGACAGCAGCTCCGCGCTACAGGACATATCGGGGCAGCTCGACGCGCTGTCGAAAATCCGAGGCATTAATGCCAAAGACCGGCTCAGGCAGGTAGAAAAAGATCTCCAGGGCTATAACGTGCGCCTGACGCAGATCGAAAATGACATAGAAAGGCTGCGCGACGAGATCGCTGGATACGATACAGCGGAGATTGCACGTAAGAGAGTATTGCTGAGCGAAAAAATTAAGGAAGAAGGTCGTTTGCAGGGCGACATTCAGGATCAGAACTCCGAGCGCAAGAAACTGGTAGACGAACTTGCTGTTTCGCAGAAGGCAATCGAGGGCCTGACCAAGGATCGCACGCAGCGCAGTACGCGCAAGGTATCGCTCTGCTCCGATCTTGAAAGGGTGTTTTCTGAGAGCATTGAGCAGCTAAGAAGCAAGTTACGCAAACGTGTCGAAGAACGTGCGAACGACGCTTTCAAACATATGACCACACAAAAGAGTTATCGCGGTCTTGCGATCAACGAGAATTATGGCCTGCAGATCGTCGATCCGTCCGGTCGTCACGTAGCCGTGCGAAGCGCAGGCGCGGAACAGATCGTGGCGCTGTCCCTCATCGACGGTCTGAACCGGACCGGACGCGCCGCCGGACCAGTAATCATGGATACGCCGTTCGGCCGCCTCGACCTGAATCACCGCGACAACATTCTCAGCTACTTGCCTTCGGTAACGAGCCAGTTCGTGCTGCTGGTTCATAGTGGCGAGATCAGGAAGGAAACAGATCTTGCCATCATCGCCGAAAGAATTGGCGCTGTATACGAGATCAGGGAGATCAGCTCCACACAATCGCGGCTGGAAAGGACCACACTTTGAGCATTGCGGAACCTACCACAATCGGCCTGTCGGAGGGCGCTCACGAAAAGCTGAAGCGACTCCAGGAGGAACGGCAATTCCGAGATCTCCTCGATGGATATCGCTTTGCCATAGGACTTGCGCTTGCGCAGGGAGTTGAGCCGCCCGAAGTCCAGAAGCGAACAACGATCTTTAACGTAGGGACCGTTGATCCCGACCAATCCCTTAAGCGCTCAATCGAAGCGCTCATGGGAGATCGGGTTCAGGGTGCTTCGATATACAAAATGGCTGAGCGACTTGCGGAATGGGGCGTGAACGAACTTTCTGCCCAGGCGGAGGTCGGCAGTCTTGACTTTGTTAGCTTGCTCGACCTTGCAGGCGAAAAGGAGGCCGCCGATACATGACGGAGGCTCCCCTTCGTGCCTTCCTCATGGTGCGTTCGATTGACGGAACTTGGACAGTCACGGTTTGCCGCGACCTCGGTACCGTCGTACGCACATGGAGAGCGCGGAAGGAGCCGGACTTGGACGTGGCCGTGCTGCACGTTGGCTTCGATCGCCCGCCATCGCATAACTTTAATGAAGTCGTAGATGCGTATCCTGGTCGCCTGCTTCTGACCACAGCGGCGAAGCATGTCGTGCCGACCACGTTCATTTCGTCCGCTGCCCCAGTAGGCACTGCAGAGAACACCGACGTGTTTATCGGGCTGCAAGGCTGGGGATACAAACTTGAAGACCCGACAGCGGGAACAGGCCATATTGAGCCGCCACACGCGGAAGCCGCGTCCCGTGAACCGCAGGGTTGGGTTGCTTCGTTTCTGAACCAGCATCCTACGGATGCACATGAGTTGTCGGAACACGGAATATTCGACGACAGTACTTATCTTGACCGAGAAGTGGAACTGGAACGAAACATTCGTCACCGCACTGGGCGGTTTCGCCTACATCACATCGTTGGCGCGAATTGCGATGACCCCTGCAAACTTGCCTGCGCCGCGCCGCCGTGGCTGGCAGCGCGGAATCTGATCTCCTTGAATTTGCCCGTGCGGGCCGCCAACGTCTTCCAGGTCAGCGGCATTGAGACGGTGCGCGATCTCGCCGAGTTTTCGATCGAGGCTCTTTTGAACCAAAAGAACTTCGGGCGAAAATCATTGGGAGATACGTTACAAGCATTGCTCGTCGCTCTTAACGATGGTCCGCCTCGGATGGCGACAGCGGAATCTCTTCCTGAATCAAGCCATTTTCTGACAGAGGTGCGGAGGTCGCTGCTCACATTTTCCGTCCGCGAGCGAGACGTGCTGATACGCCGCCTTGGCTTCGAAACAACCCCGGAGACACTACAGGAAGTTGCGGACGACTACGGCGTAACGCGCGAGCGCATAAGGCAGATCGAGGCGAGCGCTACCAAGAGGTGGATCCGCGAGTCATCCTGGGATGACATACTCGAACAGAAGATCTCCCAACTCATGATCGGCCGAAGCTTTCCCCTCCCGGTTGCTGGCATAGAAGCCATAGACGCGTGGTTTGAAGGTGTATCGGTACACAGGGTGTTTTTTAGAAACTTGGTACAGACCGTATGCAGTGACCGTATTCATACGCTTCACATCGATGGCCTTTACTACTTCAGCCTCATGGCGCAGGAGACTTGGGGGCGCACGGTTTCTGAGGCCTCCGGGCTGTTGTCCTCTGGAGCGGGAAGGGAATGGAGTGAAGACTACGCTCGCTCGCTGGTGCACGGCTTACTGCCAGACAACGCAAAAGAATTCGGGACGATACTGTGGGATAAATCGTCCAAGCTCTGCCACTTCAGCACCAGCCCGGACGGTTTGCGCGTTCTCACCAGTTATGGTCGCGGGGCGGATCAAGTGGTTGAAGCAATTCTGGCCGAGTCTGATACACCGCTGCACTATACGGAAATTGCCGAGCGCGCAAAAATGCGGGATGGAAGAAGCCTGGATGTTAGAAGGGCGCATAGCGCTGCCGCAAACATAGGTTTCTTGTTCGCGCGCGGGACTTACGGACTTGCACGGCATGTGCCGCTATCCGACGAACAGATCACTCAAGTTCGCACTGAAGCCGAAGATATCGTTTGCTCCGAAGCACCTGGTAGACAATGGCACACTTCTGAGATCTTATCAGAGATATCGGAGCGTATGGATGGAGGTATTGAGAGCCTGGACAAGTATTTGCTGGATATCGCGCTCTTGAAATCGAGCATGCTTAGGCCTCTGGGAAAGATGACTTGGATCGCAGCCGGCGTTGACACCGAAGATCAATCCCGTATCGACGTTCATCAGGCTGTCGTCGCGATCGTTCAGTCAGCAGGCTGCCCGTTGAGCACCAGCGAGATAAAGGAACGCCTTACCGCTGTGAGGGGCGTCAACGAGTTTTTCCAGATTTCCCCTGTAGATCCTCTTATTCGGGTGCAGCCCGGCTTGTGGGGCATAAACGACAGGGACGTGCCTTTTTCTCGTGAAGAACAACGCGAGCTTATCGAGCAGCTCGTACGCCTGCTTGAAGAGAAGCAATCAGGCATTCATGGAAGCGAACTGTCCGGTGTTCTTCCCCTACTAGACTGTCCGACCGATGCATTTCTATCAATTGCCTCACAGGACGATCGGTTAAAAATCGCGCAAGGTCGATATGTTTATCTCGCCCAATGGGGCAACCCAAGGCGCGAAACGATCGGTCACGCGGTTTCGGCCGTCCTTGAAGGAGCCGGCACCCCACTTACTCTTGAGAGAATTACTGGATTGGTCGAGAGCCGAATTGGCAGG
Organism: Paracoccaceae bacterium; assembly: GCA_046296515.1. Taxonomy (GTDB): domain Bacteria; phylum Pseudomonadota; class Alphaproteobacteria; order Rhodobacterales; family Rhodobacteraceae; genus Pseudotabrizicola. Next base: position 23,319 of record JBKBKR010000015.1, on the reverse strand, counting down.
AGGATCGACAAGCCAGTTATCTCCGGTGCTTTGCAGGCTCTCGAAGCGATGTTCGATAGTGCAACGGGACAATGGAGCCTAACCATTTTGTCACCAGATGATGACGAAGACCTAGTGGAAACTAGCGATTACCATTCAGTCGATGCAAGGTCGGCTCTCTGACTAGCTCACGCGCAGGAATTCATAGTCATGCCAATGCTCGATTATCGAGTTTGTATGGCGCAATCTCGCAGCCCGGTGGGTGTGATGCCTAATTTTTTTCAGGGCCCTCTTGCAGTGCGGTCTTTGTGACTTTGCCAGTTTTTTGCTCCCTCCACTCCACTGGAAATGGCTCCAGCACCCGCGCCAGCGTAACCTCCGGCCCCTGCTTCCCGTCCAGGATCGCCTCGACGATGTCCGGCGCAAGCAGCGTCATACGAAGGACGCGGGTCATGTAGGAGGGCGCGATCCCCTCGCGCTCGGCCAGTTCGGCGATGGTGGCGAACTCGCCCGACTCCAGCATACGCTTCCACCGAAGCGCGCGCGCCAGCGCCTTGACCAGTGCGCTGTCTGTGCGCCGCGGCTGCGCGGCTCCTTCGGGCAGTCGCATCTCCTTGCGGCCGCCACGTTTCACGATGCGGAACGGGACATGGAGCGTCATGGTTTCGGAAATCTGGGTGCCGCGGGTCATGCGGCCGCCACCATGTCTCCCGCCAGCATTTCGCGCGCGAGACCGCCGAGGCCATCAACACGGAGTCTGACGTTGAACCCCTCGGTTCCGATATCGACGCGCTCGACCAGCAGCGCCACGATGCGCGCCTGCTCGGCGGGGAAGAGTTCGTCCCACAATTGGTCGAACTGCTGCAGTGCGGTGCGTGCGTCGGCTTCGGTGATGTTGGCGGCATGGGCGCGCACGGCCTTGCACGTGCCCGCTACGATCTCGGGCTGGCGGAATACGGCGCGGAGCCGGTCGGTGACCGCGACCTCGATCTCGCCTGCGGGCACGCGCCCGACCGCGCACGACCCAGCGCCATGCTTCAGCACCGTCTGGCTGACATAGTAGCGGTAGAGCTTGTCGCCCTTGCGGGTGTGTGTCGGCGAGAACGCGGCACCGTCCGGCCCAAACAGCAGCCCCTTTAACAACGCGGGCGTCTCGGCGCGGGTGCGTGCAGCGCGTTTGCGCGGGCTTTCTTGCAGGATTGCGTGCACGCGCTCCCACGTCTGGCGTTCGACGATCGCATCATGCTCGCCGGGATAGCTTTCGCCCTTGTGCACTGCCTCGCCGATGTAGGCGCGGTTGCTCAGCATCCGGTAGATGTATTTCTTGTCGATCCGGTTGCCGCGCGGCGTCCGGATGCCGCGTTTACTGATCTCTCTCGCCAGCTCCGTGCCCGACCCGATCTCAAGGAAGTGGGCGAAGATCCAGCTGACGTGCGCGGCGGCTTCCTCGTCGATCACCAGCTTCCGGTTCTCGACCCTGTATCCGTAGGGCGGCACCCCGCCCATCCACATGCCCTTGCGCCGAGAGGCGGCGACCTTGTCGCGGATGCGTTCGGCGGTCACCTCCCGCTCGAACTGGGCGAAGGACAGCAGGATGTTTAGCGTCAGCCGCCCCATGGAGGTCGTCGTGTTGAACGACTGCGTCACCGAGACGAAGGTCACGCCGTTCCGGTCGAACACTTCGACCAGCTTGGCGAAATCGGCCAGCGAGCGGCTGAGGCGGTCGATCTTGTAGACCACCACCACGTCGACCAGCCCGTCCTCGATATCCTCCAGCAGGCGTTTCAGGCCGGGGCGCTCCAGTGTGCCGCCCGAGATGCCGCCATCGTCGTACTGATCGCGGACAAGAACCCAGCCCTCGGATCGCTGGCTGGCGATATAGGCTTCGCAGGCCTCGCGCTGGGCGTGGAGCGAGTTGAACTCCTGCTCCAGCCCTTCCTCGGAGGATTTCCGGGTGTAGATGGCGCACCGCAGCTTGCGGACGGGCTTTGATTTCTCCGGTGGCTTCGTCACGTCCGCCCCCTGTGGTTCTTGAGGCCGAAGAACAACCAGCCGTTCCACCGCGTCCCGGTGATGGCCCGCGCGATGGCGGACAGCGACTTGTAGGGCCGCCCCTGCCATTCGAAGCCATCGGCGGTGACGGTGACGATCTGCTCGACGCCCTGCCATTCTCGCAACAGCCGCGTGCCGGTGATTGGGCGGTCGCGATCGGCGCGGATGCTGCGCTTCTTGCTGTCGCCGCCGTCCAGTTCCTCGCCCAGCCGCTCCAGCCGCCGGATCGTTTCCGGCTTCAGCCCGCCGTAGGCGAGTTCCTGGATGCGGTATGCCAAGCGGGACTCGAGGTAGCGGCGGTTGAACGGCGGCGGCTCGCTATCGAACAGGTCGCGCCACTGATTCTTCAGGTCGGGCATAGGTGTGGTCTTCAGCGCGGCCAGGCGCGCGGGGATGGGGTCGGGCTTGTTCATGCATTTCTCCGGCGAGTTGGAGTCGCATGACGGCATTGGTCGGGCGGATAGTGTAGGCAACGTTCTCCAGTATCGTCAGATACTTCGCCCCCATCCCGCATCCGCAACCGAACCAGCCCGAGCGCCAGCAGGCCGCACAGCTCGGTGCGGCGCTCTGCGGGCGTCATCTGGTCGGGCGGGAGCGGATTGGGGCGTTTCATGCGGCCGACCGCTCCGCCCGGCCAAGAACGGCGGCGGTGATCGCGCCGCGGTTCCAGCGGAAGCTCAGATGGCAGTTGGCGGCATATTTCGACAGGCTGAAATCCAGCCCGTTGGCCTCGTGCCCCGCGCGCTGCAAGAGGTCCATCTGTTTCATCGTCGCCGGGTCGTTCAGCCAGCGACGGCTCTTGATCGATGCCGTTCCCGTCTCTGTGGCGCGCAGGAAATCGTCTGCGGCGGCGAGCGCCTGCACCCGGGTGCCGATGGCGAGCGGCCGGATCGCCCTGCCTTTCGGCTGTCCGAGCGCGTGCCAGAGCGCGCCATCATGAAACACCCCGGCCCAGCCATTGAACCCGCTCGCCATCATCGCCTGGCCGTCGCCATGCAGATCGCACCAGGCGAACGGGGACCGCTCCAGTAGGTCGATCTCCATCATGTCGAAGGCGGTCAGCAGTCGAGCCTCTGCTCGTTCCCGCGTGAAGACGTGACCGCAGAAATCACAGACCGATGCTCCAAGCGGCAATTCGGCCTCACAGGTCGGGCACAGTTTCCACGGTGCCTGGCCAGGCTCAGGATCGTCCTCGTCGAGGGTGATCTCCTGTTCGAGCGACCCGTGCCGGAGCGCCGCGCCCGCGAAGTCGAGCACGACGCAGTCGGTTTTCACGATGCCGGGGAAACGCGCGGGATCGACACGGCGCAGGCCGCGACCGACCGCCTGGATGAAGGTGCCCTTGTGCAGCATGGGGCGCAGGATGCCGATGCAGCCGACAGGCTGGCTGTCGAACCCTTCGGTCAGGACCATGCAATTCGTCAGCACCTGCACCTCGCCCCGGTCGAACCGGGCGATGAGGTCGGCGCGCGTCCGCGACGGCATCTCGCCCGAGATCGTCTCGGCCGTGACGCCCGCCGAGCGGAAGGCCTCGGCAACCGCATCGGCATGGTCGACCGTCGCACAGAAGAAGATGGAGCGCCGGTCCGCTGCCTTCGCCTGCCAGTGTTCGACGACGGCCTCGTTCAGCACCGAGCGGTTCAGCACCTTGTCTGCCGCGCGCATGTCGAAATCGCCCGCGGTGGCGCCCAGCCCGGCCAGTTCGTCCTCGACGCCGAGCTCGATGGTATAGGTGCGCGGCGGCACCAGGAGACCGCGACCGATCAGTGTCCCGATCTTCAGATGATAGCCGACATTGCTGAATGTGCGGCGCAGGCTGCGGCCATCGCCGCGACCCGGCGTGGCCGAGAGCCCGAGCTGCCGCCTGTCAGCGACCGGGAACAACTGGCCTTAGAAGCCGTCAGACGGGCGCTTCGGCTCGACCCCGAGCAAGTACAAGATGTTCGCTCAAAGCGGGGAATCGGCGTAGATGCGATCGATGAGTTGCGGCAGTGCTATGAAATCAAGATGAGCTCGGGCTCAGCGTTCCCAACAGACATCACTCTCACACCTAGCGAGGTTGAGGCGGCACAGAACGACCCGGATTTCTTTCTTGCCGTGGTTGCTGGTCTTGAGGAGGGTGACGGTTGCCTCAAGGTTCGCTTCATTTTCAACCCCCTTGAGCAACTCGCGGCCAAAATCCGTGGCGAGGTGACGCTTACCGGTGTCGATAAAGCGGAGGCTCTGGAATACGAGTTTCCTGTCTCCGATCTCGAGTAGAAAAGTCAGAGATGGGGTGGATGCCGCTCTCACCCTGACGGCATCGCAATGTGCCAAACTTGCGGTGTTGTCACGCAAGCTGAAGAAGAAGGCATCCATGGGAGAAGTTAGCATCATCGGCGTCGATCTGGCAAAGAACGTGTTCCAGGTTCAAGGAGCCGCGGCGGACCGTTCCGTGCTGTTCAGCAAGAAGCTGTCGCGGCCGCAGTTCGCCCGGTTCATTGCGGAGCAACTGCCGTGCCGCGTGGCGTTGGAAGCCTGAGCCAGCGCGCACCATTGGGCGCGGGAAATGTCACGCCACGGGCACGAGGTCCGGCTGATCGCGCCGCAGTACGTCAAGCCTCTCATCAAGCGGCAGAAAATCAACGCGGCGGATGCCGAGGCGATCGGCGAAGCGGCGCTGCGGCCGACGATGCGGTTCGTCGAACCGAAATCGGCCGATCAGCGGGCACGTGCCGTCGCATTCCGGACGCGGGAACAGCTCGTGAAGCAGCGCACCGAGGCCGTGAACGCGCTGCGCTCGCATCTCTACGAGTTCGGCCATGTTGCCCCAGAGGGGATCGGCTACGTCCCGCGCCTCGCGAAAGTCGTCGAGGATCCCGACACAGGCATTCCCGACCTGGCCCGAGACATCTGCCATATGCTCCTCGGGCAGATCGCCCATCTGACCAAGCGGACTGACGCCTTGAAAGCCCGGATCGCGGCGCTGTCGAACAACTACCGGTCACCAATCAGTTGCAAAGGATCAAGATTTCTGATAACAAAACGTTGAACAAAGCGGAGCACGAGTATGCGCTTCCTTCCAATTGTGCTGGTCCTAATTACCGCTTCTTGTACTCACCGAGCCATTATTTTAGCCCCTGAACCTTCTGGGAACCTACGTTCAACGGTGAGCCAGCTCCAGCGGCAGATTTCTGACGCCGAAGCCAACGGCTGTCGGATTAAGGCCATATCCCATGGACTAGGTCATGGTGTGGGTGTTGGGCACGGACTCGGTTTAGGCGCTGGAATAGGTGTAGGAATCCGAATTGAAGAATCCTGCCCAGATTGTGTCGCTGACGATTTAAACGAAACTGCATCAATTTCGCGCACGGAACGCAACACTGTTGTTCAATCTAATAGCGTCTTCTCCGTAATTGCGCTAGCTCAATGCCCTGCTGGTGTTGACCTGAACCAAAGCTCCACTTCGCAATGATGCGCGCGCTGCATTGGGCAAATTTGATTGCCTTAGTCTCTACTATTTTTGCTGCGCATCCAGGGCATTCCGCGGGCACCGGAAACATATTTAGCGAGCTAACTGATGAGCAGCTGACACGCATGTCGAGAGCAGTAGTCGACGATACATATTATATCGGAGACTATATAGTAACGAGACAAGACATAGAACTATTCTCCGCCACCGGAGCACGCATCTGGACAGGGGGGCGTTTTGTATATGATTTCGCAGAATCAGTAACGGAGAGCCAAAAACAGTCGTTCCGAATTGCATGTCGTGCCTGGGAAGATGGAACACCAATTCGGTGTACGGAAAGAACTGATCAATCTAACTTCGTACGCGTATCGACGCATACTGGAGAGGGGTGCGGAGGAAACGCGAGATTTGTAAGTTGCTCAAGGCTAGGCATGACTGGCGGAGAGCAAGAACTACAGATGTATGTGACCCACTGGTCGATTCAGTATGTCATTCAACACGAGATCGGACATGCGCTTGGATTAATCCATGAGCATCAGCGCTCTGACAGAAACCGTTTCGTGTCAATAAATTATGCCAATGTTCAGCAGGACCGTGGTGGGAATTTCTTTATATTCCAAAACTCGCAGAATTTCACTGACTATGACTATGAGTCTGTTATGCACTACGATAATTGTGCATTCTCGAACTCCGCCACCTGCAACCCAAACGATATTTCGTCAGAATCGCAATGGACAATAGTTCCAGTGCCATGCGCAAGGTTCCGAGTAGGCGGTCGCCAGATAACTCGGCTGGATCTTGAGGGCATTAACTTGGCCTATGGTGGTCGAGTAATGTCGCTCTTTGATCCTACCCGCCAACCTGAATGCGGCACCCTTTATTATAGCGCGCCGCAAGTTGAAGCTGCCTGCGGGCCCAATTGCGATGCAGCGAGTGCAATAAATTGGTTTCGGCGAAATACACACTACACGTGGGGCTGCGGCTTTATCGCTGCCAACTCTGGCGGGCCTGCTTTTTGCAGTAGTCGTAATCAAGAGTATATCAGTGACTGGCGTGATCGAGATCCTATTCACATTAAATGCTGGGGGGGCGCTCTTACCGAATGGTGGACCGAATGTGGATGCTCCGTCCAGAGCATGAGCGCAAGCTGCAGGGATCTATCTGGTGCAATAAATTCGAACGAACTAAAAAGTTTATCGGAAAGCGATGACCCGCTAGAGCGCGCGGTTGGCAGTTATGTGTCTTTTCTGTCTGATTTGAACGAAAAAGGCTTTGTTGAGGATGAGCTGGTTTTAAACATTCCAGTGTCCGCGATGCGAATACTACTCGACGGCGACGAGCAGAGAGTGAACAGTGTTATGTGGTATTCGCGTGCGCTCATTACTTCGGCCAGAATTGTTGACGAGGACTTTCGATTGAGTTTGGAGCGTATGAATATGATCATGCGACGGTACGGAATAGAACCATAGGAGGACATGATGCGACACAGACATTTTTTACTTAGTGTTGCGGTGTGTGCCCTTTTGACTGGAGGCACTCATGTTTTTGCAGACGATGGCTCAGAACTTAGCCCAATAGCGTCGGCTGAAGCACTAATCTCTCGGATACAACAAAAGGACTTCGGCGCTTTGCAGGAGCACTATCTTGAAGATGCCATCTTGATGCCACCCGGGCAAGAGAATGTGCTTGATGCAGTAGCCATCGTTCAGTTCTGGCGAAACAACCTATCGCAGAACGATATCGTGTTCGAGGGGACGGTGCTTGAGTGTCTTGATGGTGAGCAATTAGCACTTTGTCATGTTGAATACAGGTTGGAGGTGCCTTCGGGAGAGGCAGACAGTGAGCGGCTGTATGGAAACATGTTAATTGCGATGCAAATGTCTCCGTCTTGGAGAGTCCGTTGGCACATGTTCAACGCCATTCCGAACATTAGTGATTGATTGCAGAGGCTTAGATAGTGGAGAAGGTTGTCTTTCAGGCCCATCCCCTCCGCCACATTTCCATCCTGCCAAGCAAAAAATCCTTTCTTTTCAACGGCCGCCGAACGGCTACCGGTTTTTGGGCCACGGTTTGGGACACAAAACGGGACACAGGCTATGAAAGTTGCGCTCGGCCCGGTGGCTCGCTAACCTGCCTGAAAAACGGGGGCGGGATGTTTTCAAAACTCATTGCGGCCGGGTTCGACCTGGCCATCCGAAACCACGCGGGCGCGATCCTCGCGGTCGACTTTCCGGACATTGCCAAGGAACTGGAAGACGCCCTGCTGGACGTCCAAATACCAGTGGAGGAATTGGTTGGATCGGGCGGCGGGGAAGCGCAATCAACCCAGCGCCTGCGCAGGAGTCTGTATGCGTCGGGCTGGCCCAAACACAATTTTGATTTCAAGCTGATCGTGGACGGCCGCGAAACGGTTTCCAATTCGCACGAAATCGACCACGTGCGGCGGGCCTCTGGCGGGATCATTGCGCTGGAAATCGAGTGGAACAACAAGGACCCGTTTTTTGACCGCGACCTCGAGAATTTCCAGCGCCTGCACGGACAATCGGCCATATCGGTGGGTGTGCTGATCACCCGCGGCGCCAGCTTACAAGCGGGCATGCAAGGGCTGGTCGAACGCTGCATAAACAAACACGGGTTCCTCGTTGAGGAGGAAATGGTAAAGGCTTTCGGTATGAAAGACCGGACGAAACGCCAGCGCGAAAACGTGGAGCGTTTCGTAAACCTGCAGGTCCCTTTCGCCGAAGCCTTCGCGCGGCAATTCGTCTCCGACAAATTCGGCCAAGCCACGACGCACTGGTCCAAATTAGAGGATCGAATCAATAGAGGAGTGGGCAACCCGTGCCCACTCCTCTTAATTGGCTTACCGCTCGGCGTGATCGTGGAATAGTGCTATTCGGCGGCCGTCCTGGCCGCCGCTTCGCTGCTGCTGTTGTGCGCATACGTTGGCCACGATGGCTTGTAGTCGTCGTCCGCCTGGTTGCCCCACACGGTCCATCCTGGCCGTCGCCCGCGCCCGAACAACTCCAGGAACGGCCCCCAGCTGCACGACTCGATGATGTCGTATTGCTGATCGGGCTTCCTGGAATGCTCGCGCTTGCGCATCTTCAACAGGTCCCCGTCGGGCTCGACGCGCTCGGGCTGTTCAATGAAATTCACTTGGCGCCGTCCAGGCGCCAAGGTCCGAATGTCTTTCCCGCGAACGCCGAACAACAGGATTTCTGTGACGTTCCGAAAATAGAAGCCGACACCGCGCCCATCGGGGCCGCCGTCCTTGCGCACTTTTTCCCACACTATGTGGGATTTGTATTCAAAACCCCACGCTTTGAGAACTTGCAGCCCATCGGGCAACAGGGCGTTGGGCACCCAGAGATAGCAATGCGCCCGCGCTTCCAGGTGCCTGGCGACCGGCAACGCGCAAATCTCCTCCAGCTCCATTGTCGGATACCTGGCCAAGCGCTTGTGCTCTGGCGCTATTTTTCCGGTGCGATTCTGGAAGCGCCAAGGCGGATCGGCCATAACAGTGGAGAATTTGTCATTTCCAAGAAAGCGTTGAAGGTCTGCGGCGGCCGTCATGACTGCTCCCCTTGTTTTGTGTTTTTCCCCTTGTCGCACGCAAAGGGTAGATTCTTCAATCGAAATCCCGGCCTATGCGGCAGGGTCTGTTTCGTTTTTGTTCGACGCGTCCAAGTCCATCAGTTCCAGGAACTCCGCAGGCCGCATGGTCGTGCGTTGTGGCGGGGGCGCGTTGGCGTTGCTGATCCGGCCTCGCACCACGAAACGCATGTCGACGTGGCACATCAAGACGCGCCCCACGCGCTGCCATGTCTCACTTGCCATCGTTGTCGCGGTCCAGGATCTTCACATCGTAGAACAGCGGGGCGCCGGTCGCCGCTGTGAAGAGGGTGTTGATGAGGCGCAGACTCAGACGCACCACCACCATGACGATCAACCACCCGGCCGCGGCTGCGGGGCCATCGACGGCCCAGGCCACAAACAGCCCGACGCAGGCAATGATGGCAAGCACCGCGTTCACTCTACCTATCCAAAACATAGACGTCTCCTTTTGTGATTCTGGTGACCACCGCTGACCCGCCAGCGGCCTGTCGGCCTGGGGACTGTGTGGGCCCGGCTGCTGCGACGCGGTGGTCGCTCGACCCCACCGCGTCCGCACGGCCGGGCTATGCTGCGATGGACTCCGCCTGGCTTGGCTTGGTGAAGAACTGTGCCGCCTCGGATGCGAGTTTCGCGGCGTTGAAAATGGCCCGTTGGTCGCGCCCCAAGACGTCCAACCAGCTGGCGACATACTGGGCGTGATCCGGCCGGGGCTCGTTCGACACGGCGAAATCGGCGCACAGGAACGCGGCCGCAAGCTCTGCTACAAGCTCCTCGAACGCATACGCCTGATCGCCGAAACGCTGGCCGAATTCCCGGGCCAGGCGCCTGGGGTGGCCGGTCCAGTGCGCGGCCTCGTGGAGCAACACGGACGCCAGCCCGGCCTCTTCGAAGAAGGCGGCGCGGTCGGGCATCTGCACGCGATCCGCCCGCCGGTCGTAGAACGCCCGGCCGCCACCCCACGACACGGCCACACCAGCGGCTGCCACGGCCGCTTCGACCTCGGGCGCGGCCTTGGGGTCCGTGGGCAACGCAGGGGCCGTCCAACCACTTCGTCGCCCCCGTGGACGGCACCTACCTCTTCGGAGCGACGCTGCTCTACAAGATCAACGCCAGCGCCACGGCGCGCATGCGCGGGCGGCTCGTCCTGAACGGCACCACCGAAATCCGCGGCTCCCTTGGCGAAATCTCCGCCACCCATGTCTCGCTCGCCACCGCGATCTGGCTGCAGACCATGGTGCCGCTGACTGCGGGCGATACCGTCGAGCTGCAGGGGTATTTCCGGGTCGCGGACGGCTACTTCGCCGCCGACCACACGTCCTTCTGGGGCTGCAAGATTGGCTGACCGGCGGAAGGAGGATCCGATGAACCCAGCCCGATCCGAGGGCTTCGTGCGCATGCCCGACGCCGAGTTCGAGGCGATCCTGACACGGGCGGCCGAGGAAGGCGCGAAACGCGCGCTCGCCGATGTCGGGCTCGACGGCGACGAGGCTGCGCTCGACATCCGCGATCTGCGCTCCCTGGTCGACTGCATCCGGCTGGTGCGCCGCACGGCGATGCAGACCGCCGTCCGCATGATCACCACCGGCGTCATGCTGGCGCTGCTCGCGGGCATCGCCATCAAGCTCAAGATCTTCGGCGGCGGTCCGTAGCCGCGCCGCATCCCGATTCATCCGCCCAACCGCACCCGCCCTCGAGGCGGGTTTTTTGTTTTCGCAGGATCCCATGACAACGACCTTCCACCGCTATTGGCGTGACGTGCCGGAGAGCGCCTGGCGCTGGCCGAACTTCAGCCCGGCCGAGATCGCCTGCCTGGGCACCGGCAAGCTGTTGATCAACGAGCCTGCGCTCGACAGGCTGCAAGCGCTGCGGGACCGGCTGGGCAAGCCGCTGATCGTCCGCTCGGCCTATCGCAGTCCCGAGCACAACCGCGCTGTCGGCGGCGCGACCCGCTCAAAGCACCTCGACGGCACAGCCTTCGATATCGCCATGACGAACCATGACCCCGTCGCCTTCGAGGCGGCGGCGCGGGAGGTGGGGTTCCTCGGCTTCGACTTCTATCCGCGCTCGGGCTTCATCCATGTCGACATCGGCCCCGCGCGCCAGTGGGGCGAGCGCTTCCCGGTCCGAGCGACCGCATTTGCAGCCGAAACGCTGCCCGCACGCGAAGCACTGGCCGACAGCCGCACGATGAAGGGCGGCGGGGCGGCCGGAGTGGCGACGCTGGGTGCCGCGGGTGTCGAGGTGGCGCAGAGCGTCCTCGCCGAGACCCAGACCGCCATCCTGCCGCTCGTGCCGTATCTCGATACGCTCCGCTGGGTGTTCATCGCCGCGGCGCTCGGTGGGATCGCGATCACGATCTACGCCCGGCTCGATGACTGGCGCCGGGGGCAGCGGTGATCGCCGCGCTCCTCAGCGGGATCGCCGCGAGTCCGTGGATGCGGGCGGCGCTCCGCTTCGGCGCCATCGTCCTCGCCGTGCTCTTGTTCCTGCTTTCGCTTCGGCGGTCCGGCGAGCGAGCGGGACGCATCGCCGAACGCCTTGAGACCATGGAGAAGGCCAATGATGTCCAACGCCGGATGCTGGAGGCGGCGGCTCGCCGTCCTCGCGATCGGGACGAGCTTGCTGAGCGGCTGCGTGACGGTCGGTTCGGAGACGTGCACAGTCCTTCATTGCGCTTCATGGCAAAGGCTCAGTGCCCACGCGCCTGCTGATCCCTATTGCCGTGGATCAGCGCCTTGCTGGCGTCCATGCCGCCGACTTGCTCCAATGCCATCCTCTCTGCGTCGCGGGCGCGCACGGTGGTCATCGTGTCCTCGACGATCTCCTCTGACTCGCCCAACCGTGACAGTGCCTCGCGCCCCATGACCATGGCAGACTCGTAGGTTTCGCGGATCTGGAAGGCAGCGCCGTGTTGAATCAGCTCCTGTGCGTGCTGCCGGGTCAGAGCGCGAGCAAGGACCGGCACCTGTGGAAACTCGTGACGCGCAAGTTCGACGATGCGTGATATCGCATCCCGGCCCGAGACGGCAACGACGATCAGGCTGGCGCTGCCCGCCCCTGCGGCGTGCAGGATGTCCAGGCGTGAGCCGTCGCCGTAGAATACCTTGAAGCCGTAGTTCTCGGCCTGGCGGATCGAGTCGGCATCGGTGTCGATGATCGACAGCGAATGACCGCGCGCCAGCAACGGCTGGCTGACGATCTGGCCAAAGCGCCCAAACCCGATCAGCAGCACGCGGCCTGACAAGTCCTTTGCCTCGTCCACCCCATCCATCGAGGGCACCGTCGTTGGAGCGAAGCGGTCATGGATCAGGATCATCAGCGGCGTCAGCGCCATCGAGATGATGATGATGGCCGTCAGGTTGGCATTCCACTCCGGCGTCAGGATGCCGACCGAGGTGGCCGAGGCGTAGAGGACAAAGGCGAACTCGCCCCCCTGCGCCATCAGCACCATGCGAAAAAGCGCCTCGGAGCGGTCGGCCTTCAGGATCCGCGCGACGACATAGATGACCGTCATCTTCAGCACCATGAAGGCCGGCACGGAAATCGCGATCACGGTCCAGTTGGCGGCGATAACATTCAGATCCAGAGCCATGCCGACGCCAAGGAAGAACAGGCCAAGCAACAGGCCGCGGAATGGCTCGATATCGGCCTCGAGCTGGTGGCGGAAGCTGGATTCCGACAACAGCACACCCGCAAGGAACGCCCCCATCGCCATGGACAACCCGGCTTCGCCCATCAGGACAGACGCGCCCAGCACCACCAGAAGCGCCGCCGCGGTCATGATCTCGCGCACGCCGAAGCGGGCGATCAGGCGGAACATCGGGTCCAACAGATAGCGCCCTGCCAGCACCACCACGGCAATCGCGCCAAGCCCGATGGCTATGGCAGTCAGGCGGTCGGCGGTGGTTGCCTCCTCGCCGCCCGGCGCCAGAAAGGCGACAAGGATCAGCAGCGGCACGATGGCCAGATCCTCCAGCAGCAGGATCGAGATCATGCGCCGCCCACCCGGCTGGCCCATCTGCCCGCGTTCCTGCAGCATCTGCATGACAATGGCGGTCGAGGTCAGCACAAAGCCGGTGCCAGCTACAAAACTCGCCTCGAGCGGATAGCCCAGCAGGATCCCGACCCAGACCAATGCAAAGATCGCAAGGCCCACCTGCAACAGGCCAAGGCCGAAGATCTCGCCCCGCATCGCCCAAAGGCGCGAGGGCTGCATCTCCAGCCCGATAATGAACAGAAACAGCACGACGCCCAGTTCGGCGAAATGGATGATCGCCTGCGCGTCTTGAAAGAAAGCCAGCCCATAGGGCCCGATCAACAAGCCTGCCGCCAGATAGCCCAGCACTGTGCCCAGCCCCGCCCGCCGGAACAGCGGCACCGCAACCACGGCGGCGGCCAGCAGCACGATTACGGGGATCAGATCGAAGCCATGATGCACGGCGTCGGCAGCATGCGAGACGGGATCAGACATCGGTCAGTGCCTCGCGATCTGCCAGGCCAGCAACAGCGCGGCGGCCGCCGGAACCGCAAAGACAACGACAAGAATCGGCAGTTCCTGTATCGTCGTGTAGCCCGCCTTGGTGACTCCGACCCACATGTTGACCAGCGCCACGCAGGCCCAGACCGGGATGAACCACTGGGCTGCCAGCGCGACACCCCTGACGTCATGTCCCCAGAGCCGGCCAAACAGGGCAAAGACCACCAGAAGCATCAGTCCGGCGCCGATCACCATGATCATGTGCATCTCAACCCTTTCAATACAAATCGCGCCAAAGTGGTTGTTCGGTCGCAGGAAACGCAGCGAAAACATACCGGAGCGGGTTTCCCCAGATCACCTGTTGGTGCACCTGAACAGCGCGCCTCTTCGTTGTTGATAGTCGACTTGTTCGCCCGGATAAAGTTACAAATGCTGACGTCACTTGTCGTAGGTTTCGAACAATGGGCCGGATCGAACTCTACCGGATTTTTTGCCGGGTCGTCGAAAGCGGCGGCTTCACACGGGCTGCCGTAGCCATGAACCTTCCGCGCTCGACGGTCTCGACGGCGGTGGCAACGCTTGAGGTCCATCTGGGCACTCGGCTGTTGCACCGCACGACCCGCATCGTCAGCGTGACGCGCAACGGCGAGGAATTCTACGCACGTTGTCTGGCGCTACTTGCGACGCAAGAGGACATGGACACCATGTTCCGGCCTGCTGAAGGACGCGTCGAGGGGCGCATACACGTCAATGTGCCAAGTCGGATCGGTCGTTTGATCCTCGTTCCGGCCTTGCCAGGGTTTCTGCGCGACTGGCCGGGCATCAGGGTCGAGATTGGAATGACCGACCGCCTCGTCGATCTTCAGGGCGAACATGTCGATTGTGCGTTGCGTGTGGGGCCGGTCGCGGCATCAACCGGCGCCTTGCGACGGATCGGATTGATCGAGCAGATCAATGTGGCGTCACCAGCCTATCTGGAGTCCTTTGGCACGCCGCGGTCTCCGGACGACCTGGACGGACATGAACAGGTCGGATACGCCGCGCCGACAACAGGTCGCGTCATGAACTGGGAGTGGTTTGCGGGCGACCGGACGCTGGCGCGGCCGGTTCCCTGGAAAGTCAGTGCCAACAGCGCCGAAGGCTACATCGCCGGCGCTCTGGCCGGGTTGGGCATGATCCAGATCCCGGCCTTCGACGTGGCGGACCATATCGCGGCGGGAGCGCTTGTCGAGATCATGCCCGGTTTCCGGCCCGAACCAATGGTGGCCAGCCTGGTTTTCAGGCATCGCCAGACTGTGCCGCGCTATGTCCAGATCTTCGCGGACTGGCTTGAGGCGCTCGTGAACGAAACCGTGGCTTGATGTCTTCGGGGCCTGCGGTCCACGAGACATCGTCGAGGTCCAGTCTTCGCAGGTCGCGAATGGTCGCGGTCGTCGACTGGTCCGTCACGCCGATTTGCGGAAGAAGGTGTCTGAGTCCGTAGAGTGACAGGTGTTTGGATGGCGCGACAACCTTAGTGGCTGCCTTGGTTCTGAGCACTGTCGCGGCGAGATGGCGGGGGGCTGTGTCGTGCTGGGTGATCCAGAACGGATGTGAAGGCAAAGCACGGGCGGAACCATGCGATAGTGGCCACCCGACACATCGCGCCCGACGTTTGGTCGCGGGTACGGGCGGGAAGCGGCGTCCGCGCGGTGCGGTTCGGGCGACGCAGGTGCGGTCTTGCGGTCGGGCCCGCTTGAACCGGCAACCTGCCGCCGGTATCCGGGCAAGCGCGGCCCCTATCTTCCAGCCGAAATCCAGTGCTTTTGGCCGTCATTGGTCTGCCAGCACAGCAGGGATGCCTCAGCAACGGCCATCAAGGCAGCCCTGTCCCCGCCGTCGCGGGCAAGGACTGACATGCCTTGCAGGACCGCGACGGCCAGATCGGCCAGAACACCGGGTGGCAATCTGGGCTCCGGCAAACCGCGCTTGGTATCCACGTTGATGCGGCGAATGATGATCTCGCGGACCGCCCGGCGTTCTGCGGCAACGGCGGCACGCACCTCGGCTGCATCTTCGGAGCCAGTTGCAGCAGCACTTGCCAGAAGGCATCCCGGCGGTGTCGAAGTGCCGGTATACAGCACGGCGGCCCCTGACAGCATCTCTGCCACGGCCTCCTTGGCTGTTGCGGCCTGCATCATCCGCTGTTCCAACGATGCCGGGTCGCCCGCATAGCGGCGCATTGCTTCAAGGAACAACTGCTGCTTGCTGCCAAAAGCTGCATAGAGGCTGGGCGGTGTCACCCCCATCGCGGTTGTGAGGTCCGCGACCGAAGTCGTCTCGTACCCGCTGGACCAGAAGGCCAGCATCGCCTTTCCCAGCGCCGCCTCGCGGTCGAAGGACAGCGGGCGTCCGAGTTTGCGGGACGGGGTCTGATCCTTTTCCATAGTGATTGATATTAAAGTGATTGACAGTCCCATGCAAGGCGCTCAAGAGAACTGTATCAATCACTATGAAAAGAGAACGCTTCATGTCACTCACCCATCTCCGCGCCCTCGGCCGATCCGGTCTGGTCGTCAGCCCCCTGTGCCTTGGCACCATGACCTTTGGCCCCGGCGACTGGGGGGTCGACGAGGCCGGATCGCACCAGATCTTCGACGCCTACCGCGAGGCGGGCGGCAATTTCGTCGATACGGCCGACATCTACTCTGGCGGCGTCAGCGAGGAATTCACCGGCAAGTTCATTGCCGAAACCGGATCGCGTGACGAAATCGTGCTGGCGACCAAGTTCGGCTTCAACGGATCGCGCAGCCCGCTGGCGGCCAATCAGGGCGGCGCGGGCAATCCGCATGCGGGCGGGGCCGGGTCAAAGAACATTCACCGCGCGCTCGACGCCTCGCTGCGGCGGCTGGGGACGGACTACATCGACCTTTACTGGATGCACATCTGGGACGGTGTGACGCCGGTTGATGAGATTGTTCAGACCCTTGGCGATCTGGTGCGTGCAGGCAAGATCCGCCACTACGCCTTTTCCGACATGCCCGCCTGGGTGGCGATGAAGGCGGCGACGATTGCGGCCGAACGCCATGTGCCTGGCCCGATCGCGATACAGGTCGAATATTCGCTGGTCGCCCGCGATATCGAGGCAGAACATGTTCCCGCCGCCCGCGAGGGGGGCATGGGCATCATGCCGTGGAGCCCGCTTGCCGGGGGATTTCTGACCGGCAAATATGAGCGTGGCACGCCACGGGACGGCAGCCGCTTGAGCGGCGCAAACCCGTTTGGCGACAGCAAGTTCACGGATCGGAACTGGAACATCCTTGCGGTGCTGCGAATGGTTGCGGACGAGCAGGGCTGCGAGCCTGCGCAGGCCGCATTGGCCTGGGTCATGGGTCGGAAGGGGGTCACCTCGACCCTGATCGGCGCCCGGACCGTGGCACAGCTGAACGGCAATCTTGCAGCCGCCGAGATCCGCCTGACTGAAGACCAGCAGAACCGGCTTGACCGGGTCAGCGCGCCGACACCCGGATTCTCGGCCAGCCTGACCGGCCCGATGATCCGCAAGATGGTCTATGGCGGACACGACGTGACGGGATGGGCCGAGTGAGCGGCACATCGGCCGAGGGCCGCGCGCCGGGGCGGAACGGACTGGCGCGCGGCCAGATCGTGCTGCTCCGCCACCCCCGGATCAACGACCAACGCCGATCCTGCTTTCCACCCGGCTCTTGAGGGCCTGATTGAAGCCGTCATAGCCGTTGGCGCCGGGCTTTCTGTTCCGCTTGAACATCCCCTGAAACGGCCAGACCAATGCGCCCGAGAACGTCTCGATGTTGTCGAGGCGTGTCGTGCCGTCAGGATTGGCGGTCAGCACGAAGGTATGCCGCCCGCAGAAGACATGGTCGGTGAGGATGCTTGCAGCCCATTCAAGCTTTTCATGGGCTGTCGCGGCCGTGACCGTCGATCCGAAGGACAGGCCGGGCATCTTCATGGCCAGTCTGGTTCCAAGTTGAGCCACGCCATCGACCTTGGAAAAATTGCTCCAGTCGCATAGGCGGAAAAGTCGGACAGAACGTCCCAGACCTGTCCGGGGGTCGCGTTGATTTCGATCGAGGTTGCAATCAAGATGCTCATGCTGGGGTATCCTGTGTCCGGGCCGTGCCGATGGAGCCACGGATATGTGACACCGGCAGTGGCGAATGTGATCTGGGGGCGGTGCGCTGTCACGGCTTTGTCGCTTTCGGCCGAAGACCTGCGATGAACGATACAATCCGCGGTGCGACCAGATCGGGCATTTCAGTGTGCGGATAGTGTCCGGCACCGTCCACGATCATCGTGTCTGCATTGAGCTTACCGGCCAGCATCCGCGCCTCCTCCACGGCATCGGTGAAATCGGGATCCTTCGTGCCCATTACGATCAGGGCGGGCACCGTGCTGTGGTCGAGAATGGCTGCCGTATCGGCCTTGGACAGCCCGATCATGGCGACAAGCGCGTCCATCCGACCCGGTTCCTTGAGGTTTCGGGTGATCGCCGCCTTGACCTGAGCATGATCGACGGGCTTTTTCGTCGGAAACAGGGTGTCCCAATACATCGTCCAGAACCCGACGCGCCACGGCCCGGCAAAGCCGATCTTCATCGACAGCTTCTGCACAAAGCTCGGTGCCAGATCCCGGACGATCGGCCCGAGCAGCACGACGCCCGCAACCTCGTCCGGGGCCTCTTTTGCTGCCCAGAGCGCGGACCCGGCGGCGAAAGAGTTGCCAAGGATCGTCGCCGGACCGGCATCCAGGTGTCGCAGCACCGTCAGCGCATCGCGGCCCACGGCGCGGGCCGAGAAATCGCGCCATTTGGCCGAACTGTCGCCAAAGCCGCGCGCATCCATGGTGATGACCCGGTAGCCGGCCTGTTGAAGAAGGGGCCGCAGGAACCGGTATTCCGAACGCAGGTCGCCCATGCCGGGAATGGCGAGGATCGCGGGGCCGCTGCCGCCGGTATCCTCGAAGGCGATGCGTCCGCCTTCGTGGTCGATGAACCGGGTCTGGGTGCTGGGGGTGGTCATGGTCATGGTGTGTCCTGTCTCTGGGGGTTCTGGTCGCGGGCCTTGCCCCGAACCGTGCTGTTGACCTCCTCAAACTACCTGCCGTATTTCTGAATGGTAATTCGCCAATACAGGATAGGGTCGTTCCGGAAATGAATACCCTCGACTGGACTCTGCTGCGGTCTTTCCTTGCGGTGGTCGAAGCCGGTTCGCTGTCGGCGGCGGCCGCAACCATCGGTGCCACACAGCCGACCCTGAGCCGGCATATCCGCGAGCTGGAGACCGCCCTTGGCGTCATCCTCTTCACCCGCTCGGCCAAGGGTCTGGATCCGACCAAGGCGGCGCTGGGGCTGATCGACGACGCCCGCGCCATGGGTGCGGCGGCAGAGGCCCTGACACTCAAGGCAGAGGGGCGGTCACAACACCTGTTCGGCACCGTGCGGATCACCGCCTCGGTCATCGTCGCCAACCTGATGCTGCCCCCGATCCTTGCCGATCTGCGCCGGGCAGAGCCGCGCATCCAGATCGAGATCGTGGCCTCGGATGTGACGCAGAACTTGCTGCGCCGCGACGCCGACATCGCCATCCGCATGGCCGATCCGACGCAAAACGCCCTGATTGCGCGCAAGCTTGGCGAGACGCCCATAGGCCTGTTTGCAACACGCGCCTATTTTGACCGACGCGGCCGCGTCACCTCCAAGGCCGATCTTGCAGCGCACGACCTTATCGGCCTTGATCGCAATGATTTCCTGATCCGGGGGTTCGCGGCGCACGGCATTCCGCTCGCGCGCGAAGAATTCTCCCTGCGCACCGATGACCCGATGCTGACATGGAACCTGTTGCTGTCCGGCGCAGGCATCGGCGTGGCGCAGGTGATCATCGCCAGACGCCATGCGGACCTTGAACAGGTCGATGCGGGGATCGCCCTCGGCGCCTTGCCGGTCTGGCTGGTGATGAGCGAGGAGGTGCGCAGCAATGCCCGCATCCGCCGCGTTGCCGAAGTCCTGTCCTCCGCCCTGTCAAGGTTGCTGTCGAGCAAGCCGGCGAGGGAGTAAAATCAGCTGCATTCGCTTTATCAAGCTGCCAGCAGATCCAGCTGTAGCCGCAGTCCCTTGTCCTTGCCATGCTAGGGCAATCGCATTTGGACATCCGAGCACCCCAAACAAGAACACAGCCCGAACGAACCTGCCTCTGTCGCATCGTTCGTTGGCTCGGAACGCCGATTCCGTCGGTAAGAGCGCTGTAGCGTTTCCATATGCGATTCCCCTGCATGCCATGCGGCGGTGCAAGCCAGGCCGCGGGTGAAAACCTGCTGCCAGGATCGACACCGCCAAGGTGCCCCAATGCGGCGCATTCGCGAGAATGCGCAAGGGTAACATGGCGAGGATACCCGGACTCCCGCCATGCCTTCCTTTTTCAGTATCCCGAGCGTTTCGCCGCCGACGTGCTCGACTTCATCGACCGCCGTGGCGAGTGAGCCGCAAGGGCGCGGCGTGGTCGGCGCTTCCGTTCGCCTAAGGCAGCCCGCGCTGCGACGACGCGCCGTTAATCGAGCGGGTACGGGTGCCAACGTCGATCTTGTGGGGCGCACGCGAATCCCAGGTCGGCGTCGCGCCCGGACGCGGGCTCGCCGCACAACCCAAAGGCCTGTTCCGAGCTCGAACGACCCACGGCAATCATCGTCATGATCCGCGCCGAAATCCGAGGCCTGTCGAAATGCGCTGACCCCGCCGCACATTGAGATGAGCGGGTACGAACACGCTCATCCATCAACAGGCCGTCGACCGACGGTCACCTGAGAAGAAGAGCGATACCGATGCACTACATGCTGCAATTCTACGAAAACCCCGAGGAAAGGGCCAAGCCCAACGATCCCTCACAGGTCGGGGCCTTCTGGGGTGGCTGGCAGGCCTATATCGGCGCGCTCGCACAATCCGGGGCAATGATCGGCGGCAACGTGCTGCGCCCGCCCGAGACCGCGACGACGCTGCGTGTCGAGAACGGCACGCGGCATGTCGTCGATGGTCCGTTCGCGGACACCAAGGAGCAACTGGCGGGGTTTGTCATCCTCGACGTGCTCGATCTCGATGCCGCACTCGAGTGGGCCTCACGGGCGCCCTGCGCCACGGGCGGGTCGGTGGAGATTCGCCTCGTGCTGCCACCGCCCGCCTCCTGATGGACGAGGCGCGCCGCGATACCGCCGCGCAAGCAACGCTCGCGGCGCGCGAGTCCTACGGGAAGCTGCTCGCGATTCTCGCCGCGCGTACGCGCGACGTTGCCGCCGCCGAGGATGCGCTGGCTGACGCTTTCGCCGCGGCGCTGGCGCAGTGGCCGCAGGGCGGCGTGCCCTCCAACCCGGTCGGCTGGCTTCTGACCGTTGCGCGGCGCAGTGCAGGCCATGCCGCGGCGCGACGCCAGACCGCCGACCGCAGCCTGGCGATGGTGCAAATGCTTGAAGATGAACGCAACGACACCGCGTCAGACGGCTTTGGCGACGACCGGCTGAAGCTGATGTTCGCCTGCACCCATCCGGCGATTGCCGCGGACGCGCAGGCACCTTTGATGCTTCAGACGGTCCTGGGCCTAGATGCCGCACGGATCGCCGCAAGCTTTCTGGTCGCGCCCGCCTCGATGGGTCAGCGGCTGGTGCGCGCCAAGCGCCGTATCCGCGATGCGGGCATCGCCTTTGCGATTCCCGAGGCCGAAGATATTCCTGTGCGGCTGTCGGCGGTGCTGTCCACGATCTACGCGGCCTATGGGACCGCCTGGGACGATGTGGCCGGCGCCGACCCGCGGCTGGCCGGCCTTGCCGATGAGGCGATCTGGCTGGCGCGGCTGACGGTGCAGCTTGCCCCCGACCAGCCCGAGGCGCTTGGCCTTCTGGCCCTGATGCTCCATTGCGAGGCGCGGCGGGCGGCGCGGCGCGGACCCGATGGCGCCTTCATCCCGCTGCGCGACCAGGATGTGGCGATGTGGTCGCGCGACATGATGGCCGAGGCCGAAGCGGCCCTGCGCGCCGCTGCCCGCGCGGCAAGGCCGGGGCGGTTCCAGACCGAAGCCGCGATCCAGTCGCTTCACGCGCAGAGCCGCATGACCGGCGAGCGCCTGCATGGCCCGCTGGCGCAGCTTTACGACGTTCTGTCCCGGTTCGCGCCCACCACCGGCGTGCTGGTGGCACGGGCCGTCGCGCTCGCGGAGAATGGCGAGGCGGATGCCGCGCTATCGCAACTCGACGCGATCACTGGTGCGGAGACCTATCAGCCGTGGTGGGCGTCGCGCGCCCGCATCCTCTGGCTGTGCGGTCAGGAGGCAGCCGCCCGCGAGGCCGCGTCCCGCGCAGCCGGTCTCAGCAGCGATCCCGGCATCCGGCGCTTTCTGCTGGCGGAAGGGTATCGGGACGGACCACGACAATGAAGCCGCGATCGTCGTTCCCTGCTGTCGAAATGACTTGGGCCTGCCGCAAATCGGTACGTCACCTCCCTCGTTCAGCGACGCAGGTGTCGGGCGACGCCATTCATACAGTGAGGTATAGCGAGGGTCTGAATTGTATATATATAAATCAATTACTTGATCCAGAGATGGGGTGGATGCCGCTCTCCCCCTGACGGCATCGCGATGTGCCATACTCGTGGCGTCGAAGCACAAGTTGAAGGAGAGGGCATCCATGGAAGAAGTTAGCATCATCGGCGTCGATCTGGCAAAGAACGTGTTCCAGCTGCACGGGGCGGCAGCGGACGGGGCGGTTGTGTTCCGCAAGAAGCTGTCGCGACTGCAGTTTGCGCGCTTCATGGCGGACCATGCCGCATGCAACGTGGCGATGGAGGCTTGCCCAAGCGCCCATCACTGGGCGCGGGAACTGACCGCCCACGGGCACCGTGTTCGGCTGATTGCGCCTCATTACGTCAAGCCGTTCATCAAGCGGCAGAAAAACGACGCCGCCGACGCGGAAGCAATCGCCGAGGCGGCGACGCGTCCGACCATGCGGTTCGTCGAACCCAAGACCGAAGCCCAGCAGGCCCGGGCGGTGGCGTTTCGCGCCCGCGAGCAGATCGTGAAGCAGCGGACCGAGGCGATCAACGCCCTGCGCGCGCACCTCTATGAATTCGGGCACGTCGCGCCGGAAGGGGTGGGATATATCACGCGGTTGGCGAAGGTGGTCGATGATCCGGGTTCAGGTCTGCCTGACCTGGCGCGGGACATCTGCCGCATGGTTCTGGAGCAGATCGAACTGTTGTCGTCCCGCCTCACCGCAGTTTCGGCAAAGCTCGCCGCCGCGTCCAGAGCGGCCGCCATGCCCCGGCAGTTGCAGACTATGCCGGGCGTCGGCCCGATCACCGCGCTCGCGGTCGAGACCTTCGCGCCGCCGATGGAGCAGTTCCGGCGGGGTCGCGATTTCGCAGCCTGGCTCGGGTTGGTGCCGCGGCAGCATTCTTCCGGCGGAAAGCACAGCCTGGGGAAAACACCGAAGATGGGGCAGCGGGACATCCGGCGACTGCTTGTCATCGGCGCAATGGCGGTGATCCGCTGGGCCCTGCGCAGTGGCGCACCGCAAAACCCCTGGCTTGAGCGCATGTTGGAACGCAAGCCGCCGATGGTCGCGGCCTTCGCACTGGCGACCAGAGGGGCCGTCTGATCGGCCGAACCAAGGGCGGCATGAACACCAAGCTGCCTGCCGTCACCGATGCCGATGGCCGCCCGATCCGGTTCTTCATGACCGCAGGTCAGGTCAG
>JBKBKR010000014.1:0-52732 GCA_046296515.1 Paracoccaceae bacterium | reverse complement strand
ATAGATCTCTTAAGAGCTTCATCTCTTGAATCTATGGTGGCAGCTGGGCGGCATGAGCAGACCCACACCCCCGGCCTACAAGACCAGGAACTCGTCGGCCCAAGATGCAGCGCTCCCCCCGGCGTTGTCAGAGGAAAGTTGCTTGCGGCGGGGCAGGGTGGTTCGCTAGCCTGCCGCCATGACCAAACGCTCGCCCTTTCGCTACTTCAAGACCAGCCCAGAGATCATCCGCCTTGCGGTGATGCTCTACATCCGATTCCCGCTGTGGCTGCGCAATGTGGAGGACCTCCTGCACGAACGCGGCATCGAGATCAGCCATGAGACCGTGCGGTACTGGTGGAACCGGTTCGGCCCGATGTTCGCTGCCGAGATCAGGGGGAAACGCGTCGAGGCGATGCGTGCGTGCCGACAATGGCAGTGGCACCTTGACGAGGTCTACGTGAAGATCAACGGGGTGACGCACTACCTCTGGCGGGCTGTCGATCACGAGGGCGAGGTGCTGGAGAGTATCGTCACCAAGACGCGCGATCGCAAGGCAGCCCTTAAATTCTTGAAGAAATCGATGAAACGGCATGGACGGCCTGAGACGATCGTGACCGATCGGCTGCGGTCCTATGATGCTGCTCTAAAGGACCTGGGCCGAGGCGATGATCGTGAAATGGGACGCTGGCTCAACAATCGAGCCGAGAACTCGCATCTTCCGTTCCGACGACGAGAGCGGGCCATGTTGCGGTTCCGGCGTATGCGAACGTTGCAGAAGTTCGCCTCAGTCCATGCCTCGGTCCACAATCACTTTCCGACGGAGCGCCACCTCCAAAATCGCAACACCTACAAAGAGACCCGCGCCGCCGCTCTCGCAGAGTGGCGCGGCCTCTTCGCGGCCTGAGACCAAACTGGGGTAGGGGCACCGGAGACTGGTTCGCATTCGTCTGACAGCACCACCACTTGCACATCGCAAACCCGAGATGAGGCCCTAACGTTGGCCTTTTTTCTTTTTGTTTCAAAGGGGTTTAGCGAGGCCATCCGACTTTCGGAGACTGGCGATTCAGCCGAAATGGGTCTCTGAAGTCCCCACGTCTCTTTCCATCCGCCCTTCGTCCAAATCGAGACAGATCCAAAAAGTGACGCTTTTTCAGTATGTTGATAATATCGGTCTGCGCCGCAGTTGAAGCGGGTTCATCTGCTCTCAGTGCGATGAGAGACACTCGAAGGCGGCGTTTTGCAGCGCAAAACCTCGCAAAGCTGCGCGAAGCCCTTGGTGACAAATGGCCTTTTGGCTCTTAGCCTGGCGGAATGTCGAACGGACCCTGAACGGATGAAGAGAACGACCTGATCGTCGCGGACTACTTCGCGATGCTGGCCTACGACATCTCCGCGCGCCGCTATTGCAAGGCCGAGCATCGCCGCGCGCTCCTGTCGCTTCTGAACGACCGTTCCGAAGGGTCCGTCGAGTTCAAGCACCAGAACATCAGCGCGGTGCTGAAGGGGCTCGGCGAGGACTGGATCCCCGGCTACAAGCCCGCGTTCAATTTCCAGATGAGCTTGGTGGATGCCGTGGCGCGGTGGCTGGCGCTAAACCCGGCCTGGCTTGGGCGCCAACCCGGGCTGCAACCTGCCGTGGGGTTGCGCGAAGCGGCGCAGATCTGGATCGGGCCGTCGCCGACGCTGTCGAACCAGCCGCCTCCGCAGGAGCTGGACCAGATGCTGCACATCGCCCGCAAGTTCGACGTGGCGGGCCGGGACGAGCGCAACCGCGCCCTCGGCCGCGCGGGCGAGGAGCGCGTGCTGGCGCATGAGCGCGCGGCCTTGCGGACGGCAGGACGGGACGATCTGGCGCGCAAGGTACGCTGGGTGTCGGAGGAGGATGGCGACGGCGCGGGCCACGACATCGCCAGCTTCGCCCCGGACGGACTCCCGCGGCTGATCGAGGTCAAGACGACGAACGGATGGGAGCGCACGCCCTTCCACATTACCCGCAACGAATTGGCTGTGGCCGAGGAACGCCGGTCGGAATGGCGCCTGTTCCGGCTGTGGAATTTCTCACGCGAGCCGAAGGCGTTCGAACTACACCCGCCGCTGGATGCGCATGTTTCGTTGACCGCGACGTCTTTTCAGGCGAGTTTTCATAAGGTAAGGCGACCGCCCACCCGGCAAGAAGATTGTCTGCTGCAGGCACAACCCTAGGATTTTTTTGGGCGAATGGCGCGTAGGCGCAGCAGTGAATCGCTGGCATATCCCTCTGACTTCGTGGGATTTTTGCGTTGCATACCCGGCTGTAAGCATGCTTGTCTCTGGCAATATCCTATTCGCACAGGTTGTTTGCATGGCGGGGTCGTCCCAAGCTGGATTAGCGGAAAAGTATCTTGTCGATGACTTGCCGGGCGCCGCGCTCGTCGGCGCGCGGTTGAATGGAATTCTGAAAAAAGTCGAGGCCGGAGAGACGCTGACCTCCTTGGCGGAGGCATTTCTGGCTTCCGCCGGTCTCAGCTCTCTCTTGGCTTTATCGGCCGGACAGATCGATCGCCCCACCTTCGAGGATGCCGCTGTGCGAGAGCGGTCAGACCGCATCCAACAAGCGAAGGAAGAGGCTGACAGGGCGGCAGCTGAACAGGCCCAAAGGGCCGAGGCTATGGATGCGGCGATCAAGGCACGTTTTGCTGACATGGAGAACGACCCCACGCTGCGACGAAAACGTGAAGCACGTGAGTTGCGTTATCGGTTCGATATCGGCTTCATCGAGACCGAGTATTATCCGCGCGCAATGCAGCTGCTGAAACAGGTCGCGAACGGAAGCCGGCTGACGGCTGAGGACGTCGCTTGGTTGACGACCGAGGCAGTCGATTGCTGGACAGATGCCTTCCAGCAAGCCTGGCATCGCTTGGAGGCCGAAGCTCTGACGAAGGCATGGGAGAAAAGCGGCGATCCATGGGATGCCGTGAATGCCAGTGCGCATTGGCGGAAGGCTGGTGAACCCCAGCAGGCGTTAGAGGTGACAGGTGCGGCGCTCGATAAGGTAGGTCGAAGTCCGAAACCGCGATCTGCCCTGCTGACGACGCGCGGTGGCGCGATGCGGAATGTCGGCCGCCTCTCTGAGGCAAGGTCACTCGGGTTGGAAGCGCACGAACTGACGCCAGCTGATTTCAGGCCATGCACCTTGCTTGGCGCCGTCTCGATGGAACTTGGGGATCTCGCGGCCGGTCACCAGTGGTATGCAAAGGCTGAGGCATTGGGCGCCGAGCGCCGGGCGATCGATCAGGATCTACGGACGCTGCTCATCCGGTTGGAGCCCGATGCGCGCGATCGTATCCGCACCTATCTGCTCGGGCAGGTTCCAGAGCGTTTTGCCTGGCTGCGAAAGTGGAATCAATAGGTCGGTGCAGGAGCGTATCTATCGCTCGACTGGCCATACCGCCGGTCGAGCGGTTATGACCGCTTGATTAGTCGAACACCTGCTCGGCCTGCTCTTCCCAAGCCTCGCCCGCCAAGAAGCACAGATCGTAGAGGCTGACAGCCGTCGCCTCGCGCCCGCGGGTCAACCGCTTCAGCACTTCGGGCGCAAGATAGGCCAGCCGCAACTGGCGGCTTACATGGCGTTCCGCCAACCCAACAGCCCCGGCCAGTTCCTGAATGGTGGCGAACTCACCGGCCTCCATGCGCCGCCGCCAGCTCCATGCCCGGCCGATTGCGCGCAGGATGTGCGGATCTTGGGTCTGATCCTCGCTGGGGCGGTAGTCGGCGGGCGGCAAGATCTTCGGCCGCCCGTTCTTCTTGCGCATCGTCAGGGGAATCAGCACGCGGATCGTATCGTCTGGCTTGATCATTCCGCAGCCTCCATTCTGCGCGGCGCGACCATCTCGCGGATGACGCCCGCGATGCCTTCGCGGCGAATGTCGACCTCCAGCCCGGCGGTCGTGACCATGATGCGGCGCACCAGCAACTGGATGATCCGCGCCTGTTCAGCCGGGAAGAGTTGCGACCATAGGGCGTTGAACTCGTGCAGGGCAGCGATGGCATCCGCCTCAGATGCTCCGCCTCCATCGCGTTTCAGTGCGGCCAAGACCTGCGTGACGACCTCCGGCGTTTGCAGGATGCGCCGAACTTCGGTCACGACCGCGTCCTCGACCATTCCGGCGGCGAGCCGCATCGGCGCGGTCTCCTCGCCGGTCTCGCGGTTACGGATCACGTCCATGGACACATAGTAGCGGTAGAGCTTGGCCCCCTTCTTCGTGCTGGTTGGTGTCATGGCGGCACCATTTTCGCTGAAGATCAGCCCCTTTAAGAGCGCTGGCGTCTGTGCGCGGCTGTTGTTGGCCCGCTTCCTGGGGCTTTCCTGCAGGATGGCATGCACGCGATACCCGAAACTCAAGCCGTGGGATGACCCTGTCCGGGGAAGGGGGAGTCCCCTTGTCACCGGATTTGTGCACCGAGCCCCGGCCGGCCACGCTTGCCGATCCAGGGAAATCAAGCGCGTTGAAGAGGCTTGGCCGAGCGCCCCACACCACCGCCAGAGCACTCGGGGGCAGACCCGGGCACGGCGGTGGTGTGTTGGCGTCAGAGTCGAGCGGGGAACATGGCCCCAACCAACCCCTTCAGGCGTGCAGCGTTTCGGTCGAGGCAAAGAACATTGCCTGACTGACCGCTGAACGCACCTGCTCTTCCGAGAACGGTTTGGTGATCAGGAAGGCCGGCTCCGGTTTGTCGCCGGTCAGCAGCCGTTCGGGGAAGGCGGTGATGAAGATGACCGGAATATCCTCGAACTGTGCCAGGATGTCGTTCACCGCGTCGATGCCCGAGGAATCATCGGCAAGCTGGATGTCGGACAGGATCAGATCAGGCCGCTCGCGGGCCGCCAGTTCCACCGCTTCGCGCCGGGTGCGGGCGACGCCGGTGACCTTGTGGCCGATCTGGCCGACGATATCGACGATATCCATGGCGATGATCGCCTCATCCTCGATCACCATCACCTTGCCGGAGACCGACGCCTCCATCTCGCGGATGGCGGCGTCAAGCAGGGCCTGCACCTCGGCCTCGTCCTGGGCCATGATCTCGGCGATGGCGGTGCGGTCAAAGCCTTCGATGGCGTGCAACAGCAGCGCCTCGCGCGAGTTCGGGGTCAGGCCGGACATGTGGACCTGTGCGCGTTTGGCAAGGATATCGTCTTCGGTATCGAGCGGCGCACCGGCGCTGGACCAGACCCGGTGGAAACAATGGAACAAACCGATGCGTGGCGACGTTGCATCACGGACGGGGGTATCTTCGATCAGGATGCTTTCCAGGGTGGCGGCGGCGTAACGGTCGCCGCTGTCCTGGCTTCCGGTCAGGGCGCGGGCGTAGCGACGCAGAAAGGGAAGGTCGGCCGCGATTGCCGAAGTCAGATCGAAGGTCGCAGAGGCGTTCATTATTTTCTCCCCAGTTTCGTTTTCTACGGAACCAAACGCACTGGCACAGCGTTCGGTTCCATGAATAATGCGGGATCAACAGAGTAGCATGATGATGGAACATATGGCCGGTGACAATCAGAAGTCCACGTTGCGCAAGGACATTGATGAGAACCTGAAGCGTGTCTACGAGGATGCGCTGAAAGAAGAGGTTCCGGACCGGTTCAAGCAGTTGCTGGAGCAGTTGAAGGCCAAGGAGTCGAAAAAATGACCGGCCTCCCCGTCACCCAAGCAGACCCGCGTGACGACCTGGCCAATCACATCCCCTCGCTGCGCGCCTTTGCGATCTCGCTCACCCGGAATGTGAGCGAGGCGGATGATCTGGTGCAGGAAACCATCCTCAAGGGCTGGTCCAACATCGAGAAATTCACCGTGGGCACCGATATGCGGGCCTGGCTGTTCACCATCCTGCGCAACACGTTCTTTTCGTCCAAGCGCAAGACCCGGCGCGAGGTCTCGGATACCGATGGCATCCACGCGGCCACAATGTTCGAAAAGCCGCATCACGATGGCCGTCTGGCCTTTACCGATTTCAGCCGCGCCTTTGACAAACTCTCGCCGGAACATCGCGAGGTGCTGATTCTGGTCGGCGCGAATGGCTATTCCTATGAGGAGGCGGCGCAGATGATGGGCGTGGCGATCGGGACGGCGAAAAGCCGGGCGAACCGGGCACGCGCCAAATTGTGCGAGTTGCTGGGGCTGGCCGAAGGTGAGGATATCCTGGCAGAACAGTCCGGCGCGACCCTTGCCGTCATGGGGCGGTCTGGGTTTCAGGCCGCATGATGGATGGGGCTGCCCTGTGGCGGCGGTTTTCCGGGCTTGGCTTCCGGTTGATGGCCGTCATGGGGGTGGCGCTGTTGCCGCTTGCCATCCTGAGCTACGTGCAGGGGGTCAGGACAGCGCAGCTGGCCGAGGCGCGGGTCACAAATGTGATCAAGGGCGAAACCCTGATTGCCGCCAACCCGCTGATTGCAGAAATCGTCAAGGCGCAGGCCAAGGTGGCGACTCTGGCCATTGCGCTGCCGTCGGTGCTGCGGGGTGATGTGCTGGGCAATCTGGATGCCTGCCGCAGCCTGATGGACAGGGTGGTCGAGGCCAATATCGGGCTTGTCACCTTTGCCGGATATGTTGATCGCGCCGGGCAGATGTTGTGCGGTGCGCGGGGTGAGCAGCGTGATCTGGCGGGCACGGCGGCGATGGATCAGCTTCTGACAGACCCCGGCCCCAAGATTGCGGTCAATCCTTACGGGCCTGTCTCGAAAACCTCTGTCCTGATCCTGTCGCATCCGGTGCAGGATGCTTCGGGCGTGCTGAGCGGATTTGCCTTCGTATCCTTGCCCCATCAGGCGCTGGACCATCGGACCCGGGTCCGGGGCGGGGATGAAGCCCAGCCGCTTGCGCTGATCACCTTTAATGCAAACGGGGAGCTGTTGACATCGTCGATCGGAATGGATGCGGCGGCACAGAATTTGCCCGGCAGTCGCGATCTTGCAAGCTTTGCCGACAGCGCGGGCGGCAGTTTCGTGGAGGATACCGCCTCGGGCGAACGCCGCGCCTTTGCCGTGGTGCCCTTGCAGGCGGGAACCTTGTATCTGCTGGGGTCGTGGCCCGCGAACCGTCTTGACAATACGGTTTTTGAAGGGGCGTTTCCGGCCTTCCTGTTCCCGATGCTGATGTGGGCGGCCAGCCTGCTGGTGGCCTGGCTGGCAGCGGAGAGTCAGGTGCTGCGGCATGTCCGGTCCCTGCGTGACCGGATCACCGCCTTTGCCGCCGGTCAGCGGCAGCTGCCGGTGCTGGACATGGAGGGGGCGGCGCTGGAACTGCGCTCGGTCGGGCGGGCCTATGAGCGGATGACCGAAGCGGTGGTGCGCAACGAGGCGGATCTGGAAAACACGATCCACCAGAAGGAAGTGCTG
Source organism: Paracoccaceae bacterium (assembly GCA_046296515.1). Classification (GTDB taxonomy): domain Bacteria; phylum Pseudomonadota; class Alphaproteobacteria; order Rhodobacterales; family Rhodobacteraceae; genus Pseudotabrizicola. Next base: position 45,378 of record JBKBKR010000014.1, on the reverse strand, counting down.
CTGCGCGAGGTGCACCACAGGGTGAAGAACAACCTGCAACTCATTGCATCCATTCTGAACATGCAACTACGCGGTGCCCGCACCACCGAGGCGAAAGAGGCGATGCGCACCGTGCAGGACCGGGTGATCAGTCTGGCGACGGTGCACCGGGAACTGTATCAGACCAGCGGGCTGACAGATGTGCGCGCCGATGAGCTGTTGCCGCGCGTGGCAGGTGATCTGCTGCGGATCGGATCAGCGCCGGGGCGGCGGTTCGAGCTGGATGCCAATGTGGACGATATTCGCCTGACCCCGGATCAGGCGGTGCCGCTGGCGTTGTTCCTGACCGAAGGCATGGCGAATGTGATCAAACATTCCTGGTCGGGCGGGACCGCACGCTCCCGCGTCGGGCTGCGGCTGGAGCGGATCGGCGAGACGATGGCGCGGTTTTCATTGTGCAACAGCATGATGCCACAGAGCGCAGCCGGCGAGGGGCTGGCGGCCGAGGGCAGCGATGGCTTTGGCTCGCAGTTGCTGACCGCGTTTTCGCAGCAGCTGAACGGCAAGGTGACGCGCGGCCGGACGGGTGATGGCTATGTCCTGACGATGGACTTTCCGCTGCGGCCGTTGACCGAGGGTGAAGAGCGGGCGGCGCCGAAGGTGGCGACAAAGCCCGTCGCGGACGATCCGGATGAGTTTTCCTGACATGGGCGGCTTGCGTGCGGGCTGCGTTCAATGGGGTGATGGGCAGTATCATGCGCGACGACAGCACCTCGGGGTATCAGGCCCCGCAGCTTTTCATCACCGCCGCCGAGGCTTATCCGGCGCTGGAACGGGCGTTTCTGGCGGCCGAGACCGAGATCATCGCCAGCTTTCTGGTGTTCGACCCTGAGACCCGGCTCCGCTCTCCTGAAGGCAGGGCGGTGGGGGATCGGTGGTTCGATCTGATCGTGCATTGCCTGCGGCGTGGGGTGCAGATCACGCTGACTCTGTCCGATTTCGACCCGATCGCCCGCGCCGCCCTGCATCGCGGCACCTGGCGCAGCCTGCGGCTGTTGCAGGCGGCGGCAGAGGTGGCGGGGCCGGGGGCGGCAAAGCTGAGCGCAACAGCGGCGCGGCATCCGGCAGAAACCGGCTCGATGCCGCGGCTGCTGCTGTCGCCGGTCATCATGTTCCGGGTTTGGCGCATGAGCCGGTGGCTGAACCGCCAGCCGCCCGGAGTTCGGGCCGCTGCTTTGCGCGACATGCCGGGGGTGCAGGCGCTGACCGTGATCCGGCAAAATGGCGGCGTGCGGCCCCGGCTTTGGCCCTTGCCCCGGCTGTTTCCCGGCACGCATCACCAGAAGATCGCGGTGTTCGACCGCAAGCGACTGTATATCGGCGGGCTGGACCTGAACGAGCGCCGCTTTGACGACCCGGATCACGAGCGCCCCGCCGATGAGACCTGGCATGATGTGCAGGTGTTGCTGGAGGGGCCTGTTGCCGCCGATGCCGCCCTGCATCTGGAGGTGTTCGAGGCGGTGACGGCCGGGCAGGTCGAACCGATCGACACCGGGGAACTGCTGGTCACCCTGTCGCGTCAGAGGCGCAGGCCACTGGTGCGCTTTGGGCCAAAGCCGGTGATACAAAGCATTTTCGACGCCCATTGCGCGGCCATCGCGCAGGCGCGGGGGCTGATCTATCTGGAAACCCAGTTTTTCCGCGACAGCAGGCTGACACAGGCGCTGTGTGCAGCGGCTTTGGCAAAGCCCGGTCTGGGGTTGATCCTGATGCTGCCCGGCGCACCGGAGGAGCTGGCCTTTGACGGGCGCGACGGGCTGGAATCGCAGCTGGGAGAGTGGCATCAGGCGCGCTGTGTGCGCCGGTTGCAGCGCGCCTTTGGCAAGCGCGTGTTCATCGGCAGCGCGGCAAAGCCGGTGCGGGCGCGCGCCGAACAGAAGGACGGTCGTGATCAGGTGGCCGATGCGCCGCTGATCTACATCCATGCGAAGGTTTCGGTGTTTGACCATGCCGCGATCATCTCATCGGCCAATCTCAACGGGCGGTCCATGCGTTGGGACACCGAGGCCGGGGTGCAGCTCAGTGATCCGGCAGTGGTGGCCGATGTGCGGCGGCGCTGCATGGCACATTGGTTGCCGGGCGATATCGACGACCGCTTTTTCGGGCCGGAAACGGCGGTGGATGCCTGGCGCGGTCTGGCCTTGTCGAACGCCGCCCGCGCGCCCGAAGACCGGCAGGGCTTTGTCTTGCCGTATGATGTGAGCGTGGCGGAGCGGTTTGGAACGCCGATCCCCTTTGTTCCGGCCGAACTGGTCTGACTTTTCCAGAAAAAAACCCATGGCCGGAGCCATGGGTCAGGTGGGGTTGCCTTGAGGGGGCAGGGAAAGGGTCGGCGTCAGTTCGGGCGGCCGCCGGTCAGTTTGTCGGCCAGCTTTTGGGTGGCGCGACGCCGGCTGCGGGTCTGGGCACTGACCCGTTTGGCGGTGTCATTCACCTTGTCCGCCGCGCGGCGGCTGGTCTTGCGCGCGGTTTCCTCGACATCCTCGGCGACGTCCTCGACAGCATCGGCCACATTGCGGCCCGTGTCGCGCGCCGTGTCGCGGGCCTTTTCCAGAATGTCGGTCAGATCCGACACCATCGCCAGGGCCGCTTCGGTGCCGCGCGCGCGCAGGGCGCTTGCGGCTTCGCCGATGGCACGGCCTGCCGCGTTGCGTTCGGTGTCAAAGGCCTTGCGGGCCTTGGCCATCAGGTTTTCGGCCGAGTCGGCGAGTGACTCGCCATCGCGCCGGTTGGCCTGCAAGGCGGTGGCCAGTGCGGCCCCAAGTGCGACCGCGACAGCCGCCGAGGCGACCGGATGGCGACGGATGAAGTTGCGGTCATCCGCTTCTTCGGTCCACTCGTCGAACTTGTCCTCGACCGCTTCGGCACCCGAGGCAAAGGCGGCATAGGCGCGTTCGCGGGCGGCGATGATCCGGTCTGCAGCGTCCGCGCTCATGTCCGACAGCCCATGGCCGAAGGCCGAAGCCAGATCGGCGGCCAGATCGGCGGTGACCGTGGCCTTTTCGCGCGCGAAGGCTGCGGCATCGTGGCTCCGTTCGGACATGTCGTCATAAAGGGCGGACAGACGCTCGCGGGCGGCCTCGCGGGCGTCATCGGCGCGGGCCTGCCAGTCTTCGATTGTGTCGGCAACACGGTCGGTCAGGTTTTCGTCGTGGCGGGGGCCAAAGGTCAGCCAGGCCAGACCTGCCCCGACCAGCACGGTTGCCAGCGGATAGCTGCGCAGCGCGCGGGCGGCGGCGGTGGCCAGAACGGTCTGGCCCAGCGGGCCGGTCGCAAGTCCGAGCAGGTCGTCGCTGGTGTCATTTCGCCCGGTGAGGCGTCCGGTCAGACGGCCAAATGCGGCGCGGAGTGCGTCTTCGGTGGCGCGTGATTCGTTGAACAGCGCCTCGGATTTGCGGGAGCGTGCCATGTCAGTCTCCTATTCAGGGTTTATCAGGGGCGTCTGGCCGGAAGATCCTCGCCAGAGCCCACAAGTGACGTAAGGGGTAGGGTGGCCCGCCGGAGGCAGGACCGTGCAATCAGACCCAGGATCAGCGCGATCAGCCCGCAGATGGCCGCAGTGGCCAGCAAGGCCTGCACCGGGGTCAGCCCAAGCGCGGCAAGCCCGAGCACGCCCGCCTGCACCAGCAGCACAAGCATGATCATCACCAGCGCCAGCGCAGCCACACCAAGGAACACGGCGGTCACAACCGATGTGGCCCGAAGCCGCAGCTCTGCCTTTGCCAGCGCAAACCGCAGAGCTACGGTCCTCCGCGCCAACATCAGAAGGTCGAGGAGGGGGACAATCAGACCTTCCAGCCCAGAGCGCGCCATCGGAGAATCCTGTCAGTTCGGGTCAGATGCTGCGTTGTGCAGCGCGTGGACCCATGAAGAACCACAGGATAAACCCGATGATCGGCAAGAAAATGATCAAAAGCGTCCAGAGCACCTTTTTTCCGGTGCTGGCTGTCGAGCCAAAGACCGAAATGATCGCCCAAAGATCGAGTGCGAGGATCAGTAGCCCGCCGAAGCCGGACAATTCGAACATGCTGAGTTGATTCATTGTGCGCGTCCTTTTCGGGTCAATTACGAAATCGTGACAGCAACCACGACCTTGTGAAGGGTAAACGCGGCGGCTGCCTTCGGGTTCCGGAGAAAATCCGAAATTTGAACAGCGGCGCGGCTCTTGTCGCTGCTGTTTTGCAATCGTTCGATGCCGTGTGCTGCGGTGCGACCGCGGCGACCATTCTTCAGTTCAGCCTTGTCCTGACCTGCCGCCCTGTCCGTCAGGCACTTCCGGTCACTCACGGATGGCTGATGTGAAGCTTGCGTGAGTTTCCGGGCAGGACCGGGGAACCTGAACCCCGGGGCATACGTTGATCTGGCATGAGCGCCAAGGCGCATAACACTGACCCGGATAATACCGGAAAATGAAGGAGATCACCATGCTTGGTTGGGCACTTACGTTTCTGGTCGTGGCATTGATTGCAGCGGCCCTCGGCTTTGGCGGGATTGCAGGGGCGTCTGCCTCGATCGCGCAAATCCTGTTCTTCGTGTTCATCGTGTTGTTCGTCGTGGCGATGATCGCGCGCGCCGTGCGCGGCAAGCCCCCTGTCTGACTGGCAGGACGACGGTCGTCCCATACGGGAAAAGGCCGCCCCCCCCACCCGGGGGGCGGCCTTTTACCTATCCACGTGCGGGTCTGAAGCGGCGGCAATAGCGACGGTTGTATGAAACCCAGTCAGGGTGTCGGGGGTGCGTTGCGTGGTCGCGACGGCCCCGGCGTCTGGATGCTGGCGCCGCGCAGGGCCGGGATTTGCACTGGAATGACCGCGAATTCGGCGGGATGGACGGTGAGCGCCCGCCCGGCATGACGCGCCAGGCTGAGCAACGAATGATGCAACCGGCCGTCATGCGTGTCGCCACTGGTCAGAAAGACAATGCGGCGCGCGCCGGTGGCGACCAGTCGCCGCGCCTTGGTGACGGCGGACAGGAAATCGGTGCCGTCCTCCACCGTGCCCGGACCGAAACCGCAGCGGACATAATGCACCGCATCCCTTGTGTCGCCGGAGGCTTCGGTTACCGTCTCGTCAAGCCGCTCCAGCGGTGCTCCGGCGTGGATCAGGGCCTGCATCCATGGCAGCTGAAGGCTGGGTGCGGCAAAGGTGGACGGAGATTGCGGCGGGTCCGTTTCGGTCATCATCTCACTCCCTGAGTCAGAACACCCGAAGGGCGCGACATGCCTTTAACGCGGAATGGGGGCGGTTTGGTTCCCGGTCACTTGCGGGTCGGCGGTGGATTGCCCATCTGGGGCGGAGAGAAACCCGGCAGAGGCTGCGGTGCGGCTTTGGAGTGCGGGCCAGGAACCGGTGTCTGCATGGCGGCGGCGTTGATGTTGCCTGGGCCTTGCTGGCGCGTGTCTGTTCAGGTGCGAAGGATAAGGGCGAACCATGTCGGCCATGCGAAACACCAAAGCGCCAGAGCCGCAAAGCGGGGCGGATGCCGATGCGTCGGATCTGAACGGGGTGGTGGCACAACTGCACATGGCCGCACGCGGCGCGGAACGGGTTGCGCTGGGGGATCTGGTGGATGCGATGGGGCGGTCGTCGATGGCGGCGGTTCTCCTGGTGCCGGCTCTGCTGCTGGTCTCACCGCTCAGCGGGGTGCCGGGGGCGTCAATCGTCGGCGGGATTGTGATTGCCCTGATCGCCGGGCAAATCCTGATGGGCCGTCACAAGGTCTGGCTGCCCGGACTGATCCGCCGCCGCTGCCTGCCGGGGCCTGCGCTACGGCGGGCGCTGGACTGGCTGCGCAAGCCGGCGCGGCGGTTCGACGGCCTGGCCCCGGCCCGTCCGGGCGGCGGCGAGGATGCCTGGTGGACGCCGCTATTGGCGCTGATGTGCCTGGGCCTGGGGCTGGCCATGCCGATGATGGAGCTTATCCCGTTTTCCTCGTCCATCGCCGCGTCGCTGGTGGCGGCGCTGTCTCTGGCGATGCTGACCGGCCGGCTGATCGTCGCGCTGGTCGCGATGGCGCTGGCCGCTCTGGCGGTGGGTGGGCTGATCTGGCTGCTGTAGCCTACTTGCCGTCGGGCAGGTCCAGCGGGACGGTCAGCGTGACGCGGGTGCCGTTGTGGTTTTCAAACAGCAGCCTGCCGCCGAGCTGTTCGGTGAATTGCAAGGCCACGCGCAGGCCAAGGCTGCGCGATTTCTCGGGCGAGAAATCCGGCGGCAGGCCTTTGCCGTCATCCTGCACGATGATGACCGCTTCTGCCCCCCGGCTGCGCATGGTCAGGTGCAGATGGGTCTGCTCATCCTCGCGCGCAGCATGTTCCACTGCGTTCGACACCAGTTCCACGATGATCAGGGCCAGCGGCGTGGCCTGATCGGCGGTGACGATCACCGGCTCCACGTCGAAGTCCAGCACCACGCGGTCCGACAGGGCGGAGCTGTTGACCACTTCGGGCAGCACATCGCGCATCAGCTGGCCCATGTCGGTGCTCTGGCGTTTGGGATTGTGCAACTGGCGCTGGATGCTGGCGACCACCTGAAGGCGCGCAGTGGCCACATCCAGCGCGGCGCGGGCAGCTTCATCCGCCACATTCCGGCGCTGCATCTTCAGCAGCGAGGCCACCACCTGAAGGTTGTTCGACACCCGGTGCTGCAATTCGTGGAACATGGTCTTGTTGGCCTGCGCCAGCGTGGCGGCGCGGGCTTTTTCCACCTCCAGCTTGCCGAGCGCGTAGCGCATCGCGTGGATCAGAACCAGTTCCGTGGCCGAGATGAACACATAGAACCCCAGCGCGACAAGGCTTGGGGGGGAGACCGAAAAGCTTCTCTCTGGAGCCAGAAACCAGTACCAGGCCGCCACACCGCAGACCACTGCCACCACAAGACCCGCCCGTGTTCCGGCGAAATACCCGGTCAGGATGACCGCCGGAAAAAATGTCAGATAGGGGAATCCCGGCGGCAGGGCTGGTTCAAGGTAGAAGCGCAGCGCGATGGAGATGACAATCGCAAGGCAGGCAAACACAAGCTGATAGGTCGGGCTCCGCTCGGCGACCGCCCAAAGACGCAATTGTTCCATTCCGCCACCCTATGTCCGGTCGCTGCCCGACGTCAGGCAGAAATTATCCCAGGCCAAAGGCATTGCAATGGCTTTCCGCGCGAATGTCCGGCTCTGGGCAGGCATCTTGCAGGACTGCGCGCACTTGCATTGCGGTAAACGGCATGTCAAGGGCCCGCCACCCAACGGCAGCGATCATGAGCGCTTCGTCGTCATCCGCCCCGGTCAGCAGCACCTTTACGTGTGTGTTTTCGACCGGACCGGCCAACCCCGCCGCCCGCGCGCTGCGCATCGACTGGCGCAGGATCACGATGTCGGGCACTTGCCCACCGGACAAAAGTGCCAGGACCTGCCCGGCCTCGCGGCACAGGATCACGCTGGCACCGGGCCAGGCTTCCAGAACGGTTTGCGCCAGATCAAGGCTGATCAGTGCGTCGGGGTCCTGGATAAGGATCGTTTTGGGCATGTCACCCTCCTTCAGAAAGCAGAGGTATGTCATGGAACCAAATTCGCCGTCGCGCAGTTAACTGTGACATAGTTGTGGAGGAAATGTTGAAAACCAGCTGCCGTTCTTGCCCGCTGCGCCAGTGCGAAGCCTTTTTGCCCATGACAGAAGATGAAGTCCGGTTCATGGAGCGGTTCAAAAAGGGCGAGCTTGCCGTCGAACGCGGGGCCACCATTCTGGCCGAAGGCCAGTCCAGTGCGCAGCTTTATACCGTGCTGAGCGGTCTGGGGCTGCGTCACAAGACGTTGGAAGACGGAAGGCGCCAGGTGCTGAACCTGATTTTCCCCGGAGATTTCCTTGGGTTGCAGGCCGGTCTGATGGGTGAGATGGGCCATTCGGTCGAGGCGGCGACTCCTATGGTGCTATGCGTGTTCGACCGTGGCGCATTGTGGTCGCTGTTCCAGAGCAATCCGGCGCGGGCCTATGACCTGACCTGGATCGCGGCGGTGGAAGAGCATTTTCTGGGTGAAACGGTTGCCACCATCGGCCAGCGCGATGCCTCTGCCGCGCTGGCCTGGGCGTTCCTGCGGATATTCCGGCGCGGCGAAAGCCTTGGTCTGGTGACAAACGGCAAGATGTCCTTGCCTTACCGCCAGCAGGATATGGCCGATGCGCTTGGCCTGTCCTTGGTGCATACTAACAAGCGGTTGCAGAGATTCCGCGCGGCGGGGCTGATGGACTGGTCGCGCGGGGTGCTGCACATTCCGGACCGCGAGGCCTTGGCCGAGCTCGCCAATCTGGCGGATGGGCCGGCCGAGCAGCGTCCGATCCTCTAGCCACTTGCAGCCCGCTGCCTGTCCGGGCAGTCTGGCCGCGACCGGCGCGCCTGACACGCGCCGCAGCGGAAGGGGATCACGATGCTGAAGGGGATTGATCATCGGCTGAATGCCGATGTTCTGGGCGCTTTGCGTGCAATGGGCCATGGCGATTATGTTGTGGTGGTGGATACCAACTTTCCCGCCGACAGCATCGCGCGGATGACGTCGCTCGGGCGGCTCTTGCGGATGGAGAACCTGACATCGGCGCAGGCGGTGCAGGCGATCCTCTCGGTGCTGCCGCTCGATACCTTCGTGCCGGATTTCGCCGGGCGGATGCAGGTGGTGGGCGAGCCCGGGACCATCCCTGATGTGCAGGCCGAGGTTCAGGCCGAGGTGGACCGCGCCGAAGGCAAGCCGCGCCCGCTGCCGGGAATCGAGCGCTTTGACTTTTACGACATGGCGAAAGGTGCCTATGCGGTGATCCAGTCCGGCGAGCGGCGGTTCTATGGCTGCATCATGCTGCGCAAGGGCGTCATCGGGCCAGAGGCGTGAGCATGTCGCAGCAGGTTGTGATTCTGGGGATTTTTGTGGCCGACGCCGCCTATCGCGCCGATCGTCTGCCACGTCTGGGCGAAACGATTCTGGGCCATGATTTCCGGCTGGGGCCGGGGGGCAAGGGCTCCAACCAGTCGGTGGCGGCGGCGCGCGCGGGGGCGGATGTGCATTTCATCACCCGTCTGGGCCGCGATGCCTTTGCCGATATGGCGCGCGATCTGTGGCGCGGCGCAGGTGTCACGCCCGAGGTGACGGAAGACCCTGAAAGCTATACCGGATCGGCGTTCATTTTCCTTGAGGCGGCGACCGGGCAGAATGCGATCATCGTGGCCCAGGGGGCTGCGGCGCGGATCTCGGTTGCGGATGTCGAGGCGCGGCGCGGGCTGATCGAAGGTGCCGGCCTGTTCATGACCCAGCTGGAACAACCGCTTGACGCGGCAGAACACGGCTTGCGCATCGCGCGCGGGGCAGGGGTGCGCACCATCCTGAACCCGGCCCCGGCGGCGGCACTGACCGATGGGGTGCTGTCGCTGTGCGACCTGATCACCCCCAACGAATCCGAAGCCGAGGGGCTGACCGGCATCACCGTCACCTCCTTTCCCGATGCCGAGGCCGCCGCCGACCGGCTGATCGCGCGGGGTGTGGGGGCGGCAATCATCACCATGGGCGAAAAGGGGGTGTTGTATCGCAAGGATGGCCGCAGCCTGCATGTGCCCGCCCGCGCCTCCGGCCCCGTGGTGGACACCACCGGCGCAGGGGATGCGTTCAACGGCGGGCTGGCGGTTGCGTTGGCGCAGGGGGCGGCGATGGAACAGGCGCTGCAGTTTGGCGCGGCGGTCGCCGGGATTTCGGTTACACGGCATGGTGCGGCCAGTTCGATGCCGGACCGCGCCGAGGTGGATGCCTTCCTGCGCGGGATCTGACGGCGCATAGCACAACCATGGCGGGTTTGGCCCCTCACATTCGGGTGAGGGACGGTAGATGGTTAAATTAAGCCTAAGAATGTAATAGGTTTGCGGGTAAAGGCTGAACAACGGTCAAGCCCGTATTGTGTTCTGGAGTTGTTGCCAATGTTTTCTGTAAGTGTTTCAGGGACCAAACCCGCGTCTGCGGTTGCGCCAGCGCATCACAAGCGCGCGATGGATGTCGGGCTGATCCTGCTGTCGTTGCCCTTTTTGCTGCCGATGCTGCTGCTGCTTGCTCTGTCGGTGAAGCTGTCGTCGCGCGGTCCGGCGCTGTTTTTCCAGACCCGCATCGGGCGCGATGGTCGCCGGTTCCGGCTGGTGAAGTTCCGCAGCATGTATCCCGATGCCGAGGCAGGCCGCATGGCGCTGCTGGCGCAGTCGGATCGCGCGGGCCTGTGTTTCAAGCACAAGGACGATCCGCGCATCACCCCCGTCGGGCGCTTCCTGCGCCGGTCCTCGCTGGATGAGCTGCCGCAATTGTGGAACGTGCTGCGTGGCGAGATGTCGCTCGTCGGTCCGCGCCCGGCACTGCCGGAGGAGGTGGCGCTGTATTCGCCGCAAGCGATGCAGCGGCTGGCGGGGCAGCCGGGGTTGACCGGGCTGTGGCAGGTCTCGGGTCGGGCCGATATCGGCTTTGACGAAATGGTGGCGCTGGATGTGGAATATCTTCAAACGGCCAGCCTTCGGCGCGATCTGGCTTTGATCTTCCGCACCTTTGGTGCGGTTGCGTTCGGGCGCGGCGCCTATTGATAGGGCGCTTGGCGCGGGTGTATTGTCGTGTCGTCTATTTTTTGGGCGTCTAGCCTGCGAATTGGGCGTCATTGCCGCCTGTTTCCGCATCACACGCCCGTCACCCCTGATGCAGCATTGAGCCTGCCCCCGCATCGCCGCAGCCTGTGGCAAAGCGGGGGACCATGTTTGCAGCACCGATCACCGAGCCGATGCAACGCAGCCGGGGCGAAGCCTCGGTGGCGCTGGTCTCTGGCCCTGCCGGGCTGCGGCTGACGGGTCTGCGCCAGCAGGGCTCGGCCAAGTGCATCCTGCCGCAGGGGGCCGGGGGCCGCGATGGCGTGCCGGAGGTGGTGTTCCTGAACACATCCGGCGGGCTGACCGGGGGGGATACCCTTTCCTATGCGGTGAAGCTCGGGGACCATGCGCGGGCCGTCGCCACCACCCAGACTGCCGAACGGGCCTATCGCTCGTCGGGTGGTGCTGCGCGCGTGCGGGTTGCGATGGAGGTCGGGGCGGGCGGCTGGCTGGACTGGCTGCCGCAGGAAACCATCCTGTTCGACGACAGCCGCCTTGATCGCCGCACCCAGATCGACCTTGGCCCCGGCGCGGGTTGTCTGATGCTGGAAAGCGTGGTGCTGGGTCGCGCCGCCATGGGCGAGAAGGTGGCAAAGGTCGCCTTGCGCGATTGGCGCGAGATCCGGCAGGCGGGCCGTGTGGTCATGGTGGAACCTTTGGTGCTGACCGATGCGGCGTTGCAGACCGGGGCGGCGGGGCTGGCGGGCGCGCGGGCCTTTGCCTCGGTCGCGATGCTGGGGCAGGGCGTGGCCGATCTGCTGGCCCCGCTGCGCGCCGTGCTGGACGAGCCGGGTGTGACCGCCGCCGCCTCGGACCCGGATGGCCGCCTGATGCTGCGGATGATGGCCGCCGATGGCTGGCCGTTGCGCCGCCAGATCGCCCGTGCTTTGGCCGTGCTGCGCCGGGGTTCCCCCCTGCCGCGCGTCTGGCAGTTGTGAAGGAGAGAGCATGAACCTGACCCCCCGCGAAAAAGACAAGCTGCTGATCAGCCTTGCCGCCATGGTGGCCCGTGGCCGTCTGGCGCGTGGTGTCAAGCTGAACCACCCCGAGGCGATCGCGCTGATCACCGATTACGTCGTCGAGGGCGCGCGCGACGGCCGCCGCGTCGCCGATCTGATGGAGGCGGGGGCAGGCGTGATCACCGCCGATCAATGCATGCCGGGCGTGCCCGAGATGATCCATACGGTGCAGGTCGAGGCCACCTTTCCCGATGGCACCAAGCTTGTCACCGTCCACCACCCGATCCGCTGAGAAAGGCAAACCGATGAAAAGACTGCTGCTGAGTTTTGGTGCAATGGCGCTGCTGCCGCAGGCGGCTTTCGCCCATGTGGGTAATCAGGGCGGGTCGGCGTTTCTGTCGGGGGTGATGCACCCGGTCGCCGGAGCCGATCATGTGCTGGCGATGGTGGCCGTAGGTCTCTGGGCCGCCGTGACTGGCGGTCGCGCGCTCTGGGCGCTGCCCTTGGGGTTCGTTGGCGCGATGCTGGCGGGCGGTGGTTTGGGGGCCGTGGGGGTCGGCCTGCCGGGGGTGGAGCCGATGATTCTGGCGTCCATTGTGCTGATCGGTGTGCTGGCCGCATTGGCATGGCGCGCGCCGCTGGCGGTGGGTGTTGGGATCGTTGCTGTCTTTGGCCTATTCCACGGCCATGCACATGGCACCGAGGGGCCTGATTCCGGGCTGTTGGTCTATACGGCGGGCTTTGCGATAGCGACAATGGCGCTGCACGTCGTGGGCCTTGGTCTTGGCCTCGCCCTGAACGCGCTGTCGGCACGCGGGGCCACGCGCGCGCTTGGCGCGGGTACAGCCATTGCGGGCCTCGCGCTCGCCTTTGCATGAGGGTAAGCGCATGATTCCCGGAGAGCTTTTCCCGGCCGATGGTGATATTACACTGAATGCCGGTGCACCGGTCACCGTGCTGATGGTTGCCAATACCGGCGACCGCCCGGTGCAGGTCGGCAGCCATTACCACTTTGCCGAGGCCAACCCCGGCCTGTCATTCGACCGCGCTGCCGCGCGCGGCCAGCGACTCGACATTCCTGCAGGAACCGCTGTGCGCTTCGAGCCGGGTCAAATGCGTGAGGTGCGCCTTGTGCCTCTGGCGGGCACACGGCATGTCTATGGCTTCAACGCCCATGTGATGGGCGCATTATAGGAGCCAGTCCCCATGCCCCCGTTTTCCCCGTTCGATCTGATGCGCCTGTCGCTGAACACCGCCACCATGCTGGCGCAGGCCCAAAGCGTGATAGCCATGCGGATGATGGGCATGGCTGGGGTCTGGACTGTCTCGCCCGGTGAAAACGCCCGAATGGTGTCCGAGAAGATGCGCGCCGGGATGAAGGCCGGGGCCGCAGCCCAGAAATCCGCCCTGTCCGGCGGCTCCGCCACCGATATCGCCGAGGCAGCGCTTGCCCCGGTCAAACGCGCCACCGCCGCCAATGCCCGCCGCCTGACCCGCAGCGGGCCGAAAAACCCGTTCTGACAGAAAGGTTCCGCAGATGCCCTTTGTGATCTCCCGTGCGGCTTACGCCGACATGTATGGGCCGACTGTGGGTGACAGGCTGCGGCTGGGCGATACCGATCTGATCATCGAGGTGGAGCGGGATCTGATCGCCGAACGCAGCGGTGCGGGCACCTTTGGCTCCAACGGGCCGATGTATGGCGAAGAGGTGAAGTTCGGCGGTGGCAAGGTCATCCGCGACGGGATGGGGCAAAGCCAGATCACCCGGGCGCAGGGCGCGATGGATACCGTGATCACCAATGCGCTGATCGTGGACTACACCGGCATTTACAAGGCCGACGTGGGCCTGCGCGACGGCAAGATCGCGGTGATCGGCAAGGCCGGGAACCCCGACACCCAACCGGGGGTGGATGTGATCATCGGGCCGGGAACCGAGATCATCGCGGGCGAAGGGCGCATCCTGACCGCCGGCGGCTTTGACGCCCATATCCATTTCATCTGCCCGCAACAGATTGATGATGCGCTGCATTCCGGGCTGACCACCATGCTGGGCGGCGGCACCGGCCCGGCCCATGGCACACTGGCCACCACCGCCACGCCGGGGCCATGGCATATCGGGCGGATGTTGCAGGCGGCGGATGCGTTTCCGATGAACCTGGCTTTTGCGGGCAAGGGCAATGCGTCGCTGCCCGTAGCGCTGGAGGAGCAGGTGCGGGCGGGGGCGTCGTGCCTGAAACTGCATGAGGATTGGGGCACCACCCCCGCCGCGATTGACTGCTGCCTGACGGTGGCCGATGCGATGGACGTGCAGGTGATGATCCACACCGACACCCTCAATGAATCCGGCTTTGTCGAGAACACCATCAAGGCGATCGCGGGCCGCACCATTCACGCCTTTCACACCGAAGGCGCAGGCGGCGGCCATGCGCCCGATATCATCAAGGTGGTCAGCTCGCAGAACATCCTGCCGTCTTCCACCAATCCGACCATGCCCTACACCGTCAACACCATCGAAGAGCATCTCGACATGCTGATGGTCTGCCACCACCTGGATGCCAAGGTGCCCGAGGATGTGGCCTTTGCTGAGTCGCGCATCCGGCGCGAGACCATTGCCGCCGAGGATATCCTCCACGATCTGGGCGCGTTTTCGGTGATGGCCTCGGACAGTCAGGCGATGGGGCGGGTCGGCGAAGTGATCACCCGCACTTGGCAGACCGCCCACAAGATGAAGCTGCAACGCGGCCGGCTGGAGGGCGAGCAGGGCGCGAACGACAACCTGCGCGTGCGGCGCTATATCGCGAAATACACCATCAACCCGGCGATCATCCACGGCATCAGTGACCATATCGGCAGCATAGAGGTGGGCAAACGCGCCGATCTTGCGCTGTGGTCGCCTGCGTTCTTTGGTGCAAAGCCGGAAATGGTGCTGATGGGCGGCGTGATCGTGCTGGCGCAGATGGGAGACCCGAACGCCTCGATCCCCACCCCGCAGCCGGTGCACAGCCGGTTGATGTTCGGGGCCTATGGCCGCTCGGTCGAACGCAACGCGGTGGTGTTCGTGAGCCAGGCCGCGCAGGAGGATGGCATCGGCCCGCGGCTGGGGCTGGCCAAGGAGACCGTGGCGGTGAAAGGCACGCGCGGGGTGCAAAAGGCGGATATGAAGCTGAACTCCGCCACGCCTGCCATCGAGGTGGACCCGGAAACCTATGAGGTGCGGGCCGATGGCGTGCTCTTGACCTGCGAACCGGCAGAGGAACTGCCGCTGGCGCAGCGTTATTTCCTGTATTGACCGATGGTCAGTGCAGGGCTTGCCCGGTCTGCCGCCTGATCGGCCAGCCGGGGCGTTCAGGCGGGGTGCGGAGCGCAGCTTGCAGTTCCTTTTGCAGCTGGATTTCACGCTGTTGCAAACGCAGCAATTGTGCGCGCACTTCGACAAGTTCGGCTTCCGGTTTCAAGCTCATCATCGCCTCTGGTTCAGGGGTCCGTCCCCGACAGGCTGCCCCGAAATGGTGAATGATTTCCTAACGCCAGCGCCCGCAAAGATTTTTTCCGATCCAAGGACAGCGACATGACCGATCTTCCGCCCGCCCGCCGCCTGCTGAAAGAGGTGCCTGCCACCAGCCATGGGATGGTTGTCATGACCTATGACGACCGTCTGATCCGCCGCAAACGGCTGGTCACCGCGGAGGGGGAGGGATTTCTGGTCGATCTCCCGGAAGTGACCAATCTGGATGCGGTCTGGGGGTTCGAGCTGGAGGATGGTCGCGCCATTCAGGTGGTCGCCGCCGATGAGGATGTGCTGGAAATCACCGGCCCGGACCTTGCGCGCTATGCCTGGCACATCGGCAACCGCCACACCCCCTGTCAGGTGGAACCGGCACGGCTGGTGATCCGGGCCGACCACGTGCTGGAAGCGATGTTGCGCCAGCTGGGCGCGGGGTTGCGCGCCACATCGGAACCCTTTGGGCCCGAGGTCGGTGCCTATGGCATGGGCCGCCCGATGGGGCATGACCATGGCCCGGAGAACGGGCCTGCGCACGCGCATAGCCACAGCCATAGCCACGCGCGCACCCATTCACACGGCCACAGCCACTCGGACGGGGCTGCGCACAGCCATTCCCACGCCCATGACCATGCGCACAGCCATGACCATGACCACCCGCACCCACACGCCAAAACCTGATCCCGCCATGACCCATGCCCTCCTGACCCTTGTGCAATGGCTGTCCCCGGCGTTTCCGACCGGCGGCTTTGCCTATTCGCATGGGCTGGAGTCGGCGATTTCCACCGGACAGGTGAGCGATGCCGCCCGATTGCGGCAGTGGCTGGCCGAGGTGCTGGAGTTTGGCGCGGGGCGGCAGGATGCGATCCTGCTGGTGCAGGCCTTGCGCGACGGAGCGGATCATGACGCGCTTGATGCCCTTGCCCGCGCCCTGCAACCCTCTTCCGAGCGGCTGCTTGAGACGCTGGACCAAGGCACCGCCTTCGCCCGCACCGTGGCCGGCCTGACGGGACGTGATTTGCCCCCCCGTTGTCTGCCAATCGCGGTGGGGCAGGCGGCATCGCCGCTGGTCTTGCCAGAGGCGCAGGTGGTGGCCCTCTATCTGCACGCCTTCGCCAGCAACCTGACCTCAGTCGCCATGCGCTTCATGCCGCTGGGGCAGGCCGAGGGGCAGGGGGTCTTGCAGGCCCTGCACCCGCTGATTGACACATTGGCGCAAGAGGCCACCACGCTGACGCCGGATGATCTGGGCACATCGGCGCTGGGGGCGGATCTGGCGGCGATGGCGCATGAAACCATGGATGTAAGGATTTTTCGGACATGAGCATCAACGGACCCCTGCGCGTCGGCATCGGCGGCCCGGTGGGCGCGGGCAAGACCACCCTGACCGAACACCTGGCGCGGGCGCTTGCCAGCCGCTGTTCGATGGCGGTGATCACCAATGACATCTACACCCGCGAGGATGCCGATTACCTGATGCGCGCGCAGGTGCTGCCCGCCGACCGCATCCGGGGCGTGGAAACCGGCGGCTGCCCGCACACGGCGATCCGCGAAGATGCCAGCATCAATTTGGCCGCCATCGCCGATCTGCGAAGCCAGCACCCCGATCTGGACCTGATCCTGATCGAATCCGGCGGCGACAATCTGGCCGCGACCTATTCCCCTGAACTGGCCGATATCACCATCTATGTGATCGACACGGCCGCCGGGCAGGACATCCCGCGCAAGCGCGGGCCAGGGCTCACCCGCTCTGACCTCCTTATTGTCAACAAGACCGACCTTGCCCCGCATGTCGGCGTGGACCCGGTTCTGCTGGAATCCGATACCGCCCGCGCAAGGGGGCAGCGCCCCTATGTCATGGCGCAACTGCGCCGGGGGCAGGGGGTGGCCGAGGTGGTCGCGTTTCTGCAACGTGAGGGCGGTCTGGTGCTCCTCCCCGCTGCGACAGGATGAAGTGACCCTACGTCACACGGCTTCGGCCCAATTCCGATGCAGAACCCCGGCTCGTCCGGGGTTTTTTGCGTTTTGATCAATTTCCGATCAAATCCACGGTCCGAATCGCTGTGCTTGCCGCGTTCTGCGTGAAAAGCGCGCATGCCGTCAGCGTTTCGCTCAATATTCGGGCAATTGCCGCGATGGCAATCAGTGCGGGCCACCACAGCCCCCCCGCGCCTTGCCGCGCTGCGGCAATGACGCTTTCGTGACAGGGCAGCCCGGTTCCGGGCGGCACAAGAAAAATGGATGTGCGGCGCGGGCAGGGGCGAAGCCCCGCACCACCGCACGGGGTGCAACAGAAATTGCCGCGCAAAGACAGGCTTACCCTGAGTGATGGGTGCCTGCACCGCTTGCGGCCCAATGAGGGAAAACCATGTCGATTTTCAAGGGAGCGCTGCTGGCCTCTGCCATTGCCATCACGGCAGGGCAGGCCATCGCACAGGATGAGACGATCAAGGTCGGCGTTCTGCACTCGCTGTCAGGCTCGATGGCGATTTCGGAAACCACGCTGAAGGATGTGATGCTGATGCTGATCGCCGAGCAGAACGCCAAAGGCGGCGTGCTGGGCAAACAGCTGGAGGCGGTCGTTGTTGACCCGGCGTCGGACTGGCCGCTGTTCGCGGAAAAGGCCCGCGAGCTGATGACCGTCTCCAATGTCGACGTGATGTTCGGCTGCTGGACCTCGGTATCGCGCAAATCCGTGCTGCCGGTGATCGAGGAGTTGAACGGGCTGCTGTTCTACCCCGTGCAGTATGAGGGTGAGGAATCCTCCAAAAACGTGTTCTATACCGGGGCTGCGCCCAACCAGCAGGCGATTCCTGCCACCGATTACTTCCTTGAGGAACTCGGTGTCGAGAAATTCGCCCTGCTCGGCACCGACTATGTCTATCCGCGCACCACGAACAACATCCTCGACAGCTATCTGAAATCAAAGGGCATCGCCGAAAGCGATATCTTTGTGAACTACACCCCGTTCGGCCATTCCGACTGGTCCAAGATCGTGGCCGATGTGGTCGCTTTGGGCGCCGATGGCAAAAAGGTCGGCGTGATCTCCACCATCAACGGCGATGCCAACATCGGTTTCTACAAGGAACTGGCGGCTGCGGGCATTTCCGCCGATGACATCCCGGTTGTCGCTTTCTCGGTGGGTGAGGAAGAACTCTCGGGCCTCGACACCTCCAACCTCGTCGGCCATCTGGCAGCGTGGAACTACTTCCAGTCGGCGGAATCGGAGCTGAACACCGAATGGATCGCCAAGTGGAAAGCCTTTGCCGGTGAGAACCGCGTGTTCAATGACCCGATGGAAGCGCATGTGATCGGTTTCAATATGTGGGTTCAGGCGGTTGAAAAGGCTGGCACCACCGATGTCGATGCCGTTCGCACCGCGATGTATGGCCTGGAGACCCCGAACCTGACCGGCGGTATCGCCAAGATGCTGCCGAACCATCACCTGACCAAGCCGGTGCTGATCGGCGAGATCCGCGCCGATGGCCAGTTCGACATCGTCTCCTCCACCGACCCGGTGCCGGGCGATGCCTGGACCGACTTCCTGCCGGAATCGGCCGTGCTGGAGGCCGACTGGGCCGAACTGGGCTGCGGCATGTATAACACCGAAACCAAGACCTGCGTTCAGATCAAATCCAACTACTGATCGCATCCGGCGGGAGGGGGTCACCCCTCCCGCCACCACCTTCCCCAAAAAAGACAAGGCCCACCCATGCGCGCCGCCCTCGCCGCCATTGTCCTCGCGCTGATGTCGCTGATGCCCCTTGCGGCGCTCGCACAGTCCAGCGCGCCCGTCTCGGCCGCTGCCATTGTCGAAGACAACCGCGACCAGATCGAAAAGCCCTCGCGCCAGACCATTGGCCCGGTGATCGCAGCCCTTGCCGCCAGTGGCGATCCGCAGGCCACCGTGATCCTGTTGGCCTGGGCCAACCGGGGGCTGGGGGTGCGCAAAGGCGATGATGCGTTCGTGCTGATTTCCGAGGTCGCCGATGGCTACGCGCTGCGCTTGCTCGATGGCAGCGACGCGGGCAGCGCCCCGCGCGCCGACATCACCGAGTTGCGCCCCAATGCCGGGGTGCGCGGGGTGATCGCTAACGCGCTGGTGCAGTTCCAGTTGAATGACCCAGACCCCGCCCGCCGCGCCGATGCGCTCACCACCATCGCCCGCGATCCCGCGCCCGAACTTCTCGACCCCCTTCGCGCCTCTATCGAAGCCGAGACCGACCCCGCGCTCAGGGCGCGCAAGGACCGGCTCAACCGCCTGCTCACCCTGCGCTTCGACCCCGACAGCGCCACCCGCATCGCCGCCATCGAAAGCTTCTCCGGCGATCTCGGCCTCGATCTGCGCGCCGCCCTCAACCCCTTGCTGGCCACCACCCGCCGTGCAGCACCCAATGGCACCGAAATTCCCGGCAACATCGCCCGCGACCTCACCCCCGGCAGCGACCTGACGGAGACCGAGGCCTATGACCTGCTGGTTGCCACCAACCTCGCCCCGGCCCGGCTGACCGCCGCAGAGTTGAAGGCCTCGCTTGCCGCCAATATCGTGGATGGCACCGTCGCTGGCATCCCGCTGGCCAACCTCAACACCCAATCCGCCCGCAACCGCGCCTATACCCTGCTGGAAGAGGCGGGCACCGTTCCGGTCGCCGCCACCGATGAGGAGGTGACCCAGATCCTCGCCGGTCACCGCTTTGTGGAAACCTATTCCGAAGCCGATACCGCCGTCACCTCCGCCGCACAGGATGTGCTGACCGGGATCGAAATCAAGCTCGGTGCGATGCAGGTGGCCGACCTTGCACTGGACGCGCTGTCGCTGGCGTCGATCTACTTTCTGGCCGCGATCGGCCTTGCCATCACCTTTGGCGTGATGCGGGTGATCAACATGGCGCATGGCGAATTCATCATGATGGGGGCCTATACCGGCTATGTGGTGCAGCTCTACATCCCCAACTACACCGTCTCGCTGATCGTGGCGCTGCCGCTGGCCTTCCTCGTCACCTTCGCCGCCGGGGTGGCGATGGAGCGGCTGGTGATCCGGCATCTGTACAAACGCCCGCTGGAAACCCTGCTCGCCACCTTCGGCATCTCGATCGCGCTGCAACAGCTGGCCAAGAACATCTTCGGCACGCAAGCCCGGCCGCTGACCTCGCCCGCCTGGCTCGATGGGGCGCTGACCTTCAACGACATCGTGGCGATCAGCTATATCCGCGTCGCGATCTTCGTGCTGGCGCTGGTGTTCCTCATGTTCTTCCTCTGGCTGATGAAACGCACCCGGCTGGGGCTGGAAGTCCGCGCCGTCACCCAAAACCCATCCATGGCCGCCTCCATGGGCATCAACCCCGACCGCATCAACATGCTGACCTTCGGCCTCGGCTCCGGTATCGCCGGGATCGCGGGCATCGCCATCGGCCTGTTTGCCAAGGTGACGTCAGAGCTGGGCAACGACTATATCGTGCAAAGCTTTATGACCGTGGTGGTCGGCGGGGTCGGCAATATCTGGGGCACCCTCGCCGGGGCACTGATGATCGGCACCCTGCAAAAGGGGATCGAGTGGTTCAACCCCTCCAACACCCTCGCCGCCCAGACCTACATGATCCTGTTCATCATCCTGTTCATCCAGTTCCGCCCCCGCGGCATCATCGCCCTCAAGGGCCGCGCCGCAGGAGATTGATGAGCATGCCCCCTTATTCATCTGTTCTCAAATATCCCGGGGGGTCCGGGGGGCTGGCCCCCCGGTCCGACGGCAGGAGCATGAAATGACCCGCACCTATCTTTCCCGAAACCCCTCCGTGTTGTGGTTCCTCCTCATCCTGTCGCTGTTCACCCTCGGCGTCACGCTGCTGTCCGAGGCATATGGCGTGGCGTTCCTGTCCACCTCCTTCATCAAGACGCTGGGAAAGACCCTGTGCCTGTGCCTGGCCGCGCTCGCGATGGATCTGATCTGGGGATACGCCGGGATACTCTCCCTCGGACACATGGCGTTCTTTGCGCTCGGCGGCTACATGATCGGCATGTGGCTGATGTATGCCCGGACCGAAGGCATCGTCATCACCGCTTTGTCGAACGAGGCGCTGCCCGCCACCGCACAAGAGATCCAGAACGGCATTGCGGCACAAATCTTCGGCGTGGTCGGCGCATCGGAATTGCCGCCGGTCTGGATCTTCGCCCATTCGCTGCCGCTGCAACTCATGCTGGTGGTGCTGGTGCCCGGCCTTCTGGCGCTGGTGTTCGGCTGGCTGGCGTTCCGCAGCCGGGTGACGGGGGTTTACCTGTCGATCCTGACCCAGGCGATGACCCTCGCTTTGGCGCTCTATCTGTTTCAGAACGACTCCGGTCTGCGTGGCAACAACGGGCTGTCGGGGTTGCAGAATATTCCCGGGCTCGACGGGGTGTCGCAGGACCGGATTTCGGTCTGGTTCCTCTGGGCCTCCGCCTTTGCCCTTGGCCTTGGCTATCTGCTGGTGGCCTGGGTGGTTTCGGGCAAGTTCGGCTCCGTCATACGCGCGATCCGTGACGACGAGGCGCGGGTGCGCTTCCTTGGCTATTCGGTGGAGGGCTACAAGCTCTTTGTCTTCACCCTCACCGCGATCATCGCCGCCATCGCGGGCGCGCTCTATTACCCGCAGGCGGGCATCATCAACCCCGCAGAACTCGCCCCCATTGCCAGCATCTACCTTGCGGTCTGGGTGGCGATCGGCGGGCGCGGGCGGCTTTATGGCGCGGTGATCGGCGCGGCGCTGGTCTCGCTCTTGTCATCCTGGTTCACCGGCGGGCGGGCGCCGTCGATCAACCTTGGTTTTTATACAATCAACTGGGTGGACTGGTGGTTGATCCTGCTCGGCCTGTCCTTTGTCGGCGTCACCCTGTTCGCGCCCAAGGGCATCGGCGGGCTGTTCGACCTGTGGCAAGGCCTGCGTTCCCCCGACCGCAAGGGCGCGGCGCTTGGCCCCGATGACGGATCGCTTTTGGAAAAGGAGGCCAAGGAATGAGCCAGCTTCTGGAAGTCTCCGGCGTCTCGGTCACCTTTGACGGTTTTCGCGCCATCAACAACCTGTCGTTCTCGATCGGCCCGGCGGAATTGCGCGCGATCATCGGACCGAATGGCGCGGGCAAGACCACCTTCATGGATATCGTCACCGGCAAGACCCGCCCGGATGAGGGCAAGGTTTTGTGGGGGGATCGGTTGCAGTCCCTGCTGTCGATGTCCGAGGCGCAGATCGCCCGTGCCGGGGTGGGCCGCAAGTTCCAACGCCCCACGGTGTTCGAGGATCAGACCGTCGCCGACAACCTGATGATGGCGCTGAAGGCGGCGCGCGGGCCGGTCGCGGTGCTGTTCTGGTCACCCAAACCCGCCGACCATGCGCGGGTGGCGGAACTGGCCGAAGAGGTGGGATTGGGCGATTCCCTTCAACGCAAGTCCGGCGAACTCAGCCACGGCCAAAAGCAATGGCTGGAAATCGGCATGCTGCTGGCACAAGAACCGCAGCTTCTTCTGGTCGATGAACCCGCCGCAGGCATGACGCTGGCGGAGCGCGAGCATACCACGCGGCTGCTGGTGGACCTTTCGAAAACCCGCGCCGTGGTGGTGGTGGAGCATGACATGGAATTCGTGCGCCGCCTGAACTGCAAGGTCACGGTGCTGCACGAAGGGTCTGTGCTGGCCGAGGGCAGTCTGGATCATGTCACCCGCAATCCGCAGGTGATCGACGTTTATCTGGGGCGGTCCGAACGATGATCAAAACCGAGAACCTGACGCTGCACTATGGGGGCAGCCAGATCCTGCACGGTATCTCGATGGAGGCGCGCGCGGGGGAGGTGACCTGTGTGATGGGCACCAACGGGGTTGGTAAGACCTCGCTCCTGAAGGCGCTGGCGGGCACGCATCCGCGATCGGGCGGGCAGGTGTGGCTGGGGGGGGATGCGGTGCCGGTGGTGCCCCCGCAGGCAATGGCAAGGCGCGGGCTGGCGGTGGTGCCGCAGGGCCGGATGATCTTTCCGCTGCTGAGCGTGCGCGAGAATATGGAGACCGCCTATGCCCTGCTGCCACGGGCGGAGCATCGGATACCGGACGAAATCTTCGAGCTGTTCCCGATCCTGAAAGAATTCCTCCACCGGCGCGGCGGCGATCTGTCGGGCGGGCAGCAGCAGCAGCTGGCGATCGCGCGGGCGATGATCATGAAGCCGCGCGTGCTGCTGCTTGATGAGCCGACGGAAGGAATCCAGCCCAACATCATCCAGCAGATCGGGCGGGTGATCGAGTATCTCAAGGGCAAGGGGGATATGGCGATCATTCTGGTCGAGCAGTATTTCGACTTTGCCTATGGTCTGGCCGACCGCTTCTATGTCCTCAAGCGGGGAGAGGTGGCGCTGGAGGGGGACAAGGCGACGCTTTCGAAAGAGGTGCTGCGGGCGACGGTTTCGGTGTGAGGGGGGGGCGTAACACAGGGGGAAGATCGCTGCCTGTGTTTGAAATCAATGGCTTGCGTTGTGTGAAGTAAGGAGTCGTTAACCTTTGCAGCTGTCGCAAAGGCCTTCGCATGACAGGTTGGGCTGAACGCTCGTCAGCCCCTGAGCGGCGGTTGACCGTGCCGCACCCGCTGATCACGAAGCGGATGACGTCGATCTGGCGCGCCGCCGGCTTGCACGTGCCGCCCTTTGTCCGCCGGCGCAGATGGCCCGCGACGGCTCCGGGTGGCTTGCTCTGCGGTTTGCTGCAGGGTCCGGCTGGTGGGTCAGCGTGCGAATTTCATCGGCAGGGTAAAGCTGTGGCTGGCCTCGGTCAGGCCGTTGGGCGCTGCGGGGAAGGGGCCTGCACTGCGCACGGCGCTCAGGGCGGCTTCGTCCAGAGCCGGGCTGCCCGATGAGCTTGCGACTGCCGCGCCGGTCAGCGCGCCGGCGCGGGTGACGGTCAGGCGCACGGTTACGGTGCCCGAGGCCCCCCTTGCAGCAGCGGGATAGCGTTTGCGTCGTTCCACCCGGGACCGGATCGACGCCCCCCAGGTGTTTTTCAGATCCTTGACCCGGGCAGCAGACAGGGTCGCGGCCTGCGCCTGACCGCTCTGGCCCGCCTGCGCGCCGCCACCCGCCCCGGCGGACTTCTGGGCCGCCTGTCCGGATGATGGTGTGCTGGCCCGTGGTTTTTTCGGCTGCTGCGTTGTGACCTCGGGCTTTTCAGGCGCGGGGTCCGGCCTTGCTTTCGGTCGGGGCTTCGGCCCGGGCTCCGGCTCCGGCTGTGTCAACTCCGCCACTTCCGGCAGCGGCTCTGGCAGGGTCACATCGGCGACGAAGGCCGTATCCGCGATCCGGGGCAGGGCGAGGGGGGGCAGGCTTGAAAGGGCAGGCGTGGTGTCGGCGGGCGCCGCCAGCCGGGGCGGTGGCGCGGAGGCCCCGGGCTGCGCAAGGGCCGGGGCCGGGTCCGGCACGGCCTGTGGCGGGCGGTCCCAGTCAGCGACCAGTTCGGCAAGGCTTGCGTCGGCGGCTTGCAGCGACACCAAAGCCTCGCCACCCGATCCCGACGAGACGGCACCGGCCGGGGCGGGACGAAAGGCAAAGGC
This sequence comes from Paracoccaceae bacterium, assembly GCA_046296515.1. Classification (GTDB taxonomy): domain Bacteria; phylum Pseudomonadota; class Alphaproteobacteria; order Rhodobacterales; family Rhodobacteraceae; genus Pseudotabrizicola. The sequence continues at coordinate 20,687 of JBKBKR010000014.1, read as the reverse complement.
ACCAAGGTGCAGCCCGATCGCAAGGGCAAGGGCACAAGCCGCCTGAACGCGGGCCGATGTCATCAGCGCCCCCCCTCGGCCAAAAGCTCGATGCTGGCAAACCCCAGCGCCGACAGCTTTGGCAGCAGGCCGGCCAAAGCCGTTGCGGGCAAGGCGGTATCGGCCCGCAACGTCAGGCGCGGCGGCGCAGCCACGCAATCGGCGGCGGCGCAATGCCCCTCACGGCTGGCCATGATCCGGGCCAATGCGGCATCGCCAAGGCTGTCGCGATAGCCAAGCTGGCCGTCGGCAGCGATGAACAGTGCGAATTCGCCCTGCGCCTCGGCTTCGGTCTGCGCCGCAGGCGGGGTGACGGGAAACGGCTCGGGCGGTGTCAGCCGGGCGGACATCAGGAAAAAGATCAGCAGCAAGAACACCACATTGATCATGGGCAGCAGGTTTTCAGCAGGCTTTCTGCGGGGATGATCGCTGAAATCCATGCGCTACTCCACCAGCACCAGCCGCGAAAAACCGGCAGCGCCCAGCGTTTCCATCAGCACCACCAGCGCCTGCAGATCGGCCCCGTCGCCCGGCCGCAATATAATGGCATCCGCCGGGCTTTCCATCAATGCGACAAGCGCATCGGCCAAGGCTTCGGGTGCAACCGGCCTGCCGTTCAGGCGCAGCCCGTCCCCAGACAGCTCCACCAACCGGGGCGGGCCGGTGTAGCTGCCGCCGCTGCCGGGAAGCGACAGCGGCACCGCCCGGTCCACGCCAAAGCGCGAAGCCAGCATGAAGAACACCAGCAGCAAAAACACCACGTCGATCATCGGCGTCAGGTTCGGCCGCCTGCGCGGTCGGTCTTCACCAAAGCGGATCATTCTGCGGCCTTGTCGGGCTGTGCGCCGGGGCGTGCGCCGGGTCTGGCCCCATGCAGGATGCGCGTCGCCGAATCCTCCATATCATGGCGCAGCGCATCCACCACCGCCTCGAACCAGGTCAGCGCCACCTGTGCGGGGATGGCCACGGCCATGCCCGCCGCCGTGGTCAGCAGCGCCTCCCAGATGCCACCGGCAAGGGCGGCAGGGTCAGCCCGGCTGCCCGCCTCCTGCAGGGCCTGAAACGCAGCGATCATGCCGGTGACAGTGCCCAGCAGCCCCAGCAGCGGCCCGATGGTCGAGGCCAGTTCCAGCCCCCGCAACCCGGCCCGTGCCCTGACCAGCAGGCCGCGCGCCACCCGCGCGGTTTCGGCCTCGCTGGCCTCGCGGTCCAGATCGGGGTTCAGGGCGGCTTTCATCGCGGCATGGGCCAGAACCGCCCGCAGCGACCGCCGCGTTTCCAGCAGCCGCAGCGCTTCGGCGGTGTGCCCGCTGCTCCAAAGCGTCAGCGCCTTCTGCGTATGACGCCCGCCCGACCACGCGCCGAAAGACACAAGCCGCATGACCTTCCAAAGGATCAGCGTGAGGGTCAGAACCGACAGCAGGGCAATCGCCCACATCGCCGGGCCACCCATCCCGACGAAAGACACAAAGGATGACAGCGCCGTCGCAACGGTGCCTGCGCCTGACTCAGTAGCCGTATCCATCTGCCTCTCCCGATCCTGCGGCTTCCCGGCTACGGTTGGTGACGAAATTTGTCAACAAGGCGGACCCGGACCTTCACCTGCCTGCCCGCGACTGATCGGGGTCTTCGGGGCCGGCAGGGCCGCCAGGGTCAGGGCCGGAACGGCGCATGGCCCGGCGCGCGGGTGGGGGCCGCAGCTGCGGCCTTGTCCCGTCATGAAATCTTCACTGGTATGGCCGCAACACTTCCAGTATTCATGAATTATGGAAAACAATCGCGCGGCCCATGCCTTTGCCACCCTCGGCCACCCCGGACGCCTCGCGGTGTTCCGGCTGCTGATGCGCTTTGCCCCGCGCGGCGCGCGCCCGACCGAGATTGCCGAAGCGTTGGACCTGCGCCCCAACACCCTGTCGCACCATCTGGCCGACCTGACCGCCTGCGGCCTCGCGCAGGTCGAACGGCAGGGCCGGTCGCTGTTCTACTCCGTCGATCTCGACACCACCGAGGGGTTGATCGGTTATCTCGCGCTGGATGTCGGTCGCGCCCGCCCGGATCTGCTCGTCTCTCTCCTTCCAGCACATGAGGATATCATGACCGCCCAGAACACCGACTTTGACGTGCTCTTCATCTGCTCGGGCAACTCCGCCCGCTCGATCTTTGCCGAGGCGCTGTTGCGCGATCTGGGCAAGGGCAAGTTCCAGGCCTTCTCCGCCGGGACCAACCCCAACACCGAGCTGAACCCCTTCGCGCTCGAAGTGCTCAAACGCAATGGCCATGATGTTTCGGCGCTGCGCTCCAAGCACATCTCGGAATTCCAGCCGCCGCATGATATCGAGATGAACTTCGTCTTTACCGTCTGCGATGCCGCCGCGTCCGAGGAATGTCCGCCCTGGCCCGGCCAGCCGATCACCGGCCACTGGGGCCTGCCCGACCCGGCCAAGGCGACCGGCACCGATGCTGAAAAAGCACTGGTCTTCGCCCAGACCTATGCCTCGCTGCGCCGCCGCATCGCGGCCTTCGTGGAACTGCCCTTCGAGCAGTTGACCCGGATCTCGCTGCAATCGCGCATCGACGCGATCGACGCCGAAGCCCAGTCCGCACACTAAGCCCAGTCCGCACAACAAGGATACTCCGAATGCCCCGTATCGCTCTCAATGGCCTTGGCCGGATTGGCAAACTTGCCCTGCGCGACCTGATCGACACCGGGGCAGGCGGCGACATCGTGCTGATCAACGATCCCGTGGGGGATGCCGAACAGCACGCCCTGCTGATGGAATTCGATTCCGTCCACGGCCGCTGGCCCACGCCGGTTTCGCACGAATCGGATGCGCTGGTCCTCAACGGCCAACGCATCCGCCTGACCCACGAGAAAACGCTTCAAGCCCTGCCGCTGGCGGAACTGGGCGTCGATCTGGTGGTCGACTGCACCGGCATCTTCAAGACCAACGCCAAAATCGCGCCCTATTACGCCGCCGGCGTGAAAAAGGTCGTGGTCTCGGCCCCGGTCAAGGACGGCGGCGCGCTCAACCTGGTTTACGGCGTCAACCACCACCTCTATGATGGCACGCAATCCCTGATCACCGCCGCGTCCTGCACCACCAACTGCCTGGCACCTGTGGTCAAGGTGATTCACGAATCCCTCGGCATCAAGCACGGCTCGATCACCACGATCCATGACGTGACCAACACCCAGACCATCGTCGACCGCCCGGCCAAGGACATGCGCCGCGCCCGCTCCGCGCTGCTGAACCTGATCCCCACCACCACCGGCTCGGCCACCGCCATCACCCTGATCTACCCCGAGCTCACCGGCCGCCTCAACGGCCACGCCGTCCGTGTGCCCTTGCTCAACGCCTCGCTCACCGATTGCGTGTTCGAGGTCGAACGTCCCACCACCGCCGAAGAAGTCAACGCCCTGTTCAAAGCCGCTGCGGATGGCCCGCTCAAAGGCATCCTCGGCTATGAAACCCGCGCGCTGGTCTCGTCGGACTATACCAACGACCCGCGCTCATCGATCATCGACGCGCAATCGACCATGGTGATCAACGGCACCCAGGTGAAGATCTACGCTTGGTACGATAACGAATGGGGCTACGCCTGCCGTCTTGCCGACATCACCCGCATGGTCGCAACCTCCCTCTGACCCCATTCCCCTGTTCAAGACCATCCCGGATGGCGAAAGGGTTTCGCCCCCCGGGAAGCCATTGAGCCGGGGGCTGCGCCCCGGTTCGGGACCAGACGAAAGACCCGCCTTTCATCCTGCGCCCCGGTCGCCCCATCCACCGCAGGCCAAGACTCTCTTGCTGACCCATTCATCTGTTTCCAAATATCCCGGGGTCCGGGGCAGAGCCCCGGTCCGACCCCAGCCCAAGGAACCGCCCGATGACCGCCGTAAACCCCCTGCGCGCCTATGCCTCTGTCACGGCGGCCTATTGGGCCTTCATGCTGTCGGATGGCGCCTTGCGCATGCTGGTGCTGTTGCACTTCAACGCCCTTGGCTTCTCGCCGGTGCAGCTGGCCTGGCTGTTCCTGCTCTATGAACTGGCGGGCATCGGGACCAACCTTGCCGCCGGCTGGCTCGCCGCGCGGTTCGGCCTCGCCGCCACGCTCTATGCCGGGCTTGCGCTGCAGATCGGCGCTCTTTTGGCCCTGGCACAGCTTGACCCCACGTGGAGCATCCTGGCCTCGGTCGCCTTTGTCATGGCGGTGCAGGGGGTGTCCGGCGTGGCCAAGGATCTGGCCAAGATGTCGTCGAAATCCGCCGTCAAACTGCTGGCCCCTTCCGAAGAGGGCGGGCTGTTCCGCTGGGTCGCCGCCCTTACGGGCTCCAAGAACGCGGTCAAGGGCCTTGGCTTTTTCATCGGCGCGGCCCTCCTCGGCCTTGCCGGGTTCCAGACGGCGGTCTGGGGCATGGCGGCGGTCCTCGCCGTGATCCTGATCGCGGTGGTCCTGTTCCTGCCCGCAGGCCTGCCGGGCCGGATGAAGGCCGAGGATGGCTGGGGCGGCTGGCGCTCCAAAGACGCCCGCGTCAACCGCCTGTCGCTCGCCCGGATGTTCCTGTTCGGCGCGCGCGACGTGTGGTTCGTGGTCGGCATCCCGATCTATTTTCAGGCCGTGCTCTCCGATGGCACCGCCGAGGGGCGGCGCGAGGCCTTCTTCCTCGTAGGCTCCTTCATGGCGCTCTGGATCATCGCCTACGGCGCCGTGCAGGCCTTCGCCCCCCGCCTGCTCGGCGGCAAGTCCCAGTCCGAGGCGCAGATCACCGCCAAGGCAATCTTCTGGTCCGGCCTCCTGGTCCCCATCCCCTTTGCCCTCGCCGCCCTCGCCTATGCGTCGGGTGAGCCTGCGCCATGGCTCACCGCCACCCTGATCGCCGGGCTTCTCTTGTTTGGCTTCGTCTTCGCGGTCAATTCCTCGGTCCACTCCTACCTGATCCTCGCCTTCGGCGCGGCCGAGCGCATCACCCGCGACGTGGGCTTTTACTACATGGCCAATGCCACCGGCCGCTTGATCGGCACCCTGCTGTCCGGCGTCAGCTATCAGATCGGCGGCCTGCCGCTCTGCCTCGCCACCGCCGGGGTGATGGCAGGTGCGAGTTGGATTGCCGCGCGCAGGCTCAGGGCTGTGTGACTGATGGTGCCCATATAAGGCGCAGGGTGAACCAAGCGCTGTCTTCAAGCAACCGACGCTCTGGGTCCAAGGACGAAGCCGCTGCGCGGCATTGGCGCAATTGGTTGATGGAGTGAGCCGTCTGGCGCGTATTTTGCGATCTGACCGACATCTTTGACGATTGGGGCCTTCTCAATCATTTGCAGGTCGCTGAAATAGTCCCCAAGGCAGAACGTTTTCCCGTGATCGGCGCTACGTGGCGCGCTCGCGCTGCTGGTTGGCGGGTGGGGGATATGCGCTTGGGGTGTTGATTTCCACCCAGAAGTGACCCGGGTGCCCGGATGCGCAGGGCAGAGGCAGCGAAATGGCCCTCGAGGATCTTGTCCTCGCTGGCATTGCCGTTAGCAAAGAAGCGGTAAGCGGCCTTGGTATTCGACCAGTCCTGGAATGCCGTCGGCAGCGATTTTCCCGGCCGTTCCCCGAGGGCCTCGTGCATTGCCTCAAGCCGCCTGTTCAGCCTGACATCTCCCAAATCGCATCCGGCAGTTTCCGTTTCGACCCAACTCTGTCCCATGTCTGTACCTCAATCATTCGGTGCCACATGACGAATCATGATCGGGTCATCCCGGAAAAGACCAAGTCTGATGGGTGAATCAATTCGCCGCACCACACTTGTGGGTAACTGCAAGGTAGATGGAGCGCCTACCACCGCCGGAGCCGCGTCGAAACCAAGATGCATTGTCTGAAACTGCTGGGCCAGCGGCTGAGCGCAAGGGACTTCGATCGTCAGGTCGCCGAGTTCCAGATCCGTGTGGACGTCCTGAACGGATTCACCGCGCTCGGCATTCCCGTCACAGAAACCGTGGGATAAGTCTGCCCGGGGAAGGAGAAACCTCGTCCATCACCCGATTTGTGCAACAGAGCCCCCACAACGCAAAAAGCCCCGGACCTGTCCGGAGCTTGTGCTTTGACGCAAGCGTCAGATCAGTTCGTCGCAGCCGGGGCAGCATCGCCTTCGGCAGGCGCTTCGACCGCGGGCGACAGCGAGGCGATGTAGGCCCAGACGTCGGCCTGCTCTTTGGCGTTGCCCAACTTGAAGCTCATTTTCGAGCGGGCGCTGTTGTCGAGCTTGGCTTTCAGGAATTTGGCCGGATCTGCGACGTATTCAACAAAGGATGCTTCATCCCAGGTAAATCCGGTTTCGCCAAGGGCCACGATCGACGGGCCGTAGCCGTTGAAATCGGCCTGGGCACCCGCCACGCGGCCCGGCAGGCCGTATAGGTTGGGGCCAGTCTTGGCGTTGCGGCCACCCAGCACGGTGCCTTCGGCATCGGCGATCACGTGGCAGGTCTGGCACTTGTTGAACACACGTTCCCCGGCTGCTGCGTCGCCGGTCGGCTCCTGCGCGAGGACAGGGGCGGCAAAGGCGAGTGTGGCGAACGACAGGGCAGTCAAAGCGAGTCTCATTGGGATCCTCCCGGATATATTACGCAGTGGAAGATGGACCTGCCGTTGGAAAAGGCAAGTCACGCCCGCGTGCGCGTGTCGGAATTGTTTCGCGTGAACGGGCATTTCGGGGCTCAGGCGACGGCATGCGCAAGCGCGCATTGTCGCCAGAGCGATGCGAGGGCCGTCACCAGGTGGTCGATATCGGCGTCGGAATGCAGGGGGCCGGGGGTGATGCGCAGCCGCTCGGTGCCTTTTGGCACGGTGGGGTAGTTGATCGGCTGCACATAGATGCCCCAGTCGTTCATCAGGATGTCGCTGATCATCTTGCACTTGACCGGATCGCCGATCATCACCGGGATGATATGGCTGTCATTGGGCATATGCGGGATGCCTGCGGCATCCAGACGGGCGCGCAGCCGGGCGACGCGATGCTGCTGGGCGAGGCGTTCCTGAGATGACTCCTTGAGGTGTTTGATGGAGGCGGTGGCGGCGGCGGCAACCGCCGGGGGCAGGGCGGTGGTGAAGATGAAGCCGGAGGAAAAGCTGCGGATGAAATCGACCAGCGGGGCCGAGCCGGTGATATAGCCGCCGACGCAGCCGAATGCCTTGCCCAGCGTGCCCTCGATCAGGTCGATCCGGTGCGCCAGCCCTTCGCGTTCGCTGACCCCGCCGCCGCGCGGGCCATACATGCCAACGGCGTGGACCTCGTCGATATAGGACAGCGCACCGTGGGCCTCGCAGACCTCGACGATCTCGCGGATGGGGGAGATGTCGCCATCCATCGAGTAGACGCTCTCGAAGGCCACGATCTTGGGCCGGTCGCCCACCGCATGCAGCTTGCGGTCCAGATCACGCCAATCGTTGTGGCGCCACAGCACCTTATCGGCGCGGGAATGGCGGATGCCTTCGATCATTGACGCGTGGTTCTTTTCATCCGACAGGATCACCGCGCCGGGGATGCGCGCGCCAAGGGTGCCCAAAGCCGCCCAGTTCGACACATAGCCGGAGGTGAATAGCAGCGCCGCCTCCTTGCCGTGCAGATCGGCCAGTTCTTCCTCCAGCAAGATATGGTGGTGGTTGGTGCCGCCGATGTTGCGGGTGCCGCCCGATCCGGTGCCGCAGGAGCGCACCGCCTCGACCATTGCGTTCACCACCTTGGGGTTCTGACCCATGCCGAGGTAGTCGTTGGAACACCAGACGGTGACATCGCGCATCTGCCCGTCCTTGTGGTTGTCGGCGCGCGGGAAATTGCCGCAGCGGCGTTCCAGATCGGCAAAGACGCGGTAATTGCCTTCGGCTTTCAGGATATCCAGATGGTTGGTGAAGAGGGCGTCAAAGTCCATGGGTCTTTTCTTTCATCGTCGGGTGCAGGGTCGGCATCGCCTGCGGTTGCGATTTGCGCTCGGGCAGCATCCAGCGCCAGAGCTTCTGGTCGGGAAGCGGGATGACCATGAACCAATGCTCCAGCAGCGCGAGCAGGGTCAGGGCGGACAGAAGGGTGAAGCCGATCAGCGCGCCGGTCGTGGAGGCGGTCATAGCGCGTTCGACAAAGCAGTAGGAGGCATAGCTGAGCGCGGTGATGGAGACCGGAAACACGCAGTTCATCGGGCCTCGGCGGAAGTGGCTGGCCAGATGCGCCAACGGGCGCGGCAGGAATTCGGTGTGGATGCGCGGGACGCCGAAGAACAGGTTCAGCTTGGCCGATATGCGGGCGAAGAACAGGATGGCAAAGGTCCACAGGCCGAAGATGTTGGCGGCATTGTGGGACAGGATCAGGATGGCGGCCAGCAGGGCGATCAGCAGGATCTCGTGCCACAGGATGGTGCCGATGGCGCGCAGGAACCTGTCGTGCAAAGGCGCATCTTCAGGGCAGGGGCGCAGGTTGGGGCCGGTGATGATGCCGGACAGGAACGCGAGTTCAACCCAGCCCCAGACCGCAAGGGCGGAGAGGAAGGCGAGGTAGGCCCCCATGGCCGAGGTATCGGCCAATGTCTCGTTCAGCCCCACCACGCCCGCCAGCAGCAGCGGCAAACCCAGCAGAACCGACCACAGATGCGCGTCACGGCCCTGGTTGTCGGCCCGGCGCACCCGCCACAGGATGATGCCGGTGGAAAACCACCACAGGAAAATGGCTGACAGCGCGGCAATCCATGGGTTAGTCATACGTGGCCCCCCTGATGCCAGAGGGGCCACGCGCGGCGGCGGGACGCGCCCATCCTGCCGCCGCAATCACCGCTTGCGCGGTGATATGATGCTGCGTGGGTCAATATGCCGGCTCCATCCGCACCGAGGCGGGCGGGGTCGTGTGCTTGACCGGAATGGTGTAGAGCGAGACAAAGGCGGCCAATGCCCGCACCGTGCCCCAAGCGTTGGTCATGCGACCCGACAAACCGCCCTTCTTGCGCCCGCGTTCCATATCCAGCATCGCCACATTCATGCGGCGCAATCCGGGTATCCAACGCGGGTGGTCGATATCCAGTTCCACCGGAAACACCTGCCGGGCGATGGCGGAGGTCTTGCGGTAGACCTCCTGATCATACCAGTCGATATCCACGCCCAAAGCCTCGTGGAACTCGGTGCGGGCATGGTCGCGCACCCACATGGTGGAATAGACGGCCGTCAGGAAGAAGCGGATCCACAGCTTGTTGGCCCATGTGGTCGTCAGCTTGGGGTCGGTGCGCATCAGCAGGGCAAAGGCTTCGCCATGGCTGAACTCGTCGTTGCACCATTCCTTGAACCATTTGAAAATCGGGTGGAACCGCTGTTCGGGATGCGCCTCAAGGTGGCGGTAGATGGTGATGTAGCGGGCGTAGCCGATCTTTTCCGACAGATAGGTGGCGTAATAGATGAACTTTGGCCGGAAATAGGTGTATTTCTTGGCCTTGGTCAGGAACCCGAGGTTCACCGCAACGCCAGCTTCGCGCAGGGCATCGTTGATGAAACCGGCATGCCGGGCTTCATCGCGGGCCATATAGTTGAACAGCTCGCAGATGTCGGGGTTGTTGCCGCGGCGCTTCATTTCCTTGTAGAGCACGCATCCGGAAAATTCGGCGGTGCAGGATGACACCAGAAAGTCGATGAATTCGGCCCGCAAGCCTGGGTCCATTCCGGCCCAGTCCACGTGATCCCAGTCGGCGTTTTTCTTGAAATGGCCCTTGTTGGGGTCTGACTTCATCTGCGCGATCAGCACATCCCATTCGGCGCGCACTGGCGTCACGTCGATCCGGTCCATCTCGTCGAAATCGGTGGTATAGAAACGCGGGTTGAGCAGGGTGGTGTCGGTCGCCATCGCGGTGGTGTCGAACTTGCCCGCGAGTTCGGCATGCAGCTCGCCATGCGTGGTGTCGTGGGTTTTCTCGGCGCTCACGTCTTTCATACCGTCAACTCCTCGGAGAATGAGAACTCGCACAGTTCCATGAAATCCAGATCGCCGGTCAGCTTGACCCATTGCCGCTCCAGCCATGTGGCGCGGGTGATGGTGGCGACGCGGTCTTCGATGATCAGCTCGCCATAGGCGGCGACCACGGGTGCGCCGTGGACCAACACCTCGTCGCCCGGGTGGACGACAGCACCGTTGTTGAATTTGACATGGGCGTGAAGCGCTTCAAAGCGGTGGCTGACCTCGACGGTGCAGGGCACCTGCTCCTTTGTTTTGCTGAAGAATGCCATTGGTGTTTTCCCTTATTTGGTTTGGTCGAGCAGCCGTTCGAACGCGGCTTTGTTGTCGCCGCCAAAGGCATAGAGCTCGGCGCTCCAGCCGGTGGCCGGGTCTTCGGCCACAAGGCGGCCGTTGTCATAGCGCACAACCCGCATCGGCGGATTGCCTTGGGTTTTGGCCACCAGACGCGCGCGCGCCATGGCCGACTGGATCACGGTTATGAAGCCGCCATGCGGCAGATCCATCAGCAGTGTGCCGTCAGCATCGCGGACCACAACCGCCTGTGCCGACTTGCCTTCAAGGACCAGCCACCGCTCTTGCACGACGGTAGAGGCTGGCGGAACGCCCACTTGCGGGCGGTTGGTGACGACGGCCATCGTAACGATGGCCAGCGTGATCATGGCCAGCGCTAACATCGCCCACAGGAGCACGCGGGGGATCATCTCGCGCTCAGGCGAGGGGCGGTCGGCGAGAGTGCGGAATTGTGCCATGCGCGTGCCCCCTTATTCTGCTGCCATCACGGCACCCTTGGGGGCCATGGTGACAACGGGTTCATTCAGTTTCGCCTGTGCCGCATCGGCCAGCAGGCGGGCAACGTTCTGCGCATCGGGAATGCAGCGGAACGCGGGTTGCGTGACCTTGGCAAATCCGGGGCGCAGGTGCGGCCACAAGACGGCATAGGACAGGCGCGCGCCTTCGGTGATCTCGATCGCGATTGTGCCGGTGCCGCCGGGCTTCATGTCAAGCCTTGCGGTGGCGATGCGGACAAAGGGGATGGTATAGGTGACCGGTAGCGCCGCCCCGATCCGCATGATCACGCGGGCCGAAGTGATGGTGTAGATCGAGGACCGGGCCTGTGCCCATGCCAGTGCGTAAATCACCGCGTAGCCTGCGATTGCCAGCACCAGATAGGGCAGGCCTGTGGCGAACATCAGCGAGGTGCCGCCATCGGCAAAAGCCCCGCCGGCGCGCCAGAGCACGACGATCAGCATATAGCCGGCGATCCAGTTTATTTTATATGCCTCCCGCGCAAGCGCCATGGTTTGCGGCTTGCCCTGCCACAGGATGTCTTCACCCTTTGGCAGACCGGCGGGGACGCCGGGCATCAGTTCGAAGTCGAAATCTTTGTTATGGCCCGACATTTCAGACCCTCCGTATCTGCGGTCAAGACGGGGCGGCGCGGGCGCGCGCCGCCCCCCTTCGTGATCAGAACCCGTATTTGCGGTTCGTCGCATACATCCAGCCCGAGGCGACATAGGCCGAGATCTTGTCTTCCTCCAGCTTGGTCACCGTGGTCAGCGATTTGGTCGCCGGAATTGCGGCAAACTGGTCCGAAGTGATCGAGCGCACCCGCACCCTGTCGGCCCAGATCCGGGCCATGGTCATCGGGATCAGGCGTCGTTCGCCCGAGTTAAGCTCCACCTCCAGATAGCGGACCATCTGTTCGGGGGCATCGACCCACATATCCGAGATTCGGCCGACCACTTCCAGATCGGCGGCCTGCACCGGCAGACCGCGCGGATCACGCCCGGCGCTGACGGCAAAGCCCTTGGCCTGCGCCATCGGCACGATCTTGGCATGGCCATGGCCATCCAGTTCCGGCTCGTCGCGGCGCGGGGTCCAGGAGGCGGGGCCGACACCATCGAGCATCGGGTTGCCGGTGGGCGCATGCGGGAAGCCTTCCGACACGGCGGTACGGGCAAGGGCCAGATCGGTGCGGCGGTGCGCCGCCTCGTTCTCGGCCGATGGCACGGTCACGCTGCCCTTGCCATTCGGCAGCAGAAAGGTTTTCGGCTTTGGCACCGGGAATGGGCCCTGGTTCGGCGCGGGAAGACCGTCTTCGGTCTCCAGCGGATAGCCTTCGCGCATGTTTTCGGTTTGCAGATAATAGATCAGCAGGGCGAAAAAGCCCCAGAACAGCCAGATCGACAGGCTTGCCAGATCAAAGTTTCCAAAGAAGTTCACGCCAACCATGGATTGGTCCTCCGTTATTCAGGTTGGGAATTCGGCAAGGGCCAGTTTGCCCCCGTCGGCGTCCGGTTTCGGGGAGAGGGTGCCAAGCTTGACCAGCGGGCCAAGCACGACGAGGGTTGCAAAGAGCAGCCCGATTTCAAGATGATAGACAGCGGAATAGCCGACACTCGGGTCGGTCAGCGCGCCCAGCTTGCCCGCGCTGGCCAGATGGCCCACCACATCGCGCAAGGTGCCCCCGATCAGGATCGCCAGCCCCGCCGCCGTGGCCTGCGCCGCCCCCCATGCGCCAAGCGCAAGACCCGCGCCCGCCAAGCCCCGCGCGGGCATGGTCATCGCGGCGGTGAGGGTGGAGATGCCAAAGAGGCCGCCACCAAAACCGATGCCGAAAGCGCCGGTGTAGAAGATCACCGTGCTGTCCAAAGGGGCCGCAAAGATCACACAGGAAAACGCCGCGATCCCCGCCAGAATGCCGCGCGCGGCCATCCGGTAGGGGTCCATCCCCCGCGTCAGCCAGCGCGCCGCCAGCAGAAACCCGATCAACGCCCCCGCCGCCCAGGCGGCGGTCAAAAGCGTGGTCGCACCCACCGACAGGCCCAGGATCTCGCCGCCATAGGGCTCCAGCAGCACATCCTGCATCTGAAATGCGAGGGTGCCCAGCATCACCACGGCCAGCAAGCGCCCCGCCGTGCCGCCCGCCATCAGATCGCGCCAGGCGTCGCGGAATTGCGGCCGTGGCTCTTCGCGCTGCGCCTTTGTCATCGGGGCGACCTTTTCCTGCTTCCACAGCGCGATGATGTTCAGCACCAGCGTCGCCGCCCCACAGCCCTGCACCACGCGGACCAGCGTGATCGGGTCATAATCGCGCAAAAGATAGCCGACGATCACCGCCGAAACCCCCATGCCGACAAGGAACATGATGTAGAGCAGCGCCACAACGCGCGGGCGCGTCTCATCACTCGCACGGTCGGCGGCCAGCGCGAGGCCCGCGGTCTGGGTCATATGCATGCCCACCCCGGTCATCAGGAATGCCAGTGCCGCCAGCACCTCGCCCGCCCAAGCAGGCCCAAGATACTGGTCGCCTGACAACACGATCAACGCAAATGGCATCACCGCAAGGCCCCCCATCTGCCACAGGCTGCCGAACCAGAGGTAAGGCACCCGCTTCCAGCCGATGGCGGATCGGTGCGTATCGCTGCGATGCCCCAGAAACGCCCGGAACGGAGCGACCAGCACCGGAATCGCGATCATCAGCGCGACCAGCATGGCGGGGATCGACAGCTCGACAATCATCACCCGGTTCAGCGTGCCCAACAGAAGGACCGTCGCCATCCCGACCGAGATCTGGAACAGGCTCAGCCGCAGCAACTGCCCCAGCGGCAGCCCCTCGGAGGCTGCATCGGCAAAGGGCATCCATCCGGCCCCGAGTTTTGCGATGTCCTTCTTGCGCAGGATCATGGCCGATACTCCAGACATTCTGAAATGTAGAAGCCGCTGCTGATCCGCCCCACCCGGCCAAGCCCCGGCCCGGTGGATTTTGACAATGTATCAAAGGCATGTGGGATCATGGTGGGAGAGCGGTCGGCACGCGGAAACAGCTTTCCGGCGGTGAAGAACGCCATGAGGAACGGCGTGCGCGGCGCGACGGTGAACACGATCCTGCCGCGCGTGCGCGTGGTCAGGCGGCGCAGGATGCCCGCAATGTCAGTGCCGGAATAATAGATCAGGCTGTCCATCGCGATCACATGGTCAAAGGTTCCAAGCGACTCATCCGTCATGTCTCCGGCGGCCAAGCACACCTGCGCCGCAAAGCGCGGCTCCAGCCGCTCGCGCGCGATGGTGATCAGCTGCGGCGAGATATCCACCGCCACCACCTCGGCCCCGCGCCGCGCCAACTCCGCCGTCATCAGACCCGTGCCGCACCCGGCATCCAGCACCCGTGCGCCGGAAAGATCGTCCGGCAACCGCCCCAGCATCATTTCCCGCATCGCGTCACGACCGGCGCGCACGGTCTGCCTTATGCGGCTGACCGGCGCGTCAGAGCATAAACGCTCCCACACCCTGGTGGCGCTGCGGTCGAAGTAATCCTCGACGCGGTCGCGGGTGGTCGCATAGTCACTCATGATCAGTCAAACCCCAGCAACTCGAAAATCTCGCGGTCAGGCAGCGGCGCGGGGGTCGATCCGGGCACCTGCACCGAGCGCCACAGCGTATCGGCCAGCTTCATGTATTCGGCCCGCGCCATCACCACATCTTCGGCATCGTCCATCTCGAACAACGTCTTCTTCTTCAGACGGCTCCGGCGGATGGCGTCGATGTCGGGCATATGCGCCAGCCGGTTGAAGCCGACCCGCGCGCAGTAACGGTCCACCTCATCGGTGTCGCGGCTCCGGTTCGCCACGCACCCCGCCAGCTGCACCTTGTAATTGCTGGATTTCGCCTGCACCGCCGCGATGATTCGGTTCATCGCATAGATGCTGTCAAAGTCATTGGCGGTGACGATCACCGCCCGGTCGGCATGTTGCAAAGGGGCGGCAAACCCGCCACAGACCACATCGCCCAGCACGTCAAAGATCACGATATCGGTGTCTTCCAGCAAGTGATGCTGCTTCAAAAGCTTCACCGTCTGCCCCACCACATAGCCGCCACATCCGGTGCCTGCAGGCGGCCCGCCGGCCTCCACGCATTTCACCCCGTTGAAGCCGATCGCGACATAATCCTCGGGCCGCAGCTCCTCGGCGTGGAAATCCACCTCCTTCAGAATGTCGATCACCGTGGATTGCAGCCGCCCCGTCAGGGTGAAGGTGCTGTCATGCTTGGGATCACAGCCGATCTGCAACACCCGCTTGCCCATCATCGAAAACGCCGCCGACAGGTTGGAACTGGTGGTCGATTTCCCGATCCCGCCCTTGCCATAGACCGAAAAAACCTTGGCCCCCTCGATCTTCACATCGCTGTCCTGATGCACCTGCACCGAGCCATCGCCATCAAGGCCTTTCAGGTTTGGTATCTCGTCACGTGGGCTCATCGCTTTGCCCCTTTCATCTGTTCAAAAATATCCCGGGGTCTGGGGCAGAGCCCCAGTCCACAGAGTCCAAAGGCGATCCCGAATGTCATTCCGCCGCGATCCCTTCCAGCCGGTCTTCCATCTCATCCGCCGCGCGTTGCAGCGCGGCCAAAGTCTCTGCATCCGGCTGCCAGTAGTTGCGGTCCGACGCTTCCAGCAGCCGCTGCGCCATGCGGTTGCTGGCTTCGGGGTTCAGCCCCGCCAGCCGTTTGCGCATCGCCTCGTCCAGCACGAAAGTCTCCGACAGCCGCTGATAGACCCAAGGGTCCACATGCCCGGTGGTGGCCGACCAGCCCAGCGTGTTGCTGACCTGCGCCTCGATCTGGCGCACGCCTTCGGCGCCATGGCGCAGCAGGCCCTCGAAATACTTCGGGTTCAGGCTGCGCGACCGGGTCTCCAGCGCGATCTGGTCGCGCAAGGTCCGCACCGTGCCCGCGCCACGGGTCTGGTCACCGATGAACACCGGCGTCTCCACCCCGCCGCGCGCGCGTTTCACCGCGCGGGCGATGCCGCCCAGCGTGTCGAAGTAATGGTCCACCGTGGTGACCCCCAGTTCGACCGACTCCAGGTTCTGATAGGCCAGATCCACATCTTTCAGGGCCTTTTGCAGCAATGCGCCGTTCTGCACCGGCTTGCCGCTGCGGCCATAGGCAAAGCTCTTGCGCGACTCGTAGGCATCGGCCAGCTCATCCTCGGCCCCGAAGGCCGATGATCCCACCAGCACATTGACGTTCGATCCGTAGGCGCCTTCGGCATTGGAGAACACCCGCAGCGCCGCCACATCCATATCGACCCCCATCTCCTGCGCATAAACCAGCGCATGGGCGCGGACAAAGTTCTGCGACACCGGCTCCTCGGCGGTGGCGGCCTTGTAGGCCGCTTCGGCCAGCATCCGGGTCTGCAGGGGCAGCAGGTCGCGGAAGATTCCCGACAGCGTCATCACCACATCAATCCGTGGCCGCCCAAGCTCCGCCAGCGGGATCAGATCGGCCCCGCAGAGCCGCCCGTAATGGTCAAACCGCGGCCGTGCCCCCATCAGCGCCAGCGCTTGAGCAATCGGACCTCCATCGGATTTTATGTTGTCCGACCCCCACAGCACCAGCGCCACCGTGCGCGGCAGCCGCTCGGCAGCGGCCAGCAGCCGTTCGGCCTGAGCGGCCCCGTCCTGCATGGCAAAGGCGGTCGGCATCCGGAACGGGTCAAAGGCATGGATATTGCGCCCTGTCGGCAGAATTTCCGGCGCGCGGATCAGGTCACCCCCCGGCACCGGGCTGATGAACCGCCCAGACAGCGCGCGCAGCAGGGCGGGGATCTCGTGTTCCTCGCAAAGTAGGCGCTCGGCCTCTGCCTTGTCGGCGGTGTCGGGCATCAGGTCCAGCATGGCGGCGCGGTTCGCATCGCTCATCTTGCGACCAACCACATGAAAACCATCGGTGATCAACGCGCCTTCGGTTTCCAGCAGCTTGATCCACAGCGTGT
Organism: Paracoccaceae bacterium; assembly: GCA_046296515.1. Lineage (GTDB taxonomy): Bacteria > Pseudomonadota > Alphaproteobacteria > Rhodobacterales > Rhodobacteraceae > Pseudotabrizicola. Next base: position 3,912 of record JBKBKR010000014.1, on the reverse strand, counting down.
CCAGATTGCTGGCATCCAGATCGACGGAAAGCGCCTGCACCAGCAAGAGATCAATCAGCTCCAGCCGCTCGGGCGCATCCAGCGGCAAGGCACGCAGACGGGTCAGCGTGTCCTTCACATCGGCCAGGCCCTTATACAGCCCCGATTGCGCCAGCGGGGGCGTCAGATGGGTGATGGTGATCGCGTTCGAGCGGCGTTTGGCAAGGGTCGCCTCGGACGGGTTGTTGGCGGCGTAAAGGTAGATGTTTGGCAGGTTGCCGATCAGCCGGTCAGGCCAGCAGGTCTCCGACATGCCCGCCTGTTTGCCCGGCATGAATTCCAGCGCGCCATGCATGCCGAAATGCAGCAGCACATCGGCGCGGAAATCCTCGCGCATCCAGCGGTAGAATGTGGTGAAGGCATGGGTCGGGGCAAAGCCCTTGTCGAACAGCAGCCGCATCGGGTCGCCCTCATAGCCGAACACCGGCTGCAACCCGACGAAGACATTGCCCATCTCGCGGCCCAGCACGAACACGCCGCGCCCGTCGGTCTGAATGCGCCCCGGCGCAGGGCCCCAGGCGGCTTCGACATCGCGCAGCCAGCGGGTCTTGGCCACCACCTCGGCGGCGGGCACGATGGCGGCCACATTGGCAGGCTGGCCATACATCCGCGCCGACCCGCCCAGCACCGCCTCGCGCAGGTCTTCCACGCTCGCAGGCGGGTCCACGCCGTAACCTGCAGCGTGCATCGCATGAAGCATGTTGAACAGCGACTCGAACACCGAGAGGTAAGCCGCCGTGCCCGCCGCGCCCGCGTTGGGCGGAAAGCCGTAAAGCACGATGGCAACCTTGCGCTGCGCCACATCCGACCGGCGCAGATGGGCAAGCCGCGCCACCTTGTCGGCCAGCGCCTCGATCCGCTCGAAACAGGGCGCCATGGCCCGGGTTTGCAGTGCCTCGGCACTCTGCGGCTTGCAGTTCTTGGCGCAGCCCGCACAACCATTCAGATCATGCCGCCCGGCAAAGACGGTGGGATTGGTGGCACCGTCAATCTCGGGCAAGGCAATCAGCATGGTGGTTTCCACCGGCCCAAGCCCGCCGCCACTCATCCCCCATTGCCCCAGAGTCTGGAACTCCAAGGGATGCGCCGCGATATAGGGCACATCCAGCGCCTGCAACGCCGCGACTGCCGCCGGGCTGTCATTATAGGCCGGGCCACCGACAAGGCTGAACCCGGTGAGGGAGACCAGCGCATCGACCTTCGCCCCGGCGGCCCCCTTGAAAAACGCCTCCATCGCCGGGCGGCCATCCAGCCCCCCGGCAAAGGCGGGCAGCACCGCAATGCCCTTGGCCTCGAAGGCGGCGATCACCGCATCATAATGCGCGGTATCCCCGGCAAGGATATAACTGCGCAGCATCAGCATGCCGACGGTGGCCACCGCGTCCTGGGGTCGGGGGATCGCAGCGGCATCGGTGCAGATCCGCGCGGCAAGGCTGGGGTGATAAAGCCCCACATCGGGGTAATCAATCGGGGCCGCCGCCTTGATCTTGGCCCAGTCACGCTTGCCCGAATAGCGGCTGACCAGAAAGCGCACCATCGCCTCCAGATTGTCATCCGACCCGCCCAGCCAGTATTGCATCGCCAAAAACCAGGCCCGCAGATCCTGCGCCTTGCCGGGGAAGTACTTCAGGATCTTCGGCAAGCGCCGCAGCATCGCCATCTGCTTCTCGCCCGACCCGGAGGACGGGGCCTTGTTGCCGCGCAGCTTTTTCAGCAATGCCATCGGGCCAGAGGCCTCGATGCTCATGTCCAGATCGCCCATCTTTGTCAGCTTCACCACCGACGGGTCGGCAATCACCCCGACAAAGGCATCCGCCCGACCGCGCGCCGCCTGCAACTCCGGCAGGATGGCGGCGATATGCTCCTCGATGAACAACAGGTTCGCCACCACGAAATCGGCGCGGTTCACCGCTGCCTTGGCCGCGGCCAGCGCACCCGGGTTTTCCGCCCATTCGGCGGCGGCATGGACCGAAACCTCGATCCCGGGGAAATCCTTTGCCAGCCGTGGCGCGATCCGCGCCGCCGGGCCTGCCGCATGGGCATCCAGCGTCACGATCACGAAACGGTAAACCCCGTCGCCTTGCGGCGCAGTCATTTCCGGCGATGTATAGCGGTCATCGCGCATAATGGGCCTTTGCCTCATACAGGGTTTCTACGGAAATCTCGGCCACGCCCTGCTCGCGAGCATAGCCTTCGGTATTGCGTCGCGCCTTGCCGCGCACAAAGAACGGGATCTTCTTCAACTCCCGCTCTGCCGCCGCCAGCCAGACCGGCTCCCCCCCCCGAACGTCCTGATCTTCCACATTCATCTTGGCCCAAATACTCCCGCCGGAGGCACCCGCAGGTTCCGCCGCACCTTCCGCCTCAGACCCGTCGCGCGGCTGGGCCTTGCCGCCGTGATGGCTTGGCCCGGCGTCGGAATGGAATTCGAAATCCTCGCGGAACATGGTCAGCAAATGCTCTTCCAGCCCCATCACCAGCGGATGGATCCAGGTATCGAAGATCACATTCGCGCCTTCGAACCCCATCTGCGGGCTGTAGCGGGCCGGGAAATCCTGCACATGCACCGGCGACGAAATCACGGCGCAGGGGATGCCGAGGCGTTTGCCGATATGGCGCTCCTGCTGGGTGCCGAGGATCAGCTCGGGCGCGGCAGCGGCGATGGCGTCTTCGACCTCCAGATAGTCATCGGTGATCAGCGCCTCCAACCCGTAGGCCTTGGCGGCGGCGCGCATGGGCCTTGCGAATTCGCGGTTGTAGCAGCCCATTCCGACCACCTCGAAACCGATCTCTGTAGCGGCAATGCGGGCGGCGGCGATGACATGGGTGGCGTCGCCGAACAGGAACACGCGCTTGCCGGTGAGGTAGGTGGAATCGACGCTCGCCGACCACCAGGGCAGGCGCAGGGCGGATTCGTCGACCTGTGGCGACAGGCCGGTGAGGCTTGCCACCTCATGCAGGAAATCGCGGGTGGCCCCGACGCCAAGCGGGACAACCTTCGTATAGGGCTGGCCACAAGCGCGTTCCAGCCAGCGGGCCGCGCCTTCGCCGGTTTCAGGGTAGAGCAGCACGTTGAAATGGGCCTGACCCAAGCGGGCGATGTCGGCGGGGGATGCGCCCAAGGGTGCTGCCACATTGACGGCAATGCCCAACAGGCCCAGCAGCTTGGTGACCTCTGCCACGTCATCGCGGTGACGGAAGCCAAGAGCGGTGGCCCCGAGGATGTTGCAGGTGATCTGTTCCGTGCGCGGCATCGGCTTTGCCAGCGCGCGGCAGAGCTGATGAAAGGTCTCGTCCGCGCCGAAGTTTTCCTTGCGCTGATAGCTGGGCAGATCGAGCGGGATCACCGGGCAGGGTAGGCCAAGTGCGCCAGCAAGGCCACCGGGATCGTCCTGGATGAGTTCGGCGGTGCAGGATGCGCCCACGATCATCGCCTGCGGCTGGAAGCGGGCATAGGCCTCGCGCGCGGCATCCTTGAACAGATTGGCGGTATCGGCCCCCAGATCGCGGGCCTGAAAGGTGGTGTAGGTGACCGGCGGGCGGTGGTTGCGCCGTTCGATCATGGTGAACAACAGGTCGGCATAGGTATCGCCCTGCGGCGCGTGCAGCACATAGTGCAGCCCGGTCATGCCGGTGGCGACACGCATCGCGCCGACATGCGGCGGGCCTTCGTATGTCCAGAGGGTGAGCTTCATGGCCGCCTCCCGGTTCTGACCCGCAGGCCCCCCCCACCCCAGCCCTCCCCCACGAGGGGGGAGGGAGCCGCCCCACCCCCTTGTGGGTAGGGGAGGGGGGAGGGGGGCATGGTGCCAGATGTCCAGAGGGTGTGCATCATGGCTGTCCCCCGGGGCTCCGCCCCGGACCCCGGGATAT
>JBKBKR010000013.1:0-54404 GCA_046296515.1 Paracoccaceae bacterium | reverse complement strand
ATCGAGCGCTTCTACAACCCGCGCAGACGGCATTCGAAACTGGGCTATCTTAGCCCCATGGAGTTCGAGGCCCGCGCTATGCTAGCTTAACCCGCTGTCCACGAAACCGGCAGCAGCTCACTGCGCGGTGAGCGCCAGTCAACAGGCGATCGTGCTGGGGATCAGCCGGGGCGGCGTCTACTACAAGTCCCGCCCGGTGTCGGACGCTGATCTGAAGCTGATGCACCGGATGGACAAGCTGCACATGGAATTCCCGTTTGCGGGCAGCCGGATGTTGCCGGGACTCCTGGTTCAGGCAGGGTTCAAGGTCGGAAGGCTGCGCGTTGCCACGCTGATGAAGCGCATGGGCATCGAGGCCCTCTATCGCAAGCCGAACACCTCGAAACCGGCGCCGGGGCACAGGATCTACCCCTGTCTGCTCCGGAAGTTGCCCATCACCCTGCCCAACCAGGACTGGGCGATGGACAATCACCTACATCCCGATGGCCCGCGGGTTCATCTATCTGGCGGCCGCGCTGGACTGGTTCACACGCCGTGTCCTGGCATGGCGGGTATTGATCCGCTGGAGGCGGATTTTTGCATTGAAGCTGTGGAAGAAGCGTTGGCACGCCACGGCAATCTTCGCATGCAGGGTCTTCGCATCGATGGTCGGCTAAGGCTCGGCCTTCGGGGCTTGCCCGAACACACCTGTCGCGCCCTCAAGCAGCAGCCACTGCTTGATCTGGTTCGGGTGAACGGCGAAATCCTGCGCCAGCTCGATCAGCGTTCTCTCGCCCTTGATCGCGGCCACCGCCACTTTTGCCTCGAATGCCGGGCTGTGATTCCGGCGCGGTCTTCTTGCCATGGTCTTCTCCTTGCTCGCAGCATCATGCCGCCGTTGCGCGGAAAATCCACTTGTCCCGGCTGTTCAGATGTCCGGAACCACCTCTGCACATCCGGCATGGACATGGCCGTGATTTTACCAATCCAGTGGAGCACCTGGCAACAGTTATCTTTCGCCCCAGGATCGGCGTCCCTTCTCATACTGGTTCGACCATTGGGCATCTCGTTTCAAGGCAAGCCTCGAGACCAACTACCCGGCCATCGGCAGGTGTACACAACGACTGCGTGCTCCTGCTTGTTGGCAGCGATCACAGCCGAATCAACAAGTTTCTTGACCTGTCGACATCTTCACCCATCCATTTTCAGCGCCGAAATGAACGCCTCCTGCGGAATCTCAACCTTGCCGAACTGCCGCATCTTCTTCTTGCCGGCCTTCTGCTTGTCGAGGAGTTTGCGTTTCCGCGTCGCATCGCCGCCATAGCATTTCGCCGTCACGTCCTTGCGCATCGCGCTCAACGTCTCGCGCGCGATCACGCGGGCGCCGATGGCGGCCTGGATCGGGATCTTGAACATGTGCCGGGGGATCAGCTCTTTCAGCTTTTCGACCATCGCCCGGCCCCGCGCCTCTGCCCGGTCGCGGTGGACCATCATCGACAGGGCGTCAACCGGCTCCTCGTTGACCAGAATCGACATCTTGACCAGAAAATCCTCACGATATTCCGAAATCACATAGTCAAAGCTGGCATATCCCTTGGTCACCGATTTCAGCCGGTCGTAGAAGTCGAACACCACCTCGGCCAGCGGCAGGTCATAGACCACCATGGCGCGCGACCCGGCATAAGACAGGTCAAGCTGGATGCCGCGCCGGTCCTGACAGAGTTTCAGGATATCGCCGAGGTATTCATCGGGCACCATGATGGTGGCCTTGATCCGCGGCTCGGTGATGTGGTCGATATAGGTGAGGTCGGGCATGTCGGCGGGGTTGTGCAGATCGCGCACCTCGCCATCCTTCATGTGCAGCTTGAACACAACCGATGGCGCTGTGGTAATCAGGTCGAGGTCATACTCCCGCTCCAGCCGGTCGCGGATCACCTCAAGGTGCAGCAGGCCCAGGAACCCGCAGCGGAAGCCGAAGCCGAGCGCGGCGGAGGTTTCCATCTCGGAACTGAAAGACGCATCATTCAGCTGCAGCTTTTCGATCGCATCGCGCAGGTCTTCAAAATCCGCCGCATCCACCGGGAACAGGCCGCAGAACACTACCGGCTGCGCCGGTTTGAAACCGGGCAGCGCGGTTTCGCAGCCCTTTTTCTCCGAGGTGATGGTGTCGCCCACACGGGTATCGCGGACCTGCTTGATCGAGCCGGTCCAGATCCCGATCTCGCCCGGCCCCAGCTCGTCGATATCCACCATCTGCGGCTTCAGCACCGCCAGCTTGTCGACGCCGTATACCGCATTGGTCTGCATCATCCGGATGCGGTCGCCCTTGCGGATCACCCCGTCGATGACGCGGATCATGACCACCACGCCGAGGTAGCTGTCATACCAGCTGTCCACCAGCATCGCCTTCAACGGCGCATCGCGGTCGCCCTTGGGTGGAGGAAGGCGGGTGACAATCGCCTCAAGCACATCGGGGATACCCAGACCCGACTTGGCGGAAATGTTGATCGCGTTGGAGGCATCCAGCCCGATCACATCCTCGATCTGCGCTTTGACCCGTTCCGGCTCGGCAGCAGGCAGGTCGATCTTATTGAGCACCGGCACAATCTCGTGCCCCGCATCCAGCGCCTGATAGACGTTGGCAAGGGTCTGCGCCTCCACCCCCTGCGACGCATCCACCACCAGAAGCGAGCCTTCGACCGCGCGCATCGACCGGCTGACCTCATAGGCAAAGTCGACATGCCCGGGGGTGTCGATCAGGTTCAGGATATAGGTCTTGCCGTCCTTGGCCGGATATTCGATCCGCACCGTGTTGGCCTTGATCGTGATCCCGCGCTCGCGCTCGATATCCATACTGTCGAGCATCTGCGCCTTCATGTCGCGCGCAGCCACCGTGCCGGTCAACTGAATGAGCCGGTCGGCGAGGGTGGATTTTCCGTGGTCGATATGGGCCACGATCGAAAAATTGCGGATGAGATCAAGCTGGGTCATCTGCGGCATATAGCTTGGAAACTTGGGGGCGGGAAGAGGGATGCAGCGTTTGGGGACGGGCATTACCGCAGTGCGGAGCGCGGCCCGGTTGCGCGCAGGTGATTCCCGGCCTCCGGATGGCGCGAAAGACGACCCGCGTCGCAGTGACCCCCGCAAACCCGACTGCACAACGCTTGATCTTGTGGCACAACCGACGCGCGCCCCCAGCAGTGGGAGCCGTCGGCGATCCACCGCCCAGCCGCGCTGCAGCATTGAAAAGCGCCGGACGAATCGGCATGATGGTGTCAGAAAAACGACCAGTGGCGGAGGGGTTCCCCGTTCCCGGCAATGAGGCAGAGAAATGATGAAACCTGTTGTTCTGGCAGCCTGCGCTGCCGTCCTTTTTTCCTTTTCCAATGGTGGTGCACTGGCTGGCCCGATCGAACGCGCCTGCCTGCAATCCGATCGCAAGGCAGCCACCCGTCCGGTCTGCGCCTGCGTCCAGCAGGTCGCCGACATCACCCTGAGGAGCGGTGATCAGCGCAAGGCGGCCGCGTTCTTCAAGGATCCGGACCGCGCCCAAAAAGTCCGCATGTCCAAGTCCGACAACGACAATGACTTCTGGCGCCGCTACAAGGCATTCGGCGAACAAGCCGAGGCCTATTGCGCCCGCTGATCCGCGCTGCGGACGCGACCTCCACTCCCTGACGGGGCCGGACCGCCCCCAGTCTCGCACGACAGCCCTTTCATCTTGGCAAAAATACTCGATTTCTACCACGACACAGAAAAACCCGCCGCGCAATCCTGCGGGCGGGCTTCTGTCACAAAACCGGAAAAACTCAGGCGGCGGCCTGAGCCTTTGCAATGTCTTTCTTGATCTTCAGCGCCGCACCTGACAGCTCGTCGTCCTTGGCCTTGGCCAGAAACGCATCCAGACCACCGCGATGGTCAACGGTGCGCAGCGCAGCCGCCGAGATCCGCAGCTTGAACGACTGACCCAGGATATCCGAGATCAGGGTGACTTCGTTCAGGTTCGGCAAGAAACGGCGACGCGACTTGTTGTTCGCGTGGCTGATGGTGTTACCGGTCATCGGGCCCTTGCCCGAGAGTTCGCAGACGCGCGACATCGTCGTTATCCTTCAAGTCAACGCCCGCAGGGCGTAAGGTGCAAAACCAACAAGGTCCGCGCAGGCGCGACCTCGAATTCGATGGCTGCGTTTACGCGCGATCGCCCCCTTCGTCAAGCGATTCACCCTTGCCCCGCCCAAGAATTGGGGCGCTGCCCCAAACCCCGGAGTATTTCGCAAGCAGCAAATCCCCGGATCACCGCCTTGCCTTTGCTGCTTTCCAAATACTCTCCGCGCGAAGCGCACATCCGAGGCGGTTGGCCGCAGGCCAGAGCCGAGACAAAAACAATGCGGCGCAGCCGCTCCATCGCTTCATGTCCCGCGCGGCTTGGCGCGCAGGGTGGGGGCGGCGAGCGTCGGGTCTTCGGGCCAGGGGTGGCGCGGGTATTGGCCGCGCATGTCCTTGCGCACATCAGCGTAACTGTTGGCCCAGAAGCCGGGCAGGTCCAGCGTGACCTGCACCGGGCGTTGGCCCGGGGACAGCAAGGTAATGCGCAAGGGCAGGCGCGCTCCCCCCACAGTGGGGTGGCGGGTCACTCCGAACAGCTCTTGCAAGCGCAACTCGATCGAGGGGTGGTCGCCGTCATAGTCGATCGGCACCTTGCGCCCCAAAGGGGTCTCATAACTGCCCGGCACCTGCGCGTCGGTCTGGGCCATGCGGTCCCAGCCGATCAGGGCCTTCAGCGGTTCGGTCAGATCCAGCGCGCGCAGCTCGGCTTCGCTATGCTTGCCGGAAAGGTGTGGCAGCAGCCAGTCTTCGGCACTGGCGAGCAGGCTTTCGTCGTCAAGCTCCGGCCAGTCACCGCCGCGCGCCAGCGCGAGGCGGGCGCGCAGGCGGCGGGCGGCGGCAGTCCAGGGCAGGCCGATCTGGCGCAACCCGTCGAGGGCGGCGCGGGCCAGCGCCCGGGGCGGGGCGTCGGGCCAGGTGCGTTCGGCCAGCACCAGCGCGCCGAAGCGCTCCTGTTTGCGCGCCAGTACCTTGCCGTCGCGGCGGGACCATTCGCAGACATCGCACCAAACGATCTGGTCAGCGTAAAGTGCGCGCAGCTCGGCCTCGGTGATCGCCACCGCCTGCCGCAGTTGCGCCTCGCGCGGGTCGCCGTCGAGATCGGTGGCGACGATCAGCTGCGCAGCCGACAGGGGCTGGCCTGCGGCCATGGCCGCCCCCTTGCCCCCTGACAGCACCCAGCGCGGGGCATCGCCTGCGCGGCGCAGGCCAATGCGGTCGGGATAGGCGAGTGCCGCCATCTGGGCGGGCGACAGGTCTGGCATTTGTGAGGTGGGCACCATCCGGGCCAGACGGCGCGCCTCGGCCCGGATACGCTCAAGGGTCGCCCGGTGCGCCTCGGGCGGCGGGCGGTCAATGGCTTTCAGACGGGCCAGCAGGTCGGCCCCAGCCCCGCGCAGCGGATCGCGTTCGGCCAGCAGGGCGGCCAACCGGGCAGCCTTTGGCCCGGCGACGACCAGCATATGCGCGAGCCTCGGGTGCAGCGGCAGCGCCGCCAGCGCGCGGCCATGGGCGGTGATGCCGCCCTTGGCGTCCAGCGCGCCCAGACCCTGCAGCAGGCCCTGCGCCTCGGCCAGCACACCGGGGTGCGGTGGCGTCAGGAACGGCAGGTCGGCCGCCCCCCACAGCGCCAGTTCCAGCGCCAGCGGCGTCAGGTCGGCCGCCTCGATCTCGGCGGGGGGAAAGGCGGCCATGCCGCCCTCTTCGCCGCGCGTCCACAGCCGGTAGCACACACCCGGAGCCACACGCCCAGCCCGGCCCCGGCGCTGTTCGGCCTCGGCCTTTGTCACCCTCTCGGTCACCAGCCGCGACATGCCCGAGGGCGGGTCGAACCGCCCGCGCCGGGCGCGACCGCCATCTACCACCACCCGCACCCCCGGGATGGTCAGCGAAGTTTCGGCGATGGAGGTCGCCAGCACCAGCTTGCGTCCCGGCGCGGGGGCAAGGGCGGCTTGCTGCGCGGCAAATTCCATCGCGCCGAACAGCGGGCGGATGGCAAGGCCCGGCATGCCCTGCAGCTGCGCCTCGACCCTTCGGATCTCGCCTTCGCCGGGCAGGAAGGCCAGCACATCGCCTTGCGGCACCTCTTCCAAAGCCTGCCGGATCAGTCCCGCCACCACCGCCTCATAGCGCAAGGACGCATCGGGGGGGCGCGGCAGCCAGCGGGTTTCCACCTGGAACGCGCTGCCTGCCGATGTGATCAGGGGTGCCGCGCCCATCAGTGCCGCAACCGGGGCGGCGTCCAGCGTGGCCGACATCACCAGAAGTTGCAGGTCGGGGCGCAGGGCGCCGCGGATTTCCAGCGTCAGGGCAAGGCCCAGATCGGCCTGCAAGGACCGTTCGTGGAATTCATCAAAGATGATCAGCCCCACACCGGGCAATTCGGCATCGGACTGGATCATCCGGGTCAGGATGCCTTCGGTCACCACCTCGATCCGGGTCGTGGCACTGGTCTTTGACTCGCCCCGGATGCGGTAGCCGACGGTCTGGCCCAAGGGCTCGCCCAAGGTCTCGGCCATCCGCGCGGCGGCGGCGCGGGTGGCAAGACGGCGGGGTTCCAGCATCAGGATGCGCCCCGTCACCTGCGCCAGCAGGGCGATCGGCACACGGGTGGTCTTGCCCGCACCGGGGGGGGCTTGCAGCACCGCCATGCCGCGCGCCGCCATCGCGGCTTGCAACGCCGGGATCACCTCGTCGATAGGCAGCGGATCGGGGGGGAGACGCGGGTCAGACATGCACCGGGGTTAGGGCGCGGCGCAGCGCAGATCAAGGGAGAAGCGCCGGATCAGTTGTCGCGGATCACCCGGGCGGTGCCATACTCGCTGTCCACTGTCACCTCGGTCACCCGCAATACGCCACCCTCTGCCGGGCGGTAGGTTACGGCAAAGGTCGACACGGGGCGCTTTGCCAGTTCCTTGGCCGGATAGCCGTCGATCCGGCGGTAGAGGCCCTGACACGTCAGGCCATCAGCATCAGCCTTTGGCGACGACAGCGTGATGCGGTTGACCCGGTGGCCGTCAAACATCTTCAGGTCAAGCTGGCAGGCCGCGTCTGCGGTGGTGTCACGCAGCACCGAATACATGCCGGTCAGCGGATCGACCACGCCCTTGTGTTGGGCAGGGTCCACCAGCGGGGCATCGGGCTCCGGCGGATCGGCCCGAAGCACCGTGGCCATGCCACCGTCAAACGCCAGATCCGCACCGCGCCCTTCGCGCGCACCCTTCGCCTCGGCGGAATAGCGCTGCGGGGTCAGCCGCCCGTTCCGCTCGGAACCCTGCACGCGGGTGGTCAGGGTGAACGATCGGAACAGCCCCGCCAATCCGGCCGACACCGAATTCGATGTGACCGAATAGCCTCCGGCATCATGCTTTGCCGCAAGGGCGATCTTGCCCGCCGTGATGCCCCTGACCGAAACGGTGTAGCGCGCCACCTCCTGTTCCTGTGCCGCGGCGGGCGTGGCAAGGCAAAGGACCGCAAGTCCGGCAATGGCACGACGAGGCAACATCAAACGCTCCTTGTGGGATTGGCGGGGGATTGGCCGGGCGGACGGCTCGGACTGGTATCGGGTTGGACTATAGGGCATGAAAGGGCAAAAGAAGGGCATTCTGCCCGCCACCGGCGGGAAAGTGCCGGATGGCACACCCATATCAAGCAGTTGTGACAGATGGACGTGGCAATGCAGATAACCGAACTGGCCAAAGCCGTGATCGCAGGTGACCGCAGGGCCCTGGCGCGGGCGATCACCCGGGTGGAAAGCGCGCGCGCTGATCACCGCGTGCAGGCGGTGGATCTGGTGGCGCAGGCACGCGCGGCGGGAAGGCAGGCGCTGCGCATCGGGCTTTCGGGCACGCCGGGCGTGGGCAAATCCACCTTTATCGAGGCGTTCGGCATGATGCTGGTGGCGCAGGGGCTGCGGGTGGCGGTACTGGCGGTGGACCCGTCTTCAGCGCGATCTGGCGGCTCGATCCTGGGCGACAAGACCCGGATGGAGCGACTGAGCCGCGAGCCTGCGGCGTTTATCCGCCCCTCACCCAGTCAGGCGCAGATGGGCGGCGTGGCGCGGCGCACGCGCGAGGCGGTGGCGCTGTGCGAGGCGGCAGGCTTCGATGTGGTGCTGGTGGAAACCGTGGGCGTGGGCCAGTCGGAAACCGTGGTTGCAGAGATCTGCGACCTGTTCATCCTGCTGCTGGCCCCCGCGGGGGGCGATGAGTTGCAGGGGGTGAAACGCGGCATCATGGAGATGGCCGACATGATCCTGGTCAACAAGGCCGACGGCGATCTGAAACCGGCCGCGATGCGGACCCGGGCCGATTACGCCGGCGCGCTGCACCTGCTGCGCCGCCGACCGCAAGACCCGGAGGGGTTTCCCAAGGCGGTCTGTGTTTCGGCGGCGGAGAACAGCGGGCTGGCCGAAGCCTGGGCCGATATGCAAACCCTTGCCGCCTGGCGAAAGGCACATGGGCATTGGGACAGCCGCCGCGCGCATCAGGCCCGCCACTGGTTTGGCGAAGAGGTGCGGCAGGGTCTGCTCTCGGTGCTCGGCCGCGAACCGGCCAGGGGGTCGATGGCGGCACTGGGCGCAAAGGTGGAAGCGGGGGAGTTGTCGCCCGAGGCGGCGGCGGTGCAGATGCTGGGGCTGTTGGGGCGCGGCTGACACGGCATAAACGCTGGCCCGGCTCCGGAAAAGCGGGCTGCAAGGGCACATTATGTCCGTGTCATAGCGAAAAATGAAAATCCGGTGAAAAAAACCGGTCTCAGCCATGCAAGTCATGCATATCGGCTTTGGCCAATCAGCGGATTGTGCAAGTGCAGCATATGCCCCATCTTAAGCTCAACGGAAAGGGCGGATGGGCCGCTCTGACCGATCCGAAGATGATGAAGAGGATACGATCATGGCTTACTCGAACACGCAAACAGTTGCTGGCTTTCAGGTCGGTGGATGGATGGGCGATGTTCTGGCCAAGTGGAATGTGGCCCGTGAACGTCGCGCGGTCTATCTGCAAACCCTGAACGAATTGTCGGCAATGTCCGACCGCGATCTGGCAGACATCAATGTCTCCCGCGTGTCGATCGAAGACATCGCGCACGAAGCCGCTTACGGCAAGTAATACGTCACCACGGGTGACAACGGCCTCCTGAAGGCGCTCTCCTCCTCCCTGCGCCAACAGGTTTTGCGGCGAACCGGTCCTCCCCCGGTTCGCCGTTTTCTTTTGTGCAGCAGCACGAACCGTTAGCGCTGACACAATCTGTGAAGCCCGGGGGGCTTTTCCCGCGCCCGCCCCCGGTTTACGCACCTCTCCATGAAAAGTGCGATCGCAGGAGAGTTTTCATGACGATGACCGAGGCAAAACGCGCCCGTTGGGCGGTGGCGATGATGTTTGCCGCCGCAGGTTTTGTCATGGGGGCCTGGGCGCCGCAGATTCCGCTGCTGCTGCCGCGCCATCAGATCACCGAATTCACGCTGGGCCTGCTGATTCTGGTGCTGGGCCTTGGGGCGGTGGGGGCGATGCTGTTCACCGGGCGGCTGATCGCGCGCTTTGGCTCGGTCAATGTGCTGCGCGGTTTTGCGCTGTCTTCGGCGGCGGCGCTGCCGGTTGTGGTGTTTTCCCCCTCTGTCGCAGTGCTGGCCCCGGCCATGGCGCTGCTGGGCGCGCTGATCGGCTGCATGGATGTGGCGATGAATGCCAACGCGGTCGAGGTGGAACGGCGGCTGGGCCGGGCGATCATGTCTTCCAGCCACGGGTTCTGGAGCCTTGGCGGTTTTGTCGGCGGCTTTGCCGGGGCTTTCGTGATCTCGCATTGGGGGGCGCAGGTGCAGGCGGTGCTGGTGGCGCTGGTGACGGCGGTGCTTGTCATTGCCGTGATGCCGTTTCTGCGCGGCGAGGCCCCTGCTCCGCTGGCACCGCGTGCCGCAGGCCAAAAGGCTGTGCTGTTGCCGCGTGCGGCGGGGCTGTGGCTGCTGGGCGCGCTGGCGCTGTTCTCGATGGTGCCCGAAGGCGCGGTGCTGGATTGGGCGGCGATCTATCTGCAAAAGGATATGGGGTCGGATCTGTTCCGCTCCGGCCTTGGCTTTGCCTTCTTTGCCGGGGCGATGGCGATCATGCGCTTTGCCGGAGATGGGGTGCGCAACCGCTTTGGCGCGGTGCTGACCCTGCGGGTCTCGGGGTTGCTGGCAGCGGCGGGGATGATGCTTGCGGCGCTGGCCCCCAGTGATACGCTGGCGGTTGCGGCCTTTTTCATCACCGGGTTGGGAGTGGCCAATATGGTGCCGATCCTGTTCTCCGCCGCCGGGAACTACCCCGGAATCCCTTCGGGCACCGCGATTTCGGCTGTGACCATGGTGGGCTACGCCGGAATTCTGGTCGCCCCGGCCAGCATTGGCTTTGTCGCCGAGGCGATCGGCTTCCGCGTCACCTATGCCGTGCTCTCGCTGCTGCTGATCGTGGTGGCCCTGCTGGCGGGCCGCACCGCCGGCGCGGATGAGGTGCAGGCGGTGCCCGAGCCTGCAACGCGCACCGCAGCCTGAGCCAGCCGCATCGGCAAAGGGCGCTTGAACAACCCGTGTATCAAGGTATGTGCAGACCATGACCGATGACCTTGCCAGCCGCGACCGCCTGCCGCCCGACCTTGTCACCCTGCTGGCCGACTGGCCGCGCGAGCGCTGGTCGGATGTGCCGGGGTTCGAGGGGCTGTCTTCGTTCTGGCTGGATCGTCACCTTGGGTTTCGCGACCTGATGTCGGGCCTGCGTCTGGATGCCGAGCATATGGGCGGCGGCCGGATCGACCCCCAGCGCTGGCAGGGACGCTTGCTGCGCGGTGGCGAGCAGCTGGTGCAGGGGCTGATCGGCCATCACCAGATCGAGGATGCCAGCTATTTCCCGGCGATGCTGGAGCTTGAGCCGCGCATGGCCCACGGCTTCGAACTGCTGGACCGCGACCACCATGCGCTGGACGGGCTGCTGGATGGCTTTGTGTCCTCGGCCAACGATGCCCTGCAGGCAAACGACCCGCGCGAGGCGGCGCTGGCGTTTTACACCAGCCTCGCCCCGTTCGAGCGTCAGCTGATCCGGCATCTGGAGGATGAGGAGGATCTGATCATCCCCGTCATCCTCAAGCACCGGATGGGGTAAGCCGGGCGCGCGATGAGCGCCCGGAGGGAGCGAAGAGCGCTACTTGCCCAGACACCAGCGCATGATCGCCTTTTGCGCATGCAGCCGGTTTTCGGCCTCGTCAAAGATCACCGAATGGGGGCCGTCCATAACGGCGCTGGTCGCCTCGTCATTGCGATGCGCAGGCAGGCAATGCATGAACAGCGCATCGGACTTCGCCTTTGCCATCAACGCCTCATTCACCTGATAGCCGCGCAACTGGTTGTGGCGGCGTTCCTTGGCGGATTCCGGGTCGTGCATCGACACCCAGGTATCGGTCACCACCAGATCGGCCCCGATCACTGCGGTATGCGGGTCACGCTCGATCTGCACATCCGAGCCCTTGGCGCGGGCGAATTGCACGAACTTCGCTTCCGGGTCCAGCGTTTCCGGCCCGGTAAAGGTAAAGTCAAAACCGAACTGCCCGGCAGCATGGATGAAAGAGGCGCAGACATTGTTGCCATCCCCGGCCCAGACCACCTTTTTGCCGCCGATCGGGCCGCGATGTTCTTCATAGGTCATCACATCAGCCATGATCTGGCACGGGTGGGTGCGGTTGGTCAGCCCGTTGATCACCGGCACGGTGGCATGCTCCGCCATCTCCAGCAGCGTCGCCTCCTCGAAGGTGCGGATCATGATCAGATCGACATAGCGCGACAGCACCCGGGCGGTGTCAGCGATGGTTTCGCCGTGGCCCAGCTGCATTTCCTTGCCCGACAGCACCATGGTCTGCCCGCCCATCTGCCGCACGCCGACATCAAAGGACACCCGGGTGCGGGTGGAGGGCTTCTCGAAGATCAGCGCGACCATGTGACCGGCCAATGGCTGGTCATCGTCAGGCGCTCCGCGCGGGCGGCCGTGCCGTGCCGATTTCATCGCATGGGCGGAGTCGATCATGGATCTGAGGTCGCCCGCGTCGGTGGTATGGATATCAAGGAAGTGTTTCATGTCATTTCGTTGCTTTGGCGGAAATCCCGGGGGCTCTGCCCCCGGACCCCCGGAGTATTTGGACCAAGATGAATGCGGATCACAGAGTGGTTTCGAGATCGCTGGCGGTGGCGTCGAGCCGGGAGAGGGCTTCGGCGATGTCGGCGTCGGGGATGTTGAGGGCGGGCAGCAGGCGCAGCACATTGTCGGCGGCGGCAACGGTGAGGATGTGGCGGGCGTAGCCTGCCTTGACCACATCGGTATTGGGGACCACGCATTTCAGGCCGAGGATCAGGCCCTGACCACGCACCGCTTCGAAGACCTTCGGATGGCTGGCGACAAGGGCTTCGAGCCCCTGGCGGAACCGCGCGGATTTCTGGCTGACCGCGTCGAGAAAGGCGGGATCGGAGATGATTTCGGTGACGGCAGCGCCAATGGCGCAGCCCAGCGGGTTGCCGCCATAGGTGGAGCCATGCGTGCCCGCGACCATGCCGGAGGCGGCGTGCTCGGTGGCCAGCACCGCGCCCAGGGGAAAGCCGCCGCCGATGCCTTTTGCGACCATCATGATATCGGGTGTGACCCCGGCCCATTCATGGGCGAAGAGCCTGCCGGTCCGGCCCATGCCGCATTGCACCTCGTCAAAAATCAGCAGGGTGCCGGTGCTGTCGCACAGGTCGCGCAACCCCTTGAGGCATTGGTCGGGCACCACGCGGATGCCGCCCTCGCCCTGAATGGGCTCGATGATGACGGCGCAGGTCTGGTCGGTGATGGCGGCGCGGATCGCGTCATGGTCGGCCCATTTCAGATGGGTGAAGCCGGGCATCAGCGGACCATAGCCCTTGACCATCTTTTCCGACCCGGCAGCGGCGATCGCCCCGGTGGAGCGGCCGTGGAACGCGCCCTCGAAGGCGATGATCTGCGTGCGTTCGGGCTGGCCTGCATCATGGTGGTGTTTGCGCGCCATCTTGATGGCAAGCTCGGCGGCCTCGGTGCCGGAGTTGGTGAAGAACACCGTATCGGCAAAGGTCCGCTCTACCAGCAGTTCGGCCAGATGCTCCTGTTCCGGAATCCGGTAGATATTGGAGACATGCCACAGCTTCTGCGCCTGCGCCGTCAGCGCCCCGACCAGCGCCGGATGGGCATGGCCCAGCGCGTTGACGGCGATGCCGGCCCCCAGATCAAGATATCGGCTGCCGTCTTCGGCAGTCAGCCAGCTGCCCTCCCCCGATACAAAGGCGAGGGGCGCGCGGTTATAGGTGGGCAGGACAGCAGAGATCATGGCACATGCCTTTCGGGGGTCTGACGGAACCGGAGCGATGGTTTTGCCCTAATACAGGGTGCAGCCAAGGCGTAGCGGTTGGCCGCCGGGGGTGTCAATGTGGGGGATGGCCCGGAACGCCGGGCCGCGCAGAACCAATCGCTCAGAAGCGTCGGGGACGTCGGACAAGGGCGTGCCGCATGGTCATCGCACCCCGATAGGCGAAGATGCGCCGTCTGTAAACGGAAATCTGATGCCGCCAATCGGCCAGCGGCGCTTGATCTTCGGCCCGCCTGCTTGTATCCCGTGCCGTCGCGGTTAGAATACGCGGCATCAGACCTATCGACAGCCCAATAGCGGAGATCACCATGTCCTGGACGGATGAGCGGGTTGAAACGCTCAAGAAGATGTGGGCCGAAGGCCAGTCGGCCAGCCAGATCGCCAAGGAACTGGGCGGTGTCACGCGCAATGCGGTGATCGGCAAGGTCCACCGTCTGGGCCTGTCGAACCGTGTCGGCGGCGGCAAGGACGAGACCGAGGAGGAAGCGCCCGTTGTGGCCGCCAAGCCCGAGCCTGCGTCAAAGCCCGCGCCCGAGCCACGCCCCGAGCCAGCGGCCGCCGCCCCGCGCCCGGCACCCGAACGTGCTGCCGCCGCACCGGCGGCCGCGTCGAATGTGACGCCGCTGCCGGTCCGCAAGGCGATCATTCCCGCAGGCCAGCCCCTGCCACCGCAGCCCTCGGCCAACGAGATCAGCCCCGAAGCGCTGGCCTCGGTGCGCGAGGTGGAAAAGCATGCCAAGCGCCTGACGCTGATGGAGTTGACCGAGCGTACCTGCAAATGGCCGATCGGTGATCCGGCGACCGATGATTTCTGGTTCTGCGGTCTGCCCAGCCTGCCGGGCAAACCCTATTGCGAGGCCCATGTCGGCGTGGCCTTCCAACCGATGAGCGCGCGGCGCGACCGCCGCCGCTGATCTGCCACCGGGACAGCCCTTGCCCAGGCGGCCCCCGGGCCGCCTGTTTCAGTTGCCGCCGCCCAGCAACCGCTGCAAGAGCCGCCCCGCTTCGGCGTCGATCGCCTCTTGCGCGCGGCGACGGGCGGCGTCTTCCAGGCGTTCTCCCTCTTGCCGCACGATTCCCAGCTCCTGCTCGGCCTTGCGCGCCAGTTCAGCCCTCGCTCGCGCTTCGGCCTCCTTGGCCTGATCCTCAAAACGCTCGCGCGCCAATGCCTCGAGATCAAGGCGGAAACGCGGGCTGGCCCAGGGGCCGGTGATCAGCAAGGGCACCATAACACCGCCGGTCCCGTCGACTGCCGCAAGCGCCACGGGCCGCAGCCGGTAATCCAGCGTCCGCGCGCCCAGATTGACCGATCCATTGCCGGTCGCAGTCACATAGGGCGCCCTGAAAGCCAGATCCTCATTGCGCAACACGCCCTTTTCGATGGAGAAACCGGCTGTCACCGCGTCAAAAATGGTCTTCTGCCCATCCCCGACATAGCCCGCGTCCAAAGTGCGCAGCATCCCCGCGATATCAAGGCCGCGCAACTCGCCCCGGCCCAGTCTCAGACTGCCAGAGCCGGAAAAGCTGCGCATGATCGCATCGACCGAATTGCCGACGCCAAGGAATTTCAACGCCAGATCGCCGGTCCCGATCAGCCGGTCATAGCCGCCCATATCCATCAGCAAGGGCTGCATCGCCAGACCGGACAACACCAGATCACCGCCGACCGACAGGCCGGAGCGCCCGTTCACCACGAACTGACCGGAGACTGTGCCCTGATAGGCGGCGATCTGGCGCAGATCAAACACCGCCCGCGCCCGGTCGATGGTGGTGACAACCCGTGTGGTGCCGAACCGGGCAACCCCCAGATCGACCGAGTCAGCGGTCAGCGCGATGGAGGCATCCATCACACCCAGAGCCGAAGCATCAATCGAGGCGGTCGGCCAGCCATCGGCCTGCGTGCCACCACGTGCGCCGCCGCCGATGTCACCGCCCTGCCCGCCGACGGCCGAGGCCAGCGACAGCGCCCCGGCAGAAATCTGCGCCGACAGCCTGGGGCGCTCCCCGCCCGTGGTCAGGTCGGCATCCAGCACCAGCTTGTTGTCATCCAGCGTCAGCGCCCCCCCGCGCAGATGCACCGACCGCTTTTCGGTCAGCGTCAGCCGCCCCTTTGCCTCCACCCGGCGCGCACCGAGCCCTTGCGGCAGATCCGGCTTTGCGATCCCCGCCAGGCGGCTGATGGCCGCCAGATCTGCCAGGCCCGCCGTCAGATCGCCCTCTGCCGCCATCGGGTTCCAGCCCGCCCGCCCGACAAAGCGCAGATCAGCATCGCCTACCTTCAGCGCCAGATCGAGGCCACCGAATGTGCCTTCCAGAAATGGAGCGAATTGTGCAACTTTTACCGTGGCTGCAAACGGCTGGCCGTTCATGATTGCGTCAAAAGTGAAATCTGCCGTGCCCAGAAATGCCGGGATACGGGCCTCGCCATTTAGGGATGTCAGCGCAACACGCGTCCCCGACCCGTGGTCAACGAAGGTAAACCGCCCGTCCGACACTTCGGCCAGATCAAGCGTGAACGGCGTGCCTTCACCTGCCATGCCCGGCTCGGCACTGCCGCCATTGCCGCCGCCGAACACCCAGTTCGCGCGCCCGTCGCGCCCGCGTTCCAGCAGCAGCCGGGGACTTTGCGCGCGGATGCCGGTGATCCTTACCTCACCACCGATCAGCGCCGCCATATCCAGCGAGATGCTCAGCCCCTCCGCACGCAGCATTTCCCCTTCGCTGCCCCACTCGGCATTGGACACCGAGATCGGCCCGGTCTGCACCCCGAGTGTGGGAAAGAAACTGGGCCGCACCGCGCCTTCGATCACCAGCCTGCGTCCGGTGATCGCGGCAAAACGGTCAGCCGCAAGGGCGGCAATCCGCTCCGACGGGATCATGAACACCGCCCCGACGGCCAGAAACACGAAAAGCGACACGGCCAGCACAGAGCGGATCAACCAACGCATGACGACTGCCTTCCTTATGGGTTTTCCCCGAATCTACGCCCTGAAGCCGCTGCCCCGCAACGGATCAGCGACGTCGCGCCGATCCTGCCTGCCCATAGGCGGCACATTGCCGATCGGCTCAGTTCACGCTCACGGGGCGCGAACGCATCCGCGCCACGGTTTCACGCTCGGCCCGCTTGCACAGATTGGGCGGCAAGCCCTTGTCCAGCAGCGCCATATCCTGCCAGACCATCTCGCCCATGCGCTGGAAAGCCACGTCCAGCGCGCCGGCCCGATGCGCCGACAACAAAAACCCCGGCAGGTGACGCACCGGATGATCCGCCGCCAGCGGCTCCTCGGGAAACACATCCGACGCCGCCCGGATATGGCCCCTGGCCACCGCCGCCATCAGCGCCGGAAAGTCCACCACATCGGCGCGACTCAGCAAGATGAACGAAGCCCCCTTGCGCATCGCGGCAAAGGCCTCCGCTCCCAGCAAGCCCCGGTTCTCCGAAGTCACGGCGGCGGTGACAAACACCACATCCGATTGCGCCATCACCACATCCAGCGCCGCAGGCTCCGCCCCTGCCTCCACGATCCGCGCCTCCGGCAGCCAGGGGTCATGGATGCGCAGCCGGGGCCGAAACCCCGCAAGCACGCGCGCCACCGCCCGGCCCAGATCGCCAAAGCCGATGATCCCGACCTCCGCCCCGGTCAGCAGCCGCGCGCCTGCATTGCCCGCCCCGCCCCAAACCTCACGCCCGGCGCGGAAATCGGCATCGGCCCCGTGAATATCGCGCAACAAGGACAGCGCAAAACCCAATCCGATCTCGGCCACCGGCCCGGCAAACACCGCCCCCGTGGTCACCACATGAATGCCGCGCGCAAACAGCTGATCATAGGGCATATTGTTGATCAGATTGGATTCCACATTGAAAATGCAGCGCAACCCGCCCAGCCGCGCCAGCGTCCTTGCGTCCAGCGGCGGCTGACCGATGATGTAGAGTGCCTGCGACAGAACCGCATCCTCCAGCACCGGCAAGGCTTCATCCGTGGTCTCCACCAGCCGGTAGCGCGCCCGCAGCTCCGCCAGCCGCTCCGGCGTAAAGATCAGCTCCAATCTGCGCGGCAACGGGCAACACAGCACCAAAGGCCGTTCCATTTCCGGCATCCCCATCCTTCCCCTTTGCCCCCACCCTTCCGCGCCCGCCCGCAAAGCGCAAGCCGCTTGGAATTGCTGCTTTCCAAATACTCCCGCCGGAGGCGTCAACGGCAGCCCCCGACACCACCGCCGGGGCACCCTACGCCAAAAAGACCCGCCGAGGGCGCCGGGGTGGGCGGGTGGGAGGCGTCCGAGGCGGGTCTTACCCCCCTATCCGCTCGGCGAAAACACAGGTATAGACCGCGCCATGTCGCAAAATCCACCCAACCTCCGCCCTGATCTGGCCCCAAGGGCCACCTTCTCCGAGGCCCCGCGCCCCGGCCAGCCGACCATCGGCATGGTCAGCCTTGGCTGTCCCAAGGCGCTGGTCGATTCCGAACGCATCCTGACCCGGCTGCGGGCCGAGGGCTATGCGATCAGCCCCGATTACAAGGGCGCCGATGCGGTGATCGTCAACACCTGCGGCTTCCTCGACAGTGCCAAGGCCGAAAGCCTGGAGGCGATCGGCGAGGCGCTGGCCGAGAATGGCCGGGTGATCGTGACCGGCTGTCTGGGCGCAGAACCTGAATACATCACCGGCGCGCATCCGAAAGTGCTCGCGGTGACCGGCCCGCATCAATATGAGGCGGTGCTGGATGCCGTCCACATCGCAGTGCCGCCCAGCCCCGATCCGTTCATCGACCTCTTGCCAGCGCGCAGTGTCAGCCTGACGCCGCGCCACTACAGTTATCTCAAGATTTCAGAAGGTTGCAACCACAAGTGCAAGTTCTGCATCATCCCCGACATGCGCGGCCGTCTGGTCAGCCGCCCGGCCCATGCCGTCCTGCGCGAGGCGGAAAAGCTGGTCGAGGCCGGGGTGCGCGAGTTGCTGGTGATCTCACAGGATACCAGTGCCTACGGGGTGGACCGCAAGCATGACCTGTCACCCTGGAAGGGTGGCGAGGTGCGGGCGCATATCACCGATCTCGCGCGCGAGATGGGCCAGCTCGGGGCCTGGGTGCGACTGCATTATGTCTATCCCTACCCCCATGTGCGCGACCTGATCCCGTTGATGGCCGAGGGGCTGGTGCTGCCCTATCTCGATATCCCGTTCCAGCATGCCCACCCCGACACCCTGCGCCGCATGGCACGGCCCGCAGCGGCGGCCAGAACGCTGGATGAAATCGCCGCCTGGCGCGCCGCCTGCCCCGACATCACCCTGCGATCGACCTTCATCGTCGGCTATCCGGGTGAGACGGAGGCCGAATTCCAGACCTTGCTTGACTGGATGGATGAGGCGCAGCTGGACCGGGTCGGCTGTTTCCAATACGAAAACGTCGCCGGTGCGCGCAGCAATGACCTGCCCGACCATGTGCCCGCCGATGAAAAGCAGGATCGTTGGGACCGTTTCATGGAAAAGGCGCAAGCCATTTCCGAAGCGAAGCTCGCCGCAAAGGTGGGCCACACCCTGCAGGTGATCGTGGATGAGGTGGATGACGAAGGTGCCACCTGCCGCACCATGGCGGATGCACCAGAAATCGACGGCAACCTGTTCATCGACCAGGGATTCGAGGCCCTGAAACCCGGCGATCTGGTCACCGTCCGGGTGGATGAGGCCGGTGACTATGATCTTTGGGGCCATCCGGTGGGCTGACCCTTTGCAACCGCAACAGACGGTTTCCCATCCCGGTTTCGGCGCAGAGGCTGCAAGATTCTGACCTGAAATGCGATTTACGGCGCTTCCGCCCAGTCTTGCCACAATTTCTGCCTTTTTTTGCCTGCTCTTCGCGGTTACGACCCCTGACTGTGACAATGGCCTGCAATGGTCTGAACGAGTGTGATACTGGACAAGCGGGGCGCTTCGCCCTTGTCCACGGAGGGACATATGAAGGTCGCGATGATTGGAACGGGCTATGTTGGCCTTGTTTCCGGAGTTTGTTTTTCAGATTTTGGACATGACGTTATTTGCGTCGACAAATCGGCAGAGAAAATTGCCCAGCTGCAGGCTGGCGTTGTTCCGATCTATGAACCGGGCCTTGATACCTTGCTGCAACGCAATGTCGAGGCTGGCCGGTTGCGGTTCACCACCGATCTGCACGAGGCGGTTGCCGGGGCGGATGCAGTGTTTATCGCCGTCGGCACCCCGACCCGGCGCGGCGATGGGCATGCCGATCTGACCTATGTTATGGCCGCCGCTGAAGAGATTGCCAACGCCCTGACCGGCTATACGGTCGTGGTGACCAAATCCACGGTGCCGGTCGGCACCAACCGCAAGGTGGCCGAGGTGATCCGTGCGGCACAGCCGGATGCCGCGTTCGATGTGGCGTCAAACCCCGAATTCCTGCGCGAAGGGGCGGCGATCGACGATTTCATGCGCCCTGACCGGGTGGTGATCGGGCTGGACAGCGACCGGGCCCGGCAGGTGATGTCGGATATGTACCGCCCCTTGTTCTTGCGTGATTTCCCGATCGTCTTCACCGATCTGGAAAGCGCCGAGATGATCAAATACGCCGCCAACGGTTTTCTGGCGGTCAAGATCAGCTTCATCAACGAAATCGCAGCACTTTGCGAACGGGTGGGTGCAGATGTGAAAGCGGTGGCCAAGGGCATGGGTCTTGACGGGCGGATCGGCAACAAGTTCCTCCATGCAGGCCCCGGCTATGGCGGGTCGTGTTTTCCCAAGGATACCCAGGCGCTGGCCCGGATCGGGCAGGATCATGGCGTGCCGCAGCGGATTACCGAAACGGTGATCACGGTGAATTCCGAGGTGAAGCGCCGGATGATCGACAAGGCTCTGGACCTGTGCGGCGGGTCGTTCAACGGCAAGACCGTCGCCGTGCTGGGGGTGACGTTCAAACCCAACACCGACGACATGCGCGAAGCGCCGTCGCTGACCATCGTTCCCGCCATGGTCGGCGCAGGGGCAAAGGTGAATGTCGTTGATCCGCAGGGCCGGCGCGAGGGCGAGCCTCTGCTGCCCAGCGTGGCATGGTTTGCCGATGCCTATGCAGCGGCCGAAGGCGCTGATCTGGTCATGCTTCTGACCGAATGGAACGAATTCCGTGCGCTGGACCTGCAGCGCCTGGCTGGTCTGATGCGAGAGGCCCGGATGGCCGATTTCCGCAATATCTATGACCGCGCCGCTGTGCTCGATGCCGGCTTTGTGGCCTATGATGGCGTGGGGCGGTGACCGCAATGTTGGATGTCAAGACAACCCCCCTGCCCGGCGTTCTGCTGCTGACGCCCCGGCGCTTTGGCGATGCCCGTGGCTGGTTCAGCGAAAGCTGGAACGCGGAGCGCATGGCCGCTGCCGGTCTGGACCTTGCCTTTGTGCAGGACAACCACTCCTTTTCAGCCGAGCCGGGCACCCTGCGGGGCCTGCACTTCCAAAAACCCCCACGCGCGCAGGACAAGTTGGTGCGCTGCACGCGCGGTGCGATCTTTGACGTGGCGGTTGATGCGCGCCGGGGGTCACCAACCTATGGAAACTGGACCGGGGCCGAATTGACAGCGGAAAACGGCCATCAACTTCTGGTGCCCAAAGGCTTTCTGCACGGCTTTGTCACTCTGGTTGCCGATACAGAAGTGCAATACAAATGCACCGATGGCTATGCCCCCGATTGCGACGGTGCGGTTCTGTGGAACAGTTGCGGCATCGACTGGCCCCTGCCGGGGACAGAGCCTGTCCTGTCGGACAAGGACCGCGCGGCGCAGCCCTTTGCCGATTTTGACTCTCCCTTTGATGCACAGGTGACGCCATGAAGATCCTTGTCACCGGCGGGGCGGGCTTCATCGGCTCTGCCGTGGTGCGGCAGGCGGTTGCACGCGGGTATAGCGTGGTCAATCTGGACGTGCTGACCTATGCGGCCAACCTGGCGAACGTGGCCTCGGTCGGCAACTCGCCGCTTTACCATTTCGAGCAGGCCGATATCCGCGACCGTCCGGCGCTGACCCGCATTTTCAGCGCCCATGCGCCGGATGCGGTGATGCATCTGGCGGCGGAAAGCCATGTCGACCGCTCGATCGACGGGCCGGGCGATTTCATCGACACCAATATCACCGGCACCTTCAACCTGCTGGAGGCCGCCCGCGCCCATTGGCAGGCCATAGGGCGTCCCGACAGTTTCCGCTTTCATCACATCTCCACCGATGAGGTGTTCGGAAGCCTCGGCCCCACCGGCCAGTTCGATGAGACCACGCCCTATGACCCGCGCAGCCCCTATTCGGCGTCAAAGGCGGCCAGCGATCATCTGGTGCGCGCCTGGCACGAGACTTATGGCCTGCCGGTGGTGCTGACCAATTGTTCCAACAATTACGGGCCGTTCCACTTTCCCGAAAAGCTGATTCCGGTGGCGATCCTGAACGCGCTGCATGGCCGCCCGATCCCGGTTTACGGTCAGGGCGAGAATGTGCGCGACTGGCTGTATGTCGAAGACCACGCCACCGCGCTGCTGACAGCCTTGGAAAAGGGCGTGCCGGGGCGCAGCTATGCCATCGGCGGCGAGAACGAGCGGCGCAATATTGATCTGGTGCGCACGATCTGCGCCCTGCTGGACGAGATGCGCCCGGCAGGCGCACCGCATGACCGGCTGATCACCTTTGTCACCGACCGTCCCGGCCATGATGCGCGCTATGCCATTGATCCCATCCGGATTCGTGAGGAACTTGGCTGGTCGCCTTCGGTCACGGTGGAGGAAGGGCTGCGGCTGACAGTGCGCTGGTATCTGGACAACGAAAGCTGGTGGCGACCTTTGCTCGACCGGCAGGGCGTGGGTGAACGTCTGGGGACAAAGGCATGAAACTGCTGGTCTTTGGCCAAACCGGACAGGTCGCGCGGGCATTGGCACGGCTGGCACCGGATGCGGCGTTTCTGGGCCGCGATCAGGCTGATCTGACCGATCCCACTGCCTGCGGTCGCGCCATTGTGCAAAGCCGCCCCGACGCGGTGATCAATGCCGCCGCTTATACGGCGGTGGACAAGGCCGAAAGCGAAGAAGCGGTAGCGCGGGCGGTCAACGCCCTTTCGCCCGGTGCGATGGCGCAGGCCTGCGCCGAAATCGGGGTGCCGCTGGTGCATATCTCCACCGATTATGTCTTTGAGGGCGCGGGAACTGCGCCCTTTCAGCCCTCCGATCCCGTCGCGCCCTTGGGCGCCTATGGCCGCACCAAGGCCGAGGGAGAGGCGCTGGTGCGCGCCACCGGGGCGGTGCATGGAATCCTGCGCACGTCTTGGGTATTCTCCGCAGACGGCAGCAATTTTGTGAAAACCATGCTGCGCCTGTCGGAAACCCGCGACCGGCTGACGGTTGTCGGCGATCAGGTTGGCGGCCCGACACCTGCAGCGGCAATCGCGCAGGCCTGCTTGACGATGGCGGCCCGGCTGCGCACCGACCCGACCCTATCGGGCAGCTATCACTTTTCTGGCGCGCCCGACACCACCTGGGCGGAATTCGCCCGCGCGGTGTTTGACCTTTCCGGGCGCAAGGTCGATGTGGTGGATATCCCCACATCCGACTATCCCACACCCGCGCGGCGGCCGCTGAATTCGCGTCTGGACTGCAGCACAACCGAAGCAATCTTCGGACTCGCGCGGCCAGACTGGCATGCGGGTCTGCAGGACGCGCTTACTGAACTGAAGGCATTGGCATGACACAGCGAAAAGGCATCATTCTGGCAGGCGGCTCCGGCACCCGTCTGTGGCCGATCACCATGGGTGTGTCCAAGCAACTTCTGCCGGTCTATGACAAGCCGATGATCTATTACCCGCTTTCCGCCCTGATGCTGTCGGGCATCCGCGAGATCGCGATTGTGACCACGCCCGAAGACCAGCCGCAATTCCGGCACCTGATGGGGGATGGGTCACAATGGGGCGTGCGCTTTGAGTGGATCGTCCAGCCCTCTCCCGATGGCCTGGCGCAGGCTTACCTGCTGGCCGAAGACTTCCTTGATGGCGCGCCCTCGGCCATGGTGCTGGGCGACAACATCTTCTTTGGTCACGGCCTGCCCGAACTGCTGAAAGCCGCAGACAACCGCACCAGCGGTGGCACGGTGTTCGGGTACCGGGTCACCGACCCGGAGCGCTATGGCGTGGTCGGGTTTGACAGCACCGGCAAGGTGCGTGAAATCATCGAGAAACCTGCCGTTCCGCCGTCAAACTATGCCGTGACGGGGCTGTATTTCCTGGACGGTCGCGCTCCGGAATTTGCGCGCCAGATCAGGCCTTCGGCCCGGGGCGAGCTGGAAATCGTCGATCTGTTGCTGATGTATCTGGCCGAGGGCAGTCTGCAGGTCGAACAGATGGGGCGTGGCTATGCCTGGCTGGATACCGGCACGCATGAAAGCCTGCTGGACGCCGGAAACTTCGTCCGCACCCTGACCGGGCGTCAGGGATTGCAGGTTGGTTGCCCGGATGAAATCGCCTTTCTGCTGGGCTGGATCACTGCGGATGACCTGATGCGCCGGGCCGAAGTCTTCCGGAAGAATGACTACGGCAAGTATTTGCTGACTGTTGCGCAGCAGACCTAGCACCGCGATGCAGACCCCGCCGGCTGCCAGACAAAAAAACTGCCGGTTTGTCAGTGTCTTGCGGCGTTGTGTTCATGTTGCTCGCTCTGATTGTGGACACGCCATCGGTAGTGTGTCCCGTTCCCCTGCGAACAACGTATTGATCCGGCTGTTCAGCCCGGCAGGATCGCTATAGAACGATTTTTGACAGATTCGGTTATGATGGGTGTGCAAAAGACAATGGCGGGACGGTTTCCGAAATTGGCTATGGTTTTGCTGGGCCTGTCGGTTCTGACCGCCTGTTCGACCCCAAGGGGCGCAGCCTTGCAGAGCGAAGTCCTGCGTGGGCAGAACAATGTGAACGCGGAATTTCAGGTGGTGCAAGTCACGCGCGACTCCGTGAACCAGGTGGCACACTGGCCTCCGACAGGGTGGCCCGGCTCCTATCTTTGGTTGCCCAACAGCTCCGGTGCCAACAGCCCGCTGATCGCGTCCGGCGACAAGATTTCGCTGGTGATCTGGGACCCGCAGAACAATTCGCTGATCGCTGCCGAGGGGCAGCGCTCGGTCGCCCTGCCCAATCTGACCGTGTCGCCCGAAGGCACCCTGTTCGTGCCCTATGTCGGCAATGTGTCGGTGCGCGGAAAGACACCATCGCAGGTGCGCCAGGAAATCGAGACGGCGCTGGCCCCGACCGTGCCTTCCGCGCAGGTGCAGATTACTGTTGAGGTCGGTCGCCTGAACTCGGTCGACATCGTCACCGGCGTTGGCCGGGCCGGGCCCTATCCCCTGATGGATCGGAACACCACGATCCTTTCGTTGATCGCGCAATCGGGCGGCATCGCCACAAATCTGCGCAACCCGCTGGTGCGGCTGATCCGCAGCGGCAAGACCTATGAAATCCGGGCGGAAAGCCTGTTTTCCGACGGGTCAAAGAATGTGCTGATGAAGGGTGGCGACAAGGTCTTCGTTGAAGAAGACCGCCGATACTTTACCGCTTTGGGTGCCACAGGGCGCGAAGAGCTGATTTATTTCGACCGCGAGGAAGTCAGCGCCATGGAGGCCCTGTCGCGTGTCGGTGGCCTGGTCGATGCCCGCGCGGACCCCAAGGGGATTCTGATCCTGCGCAACTATGCAGCCAAGGACCTGCGCCTTGACGGGAACGGACCGCAGAAAACGCAAGTTGTCTTCACGATTGACCTGACGACCGCTGCGGGCCTTTTCGCGGCCCGGTCGTTCAAGATCAATCCGAAAGACACGATCCTGGTGACAGAGTCGCCGATGGTCGCCGCCAACTCGATCATGGGACTGATCGGCAGCGCCTTCGGGTTGCGCAGACAGGTGATCATTGACTGACGGCCGGAATCCGGCGCTTGAGCGGGTTTCATGCGCTCGGTTTTCAGGCATAGATCCGCGCGGTGACCAGAATATCCCCACATCGGCTGGACTTTTGCAGCAGCCGTCGTGCAAAACAAGCGCAGGTTGAGTTTGCGCTATTTATGTTTGCAATTTGAATAGGTTGTGAAGCAGATCGTAAAATTGGGGCATTGACGTCATGCGCGCAAGCATCGTGATCAGGACGCTGAACGAGGCAAGGCATCTTGATGATCTTTTGTCGATGATCGCGCGCCAGCAGACCTTGGGTCTGGATGTCGAAACAGTCCTGATCGACTCCGGCTCCACCGACCGGACCGTGGAAATAGCCACCGCCCATGCGGCCAGAGTAACCACAATCAGCAAGGCAGAGTTCAGCTTCGGGCGGTCGCTGAACCGTGGCTGTGCCTTTGCGACCGGCGATATTCTGGTGTTCATCTCGGGCCATTGCGTTCCGGTCAGCGAACACTGGCTGCAGCATCTGTGCCGACCGCTGTTGGATGGCACGGCATCCTATTCCTACGGTCGCCAGATCGGGGATGATGACAGCAACTACAGCGAGCGCCGGATTTTCGCGAAATACTTCCCCGAAACCTCATCAGTCCCGCAGCAGGGTTTTTTCTGCAACAACGCCAATTCAGCCATTCTGCGCAGCGTCTGGGAAGCCTGGCCCTTTGATGAAGACCTGACCGGGTTGGAGGATATGGATCTGGGCAAACGTCTGGTCGCAGCTGGTCACAAGCTTGGCTATGTCGCCGAGGCCGCGGTCTTCCACCACCATCAGGAAAGCTGGTCGCAAGTGCGCCGGCGCTTTGAACGTGAAGCGCTGGCGCTGCGCTCGATCATGCCCGAAGTCCAGTTGTCGCGGCTTGATGTCCTGCGCTTTGTTCTGGCCAGCACCTGGGGCGACTGGAAGGCCGCTGCGCGCAACGGCATCGCCTCGACCTCGCGCCTCGACATGCTGCGCTATCGCTGGAATCAGTTCACCGGCTCGTTCAAGGGCAATCACGAACACAGGCTTCTGTCGCATGATGCGAAAGAGCGTTTTTTCTACCCGCATGTTTCCGAGAAGGCAGATCAAGATGAATGGCTCAAACCGGTGCGTCGCCCTTCTACCCATGAAAGCCAACAGTCAGCGCGTGAAGGGAAAGAACTTCCGTCCGCTCCACGGTAAACCCCTGTTCGCCTGGGTGCTGGATTCGCTTCTGTCCATCGACGCGATTGATGCTGTCGTCATCAACACCGATGCACGCGATATCCTGGCGGAATGTGGCCTGCGCGAGTCCAAGCGCATCATCATCCGCGACCGCAAGCCGGAGCTGTGCGGCGATACCGTTTCGATGAACCGGATCCTGGCCGATGACATCGCCGCTGTGCCTGCCGAAACCTATCTGATGACTCATACGACCAACCCTATGCTGTCGCGTGCGACGATCTTTTCCGCGCTGTCGGCCTATCATGCGGCGGTGAAGTCCGGCCAGGGCGACTCCCTGTTCACCGTCAACAAGATCCAGACCCGCTTTTACCGGGCCGATGGCAGTGCGGTGAACCACGATCCCGCCAACCTGATCCAGACCCAGGATCTGGAGCCCTGGTTCGAAGAGAATTCCAACCTCTACGTCTTCTCCCCGGCCAGCTTTGCCGCCGCGAACGCGCGGATCGGCAAGAAACCGGTTCTGCATGTCATGGACAAGACCGAGGCCATCGACATCGACACCCCCGAAGACTGGGCTCTGGCCGAAGCCGTCGCCGCCGTGCGCTACCCCGCCGTGCGCCACCCCCTTGCATCCCCTGCCGAGTGAGACAGATGAAAAATGTGCTTGTGACCTGCCCGCCCATGCTTGGCCAGATCGGCCTGTTCATGGATTATGCCGCTGAACGCGGCCTGAACCTGATTCCGGCCAAGGTCACCCAGATCCTGTCCGAGCCGGAACTCAAGGAACTGCTGCCGCAATATGACGGCTGGATCATCGGCGATGACCCCGCCACGCGGGAGGTGTTCGAGGCCGGCCATGCCGGGCGCCTCCGCGCGGCGGTGAAATGGGGCATAGGCGTCGACAATGTCGATTTCGCCGCCTGCAAGGATCTGGGCATCCCCATCATCAACACCCCGATGATGTTCGGGACCGAAGTGGCCGATGTGGCAACCGCCTTCGTCATCGGCCTCGCCCGGCAGCTTTTCCTGATCGACCGCGGCGTGCGGGCGGGCAAATGGCTGAAACCGGCGGGCATCAGCCTTGTCGGCCGTCGCGTGGGTGTCATCGGTCTGGGCGACATTGGCCGCAACACGGTAACGCGGATGCAGGCTCTGGGCCTGCAGGTGACAGCCTATGATCCGGGTGTGGAGGGTGATCTCGGCCTCGCGGGTCTGGAACGCGCCATCTGGCCGGAGCGGGTGGAGGAGATGGATTTTCTGGTGTTCACCTGCGCGCTGAACAAGCACAATACCCACATGCTGAACGCCGGGGTGCTCGCCCGCTGCAAGCAGGGCGTGCGCATCGTCAACGTTGCCCGCGGCCCGCTGATCGACGAGGCGGCACTGGTGGCGGCGCTGCAATCCGGCCATGTCCATTCGGCGGCGCTGGATGTCTTCGAAGTCGAACCCCTGCCCGAGGGCAGCCCCCTGCGCGAGATGGAGCGGGTCATTCTGGGCACCCACAACGGATCGAACACGATTGATGGCGTGATCCGCGCCAGCCATACGGCGATTGACCGGTTGAGCGGGTTTTTCAAAACGTGAGGCAAGACCGCAAGATGCAGTATCGCAATCCATGCGTCGTGATAGGCAACGGTCCCTCTCTGCGCGGCTTTGATTTCCATCGGCTGGCGGGCCTGCCCGCTTTGGGAATGAACGCGGCCTATCGCCATTGGGATCAGATCGGATGGTATCCGACCTATTACGCCTGCCTGGATGATCAGGTCATGAAATCACATCATGCCGAGATCGAAAGATTGTATGCCGATGGGCTGGTGAAGAAGCTGTTTCTGCATCATTCCTTCTTCGACCATCACCCGCACCGGCTGGGACACCCGGACTTTACTTCATTCGCCCAGACCTCCGGCTATTGGTATCACCAGACAGCGAAAGACCTTGGTCTTGAAAGGCTGTATGATAGGCCGGCGTTCAAAATTTCAGACACCTCGAAAATCACGACCGGCGCTCATGCGGTGCGGTATGTCGCGCATCAGGGGCACGACCAGATCAGCCTTCTTGGAATTGACCTGCGTTACGTTGAGATTTTGCCGGAAGCGGAAGCAACCAGCGATATTGGCCTCGTGATAAAGGCTACCCCGAAGAACAACCCGAATTACTTCTTTGACAGCTATCAACAAGCGGGTGATCTGTATAATATTCCTAATCCACAAATTCATAATGGAAATCTTCATCAACGTGCATTTGAGTTGATTTCGGAAGATTTCGAAAAGAACGGCGTGCCCTGCAAAGTCTTCAACTCAAACAGGGAGTCGATACTCTCTGATTGTGACATTTTTCCATTTCTTCCCATTGAGCATCTGACTGGAGAAAGCCGACTGGGTAGTGTTTTTATTCCCACAAACTCAAGGGAAACCAACACCCTTTTGCAGAATTTCACGCTCTGGTCGCACACAGCCTATACTCCTGCGCTAAAAGGCCTTGATCCCCACAAACCAAAGCTGGTTTGCGTATTCAACAATGAAACCGGGCGGCAAAGACAGGACGAAATTTCGCAACATTTTCAATCCACAGGCATGGATAGATATTTTGATGGCATTTTCTTCGAATATCTCGATCTGGAGGGCGAGCGTGATGCATATATTCGGGATTACACTAAGCCGGTGGGTGACTCCGGCTTCAAGGCTGGACCGAACAACCAGTTTTTCTCATCAATGCGCGTCATGCAGAAGTATGGAGAATACTCCTTCCTGATGGAGACTGACTGCCTTCCGATCCGACATGGTTGGCTGACTGGATTGCAATCTATCATTGACACGGCAGAACCATTCTGGGTCATGGGGAGCGCATATCGTGGAGGTGATCAGATCGGACTGGATCGTCTCCGCCACCTGAACGGAAATGCCATCTACGCGACCGGAGACCCTGATTTCCAGAAATTCGTCACAGAGTTCTGGGAGCATCACACCTGGCGGCTTATCCGCGAGAAAGACAAGCGGCTGGCTTACGATTGCATCCTTGAAATAATGTTCTCCGAGAACAACATTCGGGACCAGGCGGTCATGGATGTCTGGAAATCAACAGCGCATAAGTTCAGATATACCGACTATATGCAGAATATTTCCGGAAATATGGATATTAACAGCGCCGATACGTCGCTGATATCCAAGTTGCGCCGGGAAAGCCCCGACACCTACGTCCTGCACAACCGCGCAGTTCACAAACTCATCCTCGAGGATATGGCAGCAGGGAAATTGGGGGGGGTATCACCCGCCTCGGCCGGGAAGCGCCCGCAACGCCTGCTCGTTCTCGACATGACCGCAATCGGCAACGGAACTGCGACCGGCGAAATCAAGGCGAGCCTGCTCAAGGATTGGCCAGAAGACTCGTTGCTTCAATTGGCCCGGCGAGACGCTGATAATCTGTCCCTGGTGGCACCAAAGGAAGGAAAATACACCAATACCCCCCTGCCCTTGAAAGACGCGATCGAAACGATCCGCGGTTTCGGACCGGACGTCATTCTGTGCCGCCCGCTGGCCGAAACGCCGGAACTCAACAAACTTGCGCTGGAAGCGTCGCGCGATCTGAATATCCCACTCATCACATGGATCATGGATGACTGGCCCGCACGCGTTGAAGCCGAATCCCCATCAGAATGGGCGACGATACAGCACGATTTTTTCAGCCTCATCGCCAGATCTGCCACTTTGCTGTCAATATCCGGGCAAATGTCTGCGGCATTCGCAAAAAGGTATGGCCGCCCCTTTGTTCCGATCGCCAATGGGATAGACCCGGCTGATTGGCCGGCGCTGGATAAACCGGAGCGGGATACCTTCATCATCCGATATGCGGGTGGAATTGCGCCCGACATGAACCGCGACAGCCTGCTTGAGGTGGCGGCAGCGGTGGATGCCCTGTCACAGGCTGGCCTGAATGTCCGCCTTGAAATCAGCACCCAACCCTGGTGGCTGTCCCAGTCTCAGTCGCAATTCAGCCCATTCGCCTCGACAAGGCTGGAAAGCACAAACCGAACTCCTGCCGAATATCGTCGCTGGCTTTCCGAAGCGGATCTTCTTTTGATCTGCTATAATTTCGATGAGAAAAGCCTCCGCTATATTCGCCACAGCATGGCAAACAAGATGCCGGAGTGCCTGGCATCGGGCGTTCCTGTCTTCGCTTTCGGGCCGGAAGAAGCCGCAACAATTGGCTATCTCGCGCAAGGGAATTTGGCGCATGTGGTATCAACCCGAGATCCGCGTATTCTGCAGGATGCACTGACTTTTATCATGTCGGAGAAGTCCACAATGAAAAGCCTTGCCGCCACCGCCAGATCACACACCTTTGAACACCACAACATTCACATGATCCGAGACAAGTTTCGACGCAATATAACCGATGCAACGGCAAAGTCCGCAGGTCCGGCAGCGAAAGTGTCGGCAACTGCTGCGTGTCTCTCCGTGAGGCCGAATTCAACTCACGCTTCCAAGTCAGAAGTTGACCCGGTGTTTGAGGCGGTTTACCTGTCCGGTGCGTTGCTGACAGGGAAAATGAGCTTGACAGACCTGGCATCAGGGAGCGCACATGAATCACGGCTTCAGGGTTTGAAACAATCGCTCGGCACTTCGCACCCGGCAATGCATCACCTGCTGAACGTCATTCGGCGTCTTGAGCGGACAGGCTAACCCCATTCGGCCGTCCGGACCTCGCACTAACCAGAATTCCTCTATAGAATATCGGAAGACACCGTGAAAAAAGCTCTTATTACCGGCGTAACAGGTCAGGATGGTTCTTATCTGGCAGAGCTTCTGCTGGAAAAAGGCTATGAGGTCCATGGCATCAAGCGTCGGGCGTCGCTTTTCAATACCGCGCGCGTGGATCACATCTATCAGGACCCCCATATCGACAATGCCCGCTTCAAACTGCATTACGGAGATCTGACCGACAGTTCCAACCTCACGCGTATTCTTTCCGAAGTGCAGCCAGACGAGGTCTATAACCTTGGTGCGCAATCGCATGTTGCGGTGAGCTTTGAGGCCCCGGAATATACCGCAGATGTGGATGCCATGGGCGCATTGCGCTTGCTGGAGGCGATCCGCTTTCTGAAACTGGAGGAGAAGACCCGGTTTTATCAGGCATCGACTTCGGAATTATATGGTCTGGTCCAGGAAATTCCCCAGACCGAAACAACGCCATTCCATCCACGCAGCCCCTATGCGGTTGCCAAGATGTATGCCTATTGGATCACTGTGAATTATCGTGAAGCCTACGGGATTTATGCCTGCAACGGTATCCTGTTCAATCACGAAAGCCCCCGCCGGGGAGAGACATTCGTCACCCGGAAGATCACCCGTGGCATGGCGAATATTGCACTGGGACTGGAGAAATGCCTGTACATGGGCAACATCGACAGCCTGCGCGATTGGGGCCATGCGAAAGATTACGTCCGCATGCAATGGATGATGCTGCAGCAGGACGCGCCCGATGATTTCGTGATCGCAACCGGGGTGCAATATTCGGTGCGTGAGTTTATCATTTGGTCAGCAGCCGAATTGGGGATCACGCTGGAATTCACCGGCAGCGGCGTTGATGAAATTGCGACCGTGGTTTCGGTTGCGGGAAACCATGCACCCGCCGTCCGGCCCGGCGATGTGGTGATGCGCATCGACCCGCGTTATTTCCGGCCGGCCGAGGTGGAAACCTTGCTGGGCAATCCGGCAAAAGCCAAGGCCAAACTCGGCTGGGTGCCGGAGATTACGGCGCAGGAAATGTGCGCCGAAATGGTGGCGGAGGACTTGAAAGCGGCGCGCCGACATGCGTTTTTGAAGGAGCATGGCCATGATGTTTCTGTCAGCGTTGAGTGAGAAGGAATAGTTTGGTGAAGATCGGTGTCGTTGGAAACTGTCAGGTTGTACCCATGGCTAATGTCCTTGGGCACTATCTTCAATGTACCGAAGTCGTCCCTGTCGAGATGTGGCGCCTGAGAAAGGCGGATTATCACACGGCATTGCAGGGTCTGAACAACTGCGATCTTATTTTTGCTCACCCTATCTATTCAGCTGATTTCAGTCCGTTCACGACCGTCGAATTGAAAGCGTTCGCAGCCAGACAAGGAGCAAAATTTACTACCATTCAGAATCTTTACTTTTCTGGTCCAATCCCAGACTGCCGCTGTGTTGGAAGGCTTGGACAGCGTGTGAAGGGACCTGTATCCGACTATCACAGCGAAATAATTCTCAGATCATTTCTGAATGGTGACAGCCGGAAAAAGTGCCTCGAAAGACTTTTAAGTGGCGAAGGAATCGACCCAATGACAGCCTGGGAGAAAAGTAGATCCGAGCTTTTCGCCCGTGATAAGAATGTCGATGTACCATTTGCCGATGAAATACTCGATTTTGCAACGCGCTCCTACTCTTTTCACTATTTCAATCATCCCCGACCGAATATTTTTACATCATACGGCAAGAAAATTGTATCCGAAGCGCTTTCCCTTCCGATGGCTGATGACAGCTGGACTGTTTCTGATTTGCTTGCCAAGTTCGGCTCTTGGCCCGTTTATGAATGGGTCGCAGAAAAATTAAACCTAGGATACAGCTTTGACCGATTCATACGCTGTCATGGAGGGGGAGAACTTGATTTCTCGGAATGTGTTGATCGCTCCTATGAAATTTACAGTGAAACGCCCAGAGAAAATCTTGTTTAGGGAATACAATGCATAGTGCACCTTTTGAATGCCCGATTTGTGCAGAACCCTACATGGTGTATGTCTGCCTAAAGGAGACAATGAGAACGCATCAGAATCTACCCCTATATGGTTGTCTTTCCTGCTTGTCTTTTTCGAACCCAAGCGGTTTCGTCGAAGACGACGAGATAGACCGTATGTCTCTTGAATGGCACAAAAAGGTTGCCGCGCGGAATACTAGCGCAGCACTGAACCTCTTTTCTCAATTCGACAGACTAGGCGTGAGCTACAACAGAATTGTTGACATCGGAGCCGGTATAGGAACACTGATAAAGTCAGCAGAGTCTCTTGGCAGTAAGGGAATTGGTTTTGATGTAAATCGCCTGACACAACCATATGCACGCGATGTTGTTGGGGTGGATGTGCGTTCAGAATACTGGACGCCACAAACGCAATGCGGTGATTTTGATCTCATGACATGTATCATGGTCCTTGAGCATATTGAAAAGCCAAGGCCTCTGCTTCAAGATATGGTTAGCTCTTGCATCAGCCGGGATGCCAGTCTATTCATCTCAGTGCCTTTTCTGGATAAAGAAAAGTGGCACTTTATCCACGAACCTGACTATCGGGCATCTGGCACTCCATTCTTTGACAATGATATGCATGTAACCCACTTCTCATCCAAAGCATTGGAGAGTGTTTTGCGCGAATTTGGAATGACTTCAATAGAGTGGATCAGAAATGGGCTCTGGCATGGGCCGCTTGCTAGGGCAAGGTAGGGACCATGGCGGGATTGACATTCCCGCGAATAGTCTTGGCTAGAGACCAACACCAGACGAATGAAGGCAACACCAACATGAAACTCTACATCGCAGGTCATCGCGGCATGGTGGGTGGCGCTATCCTCCGTCAGCTTCAGGCGCGTCAGGCGGAGGGGGAGGACCTTTCCCTGCTCACACGCACCCATGCGGAACTTGATCTGACCAGCCAGCAGGCGGTGCGGGCGTTCATGCAGGCCGAGCGGCCGGATGTGGTGATCCTTGCTGCGGCAAAGGTGGGGGGCATCCATGCCAACAACACCTATCCGGCGGATTTCATTTATGAAAACCTGATGATTGAATGTAATGTCATCCATCAGGCCTTTGCCGCCGGGGTCACGCGGCTGTTGCAACTGGGGTCGTCCTGCATCTATCCCAAGGCCGCGCCGCAGCCGATGCGTGAGGATGCGCTGCTGACCGGCACGCTGGAGCCGACGAATGAGCCCTATGCGATTGCCAAGATTGCCGGGATCAAGCTGTGCGAAAGCTACAACCGCCAGCACGGGGTGGATTACCGCTCGGTCATGCCGACCAACCTGTACGGGCCGGGCGACAACTTCCATCCGCAGAACAGCCATGTGCTGCCAGCGCTGATCCGCCGCTTCCATGAGGCAGCGCAGAGTGGTGCGGATGAGGTGACGATCTGGGGCTCGGGCAAGCCGATGCGCGAGTTTCTGCATGTCGATGATATGGCCGAGGCCTCGCTTTTCGTGCTCGACCTGCCGAAGGCGGTGTATGACGCCAATACCCAGCCGATGCTAAGCCATATCAATGTGGGGTCCGGCACCGATATCTCTATTCTGGAGCTGGCGCAGATGGTGGCTGCGGTGACCGGCTTCAAAGGCCGCATCATCACCGACCCGACCAAGCCCGATGGCACGATGCGCAAGCTGATGGACGTCAGCCGACTGGCCCGCATGGGGTGGCAGGCGCGGATCGCGCTTGAGGCCGGGCTGCGGGAAACCTATGACTGGTATCTGGCCTACCAGACAAATTTTCGCAACTGACGGGTGTATTCATGACGACGATCATTCATCCGGTGCTGTTGTGCGGAGGGTCGGGAACCCGGCTCTGGCCGCTGTCACGCAAGTCTTTTCCCAAGCAGTTTTCCCGGCTGACCGGCGATGAAAGCCTGTTTCAGGGGGCTGTGCGCCGACTGCTCGGGGCGGGGTTCAGCGAACCGCTTGTGATCACGGGCAATGATTTCCGTTTCATCGTGGTAGAACAGCTTGCCGCGATCGAGACCAGCCCGCAGGCCATTCTGATCGAGCCGGAGGGGCGCAACACCGCCCCGGCGGTTCTGGCTGCCGCCCTGCACCTGCAGGCGACCCGGCCCGAGGCGTTGCTGCTGGTGGCCCCGTCCGATCATGTGGTTCCCGATGCCGCTGCGTTCCGCGCGGCCGTTCAGGGCGCGGCCCCGCGCGCGCTGGCCGGTGATATCGTGACTTTCGGCATCACACCGACCCGGCCGGAAACCGGCTATGGCTATCTGGAACTGGCCCCGGGGGCCGACCCTGCGGCGCGGATTCCCCAGGCTTTGGCGCGCTTTGTAGAAAAGCCAAAGGCCGATCAGGCGGCGCGGATGATCGCTGCGGGAAACTTTCTCTGGAACGCAGGGATATTCCTGTTCACCGCCGATACTCTGGTCAAGGCCTTTGAAACCCATGCCCCGGATGTGCTGACCCATGTAAGGCACGCGGTGGCGAAGGCGCAGCCTGACCTGTCCTTTACCCGACTTGACCCGGCGGCCTGGGCGAATGTCCCCGATATTTCCATTGATTATGCGATCATGGAAAAGGCCTCCAACCTGGCCGTAATGCCCTTTTCCGCCGGCTGGTCCGATCTTGGCGGCTGGGATGCGGTCTGGCAGGAGGCCGGGCCGGATGCGGCAGGCAATGTCACCTCGGACAATGCCACGGCGATCGGTTGCGAAGACACCTTGCTACGCTCGGAATCCCCGCGCGTGGAACTGGTGGGCATCGGCCTGAAGGACATTGTGGCCATCGCCACCACCGACGCGGTTCTGGTGGCGCACAAATCGCAAAGCCAGCGCGTCAAGGAGGCGGTTGCCGCGCTGCAGGCAAAGGGCCGCACGCAGGCCACCACCTTTCCGACCGACCACCGGCCATGGGGCATGTTCGAAAGCCTGGTGATCGGTTCGCGATTTCAGGTCAAGCGGATCGTGGTCAACCCGGGTGCCGCGCTCAGCCTGCAGTCGCATCACCATCGCTCGGAGCACTGGATCGTTGTTCAGGGCACCGCCCGCGTAACGGTGGATGACGAGGTCAGGCTGCTGACCGAAAACCAGTCGGTGTATATTCCGCTGGGCGCACGCCACCGGATGGAAAATCCCGGCAAGGTGCCGATGATCCTGATCGAGGTTCAGACCGGCAGCTATCTGGG
Source organism: Paracoccaceae bacterium (assembly GCA_046296515.1). Taxonomy (GTDB): domain Bacteria; phylum Pseudomonadota; class Alphaproteobacteria; order Rhodobacterales; family Rhodobacteraceae; genus Pseudotabrizicola. The sequence continues at coordinate 17,929 of JBKBKR010000013.1, read as the reverse complement.
TGAGGATGATATCATCCGCTACGAAGACGTCTATTCCCGCGGCCAGGGGGCCAAAGGGTAAGGCCATTCCCGGATCGAGGGCCGGTCCTGGCTTTTGCGATCAGGGTCATCAGAACGCGCATGGTCCGCGAGGACCGGCCAACCGGCTTTGTCAAAGGAGGGTGGGCATGACTCATTCCGTTATCGCTGAAACAACCTCACTCTTGAAGCAATTGCGCGATGCATCGTTCAACTGCATCGCCGAGGAAAGCCAGCATCTGTCACACAATATCTATTTCTGCTGGGACAAGGCGAACGGCAGTGCGGGGATCAAGATGTCCTCCACCAGGGGACGCTTGCTGAGCGCCGAGATTGCCGTGACCGGCGCACCGGGTTGGTTCACGATGAACTTCGGTCTGGGTTTCGGCCAGTTTCAGGCCGGCGATACCCTTGGTCTGGTCTGGTCAGGGCACAGCAACCTGCAAACCAACCTGTACCCGTTCGTCCGGTCGGTTGTCGAAGACGAACGCCTCGACACCCAACTCGGCGATCCGATCCGGCTGGACCGGGCGCCGGGCCAGATTGTCCTGCTCCACACGATTGAGGCGCATGAGCCCCTGGCCTGGGCAAAAGACTTCCACACGCTGATCATCCCGCTGCCAAAGCAAGGCTTCCGCCTTGAGCTGGAGGATATGCGGCTCTTCCACACCCCCCGCAACAGCGCAAGCGCCACAGCCGCACCGACAATAGCCTCACTGGCCGTCTGATCCCTGCCGCCGCCGGGCGAACTCAGAAGTCGATGCCGCTTTTCTCAACCGGGCGGAACTGCCGCGCAAGGCGCTGCGCGACATCGGAAAACGAACTCCAATGGCTAGCCAGCATCACGGGGGCCGCAGTCAGAAGCATAAGATCAGCCAGCGCATATTGCAGCTGACGAGGCGAGCGGTCAAAACTGTCGCGGGGCAGAAAGCGGATGCGTGATCCGAAATGGTCCTGCAACGCGGTATAGGTCGCCGCCAGATCAGCCGCGACAAAGGCGGTCTGCGCGCCCTTGGCAAACAGCGTCTCCAACCGGCTGACAAAACGCGAGACATCGCTTTTCCTGCGCCATTCCACCAGTTCGCGATGCCGCTCCGGCGGCCAGTTGCGCGCGGACTCGTAGGGCAGATGCTCAAAATCCGGCCCCGTCCCCACCCGGATATGCACCGCAATATCAGACGGATGCGGCACGCGGGCGATATGGTCCAGCACCGCCTGCGACGGGATCAGCGCACGCAGGAAAGCCTGTTCGCGCACCATCGTCGCAAAAGGGCTTTCCAGCGAATAGGCCGAGCGGATGAAAACATCGCCGCCCGCGTCCCCCGCGCCCAGGATCGGGGCTCCATGGCAGGAGCCCGGCTCGATCTCCATATAGTTGTAGCTTTGCGCCGCCCGATCCCGGAAAACATCGGCGCTGTCATCCTCCAGAACTGGCCCCGGATAATCCAGAAGGTCCGAAATCCGCGCCTCGCAATGCGCGTCCGGCCGCCAGATCACGACCAACTCCCGCCCCGTCGCTTCGGCAATCGCCGCCGCCGAGGCCATCGCACGCAGCCGGTTGCACAACCCATGCTGAACATCCACAAACAAGTGGGCGCGGGACCGGATCAGCGCGGGTGCATCAGCGCGCGTATGTCCGGCGGTTTTCGTTGTTTTCACAATTCGGCCACCCTTTAACGGCAAAATGGAGAGGGGCAGACAACCGATCGCATCGGTGGGCGTACCCGGTCACACCACCGCGTTCACCCGCCACCTGTCAGCGCCGAAGCTCGTACCAATCGTCCCACTTCGCCTCGGTGCGTATATATCCATGGCCTTCGAGCAGATCCTTGATCTTGTCGCGCAGGGGGGTAAAGTTGTGCTCTACCGTGATGTATCTGATCGTCCATCTGCCGAAGGGAAAGGCCGCGAGGATGTCATACTCGCTGCCTTCGGTATCAATGCTCAGATAATCAATCTCGCGCGGGGCCTTGTGCTGCAGCAGGAAATCCTCAAGCGAAATCGTATTCAGATACAGCACCTCGCCCGCCGCGCGGTATGCCGCGCGCGTGTCCTTGTGCGAATCCACCTCGGCATATTGTGCAATGACACCATAGACATCCGCCAGAATGAATTCGACGGTTTCCCCGGTTCTTGCACCGATACAGGCATCGGACACGATGCAGCGGCGGTTGCGCTTCAAATCCTCATGGAATTTGGGGTTGGGCTCTGCACAGATACCCTTCCACCCGAAATCCGTTTCCAGCAGCCAGGAATTGCTCAGCAAAACGCCGTCCGTCGCGCCGAATTCCACGAAATAGCCGCCACGCTTGCCTTCGGTTTTCTCGATGACCCAAAGATCCTGCCCAAGCTGGGACACGGCACGGTTCTTGATGTCATGCCCCTGATTGGGCGATTGCCCGGCCAAGCCATCCACAACCTTGATCTGCCCGCGTTGCAGGGAAAGGGTCAGCTCATGTTTCAGGATCTGCAACTCGGACTGCAGGATCTTCATCCGCGCCCCGGTCTCGTCGGGACGGTCCATCAGCGCCTTCAACTCCGCATCCAGCGCTTCATAGGCATCCTTCAGCAGCCCCATGCGGGCATATTCCCGGATTTGCCGCGTATGCGCCAGAAGCCTTGTGTCAGCCCGGCTTTCGACAAGCTCGATCGCCCGTTGAAAATGGGCTTTGGCATCGACATGATCTCCCATCGCGGCCGAGCTGCGGCCAAGACTGTTCTCAACCGCCGATATCAGCACCCGGGCGACAATCCTGCGGTCGCAGCCCCAGTCAACAGCCCGCTTCGCATGCGCCCGCGCCGCCGCCATATCACCCAGATGACTGTGCGCCGCAGCAACCAGAACCGAGAGTTTTGCCCGGTCGGGATCCCGCTCGATGATGTCGGGCGACAAGGCGGCCAGGTCATTCCAGGCCCCGTATTGCCAATGTGTCCGGCTCGATTCCAGATTGCGCAGCGTCGGGAAAAGCTCCGATGCGCGTGCAGGCTCGGTCTCGACCCGGGCGACAGGAACAACCGGGTCCATCGCCGGACCCTGGACTCCGGGCGATCCGGCCGCCTTCTTGCCAACGGCTTTCCGGCTTTTCTTTTCCGCCTTGCCCATCGTCACAGCCCGGGCTCACGCAACAGCAGATCCTTGATGATCTCGATCTGACCTTCGGCGCGGCGCAACTCATCGCGCGCCAGACGAAGCCGGTCTTCAAGTTCCGTTGCCTGCAACGTTTTGGCCTCGGCTATCTTTTTCGCATCTGCCAGGGATTTGTCACGGCTGGCAAGCGCCACCTTTGCCTCATCAAACGCCTTGCCCAGCGTGGCTGCCTGATCCTTGCTGGCAGTCAGGTCCGTCTCCAGGACGGCCACCTTGGCCTTTTCTTCGTTGAGATAGACGAAACGGGCCTGCGCCAGATTCTGCACTTCGACCAATGTGGCGTCACGGGCAGCAAGCGCCACTTCAAGCTCGCGGATGCGCCGGGCCTGCGGATCGGCCCGGAAGCATAGTTCCGGCCAGTCCGGATCATCCTCATCGGTCGCGATCAGGGCAAAGCCCAAAGACTCCAGTTTCGCCACGATCTGACCCCGCCCAAGCGCCCCGGCAAAGAACGGCTCGACGCCGCATCGCAGCGCCATATCCCGCACCCGCTGCAAGGCACCCGCAGCCGCCAGCAGATCCAGCGTTTCGGACTCGGCTCCGGGCAGGTCCAGCCAGAGCGTCAGCGGATCGGGAAGACCGGCAAAAACGTCAGCCAGCGCATCGGGGGCGATGTGGGGAAAGCTCTGGCGGTCAACTTCGCGCAGCCCCGGAAAAATCGACATCAGCGACGCTTCAGGCGCAGCCAGACTGACCATTCCTGGAAGGTTGTAGACCAGCAGTTCACCCTCACCGGCCTGTTTGCCGGGCAATCCGATCACGTGCTTGCCCGAACCTTGCGCAAGCACGGCCTGCAAGGCAGCACCGGGCGCGGGCGCGCCTGGGCCGATCAGCACGAAACCGACCGATGTACCGTCCAGTTGCCGCGCACGGGCCTCAAGGAAAACCGACCCGCCAGCGCCAATGGCTACGACCGGGCCCTGTCCGGGCTTTGGCCGCGTTGCCCCGTCACTCTTCACCGTCATGCTGCCACTCTTTTCCGATCCAATTTAACAACTGTCCCCGACCTGCATCGGGACGGCTGCACAACCCTTCCGGTCAGCCCTTGCCGCCGGAACGCAGCGCCCGCAACGGGCGCGTGATCCGCCACGACCGCGACGCATAGACGCTTTGCAATTCGTGTTCGAGTTGCTCGGCTCGCCTTCGGTCCTGTCCGGTCAGCTGTGCCTGATCTGACAGCAGAACGCCGGCCAACACAGATTCACGCTGACCGGCCCTGACCAGCGCATCATCCAGCCTGCGTTGCAAGGCCTCGGCCTTTGCCTTTTGCAGGTTCCGGTCTGCCGCCAGCGCAGGCGCCGGGTCAGCGCCGTCTTTGACCTGCAACATCGAAAGCCCGGCCTGATCCATGTGCAGGCCGATGTTTTCGCGCAAAAGCTGCCCCTCGGCTTCCAGGGTTGCGACACGTTGCCGAAGGTGCTCGCGCTCTGCCAGCACCTTCGCGACTGTCCCGGCTTGCGCCGCCCGACGCTCGTCTTCCGACAGATGAAGCGCGATATTGCTGTGCAGCAAAGCCCGTTCGCGCGCCATATCGGCGTATTGTTCCAAAGCAGCATCACAGATCCGCCGATCAATGATGGTGGCGCGTGAACCGCGCCGCATCGCCGCAATCTCGGCAGCGTACCGGCCCGCCTCATCGTCACGGGCCAGCAGCGCCTCGGCCAGAAGCAGATAGATTGCGGCGGGTCGCGCGGGCAGCGGGCGCGTTGCGGCCTTCTTGCCCTTCGGGGCAAACAGCGCCAACGTTGCGTCATCACCCGATGCAACCGCCTGTGCATCCACCAGCCATATCCGCCGCCGAAGCTTGCGCGCGGCGGCAAGCATTGGCGCGACAGCGGACTTCCACGCAGCCAAGGCCGCCTCGGATTCAGAAACCTCCGCCAGGCGGCGCGCAAGAGCCTCAACCGGATCTGCCACCGGCAGCAGAAGCGGCTTTTCGCTTTGCGCAACGGCAGCATCGGCAAGGTTGGAATAGACCAATAGCGCGCGTCCGGGCCAGACGCCCCGGAGTTGTTCGGCAATCATCTCCGCCAATGGATCATCCGGGGGGATGACAATGGCGAAGTCCATATCCGCGTCTGCTGTGACTGGCATAGACATTCCTTGATGCGCTTTGTCAATTTATGGAAGCAATCGAACACAGGTTCCACCCCTATTCTGCTTCGTCCGAGCGCAGACTTGCCTTCGGATCCGATTGTGGGCAAGAGATTTCCATGAACATCAGTGAAGATGAAAAGGGATGTGAAACCGGCTGGGGACAGCGCGGGTATTGCCTGCTTTCCGAGGTGTTTGCCGGGGCGCATCAGCACGCCGACCCGGATGCCGAGGCGATGCACCTTTGCCGCGTGTTCAACCGCAATGCGGGGTCGCTTGCCGCGCTGCGCAGCGCAGCGCGGCACGGGAATGACGAGGCGGCCAATGTGCTTGCGTGGATGGCGGTACATGGTCTGGATACCTTGCCTGCGCGCCCCCTTCCCCCCGGTCAGGCCAGAATGCTGCAGACCCGGTTCGATGCCGATCCGGAGGCGTTCATCGAAAGCCGCAAAGACCCCTACCCCCTGCTGACAGAGGGCGGCTGCTGGGGGTTCGACCCCGATTGGGTGGCAGGCAGCCTTGACGCATCGCGCAACAGGATGGCACAGTTCGTTCACAGCCGCAGCTCTGATTGCGCCGTCCTGATCGGGAACGGCCCCTCGCTGCGGCAGGTTTGCGCGCAGGATCTGGTGGGTCAGGACGTGTTCATCTCGAACTATGCGATCCGCCATCCGGACTGGCGCGCGGTCGCAAAGGGCGTGGCGGTGACCAACAGACTGGTGGCGGAACAGGAACCCCATGTGTTCCAGCTGCCGCAGATGTGGAAGTTCCATCCGGTCTGGCTGGGGCATGTGCTGGGCGACAGCCCGCAGACCGTCTGGCTCAACGCTTTGGGTGGGCCGCTGTTCTTTCCCACCGATCTGCTGCGCCGCGCGGCATGGCATGCGACGGTTTCCTATTTCTGGCTGCAGATCCTGTTTCACGCCGGCTACCGGCGGGTGGTGATGACCGGGTTTGACAACTCCTACAGCCAGCCCAAGGGCCTACCCGAGGGCACCCTGATCCGGCAGGAAACCGACGACCCCAATCACTTTGACCCGGCCTATTTCCGGGGCAAGACATGGCAATCGGCAGATACAAACCACATGAGCCGGACCTACCGGCTGGCCCGCCAAGTCTATGAGGCGGATGGACGCCAGATCATCAATGCCACCGTCGGCGGGCAGCTCGAGGATTTCCCGAGACTGCCGCTGCACGATGCCATCAACATGGTGCCGGTCTGACTGCCGCTATCTGTCCTCGGCGACCCCGGTGATGCCGATGGCATAGGGCGGCAGCGGGACGGGGCCGTCTTCCGCGTCGATCGGCTGCGGGAACAACGTTTCCGGCGGCGCTTCCGCGCCATGCGGCAGCAGCAAGGGCACGGTCAGCCTGCCGTCTTCGGCGCGGGAAACATCGCCCGCGATCCAGTCACAGCCAACCGCCTCCCGCGTCAGAACTGAGCCCTTCGGCAGCGTGCCAAAATCAAGGGTCTCACCATTCAGCTCCAGCATATCGCCCCGAACCTGCGCTTCAAGAACGGCCCCGGTCCGGATGGGGGACAGGATCAGTTTCATTGTCATCTCCTTAAAACCAGCGGCCAAAGGCCATCAGATGCGGGGCAACCGCTGCGGGATCGGAAAACGCGGACATCACCCGATAGCTGAAGCTGGTATTCGATCCGACGGTGCCGCCCATGAAGCGCGCCGTTGACCCGCCGTTGCCGCTGACCACGGGGACGGTTCCGGTCGCAAAGGCGGCGGGAAAGGTCCAGCCTTGCAGGGTCGCGTTCATGAACAGCGCCCCCTGCCCGGTCTGGCAGGCAACACCCGGCCCGACATGCGCACATATCTGGGTGCCGTCGGCAAAGCGGGTATAATCGCCATTGGCATTGCTGCCGCGCTCGATCACCGCCCCTGTCGGCACCCCGCCCGACTGGCTGACGGCGCCCAGAACATTGCCGCGCCGGAACGCCTGCGCCGGCCCCGCTTCGGTGCGCAATAGCCTGCCTGCGGTGACATCCGCAGCGCTTTGCGTGACCGCCAGACCGGTCACCGGCACATCAATCTGAAACCCGGCATTGGTCAGAAGCCAGCGCCGCACCCCCCCCGTCGCGGCACCGATCTGGTCCGCACCCGGGTGGTGCAACCCCGTATCCGCATCATCCGTGAAAGCCAGCGACGGGGCGCCTGCACTGCCCGGCGCCAGCAAGGCCCCGGCAGGCAGTGCAACCTGCCCGCTTGCCGGAACCACCACCAGGGCATCCACCCAAGCCATGCCATCCGGGCTGACCTTGATCGCAAAGGCATCCGAGCCGGCAAGCCCCATCTCCGCCCGGCCCGACCAGTCGGTCTGGAAAAGCAGCGACCCGGTGTCACCGACCGCCGCCTTGTTGATCTTCAGCTGATGCCCCGCCCCGTCATGCGACAACAGCGTTGCGGGCGAGACCACGGCCAGCCGGTTGGTGCCGTCAAAGCCGGTGCCGATCCCCAGCCCCTCCACCTGTTGCAAGGGCAGCGCCCCCCACTGACCGCCGCGATACACCCGCAGTGCGTCGCTCGTCCGGTCCCAGGCCCGCCAGCCGGGGCGCGGGTTGATATACAGCCAGCCCGCCGACGCCCGCATGGCCAAAGCGCCAGCATACCCCGCCCAATCCCCCGTCGGGCTGGGGCCGACCGCCCAGATCTGTCCGTCGGCAAAGATGTCAGGCGGATCATTCTGGCCGATCGCCTCGACACAGAGCTGAACCGCACCGTCCAGAACAAGCAGCGCCTCGTTATGGGTCACGTGCTTTTGCGCCTGTGCGGGCAAAATGAAAGGCATGGCAAGGTTTTGTGTGGTGTCCGGCATCGCCGCGGGCTCCTTGGGTTCATTCTTTGCGTTGAATGGACCCTAAGAGCGGTTTGGCTAATTTCGCCTGATCGCAGCGCTTGCGGTGTATACCTTGCGTTAACGAAGCGCCGCCTGATCCGACGCAAGCCGCAACACCCCGGCATGGGTCAGCGACCTGTCGTTGCAGATCGCATCCCGGAAGGCGCGCCGCAGCAGACGCCGGAACACCGGGCGCTGCCGCTCGGGATAAAACCGTGCCATTCCCGGCCATTGCAGCAGCCACAACGGCAACAGCACCCAAAACGCCGGCCCCGCCGCCAACCGATACAGCAACAAACGGTTGCGGTGATAGTAATAGACCTTCCACAGCGGGGTCACCTTGCCACCCTCGCCCAGCGACGATGTGTCATGCTCGAACGCGATCTGCGGCGCAAAGGCCAACCGCCCGCCCCGCCGGGTCAGCGTCATCGTGTAGATCGCATCATCGGCATAGATGAACAGCGACGGATCTGGCAACCCGCCCCGCTCCAGCGCCCGCCGCGACAGGAACAGCCCGACAAATGACGCCCCGTCAATCGGGCGCAGCCCGGCCCCGGCAAAGGCCGCGTCATCAAGATGGAACGCCCCGCGCCCCCCCCCCAGCAACGTGCGCAGGAAAACACGCGCGTGCCAGAACGGGTTCACCGTCGGACGGTTCATCCGGCAGATCGTCCCATCCGGATGGCGCACCGCCGCCGCCACACCGTCCAGCCCCTGCAACGCGCCCTTCTGGTCGAGCGCACGAAACTGCGCAAAGGCCTGCGCCCCGGGCCGGGCGTCATCGTCCATCACCACAATCCAGTCCGGATCATGGCCCTGCCGCGCGCAATCCATGCCATGGGCGAAACCACCCGCACCACCCCGGTTCTCGCTCAAACGCTCGACCTGCAGGCGCGCATCCCGACAGCCTGCCAGCCATGCCTGCGTGCCATCCGTGCTGGCATTGTCCACCACAACGACAGCGCAAAGCTGATCGGGCGGATGGCGCAGCAACGCCTCGATTGTACGTTGCAGCTGCGAGAGCCGGTTGAAGGTCACCACCACTGCGACCAGTCCTGAGGATTTCCGCATCTTCTGCTCTGTCAACCTGCACCGTCCGCGCCAAATCCGGTTTGCCCGGTATGCGGCAGCAACCGCAAAGGCTCAACCGCAAATGCCGGCCTTTCCCCTGCAGACCCCGGACTTTTGGGTTGCCGCCCCATTCGGCGTATGACACCAAGACGTCAAAGACTGTTGGGGAGATCAGGTTTGGATCACGTTCTGGTAACAGGTGGCGCGGGCTATGTCGGCTCTCACGCCTGCAAGGCGCTGAAGGGTGCCGGTTTCATCCCGGTAACATTTGACAACCTGTCCACCGGCTGGGAACAGGCGGTCAGGTTCGGCCCCCTGTTCAAGGGTGACCTGATGGACCGCGCCTCGGTCGATGCGGCCTTCGCGCAATACCGCCCCGTGGCGGTGCTGCACTTCGCCGCCCTGTCGCTGGTCGGCGAAAGCATGAAGAACCCGGCGCATTACTGGCGGGTCAATGTCGGCGGCGCGCTCAATCTGGCCGAGGCGGCCGTCGCCTCCGGCTGCCTCAATTTCATCTTCTCCTCCACCTGCGCAACCTATGGCGATCAGGATGGCGTGGTGCTGACCGAAGACACCGCGCAACGCCCGATCAACGCCTATGGCGCCTCCAAACGCGCGATCGAGGATGTGCTGGCGAATTTCGAAGCCGCTTTCGGCCTGCAACATGTGATCTTCCGCTATTTCAACGTCGCCGGTGCCGACCCGGAGGGTGATCTGGGCGAACAGCACCGCCCGGAAACCCATCTGATCCCCTTGATGCTGGAGGCGATCGCGGGGCGGCGTGACGCGCTCACCCTGCACGGCACCGATTATCCGACACCCGATGGCACCTGTATCCGCGATTATATCCACGTCACCGATCTGGTGAACGCGCATGTTCTGGGGCTGCGCTGGTTGCTGGATGGCAAGGGCAGCACGTCGTTCAACCTCGGTACCGGCAATGGCTTTTCGGTGCGCGACGTCATCCGCCACGCCGGACAGGTCACCAACCGCCCGGTCCCAATGATCGAGGGCCCGCGCCGACCGGGTGACGCCGCCGTCCTCGTCTCCGGCAGTCAGCGCGCGGAAACCGAACTGGGCTGGGTCCGGTCACATTCGAACATGGAACAGATGATCCGCGACGCATGGGCCTGGGACCAGAAGCCGGGCTATCAGACCTGACGCACGGCCCTGCGGCAGCGCTCAACCCCGGTTGAGCAAATCCTTGTGATACCGCCGCAGCAGCATCAGGCCAAAGACCAGCGGCAGCATCGAACACAGCAGGACATAGCCCACCGACACATATTCGGGCCGGTAGGTGGGATAGAACCCCTCGCGCATCAGCCCGGAAATGTGCATCCACGGCAGGTAATACAGCACATTGCGCGCCGCCTCGGGTACACCCTCGTAAATGAAGAACACGCCGGATACGATGAACAGCGGCCGGCTGGCAATCGACCATGCAATGTCCCAGACCTCGATCCGGGCGCTGAGATAGCAGTTCAACGTGCCCACCCCCAGCCCCAGCAAGGCAGACAGCCCCATCGCCAGCGCGATCATCGGCAGGTCAAGAATGGTGGTCGTGGCCGAAACCGCCATGATGCCCCAGAAAATGAGGATCGTCACCAGCAACCCGGTCAGCGTGTTCAGCAAGAACCGGGCAAGCAGCGCATCCATCCAGGTCACAGCCGGATACATCAGCAACGGCTTGGAATAGGAAATGGCCCGGGCCGCCACGTTGGAAATCGACTGATACAGCGAAAACGGCATGTAACCCGTCGCATAGAACAGCATGAAATCAGAGCCCAGCGCCGGGGAATGGAACATCAGCCCAAAGCCGATCGCCATCACGATGATGGCGCCTATGGGCTCCAGCAAGGCCCAGGCATATCCACCCGGCGACCGGCCATAGCGGGTCGACATTTCGCGCAGCATCAGCGCGGATATGGTGCGGAACGTCGCCCAGCTGCGCCGGACCTTTGGCGGGTCCATCGGCAAAGGCCGCATATCACTCATTGCCATTGCGCTGCTCTCTGCGATCGCTATTGATCGACGGTCTGGTGAAACAGGCTCTGGTTATGTAGTAATGGCGAGCAGAGTGCAAATTATTCAGGACGGGCTTGACTTGACCGAACCGGCAAAACCGCACACGACGACCGGGACGCAGACCAACCAGCCAGCGCCCCCTTCAGCACCCCTGAAATCTGTCCCCTCTCCCACCGAAACCCCGCCACCGGGAAAGCCGGTCGCGGTTGTTCCGACCGCAACAGAAGCGCCGCGCCCAAGTGTCGCACCTGCCCCGCAGGTCGCGCCGCCACCGGCAAATCCGGCTGCGAAAATTGCCCCGGTGGCGGCCCCCACGGCTCCCGCCGCACCGAAACCGGCACCGGCTGCTGCCGTCCCGGTGGCGGCACCGATGCGGCCCGTCGCGGGGCCGGCAAAGCTCAAGCGGCGGCACTACGGCCTGATGCTGTCCTTCATCGCGCTGGTGATCCTGCCCGCTGTCGTCAGCGCGTTTTACCTCTTTGCCTTCGCCAATGATCAATATGCCTCCCGCGCAGGGTTCACGATCCGGCAGGAAGACGGCAACAGCGCAAGTGCCATCCTCGGCGGGTTGTCGTTCCTGACAGGCTCGGGTCAGGGCGTTCATGCCGGCGTGCTGCACGAGTTCATGCAAAGCCAGACCATGATGGAAAAGGTTGATGCCCGCGTCAACCTGCGGGCCCATTATTCCCAGGGCTGGCCCACCGACGTGGTCTATTCCATCTGGGAAAACGCCACCACCGAAGAGCTGTTCCGCTTCTGGAAGCGGGTCCTGCGCCTGTCCTACGATTCCTCTTCGGGTCTGATCGACCTGACCGTTCAGGCCCTTGATCCGGTCACCGCCCAGACAATCGCGCAGGTGATCCTCGAAGAGAGCCAGAACATGATCAACCAGCTCAACGAGACGGCGCGACGCGACGCCCTGACCAATGCCGATCGTGAACTGGATCAGGCCGTGGCCGACCTGCGCGTCGCGCGCGGGGCCCTGACGGTGTTCCGCGCCCAGACCCGGATCGTCGATCCGATCGCCGACATTCAGGGGCGCATGGGCGTTGTGTCGAACCTGCAGCAGCAGCTCGCGCAGGCTTTGGTTGAATTCGACCTGCTTGACCCGTCGACCCGTGTCGATGACCCCAGACGTGCGCAGCTTTCGCGCCAGATCGACGTGATCCGCAACCGGATCGAGCAGGAGCGCAATTTCTTCGGCACGACCACGGACCCCAATTCCGAAGACACCTACCCCGAGATGATAGCCAAATACGAAGGTCTCAGCGTCGACCTGGAATTTGCCGAGCGCAACTATACGGCTGCCCTGGCGGCCAAACAGGCGGCGGTGTCCAACGCCAACCGCCAATCGCTCTATCTCGCCGCCTATATCCCGCCGACAAAGGCGCAGGATGCGGAATTTCCGAAACGCTTCACCTTGCTGGCCATGATCCTGGGATTTCTGATCATGGCCTGGGCGACCATGACCCTGATCTACTACAGCCTGAGAGACCGGGGCTGAAACCATGTCGGCCGGGCGCACACTCCGATGATGGTATTTGAAAACCTGTCCAAAGGGTTCTGGGTCAGGGGTGAATGGTATTCCGTCCTCGACAACCTCAACCTCGTCCTGCCGACCGGGAAGTCCCTTGCCCTGCTCGGCCGCAATGGCGCGGGCAAATCGACCCTGCTGAAGATCATTTCAGGGACGATGCCCCCGACCACCGGCCGCGTGATCGTGCAAGGCACGGTGTCTTGGCCGGTGGGCTTTGGCGGCAGCTTTCACCGTGACCTGACAGGCGCGCAGAACACAAAATTCCTCGCGCGGGTTTACGGGGTCGATACCGAAACGCTGACGGATTTCGTCGAGGATTTCGCCGAACTCGGCAAGCATTTCCACATGCCGATGAGCACCTATTCCTCCGGCATGTATTCGCGCCTTGCCTTCGGGATTTCGATGGGCATCGCCTTTGACATCTATCTGGTCGACGAGGTCACCGCCGTCGGTGATACCCGCTTTCGTGAAAAAAGCGCCACCGTTTTCGCCGAACGCATGAAGCAATCCAGCGCGGTTCTGGTCAGCCACAACGCCTCCGATATCCGCAAGTTCTGCGATGCGGCCATCCTGCTTCACGAAGGCAAACTGACCTATTTCGACGATGTCGAAGCCGCGCTCGCCGAACATGCCCAACTGATGAAATGACTTCCTGCGGGCAGGCAGTCATTTCATAGGCAGTGACCTCAGATTATCGTGATATGCTGATCCAGCACTGCAAAATCGGTAAACCCGGCAAGAATGATTGACGTGCCCACGAAGGCCAGAACGGTATTTCCATTGCCATCAAGGCTGGCGAACCGGGTTTCAACCTCCTGCGCTGTCAGCGCGCCGAATTGCCCTTCCCACAGCAGGCTCGACAGTTGCAGCCTGTCGCCTTCGCCCGGGGCAAAATCGGTGATCCGGGTGACGCCATTGTTGCGGTAAAAGACAAAGGTATCCGCGCCCTCGCCGCCGGTCACCGTGTCGTTGTCGGCACCGGGGGCAATGGTGTCATCGCCCGCCCCGCCAAAGATGGTGTCACTGCCGGTTCCACCCCAGATGAAATCGTCGCCGTCACCACCATGGAGCAGATCGTTCCCGGGCGCGCCATAGATCGTATCATTGCCGTCGCCGCCATAAACCGTGTCGTTGCCTCCGCCCCCGGCAATTTCGTCCGCGCCAGCGCCGCCGCCGATCATGTCATTGCCGACACCGCCCCAAAGGTTGTCCTGACCATCGCCACCATACAGCATATCGTCGCCGATACCGCCGCCCATGGTGTCATTGCCGTTGCCACCATACAGGGTGTCATTGCCCGCGGCACCCCAGACCTCATCATGCCCGTCACCGGCTTCCACATAGTCATTCCCGAATGAGGAATAGACAACATCATTCCCGGCCCCGGCATAGATGACGTCATCCCCGGCAAGGGCCATGATGAAGTTGTCCGCGTCATTGCCATGGATGGTGTCGGCCCCGGTGCCACCAACCGCATTCTCGATCACGGTTCCCAGCGCGACCACCACCGTCCCGACCGCACCATGAACATTCGAGATACCGCCCTGCCGCATGTCGATCAGTTGCGCGACCCCGGTCCGGCTGAAATCCATCGTATCGATGCCACCGGAATCCACGATGGTGAAACCGAACTGCTGCCCGGCGGCCATCCAGCCGGGCCGGGCAGCGCCGTCGAACATGACATTCATCGCGGTGCCAAGACGGCCGGAGATGTTGGAATTCGCGCCCCAGACCGTGTTTCCCGCGAAAACCGATGGCGATGTGCCGTAAAGATATTGCATCGCGGCAATATCGGCGGCCATCGGAGTGAGCGGATGAAAATTTGTCCCGGTCACAAAGGTATTCGCGTCCATGTCGAAATACGACATGATCGTCATTTGATAGCTGTCGTTGAGATAGTGGTTGTCTCTGCCATAAAGGGCATCACCATCATAAAAACCGGGATGCCCAAGGCCCAGCGCATGCCCGATCTCATGCAGATAGGTCACATAGGAATAGCTGCCATAGGCGGTGCCGTTGGCTGCAACCCAGCCCTCGCTTATCGTCACCATGGCGCTCGTATAACTGCCGCCCGGCGAAATACCGAGCGGCCCGGCAAACGCATAGATCCCGCCACCGATCGCCGCATCAAGATCATCAAAGCGGATCATCGCCCCTGCCGAACCAGTCTCGGCAAAAGTGATCCCGGTATAGGCGGTCCATGTTTCCAGGGCCATCCGCGCCAGAGTACGCCCGTCGGCAGACAGGGCGTTCAGGTTCACGGTCACGGTCCCGGCTGCGGTGATCGGCAGGTGCAGGGCGGAACCGGCGTTGCCCCAGCTTGAATCGGTCAACTGGCTGGCGACCTGCTCGATCGTGAACACATCGGTCGCGCTGCGCAGCGTATATTGGCCCTGTGCGTTGCCGACAGTCCTGATATCCAGATAATAGGTTCCGCCGGCTGTCGGCGTAAATCGCACCATCGAGGTGAAGTTGCCCGGTTCTGCATCCTCGTTGAAGGCCAGGAGCGCCCCGGCGGAGGAGCGCACGCCCAGTTGCGGATCGACAAGCCCCGCGGTGCCCCCGGTGCCATAGGCGGTAAAGACATAATTCTGCCCGGCGACCAGATCGACCGCCACCCAATCGCTGTCAACTCCCGTCAGCCATCCCTGGAATGTATCGCCGACAGAAATCCGGGCCGTTGTGGCAGTTGATCCCACCACATCGCCCGTTTCACGCAGCGCCGCATGGCGGATCAGCCCCGAGGCGTCAAGCACATCCGACCCGAAAGAATAATCCCTTGCCATCAGACAGTTTTCCTTTTGTCCCGGCCCCATCGGGCACTCTTCATCTTTCGAGAACGCGACCGGAACCGGTCATCGCCGCGATGTTTCCAGCAGTGCGTCCAGCAAGGTGGACCGCGCCATATCGTCAAGATCGGCATCGCGCCGCGCAATGCCGCGCAACTCACCGGGCGGGTGCCCCCGCCAGTCAATGCGCGCGAACAGGCTCCGCCCGCTGGCCGAGTCAATGCCCAGGACCACATCCGCATCGGGCCCTCGCACCACGCGCTTCCCGGGAAAGGCTGCGCGAAGACTTTGAGCGAACAATGCGCATATCGCTTCTGTTTCCCCCACCTTGGGCGACAGGGCAACGCAGTCAAAGGTCAAGGACCCGCCTGCACCCGCGCCCGCAGCGCCCCCGGTGGCAGCAACCACAACCATGATCTTCACCAGTTTCAATTGCGACAACATCCATCGCATATTACCCGAGATCTGGGCACAATCGTGGCACGTGAATGGTTTAAACTTCGTGACATGCAACCGGATCGCCATCACAGGCCGCAAGAAGATCTGGGGAATTATCTCTTAATTTCATAGACTTTTGCTGAAAATCCATTGCATACGCCCGAAAGCCGTCAGCTTCCAGCCGCACCCGGTCCCCGTCCCTTGCGCAACCTTCGCTTCGGGTGTTGGCTTCCGGGGGTGGGAAATGTTTCGTGTGGTGGACCGCTTCGGCAGCGGCAACAGCGCCGTTGACCTTGGTGTGATCGACCTGTCGGTGGTCAACGGGCCGGCGGGTCTGCGGCTGGTTGCCTATTCCGGCACCAATGGCGGGGTGGCCACCTATGAAATCGGTGCAGATGGCCGCCTGACCCCGATCGCGGTGCGGGCGGTGTCAACCGCGCACGGGCTGCTGGCGCAAACCGATATGGCGGTGGCCCAGCTTGGCAGCATGACCGCCATTCTGCTCGGCATCGCCGGCAGCGGCGGCCTGACCGGCTGGGTCTCGAACCTGACGGGCGGGATCGGACGGCCCCACGCGCTTGTTTTGCCTGCGGGATTTGCCGGGCGCATGCTGATTGCCGATCAGCCCGACGGGGCCGCGCCATTCTACGTTCTGTCTCCGTCAACCGGGCGGATCGCCGTGTTCGATCCGGTCCGTGCGGCGATGACCGAGCTGGTGGGCGCCGGATCGACCCTGACCGGCAGTCACAGCCTTGTTCAGGTCCATGGCGCGGGCCATCCCATGCTGCTCAGCATCGACGCGACCCGCACCACCCTGACAGCGCACCGTCATGACCCGGCCAGCAACAGCCTGACCCGCACCTCTGCCCTGTCTGCGGCCGACGGGCTGGCTGTCGCCGCCCTGTCGGCGCTTGATGTGGTGCAGATGGGGGGGCAAACCTTTGTGATCGCGGCGGCGGCAGGCACCTCCAGCCTGACCGTGATCCGGCTCTCGGCACAGGGTCAGCTTGCCATCACCGACCACGTGCTCGACAGCCGCGACACCCGATTCGAAGCCGTCCGCGCCATAGACACCATCAATGTCGGCGGTCAGGTCTTTGTTGCGGCGGGCGGGGGTGACGATGGTGTGACCCTGTTCCGTCTGCTGCCGGACGGCACCTTGCAGGCGCTTGCCACGATCGAGCACAGCCTTGCCACCGGCCTCGCCAATGTCACGGCGGTGAAGATCATCCAGATCGGTGAGCGGCTCTATGTCTATGTCGGGGGCGAAACCGAAAGCGGCCTGACCGTGCTGGAATGGTCGCTCGGCACGATGGGCACGGTCATCGACGGCACCGGGCGCGGCGCATCGGTGACCGGCACCGCCGGGGCCGACATCCTGACCAGTGGCGCGCCCGGTCAGTCCCTGTCCGGCGGGGCTGGCGATGACGTGCTGATCGCCAACACCTCCGGCACCCGCCTGATCGGGGGCGGCGGCAGTGACATTTTCGTTTTGCGCAGCACGGCAACCCAGACCACGATCACCGATTTCCAGCGCGGTGCCGACCGGCTTGACCTGACAGGCTGGCCCATGCTGCGCGACACGGGCCAGCTTGTGGTGACAGCGCGAAGCGATGGCATCACTGTGGCGTTCAACGGCCGCAGCGTCACCATCCACGCGGCCGACGGACGCCCGCTGACGCTGGCCGACATCCTGCCGAGCGGCATCGGCCCGTCACGCATCCTGCCCGCAACGCTTACCGCCAGCCCGGCGGGCGGTTCGCCGCACGGACAGGGCGACGGTGCCGTCAGCCCCGGAACCCCGATTCCACCCGGCGGCGACACCGGCGGAGGGAACACCGGCGGCAGCACGGGCGGCGGCAGCACGGGCGGCGGCAGCACGGGCGGCGGCAGCACGGGCGGCGGCAGCACGGGCGGCGGCAGCACCGCGCCCCCCCCCTACATGCCCTCTGCCCCCGT
>JBKBKR010000012.1:0-68855 GCA_046296515.1 Paracoccaceae bacterium | reverse complement strand
CGACAGACATCAGCCCGTAAACCTTGTTCATGTGGGCGCGAAGGCCCTCGTCCAGCTGAGCGGTGCGAACACCTGCGCCGGCTGTACGGATCGTTGTATAGTCAGCCATGTATTAGCCTCCGAAGTTGACCCAAGCCCCGCGCGGTTGGCCCGCACAGGATTTTCTGGTTCTAATATCGGGAAGGATGCCGTCGATTTCAAGGATTTCCGGCCCGGAGAGGTGCCGAAAATCCGGTTTTTCCGGCCTGCAGGCCGGTCAGGCCAGAATACGGTTGGCCCAGTTGGCGGGAATATCCCACATCGGGCGGTCGGCTTCGGTCAGGGCCTGGTCGCGGGTCAGGCCGATATCGGCCAGGGTGCGGTCATCAAGCCGGGCGAGGAACTGGCGCTGGCGGTGCGCGGCGAGGGCCGCATGCACCAGCGTAAGAAGGCGCGGAGCGCGTCCAGCCGACTGCACGCGCCGGGTGGCGAGCGTTGCGGTGTGGAGCGAGGCAAACATGGTCTTTCCTTTCGGGGTTTCAACTGCGGTGGCGCGCGCTTTGCGCCCTCAAATCTCTTGCCTGATGTAGCCGAATCGCGGACATTAGGAAAGTGAATGCTTTTGAAGTCTCATATCAGGAATTGTGATGTGGCGCGCAATCTGGACCTGACCGCGCTGCGGTCTTTCGTGGCGGTGGCCGATGCGGGCGGGGTGACCCGGGCCTCGGGCTTTCTGAACCTGACACAATCGGCGGTGTCGATGCAGATCAAGCGGCTGGAGGAGATGCTGGGGGTCGATGTGCTGGACCGATCGGGGCGGCAGGTGGCGCTGACGGCGGCGGGGGAGCAGCTCTTGGGCTATGCGCGGCGGATGCTGGCGTTGAATGACGAGGTAATGGGGCGGCTGACCCGCGACCCGCATGAGGGCGAGGTGGTGCTGGGGGTGCCGCATGACATCGTTTACCCGGTGATCCCGCAGGTGTTGCAGCATTTCGCGCGGACCTTTCCACGGATGAAGGTGTCGTTGATCAGTTCCTTTACCCGCGTGCTGAAGACGCAGTTCGGCCGGGGAGAGTGCGATATCATCCTGACCACTGAAGACACGGTTGATCTGGGGGGGGTGACCCTCGCGGAATTGCCGCTGGTCTGGGTGGGGGCGCCGGGGGGTGTTGCTTGGAAGGGTCGGCCGTTGAAGCTGGCCTATGAGCACAACTGCATCTTCCGCCAGGGCGTGCAGGCGGCGCTGGACCGGGCAGGGATCGCCTGGCAGATGGCGGTGGAAAGCGACAGCACCCGCACGATTGAGGCCAGCGTCAGCGCCGATCTGGCCGTGCACACCGTGCTGGCCGGATCGGAGCCGCCTTACGTGGAGCGGATCAGCCATGGCGGGGCTTTGCCCGACCTGAAACGGATGAAGGTGAACCTGTATGTCGCGGACCCGGCGCACAGCCCGGCGGTGCTGGAAATGGCGGCGATGATCCGGCGCGCCTATCAGGCGCGCGGCGTGGTGCGCGCGGCGGGGTGAGCAAACCATTGCCGCGCATGATGCCGGTGTGAGGGCGGCATCGAATCAGCGGATTGCGGCCGGTGCTCGGGATCATTCCGATCGGGGACAATGCGACCGGAAATAGCGCACCGTTGCGGTGCTGGAAACATGCTGGCTCAGGATCCGCTGAAACGCATAAGCAGCCTCATTTTAACCAAATTTTGAGGCGACAGGGCGATAACGAGCGCTGACGGTGTAGATCACCCCGTGTTCGGAGTGGCCCGCCTCGAAGCTTAACAAATGGTGTCTGTATGCAATTCAAGTCTCTACTTCTTGGCGGTGCTCTTGTCATCGCATCCGCGCTGGCCGGTACGGCTGCGACCTACAACCTGGGCGATGTGACGGGTGGCGCTACCATCTCGAACACCCTGACCAAGCAAACGGTCGATTTCGTCAATTTCTCGCTTGATGCACCGGGCGGCTTTGCCCTGTCGTCGCTCGACATTTCGGTGAAAAGCACTGCGAAGAGCAACTTTACCGAGTCGATCGCGCTTTACTTCGGTTCTGCGCTTGTTGCGAAGGCAGTCGCCGTGCAAGGCGGCGGTAACGGGGTTGCACTGTCGTTCAGCGGCCCGACCATGTTGGCTGCGGGCAACTACACGCTGGGTATCGCAGGCTGGAAGGCGTTTTTCACGCCAGACGTAAAGGGTGCCTATTCCACGGCTTTCTTCAACAATGGCAAATATTCCGTGAATATCGAGACCTCTCTGGCCGCGGTTCCGGTGCCTGCCGGTGGGCTGTTGCTGCTTTCCGGCCTGGGCATGCTGGCCTTCGCGCGCCGCAAGACCCGCAGGGCGTAGGATTTCCTGCAACCAGCGCAACGGTTGAGCGGCGGGCTGATGTCCGCCGCTTTTCACTTGGCCACGGACCGGCGGCGCTTATCCGGTTTGCATGACGACCTTGCCCGTCGCCTTGCGTTCGCGCAGCAGCGCCAGCCCTTGGGGCAGGGATACCAGCGGCAGGTGGTGCGAGATGTGGGGGCGCAGGCCGCCCGCCTCATACCATTCCATCAGGGTGGAGAGGCTGTGCGTCACCAGATGCGGGGCGAAATCGAAGTAGGCCCCCCACCAGAAGCCGATGACGGTGATGTTCTTGACCAGCAGGATGTTGGCGGCGGGTTTGGGCACCTCGCCGCCCGCAAAGCCGATGCACAGGATGCGGCCTTCGGGGCGGGTGGCGCGCAAGGCGGCGTCGAAGCCGGGGCCGCCGACGGTATCGTAGACCACATCCACGCCGCCGAGCGCCTTGAGCTGGTCTTTCAGGTCGGGGCTGTCGCTGTCGATCAGGTGATCGGCCCCGGCGGCCTGTGCCACCGCCAGTTTGTCGGCCCCGCGTGCGGTGGCGATGACGCGTGCGCCCATGCGTTTGCCGACCTCTATCGCTGTCAGGCCTACACCTCCGGCGGCGCCGGTGACCAGCAGCGTCTCACCCGGTTGCATGCGGGCCTTGTGCGAGAGGGCAAGGTGCGAGGTGCCATAGGCGATCAGGAAGGCCGATGCGTGGTCATAGGGCATCGCGTCAGGCAACGGGATCAGGCGGTCGGTGGCAAAGCAGCCGTATTCGGCCAGCCCGCCGTGGCCTGCGTAGCAGGCGACGCGGGTGCCGGGGGCGGGGCCGGGGGTGTCGGGGCCGAGGGCCACCACCTCTCCGGCCAGTTCAAGGCCGGGGGTGAAGGGCAGCGGAGGTCTGGACTGATACTTGCCCTCGGCCATCAGCAGATCGGCGAAGTTGAGGGCGCAGGCGTGGATGCGCAGCAGCGCCTGACCTGCAGCCGGGGTCGGAATGGCCGCGTCGATCAGGCGGGCGGGGGTGGAGAGGGTGTCGATCTGCCAGACGCGCATCGGGGGATCCTTGCGTGGTTTCGGCCAGATTACTGTGGGCGCGCGGGCAGGGCCAGTGGGGCCGGAGGATAGGTGCCGGTCTCGTTGTGGGGGGGCGGGCTGACCGTTACATTTTGCGAGATGGTTGCAAAATGCGACGCTATACGCGAAACACGCTGGACGCGAGTTTGTCGGCAGCTGATTCTTCCACAGGTAAGCAGCGTACATTTTTGTTCAGTTGTGCAATTCATGCTGCGTAATACGCGCCAGAACTGGCAGACTGTGTATGAATCGCGGCGTGATCGGAAATTTCGTTACTTTGGCACAAGAGTTGCTTGTGTTACGATAGGGGACTTACAAAGTCGGAGATTAACATGAAACACCCAGTCGATGCCCATGTCGGGAAACGTATCCGCCATCGCCGTTGGATGGTGGGGATGACCCAGCAGCAACTTGCAGACAAGGTCGGGATCAAGTTCCAGCAGATCCAGAAGTATGAAACCGGGATGAACCGCGTAAGCGCTTCGCGTCTTTGGGATATTGCTGACACGCTGGGTGTGCAGATCGCGTTCTTTTTTGAAGGCCTTTCGGCAGAGGGTTCTGTCACCACTGCTGCCCCGGCAGGTGACTTCTTTGCCGACAAGGAAGCGCTGGAACTGGTCCGTTCCTATTACGCCATTCCCGAAGCGCAGCGCCGCCGCCTGTTCGATCTGGCCCGGGTGCTGAGCGAAGCGGCCTGATCACGGGCGGACCGGGCCCGAAAGCGCCCGGGTTCGGCCACGTTGATCTTGACCCCGGCACAGGCCAGCGGTAGCGCCTTGATCGTGCCGGGGATGATGCCCCGCAAGACATGGGGACAGCATGGCCGACCTGACCATCGAGTCACAGCGCGAGCTGATCACAACCGCCCATGCGCTGGCAGATGCCGCGCGCGAGGCGACTCTTTTGCATTTCCGCAAGCCGGGCCTGTCGGCCGACAGCAAGGAAACGGCCCGGTTTGACCCGGTGACCGTCGCCGACCGTCTGGCCGAAGAGCGGATGCGGGCCATTCTGGCGCAGCACCGGCCTGACGATGCGGTTCTGGGCGAGGAATATGGCGCGACGGCGGGCACTTCCGGCCTGACCTGGGTGCTGGACCCGATCGACGGCACCCGCGGCTATTTGTCGGGCACGCCGACCTGGGGGGTGCTGATCTCGGTCGCCGATGACAAAGGGCCGGTTTATGGGCTGATCGACCAGCCGTTCATCCGTGAGCGGTTCGAGGGAGGCTTTGGCCTGGCGCGCTCGGTCGGGCCTTCGGGGGAATTTGCGCTGGCCTGCCGGGCGGCGCGGCCTTTGGGGCAGGCGATCATGCTGTCGACTTTTCCTGAAATCGGCACGGAGGCGGAGCATCGCGCGTTCCGCAGAGTGGCCGACCGGGTGCGGCTGGTGCGCTATGGCATGGATTGTTATGGCTATGCGCTGGTGGCCGCCGGGCAGGTCGATCTGGTGATCGAGGCCGGGTTGCAACCCTATGACGTGCAGGCCCCGATCGCGGTGATCGAGTCGGCAGGGGGCGTGGTGACCGACTGGCAGGGCAACGCCTGCCATCAGGGCGGGCAGGTGCTGGCGGCTGCGAACCGGGCCGTGCATGCCGAGGCTTTGGCCTTGCTGAACGGGTGAAAGGGGGCTTTCAGCCCCCCGTCGCTTCGCTCCTCCCCCCGAGGATATTTTTGAACAGATGAAACCGGGTTGCGTCCTGCGGCCAGGTTTTGCTAGGGTTTTCGGGCGGTGACCGAGTCCTTTCCCCTTCTGTCGGCCCGCCACAGGTTCCACCGAAGGGGCGGAGGAACCTGTTTTGCATGATATTCTGATCAGAAATGCCGATGTCGTGGTGACGATGGATGCCGGCCGCCGGGAGTTGGCGGGGGCGGACGTGCTGTTGTGCGGTGGGGTGATTGCCGCTGTGGGGCAGGGGTTGGTGGCCGGGGGTGCCGAGGTGGTCGAGGCGCGCGGGTGCGTGGTGACGCCGGGGTTGGTGAACACGCATCATCACCTGTATCAGACCCTGACGCGGGCGGTGCCGGGGGGGCAGGATGCCTTGCTGTTTGGCTGGCTCAAGACGCTCTATCCGATCTGGGCGCGGTTCGGGCCGGAGGAGATGTTTGTTTCGGCGCAGGCGGGTCTGGCCGAGCTGGCGCTGACCGGGTGCAGCCTGTCATCGGATCATCTGTATCTGTATCCGAATGGCGCGCGGCTGGAGGATACGATCGAGGCGGCCGCAACCGTGGGACTGCGGTTTCATCCGACGCGCGGAGCGATGAGCATTGGCGAGTCGGATGGCGGCTTGCCTCCCGATGCGTTGGTGGAGCGGGAAAGCGCGATTCTGGAGGATATGATCCGGGTGGTGGATGGGTTCCATGACCCAGCCGAGGGCGCCATGGTGCGGGTGGGGTTGGCGCCATGCTCGCCGTTTTCGGTCAGCCGTGACCTGATGCGCGAGGCGGCTTTGCTGGCACGCGACAAGGGGGTGATGCTGCACACGCATCTGGCCGAGAATGACGAGGATATCGCCTATTCGCTGGCGAAATTCGGGGTACGACCGGGGCAATATGCCGAGGAACTGGGCTGGACCGGGCCGGATGTCTGGCACGCGCATTGTGTGAAACTGGACGGCGCGGAGATTGATCTGTTTGCCCGCACCGGGACCGGTGTGGCGCATTGCCCGTGCTCGAACTGCCGTCTGGGGTCGGGCATAGCGCCGGTGCGCGCGATGCGGGACGCCGGGGTGACGGTGGGCCTTGGTGTGGACGGGTCGGCCAGCAATGATGCGGGTAGTCTGATTGGTGAAGCGCGGCAGGCGTTGTTGTTGCAGCGTGTGGCGCGCGGGGCCGATGCGATGAGCGCGCGTGAGGTGCTGGAGATCGCCACCCTTGGCGGGGCGCAGGTTTTGGGGCGCGGCGATTGCGGGTCTTTGCAGCCCGGAAAGCGGGCCGATGTGGCGATCTGGGATATGTCGGGCATCGAGGCGGCAGGCTCCTGGGACCCGGTGGCGGCGCTGGTTCTGTGCGGGCCGGGGCGGGTGCGCGATCTGTTTGTCGAGGGGCGCAGGGTGGTTGCGGGTGGGCAGATGGTTACGATAGATCTGGCCCGGGTGATCGCGCGGCAGAATGATCTGGCGCGCAAGCTGAGGGATTGAGATGGCACATGATTTCGAGGCGCAGCGGCGCGAGACCTTTGACAGTTTCGACGAGATGAAAAAGGGTGGGGCGACGCTGCCTCAGATGTCTTTGGTGGAGTTCTATCTGCTGGCCGAAAGCGAGGAGGCGAACTGGAAGGTTTGCGAGAAAGCCTTGCAGGCCAAGGGCTTTTCCACCCAACGCGATACCGATGAGGACACGCTGATCGTCACCACCAAGACCCCCCTGCGCATCACCCCCGAGGTGTTGTGGGAGGAGGAGCGCAAGGTGAGCGAGATCGGCGTGGCCTATGATTTCCTGCCCGATGGCTGGGAATTCGGCTTTGACTGACGGGTTGGCTGACTGCGCCTAGGCGCGGTCATGCACGCAAGCCCCCGCCACCCAGGTAGCGCGGATGGCGCGGTCGTCGCCCATCATGATGGTGGGAAACAAGGCTTGCCAGAGATCATCGGCGCGGCAGGTGGCCTGCGCGATCGCCGGGGTTGCGGCGAGATCAACGATGACCAGATCCGCCTCCATCCCCGGTGCGATGTTGCCGATCTGGTGGTCCGCGTGCAGGGCGCGGGCGGAGCCTTGCGTTGCCAGCCACCACAGTTCCGCTGGGTGCAGGGCGCGGCCCGCGAGTTGGCCGACCTCATAGGCCGACGCCATGGTGCGCAGCATCGAGAAGGACGAGCCGCCGCCGGTGTCGGTGGCAAGGCCGATGCGCTGGCCTGCGGCTTTCAGCCCGCCCATATCGAACAGGCCGGAGCCGATGAAGGTGTTCGAGGTCGGGCAGTGGATCAGGCTGGCGCCGGCTTCTTTCAGGCGGGATTTTTCGCGCGTCGTCAGGTGGATGGCGTGGCCGTAGATCGCGCCTTCGCGCAGCAGGCCTTGCGCCTCGTAGGTATCAAGGTAGTCGCGCGATTGGGGAAACAGGTCTTTGACCCAGGCGATTTCGTCGGTTTGTTCGGACAGGTGGGTTTGCATCAGGCAATCCGGGTGTTCGCGCCAGAGCGTGCCGAGGGCGTTGAGCTGTTCGGGCGTGGAGGTGGGCGAAAAGCGCGGGGTGATGACGTAGGAGGCGCGGCCCTGACCGTGCCATTTGTGGAGCAGGCGCTTGCTGTCATCATAGGCGGACTGCGGGGTGTCGCGCAGGCCTTCAGGGGCGTTGCGGTCCATGCAGGTCTTGCCGGCCCAGACCCGCTGGTTGCGGGCTGATGCGGCGGTGAAGAAGGCATCCACGCTTTCGGGGTGGATGGTGCAGTATGAGCAGACCGAGGTCGTTCCGTTCGAAACTGTCAGGTCGAAGTAGCGGTTTGCCACGTCCTGAGCATAGGAAAGGTTCGAAAAGCGCATTTCCTCGGGGAAGGTATAGCTGTTCAGCCAGTCGATCAGTCGCTTGCCCCAGGAGGCGATGATGGCGGTTTGCGGGTAGTGCACATGGGCATCGACGAAACCGGCGCTGATCAGCGCCTGGCCATAGTCGGTGATCCGGGCCTGTGGATGCTGGCGGCGCAGCGCGTCGGCGGTGCCGACGGCGGTGATGCGGCCGTGCTCGATCACGAGCGCCTCATCCAGTTGCGCGGCGGATAGGCCCTGGTCGAACGGGTCGGCGGTGAAATGCAGCACCCGGCCCAGCAAAAGATCGGTCATTGTCGTCCCACCGTTGTTGGTTTGTGTTGCATGCAACCTATCGTCTTTCCTGCTTTGGGTAAATTTGCCCGATGCCCCCTGTTTGCGGGAAAGAGCTTTCGCTACTGTCGGGGTAATCAGGTGGGGTCGGTATGGCAGATGATGTGCGCAAGGATGACGAGGAGGGGCTGGACACACGCCGCGTGGCCGCCATTCTGGATGCGGTAAAGGCTGGCGATACGGCAGCGTTGACGCGCCTGCTGGAGCCGATGCATGCCGCCGACGTGGCCGACCTTCTGGAACAGATCAGCGCCGAGGACCGGCGGCAGTTGCTGGCGATGTGGTCGGGTGAGATCGACGGCGACATCCTTTCGGAAATCTCGGATTCGATCCGGGAAGAGGTGATCGAATCGCTGCCACGTTCGGTGGTGGCCGAGGCGATGCGTGACCTGGATACCGACGATGTGGTTGATATCCTTGAGGATCTTGAAGAGCCCGCGCAAGAGGCGATTCTGTCGGCGCTGGATTCAGCGGACAGGCTGGCGGTGGAACAGGCGCTGGCCTATCCGGAATACTCCGCCGGGCGTCTGATGCAGCGTGAGGTGGTGACCGCCCCCGAGCATTGGACGGTGGGTGAGATGATTGACCATATGCGGTCGGTCGACTGGCTGCCGGACCAGTTCTATCACATCATTCTGGTCGATCCGCGCATGAAGCCGGTGTCTTATGTCACGCTGGGGCGGCTGTTGTCGGCGCGGCGCGAGGTGGCGCTGAAGGCGATTGTGGAAGAGAGTTTCCGCACGATCAAGGCCTCGGATGCCGAGGCGGATGTGGCCTATCTGTTCAACCAGTATCACCTGATCTCTTGCCCGGTGGTGGATGTGCATGGGCGGCTGGTGGGTGTGATCACGATTGATGACGCCATGAACGTGTTGGATGAGGAACACCAGGAAGACATGCTGCGGATGGCCGGGGTCAGCGATGATGCCAATGTATCGGACGGTGTGTTCGAGACCCTGCAGGGGCGGTTGCCATGGCTGTTTGTGAACCTGCTGACGGCCAATCTGGCGGCCTTTGTGATCTCGCGGTTCGAGGCGACGATTTCGGCGATCGTAATTCTGGCGGTGCTGATGCCGATTGTGGCCTCGATGGGCGGCAATGCGGGGACGCAATCGCTGACGGTTGCAGTGCGTGCGCTGGCGACGCGGGACCTGACCTCTTCGAACGCGCTGAGGGTGGTGAAGCGCGAAGCGATGGTGGGCCTTTTGAATGGTGCTGTCTTTGCCGTGCTGATGGGCCTTGTGGGCTGGCTGGTGTTCGGCTGGGCCGCACTGGGGTTGGTGCTGGCAATGGCGATGATCATCAACCTGTTGGTAGCGGCACTGGCCGGGGTTGTGGTGCCATTGACCATGAACCGGCTGGGGGCCGATCCGGCATTGGCGTCGGGAACATTTGTGACCACGGTGACGGATGTGGTTGGCTTCTTTGCCTTTCTGGGGTTGGCGTCATGGATGCTGCTGTAAAGGCGGCGGCGCGTCTGGCCGCCTTTGCCGCGCGCAAGGCGGGATTTGCTGCCGGGCAGGGGCAGGCGGCGGAGCTGTTGGCCGATGTGCTGGCGGCAGAGCGAGGCCGGGTGCTGGCGGGCTATATGCCGATGCGGACCGAGATTGACCCGTTGCCAGCGATGGTCGCGCATCAGGGGCCGGTCGGGGTGCCGGTGATCGTGGGGCCCGCGCAGGCGTTGCGGTTTCGCGAATGGTCGCCGGGCTGTGCGATGGTGGCGGGGGAATTCGGCGCGCTGATCCCGGAGGATGGGGCCTGGGTGGAGCCTGTGGTGCTGATCGTCCCGCTCTTGGCCTTTGACGCGCGCGGCTATCGGTTGGGGTATGGTGGCGGGTTTTATGACCGAACGCTGGAGGGGCTGCGGGCGCGGCACCCGGTGCTGGCGGTGGGTTTTGGCTTTGCCGCGCAGGAGGTGGAGGCGGTGCCGGTCGAAGCGACCGATCAGCGGCTGGATATGATCGTGACCGAGCAGGGGGTGCGGCGGTTCTGACCGGGTGCTTCGCGTTTTCTACGAAAACGCGAAGGGGACGAATTTTCTGCGAAAATTCTGGATGTGATCCTTCGCAGAATAATCGTTACCGGGCGATCTTTTCCTCGCGCACGAACATGTTGCCCCAGGCGCGGTCGATCAGATCGGGACGCATCTGATAGGGGATACCTTCGAACTCACAGATCGCGATCATCTGGTCGATCAGGAAGGTCGGCTGGTAATTGGCGAAATTGTTCTGAATCGTCGGATATTTGGTTTTCAGCATGTGCAGCAGCGTCGCTTCATCCAGCGGCATCTTTTTCTTGCGTGCGACCATGGCAAAGATCTTCAGGAACATTTCCTGATTGGGGCCATCGACCTTGATCTTGAAAAAGATCCGGCGCAGGGCGGCACCATCGAAAATCTCGTTCGGGTGGAAGTTGGTGGAAAAGATCACCAGCGTGTCAAAGGGCACGGTGAACTTCTCGCCCGATTGCAGCGACAGGATATCGCGCGCTTCTTCCAAGGGCACAATCCAGCGGTTCACCAGCTTTTGCGGCGATTCCGCCTGACGGCCAAGGTCATCAACGATGAAGATTCCGCCCGAGGCCTTGAGCTGCAAGGGCGCCTGATAGGTGCGGGCGACGGGGTTGTATTTCAGATCCAGCATGTCGAGCGTGAGTTCGCCGCCGGTGATCACGGTCGGGCGTTCGCAATAGACATAGCGGGTGTCGAACCGGCCCGAGGTGCGGCGTAATGAGTTCGGATCGTCGAAGGATTCTTCAGCCGAGGAATGTACGATCGGGTCATACACCGTGATGACCTGGCCGGAGTATTCAATCGCGCGGGGGATATAGATCTTGTCCCCCATCGCCGCGCGGATGCCGTTGGAGATCGAGGATTTGCCGTTGCCGGGCGGGCCATAGAGCAGGATGGAGCGGCCCGAGGTGATGGCGGGGCCGAGGTTGCCCAGAAGATCGGGCGGCAGGATCAGGTGGCCCATGGCACCCATAAGCTGCTCTCGGGTCAGGCGGATGTTGCGCACCGACTGGCGTTTCATCTGCTCGGCGTAAGACGCCAGCGGCACCGGCATCGCGCCGTAATATTCCGATTGCGACAGCGCATCCAACGCGCGGGACTTGCCGCTGTCGGTCAGCTGATAGCCCATTTCATTTCCCGAGGTGGCGTGCAGGGTGCCGGTTGCCTCGATCAGCTTCTGGCCACGGGCGATGTCGACCAGCTCCTGCGTGAGCTGCGGTGACAGTGCGACCACGCGGCAGATGTCGGACACCAGATCCATGTTCATCCGGAAGATGGTCTTCAGCAGGATGTCGCGCATCATCACCAGTGACAGGCCGGTTTCGGCCAGTGATTTCGGGGTCGGCGGAGCTATCACATTGGGCGTGATCGGCATGTTCATGCAAGGCACCCGGGCTAAGGGACAGTGATCGGGCGGCTTTGGGACATGTCCCGCCGCCCGGTTGATGCGTGCCCTAGAATGTGACCGAAATTGTGAGCAAAAGATGGAAAATCAGTGTCCCCGCAAGGGCCAGCCCCATGGGAAAGTCATTGCTGGTCCAGCTGACCCAATCCGGGGTGGCGCGGCGGACCGGGCCGATGCTTCGGATGATCCGGTGCACGATGAAAGCCCCGATCAGGCAAGAGGCCGCGATGATGAAAACGGTGCGCCAGTCCGCGCCGACAAAGAACGGCGCCATCGCGGTGGCGAATTTGGCATCGCCGCCGCCGACAAGGCGCAGCAGATTGACGAAAAAACCCACCACCAGCGTGATCGCGGCAAAGGCCCAGCCCCAGAGCCAAGAGTGCAGCGGCAGGCCGGTCAGCCAGACAGCGGCCAGACCGACCACCAGCCAGACCGCCAGCAGGGCGATCATGGTCTTGTTGGGGATCTTCATGGTCTTCATGTCGGACCACGCCACCCATCCGCCGATGAACAGCGCAAAGGGCAGAAAGGCAATGGCGGCCCCGGAAGTCAGAGGCGCAATCGTCGGGAACTCCATGCCTTATGCCTCCAGTGCGGCCAGCGCGCGGGCGGCGGTCTCAAAGTGCTGCGGGTGGGTATCTACGGCCTGACGCAGGAGCTGCTTGCCGGTGCTGACATCGCCCTGTTTGATAGCGGTCAAGGCCATGGTGTAAAGCAGTTCGGCGCGTTCGGCCTGACTCATCTTGACGACGGGCAGTTCGTATTTGCGTTGCGCGCCGCGGGCCAGCACCAGATTGTTCTTGGTGGTGAACATGGTCGGATCGAAGGTCAGGGCTTGCACGAACAATCGCTCCGCCCCCGGCGCATCGCCGCGCGTCAGCTTGGAAAAGCCCCAGTTGTTCAGCACGCCCGAGGGTTTGGTCGTCATTCCCGCTGCGATTTCGTAAAAGCTGTCGGCTTTTTTCCAGTTTTTCTTGCTGTCTGCGACCATGGCCTCCAGCCGGTAACGCTCAAAGGTTTCATGCGTGGGCGGAACCTTGTTCAGCTCGGCCTCGGCGGCGGACCATTCATTGGCGCGGATCAGGGCGTCGGCCAGCGACACCCGGTCATCATTGGTGACCTGCGGATGGGCGATGACCGAGCGCCAGACGGCGGCGGCCTCGGCCGGGCGGTTGGCGCGGACCAGCGATTTGCCCAGACCGCGCTTCAGGTCGATCCGGTCGGGGTTCTGTTCGGCCGTGCGCTGGAAGTAGGACACCGCTTCATTCGGGTCGCCCACGGTCAGCATGATATCGGAGAGGTTGGATTCGTCGATGACGTTCACGTCTTTCAACGCGCGTTGCACTTCGGCATCGGGGGATTTCTGGCAGGCGCTTAAAGCAACCGCGCCCGAAAGGCACAGTGCCACAACGATCGGTCGGCGCATTTATGCGTCCTCTTTGACTGCTCCGGCCCTTGCCGGGTCACAACTCGGACAGCAGCTCGTAGGTGCTATATCCGCGCCGAACCAGGGTGAACCGTGATGTTTCCTCGGGTTCAACATACACGGCATCTTCGCTTTTTGCGATGGCGCGCATCAGGTTTTCGCGGATCATGTCCGTTTGGCCACTATCGGCGGCAAAAGCGCGCTGGAAAAACAGCCTTGCCTCGCCGAAATTGCCACGCTCCATCAGCACGACGCCAAGGTTGTTGAGCGCGGGGACAAAGCTGGCGTCTTCCTTCACCGCATCGCGCAGCAGCTTTTCCGACTGGTTCAGGCGGCCAAGGTGCAGGTTGGCGGAGCCAAGTGCGGAGAGCACATCGACGGTAAAGCCCTGCTCGCCCGCGGCGCGCAGATAGGCCTTGAGTGCCAGATCATATTCGGCGGCCGCCATCAGGCGGTGGCCGACGATCAGGCCATCGACCGATTGTTCGCGCGGGTTCACGCCGAAAGCTGTCTCGCGTGGTGCGTCCTGACCACCAAAAAGCCCGCCGCCGCCAGTGTTGTCACAGGCGGCGAGGCAGAGTGTCAGGGCCAGTGCGAGGCCCGGGTGAAACCGGATGCGCGAAATCTCAACCTCCGCCCCCCATCTTGCTGGCAAAGCCTGCCAGGGAAGGTCCGATCAGGATAACCAGAAGCGGCGGCAGGGTGAAGAGCATTGTGCCCAGGGTCAGCTTGGTCGGAATGGTATTGGCCTTTTCTTCGGCGCGCATGATGCGTTTGTCACGCATTTCCGACGAATAGACCCGCAGCGCGTCGGCGATCGAGGTGCCGAAGCTGGAGGACTGGATCAGCGTGGTCACGAAAGAGGTGATGTCGGGCAGGCCCACCCGTTCCGACATGTCGCGCAGAACGGTGATCCGTTCCTTGCCGGCTTTTACCTCTTGCGCCACGGTCTCGAACTCTTCGGCCAGTGCGGGATAGCCGTTGCGGGCCTCATTGCCGACGCGGATGATGGACTGGTCCAGCGACTGGCCCGCCTCGACGCAGACCAGCATCATGTCAAGCGCGTCGGGGAAGCCTTCGGTGATCTGTTGCTGGCGCATGCCAATGCGCCTGGTGACCCAATACACCGGCGCGTAATAGCCGACGGCGGCGGGCAGGATCGTATGCAGGACCATCATCTGTGTGGTCATTTCGGTCTGGGTGGATTTGAGCAGGGTGTAGATCAGACCGAGCACCAGAATCCCGAGCCCGAGCGCGAATTGAGAAAAGTGGAACAACCGCACGGCACTCTTGCCGCGATACCCGGCGCGGAGGAGCTTCAACCTGGTGGCTGACAGTTCCTCGGCGCTTTGGGGTTCGAGATAGGTGGCGAAGCGTTCCAGCTTGTCGGCCTTGGACGGGCCGCCCCGGCGCAGCTTTTCCACGGTGTCGACCTTGCCGGTGCGCAGGGCGCGGATGCCGTCCAGCGGGTCTTTCTGCTTTTTCAGCATGGTTGGCAGGGCCACGATGATCAGCAGCAGGCCAAGGCCGCCAAGAGCCAGCAAAGGCCCGATCGGGCCCAGCATATCGGTCAGCATCGTATTGATTTGATCGAGGATTTGCATGGCCTGCCTCAGACTTTGATCGTCGTCATGATTTTCATGTAGAAGATGTTGATGGTCAGCATCACGCCAACAAAGATGCCGGCGGGCACGAAGGCCGGCATATCCTTCACCTCTTCATAGTAGTTCGGGTCGATCATGTTGATCGCAACCAGCGCGACCAGCGGAAAGGCCGACAGGAACATCCCCGACCACTTCGCCTCGGCCGTGATGGCCTTGACGCGGCGGAACAGTTTGTAGCGGGCGCGCACCACCTTGCCCAGGCCTTCCAGAATCTCGGCCAGGTTGCCGCCCGATTGCTGCTGGATGGCGACGGCAACAGCCAGAAAGCGGAGATCCTGATTGTCCATGCGTTCGGCAAAGGCCTTGAGGCTGTCGGCGACATTGCGGCCATAGGCGGCCTCATCCGCGATCAGGCCGAATTCGGTGCCCAGAGGGTCGGGAACCTCTTTCGCCACGATCGCGATAGCCGAAGCAAAGGGGTGCCCGACGCGCAAGCTGCGCACCATCAGTTCCACCGCTTCGGCCAGCTGATCCTCCATCATGGTGACGCGCTTCTTGGCCTTTTTGTTGACCCAGAAATAGACGCCACCCACCCCCATCACGATGGCGATGGCGATGCGGACCGGGGTATCAACCCCCGTGCCCACCGTAAGCCCGACGAAGGCAAAGACCGAGACCAGTGCCATGATGCCGATCAGTTGTTTCGGGGAAAAGGCGATGTTGGCCTTTTGCGCCTTGTCGGCCAGCAGCGAGTAAAGCGGGATGCCGCGTGACGACAGGTGCTGGCTCATTTCCTTGCGGAGCTGTTCCAGAACCTGTTCGCGGTTGCCGTTTTTTTGCATCAGGGCCAGACGGCGGCTGACGCGGCTGTCCATGCTGATGGATTTGCCGAAAACGGTCAGATACAGGCCCTCGACCAGAACCACGACCGCGACGAATATCAATATATAGATCAGCGGTGCTGCTGAGATTTCCATGGTGTGGACCCCTTACACGATCGGCTCGTAGATGGATGCCGGAAGGTCATAGCCCCACTGGCGGAAGCGGTCGGAATAGGCGGAACGGATGCCGGTGGCATTGAAGCGGCCGATGATCTTGCCGTTGGCCTCGGTGCCAAGGCGTTCGTAGCGGAAGATTTCCTGCATCGAGATCACTTCGCCCTCCATCCCGGTGATTTCGGTGATGCTGACCATTCGGCGCGAGCCGTCCTGCAGGCGGCTGGCCTGCACGATCAGGTTCACGGCCGAAGAAATCTGGCTGCGCATTGCCTTGATCGGCATTTCGATGCCGGACATGGCGATCATGTTTTCCAGACGGCTGATGCCGTCGCGGGCAGAGTTGGCGTGGATCGTGGTCATCGAGCCGTCATGGCCGGTGTTCATGGCCTGCAGCATGTCGATAACTTCCTCACCACGGGTTTCCCCCACGATGATCCGGTCGGGGCGCATCCGCAGGGCGTTGCGCAGACAGTCGCGCTGGGTCACGGCGCCTTTGCCTTCAACGTTGGGCGGGCGGCTTTCCATGCGGCCGACATGGACCTGTTGCAGCTGAAGTTCGGCGGTGTCTTCGATGGTCAGAATGCGTTCGGCGTTGTCGATGAAGGATGACAGGGCGTTGAGCGTGGTGGTTTTGCCCGAACCCGTCCCGCCGGACACGATCACGTTGAGACGGGTGGCGACGGCGGCTTGCAGATAGGCGGCCATTTCCTCGGTGAACGCGCCAAAGCGCACAAGGTCAGGGATGCCCAGCTTTTCCTTTTTGAATTTACGGATGGAGACCAGCGAGCCGTCGACGGCGACCGGCGGCACCATGCAGTTGAAGCGTGATCCATCGGCAAGGCGGGCGTCGCAATAGGGGTTGGATTCGTCCACCCGGCGGCCCACGGCGGAAACGATCTTGTCGATGATCCGCAGAAGGTGGCGTTCGTCCTTGAAGGTGATGTCGGTCAGAGTCAGCTTGCCCCCGCGTTCGACAAAGATCCGCTTGGGGCCGTTGACCAGAATATCGTTGACGGAATCATCTTTCAGGAGGGCTTCCAGCGGGCCAAGGCCCATCACCTCGTCATACAGTTCCTGATGCAGGATATGGCGGTCCTGGGCGTTCAGCGCCACGCTCATCTCGTCCAGCGCCTCGGCGGTGATCGAGGCGATTTCAAGTTTCAGGCTGGCTTCGGAGGCTTTTTCCAGCGCCGACAGGTTGAGGTTGTCGAGCAGGCGCTTGTGCAGCTCGACCTTCAGCTCCATCAGCTTGTCTTTGCGCTTTTTCTCCTTGTCCGCAGCCATCGCCTCGGCCGGGGTTTTCGGCAGCGGGGCGGCTGGGGCAGGGCGCGACGAGACTGAAACGGATTTGGGTGCCGAGGCGGCCACGGGTGCGACCGGACCGGGGGAGGTCACGGGCTTCAGCCCGGTTGCTGCCGGGCCGGTTTCGGGTTTCTTGAATCGCGAAAACATCGTGGTGCCCCCTTGGCCCGATCAGGCCTTGCCTTTCTCCACGCCCTTGTTCAGGTCGTGCAGTGACTTGGCGAGTTTCTGGATTTCCTTACGCAGCGGATTCTTTGCGGCGGTTTCGGCAAGCGGCAGGCCATGGTCATTGGCCTGCGTGACCTGTGCAGAGCCGTCAGGCAGTTGCTCCACGATGCTGATATCAAGGCTTTCGGCCATGCGCTTGACGCGGCTTTTGCCCGACAGATCGGTGAATTTCGGCGCGCGGTTCAACACATAGCGCAACTTTTCATGCGGCAGTGCCTCGGCTTTCAGCGCGCGGATCAGGCGCAGGATGTTCTGGGCCGAGCGCAGGTCGAGTTCGAGCAGCGCAAAGTAAACATGCGCGCGGGTCAGCACGGATTCGGTCCAGGCGACAATGGTTTTGGGCATGTCGATGATGACATAATCGAAATTCGCCGCCGCCATGTCGATGATCCGGCCAATGTCTTCCGGCCCGATAATATCAAGCGGCAGCATATCAGCCGGCGCGGTAAAGACGTGCAGGCGGTCGTTGAAGGTCAGCATGGATTGCAGGAAGGTGTCGCTGTCGATGTTGGCGGTGTCGGACAGCAC
The DNA here is from genome assembly GCA_046296515.1 of Paracoccaceae bacterium. Classification (GTDB taxonomy): domain Bacteria; phylum Pseudomonadota; class Alphaproteobacteria; order Rhodobacterales; family Rhodobacteraceae; genus Pseudotabrizicola. The sequence continues at coordinate 51,155 of JBKBKR010000012.1, read as the reverse complement.
CTCGAACACGATTTCCTTGCGCGGCAGGTCCAGATAGGTGGCGGCAGAGCCATATTGGAAATCAAGATCCAGCAGGCAGACGCGCGGGGCGTCGGTTTTGGTGATCGTCGCCAGTTCCCAGGCCAGGTTGACGGCAAAGGTCGAAGCCCCGGTCCCCCCGGCAAGGCCATGCACCGGAAGGACCACGCCTTCTCGGTCGCCCTTGGCCTTGAATTTCGGGGTTGCGACGACTTCGGGTTCTGCTGTCGGCTCTGCCACGACCGGCACGGGCGCCGGGGCGGGCATGCGCAGACGTTCGATCGCCTCGTTCAGCGCGCCGTCGGGCAGCGGGTATGGCAGGAAGTCATCGGCCCCCAGACGCAGAAGCTGGTGCAGGGCAATGGGGCCAAGCTGATCCGCGATCAGCAGCACCTTGATGTCGCGCGCCTTGGCGGTGCGGATGATTTCGGAAATGCGGGTCAGATCGGACTCGTCCTCGGCATCGACGGCGATGGCCACGAATTCGAGTGTTGCCGCATCGGGCTGGCCCATGAACACCAGCGCGTCATCAAAGGACAGATCGCCCCAGCTTTCGCCAAGCACGTTTTCCATATCGTCGATCAGCAGTTCAAAGTTCTGCACATCCCGCGAGATCGTGCAGGCTGCGATCGGTGCGGGATCGGGTTGTAGGGTTGCCACGCTCGTCATCTCGCCTCTTGCCCTTCCAGAAGACGGTTCGGCGGGCAGGATATTGGCAACGTGCCGACACCACGGGATAATTGCCCCCGAACCGTGCAGGGGCGGTGCCCTGCGACTGTTTCCATTACGCCAAGCAATGCTGGGAAATGGTGGCAGGATTGGGGCTAAAAGATCGTGATTCTTTGGTATTTCGCCGCGCTGTCAACAGTGCCGCGCGGGTGCCTCGGCCTTTCATGACAACGGGGGCAGTCGGACTGCCCCCGTTGTCGGAACTCTTTGCCTTCGGCGCCCGGTCAGTCGCCCGGATTGACTTGGGTGGTAGGAGGAGCGCTGGTCGGATGTGGCCGTACGGCACCCGCGATGTATTCGCGGAAGATCACTTCGGCATATTTGCCGTTCAGCGGCGCGCCCTGGCGTCTGTGGAAGCCGGCTACTTCGGTCACGGTGCGGCGGTTGGCCTCTTCGGGGCCTTGGGTTGCCACCACGGGACGGGTCTTGCCGTAAGACACCAGCGCCTGCAGCCGGTTGCGGCTGATGCCCTGGCTGGCAAAGAAGGCCACGACAGCCTGCGCGCGGCGTTTGCCAAGCGTCTGGTTATAGCTGCTCGAGCCCACCAGATCGGTGTGGCCATAGACCGAGAAGCGCAGTTCGGGGAACTGGCGGATCCAGTTGGCCTGTTGTGCCAGCACGCGGCGCGCCTCGGGTGTCAGTTCGGCGCTGTTGAAGGCGAAGGTGACAGTGCTGGGCACTTCAGCGCTGAAGCGGGTGTTCAGATGCTGGGTCGCGCTGATCTCGCCCGACATGATTCCGGTGTTGTTGCGCGTCACCGCGCCAAAATTGCCCTCATCCACCGCATAACCAAGCGGCTTGTCGAAACCGGGGGAGGAGGTGCACGACGCCAGTGCCGTGGTCAGAACAATCGTCATCAGGGCTGCGGATGTCTTGAGCATCGGTCTTACTCCATCACATAGCCGTAGGAGGTGCTGAAATCCTGCCGGGCCACTTCGCCTGCGGCCCCGCGCGGGGCATTGGCGACGATGCCGTTCAGGAAAAACTCCCGTTCGGTCGGCAGGCGGACCCGATCGGTCGGCAGGGCGTAGACATCGCCGCGCGTGGGCGTGACCAGATGCGGGGTGATGATGATCACCAGTTCCGACTGGTTGCGCTGGTAATCCGAGCTGCGGAACAAAGCGCCAAGGATCGGTACATCGCCGATCCATGGCAACTGGTTGTTCAGGTTGCGGAAATCGTCCTGCAACAGACCGGCGACGGCAAAGCTTTCGCCATCACGCATTTCCACCGTGGTCGAGGTTTCGCGGCGTTTGAAGGCGTTGATCGAGAAGCCACCGGATTCGACGGTGACGGTGGTGTCGATCGACGATACCGCTGCATTGAGCTGCAGGTTGATGATATCGCCATCCACAACCGTAGGGGTGAAGTTCAGTTCGACCCCGAACGGTTTGTACGAGATCACCACGCCATCGCTGGTCAGCACCGGGATGGGATATTCGCCGCCGCCCAGAAACCGCGCCTCCTGCCCCGAAAGGGCGGTCAGGTTCGGTTCGGCCAGGGTGCGCACAACGCCTTTTGATTCAAGCGCTTCGAGCAGCACGGCGAATTGCACCGACCCGGCGGTAAAGCCAAGGCCAAGCGCGCCGCGTGTGCCGGGAGCGCTGGTGATCGGCTTGCCGATACCGTTGTCGCCAGCGAGCCAGGTGCCGGTTTCGCCGGCGATCCCAATCTTTCTGCCACCTTGCGCCGCGAGCGACACACCAAGGTTCTTGGCGACGGACCGCTGCATTTCGGCAAAGCGCACCTTCAACATCACCTGCTGGGTGCCGCCAACGCTCATCAGGTTGGAGACACGCTCGGGCGCGTAGCGGTTGGCCAGATCAAGTGCGCGGTCCAGTTTGGCGGTGGAGGAGACGACGCCTGACAGCACGATGCCGTCATTGGCGGTGCGCACCTCGATCGGTTCGCCCGGCAGGATCTGCTGCAGGCGTTCCTTGAATTCTGCGATATCGGGGGTGACATGCACATCGACGTTGGAAATCAGCCGCCCGTCAGGGGCCAGCAGCGTCAGCGTGGTGCGGCCCGGTGTCTTGCCCAGCACATAGATCGAGCGGTCGGACAGGGTGGAAATATCGGCAATGCCGGGGTTGGCGATGGACAGTTCGGCAAAAGGCGTGTCACTTTCCACCACCACCGCGCGGTTCATCGGAACCTGGAGCGGTGCGGAAACGGAGCCCCGCATCACCCGTAAGGTTTCTGCCGAGGCAGCGCCGGTCAGCGCCGTCGTGGCCAAGACTGCGGCCATCAGACCCGCCTTGAGAAGGATGTTCATGCTCATGTGACCTGCCCTTTCGATCACGCCTCGTTCCGGGTCTTTTTGCCCGTATTGCCGATGAAGATGCCTGCAAAGCTGTTTTTTTGCAAGAATCAAACGGTTATTCATCAAAGCTTATGTGGATAACTTGCAACAATCCGCAACAGATCGGCAAAAGCACAAGGGCGGCCACCAGATAAGGTGCCGCCCGTGCCGGTTTTGCCGGATCAGTTTGTGCAGGGGATCGGTATTACGACCCGTTCGCTGCCATTGCGCTGGATGATGGTGCAGACCTTTTCGGCCTCGACTTGCACCACTTCCTGCTTCTGGATGTTCAGCAGCGCCCGGCTGTTCACCTCGATGGTTTCGGTGATCGAGTCATCGCCCGAGCCGACCAATGACAGGGCCAGCCGTCCGGTTGCCTGGGCTTGCGCCAGACGCGCGACCTGCTCCGGTGTGGCGGCCACCGTGACGGTGCGCGCGACCATGGCGCCTGCCATTGCATCGGCCTGCTGGTCCACCGCGATGATGCGGGTCGAGCTTTCGATCAGGCGGGTCAGCTCGCCGCCGGTGCCGTCAACGGCCCCGGTCCAGTAGACATCCACCCGGTCGCCGGGCTGGACAAAGCCGGACACCCCCGAGGCGACATCGACCTTGATGGCAAAGGCGCGCATGCCCTTTGCGATCTGGCCGGTCAGGCCCGCGCCCTGACCCGGATCGGTGACCTTGGTGGCGAGGATCGGTTCGAACTTGTCCATCTGGCGCAGGACAAAGCGGTTTTCCTTGATCCCGGTGGGGAAAAGCGTGGCCTCGTCGCTGAACGTGCCCTCGGGGAGCGAGTTTTTGGGCCAATAGACCAGTTGCACATCGTCCGGCTTCAGTTCCTCGCCGTAGTTCTTGGTCTTGCTGACCACATAAACCTGAACGATCGGGCCAACCAGGGCCCGCAGCTCACGCTCTTGTTCCAGCTGCGACTGGGTCTGGCCGATGTAGCCTTTTGCCATATAGACAGCGCTGCCCGCCAGAGCGACGCCTGCCACAAGCACAAGTCCGAACATTCCGCGCATTCAAATACCCTTTCCCACCAGTGAGCAGGGGTGCGTGTAGCGCCACCACTCGTCATTTATTCGCGCTTTACGGCCGCGCAATGGCCTCGTCGAAGGCAGTAGAGATCGTGGCCACTGCGACATCAAACACTTCGGGGGTGAAAACCGTGAAGACGCTGAGGACGAGACCAACCACTCCGGCGGTCAATACAACCCAGTCTACTGTTACGGCACCCGACTCGTCGTTCCAGAACAGGTTCAGGCGGCGGTGCTTTGCTTGCGTGTTAGGCGTCATGTGAGTGGCCTTGTTTATGGGTTCAGCCGCAGATTGCGACCCGCCGTTGATGAAACCGTTCCAGCGTCGTCGGAAGCTGCGGGAGCACTTCGCGCCGCCTGCGAATGTAAGCGGGCGCGGGCCGATATGTCGGCCCGCGCCCGCCAACTTGATCCGGGTCAGCTTCGTATACGGAAGCTATTACGGTGCCGGACGGTTCGTGGTGGTTGCGGTGGTGATGTCGGTGCCGATTGCGATGCCGGCGTTCTGGATCGGGGTTTGCAGCTGGCTGATCACCAGCAGGCCCAGGCCCACAACAGCAGCGGTCAGAACGACCCAGTCAACGGTCACGGCGCCAGATTCGTCGTTTTTGAAGTTCTTGATCATGTTCAGCATGGTATATCTCTCTTTCACGTGTTGCTTTGGTTGTTCCAACCGTTCGGTGTCTATTTCGGTCTGGCCTCTGTTCCGTTCCGTCTTCCGTTCGGTATGAGCATGTTTTCACCCCGGACGGTGGCAACATCTGGGCGCTGATCGGGTGATTTTCGGACAGTTGAAGATTTCCTGAAGAAAACTTGCAACGTATTGAAATGAGAGCGATCATTTTTTGATTTTTCTGCGTTTTGGTCCGCACGTCGGTCCGGAAACCGGCAATTGCGGCAAATTCGCCAGATTTGCGGGCTGATTTTCGCGGATGGATGGCCCAAAAGGCCGTCACGTGCGATGCTGCAGGCAATAAAAACAACAGACAGGCATCGAGCAGCGATGCGATTCATGGCAGGACTACTGGTCGCAGGACTGGGGCTTGCACCCGTTTCGGGCGCGGCTCAGGGGCTGACGGGCGAACGCGACTTCTCGTTCAAGCGGGTGAAGGTCGGCGAGAGTGTGGGCAAGGGCCGGATCGTGCAGATCGACCCGGCCGAGCAGGCCCGCCTGCTGGCGCTCGCCCCAAAGGTGAAACCGCGCGAACCGACACCGGAGCCGGATGCGGTGACGGCGGTGGCCGGTGCTGTGGCATCTCCCGGTGCACTGACGCAGGTGGCACCGCGCTCTGCAAGCTATGACTGGTTCTGGCAGACGGTGCCGACCAGCCGGGGCGCAGTGGCAGACCGCTTTCCGCTGGCGATGGCAACATTGTCGAAGGGGCCAAAGGGCACCGGCGTGACGGCACCCCGGTTGCAGCACATGCAGGGCATCGCCGAGCAATATGGCAAGCACATCCTTGCCGCCACCGTGGGGACGGATGTTTCCCCTGCGCTGGTGCTGGCGGTGATCGGGGTGGAAAGCGCGGGCCGCGCCGATGCGGTGTCAAAGGCGGGGGCGCAGGGGCTGATGCAGCTGATCCCCGCCACCGCCTCGCGCTTTGGCGTGACCGATTCGACCGATCCGGCGCAGAACATCAGGGGCGGGGTGGCTTACCTCAACTGGCTGTTGAAGGAATTCAACCGCGACCCGCTGATGGTGCTGGCCGCCTATAATGCGGGCGAGGGCGCGGTGCGGGCCAATGACGGGGTGCCGCCTTACGCCGAAACGCGCGATTATGTGCCCAAGGTGCTGGCGGCCTGGCAGGTCTCGCAAGGATTGTGCCTGACGCCGCCTGAACTGGTAACCGACCCGTGTGTGTTCAAGATCATCTCTGCGGGTGGCTGACGGCGCGCGCGTGGCTGGCGGTGCAAAGGGGGGTCTCGGACCCCCCTCGTCGCTTCGCTCCTCACCCCCCGAGGATATTTTTGAACAGATGAAAGTGGTCAGGTCGCGAAGACATCAGCCCATTCGGGATGTTTCCGGCGCTGGGCGTTCACGAAGGGGCAGAGTGGCACGATCCTGATGCCGCGCGCGCGGGCGTCATTGACCATGTATTCGACCAGCGCCACGCCCGCCCCGGTGCCACGAAAAGCATCGGGCACGCCGGTGTGGTCGGCGATGATCAGGGTTGGGGTGGTGACCGAAAAGGTGATTTCGGCCTCCACCCCGTTTTGGGTCAGGACATAGCGGCCCTTGGTGCCGCGATCCTCACGCCGAAGGCTGGGCTCAGTCGACAAGCGTGGCCTCGGTCGCGGCGCGCAACTCAGCTTCGGTCACGCCATCCGCCAGTTCGACGAGCTTCAGCCCGCCGGGGACCACATCCAGCACGCCAAGGTTGGTGATGATACGATCCACCACCGCCTTGCCGGTCAGCGGCAGGGTGCAGGATTTCAGCACCTTGGACTCGCCGTGTTTGGAGGTGTGGTCCATCACCACCACCACGCGGCCGACCCCGGCCACCAGATCCATGGCGCCCCCCATGCCCTTGACCAGCTTGCCCGGAATCATCCAGTTCGCCAGATCGCCGTTTTCGGCCACCTCCATCGCGCCAAGGATCGCCATGGCAATCTTGCCGCCCCGGATCATCGCAAAGGACTGGGCGGAATCGAAGAACGCGGTCTGCGGCAGTTCGGTGATGGTCTGTTTGCCCGCGTTGATCAGGTCGGCGTCTTCCTCACCGTCATACGGGAAGGGGCCCATGCCAAGCATGCCGTTTTCCGATTGCAGGGTCACGTTGACGCCTTCGGGGATATAGTTCGACACCAGCGTCGGAATCCCGATCCCGAGGTTCACGTACCAGCCATCCTGCAGTTCCTGTGCCGCGCGGGCGGCCATCTGGTTGCGGTCCCACATTACACGGCCTCCTTCTTGCGGGTGGTTCTTTGTTCGATGCGTTTCTCGTGCTGGCCCTGAATGATGCGGTGCACATAGATGCCGGGCAGGTGGATGGTGTCGGGGTCCAGCGAACCGAGCGGCACGATTTCCTCGACCTCGACCACGCAGATCTTGCCGCAGGTGGCGGCGGGCGGGTTGAAGTTGCGCGCGGTCTTGCGGAAGATCAGGTTGCCCGACGGATCGGCCTTCCACGCCTTGACGATCGCGAGATCCGCCACGATGCCGGTTTCGAGGATGTAATCCTGCCCGTCGAAGGATTTAACGTCTTTGCCTTCGGCAATCACTGTGCCCACCCCGGTTTTGGTGTAAAAGCCGGGGATGCCCGCGCCACCGGCGCGCATCCGTTCGGCAAGGGTGCCCTGCGGGTTGAATTCCAGTTCAAGTTCCCCTGACAGGTATTGGCGCATGAATTCGGCGTTCTCGCCAACGTAGGAGGAGATCATCTTTTTGATCTGACGCGACTCAAGCAGCACACCAAGGCCAAAGCCGTCCACGCCCGCATTGTTGGAGGCGACCGTCAGGTCTTTGGTTCCCGCCTCGCGGATCGCCGCGATCAGCAGTTCGGGGATGCCGCAGAGGCCAAACCCCCCCGCCGCGATGAACATTCCGTCAAACAGCACGCCGTCGAGTGCTGATCTGGCATCCGGATAGACCTTCTTCATGGTGACCTTCCCCGCAAAAACATCGCTGCCATAAAGCGGGGGAACCGGGGCGGTGTCAATTGCCGCAGGGCAGCATCGCGGCGGGGGCAGGATTGCGACCGCGCCCCCTTTTCCCCGCCGCCCGCATCGCTATGCTGGCACTGCGCTGCCCGCGTGGTGAAATGGTAGACACATGAGACTTAAAATCTCCCGATCGCAAGGTCATGCCGGTTCAAGTCCGGCCGCGGGCACCAGCTTCTCTGGAACAGGGGCGGGTCAGATCGGCCCCTCTTTCACGGATTCCATCGCCACATAGGTCGAAGTGCTGGTGACATGGGGCAGGGCGCTGATGCGTTCGGCCAGCACGCGGCGATAGGCCTGGATGTCGGCAGTGCGCACCTTCAGCAGGTAGTCGAAGCGGCTGGCGATCATGTGGCATTGCTCGACCTCGGGCACGGACATCACCGCCGTGTTGAACGCCTGCAGAGCCGCTTCGCGGGTGTCGGACAGCTTGACCTCGACAAAGGCGACATGGGCCTGACCCATTTTTATCGGGTCCAGGCCAGCGCGGTAGCCAGTGATCACGCCCAGTTCTTCAAGCCGTTTCATCCTTGCCTGCGTCGGGCTTTTTGACAGGCCGATCCGGCGCGCGAGCTCCACCGCGCTGATCCGGCCTTCGGAAGACAGGATGCGCAGGATGGCGTGGTCGAAGCGGTCCAGATCGGGTTGGGGAGTTGACATTGGCTTTGCTCTGATTTGCGGGCGGAATGGCCTGTGTTCCCATGATAATCGGGAGAACAGCCTTTGAATAGCGCGGTATCATGGGTCAAACAGGAGATATCCCGATGCCAAAACCCATCACAGCCTCCCCGCTCACCATCATCCGCAGCGAGGCGCTGCGGGACGAGGCACCTCTGGTGCAGTCGCTGATCGCCGAAGCGGCGCTTGCCGCAGAATCGCGGGAGGCGATCTCGGCCCAGGGGGCCGATCTGGTGAGCCGCATCCGCAAAAGCGCCAAACCGGGGCTGATGGAGGTGTTCCTTGCCGAATACGGGCTTTCCACCGATGAGGGCATCGCGCTGATGTGTCTGGCCGAGGCTCTGCTGCGGGTGCCGGATGCGGAAACCATGGATGCGCTGATCGAGGACAAGATCGCGCCGAGCGATTGGGGGCGGCATCTGGGGCGGTCGGCGTCGTCGCTGGTCAATGCCTCCACCTGGGCCCTGATGCTGACCGGCAAGGTGCTGGATGACCGCGAGCCGGGGGTGGTGGGACATCTGCGGGCCGCCGTCAAACGGCTGGGCGAACCGGTGATCCGGGGGGCTGTGGCGCGGGCGATGAAGGAAATGGGCCGCAATTTCGTGCTGGGCGAGACGATTGAGCGCGCGATGGACCGGGCGCGCGAGCTGGAGGGCAAGGGCTATACCTACAGCTACGACATGCTGGGCGAGGCGGCGCGCACCGAAGGCGATGCGCGGCGCTATCATCTGGCATACTCAAAGGCGATTTCGGCGATTGCGGGCGCGGCCAAGGGGAATGACATCCGCGCCAATCCGGGGATTTCGGTCAAGCTGTCGGCCTTGCATCCGCGCTATGAGGTGGCCAAGCGCGATCGGGTGATGGCGGAGCTTGTGCCCCGGGTGCGCGCCTTGGCCGGACTGGCGCGGGCGGCGGGGCTGGGGTTCAACATCGACGCCGAGGAAGCCGACCGGCTGGAGCTGTCGCTGGAGGTGATCGAGGCGGTGCTGGCCGATGCGTCCTTGGCGGGCTGGGACGGGTTTGGCGTGGTGGTGCAGGCCTACGGTCGTCGCGCGGGCGCGGTGATCGACTGGCTGCATGATATCGCGCAGCGGCTAGACCGTAAGCTGATGGTGCGGCTGGTCAAGGGCGCCTATTGGGATGCCGAGGTCAAGCGGGGGCAGGTGCTGGGGCTGGAGTCCTTCCCGGTCTTCACCCGCAAGGAGGCGACGGATGTCTCTTATATCGCCAATGCCCGCAAACTGCTGGGGATGACCGATCGGATCTATCCGCAGTTTGCCACCCACAACGCGCATACGGTGGCGGCGGTGCTGCACATGGCCGGTGAGATGGGCGTGGATGTGATGGCCTATGAATTCCAGCGGTTGCACGGCATGGGCGAGCGGCTGCATGATATCGTGTTGACCGACCGGGGCACCCGCTGCAGGATCTATGCGCCGGTGGGGGCGCATCGCGACCTGCTGGCCTATCTGGTGCGGCGGTTGCTGGAAAACGGCGCGAACAGCAGCTTCGTCAACCAGATCGTCGATGAGGATGTGCCCCCTTCGCGTGTCGCCGCCTGCCCGCTGACGGTGGTGGAAGGGCTGAGCCTGCCCAACAAGGCGCTGCTGACCGGGCCGGAGCTGTTTGGCGGCCGGCGCAACGCGCGCGGCTTTGATCTGACCGCCGCCCCCGATCTGGCGGAGATCGAGGCGGCGCGCAGTCCGTTCCGCGACACGGTTTTCGAGGCCGCTCCGATGCTGGCGGGCCGCGCGGCGGGCGGCTTGCGGCACGAGGTGCGTGATCCGGCCACCGGCGCGCGGGTGGGCTTTGTCACCGATGCGGCCGAGCCGGATGTGGAGACCGCGTTGCGGCTGGCTGAACCCTGGGCTGCAGCGGCGGAGGTGCGCGCCGAAGTGCTGCGCCGCGCGGCGGGTCTTTATGAGGCCGAATTCGGTCCGGTCGTTGCGCTGCTTGCGCGCGAAGCGGGCAAGACGCAGGCCGATGCGGTGGCAGAACTGCGCGAGGCGGTGGATTTCCTGCGCTACTATGCGGATGGGGCCGGGGCGCTCATCCACCCCGCGCGGGGTGTCTTCGCTTGCATCAGCCCGTGGAACTTTCCGCTGGCGATCTTCACCGGGCAGATCGCGGCGGCACTGGCGGCGGGCAATGCGGTGCTGGCCAAACCGGCGGAACAGACCCCGCTGATCGCGGCTTTCGCGGTGGCGCTTATGCACAAGGCCGGGGTGCCGGTGACAGCGCTGCAACTCCTGCCCGGTGACGGGGCGGTGGGCGCGATGCTGACCCGTGATCCAAGGGTGGCGGGGGTGGCCTTTACCGGCGGCACCGATACCGCGCTGAAAATCCGCGCCAGCATGGCCGCGCATCTGGCCCCCGGCGCACCCTTGATCGCCGAAACCGGCGGGCTCAACGCGATGGTGGTCGACTCTACCGCGCTGCCCGAACAGGCCGTGCGCGACATTCTGGCGTCGAGTTTCCAGTCGGCGGGGCAGCGCTGCTCGGCGCTGCGCTGCCTCTATGTGCAGGAAGACATTGCCGATACGGTGCTGGAGATGCTGTTCGGCGCGATGGATGATCTGGCGCTGGGCGACCCCTGGGATCTTGCCACCGATGTCGGCCCGGTGATTGATGCCGAGGCGCAGGCGGGAATCGCGGAATATTTGGCGAAGGCCCGCGCCGAAGGCCGGGTTCTGAAGGAGATGAAGGCACCGCAAGGCGGCACCTTTACCGCTCCGGTGGTGATCAAGGTGCCGGGGATCGCGGCAATGGCGCGCGAGATCTTTGGCCCGGTGCTGCATGTGGCGACGTTCAGGGCGGTGGAACTGGACCGGGTGATCGGGTCGGTGAACGCCACCGGCTATGGCCTGACCTTCGGCCTGCATACGCGGATTGATGACCGGGTGCAGCAGGTGGTGGCGGCGCTGCGGGTCGGCAACATCTATGTCAACCGCAACCAGATCGGCGCGGTGGTTGGCAGCCAGCCCTTTGGCGGCGAGGGGTTGTCGGGCACCGGGCCAAAGGCTGGTGGGCCACACTATCTGCACCGCTTTACCGCAGCACCCGCGCCGGAGATGCCGGGCGAGGCGGCAGTGGCCGGCACCAGCGTCGCGCAGTTCCGCTCGGCGCTGGGTGCCAGGCAGGCAATGCCCGCGCCGGTGACAATCGACCTGCCGGGGCCCACTGGCGAGTCGAACCGGTTGACCTCGGTGGCACGCCCGCCGATCCTGTGCCTGGGACCTTCAGCCGCGCAGGCGATGGCGCAGGCAACGGTGGTGCGCGCGCTTGGCGGGCTGGCGGTGGAAGTGCCGGGCCTTGCGCCTGAGGCTCTGGACGGGGACGATGGTTTTTCCGGGGCGGTCTGGTGGGGCGATGAGGCAACGGCCCGGGCTTATGCGCAGGCGCTTGCGGCCCGGTCCGGCCCGATCCTGCCGCTGATCACCGGGATGCCGGACGCAGGCCATGTGACACTGGAGCGCCATACCTGTATCGACACGACCGCCTCGGGCGGCAATGCGCAGCTTCTTGCTCAAGTCGCGGGCTGAGGCGGCGGATCCGAAGGAGCGGCTGCGCCGCATACTTTTTGTCTCGTCGCGCGCGTGCCGCGCGTCTCCTCGGGGATGCCTCCGGCGGGAGTATTTGGGCCAAGATGAAATCCGGTCGCCTTTGTCGTGAATTCATCTTGGTCCAAATACTCCCGGGGTCCGGGGGCTGGCCCCCGGGGGCGACGCTGGAGCGGTGACATCAGGATCGTGCCCTTGCGCCGCACTTGACGGGGGGCGGCGGATGCGAAAGGCTGGGGCGCATGTTTCCCATCCGCGACCATAACCCCTCGGGGCGCAGGCCTTTCGTCACCTGGCTGCTGATCGCTGCGAATGTGGCGGTTTTTCTGTCGTTCAACCTGATGATGGACGGGCGGCAGCTGGCGGTTTTCTTTCACGACTGGGGGTTTGTGCCGCGTTTTGTGGGCGAAGGCATCAGCCTGCATGGCATCGTCAGCCATATGTTCCTGCATGGTGGCTGGATGCATCTGCTGGGCAATATGCTGTTCCTGTTCATATTTGGCGACAATATGGAGGATGAGATGGGGCATTTCGGCTTTGCCCTGTTCTACCTTCTGGCCGGGCTGGCGGCGGTCGGGTTGCAATACGCGGCCGATCCGGTGTCGGAGATTCCGATGGTGGGGGCGTCGGGGGCGATTGCCGGGGTGATGGGGGGGTATCTTCTGCTGTTTCCCAGGGCGCGGGTCGATGTGCTGATCATCTTCGTGATCTTTTTCCGCATTTTTCCGGTTCCGGCCTGGGGTGTGCTGGGGGTCTGGTTCGCGCTGCAGCTGTTCAATGGCGCGGTCACGCCGCTGGGCGGCGGCGGGGTGGCTTATTGGGCGCATACCGGGGGTTTTGTCGCCGGGGTCGTGATGACGCTGCCGCTGTGGTTGCGGCTGGGCGGTTTCGGGTTCTGGAACCGCACCCATGGCGCGCCACCGCATCCGGAGGCGCGCTATGATCTGTCGCGGGTGCCGCAGGTGCCCCGCCGTCCGCGTTAACCTTCGTTGCGGATGATCTTGCGAAAGGCGTCGAACAGGCCCTCGTTGCCGGCGATCAGGCTGCCATCTTCCAGCGGGTCTTGGGGCTCGCGGATGCCGGTGACCATGCCGCCGGCCTCTTTCACCAGCAGGATGCCGCCCGCCACGTCCCAGGGCGACAATTCGCGCTCCCAGTAGCCATCATAGCGCCCTGCGGCGACATAGGCGAGATCGAGCGCGGCGGCGCCCCAGCGGCGGACACCGGCGCAGGCGGGCATCAGGCGGGCAAGGTCTTGCAGCGTGGCGGGCAAGGTCTTCTTGGCCCCGAACGGCACGCCGGTAGCGAACACCGCTTCGGACATCGTGCGGCGGCCGGAGACGCGGATGCGGCGGCTGTCGTTGAGCCAGGCGCCCGAGCCCTTTTCGGCCCAGAACATCTCGTCCTTGGCGGCGTCATAGACCACGGCCGAAACGATCTCGCCCTTGTGTTCAAGCCCGATCGACACCGCCCAATGCGGCATGCCGTGCAGAAAGTTGGTGGTGCCGTCCAGCGGGTCGACGATCCAGCGGCGGGTGGGGTCGGCCCCGGCGGCAGCGCCGGTTTCCTCGCCCAGCCAGCCATAGGTGGGCCGGCCGCCCATCAGGTCTTCGCGGATCATCCGTTCGGCCTCGCGGTCGGCCTTGGTCACAAAGTCGCCGGGGCCCTTGGTGGAGACCTGCAGGTTTTCCACCTCGCGGAAGTCTTTCACCAGGCTGCGGCCTGCGCGGCGCGCGGCCTTGATCATCAGGTTCAGGTTGGCGCTGCCTTGCATCGTGAAAACTCCGTTCCGCGTCAGCGCCCGCGTATAGGGCGGACGGGCGGGCAAGGGAAGGGGGGACGGGCGTTTCCCCGATGCAAGGCACTATTCGCGCAGGTAGCGGCCCGCAGCATAGCCGGTAACATCTGTCCCGGTGGTGGAGCGGATGAGGCACCAGCGGGTCTGGCCGGTCATCTGGCACCCCAGATTGCGCACCCGGTCGCCTTCACGCAAGGTGCCGATCACCTTGCTGCGGGTGGTGGGGGCTTGCCGGATGTTGAGCGTATCACCGCGTGGCAGGCCTTGCACGCGCCAGAAATCGGGGCCGCCGGTCAGATCATCGCCGGTGGGGGGGCGAGGCCGGGACGGCGGTGTGCCGCCGGCTTCGATGAGGTAGCGGGCGTCGACAAAGCCTGACACCCTTGACCCGCCCGGGGCCTGGACCTTGCACCAGCGGCCGGTTCTGACCATGGTACAGCCCAGATTGCGGACGTGCTCGCCGTTGCGCAGCGTTGCGAGCACCCTGGCCTCGGAGGTGGCATCGGCCCTAATGCCAAGACGCTCGCCTTGTTTCAGCCCGGCGACCTGCCAGTAATCCGGCCCTCCGGCGAGGGAGTCGTCGGGCGTGGGCCTCAAGGCACGGTCGGTCAGGTTGCGGCTGCGCACGAAGCCTTGCGCGCGGTTTCCTGTCTGCTTGCCGACCTTGCACCACCTGGCACCAAAGACCTCGGCGCAGCCGAAGTTCTGCACTTGCTCATCCAGCTCCACCGTGCCGGTGGCGTCGAACATGGTGCCGGGCAGCATGCGCAGGGCAAGGCGTTCGCCGCGCCTGATGCCGGTTATGGTCCAGACATCGGGCTGCCCGGCCCGGCTCAGCGCCACGTCCTGAGCTTGCGCCGCAGGGGGCAGCAGCACAGGGGCTGCGGCCAGCAGGATGAGCAGCAGCCATTTTCCGACTATTGGACACGGCCAGAGGCAGCGAAACGGGGCGAGGGTCATTCTTGCGGGCCCTTCTGTTGGAAAGACATTTCAAGCAGGAAGATGCTAAACCTGAGTTGCCGAGTCGGGCAAGTCACCTGATTGTGTCGGGCGCAGGGCCGGCTTGGCACCGCATGTGTCAGCGCACCACGGTGACGCGCAGGTTGTCCTTGCCCTCCACGCGGACCATGTTGAACAGGATCCTTGCGTTGGAGGTATGCAGGCGGACGCAGCCGGCGCTGGCCGGGCGGCCCAGTTTTTTCACCTGATCGGTGCCATGGATCGCGTAATTGCCGTGGTAGAACACCGCATAGGGCATTGGCGCGTTGTTGTAGAGGCTGGAGCGGTGGTTGCGCGACAGCCATTGCGCGCCGTTCCACTCACCTGTCGGTGTGATCTTGCCCTGCCGCGCGGTGGAGACCGGCCATTCGTGGATCTTGCGACCTTCATGGAACACCTCCATCACCTGACGCGAGATGGAGACGCGGACGAGTATGCGGGCCTGCTGCTCCTTGGCCTGGTCCTCGGGGGCGTTGGGCTGGATCTGGGTGGCGGATGCGGGCAGGCCGGTCAGCCCGTAGAGGACAAGGGTCAGCACGACAAGCAGACTGCGCATCACATCCTCCGGCACCGGGACTTTCACACTCGGCAGAATTCCGCCGATCGGCTGTCCTGTCAAATGAATTACACCAGAAGCGGGGTCAGGTTTTCCTGCCCTATAGCCAAAAAATCACTGGTTTCCTGTTGGTTGCACACCAGCCGTCGCACGTCGGCGCGCTTTCCGCCTGACGGACAACAATCGGGCGTGGACCCTGACCGTTCGCGTCAGTCGCGTTGCAGCTTGACCGGTTCTGACCGGCAGAGCTTCAGAAAATGCGCCATGAAGGGCTTGGCCGCATCCTCATCGCGGGTGGCGGCGCAGAGCCGTTTGATCACCGGGTCGGGGCCGAGCGGGCGGGTGATGTAATCGGCATTGCTTCTGATGTCGCGCAGCACCCAGTCGGGCAACACCGACACGCCCCGGTTGGAGCCGACCAGCATCAGGATGACGGCGGTCAGTTCCACCGGGCGCTGGCCGCGGGGTTCGACCTTGGCCGGCGTCAGCAGTTCGGTAAACACATCCAGCTTGTCGCGGCCCACCGGATAGGTGATCAGCACCTGATCGCGGAAATCCTCGGCGCAGATGAAGGGTTTTTGCGCCAAAGGGTTCTGGGCCGAGGCCAGAAACACCGGGTGATAGTCGAACAGCGGGTTGTAGGTGAGGCCGGGCAAGGGTTCGGGGTTGGAAGTGATGACCAGATCGACCTCTTCGCGCAGGAGTGCGGGAAAGCTGTCGAAGGCGAGGCCGGCGCGGATATCGACATCGACATCGGGCCAGGCGTGGCGGAACAGCTCCAACACCGGAAAAAGCCAGTCGAAACAGGCGTGGCACTGGATGGCGATATGCAGCCGCCCGGTCTTGCCGGAGCGCAGGGCGCGGAATTCCTCCTCCATCAGTTCGATCTCCGGCAGGATACGGTCAGCCGCGCGCAGCATGCGGATGCCCGCCGCCGAGAGGCGCATGGGTTTGGAGCGGCGCACGAACAGTTCCATCCCGGCCTGATCCTCCAGATTGGCGACCTGATGCGACAGGGCCGACTGGGTCATGTTCAGCAGGTCGGCGGCGCGGGCAAGGCCCCCCGCCTGATGGATCGCGCGAATGGTGCGCAGGTGACGGAGTTCTATATACATGAGGTTCACCACAAGATCATCGTGAGGATTATGAATTTGTCTCACATCGCCAGATCTGCGACAAGGGGACATCAAAAGGAGACGATCATGGCCACGCCGCGCATCTCGTTCGAGTTCTTCCCGCCCCAGACGCTGGACGCATCCTTCCGTCTTTGGGAAACCGTGCAGGCATTGGCGCCGATGCAGCCGGAGTTCGTATCGGTCACCTATGGCGCGGGCGGCACCACCCGCAAGCTGACGCATGAGGCGGTGACGGCGATCGGCAAGAATTACGGGCTGAACGTGGCGGCGCATCTGACCTGTGTGGATGCGACCCGTGCGGAGACGCTTGAGATTGCGGCAGCCTATGCCGATGCCGGGGTGACCGAGATCGTCGCCCTGCGCGGAGATGCGCCGAAAGGGGCGGAGCGGTTCACGGCGCATCCCGACGGGTTTGCCTCTTCGGTGGAGCTGATCGAGGCGCTGGCAGTGACCGGGAAATTCAAGCTGCGGGTCGGGGCCTATCCGGAGCCGCATCCCGATGCCGCCGACACGCTGGCCGATGTGCGCTGGCTCAAGCGCAAGATGGATGCGGGTGCTACCAGCGCGATCACGCAGTTCTTCTTTGACGCCGACACCTTCTTCCGCTTCCGCGATCTGTGCGTGAAAGAGGGCATCACCGCGCCGATCATTCCCGGCATCCTGCCGATTACCAGCTGGGCGGGGGCAAAGAAATTCGCGCTACGTTGCGGATCTGACGTGCCCGCGCGGCTGGATGAGGCCTTTAACACCGCCGCACGGGACGGGCGCGAGGAGCTATATGCGCTGGCCCATTGCACCCAGCTTTGCGACAACCTGCTGCAGGGCGGGGTTGAGGATCTGCACTTCTATACCCTGAACCGCCCGCACCTGACCCGCGAAGTGGTGCGTGCGCTGGGCATCCAGCCGGAACTGGTGCTGGAGAAGGTTGCCTGACCGCAGGCTTACGGCGTCTCCCTGAGGCCCTTGCCCCTTGTGGCTCGGGCCTCTTTTTTTGCTTTGTGTTGCGGGGGGCGCTCGTCCAGCCTGATGGCTGTCATCGCTTGCGAAGAGGGCCGTCAGGCCCGATGAGTGCCCGGTGGCGGGCGTGCAAAAGCCGGTTTCCTGCCGCGCGCCGCCCGGCTAGCATGGTCTGAGTTGCAAAGAGGACATCATGGCAAAGCCCATCTACATTCTGAACGGCCCCAATCTGAACCTGCTGGGGATGCGCCAGCCCGAAATTTACGGGCGCGAAACGCTGGACGATGTGGCAGAGGCCTGCACGGCGCTTGCCGGGGATCTGGGGCTGGAACTGCGCTTTCACCAGTCCAATCATGAGGGCGCGCTGATCGACTGGGTGCATGAGGCGCGCGGCGCCGGTGCTGGGGTGATCATCAACCCCGGCGCGTTCACCCATACCTCGGTGGCGATTCTGGACGCGTTGAACGCCTTTGACGGGCCGGTGCTGGAGGTCCATATCTCGAATGTCCACAAGCGCGAAGCGTTCCGGCATCATTCCTATGTGTCCTTGCGGGCCGAGGGGGTGATTGCCGGTTTCGGGACCGAGGGTTATCTGCTGGCGCTTCGGCGGATGCGGACGCTGGTTGCGGGGTAAGGTCGCATTCTGAGCGCGGTCGCGGATGGAGGGCGGCGGATGCCTCCGGCGGGAGAATCTGAGCAAGCAGCAAATCCATGGTTTCCGTGGCATGATGCGGCGCGGCTGATCGGGCCGGATGGCCGGGTGGTGCCGCGCGGGGCGGTTTTTGCGCCGGTTTTGCCGGACCGGCCAGGCGGGGCGGCGCTGGCGGCGGCTTTGGCGGGGCAGGGTGCCGGGTTCCGGATTGGCGGGGACGGGGCGGTTGAGGCGGGGATCGGGTGTTTCGAGACGCTGACCGGGGGATCTCTGGGCGGGTCGCGGCGGGTGCTGCGGACGCAAGCGTCCTGGCTTGCCAGCTTTGCGGTGAATATGGGGCTGTTCGGGATCGGCCCGGGGGTGCGGGTGGCGGTGCCGGGGCGGTTGTCGCAATCGCTGGCACTTTATGGCGCGCTGGAAGGGCTGGCGCTGGGGGCCGAGGTGCATCTGCTGGACGGGCTGCGGCCGGACCGGATGGCGCGGGCGGTGGAGCAGCGCAAGATCGGAGTCGTTTATGCGACACCGGTGCATCTGGCGCAGATGGTGGGGTGTGGCGTGGTCTGGCCCGGCCTGCGGCTGGTGCTGGTTGGCGGCGCGAAGCTGGAGGCGGGGTTGCGGGCCGCGTTGCGAGCCGTGGCACCGGCAGCGGAGGTTCGGGAGTTTTATGGCGCGGCGGAGGCGAGTTTCATCACGCTTTCCGGGCCGGAGGATGGGCCGGAGACGGTGGGGCGGCCCTATCCGGGGGTGGAGTTGCGGATCTGTGATGCGAGCGGTGTCGATCTGCCCGAGGGGGCGGTGGGTGAGGTCTGGCTGCGCAGCCCCTATCTGTTTCAGGGCTATGCGGGGGGTGACAAAGGCTCTGCCCGATGGCGTGACGGCTGGCTGACGGTGGGGGAGGTCGGAGCGCTGACGCTTGCTGGGCTGGTGTTGCGTGGCCGGGTGGGGCGGATGGTGACGATTGCCGGGCAGAATGTGTTTCCCGAGGAGATCGAGCGGTTTCTGGCCGGGCTGCCGGGGGTGGCGCGGGTGGCGGTGCTGGCGCGGGCGGATGGGTTGCGCGGGGCTGTGCTCTGGGCGGTGCTGATGGGTGAACGGGCGCGGGAGGCGGAGATTCTGGTGGCGGCGCGGGGGCGGCTGGGGGCGATGATTGCGCCGCGCGGGGTGATCTGGCGGGAGGACTGGCCGGTGCTGCCCTCGGGCAAGACCGATCTGGCGGTTTTGCAGGCGGAGGTGGATGGGTGGCGGTGATCCTGTCGGCGCGGCGTACGGCAGTGGTGCCCAAGGGCGGAGCCTTTGCCCGGCTGTCGCTGGAGGATCTGGCGGTGCCTGTTGTGCGCGCCTGTCTGGCGGATGCCGGGGTGCAGGTGGTCGATGAGGTGATCTGCGCCAATGCCATCGGGCCGGGGGGCAATCCGGCGCGGCGGATCGCGCTGGCGGCGGGATTGCCTGCGCGGGTGGCGGGGCTGACGATTGACCGGCAATGCGCCGGGGGGCTGGATGCCTTGGTTCTGGCGGTGGCACTGGTGGATGCAGGGCGCGCGGATTATGTGCTGGCAGGTGGCGTGGAGAGCTTTTCGCGACGCCCGTTGCGGTGCATGACCGATCCGGAGGGTGGGCCGCCGGTGGCCTATGACGAGGCGCCGTTCACGCCATGGCCCGCACGCAATCCGCGGATGGCGGATGCGGCGGCGGCTTTGGCCGTGGCCTGCGGCTACGATCGGGCGGCGCAGGAGGCATGGGCGGTGCTGAGCCACAGCAAGGCGCTGGCGGTCGATGATTGGCCCGAGATCGTGCCGCTGGCGGAAGTGGCGCGCGATGTGTTTGCCCGCCGTCTGACCCCGGCGTTGCTGGCGCGCGCACCGGTGGTCGCGGGCACGCTCACCCGGGTGACGGCGGCGGTGGCGGCGGATGGGGCGGCGTTCTGTCTGGTCGCGGCGGATCGCTTTGCCGGACCGGGGGTGTTGCGCATTTTGGGCGGGCGCACGCTGGGGGCGGAGCCCGAGCAGCCGGGGCTGGCCCCGGTTCCGGCGATTGCGGCGGCTTTGGCGGAGGCGGGTCTGTCGGTGCGCGACATCAGCCGGGCCGAGGTGATGGAGGCCTTTGCCGCGCAGGCGATGGCCTGTGTGGAGCGGGCCGGGCTGGACCCGTCGCGGGTCAACCTGCAGGGCGGCGCGCTGGCGCGCGGGCATCCGATCGGCGCGTCGGGGGCCATTCTGGCGGTGCGGCTGTTTCACAGCCTTGGCACCGGCACCGGGCTCGCCGCGATCGCCTCGGCCGGAGGGATCGGCACGGCGCTGGTGGTGCAGCGGTAGCGAGGACAGCCGTCAGGCTGGAGGAGCGGCTCGGTGCGCGCTCAGGCGCGGGCCAGCAGCGCGCCCGGGCGGGCGCGGGCGATGGCTTGGGTGACCAATCCGGCCAGCACCGCCTTGATCATATCGCCGGGCAGGAAGGCGAGGCCCAGCAGCGACGCCTCGGCCAGCGTCTTGTTCAGCACGATGGCCATGCCGGTGATGCCAAAGGCATAGAGCACGCCGATGCCGCCGATCACCCCGCCTGCGGCAGCGGCCCAGAACGGCGGCAGCGTCGTGCGTTCCATGATCCAGCCTGCGACAAAGGCGGCGACCGGGAAGCCGATGAGGAACCCGGCCGAGGGGCCGACAAAGACGCCCAGGCCGCCGCGTCCGCCCGACAGAAGCGGCAGGCCAAGCGCCACCAGCAGCAGGAACAGCAGCACCGCCAGCGCGCCGCGTCTGGCCCCCAGAACAGTGCCACACAGCATGATGCCCAGCGATTGCGCGGTGATCGGCACCCCGGCGGCCAGATCGACGCGGGGGACAAGGCCCAGTACCGCAATCAGGGCGGCGAACAGGGCGATATGGGTCAGGCTGCGTTCCATGAAATCCTCCGGAGTTTGCAGGGTCTTATCCTGCGCCGCCCCGGGCGCGCAAGGCCTGCGCAACGGTTTCGGCATCATCGAGGGCGGCCAGCGCCACCGGCGCGAACAGCCGCCAGCCCGGTGCGCGGCCCGAACGGGCGCGGTAGGCCAGTGACAACTGCGCCGCGCGTTCCGACAAAACCGGGATGAAACGGATCACCAGCGCGATGGCAAGCGCAAGACGCCGGGGGGGCAGGAGTAGCGACAGCGGGCGCGCCAGTCGTTCCAGCACGGTGATCATGTCCGACAACCGGGTGGTCATGGTGACAAGGTTGGCTGCGGCCACGGCTGCGACCATGCGCAGCAGCACCACTGCGCCTGCGCTCAGGTCGTCCAGCCACAGGTGCCACAGCGCTACCACCAACAGAAACGGCCAGAGCGGGCGCAGCATGCGCAACCCGTGGCGGGCAAACACTGCGCCGCCGGTCAGGTAGAGCGTGGCGACCAGCAGCAGCGCGAGGCCGGGCAAGAGAGGGGATCGGGTCCAGAACAGGGCGAAGGTGAAGACCGCCAGCGTGGCCAGCTTCGCCCCCGCCCGCAGCCGGTGCAGCGGGGTGTCAACCGGCGAGGTCAGCGTCAGCATCCATCGCTCCCAGACGGGCCATCTCGGCCTCAAACAACGGCAGCACCTGCCCGGGCGGGCCATCGGCGGCGACCATCCCGGCCTCCAGCCAGATCACCCGGTCACAGCCTGCAAGGCTGGCCGGATCATGGGTGATCGTGATCAGGCGCTGGGGCAGGGCGGCAAAGGCGCGGGCCAGCCTTGTCTGCGTCGGCAGGTCAAGCCCCGCGAGGGGTTCATCGAGCAGGATCGTGCGCGGTTGCATCAGCAGAACGGATTGCAGGCAAAGCCAATGGCGTTGGCCCTGCGACAGGGTGGCGACGGACACACCCTGCCAATGACTCCGGCCATGGCCGGCCAGATGGGCGGCAACCTGTGCTTGTGCTTGCGACTTGGGCACCCCCATCTGCACCAGCCCGAAGGCCAGTTCCTCATCGACCGTGGGGAACAGGATCTGGTGGTCGGAGTTCTGAAACAGGATGCCCAGGAGCGACAGCATCGCCTTGCGCTCGCGGGCAGGGTCGATGCCCTCGACCCGCACCTGCCCCCGGTCGGGCGCGATCAGCCCTGCCAGCAGCCGCATCAGCGTGGATTTGCCCGAACCGTTGCGCCCGATGATGCCGATCCGTGGCTCGTGCAGATGAAGCGACAGATCCTTCAGGACAGGCCGTCCGGTCAGCGTGACGCAGGCACCGGCAATAACGATGCCGTCAGAGGCTGCGGAGGAGGCATGGGTCATCAGGGGGCCTTGGTTGTGCTCGACCCCGCTCATATCGGCTGGGGGGCGGGCTGAAAAGGCCGGATGGCGGCAAGGTGCCAGAATCAAAAAGGGGGCAGGCCCGGTTTCCCGGATCTGCCCCCGATTGGCCCGATGGGCAAATCAGCAGTTGGCGATGAAGCGGTTGCCGTTTGCGTCGCGGTAATAGCACTGGCCGCGCTGCTGGGCCGGGCCGATCAGGGTGGACGCAGCCACGCCTACGGCAGCACCGATCAGGGCGCCGGTGGTGCGGTCAGACCCGGACGAAACGGCGGCCCCGACTGCGGCGCCGCCCAGCCCGCCAAGCGCAGCGTTCTGGTCAGAAGTCTGGCAGGCAGCCAGAGACAGCGCGAGAGCGGAAAGAAGAATGAATTTTTTCATGGTAGGCCTCGTTGGGGTTATCTGGAGTTCTTGATATGCCTCATAACGCGCCAAGCCGCGAATTGGTTCCAGTCAGGAAAACGTGACCGGGCGAAAAACCGGCGAAACGCGCTGAAGGTGTATGTTACAGCCTCTGGCCGGCATCGTTGCTTACGGGGCAGAGGCGAGGGCGCGGTCAAGTTCCCGCGACAGCTCATCAAGGGCCGGAAGAAGGTTCTCATTTATCGCCGCGGCCAGCGCAGGCCCGGACAAGGTGCAGATCTGGTCGCTGATCTCTTCGATGACCTGCGATTGTTTTCCCAGAGCCGCAAAACCAAAGCTGCCGGCCGTGCCGGAAATCTTGTGCGCGATCTTGGCGATCGCCTGCGCGGTCGCCAGCGGATCAGCGCCCGCTTCCAGATTGCCCCGCTCGATATCAATCTCGATCTGGCGGCTGGCGGTCAGGTCCAGAAACTGTGGCAAAAGCGCCCGTGCCCAGGTGTCCGCAGCGTTTGTCCCGGATGTCATGGCTGCTGCGCCTCAACCGGCAAGAGTCTGAAGCGGATACGCCGATTGTCCGCGCACCGATGCACGTGCCCGGCCCAGCATCGTCTTGACCGACGAGGTCGAGAACAGGCCGGAATTCACGGTTGCTCCGATCCGCACCTCCAGCATGGGCAGGCCCAGGCTTTCGTAGACCGCATCATAGACCATCAGTTCGGTCGACAGTTCCTGTTCCAGTTCCGCCATATCGACAGGGTGGGCCCGGTTGAGGATGCACACGAACTCGCCGCTGCCGGCATAGGCCAGCAGGAAGGTCTGGCGCTTCATGCAGGCCGAGATTGCGGAGCCGACATCAGCCATGCAGTCCAGAAACTCCATCCGGTTCAACCGGCGATACAGTGTCGCCCCGCCGACGACCTGGAAGGCAAGCGCGATGTGTGAATGGAGCTTCAGACGGCTGAGGGTTAGCAGGTGGTTTTCCAGCGCAAGATAGTCGATCAGCGAGCCACATTTCGGCAAGGCAATCGCATCTTCAAAGGCAAAACCGTAGCCCGGGACGTCATCCATGGATTCCATGGCAAACTGCAGCGACCGGGCAAGCTCATGCTCTTTCACCAGACGGTCCAGCATGCCAAGCCGGGCCTGCAATTCGATCCGGTTGATCGGCTTGGTCAGATAATCCGTCGCCCCGACCGCAAAGGCCTGATCGACGAACTCGCGCCCGTTCATGGTTGTCACCATCATGATCGGCGTGTCGCTGTGATGCGCCATGGCACGGATATGCTGACAGGCCTCGATTCCATCCATTCCAGGCATCTGGATATCCAGCAGGATCGCGTCGAACTGTTCTTCCGGGTCCGACAGATACTCCAGCGCCTCGATCGCAGAGATGACACAGACAGGCGGCTGATAGCCGAGCTGTGTCATCATTTTTGTCAGGACAAAGTGAAATGCCGGGTCATCATCGACGGCAAGGTATCTCATTTTGGCTGACATCTTCACCACCTCTAGTTGCTAGACGCAACCTAAGCTGGCATTTGCGGCATAAGTAGGGCATCAGCCGAAAATTTTGCGCGCTTCGGTGCCAGCTTCCCGGCCCAGAAGGCGCAGGACGGTCTTGCGGAAAACATCACTCTGGATCGGTTTGGGAATCACCGCATCGGCCCGATCGTCCGGGCCGCGGGAGATGCTGGCGTGATCCGCGTCCGCTGTGAACTGGATGATCGGGGTTGCGGTATTGATGGTGCGCGCCGCCTTGAGGTGACGGATCACCCTGTCCCCCGTGATCAGGGGCATCTGGCGGTCAAAGATCATCAGGTCGAAGGGCTGCGAAATCGCGGCTTCCAGTGCCATTTTGCCATCCGAGGCAATCACCAGATCAATAAACGGATAGTCCGCCAAAAGATGACGGACGATTTGCTGGTTGATTTCATCATCCTCGGCCAGCAAAACGACTGCTGGCGACTGGTCCCCACTGCGGATCATCGCTGCAAAACCCCCACGACTCTTACTCCTACCATAGCCGACGACAACAGCGCTGCGGTTAACAGTACCGCCGCGCTTAATGCACCCCTAACATATTTCATCAGATTGTGGCTGCACAAAGGACTTGTGATGTCGTTTCCCGCCCGATCGCCCGGAGTGAGGGAAGCAAACGGCCAGATTTCAATTCTGGGTTGCGTTATACTCGCCTTGATTGCGGCGTGTGCCCGCCTTGGTTGTGTTACACGCGTGTCAGCAGCGTGGAAATCGCGTGCAGAAGTTCGGCCTGACGGAACGGCTTGGGCACATGCGAATCGAAGCCGGCCATGATGTACTCGGATACCTGATGCGACATCGCGTTTGCGGTCACGGCAATCGCCGGAACATGCGACCCCGTGATGTTGGTTTCGCGGATGGCCTTCAGGGCGCCGGAGCCATCCAGAACCGGCATGGCGATATCAAGGATCAGCATGTCGAACGGTGTTCCGCCATCCGCGCGGTGCCGCCAGGTCTCAACCGCCTCGGCGCCATTTATCGTCAGAACGATCTCGGCACCGGTGTCCTTGAGCATTTCGCTGATCACCATCCGGTTGGTCGCCGAGTCATCGGCGATCAGAAGCGAGACCCCCGCCAGTGACATTTTCCTCGATTTGTTGGGCAAGGCGGGGCCTGCGGCGGCAATCTCGGTCGTTTCGGCCAGGGGCAGGGTGATCCTTACCTTAGTGCCTTTGCCCAGTTCGCTGGTCACGACAACGGTGCCGCCCATCAGCTCCACCAGATTGCGCACGATCGGCATGCCAAGCCCGGTGCCACCAAAGCGGCGCGTGGTGCCGCCCTCAGCCTGTTCGAAATTGTCGAAAATGCGGTCCACCTGTTCGGAAGTCATGCCGATTCCGGTGTCACTCACCTCGATGATCAGCGGATTGCCCTCGCGCGCCGCCATGGTCAGCGCGATCGAGCCTGCTTCTGTGAATTTGATCGCATTGCTCAGCAGATTGTTCAGGATTTGCTGGATTCGGAAAGAGTCGCCGATGCGTGGTCGTTCCGCGCCGGCGTTGGTCAGAACCTCGAACTCAAGCCCCTTTTCTTCGGCGCGCAATCCGTGCAGCGGTTCGACCTGCCGGGCGATTTCTGCGGGCACGAAGGGGATCTGTTCAATCACCATCTTTCCGGCCTCGATCTTGGACATGTCGAGAACTTCGTTCAGGACGTTCAGTAACAACTCGCCGGAGCGCCGGATGGTTCCGATCATTTCCTTTTTTCGCGGGTCGTCGATCAGCCCGTCCAGCAGCTCGGCCATGCCCAGAACACCGTTCAGCGGCGTGCGGATCTCGTGGCTCATATTGGCGAGGAAGGTCGACTTGGACCGGCTGGCGGCCTGCGCCTCCAGCAGCGCCTGCTCCAGCCGGGCGGCCTTGTAGAGTTCTTCGGTGATGTCGACAAAAGACGCGATGATCAGCTTTTCGGCGTTGGACTGATCAACGGCATGATGCGGGACAGCGTTTACCGACAGAATCCGCCGGGCACCGTCGGCCCGTTCGATCGCGATGCGCTCGTCGCGCACAATGGCGTTCTGTCTGAGCGCCTTGGAAACCGGCAGGTCTTCGACCGGAATGGCACCGCCGTCCGGGTCGGTGATGCGCCAGATCGTGTCTGTGAAGTTCATTCCCTCCAGGCTGGACCGATCCCGCCCAAGTATGCGCTCGGCCTCGGCATTTGCATATGAAATCCGGCCCTGGGCATCGACGACGACAATGGCCGAAATCGACGCATCCATCACCTCGGTCAGGAAGGCCTGATTGCTCAGCACAAGATCTTCAAGCTTCTTGCGCTCGGTGATGTCGAGATGAATTCCGACGACGCATTTGTGCTTGCCGTCGGGCAAACGCTCGGTCACTGCCGACCGTGAAAGGATCCAGGCCCAGCTGCCATCCTTGCGGCGCATCCGCAACTGATGCTCGCGCACGATCTCTCGCTCTCCCGGCAGGGGAGCGAAATCATCGTCTTCGGTTGCGTCCAGCCGCGCCATGTCATCGGGATGCACCAGAGAGCGGAAGGTATCGTTGGACGGTTCGCCCAGCTCCTCCGGGGTATAGCCCAGCATTTCCGCATAATGCCCGCCGATCCGCAGCGCGCCGGTCTCGACATTCCAGTCCCAGGTGCCGACATCCGCGCTTTCGATGATCTGGGCCAGCGAGTCTCGCGCTTCGGCCAGCGACCGCGTTGCGTCGTCCAGCGCCTGAAGCTGCCGGTGACGCTCGGTCGTGTCGATCCGCACGGCAATGCGCCCGCCGTCCGGCGTGCGCAGGTCAACCCGCCGGATCCAGCGGTTGTCCGAACGCATGACCTCGTCAACATTGGGGTTGCGGTATCTTTCCCATTGCTCGGCCTTCCATTCTTCTTCGCGGCCAATGGCTTCGGGAAAGGCCTTTCTCTGGATTCCAAGTTCCAGAAGATCTTCCTGCGACGCACCGGAGACCAGAAACTCAGCGGCTTCGGGATACATCCTCTTGTAGGCAGAGTTGGCAAATACAAGCCGTTCGTTCGCGTCCCAGATCAGAACACCGTCGGGCAAGGTCTCAATGGCATTGTAAAGCTGCGCGCGCATCCGGTCGGCCTCATCCGCCAGTTGCGCCATCTTGGCCTCACCCTCTTTCTGGGCGGTCACATCAGTTTCGATCGAGACATATCCCGTCACGTCGCCTTCGCGGTCGTACAGAGGCAGGATGTTGAAATCTATCCAGTAACCCGTGCCGTGCCGGTCAAAGTTGATCGTGGCGCCGTGATAGACCTCGTTGTTCGCGATGGCGTTTGCGACCCCGGATTCGTTCTCGGGGTCCTTTTGCTTGCCGCGCACAAGATCGCCGAGCTTGCGCCCCTTCACCTCGTCCACGGTCCAGCCGGTGCGGCGCTCCCAGGCCTGGTTGGCCCAGGTGATGGTCTGCTTGCGATCAACGACCACCACCAGATTCGACATGTTTTCGACCACGCGGCCGAGGCGGCCCAGATCTTCGGATTTCTGCATGTCACGGGTCACATCGCGCACGACAAAGATCACGGTCGGCTGTTCAGAAGGCTTGTTTGCCAGTTTCCGCGAGCCCGTGGTTTCAAACCAGCGCGTGCCTTGTGGCGTTTCCATTTTGAAGCGGGCGAGCGGGCTGCGGCCTGTTCTCAGGGCCAGTTCCAGCGCGGATCTGCTTCGGAAGGCAACATCCGGTGGAAGTACATCTTCGATCAAGCGACCGGGCAGGGTTTCACGCCCGTCGGCCAGCAGTTCTGCGGGGCCGGCCATGAAGTCGGTGTAGCGCCCGTCGGCGGTGAACTCGAAAACGAGGTCGGGCAGGACATCGAGAATGGCCGTCAGCCGCTCGTAGGCGGTAATCGCGCTGTGTTCTTCTTCAGAAGGCTCGGGGCGTTCCGAACTGAGGCCGCTAAAGCCGAGGAATGTGCCCGAGGGGTCGCGGCGCGGCGTGCCACTGCTGCGCAGCCAACGCCGGGTGCCGTCTGGCAGGGTCACGAGATGAATCAGATTGCGGAACGGGACCTGATGCGCCAACCGTGTCCGCACACCTGACCAGTCCACACCCGCCCAGTCGGCCCGTTGCAGTGGTTTGCCATCGGGCGCAGATCCGCCGCCATCCTGCATGGGCGCTGAAAGATGGGTCATCTGGCCCTGCGCGTCGATGTCCCAGAGCCACAGGCCGAACATCCCGGCAAGGTCGTTCACCCGGTCCGAAGCCCGCCGCGACAATTCCTGTTCAAGCACAAGCCGCAAGACCACGCGAAGACTGCCCACTGCCGATTCGACGTCGGGCGCGAGGCCTTGCGCACCAAGGGTCAGCAGCAATACCGCAGGCTGTTCGCAGACATCGCCCAGCGGGATACTGCGCTGCGGCCCCCTTGCCGGATCATCCGAGGCCCGCCCTTGCGCGAGCGCTGCGCACAGGCAGTGCAGCTCTGACTCGGGGCTGGCCAGGCGAAGCAACGCCGTTGAGTCGGCGGCGCCGACAACAATCAAGCCCGAAGTTGCGCCGCACCTGTGGATCAGCCAACGCAGGAACTCCGCCATCCTGTCCCGGCCGGAAAGGTCTTCGATTGTCTGGAGAAGGTCAGCAGTAAACGACATCACGTTTGTCAGTCTTCCGTTTCATGGGTGATTGCAGGTGCGTCTTCGTATACCTACAACCCATTCGCGAGTGGTTGCCACAGGTTCTGCAACCGCAAGCGATAAATCGTTCGCATTTTAACGGGATGTGGCAACGGTGACGACCGGGCACGGCACGTCCGATGCCCGGCGGGGGCCTGCCCGCAGTGGCATCAGCCTGACCCGGTAGGGTTGCAAAGCCACAACGAACCAAGTCCGGGTAACGCGATATGCGCCACCCGGACCAATCCGTATCTGCTCGATTTGCCTGCCAGCCCAAAGCGGACGGGCAGGCGTTCCGGAGCCGCGTTCAGCCGTTGCGCGCTGCCGCCACCGAGGCTTCCAGAATATCCAGACCCTCAGTGAAATGCGCATCCGGAATGGTGATCGGGGCAAGAAAGCGCACGACATTACCGTAAACGCCACAGGTCAGCAGGATCAGCCCGCGCTTCTGCGCCTCGGCCCGGACCCGGGCGGTAAAGCCCGCATCGGGTTCCTTGGTGCCCGGATTGGCGAATTCCACCGCCACCATGAAGCCGGGGCCACGGATGTCGATGATCTCGGGCGCGGTGGCGCGGATCGCTTCCAGCCGCTGTTTCAACCGGCTGCCCAGCTCATTGGCGCGCGCGCAGAGGTCTTCGTCCTCGATCACATCCAGCACCGCATTGGCGGCGGCAATGCCCAGGGGGTTGCCGGCATAGGTGCCGCCAAGGCCGCCGGGGTTGGCGGCATCCATCAGTTCCGCCCGCCCGGTCACCGCCGCCAGCGGCAGGCCACCGGCCAGCCCTTTGGCCATGGTGGTGAGGTCAGCGGCAACGCCGTAGGCGTCCATCGCGAACAGGGTGCCGGTGCGGGCGAAGCCGGTCTGCACCTCATCGGCGATCATCACGATGCCATGCTTGTCGCACAACTCGCGGATCGCTTTTACCAGATCGGCGGGCGCGGGGTAAAAGCCGCCTTCGCCCTGCACCGGCTCGAAGATGATCGCGGCAACGCGCGCCGGATCCAGATCGGATTTGAACAGTTTTTCAATCCCCGCCATCGCATCCTTGGTCGAAATTCCGTGAGGCTCCATCGGGAAGGGCACGTGGAACACATCCGGCATCATCGCACCGAATCCCTTCTTGTAGGGCTCCACCTTGCCGGTCAGCGACATGCCCATGAAGGTGCGGCCATGAAATCCGCCGCCAAAGGCGATCACCGCATTGCGGCCGGTGGCGATGCGGGCGATCTTCACCGCATTCTCGCAGGCCTCGGCCCCGGTGGTGACGAAGATGGTCTTTTTCCGGAAATCGCCCGGCACTTTTTCGTTCAGCCGCTCGGCCAGACGGATATAATTCTCATAGGGCATCACCTGATGGCAAGTGTGGGTGAACCTGCCCAGCTGTTCGGTCACTGCGGCCATGACGCGCGGGTGGCAATGCCCGGTGTTGACCACGGCGATCCCGGCGGCAAAGTCGATATAGCGGTTGCCCTCGATATCCCACACTTCGGCGTTCAGCGCGCGGTCGGCGTAGATCTGGGTCATCATCCCGACCCCGCGCGAGATGGCATCATCACGGCGGCGGGCAACTTCGGCGTTCAGCATGGTTCGGGCTCCCTTTGGCCCGACATGGGCCGTCGCGGGATATTTGATCAAACTTTTGCGGCTTCGTCCATCACCTTACCGACGCAGCCCGGCCTGTTTTCGCCCGCTGTGAAAAAAATCCGGCGGGAGAGTTTTCAGCAAGGATGATTCATGTGCTGTTAACCTTACCCGGTGCAGGGTGACCTTGCGAATGAGGCGAGGCGGACATGGGACTGACATCCACACCCACACCCCACCCCCCACCCCTGGACGATGACCCGGTGGATTGCCTTCGTCTCATTCGTTCCCGAAAGGTCGGGCCGGTCACCTGGCACCGGCTGCTCGCCGAACATGGTTCGGCCCGCGCGGCGCTGGCGGCCTTGCCCGATGTGGCCCGCGCGGCGGGGGTCGAGAATTATGCGACCTGCCCGGTGGAGGTGGCGCGCCACGAACTGGCGCAGGGCCGGGCTGCTGGCGCGCAACTGGTTGTCTGGGGCGCGGGCGCCTATCCGCAACCCCTGTGCGATCTGCCCGACGCGCCGCCAGTTCTTTGGGTGCTGGGCGATGCCGCGCTGTTGCACCGCCCGCTGGTGGCGATGGTCGGCGCGCGAAACGCCTCGTCACTTGGCCTGCGCATGGCGCGACGGCTGGCAGATGGCGTGGCGCAGGCCGGGTTTGTCACCGTTTCAGGTCTGGCGCGGGGAATCGACACGGCGGTGCATGAGGCGACGCTGATCACCGGCACCATTGCGGTGCAGGCAGGCGGCGTCGATATCGCCTACCCCGAGGAGAACACCCGGCTGATGGCACAGATCGCCGAACAGGGCTGCCTCGTGTCGGAACAGCCCATGGGCCTGCAACCGCAGGCCCGCCATTTCCCGCTGCGCAACCGCATCGTGTCGGGCCTGTCGCGCGCCGTGGTGGTGGTAGAGGCGGCGTCCCGCTCCGGTTCCCTTATCACCGCCAAAACCGCGCTGGATCAGGGCCGTGATGTGCTGGTGGTGCCCGGCCACCCGTTTGATGCCCGGGCCGCAGGCTGCAACATGCTGTTGCGCGACGGTGCCACGCTGATCCGCGGGCCTGCCGATGTGCTGGAATCGATCGGCGCGCAGGTGCTGCCCTTTGCGCCGGACCCCGTGGTGGTGGAGGCGCCGCTTCCCGGCCCCACACCCGCCCGCCGCCCATTGCCGGATATATCCTCGGCTCACAGTCAGATCCTTGCCCGCCTTGGCCCCAGCCCTCTGGCCGAGGATCAGCTGATCCGTGACCTGTCGATGCCCCCCGCGACCGTCGCCCAGCATCTTCTGACGCTGGAACTTGACGGCAGGGTTCACCGCGCTCCCGGTGGCTTGCTCAGCCGGCTGGACTGACGCCCCCACATTCATCTTGGCAAAATACTCCCGCCGGAGGTTCCCAAAGCGTCCGCCTGGCCCGCGTT
Organism: Paracoccaceae bacterium; assembly: GCA_046296515.1. Classification (GTDB taxonomy): domain Bacteria; phylum Pseudomonadota; class Alphaproteobacteria; order Rhodobacterales; family Rhodobacteraceae; genus Pseudotabrizicola. The sequence continues at coordinate 19,324 of JBKBKR010000012.1, read as the reverse complement.
TTGCTGTGCCTGGATTGCTGCGCAGATTGTTGCATTGACATTCGCGCCGCTTCGCCCACATCTTGCCGCGCCTCTCGGGGCGTTGCGCAAAAAGGGTATTTCATGGCCGTCGTCGTAGTCGAATCTCCTGCCAAGGCCAAGACAATCAACAAATATCTTGGGTCCGAGTTCACGGTTCTGGCCTCTTACGGCCATATCCGCGACCTGCCGCCAAAGGATGGTTCGGTCGATACCGAACATGATTTCGCGATGAAGTGGGAAGTGGCTGCCGACTCGAAAAAGCACATCCGCGCCATCACCGAGGCGCTGAAGACCGACGATACGCTCATTCTCGCGACCGACCCTGACCGCGAGGGGGAGGCGATTTCGTGGCACCTGCGCGAGGCCCTTGCCGGCAGCCTGAAAAAGGGCAAAACCGTATCGCGCGTCACTTTCAATGCCATCACCAAGGATGCGGTGACGCTTGCGATGAAGAACCCGCGCGAGATCGACACGCCGCTGGTGGAGGCCTACCTTGCCCGCCGCGCGCTGGATTATCTGGTCGGTTTCACGCTGTCGCCCGTGCTTTGGCGCAAGCTGCCGGGGTCAAAATCGGCGGGCCGGGTGCAATCGGTCTGCCTGCGCCTGATCGTCGAGCGCGAGATGGAGATCGAGGCCTTCCGCGCCCGCGAATACTGGACGGTCAAGGCGGTGCTGGTCACCCCGCGCGGCCAGGAATTCGAGGCGCGGCTGACCGTTCTGGGCGGCAAGAAGCTGGACAAATTCGACATTACGACCTCTGAGGCTGCCGAGCTGGCGGTGCAGGCTGTCACTTCCCGAACATTGACGGTGCAAAGCGTGGAGGCCAAGCCCGCCACCCGCAACCCCTATCCACCCTTCATGACCTCCACCCTGCAGCAAGAGGCCAGCCGCAAGCTGGGCATGGGCGCCAAACAATGCATGAGCACGGCGCAGCGGCTCTATGAGGCCGGTCACATCACCTATATGCGGACGGATGGCATCGACATGGCCCCCGAAGCGGTGACGCAGGCCCGCGACGCGATCAGGGATCGTTTCGGCGCGGCTTACGTGCCCGACCAACCGCGCATCTACAAGAACAAGGCCAAGAACGCGCAGGAAGCCCATGAATGTATCCGCCCGACCGAGATGGCGGCGGCCCCCGAAAAGCTGCGGCTGGCGGAAAAGGATCAGGCCAATCTCTATGATCTGATCTGGAAACGCACCATCGCCAGCCAGATGGCAGCGGCCCGGTTGGAACGCACCACGGTGGATGTCGGCAGCGCCGATGGTCAGCTAACCCTGCGCGCGACCGGGCAGGTGGTGCAATTCGACGGCTTCCTCAAGGTCTATGACGAAGGCCGAGACGACGAGGATGAAGAAGGTGGCCGCCTGCCGCAGATCATGCAGGGCGAACCGGCCGAAAAGCAATCGGTCGCGCCAGAGCAGCATTTCACCCAGCCGCCGCCCCGCTATACCGAGGCGACACTGGTCAAACGGATGGAAGAGCTTGGCATCGGTCGCCCCTCCACCTATGCCTCGGTGCTGTCCACCATTCAGGACCGTGAATATGTCCGCAAGGACAAGAACCGGCTGATCCCGGAAGACAAGGGCCGTCTGGTCACCGCCTTCCTCACCAACTATTTCCGCCGCTATGTCGAATACGACTTTACTGCCGATCTGGAAAACCAGCTCGACGAGGTGTCGGCGGGCGCGCTTGACTACAAGGATGTGCTGGAACGGTTCTGGCGCGATTTCTCTGCCGCCGTGGCCGAAACCGCCGATCTGCGAATCGGTGAGGTGCTGGAAAAGATTGATGATTTCCTGTCGCCGCACCTCTACCCGCTGCGTGAGGATGGATCTGACCCACGTTCTTGCCCGACCTGCGGCACGGGGCGGCTGCATCTGAAAACCGCGCGCTCCGGCTCGGCCTTCATTGGCTGCAAGAACTATCCCGAATGTCGCTACACCCGCCCGATCTCCGGCGGCGAAGATGCGGGCGGGGCCGATGGCCGGATTCTGGGCGAGGATGAGAGCGGCCTGCCGATCTCCTTGCGCGCGGGACGGTTCGGCCCCTACGTCCAGCGCGGCGAGGCTACGGAAGAACAACCCAAACCTGACCGCGCCAGCCTGCCCAAAGGCTGGGGCGCCGACAGCCTGACGCTGGAGCGGGCGCTGGACCTTTTGTCCCTGCCGCGCCAAATCGGTCTGCACCCCGAGGATGGGGAGCCGGTCGAGGCGGCCATTGGCCGCTATGGCCCTTACGTCAAACACGGTAAGGTTTACGCCAATATCCCCGATGTGGAAGAAGTGTTCACCATCGGGATGAACCGCGCGATGGAAGTGCTGGCGCAAAAGGCCAGCCGGGGCAGGGGGGCCGCCGCCCCCGCCGAGCCGATCAAGGCATTGGGCGATCACCCCGAGGGTGGGGCGATCACCGTGATGCCGGGCCGCTATGGGCCTTATATCAAATGGGAAAAGATCAACGCGACCATTCCCAAAGAGATCACGCCCGAAGACATCAACATTGATCAGGCGCTGGAACTGATCGCCGAAAAAGCCGCCAAATCGCCGGGCAGAAAGAAAGCCGCTCCGAAAAAGGCCAAGCCAGCGGCGGAAAAAGCCGCCAAACCGGCAGCGAAAAAAGCCCCCGCCAAGAAGCCGGCAGTCAAGAAACCCGCCCCCAAAGCGGCCCCCAAGGCCGCTGAATGATCAACCCGTTCGCGGGTTGATCAGCCGCCCCATCACGGCCCCGGCGCGCAGCACCCCGATGTGCGCGCCGTTTTCCTCTACCGCCATCTCGCCCGCGCCATCGCGCATCATCGCCATGATCTCGCGCACCGGGGTCTCCGCCCCCACCACATGGGCCGAGGAGCTTTCCCCCGCCACCATCACATCGCGCGCGGTCAGCACCGACAGCGGGTTCATATGGGCGACGAATTCCTGCACATAGTCATCCACCGGATTGGCGATGATCTGCCGTGCGGTGCCGATCTGAACGATGCGACCACCCTCCATCAGCGCAATCCGGTTGCCGATCTTGAAGGCCTCGTCCAGATCGTGGCTCACGAAAATGATGGTGCGCCTCAACTTGGCCTGCAGGTCCAGAAGCTCATCCTGCAATTTCGCGCGGATCAGCGGGTCCAGCGCCGAAAACGGCTCGTCCATCAGCAGGATCGGCGCCTCGGTCACAAAAGCGCGCGCCAGCCCCACACGCTGCTGCATCCCGCCCGACAATTCGCCCACCTTGCGGTCGGCCCATTGCGTCAGGTTCACCAGTTCCAGCTGCGTATCCACCCGCGCGCGCCGCTCGGTCGCGGACAGGCCCGCCAGTTCCAGCCCCAGCCCCACATTTTCGCGCACCGTGCGCCAGGGCAGCAGGCCAAAGGCCTGAAACACCATGGCAATACACTCCCGCCTCACCCGCAGCAGCTCTGCCGGCGGCGCGCTGGCGACATCACAGGTCCAGTCGCCGTCGCGCACAATCATCTGGCCGCGCGCAACGGGGTTCAAGCCGTTGACCGCGCGCAGCAGAGTAGATTTGCCCGACCCAGACAGGCCCATCAGTACAAGGATTTCGCCCTTCTCGACCGACAAGGAGCAGTCATGCACCCCCAGAACCTGCCCGGTCTTCGCCTGAATCTCGGCCCGGCTCAGCCCCTGATCCATCAGGGGCAGGGCGCGTTCGGGGTGGTCGCCAAAGACAATAGACACCCGGTCGAATTCAACAGCCGTCATGACCGCACCCTCAGCATCCGGTCCAGAATGATCGCCACCACCACGATGATGAACCCCGACTCAAACCCCAGCGCGGTGTTCACCGTATTCAGCGCCCGCACCACCGGTACCCCAAGGCCATTGGCCCCCACCAGCGCCGCGATCACCACCATCGACAGCGACAGCATGATGGTCTGCGTCAACCCCGCCATGATCTGCGGCAGAGCATAGGGCAGCTCCACCTTCCACAACCGTTGTCGCGGCGTCGCGCCAAAGGCTGTTGCCGCCTCCAACAGCGGCGTCGGCGTCGATGACACCCCCAGATGCGTCAACCGGATCGGCGCGGGCAGCACGAAAATCACCGTGGCAATCAGACCCGGCACCATGCCAAGGCCAAAGAACACGATGGCCGGGATCAGGTAAACAAAGGTCGGCAATGTCTGCATCAGATCCAGCACCGGCGAGATTGCGGCGTAAAGCCGGGGCCTGTGCGCCGTGGCAATTCCGATCGGCACCCCGATGCCCATACAGACCACACAGGCCGACAGGATCAGCGTCAGGCTCTCCATCGTGGCCATCCAGTAGCCCTGATTGAGGATGAACAAAAACCCGATCAACACCCCCAGCGCCACCGTCCAGCGTCGATGCAACGCCCAAGTCAGCCCGACAAACACCGCCACGATGATCAACGGATGCGGCGTAGACAGCCCCCACAGGATGGCCGCAATCATCGCCTCCATCACATCGGATATTGCGTCGAACACCCCTGCCATATTGTCGTTCAGCCAGTCAAACACCGCCTTGGCGGTCCTGCCCACCGGCAGCTTGTGCTCTGTCAGCCAGTCCATCAGATCGGCCCGCCCCTTCATCTTGGGAAAATACTCCGCGGGGGTCCGGGGGCGCGAAGCCCCCGGGGTCTGCCGCAAGCGCGCCGCTCAGTTCAGCGCGGCAGCCACAGCAGCCTTCGCGTCACCACCATCCTTCGTCGTCACCCCGTCCAGCCAGGCCTCCCAGGTCGCCGGGTTGGCCGCCAGCCAGGTCTTCGCCGCTGCGGCCGGGTCTTCGCCATCATTCAGGATCGCGCCCATGATCTCGTTCTCCATCGCCAGCGTAAAGCTCAGGTTCTGCAGCAGCTTGCCGGTGTTGGGACATTCCTCGACATAACCCTTGCGGGTGTTGGTCGCGACGACTGCGCCACCCAGATCGGGGCCGAAGTAATCATCGCCGCCGGTCAGATAGGTCATGGTGAAGTTTGCGTTCATCGGGTGCGGCTCCCAGCCCAGAAACACGACCGGCTTGCCGTCACGATTCGCCCGTGCCACCGCCGAAAGCATGCCCTGTTCCGAGGATTCCACGATCTTGAACCCGTCCAGCCCGAACGGCCCGCCTTCGATCATGTCCAGGATCAGCCGATTGCCGTCATTGCCCGGCTCGATTCCGTAAATCTGCCCGCCCAGCGCGTCCTTTTGCGCGGCGATGTCGCTGAAATCGGCGATTCCCAACGCGGCCCCGGCCTCGTTCGTGGCGAGGGTGTATTTCGCGCCCTCCAGATTGGTGCGTACCGTCTCCACCGTGCCCGCCTCGCGGTAGGGGGCGATATCGGCCTCCATTGTCGGCATCCAGTTGCCCAGGAACACGTCGATATCGTTGCCCGCCAGCCCGGTATAGGTCACCGGCACCGACAAGAGCTTGATTTCGGTCTGATAGCCCAGCGCATCCAACACCACCGTCGTTGCGGCGGTGGTGGCGGTGATGTCGGTCCAGCCGACATCGGAAAAGATCACCTTGTCGCAGCTGGCGGCGAAGGCACTGCCGGCGAAAGCAAAGGTGATGGTGCTGGCCATAAAGGCGGAACGAAGGGTCATGGTGGCATTCCCTGTTTTTTTGTTGATTGACGAGTCAATGAACTTCAAGCTTACTTGGTTTGGCAAGGAATTTCCACAAGGTCAGACCAAAATGCCCAAACTCGGGATGGAGCCTATCCGAAAGGACGCGCTGGTCAAAGCCACGATCACCGAGATCGGGCGGGTCGGGTCGCTGGATGTGACCGTCAGCCAGATTGCGCGCCGTGCGGGCATGTCGCCTGCCTTGGCGCACCATTACTTCGGGTCGAAGGAAGAGATGTTCCTCGCCGCCATGCGCCATATCCTGTCGCTTTACGGCGCCGAGGTGCGCGGCGCACTTGCTGTGACTACCGGGCCGCAGGCCCGGCTGGAAGCGGTCCTGCGCGCCAGTTTCAGCCCCGGCAACTTCCGGCGCGAGGCGGTGGGGGCCTGGCTCAACTTCTGGGTCATGGCGCAGACCGTGCCACAGGCGCGCCGCCTGCTCGCGATCTACCAGCGGCGGCTGCGGTCTAACCTTCTGGCCTGCCTGCGCCCGCTGGCCGGCGCCAAAGCGTCCGCTCTGGCCGATGGCCTCGGTGCGCTGATCGACGGGCTTTACCTGCGCGAGGTGCTGAAATCCGGCCCGCCTGATGGCGCGGCGGCAGTGGCCACCGCGCTCAACTACCTGAATTCACAACTCACGGGGGATGACGCATGAAAGCGCAACCAACCGCCAGCCATTTCATCGACGGCGTTTATGCCGAGGACACCGCAGGCGCGGTGATCGAAGTGATTTATCCCGCAACCGGCGAAATCATCGCCCGCCTGCATGAGGCAACGCCCGCCCTGATCGACCGTGCGTTGGCCGCCGCCGCCCGCGCCCAAGCCGAATGGGCCGCGACCCGCCCGGTGGAACGCGCCCGCATCCTGCGCCGCGCCGCGGATCTGATCCGCGAGCGGGGCGAAGAACTGGCGCAACTGGAAACGCTCGATACTGGAAAACCCATTCAAGAAACCCGCGTCGCCGACTGGCCCTCGGGTGCTGATGCGCTGGAGTATTTTGCCGGGTTGGCCCCCACGGTTACGGGGGAAACCATCCCTTTGGGCCGCGATTTCGTCTATACGATCCGCGAACCCCTTGGTGTGTGCGCAGGCATTGGCGCCTGGAATTACCCCAGCCAGATCGCCTGCTGGAAATCCGCCCCCGCCCTGGCGCTTGGCAATGCGATGGTGTTCAAACCGTCCGAAGTCACCCCCCTTGGCGCACTGAAACTGGCGGAAATCTATATCGAGGCGGGCCTGCCGCCCGGCCTGTTCAACGTTCTGCAAGGCTTCGGTGCCGTGGGTGCCGGACTGGTCACTGACGCTCGCGTGGCCAAGGTCTCACTCACCGGCTCGGTCCCGACAGGCCGCAAGGTCTATGCCGCCGCCGCCGCAGGCATGCGCCATGTGACGATGGAGTTGGGCGGCAAATCCCCCCTGATAATCTTTGATGACGCCAGCCTGGAGGATGCGGTGGGGGCCGCGATGATGGCGAATTTCTACTCTGCCGGACAGGTGTGCAGCAACGGCACTCGTGTTTTCGTGCAGAAAGGTCTCAAGGCTGGCTTCCTCGCCCTCCTGAAAACCAGGTCAGAGGCGATCATTCTTGGCGACCCGCAGGACGATGCCACCCAGATGGGCCCGCTGGTCTCCGAGGCGCAGTTGACCAAGGTCATGGGCTACATCGACACTGCCAAAACCGAAGGCGCACGCCTGATCACCGGCGGCGCCCGCGCCGAGCTGAACACTGGCTACTATGTCCAGCCGACCGTTTTCGCCGATGTCACCGACGACATGACCATCGCGGTTGAGGAGGTGTTCGGCCCAGTCATGGCGGTGCTCGATTTCGACACCGAGGAGGAGGCGGTCAGCCGCGCCAATGCCACCGAATTTGGGCTGGCGGCTGGGGTGTTCACCGCCGACCTCACCCGCGCCCACCGGGTGATCGGCCAGTTGCAGGCGGGCACCTGCTGGATCAACGCCTATAACATCACGCCGGTGGAGGCACCGTTCGGCGGCTCCAAAGCCTCGGGCGTGGGCCGTGAAAACGGCCACGCAGCGGTGGAGCACTACACCCAGATCAAATCGGTCTATGTGGGCATGGGTCCGGTCGACGCCTCTTTCTGAGAACAAACACATGCACGCAGATTACATCATCATCGGAGCAGGTTCTGCCGGTTGTGCCATGGCTTACCGTCTGGCCGAGGCCGGGCGGCGGGTGACGGTGATCGAGGCCGGCGGATCGGATGCCGGCCCCTTCATCCAGATGCCTGCGGCCCTGTCCTATCCGATGAACATGGGCATCTACGACTGGGGCCTGCAATCGGAACCCGAGCCGCATCTTGGCGGGCGGCGCATGGCGACGCCGCGCGGCAAGGTCATCGGCGGGTCCAGCAGCATCAACGGCATGGTCTATGTGCGCGGCCACGCCCGCGATTATGACACCTGGGCCGAAATGGGGGCCGATGGCTGGGGCTATGCCGATGTGCTGCCCTATTTCCGCCGGATGGAGGCATCGCACGGCGGCTCCGGCCCCGAATATCGCGGCACCGACGGCCCTTTGCATATCACCCGTGGCCCGCGCGCCAACCCGCTGTTCAACGCCTTTATCGCGGCGGGGGAACAGGCGGGCTACCCGCTAACCGACGATTACAACGGCGCGCAGCAAGAGGGCTTTGGCCCGATGGAGGCCACGATCTACAAGGGCCGTCGCTGGTCCGCCGCCAATGCCTATCTCAAACCGGCGATGGCAGGCGGCAACGTCCACCTGCTCCGTGCCAACGCCCGCCGCGTGGTGATCGAGAACGGGCGCGCCACCGGGGTGGAGGTGGATCAGGGCGGCACCCCCTTTGTGGTGCAGGCCGGGCGCGAGGTGATCCTTGCCGCTTCCTCGCTCAACAGCCCGAAGCTGCTGATGCTGTCCGGCATCGGCCCTGCGGCGGAACTGGCCCGCCACGGCATCCCGCTGGTCGCTGACCGCCCCGGCGTCGGGTCCAATCTGCAGGACCATCTGGAGATCTATTTCCAGTTCGCCGCCGCCCAGCCGATAACGCTCTATAAACACTGGAATATCTGGAGCAAGGCGCTGATCGGCGCGCAATGGCTGTTCACCGGCAAGGGGCTGGGGGCCAGCAACCAGTTCGAGGCCTGCGCCTTCATCCGCTCCCGCGCCGGGATCGACTACCCGGATATACAGTATCATTTCCTGCCGATCGCCGTGCGCTATGACGGCAAGGTGGCGGCGGGCGGTCATGGCTTTCAGGCCCATGTCGGCCCGATGCGGTCCAAATCGCGCGGCTCGGTCACTTTGCGTTCGGCTGACCCGAAGGACCATCCGGTGATCCGCTTCAACTATATGTCGCACCCCGACGACTGGGCCGAGTTCCGCGCCGCAATCCGCCTGACGCGCGAGGTCTTCACGCAGCCCGCCATGGCCGGTTTTGTCAAAAGCGAGATTCAGCCGGGGCCTGCGGTGCAGACCAACGATGAAATCGACGCTTTCCTGCGCGAACATGTCGAAAGCGCCTATCATCCCTGCGGCACCGCCCGCATGGGGCGGCGCAGCGATCCGATGGCAGTGGTCGACCCCGAATGCCGCGTGATCGGGGTCGAAGGCCTGCGTCTGGCCGACAGTTCGGTGTTTCCGCAAGTGACCAACGGCAACCTGAACGCGCCCTCGATCATGGTGGGTGAAAAGGCAGCAGACCATATCCTTGGCCGCAGCCCGCTGGCGCCGATGAACCTTGGCCCGTGGATCAACCCAGGTTGGGAAACCGCTCAGCGCTGACCTCGATGGGCAACATCGCTAACCCGCGTTAACCTTTCGTTAACTTTTGCCTTGCGCGCCCGGCCAATTGCTCCGATTTCTGGGGCATGTTAACAATTCGTTCCCTGCTCGTTCTGTCTGCCCTGGCACTTGCCTCTCCCGGCGCCCTGGCGCTGACCCGTGAAGACCCGGTGCGGGTCATCGACGGCGACACGCTGCACTGGCAAGGCCAGCGCATACGCCTGTTTGGCATCGACGCGCCGGAACGTGGCCAGCGGTGCGACCGCGCGGGCAAAAGCTGGGACTGTGGCGCATGGGCGGCCACCATGCTGGCCAAGGCCATCGCTGATCGCCCGGTGACCTGCCGGCGCGAAGACACCGACCGCTATGGCCGCATGGTTGCCACCTGCAAAGCGGGGCAGCTGGACCTGTCCCGCGCGATGGTGCAGGCCGGGGCGGCGCAGGCCTATCCGCGCTATTCCACCCGCTATGTCGGGGATGAGGCCACCGCCAAGGCCGCAGGCCTTGGTCTCTGGGCAGGCCGGATGGTCACGCCCGAATCCCACCGCCGCCGTGCTGCACCTCTAGCCCAGGCCGCCCCGGCAGGTTGCGCGATCAAGGGCAATATCGGAAGTTCCGGCCGCATCTACCACCGCCCCGGCCAGCGCGACTATGCTGCGACCCGGATCGACATCTCCAAGGGAGAGGCATGGTTCTGTAGCGAAAAGGATGCAGAAGCCGCCGGTTTTCGCCCTGCCCGTCGCTGATTTGATCCGGGTCAAGGCACAAAGCCCCTTGCGCCGCTATTCTGCCCCTGACGCAACAGCAGGAGACGCAGATGTCCAATACCCCGCATGACCTGGCAGAGGAATTCCCGGGCCAGTCCAACAAGATCCACGCCTTGAAACTGGCCGACGCCCATTTCGCAAGGCTGTTGGAGCAATATACCGAGGTGAACCGCGCCGTGCACCGGGCCGAGGCCCGCATCGACGCCCTGTCGGAGGAGGCCGAAGCTGCGCTGCGCCGCCAGCGTTTCCACCTGAAAGACCATATCGCCCATCACCTCGCGCATGGCATCGACAGTCACGGCTGAGCCCTGCCGTCGCAAGTGGGGGGCCAGCCCCCCGCGCCCCCCCGGAGTGTTTTCAAAGCAGCAAGCCGCAGGACGGTCTCCTTGCATTGCTGCTTTCCAAATACTCCCGCCGGAGGCATCCGCAGACTGGCAAAGGGCGATCCCGGGTCAGGAAAGAATCTCATAGGGCAGCACATCGCGGTGGTCGGGGTTGACGCGCAGACGCCGCTCCAGGGGCGGTACCGAGCGTTGGTGGCAATCGGGGCGTTCGCAGATCCGGCAGGAGATGCCGATCGGCTCGAACCGGCCTTTCAGGTCCAGCCCGTCGGAATAGACCATGGCGCCCGCGTGCTGCACCTCGCAGCCCAGCCCGATCGCGTAGCGGCGGGTGGGGGCGTGGAAGGATCCGCCGGTTTTGGACACATCGTGCGAGAGGCACAGATAGCGCACTCCGTCGGGGGTTTCGGCCAGTTGCCGCAGGAACCGCCCCGGGGTCTCGAACGCGCGGTGGACGTTCCACAACGGGCAGGCGCCGCCGAAGCGGGCGAATTGCAGCCGGGTGGCGGAATGGCGTTTGGTGATGGTTCCGGCCTGATCGACCCGCACGAAAAAGAACGGGATGCCCTTGGCCCCCGGACGTTGCAGGGTCGAGAGCCGGTGCGCCACCTGTTCGATGCTGGCCCCGAAGAGATCGGCCAGCCGTTCCAGATCATGTCTTGTGCTTCCCGCCGCCTCCAGAAACGCGCGGTAGGGCAGCAGGGCGGCCCCGGCGAAGTAATTGGCCAGCCCAATCTTGGCGATCTCTCGTGCCTCGGGTGTGTGGAAGCGGGCGAGGTCAAGGGTAGCGTCGAGCAGGTCGTTCTGGGTGATCAGGGCAACCTGATGCAGAAGCTGGAACGCTTGGGTGGGTCCTGCGGCGCGGGCCGAGACATCCAGCCGCTTGGTTGCCGGATCATAGTTGCGCATCGCGCCGGTATCGCTGAAATGCAGGCTGATACCGCGCCGGTCCAGTGCGTCGCGCGCGACCTGGATGATATCGCGCCGGCCCTGCGGGCCGGTGACGAAATGCTCCGCCGCCCGGTCGACCGCATCCAGGTAATTGTCGCAATAGTGAAAGAAATCGCGCACTTCTTCCCAGGGAGAGGGCCGCAATGCCGCATCTTCACGCCCCAATGCCTCATCCAGCGAGGCCAGCCTCTCATGGGTCTGGCGGTAGGCGCGGTGCAGGTCGAGGAAAGCGCGGGCCAGTGCCGGGGCGTTGGAGGCGGCGAGCCGCAGGTCGGCCAAGGGGGGGGCAGCAGAGCCGAACACCGGATCTGCGAGCGCCTCTTTCATGTCGCTCACCAGCCGCTCGCTTTCGCCCACGGTCAGTTCGGTGACGTCCAGCCCGAATTCCTGCGCCAGCGCCAGCACCACGCCAGCCGAGACCGGGCGGTGGTTGTTTTCCATCTGGTTCAGATAAGGCAGCGACACCGACAGCTTGTCGGCGAACAGTTTTTGCGTCAGCCCGAGTCGGCCGCGCATCTCACGCAGTTTCGCGCCCGCATATAGCTTTTGAGTGGCCATGCCGTCCCCCGGTTTTGCAAACTCATCTTGGCCTTTGCAAAGCCGCCGTCAAGCTGTCACGTCGTCCAGCGGTCATGCCGACAGGCCAAGCATCCGGGCCCGCCGCATCACCCAGAGGATCGACAGCAGTGCCCCGAAGGACGAGGCCAGCATCAGGAGCACCAGCGGTGTCTCGGACGCGCCCGGCCCCAGCAGCACCCCGGCAAGCGCTGCCAGTGCAGCCCCGCCCCCGATCATGATCGCCCCGCCCAGACCAGATGCGGTCCCAGCCAGCTCAGGCTTGATCGACAGCAGCCCGGCATTGGCATTGGGCAGGGTCATGCCGTTGCCAAAGCCGACAAAGGTGGTAAAGCCAAAGAACACGAAGGCCAAGTGAAGGCCCGCCAGAGTCAGCGCGGCAAGGGTGGCCAGACCGCCCAGCGTGATCAGAGCACCGATGAAAACCATCCGGTTCATCCCGATCCGGACCGAAAACCGACCGGCAACAAAGTTGCCTGCCGCGTAGCCGACAGCTGTCAACGCGAACAGGGCGCCAACCTCTGATGCGGACAGGTTGAACACCTCGGTCCCGACATAGGGTGCACCGCCCAGATAGGCAAAGAACGACCCCGACGAGAAGGCTGCGCACAGCGCATAGCCCCAGAACCGTTGCGAGCGCAGCAGGGTCGGGTATTGCCGCATCTGTGCGCCCAGCGTTAGCGGGCGGATCGTTGCGGTTTCCCCCAGATCGGCCCATGTCAGCCACAGGGTGAACAGGCCCAGGAGCAGCAGCAGGCCAAAGTTGGCCTGCCAGCCGATCAGCTCTTCCAGCACGCCACCGATCACCGGGCCGATCATCGGCACAATGCTCATGCCCATGGTGACATAGCCGATCATGCTGGCGGCCTGTGCATCATTGGGCACCATGTCGCGCACCACGGCGCGGGACAGGACCATGCCCGCCGCGATCACCGCCTGCGCCATGCGGAACACCAGAAACACCGTCGCATTGGGGGCAAGCAGCGTGCCGACGGTGGCGATCAGGAACAGGATCAGCGACCCGAGCAGCACCTTGCGGCGCCCGTAGCGGTCGGAAACCGGGCCGATGACAATCTGCAACACCGCCGAAAGCGCGAGATACAGGGCAACCGACAGCTGCATCGTGCCATAGGGCACCCCGAACCATTCCGCCATTCCTGGCAGCGAGGGCAGGAAAATGTTCATCGACAGGGCGGAAAGCCCGGCAAGCAGGATCAGCGTCGCGATGTGCGGCGGTGTCCTGCGATCAAGAAAATTGCTGTCAGCCATCAGGTCTTGCTAATCGCGCGCGCGCGATCTGTCCACGCCGTTGGCGCAGGGGCCGGTGTGCGCCGGTGCCCATTGGCGCGGGTGCCTCGCCCTCAGCCCAAGGCGCGGATCCGGTCGCGGAACCCTGCCGCACCCTCGACGATGTGATCCAGCACCACCTCTACCGCCCAGTGCTTCTCGGCAATGTCATAGGGGATCGTGCGGCTGTGGACGCAGTCAAAGGTGCCGATCCGGTGGTGGTAGTGTTTCGCCAGCTTGGGGTAGCCCATCCCCTCGGACATCGCCGAGAGCACGAGGAAGGTGTCGAGTTCTCCGGCAAGATCAGGATGCGCGCGGCCATGGTCCATCAGCCAGCGGTAAAGGTCGGGGTGGAAATTGTTCATCACCCCCGAAAACCCGTGGCCGCCCGCCCGGATCGCGGGCCAGGCAATCGCGGCATTGGCATTGTTGATCGCCAGCGGCGTGCCCTCTACCAGTGCCAGACGGCGCTTGAGGTGATCCAGATCGCAGGTCACATCTTTCAGAAACGCAAAGCGGCCGCTTTGTGCGCACCAGCTGACCTCGTCATCGGTCAGCAAGCGGCGATAGGGGGCAGGACATTCGTAAAGACCGAGTGAAAGATCGGAGGGCAGCGCGCTCAGCAGCTCATCCATCCGGGCGCGGAACACGGTGCTGTTTTCATTCGCCGCCGCCAGCCGGTTGGTGACCAGCACGACGGCATCCACCCCGGTCTCGGCCACGGCGCTCAACTCGGCCTTCTGGTCCGCCATGCTGTCGGAGATATGCCCCGAGGCCACCACCGGCACCCGGCCCGCGACCCGTTCCACCGTGAACCGCGCCAGCGCAACGCGCTCTTCCAGCGACAGGAACAGCATTTCCGAAGACTGGCAGACCGCGAACAACCCGTGCGAGCCATTGTCGATATACCACTCGATCAGGCGGGCGTATCCGTTCCAGTCGATGGTGTTGTCGGCGTGGAACGGCGTGATGACAACTGGAAAGATACCTTGCATGGCATGCGGCATGGGGGAGGGGTCCTTGAGAAGGTTTGAAAGGGGTCAGCCGTCGTAGCCAAAGGCGCGGGGCAGCATCAGGGTGATTTCGGGAAACAGGATCAGCGTCAGAAGGGCTGCCACCAATACGCCGAGGAACAGCCATATCTCGCCAATGATCTCGGCCAGCGGGATGCGCGTCACCGCGTTGATGACGAACAGCAAAATGCCATAGGGCGGGGTGATCAGCCCGATCATGCAGTTGATCACCGCGATCACCCCGAAATGCACCAGATCAATGCCCAGTTCACGGCAGCTGGGAATGAACAGAGGGATGATCACCAGAATGATGGTGGTGGCGTCCAGAAAGCAGCCCAGCAGCAGCAGCAGCAGGTTGATGCAGAGCAAGAACACCAGCGGGTGGATATCCAGCCCCACCAGCGCCGAGGCCACCACGCCGGGAATATTCTCGGATGCCACAACATAATTCAGGATCAGCGCCCCACCGATCACCAGCCCCACCGCCGCCGAGGACCGCGCCGAGGTGACCAGAATGTCGTAGAAGTTCCGCAGCGTCAGCGAGCGGTAGAACACCGCCGCCAGCATCAGTGCGTAGAAGGCCGCAACCGCCGCGGCCTCGGTCGGTGTGGTGACGCCGCCGTAAATGCCATAAAGCAGGATGGCGGGCATCAGCAACGCCGGGCCTGCGTTCAGCGTGATGCGCGGCAGCTCTCGCAGCGGCACGGGTGTGTCCTTGGCAAAGCCGCGCTTGTGTGAGATCAGCGCGTTCATGATCATCAACACCGCGCCCATCAGTAGTCCCGGCACGATCCCCGCCAGAAACAGGAACCCGATCGAGGTGTTCGACACCAGCGCATACAGCACCATCGGGATAGAGGGCGGAATGATCGGCCCGATTGTGGCCGAGGCGGCGGTGATCGCCGCCGCATAGCCGCGCGTGTAATGGCCCGATTTCACCATCATCTCGATGATCAGCTTGCCGATCCCCGCTGCATCGGCCACAGCCGAGCCGGACATTCCCGAAAATACCAGCGAGGCCATCACGTTGACATGGCCGAGCCCGCCCCGGAACCGCCCGACAATCGCGATACAGAACTGCAGCAGCCGGTCCGAAACCGTGCCCGCGTTCATGATGTTGGCGGCCACAATGAACAGCGGCACCGCGAGCAGGATAAAGCCGTTGTACATGCCATCCATCAGGATCTTGCCGCTGACCCCGATGCTCTGCCCTGCCGCCGCCAGATAGATCAGCGCGGCGATCATGATCGAATAGGCAATCGGCGTACCGATGGCGGCCAGTCCCAGCAGGCTGAAAAGGCAAAGCAGGAATTCAAAGCTCATGGTTCGGGCCGCTCTTGGGGTGCCGTCGCCCCGGGCACCAGCACCGGCTCCTCCACCCCGTAGCGGAAGGCGCGCCAGACCATCCACAGATAGCGGGCGGAAACGGCGAACAGAAAGACAATGTAAATCACGTAGATATCACGCATCCGGATCCAGTCGCCGAACAGATCCCCCAGGGTCGCGGTCTTTTTCAGCCGCAGGATCATGAACCTGTCCCAAGTCGGCGAGATCGAGGCCAGAAGCCCGATCCCGATCGCCAACCCGGTCACTATGGCAAAGCCCCGGCGCACGCGGGGCGGGACCGACAGATAAAGGATGTCAAAGGTCACATGGTCGTTGTTGCGCACGACAAAGGCGTTGCCCCAGAAGATCAGCCAGACCCAGGCCGCCAGACAGAATTCCAGCGTCCAGCTGAAATTGATCGGCTGCATCCAGGGCAGATTGATCGCGACCCATTCGATCCGCGCGGTATAGCGGACGAGAACCTGCAAGATGAAGGTGCCGAACATGGCCGCCATCAGGGCCGCCGCGACAGCCTCGGTCGAGGTGCGGAACAGGGACTGGATGCGCGTCACGCGAAAACCTCCGGCAATCCGCGCCATGGGCGCGGTGATGGGGGAAGGCGGGCCGGAGTTTCTCCCCGGCCCAGATCTCAGGTCAGATCAGTCGCCCAGGGCGTTGATCTGGTCCAGAACCCCTTCGGGCCAGGCTTTCGCAAACTCGGACCCGACATATTGTGCCTGCACATGGCTGCGGAACGCGGCCAGATCGGGCTCATAGACATCAAGACCCTGCTCGGTCAGGAATGCGACAAGCTCTTCCTCTTTCGCCAACTGGCCCTGACGGCCTGTTTCTGCGGCATCTTCGGCCGCTTTCTGCACCGTGGCCTGCTGTTCGGGTGTCAGTGTATCCCAGACCGCTTTCGAAAACGCGATATAGTTCAGATCGACAAGATGCGCTGTCAGGCTGACCTGTTTGGTCACCTCGTAGAACTTGGCGTCCACCACCGTTGGCAGCGGGTTGTCCTGCCCGTCAACCGATCCGGTCTGCAGTGCGGTATAGATCTCGGTAAAGGCCACCGGGGTCGGGTTGGCGCCGATTGCGCGGCCAAGGAACATCCAGGCATCGCTGCCCGGCATCCGAAGGTTGACGCCCGCCAGATCGGCCGGGGTCATCACATTGCGTTCCGAACGCGGGAAGCGCAGGTTGACATGGCGCTTGCCCAGATACATCACCGCGAGCAGCTTGACGCCCAGCTCATCCTCGACTTTCTGTTTGAACGGGTCCATCAGCGGGTCGTTGAACACCTTGACCTGATGCTCTGCGCTCTGGTGGACATAGCCGGTCGCAAAGATCGAGAATTCGGGGAAAAACGTGCCCAGTTCCTGCGCCGAGGTGATCGACATATCCAGATCGCCCGAAGCAATCGCCTCCAGCTCGGACCCTTGCGCGATCAGAGAGGCATTGTAATGCGGCTGATAGGTCGCGAAATCAGCAATGGCCGGGCCAAAGACCGTGGCCAGCGCCACCGACCGCTGATCGGTCTCAGAGGCGGGGGTGGACATGCGGATCACCGGCTTGTCCTGTGCCATCGCGCCATGCGGCGCAAAGCCGGCCGCAAACAGGGCCAGAGCGCCGGTTGTTGCCAGAAAAACCCGGCGTGTCATCTGTTTTGTCATCTGTCTTCTCCTCCCAGAGTATTTCGGTGCGAGCGCACTTTGGCTTTTGGCAATCCCCGGTCCGTTCTGGTCGCGGCCCTTGTCGGAGTGCTGCAAGTGACATGATTGCGCTTACTATCCTTCGACTAACATGTTAGTCTGATGTTAGCAACGGGTTATTGGATCAGATAATGCCTGAACCGACAGTGACGCAGCCACCAACCCCCGCCAGGAGCACGGCCTCGGCAGGGGGTGAGACATCGCTGCGCCAGATCGCCTATGAGCGGATTGAAGACCTGCTGAACTGGGGCAGGCTGCGCCCCGGCCAGATCATCTCGCAGCGAGAACTGGTGGAGATGACAGGGGTGACGCTGGGGTCGGTGCGCGAAGCCATCCCGCGGTTCGAGGCCGAAGGCCTGCTGCAGACCGTGCCACAACGCGGGCTGATGGTGCCCAGTCTGGATGTGGTCTTTGTACGCGAGGCCTATCAGATGCGCCGCCTGATCGAGCTTGGCGCGGTGCCCGATCTGTGTGACCGGCTGGAGAAATCAACCGTTCAGGGCTGGATCGACCAGCATCTCTCTGCACGCGACCGGCTTTGCGACAATGAGGCCGCCGATCTGACCGGCTTCCTGCGCGATTTCCAGCTTTTTGACTGGGAGATGCACAGCCATATGGTCAATGCGATGGAAAACAAGCTGATTTCCAACGTCTACCGCGTCACGGCGATCAAGATCCGCATGGCCGCCCAGTCGCGGGTGCGCGTCACCCGCCAGAACGCGACGCGGGTGATCAGCGAACATCTGGATTTCCTGACACCGCTTCTGCAAGGCCAGTGCGACGTCACCACGCAGGCGCTTTCGCGGCATCTCAGTCAATCCCTGACGCTTGCCCTCGGCGGCACCGTTTAGGCCTGAAAAGCCGGGCGTGCGCGGTGCAGCGCTCGGTCACGAAGTCGCGGCCTTCTCGATCACCGGCCCGCTCGAAATCGCGGTGACGCGTTCTGCGCCCTTGGGTATGATCTCTCCTCAAGGGTCCGGAGTCAGCGTCCAGCTTCCCACGGGTCCGGTCTGGTTGTGGCTTTCGGCGTCACGGAACCCGCAGCAGGGCCAGCGTGCCCGCTGCCATCAGGACCGCCGCCAGCCCAAAGGCTGCGACGGGAGAGGCGAACGTCCACAGAATACCGACGGCAGAGCTGGAAATCAGCTTGCCCGCGCCATTCACCGTGCCGAGCGCGCCATAGCTGGTGGCAAGGGTATCCTGCGCCACCATTTCGGCGGTGACGGTGGATTCAAGCGCCTCTTGCACCGCGACGTAGAGGCCTGCGACAAAGAACACCGCGCCCAGAAACCACAGGCTTTCGGTGCCAGCGACAAAGGCGGCGGCCATCAGCGCGGCGGTCAGCACGCCAAGTGCATAGCCCACCACCAGCACGCGCTGCGGCCCGAGGCGGTCGGCCAGCACCCCCACCGGATAGGACGTCACCACCTGCACGATGTTGCGCCCGACATACAACAGCCCTGCCACCTGCGCGGCCTGAATGACGCCCATCGAAGGCGTCAGCAGCGTGGTTGCCGCGAGGATCAGCAGGCTGTGCGAGAAATCACCTGCCGCAAAGATCCCCACCGCGCAAAGATAGCGCTTGAACCGGGCAGGCAGCCCCTTGAGGGTCTTGAACAGCCTGAGGCCGGGGTTGGGAGAGTGCTCCGGGTCGTGGACCAGCGTGAGAAACGCCACCACCGCCAGCAGGCCGGGGATCAGCGTCAGCCAGAACACCATACGGAAGGCGGCGGCCGGGTCGTTCCAGCCGAACCCCTGTGCCCAGCCCAACAGGGCAATGCCCAAGAGCGGGCCAAAGATTGCACCAACCGTATCCATCGCGCGGTGAAAGCCGAAGGCGCGGCCGCGCGTTTCCGGCGTGATCGCCTGCACGATGATCGCATCGCGCAGCGGCCCGCGCAGCCCCTTGCCGAACCACGACACCATCCGTCCCAGCAGGATCAGCGGCCAGCCAAGGCTGATCGCAAGCAGTGCCTGACCCA
>JBKBKR010000011.1:0-85213 GCA_046296515.1 Paracoccaceae bacterium | reverse complement strand
CTTGTGGCAGTTTGCCTTGACAGCACCCTTGTAAAGCCGTGCCGGTATGGGTATGTAGGTTGGGCAAAGCTTCTTCTTTCGACCTCCTGTTCCCTTGCGGCTTCAGTTGCGATTCTGACGACACTGAGCCGGACCATCGCACCCTGCGGATGGTAATCATCAAGGAGACACACGATGGCCAATGGCACCGTGAAATGGTTCAACGCAACAAAAGGCTTCGGCTTCATCGCTCCGGCACAAGGCTCCAAGGACGTGTTCGTCCATGTGAGCGCGCTGGAACGCGCTGGCATCCGCCAGCTGGATGACGGTCAGGCCGTCACGTTTGATCTGGAAACCGACCGCAACGGTCGCGAATCCGCGACCAACCTCGCTCTGGCCTGAACCAACGGTTCGGCCGACACGACAGATGGGCGGGGGTGGCACAAGTCACCCCCGCTTTTTGCTGTCTCGCCAACGGGCCGGGCACATCCGACAACCTCAACCAACTCGACGCCCTGCACCGAGGCGTTCAGGGGCCCCCGGCGCGCGCCCCTGCTATGCGATGGACTCGACCGGCCGCACCATCTGGCCCATGTCACAGCCTTTCGCCCAAACCGCGCGCAACCAGATTTTGCATCAAGGCGCGGGTGCCAAAGGTCCATTCGGGGCAACGGTCGGTCCGGTCCACCCAGTTGACCAATCGCCCGAGACGGGGTGAGGCGATCTCGACCCGGTCGCCGACCTCATGGGTGAAGCCCTGCCCGACGCCGCGCCGGTCCTTCACCGGCGCAAACATCGTGCCCAGAAACAGCACCGCCCCGTCAGGATACTGATGCGAGCGGTTCAGCAGCTGGCCCGCCAGATCAACCGGGCTGCGGCTGATCGCCTGCATCGGGCTTTCGCCTGTCATCACGAACCCGTCCTGCCCTTCGACACGCAGCGATACCGTGGTCCGGTCCAGATCACCTTGGGTGAAGCCTGCGTCAAACAGCCGGATGAACGGGCCGATGGCGCAGGATGCGTTGTTGTCCTTGGCCTTGCCCAGCAGCAGCGCCGATCGCCCCTCGACGTCACGCAGGTTCACGTCGTTGCCCAGCGTAGCACCCAGAATGGTCCCGTCCGATCGGATGACCAGCACGACCTCCGGTTCCGGGTTGTTCCATTCCGACATCGGATGGATGCCAACCAGATCGCCGCAGCCCATCGACGACATCGGCTGTGCCTTGGTGAAAATCTCGGCATCCGGGCCGATGCCCACCTCAAGATATTGCGACCACAGGCCCATGTCCTGCAGCAATGCCTTGACCTGACGCGCTTTTTCCGACCCGGCCTGAACACCGCGCAGACTGTCGCCGATCACCGGCGCAAGCCGCGCCCGCACGTCCGATGCCCGCGCGGAATCGCCCCGGGCCTGTTCTTCGATCACCCGCTCCAGCATGCTGTCGGCAAAGGTGACCCCGGCCGCCTTGACCGCCTGCAGATCGACCGGCGCCAGAAGACGCCCTGCCCCACCCTCCAGAAACCCGTCCAGCGGCCCCAGATCCGCCAGACCGGCAGTGGCAAGCGCGGCGTGCAGGTCGCTGTGTTCCAGCAAACCCGACATGGTGGCCGAAACGCTGGTCAGGTCGAACACATGCCCGTCGCGCAGCACAAAGGGGCAAGGCCCGCCTTGCTGATCGGACCAGACCCGCCCGACCAGGGTCGCGCTTGCGGCATCATCGGGCAACAGCCCCGAGGCCGCCAAAGCTTGCTGTGAAGTCAATTCCATCTCTCCCCGTTGGCGCCGCCCGCCCTGTGCTTGCGCCAGCCTCCGACGTGCGGGTTTCAGGGTATCAGACAGCAATGTGAACTCAAGGGGGTGATGCAGATTGCGCCGCAACATGATGTGGCGCAAGGTGCAAGCGGGGCAGACCGGCCGGCGGCAAGTGTCGCCGCGACCACGGAAAAAGGGGGCTCTCATTCCGACCTTGGGCGATCATCTTTGGGGCGCTGCCGTCATTCTGGAATGGGTGGTCGTCGGGATCGAGCTGTTTGCGATCGCCATCTTCATTCTGGGCGTTCTGCGGTTTTCCGGCTGGTTTTTCTCGGGCGCGGCGCTGCGCCGCGATGCGCATGAACGCAACCACGAGCTCAATCTCGGCAGGCTGGCGCTTGGCCGGCATATTCTGGCCGGGCTTGACGTGCTGATCGTGGCCGACCTGATCCGCACCGTGCTGCACCTGAGCCTGGACAACATCATGCTTCTGGGCGGGCTGGTGGTGATCCGCCTGCTGATCTCCTTTGTTCTGGAACACGAGATGCGGGCGCTTGAACAGGAGTGAGCGGCCTGCTCAATCCGCGTCAGGCGGGCGCAAATGGGCGACTTCACCGGGGGTGATCGGGTCCGGGTAGTCATTCCCGAAATGGCTGCGGACATGGTTCGTCACAGCGGCGACCTGCTCATCCGACATCATGTGCCCGAACCGCGGCATGCCATGATACCCGGTCAGAATGACCCCGGCGAGGAAATGGCGCGAGTTCAGTTTGGGATTGCGGGCCAAAGGCGGGTGCGCCCCCGCGCCCGCACCGCCCTCGCCGTCTTCCATATGGCAGGCCTGGCAGGTGGTCTGATACAGCGCCGCGCCATCGGTCTGCGTGAAGTGGTCCGGGCTTTCGGAAAAGCGTTGCAACAACGCCTCCATCTCCCCGGCAGAACGCAGCGGCTGGGCCGGGGCCGTGGCTTCCTGCGCACCGGCGCTTGTGGCAAGAAGGCCAAGCGCAAGGCCAGTCCAAAGCATGGGGCGGCGCATCACACATTCTCCCTTTGATCCAGCCGCTTGATCGCATCCAGCGCCGAGAGCAGCGACCCTTCGAGCCAGGCCGGGATATGCGAGCAATGCTCGCCCGCCAGCACCAGCCGGTTGTCGATTTCGCACAGCGTCTTGTAATGCGCGTCGCGCAGATCGTCGGTCCACTGCCCATAGCAGCCCAGGGACCAGTCGACCCGGTGCCACACCCAGGATGTGCCGGACATGAACTCTGCGTCATATTGCGGATGGATCTGGCGGCCAAAGGCCAGTGCGGCATCGATACGCTCCTGCGGGGTCATGCTGGACCAGGAATAGGTGAAGCTGCGCCCGCCGGTGGCCGTGTCATAGGCGGCCTGCAGAACCGCCGGGCCATCGCTGAGAAAGCCATAATTGGGATAGGCGATCTGCACCAACGGCAGATCGGTATAGCTGACCCCGCCCATGATCCAGTCATCCTGTTCCCAGAACCGCCGCCGGAATTCCAGCGCGACCTTGAAGGCCGAGGCATAGGGCACCGCCCCGATCGCCTGGCGCATCTCGTCGGAACAATCCACGTCAAGCTGCACCAGCACCGACAGCGGAATGGTGCAGATGCACCAGTCGGCGGTCTCCTCGCGCACCATGCCGCCCTGGTCCCCGTCTTCATAGCTGACCGTTACGCCGCCATCATTTTGCGCGATGCGGGTGACGCGGGCGTTGAACTGGATCACCTCCGCCACCTCCCGCGCAAAGGCGTCGGTGATCGCGTCCATACCGCCCACCGGCTCGAACATCGGCGGCTCGAAGGTGTAACCGTTGAAGTTGAACAACTGGTCCCACAGACCCGATTGCAGCAAAGGCGACAAATCTATCGGCTGTGACGGCGACTTTTCCGGCATCAGCCCGCCGCCCGGCTGGACATCCCAACCGCGCACGCCGCCCAGACCATTGCTGGCGCGGTAACGGTGGTGGCGGTCCAGAACGCCCCAGTCACGCAGCCCCTCCAGCAGCTTTTCTCGGTCCTCGATGCTGACGGTATCGTCCAAGCCCCCCTGATGCAGCGATTTGGCCAGCAGTTCGGCCACATGGCCGCGCATGTCCTTTTCCACATGGCCGATCTGCTGCGGCTTGCCGCCAAAGGCGCGGGATGAATGGAGGAAGGCCTTGTTGTTCTTGATGATGAAGGGTTGCAGCGGCACGCCCAGCTTGCGGCAATAGTCGAACACCGCGCGGTGATGCACCGGCAACCGCCATGGGCCAGGGTTGAAGAACCCGTCGCCCTCGAAGTCACAGGTGATCTCATGGCCGCCCATCTCGGTATGGCGGTCGCCACCACGGATGGTCAGACAGCGCCCGCCGTGACGGTTCTGATACTCAAGGATTTTAACCTCATACCCGGCGCGCCGCATCTCATAGGCCGCCGCCATCCCCGCGATCCCCGCGCCAAGGATCAGCACGCGCCGCCCTTGCCGGGGGCCTTGCAGCCCGGGCTCGGCCGTGTAGCCGGATTCGGCGGCGAACCCCAGACTGGTCATCGCCTGATACATCGCCCCTGCCCCGGCGACCTGCCCGATCATTGCCAGCAATTGCCGCCGTGTGGGGGTATAGGGTATTCTGGTCATGATCTCTGCCCTTCTGTGGTTCGCGACCGTCTCCGCCGCGCCAACCACCAGACGATCAGCGCCAGAACCAGAACCGCCCCGGCCACGCCCACCCATGCCAACACCTGCAACATGCGCAGCGGCGCGGGCATCTCTGGCTTGGCGTAAAGAACGGTGCTGACCTCCTGTGCGGTCACCGCGCTGTCGGGCCGGTCGCCAAAGGTGATGCGGGTGTAATTGGCAAGCAGGGCAATCTGCTCCGCGCTCAGCTCATCGGCAAAGCCCGGCATCGCAGGGGCGCGGTAAAGCTTGCCCGCCTTTACCCCATGCAGCAGCACTTGCACCAGATTGGCCGGATCGGTGCGACGCAGCGCGGCATTCTGGATCAGCGGGGGATAGAAAGCCTGCGGCTGGCCCTGCCCGGTGACACCATGGCAGGCGGCGCAGTGATCCACATACAACCGTTCCGGTTCCGTCAGATCCGTCCGCGCCAGCGCTGCCGTCAGTTCTGCGCGGATCTGGCCATAGCGGTGCCCGGGATCGGCCCGCTCGGCCTCGGGCGGGATGACGGGAATGTCCTGCACCCCGCTTGCGATCGCGGGAAGGGTCCGCAGATAGGCGGCGATCGCCACAAGATCATCCTCCTCCAGATGGCTGGTGCTGTGCCGCACCACATCGGCCATCGGCCCGGCGGCCTGCACGACATTTCCGGCAAACCCGGTGCGCAGGTAATCCACCACATCCTTTTCGGACCAGACGCCAAGGCCCGTGACCGGGTCCGGCGTCAGGTTCGGGGCCAGCCAGCCATCCATTTCCTCGCCGGAAAGGTAGCGGTCATCGTGCACGGCTAAAAAATCGTTGCGTGGCGTGTGACATTCACCGCAATGGCCCAGATGATTTACAAGATAAGCCCCACGTTCCAGCACCGGGTCATCGGCAGGCGGCAGATCGCGGTCATCCAGATACAGCCAGTTCCACGCCATAACCCCGGTGCGGATGTTGAACGGGAACGGCAGATCGGTTTCATGTTCGGGCGGCCGGTCAACCGGGTCCTGATCCTGAAGCCAGGCATGAAGCGCATCAATATCCGGGTCGCTCATCCCCCGATAGGACGCATAGGGCATCGCGGGATAGAGCCGGCGGTCGGGGGCGACGCCCCGGCGCAGCACCCTTGCCAGATCCTCCCGGCTGTAGCCGCCAATACCGTATTGGTCAGACGGGCTGATATTGCTGGCAACAATCGTGCCCATCGGGGTTTCCACCTGATACCCGCCGGCCAGATCCTCCTGATGACACGACATGCAACCCGAAGCCCGAGCGACATATGCCCCACGCTCGATCAGACTGTCGGATGCGTCTTCCGTCACCTCAGCGCATGCGAGCGTGGAACCGAAGGCGACAGACAATGCGCAGACGGAAAGCCAAAGCCGGTTGTAAAGCCGTGTTGCCGTGGTCTCTGGCTTCATCAGAGAAAGTCCCCCTACCTCGCCTGACCATTGGTCAGACTTTGCGCATGCTCAACGGGCTGCAGTCGCGGCACCACCTTCGCGAGCGCAAGCTGTCAGAATTGCTACCACCCCAACCCGCTGCGACCGGGTCCGTTCCGGCGACCGGACGAAAACCTGACGCTTGGGCAACGGGTGATGACCACGCGCTCAAGCGCTCCACGCGACAAACGCGACGCCGGGGACCGGCGTAGCCCATCTCCCCGGATGATTTCCGGGTCAGGGCGCGCTGGCAGCTGCGGGCGGGTCAGCCCCGGATGACGGCAAGACTGACCCCCCCCGGCTCATATCTGCAGCACATAGGCACCCGGGGCCGGCACGGTCAGGCCCTTTGCTGCAGCCCCCACCGGCGGCGGCTCCCCAAGACCGCCGCCCGAAGATGCCAGCCACTCCGCCCAGTCCTGCCACCATGATCCGGGCTTCGGCTCGGTTTGTGCCAGCCAGGCATCAGCACCCACATAAAGCGCGCCACCGGGGCGGTGCGAAATGCGGTAATGCCGTCCCTTGTGCCCCGGCTCGCTGAGAATACCGCTGTTATGGCCGCCCTTGGTCAGCACGAAGGTCAGGTCGCAATCGGTGAACAACTGGGTTTTGTAGACCGACCGCCAGGGCGCGATATGGTCGCTTTCCGTGCCGACAATGAACAGCGGCACCGACAGATCCTTCAACGCGATCGCCCGGCCCTCGACCGCAAACCGCCCTGCCGTCAGCCGGTTCTCCAGAAACAGGCCGCGCAGGTATTGCGAGTGCATGGTGGCCGGCATCCGGGTGGTATCGGACAGCCAGACCCCGATATCGGTCGGCACATCCTCGCGCCCCAGAAAATAGCGCTGCACCGCGCGGGTCCAGATCAGATCCTCCGCCCGGATCGTGGCAAAGGCCCGCGCCATCTGCGGGCGGTCCAGATACCCCTGCTCCCACATCAGATCTTCCAGAAACGCGATCTGGCTTTCATCCAGAAACAGCAGCAGCTCGCCCGCTTCGGCGAAATCCACCTGCGCCGCCATCAGCGTGACCGAGGCCAGCCGGTCATCGCCATCCCGCGCCATCGTTGCCGCCGCAATCGCAAGGATCGTGCCGCCAAGGCAATAGCCCACAGCCTGAACCGGGGTCTCCGGAATGATGGTTGTCACGGCATCAAGCGCTGCCATCACGCCGCGCTTGCGGTAATCCTCCAGCGACAGACCGCGCTGATCCGCAGTCGGGTTGCACCATGACATCATGAACACGGTGAACCCCTGCCCGACCAGATAGCGCACCATCGAATTCTCGGGCGACAGATCAAGAATGTAGTATTTCATGATCCATGCCGGCACGATCAGGATAGGGCGTGCCTGCACCTGCGGCGTCTGTGGCACGTATTGGATCAGTTCGAACAGATCGTTGCGGAACACAACATGCCCCGGCGTGCAGGCCAGATCCTTGCCGATGTGAAACCCCTCCGGGGCCGGATCACGCTGGCCGGTCACGGTCTTGATCGCATCATGCACGAAATGCGACGCCCCTTCCGTCAGATTGCGCCCGCCGGTCTTGGCGGTCTCGGTCAGGATCTCGGGGTTGAGCAGCGGCGAGTTCGACGGCGACAGCACATCAAGTGTCTGCCGTGCCAGAAACCGGGTGCGTTCCGCATCCTCGGGGCGCAGGCCGCGCATCGGTTCGGTGGCCTGATCCCACCAGTCCTGCACCGCCAGAAACCCCTGCTGCCACCACAGGAACGGGGCCTGCTGCCAACCGGCATGATCGAACCGGTGGTCATAGGGCTTCGGGGCAAAAGGCGGCGGGTCGCCGGGGCTGGCCCACAGGGACATCACCTTCACTAGGTTGCTCTGCGCGTGCTCGGCAAGTTCCATCTGGCGACCCGGCGCCCGCGCCAGATGCTGTGCCCAATCGCTCCATGCCTCGACAAAAGCATGGGTGGCCACCCCGCCACTCAGACGCGCCAGGGCCGCACAGGCAGCCCGGTCGAAATTCTGATGTGGATGTTCTGCCGCGGTCCGGGGCTCGATCACCGCCGGAAGGCCGGAAATCATCGGCGCGACGGCAGGGGCTTCCATCTTTTTTCTGGTTCTGGTCATCGGGCCTCGCTCCTCGTTCAAGTGGACTTCCGGTCGGAACTCATGGCGAGTTTACCACAGGATCACCATCCCCGCCTTGTTCCACGTCATCCTTCCGGTCAGGGCAAGGCGGCACGAACCCGGCCCCATGATCGCGATCAGCATCGACTGCCGACGGAACGGAAGCGCGCAGCGTCTTGCATGGAACCCAGGGTTGACGCGGCGCTTATCACAACTTTTGTTCCAAGTAAGCGCCGCATCATCCACAACTGCGTAGCGTCCAATAAGATTGCATTATCGGATGCAGAAAGAGTAAGCTCGACCGCATGGATAAAACACCCGGCAATGCACCGCCAATCCCGCCAGATCGCCCTGATCCGAACGAACAGGACGAGAGCGCCGCGCAAGACAATACTCCGCTTCAACTCGCCGGGTCCGGCGCGCTCGACCGGCTGGCGGAAACCGCGCGCGATTATGCGCGCGCGGCGGTGTCCGACAACACGCTCAAGGCCTATGCGAAGGATTGGGCGCAGTTTGCCCGCTGGTGCCGCATGCGCGGAGCAGAACCGTTGCCGCCATCGCCCGAGGTGGTCGGGCTCTACATTGCCGATCTGGCCGCACCGCAGGGCAAGGCCTCTGCCCTGTCGGTGTCTTCGATCGAACGCCGCCTGTCGGGCCTGTCCTGGGGCTACACGCAGCGCGGCACCGCACTTGACCGCAAGGACCGCCATATCGTCTCTGTGCTGGCCGGAATCCGCCGCAAACACGCCCGCCCCCCGGTCCAGAAAGAGGCGATCCTGCCCGAAGACATCCGCGACATGATCGCCACCCTGCCCCACGACCTGCGCGGGCTTCGTGACCGGGCGATGCTGCTGATCGGCTTTGCCGGGGGCCTCCGACGCTCGGAGATTGTCGCTCTCGACCATGGCAAGGATGATACGCCCGACAGCGGCGGCTGGGTGCAGATCCTCGACGACGGCGCGCTGATCACCCTGCGCGGCAAGACCGGCTGGCGCGAAGTAGAGATCGGGCGCGGCTCCAGTGACCAGACCTGCCCGGTGCGGGCGCTGACGCAATGGCTGCACTTTGCCCGCATCGACTTCGGCCCGATCTTTGTGGCCGTCAGCCGCGACGGCCGCCGCGCCACCAAGGACCGGCTGTCCGACAAGCACGTCGCCCGCCTGATCAAGCAAACCGTCGAGGATGCGGGCCTGCGCCCCGAACTGCCCAAGGCCGAGCGGCTCAGGCTCTATTCCGGCCATTCCCTGCGGGCAGGCCTTGCCAGCAGTGCCGAGGTAGATGAGCGCTATGTCCAGAAGCAGCTGGGCCACGCCTCGGCGGAAATGACCCGGCGCTACCAGCGCCGCCGTGACAGGTTCCGGGTGAATCTGACAAAGGCGGCAGGGCTGTAGGCTTATGTTAAACAAAATTGCCAGCTGTTGAACATGCGGTTATGTTCAACAAAACCCAAACCCGTTGAGCACAGCCATGAACCGCCACTCCCCTCTCGCCCACGCCGCCTATCACGACCTGTTGCGGCTGTTGCTGGATGACCGTGTGTCCGACCTGCGCGGCACACCTGGCCGGGTGGAGCGTGGCAGCCGGGTCTATTGGTATGACAGCTACCGCATCGGCAGCGAGGTGCGCAAAACCTATATCGGCGAGGATAGTGACGCTTTGCGGGCGCGGATCGACCGGCACCAGCAGTTGCGCGCCGAGACCGAGGCGCGTGCCACCGAACGCGCCCGGCTGGTGCGGATCCTGCGGGCCGAGCGGTTCATGAGCCTGGATGCCACCACCGCCAGCCTGATCGCCGCCTTTGCGCAGGCGGGGGTGTTCCGGCTGGGCGGCACGATTGTCGGCACCCATGCGTTCCGGCTCTATGAAGGCGAATTGGGGCTCGCCTATTCGCTGGATGCCACCGCGCAGACCGGCGATCTGGACATTGCCAGCTTCGAGCGGCTGTCGCTGGCGCTGGACGACCGCACCGAACCACCCGTGCACGACGTGCTGCGCGACTTCGCCTTTGACCCGGTGCCCGCGCTGGACAACGCCCCCGCCTGGCGCTGGCGCCAGACGCGCGGGCAGGCGCTGGTGGAGTTTCTGACCCCAGCTTTCGGGGATGAGGGCATAAGGCCCTTGGCGGCTTTGGGGGTGACAGCACAGGCGCTGCACCACCTGAATTATCTGATCGCCGAGCCGATCCATGCGGCGTTAGTCTACCGCTCCGGCGTGTTGGTGCAGATTCCCCGGCCCGAACGCTTTGCCATCCACAAGCTGATCGTGGCCGAACGGCGCGAAGGCCGCGACCGGATCAAGGCGCAGAAAGATCGGGCGCAGGCGGGCCTGCTGATTGCCGCGCTGGCCGAGGACCGGCCCGATGATCTGGCCTTGGCTTACCGTGACGCGATGGCGCTGGGGCCTAAGTGGCGCGAGCGTCTGGCGGCGGCGGTGGAGAAACTTCCCGCCCGCTTGCGCGCGGCGCTGCCCGGCTGATTTCCCCGCGGGGAAATGACAAAGGGCGCGGCCAGTGCCGCGCCCCCTGCCCTGCCGGCTTGGCAATCCTAGTCTAGTACCGCGAAAAACGCCTCGATCGCGGCCTCCAGCCGGTGACGCTCCACCGCCGAAAAGTCGCGGTCCATCTGCAATTCCACCTTTCCGGCGGCGGCGGTGCATTTCACCTCGCCCCCCGGCAGCGGCAGGCGCAGTGTGGTCTTGCCACGTTTCGCCGGTCGCCCCCGCCCCGGATTTCCCCGCGGGGAAATCACCGCCGGGCGTTCTTCGGCAAAGTCGCGCAAGATCGCCAGCTCCTGTTCTGCCGTTCGGCGCGGCACGGCGCGCAGCGCCTGCCCCAGAACCGCGATCGACGCGGGGTCCGATTCCAGCCGATGCGCCACGTCCAGCCCCAGGGCGCGCGGGATCATCTCGGGATGCTCCAGCACCTTTTCCATCATCCGCATCAGCATGGCAAAACGCCGGATGTAGGATCGTTTCTGCGGCGAGGCGGTGGCGAAAAGCACATTCACCGCCGTATCCAGATCAGGGCAATCGACGCCTGCATCCTCGGCATAGGCGCGCGCCAGCATCGCCATTTCGGCCCAGGAGATATCCTTGCGCACCATGTTCTCATCCA
Organism: Paracoccaceae bacterium; assembly: GCA_046296515.1. GTDB lineage: Bacteria > Pseudomonadota > Alphaproteobacteria > Rhodobacterales > Rhodobacteraceae > Pseudotabrizicola. Next base: position 74,173 of record JBKBKR010000011.1, on the reverse strand, counting down.
CCATGCGGCGGTAGAGATCATCAAGCGTCTCACCCTTGGCCATCAGCCCCGCCGGGATTCGCGCATATCGCGCATCGCCGGTTTCGGCATAAAGCTCGCGGTAGGCTGACAGACGGCGCCAACCCTGCACCAGCTCGTACCGCCCCTCGCCCACTTGTTCGACCCGGATCGGGTTTGACAGGCCGATGGCACGGATCGAAGCTTTCAGCTCGTCCAGCTCCGGGTCCAGACGGCGGGAGCGGTCGCGGATCAGCTTGGTGGCGCCGATGGCCTCCACCGGAATCAGATCGGTGATCAGGCCCAGTTTTTTCAGCCGCACGAATTCATGCGCCAGCACATCGTTTTCGGCGCGGATGGTCTGTTCCTGCTCCTGCCTGCGGCGCAGCGAATCGGCGTTCTCACCTATGGCAGTCGCCATCGGGCCACGCCGCAAGCCGCCCATGGATTTGGTTTCCAGGGCCGATGTGGGTTCATCCTCCGGCAGGTCGATGTCGAAAACCCTGCGCTTTTTCGTCATGCCTCATCCTCCAGCTTGTCCCAGGCGGCGCAGATATTGGTGCGGAATTCTTCGTAAGCGTTGTCGAATGTGGTGCGCGCCCGCCGCCAGGTTTCGCGCGTCATGTCACGATAGTCGATTTCATAGACCGAACTGAGGAAACGGCTGGACTGCTCCACCGCGCGGGTGTGCTCGATCGGGTTCTGCGTCACCCTGTCACCAAACACCTTGCGGAAGGCTTCGAACATCGCGCGGTGCAGGTCGTTTCCGGGCTCATACCGGGTGAGCAGGAAGCGGATATCAAGGAAAGCCTTGGGCAGCTGCATTTTCCCCGCGGGGAAATCGCCGAAGCCGGAGGACAGATCCTCCAGCGCCTCGGACAGCTGGCCGATGAAGCTGGTGGTGGAATCGTATTCCCAATAGCCGGGGCCCGAAGGGATGTAGAGCACATCCGCCGCGAAGACCGCGTTCATCGACTGGTAACCAATGGCAGGCGGGCAATCGAACAGGATCAGGTCATAGGCATCATCGGGCAACTGATCCAGCCAGCGCGAGACGGCGGCAAAGAACGACCATTCGGGGTTCATGTGGCGGTATTGCGCGCTGGCAAATTCGACAAAGGCGGCATTGGCGCAGCTGGGCACGATGTCGATGGTGGGCCAACAGGTCGGCTTGATGAAATCGGTGGCGCGCAGATCGCCAAGCCCCATTTCGGTGATCTGGCTGGGCAGCTTGCGGCGGGGCAGGGCGGTGCCGCTTTCGGCGCCTTGGGTCGCGCGGTTCATCCGTTCCGTCTCGCGCACCAGATCGCGGGCCATGACGCCCCAGACGGTGTGTTCTTCATGCACATCCGTCAGGCCCATCGAATGGGACAGCGTGGCCTGCGGGTCGAAATCGACGCACAGAACACGGTAGCCATCCAGTGCCGCGGCATGGGCAAAGTGCAGGGCGACGGTGGATTTGCCGGCGCCGCCCTTGAAATTGGCGATCGCCGCGCGGATCGCCCGCTTGCCCGAGGGGCGATAGGGCAGCAGGCCCTTGCGGTTGATCTTCATCTTGCGGCGCATTTCGTTGATCTCTTCCAGGCTGAACCAGCGCTGGCGGCCATCCTCCTCCACTTCCCCGTCGGGAAGTCCGGGGTCGGCCATCAACCGGCCGCGAAAAGTGGACTGGTTGACCTTGAAGATCAGCTCCGACACCTCCCATGACGAAAATCGCCGCAAGGTCTTCTCCATCTGGGGCGAGAAGGTCTGCTTGCGGATCCAGCCCTGCATCTTGAGCGAATTGTCCCGCAGCTCCTGCAGGTCGCGGTGGGTGAACATATCTGCCTCGTCGTTATTCTGCGTTGTTTGCGAAATTACGCCGAATTTGCTTTTATCGCAATTACCTTTATCCTGCCCGTGATTTCCCCGCGGGGAAATCGACAGCAAAGGCAAAGCCCAATGCGGGCAGGGAGTTGGCAAGCCGGACCGATTCGGAACAAGCCCGCCAGAGGGCACAGCACTGCCTATGGCAAAGCGCTTCCTTTGGGGGGACAGAACAACGACGACACAGCCCTTGGTGGCGCGCTTGAGGTGACATTTCCCGACCATTGAGTGACAGGCTGAATGTCCCCCAATACCATTGAACCTTAATTCAAGACGTGAAAATGGGGTATGGGCAGAGTGCGGTTCACGGCCTGATCCAGCTTTCGCTTGACAGAATCGAACAACCGGACGCAAATCACCCAACGGTCAGGATTAGCGTTGGTAACGTTGGTCAGGCCGGGGCAGGGCGGGCAGCGTCCTGACAGAAATCCGGCGCAAGACCGGGAGCAGGAGTGCGAGCAATGAAACATATCAGACCTGTCGGACGACAGGCGGCGTCGCGAAAATATGACATCCTCACCGCGCTGGGGGCCTTTGCCTGCGCCGGTGACAAGCATCTGCAGCGGCTGGTGCTGCGCTTCATGACGCTGATCGTGGCGCGCTACAACTGGCAGGCCGATGAGCTGAGCATCGGGCAGGCCGAGATTGCGATGCTCTGGTCGGTCGATGCGCGGACAGTCAAACGCGAAATGGCGCGGCTGCGCGAGATGGGCTGGCTGGTGCAGAAGCGGGCAGCCGCGCGGGGCAGGGTGGCGGCGCATGGCGTGGATCTGGAGTGCATCCTGCGGGTGACCCGGCCGCATTGGCAGGCGATCGGGTCGGATTTCGTGGCACGGCTGCAAGCGCCGGACAGCGGGCCGGATGCCCCCCCCGGCAATATCGTGGCTTTTCCGCGCGCAACCCCGGTGGCACTGCCCGAAGGTGCCGCACCATGGGACCGGGTGCTGGCCCGCCTCTCCGCCGAAGACCCCGCGCTTTATGCGACCTGGTTTGCCAGCCTGCGCCTGCGCGAGGCGCAGGGGGGGGGGCATGTGCTCATCGCGCCCAGCCGATTTCACGCCACTTTCGTAAGTACCCATTACCTGGGCCGCCTGATCGCCGCCATGCGGATGGAGGGGATCGGCGCAGGCAATGTCGTGATTTTCGCGCCCTGAACTGGGAGAGCGGTCGGCCCGTATGACAACAAACCGTTCTGCTGCAGTGCCGGAAAGGGGCTGCAACGGGCGTGCGGCCTGAAGCAGCACAGGGTCCGGCACGGACCACCGGCTTCAGATCCGCCCGAGCCGCAGCGCCGCCATTGCCATCCGTCCCAGCGGCATTTCCTCCTCGACCCCGCCATGGCGCATCGCCTCTTTGGGCATGCCGTACACCACGGAACTCGCCTCATCCTGTCCGATCGTCCGCGCCCCGGCGTCGCGCATTTCCTTCAACCCGCGCGCGCCGTCGTCCCCCATGCCGGTCATGATGACGCCGATGGCATTGGGACCCGCATAGCGCGCCACCGAGCGGAACAGCACATCGACCGACGGGCGGTGCCGCAGCACAAGCGGCCCGTCGCGCACATCGACCGTATAGGTCGCCCCGCTGCGGTTCAGCAGGGTGTGGCGGTTACCCGGCGCGATCAGCACATGCCCGCGCAACAGCCGGTCACCCTGCGCCGCCTCTTTCACCGATACGGCGCAGATGCTGTCGAGCCGGCGGGCAAAAGCGGCGGTGAAGCCTTCGGGCATGTGCTGCACGATGACGATCGGCGGACAATCCACCGGCATCGCCTCCAGAAAGACCCGTACCGCCTCGGTGCCGCCGGTCGAGGCCCCGACCGCGATGATCCGCTCGGTGGTCTTAGCCATCGCCTTGCTGGAAGGCGCGGGCAGCATGACATCCGCCATCAGCTTGGCGGCAGGCGCTGTTTCGCGCAGCCGGCCCAACCGCGCCTGCGCCGCCGCCTTGACCACATCACAGATCCGGATCCTGCTTTCCTCCAGAAAATCGCGGATGCCGACCTGGGGCTTGCAGATGATATCCACCGCACCGGCATCCAGCACCCGGCTCAGGGTTTCGGTATTGGCCCCGACCAGCGAAGAACACATCACCACCGGAATCGGGTGCTGCGACATGATCTTGCGCAGGAAGGTCACCCCGTCCATGCGGGGCATCTCGACATCCAACGTGATCACATCGGGCCGCAGCTGGCGGATCTGCTGTGCCGCGGCAAAGGGATCGCCCGCAGTGCCCATCACCTCTAGCTCCGGGTCGGAGGACAACAGATCGGACATGACCTGACGCACGACCGCACTGTCATCGACCACGAGAACCCGGTATTTCCGGCCGCCTGGCAAAAGTGTCACGGCAGGGTCACTCCTTTCGATAAATGGATGGGGCGACCAGCACCATGCCGGGCGGCGCGCTGGCCAGGCCTTCGGAATGGCCGGTCAGAAGATAGCCGCCGGGCTGGATCCGCCGCGCGACATTGGCGGCCGCGCGAAGCTGGTCGTCCGCCTCGAAGTAAATCAGCACGTTGCGCAGAAAGGCGATATCAGCGGTAAGCGCCATGCCGGTCGGCAGGTCGAGCAGGTTGGCCCAGGCCAAGCGCGCGCGGCTGCGCAAATCCGGCGCGATGCGGTAGCGTGCCTTGCCCGCGCCTGCGCGTGACCGCAGGAGGTAGCGGCGGCGCATGTCGTCAGGGATCGGCAGGATATCATCCTCCTCAAATGTCGCCAGTGCTGCCTTGGCGAGGATTTTTTGCGACACATCGGTCCCGACAAGGCCCCAGCGCAGGCTGCGGCTGCGGGCAAAACCATCGACAACCATTCCGGCGGTCCAGAGTTCCGCCCCGGTCGAGCAGGCCGCGCTCCAGACCGTCAGCGGCCTGTCGCGCCCGGCCCCGTTGGCGGTCACCGCCGGAAGCCCCTCGGCCGTGAGCCAGTCGAAATGCGCGCGCTCGCGAAAGAAGGAGGTGGTATGCGTTGTCAGTGCCTCGACCAGGCCCTGTGCGGCCGGACCGGCGGGCGCGGCGCGCAGCTGAGCGACATATTCCGCCACGCTGCCGACCCCGGACTCCTGCAAGAGCCGGTTGAGCCGGTGTTCGAGGAAATCGGTTTTCGAGGCGGTCACTGAAACGCCGCTGAGGCGATAGACGGTCTCGACAATGAACCGTGCCTCGTCCGGGCCGATCCGCCCACGCTGTCCCAGGGTTCCGCTCATGTGAAATCGAACGCGCCGGGAAGATTGGTCCGGAAGACTGTATCGAGTGCCAGGATCTGGATCAGTCTTCCGTTGATGCGGGCGACGCCGCGCAGCACAGAGGCATCCCAGCTTGTCATCGCGCTCGGGGCAGCACCGATCTCGCCATCGGGGATCTCGACCACGCCCAGAACGCGGTCGGCGATGACGCCGATCGGTGTTCTGGGCGTGTCGCCGAATTCAAGAACGATGATCCGGCCACCGCCTTCGCGAGTACTGCCGTGCAGGCAGAGCCGCCCCGGCAGATCAACAAGCGCGACATTCTCGCCGCGGATGTCGATCATTCCGAGCAGATCGCCGGGGGCATTGGGTAGCCGTGTGATGGTCTGCATGTCGAGAATCTCCCGGACCATTGCCACATCCACCGCAAGCGTCTGTTCCGCCAGAACAAAAGTCACATAGGTGCGGGGATCGTCCGGGATCGCCGTATCGTCGTCTGTCCAAGCCTCTTCAGCCAAGCTGGTTGCCGTCATCTTCTGTCACCCGATCTGAGGGCCGGGGACAGCGGACGCTGACCCCGGGCACTGGTCAATAACGCTGGAAATCTTCATCGCCGCCGCCGGCATCGCCGCTCAGATCAAGCATCACACCATTCTGGAAGGCATGGGCCGAGCCATTGGTCTTAACCTTCGGTGCGGGCTGACCTTTGCCGCGCGGACGCTGCGTGGTGAAGGTCGGGCGGGGGGCCGCCATGGACGCCGGGCGCGCATGATCGGGCGCCGCGGAAGACGGACTCGCCCGATCGTCCCCAAGCCGGAAGAAGCCGATGACGCCGCGCAATTGCTCGGACTGGGTCGCGAGCTGTTCGGACACGCTGGCGGCTTCGGTCGAGGCAGAGGCATTCTGCTGGATCACCGAGTCGAGCTGGCGGATCGCCTCATTGATCTGCTCGGCGCCCACATTCTGTTCCCGCGTGGCGGCGCTGATCTCTTGCACCAGATCGGCAGTGCGCTTGATTGACGGAACCAGAGACTGCAGCATCTCACCGGCGCGCTGGCTGACCTCAACCGTCTTGCCGGAAAGCTGGCTGATCTCGCCCGCCGCCTGCTGGCTGCGCTCGGCCAGTTTGCGGACCTCGGAGGCGACGACGGCAAAGCCCTTGCCATGCTGGCCGGCCCGCGCGGCCTCAACCGCCGCGTTCAGGGCCAAAAGGTCGGTCTGCCGGGCGATCTCCTGGATGATGTTGATCTTCTCAGCGATTGTCTTCATCGCGCGGACCGCCTCATCCACGGCTTTGCCACTGTCTTCTGCCTCTTGCGCCGATTTCGTGGCGATCTTCTCGGTCTGGGCGGCGTTGTCGGCCGACTGACGGATATTGGCGGACATCTCTTCCATCGAGGACGAGGCCTGTTCCGCCGCCGCGGCCTGTTCGGTGGCACCCTGGCTGAGCTGTTCGGCCGTTGCCGACATGGCCTGCGCCCCCTCGGCCACACCGGCTGCACTGTGGTTGGCGTTGGAGATGACGTCGCGCAGCTTCTCCAGCATGGTTTCCAGCGCGATGCCCAGCCCATCAACCTCCGAGCGGCGTTTGGTGGTCACAGCCAGATGGCCCTCGCTGATCTTTTCCGCAACATTGGTGATTTCGCGCATCGAATGGTTCATCTTTTCCATCGCGCCCAGCAGATCGCCGATCTCGTCCCGCGTCGTGGGTTTGGCATCGAGCGACAGATCGCCCCGCGCCACCCCTTCGGCGATCGAGACCGCGCGGGAGAGGCCCCGGCTTACCGACAGGCTGATCCAGGTCGCGGCACCGACGCCGATCAGAAGTGCCAGCGCTGCAGCCGTCAGCAGCAAAGTTTTGCTTTCGTCGTAGGCCTGCTGAGCCGCCGCGACAGAGGTCGCCATCCGGTCGCGGTTCGACGTGATGATCTCGTCAAGCAGTTTGGCATTCGCACTTGCTACCGGCAGCATTTCTGTTTGCAGCATCACCGCTGCACGTCCGTTCGTATCCTGAAGACCCAGGTCGATGACCTCGGCGCTCAAGGTTTCGAAATTCGCGAAGGCGTCGCGCAACCGGGCGATTTCGTTGCGAGTGAAGCTCCCGACGGCCGCCTCAAGCTCGGCGATTCTGCTGCGCGCAGCTTCGCGGCGGGCAGCAGCTGAATCTGCCTGTTGTTTCATCACGTCATCCGCGATCGCGAGCAGCACATTCTTTTCGTGCCGGACCGAATGTTGCAACTCAAGTTCGATCCGGGTCACCAGCAGCTCCACCTCTTCAGCGTGGACAGCCGGGTTGCGCCCGGCAGCCACCAACACTGCCTTGAGCGCTTCGCTGACTGCCGTATTGGCCAGACGGGCTTCGTTCATGGACAGGAGCGCCGCGCGCACATTCGTGTTCTGCGTTTCAAGCGCGTAGATACTGTCTCCGATCGCGTTGTAGCGCGCACTTCCCGTCTCGAATTCTGCGAGTGTTCGGCGACCTTCTTCACTCGCAAGAGTGTAGAGTTCGGTATAAATTTCGTTGATGTTCCGCCGGTTCGCCTCGACAGCAGTGAATTGCCTCTTGATTTCCTCCGGCAACTCTTCGAGTAGCACCGAGCGCAGGTTGCGGCCCTGCAGCGCGACCTCCTCGCGCAGGCGGGTGGCAAGACGCACCCGTTCGGCATATTCGTTCACCAACTGCTCGGCACGCTCGTTCGCGGCGGAGAGATTGGTGACAGACAGCCACACGATGCCGACCGTCATGATCAGCACGGTAATAAAAGCGGTGGCGAGTTTTGCCTTGATGGTGATGCGCATGGAATGATCCTCGGTTACGCGTGAGCGATCCGGTCGGCACCGGTCGGGCCGTCGGGGTGGAAAAGGGTGTCTGTGTCCAGAAGGATGACGAGGGTATCGCCATGACGGGCCACCCCGGTGACGTATTGTTCGGGCCAGCGGGCACCGAGTTCAGGTATGGGTTTGAGCGCGGCACGGTCGGTCTCGATCACCTCCTCCACCGCGTCGGCCATGATCGCAAGGCGCGTTGCGGCGCCGTTGACCGGGAGTTCAAGCACGATGATCCGGGCCTGATCGTCGGCCGGGATGCTGGGCATGCGCAGGCGCTGACGGATATCAATCAGCGGGGCGATGGCACCCCGGACATTGATAAGGGCCGGAGCGAAAGCGGGTGCGTTGGGCACCGGCGTTGCAGGCATCGGATCGAGAATTTCGTGAACCTGACCGACGGGAAGGGCAAAAACCGTGCCCGACAGCCGGAAGATCAGGATCATCTCCGGCTCGGCCCCGGCGGGCCGACCGGCTTTGTCGGGGATATGAACGGTGCTCTGCATGGCCGGTTCTCCTCAGGCTATATGCCGCAGCGCAATGCGCGCCTGGCGGGCCAGCGTTACGACATCAATGATCAGGGCGACCGCGCCGTCACCCAGGATGGTGGCACCGGCAAGACCGGCGATATTGCGGTGATAGGTGCTGAGCGTCTTGATGACGGTCTGGTTCTGGCCGAGGATGTCATCCACCACCAGGCCAAGGCGCTGACCGTCTGCCTTGACGATCACGACCCGGCGGCGGGTCTCGGTGCTGGGCGGGCGGGCGAACACATCGTCGAGATCGAGGTAAGGCACCAGATGTTCGCGGATCTGCAGCATCGAGCGACCGCTTTCGCGTTGCCGTTCCGCCTCTTCGAATTCGACACATTCCTCGACCGCCGCGAGCGGGATCACGAAGACCGACGTGCCAAGCCGGACGAGGAAGCCGTCGATGATGGCCAGCGTGACCGGCAGTCGCAGGGTGACGCGGGTGCCGCGACCGGGTACCGTTGCGATTTCGGTCTGGCCGCGGAGTGCTTCGACCGCGCTGCGAACGGCGTCCATGCCGACACCGCGACCCGACACGCTTGACAGTGAGGAGGCGGTGGAAAAGCCCGGCGCAAAGATCAGCTGATGGATTTCGGCGGCGACGGGTGCTGCGTCGGCCGTGAGCAGGCCGCGTTCGACGGCCCTGGTGCGGATCGCCTCGGTGTCGAGACCGGCACCGTCATCCTCGATCGCGATCAGCACCTCACCGCCCTCTTGCCGTGCGGAAAGCGTGACCTTGCCACGGGCGGGCTTGCCCGAGGCCTGACGCCGGGTGGCATCCTCAAGCCCGTGGTCCATGCTGTTGCGGATCATGTGGACCAGCGGTTCGGACAGCCGGTCGATCACGGTCTTGTCGAGCTCGGTCTCGCCGCCCTCGACAGCGAGCATCACATCCTTGCCGAGTTCGACCGACAGATCCCGCACCACGCGGCGGAATTTGCCGAAGACCGATTCGATCGGCAGCATCCGGACCGAAAGCGTCGCATCGCGCAGCCCGGTCACCAGACGTTCCACCTCTTCGACGACGGATTCGAGATCGGGGTTCCGGCTGGCCGTCGCGATCTGGTGCAGCCGCGCTTGTGCGATCACCAGTTCGCCCAGCTGGTCCATGATATCGTCAAGCTTGCCTGCCGGGACGCGGACGCTTTCGCTGGAGCCACCACCGGCTGCCTGCTGCGCACGCGGCTCTGGCGGTTCGGACACCGCGCCGGATGGCTGCGCCTGTGCCGCCGGTTCTGGGGGAGGCGACACCTCTGCTATGTCCAGCGCGGCATCATCGGCAAAGAGGAAAATCGCCTCGATCGCATCGCGGGGCTGGGCGGTGGCCAGATCGATATCCCATGAGAGATAGGATTGTTCGGGATCGAGATCGGCCAGGGCTGGCAGCTCCGATGCGTCAAGCCTGACCTCGGCCCGACCGAGCGCGGCGATTTCGGCGATCAGCAGATCCGGGCGCATGCCGTTGCGCAGGGCAGCGGCATCGGGGTGGAACCGGATCGACCAGCGGCGCTTGGTTTGATTGCGCAGCGGCACCGGGGCCTTGGCCGGGGCCTGATCAGCCGCCCGGGCTTGAGCCCCGCCACCCATGATGGCGGCCAGCGTGGTCAGCAGGCGGGTGGCCTCTTCCGAGGTTTCAAGGCGGAGCGCCTCCGGGCTGTCGCCGCCGCAGGCAAGCAGCGCCGTCATGTGGTCGCGGGCGCGCAGTGACACGTCGATCAGACGCCCGTCGATCTGGAGCCGCCCTTCGCGGACGCCGTCGAAGGCATCCTCGAAATGGTGGGTGAAGCGCGCCAGTGCGCCGAACCCGAACATCGAGCCCGATCCCTTTACGGTATGGAGCACGCGGAAAATGGCATCGATACGGTCACGATCGGTGCCGGTCTCAAGGTCAAGCAGCATCCCCTCCAGCCCTTCGAGCTGTTCGCGGGCTTCCTGAACGAATGTTTCGACGGCTGCGCTGAGGTCAGTGGTCATTTAGCCCGCCAGTCTTTTTGCAACGCTGATGAGGTTTTCGGGCGTGAAGGGCTTGGTGATCCAGCCCGTGGCGCCGGCTGCCTTGCCTTCGGCCTTGGCCTCGGGCTTCGATTCGGTGGTCAGCATGATGATTGGCACACCGGCCCCCTTTGGCATGCTGCGCAGGGCACGGATGAAATCGAACCCGTTCATCACCGGCATGTTCAGATCGGTGATCACCAGCGAGACCGGCTCGCTCATGAATTTCTCGACGCCATTCTGGCCGTTTTCGCCCTCAATGACCCGATAGCCGAGCGGGACGAGCGTGAGCTTGATCATGTCGCGGATCGACTTGCTGTCGTCGACCGCAAGAATTGTATGGGCCATGCGGAATAACCTATCCCCGTGCTGGAATATCAATGGAGAGCGCGCCAAGAGCGGCGGACGCCTGCGGGCCGAAGCCGGAAAAGGCCCCGGTTCCGGCAAGCCCCCGTGCGGCGGCTACCAGAAGCTGGAGCGCCGGTGCCGTGGGCGTGTCGCCGGTCAGCTCCAGCCCTAGGGGGGTGGCGGGTGCGGCGGCCGCGACAGCGGTTGCCAGGGCGGCAAGCGCATCGCGGCTGTCTGCCACGGCAAGCGTGTGGGTGATGAGATGGACCGTTCCGTTTGCGTCAGGGCTGACCATGCTGCGACTCGTCTTCCGTTGTTGGCTTGCTCGAACCATGCCCCGCAAAACTTAAGGAAAACCTTCCCTCCAAAATTTCACCCGTTCACTCCCCCGAAAGGAACCTGTTGCTATTCCGGAGGCAGGAAATGTTGAGGGGTGCGATCAGACGCATGGGTTCTCTTGCCGCAACCGTGCCGGAAATGCCTGGCAATACCCTGTCAGAGGCTGGCATCGCCTGCCGTGAGTCCTTTGCGGAACTCGCGGTGCAGCTTGCCGATGTGCAGTCCGCCGTGATGGCCCTGCTTGAACTGTTCGCGGCGCTGTCCGACCATCTTGCCGCGCAGGGAGAGGGGGCAGATCCGGTGGCCGAGGCCGACCGGGCCGCGCGTGGCTTGCTTGATGCGCTGCCGGCCACCTCGGGCGAGGCTTATGGCCGCGCGCTCGGGTCAACCCGCGCGGCCCTGTACGAGATTGCGCAGGAAGCGCGCTCGCTCAAGGCCTATGCCTCGCTGACCCGGCTGACGGCGGCGTCGCTGCGGGTCGACCTGCTGGAGGCTTATGTGGCCGAGGTGCAGCAGATTGCCGAAACCGTGCAGGCGAATGCCCTGTCGCTGACCGACTGTGTCGAGGTGATCAACCTGGAGCGCGGCCCAGCCATCGAAGCCCAACGCGCCGCCGCAAAGGGGTTGCAGGCCATGCTGGACGATCTTGGCCCCGCGCGGGCGGCAAACGCCGGTCTGGCGGGTGAGGACAGGGCGTTCCGCGCCGATCTGTCGCGGCGGGTCTGCCGCCTTTCGCAGGGCGGGCGCACCGAGATTTCGGCGCTGATCTCGATGGTGCAGTTCGCCGATCAGTTTGCACAACGGCTGGAACATATCGAGACGATTCTGGGGTCGGATGCCGACCCGGAGGCGACGATACCGCTGGCCGCAGCGCTGGAAAAGGCGATGGTCGCCGATGCCGAGGCCGTGTGTTCCTCGGCCGTGGCGGCGCTGGACCGGCTGGGTGGACTGGCCCGGCGTTCCGCGCTTGTGGACGGTGACAGCCTGGCGCAAAGCCCGCTGGGCCGGATGTTGCAGACCCGCCGCGCGGCGCTGGACTGTGTCCAGCGCTGCAATCACGCGACGGCCGCCTCGCTTTCGGCGGCGGCAGAGGCGGCGCGGCAGATTGCTGCCGCGATCACCGGGGCGGAACGGCAGTTCGATGCGCTGCGCGCCAGCGCGGCCAGCGTCAGCATCGCGGCGACCAACGCGCTTTTGCTGCCCGGACGCACCGGAGAGGCGCGGCTGCCGCTTGGTGTTCTGGCCAAGGCGGTGCAGGAAAGCTCGGCCGCCTTTCGCGACAAGACCGCTGCGGCCAGCCGGTCAATCGGCGGGTTGTCCGATGGTTTTGATGCCCCCGTCATCGCGGCACTGGAGGCGGGTTTGGCCGGGTTCGACGATTCGGTGCAGCTGTCGTCGGCGCGGATAGACGCGGCGGATGACAGCCACCGCCGGATCGCAGAGCTGCTGTCCGAGATCGCGGTCGCGCTGGCCGCGCTGGATAGCGCCGCGCGCGAAAGTCGCAACGCGATGGGGGAGGTGCTGGGCAGGCTGCGCGACTTGCGAGGAACCTCAAAGACAGTCCCCGCCTTTGTCGCCGATCCCGAGCCGCTGGCGCGGTTTGTCGCGATCTATACGATGGCCTGTGAACGCGAGATTCATGCCGCTGTGACGGGGATCACACTGGAAGAACCCGAACCCGCCGCCGATGAGATTGAGTTTTTCTGAACTGTCGCAGCGCCTTGCCCGGAAACGAGCGACAGGGTCACTTTGCCTTCAGCTTGGTGACGATGGCGCAGGCCCGCCGTGCCACGGTCAACGCCGCGCCCAGCACCACCAGCCAGAGTGTGACCCACAGCACCGTGCCCTGACCGGACCAGAGCGGCTCGGATATCGCAACCAGAGCACCGCCGGTGACCAGCGCCATGCGCTGCGGCTTGGCCATCGGGCCGGAAAAATCGGCCGCCAAACCGCAGTTGCGGCCCAGTTCGCGCGTGTAGGCGGTGAACACCGCGAGGCTGGCGGCGGCCCAGCCAAGCGCGGGCAGGCCCAGACCGAAGCCTACGCCGACGAAGATCGCGATATCCGCGATCCGGTCGGGGAATTCGTTCCAGAACGGGCCATCGGGCGCCTGCCTGCCTGCCTCGATCGCCACAAGCCCATCCATCAGATTGCAGATCAGCCGGAGTTGACAGCCGAGGGCGGCCAGCAGCAAAAGGGTGACGCGGCCCGCCCCTTCGGCGGGGCCGGCCGCCCAGAAGGCCCCGCCCGCCACCAGTGCCGCCGCGATGCTGGCCAAAGAAATCTGGTTCGGCGTGACCGAGGTGGCGGCGAGCCAGCTGCTCAACCGGCGCGCCCATCCGGTTTCGCGGCTGGCGATCGGGCGGCGGTCAGACGGGTGGGTCATGGCGGCTCCTGTCGGCACAAAGCGTCTGGGTGTAAAGGATGGCATAGGTCGTGGACACCAGCACCGGCACCGAGATGGTGGTCAACAGCTCCGGCGTGCCCGCAAGGCGGTGCAGGCTGGAAAGCACGGTGACAGACAGTGCGGCGCAGGCCAGTGGTGGCAGGATGCGGGCGCCGATACCGTTCAGGGAGCGGACCATCGCCTCGATCAGCCGTTTCAGGACCAGGGTGATCAGCGCCGACAGACTGCCCTGCACCAGCCCGGCGGTCAGCATGTCCGGCCAGGGGTGTGCGCGGTTGGCAAACAGTGCCCAGCCCCCCATCGCGCAGAACGCCACCGCCAGATGCAGCCAGCTTTGCCGCAGCCGGTCGGTCATGTCAGTGACCACCAGTAGCGGGTAACATGGTAGAAGATCGGGGCCGAGAAGATCACCGAATCCAGCCGGTCGATAAAGCCGCCATGCCCGGCGATCAGGTGGCCCCAGTCCTTGATCCCGCGGTCGCGCTTGATGGCTGACATGACCAGCCCGCCGAAAAACCCCATCAGCACGATGATCAGCGACAAAAGCGCGGCCTGCAGCGGGGTAAAGGGCGTCAGCCATGACAGGCCCGCCCCGATCAGCATGGCCGACAGCGCACCGCCGACAAACCCCTCGACGGTTTTTGAGGGCGACAGGCGCGGTGCGATCTTGGTGCGGCCCAAGAGCTTGCCCCAGACATATTGCATCACGTCGCTGCCCTGCACCACCACGACCAGAAAGGCGATCAGCAGCACATTGCGCCCTTCAAAGCCCGGGATATTCAGGCTGAGAAGCGCCGGCACATGCGAGATGCAGAACACACAGATCATGGCAGCCCATTGCACCTCGGCCACGCGGATCAGGAAGCGCTCGGTGTCGCCGAACAGCACGGCGACGATCGGCAGCAGTAGGAAGGCGTAGACCGGGATGAAGATCGACCACAGGCCATACCATTCGATCCAGATCAGGTAATACTGGACCGGCAACACGATGAAAAAGGTGGCAACCAGAGCCCAATGGTCGCTGCGCCTGGTGTCGACCAGCGTGACGAATTCGCGCAAGGCCGCAAAAGAGCATAGCCCGAACAGCAGCACCGTGCCGGTCGGCCCCATCAGCAGGGCCACGGCCATCAGGGCGACCATGACCCACCAGGCTTTGACCCGGTCGTTCAGATTGTCGATACTTTCATTGCCGCCTTGCGGCGACAGCCGCTGCGAAAGCACGTAGCCGATGGTGGAGGCCGCCAGCAGAACACCACCCAGGCCCGCCAGCAGCCAGATCAGATCGCTTTGTGCCGAAGTCATTTTGCGGCCCTTTCCGCTTTGGGTGACAGCCCGTGCAAGGCCGCCGAGGCCCGGGTCAGAAAGGCGTCTTTCGCCTCATCCGGCTGCAGGTGCAGCGGAGCGCCGAAAGACACGGTGCAGATCAGCGGCACCGGAACCATGCCGCCCTTTGGCAGCACCCGGTTCAGGTTGTCGATCCAGACCGGCACCAGTTCCACGCCGGGACGGGCGCGGGCCAGATGGTAGAGCCCGCTGCGGAATGGCAGGAGCGGTGCGTCCGTCACATTCCGGGTGCCTTCGGGAAATACGATCAGCGATGCGCCCCCATCCAGCGCCTGCGCCATCTGCTCCACCGGATCGGCCTGCCGCGTCGCCGGGTCGCGGTCGATCAGCAGGGCGTTGAACACCTCGCGCCCGATGAATCGCCGCAGGCCGGAGGCCAGCCAGTAATCGGAAGCCGCAACCGGCCGTGTCATCCGGCGCAGACGTGGCGGCAGCACGGTCCAGATCAGCACGAAATCGCCATGGCTGGCGTGATTGGCGAAATAGACGCGCTGGGTCGCATCCGGGGTGATGCCGATGAAAATGCCGCGAACCGCAGTCACCACGCGCGCGAACAGCACGATCAGCAGGGCGCAGGCAGCGGCGGGGATGGGTTTGAAAATGCTTGTAAACATGAATGATCAGTCTTGCGCGGCACCCCGGATGGGGTGTCGATGGATCACAGAATTGTCATAATTCAACAGCAGATCAAGTGTTTCCTGCGCCTCACAACATCCCGGGCAGCCAAAGCCCGAGGATGGGGAACAGGATCATCAGCCCGACGGCAAGGAGTTGCAGCGCGATGAAGGGCAGGCTGGCCCAATAGATATCGGTCAGCCGGATATGCGGTGGTGTGACGCCCTTGAGGTAGAACAGCGCCACCCCGAACGGCGGGGTGATATAGGCGGCCTGCAGCAATGTCATGAAGATGATCCCCCACCACAGCGGATCAAACCCCATCTGCACGATGATCGGTGACAGGATCGGCGCGGCCAGCATGATGATCGCGATGGTTTCCAGAAACATGCCCAGAATGAAGATAAAGGCGATGGCGGCCAGCAACACGCCCCATTCGCCGCCGGGCATGTTCATCGCGATATTGACCACCACCCGGTTGCCGCCGATTGCAGCAAACACCGCACTGAACGCCGAAGCGCCGCCGATGATCCACGCGATCATGCTGGAGACTTTCAGGGTTTCGATCATGCTGTCCTTCAGCACCGATATCTTGAACCGCCCGGTCACCATGCTGAACAGGATCGCGCCGAAGGCCCCCACGCCCGCGCCTTCGGTCGGGGTGGCCAGCCCGGTCAGGATGGAGCCGACGGTGGCCACAATCAGCATCATCGGCAGGATCAGCACCCGGAGTGCTGCGAATTTCTCGGCCCAGCCGACACGTTCGGCCACGGGCAGGGGCGGGCAGAAATCCTTTTGCAGGTAGGACCGGATCAGGATGTAGCCGATGAAAAGCCCGACCAGCAGCAGCCCCGCGCTGACACCTGCGGCAAACAGCTTGCCCACCGATTGCCCGGTGACGGCGGAATAGACGATCATCACCAGACTTGGCGGAATGATCTGGCCCAGGGTGCCACCCGCGACGATGGAGCCGAGGTTGACCCCCTGATTATACTTGAACCGTGCCATCTGCGGCTGTGCGATCACGCCCAGCCCGATGACGCCCGCCGCCACCACGCCCGAGACCGCGCCGATCAGCGCGCCGACAAAAATGGTGGCAATCGCCAGTCCGCCGCGCAGAGCGCCGGACCATTTGTAAAAGCAGTCATAGATGTCGCCGATCAGATCGGACTTTTCCAGCATCATCGCCATGAAGATGAACAGCGGTATCGCGATCAGCGGGAAGTTGTTCATCATCCCCCAGACCGCGAGCACCACCGTGTTCATTCCCGGCCCGCCCCAGAGGAAATAGGCAAAGCCGAACCCGGTGGCGAGCAGGCTGAACGAGATATGCAACCCAAGGCCAAGCGCCGCGAACAGCACCACGAACATCAGAAGGGAAAGCAGGCTTGCGTCCATGGTCAGGATCTTTCTTCCGGGGTCTGGTTGAAGCTGCGGGCGGTGCGGATGATTTCGGCCAGCGCCTGCAGGCCGATCAGCAGGGCAGACAGCGGGATCACCCAGCGGAACCACCAGATCTGCGGATTGAACGGGGTTTGCAGCGACGAATGTTCCAGCCGCAGCGTGGACATCCAGGCCGAGCGTGTGCCCAGCCAGATGATGACGCAGCACACGCCAAGCACCATCACAAAGCTGAGGATGTCGAGCAGGCATTTCCCGCGATGGCCCAGATAGCCCGGCAGAACGTCCACACGCACATGCGCGCCCTGTTTCAGAGTATAGGCGCCGCCCAGCATGACCATGATGCCGAACATGAAGATCGTCATCTCGAATGACCAGTGAACGATGCTGTTGAAGAAATAGCGCGAGATCACCGAGTAGACGATGGTCAGGATCAGCGGCACGACAAGGTATGACACGGCGCGGCCGGTGAACTCTGACACGGCGTCGATGATGGCAAGGAAACGGTCCATTCAGGGCACCTCCGGGGTGGGGCATCCGGCCTCGTGCGGCTCGGATGTGATGGGGCGGGGCAGAGGGGCAGCAGCGGGCGCAATTACCCGCAGGCACGCATGTGACCGGGGGACAGCACCCTGCCCCCCGCAGCGCAAATGCGTCAGTTGGCCGAGGACAAAAGCTCTGCCATTTCGCTGTGGCCCAATTCGCCCAACACTTCAGCATAGGTCTTCACATAGGCGGCGGCTTCGGGGTTCTTCGCCGCAAACTCCAGGATGACACGCGCGCCGGTCAGCCGCGCCGCTGTCACCTCTGCCTCGGGCAGTTCGATGATCTGCACGCCAGCCTCCAGCCATTCGCCGCGTGCGCGGTCATTGCCGATGCCATAGGCGATCGCTGACAGAAAGCGCGCCCGGTCACGGCAGGCCAGAACCACATTCTGCAGATCCTCGGGCAGGCCGTTCCAGGCCGCCGGGTTGACCAGCAGATCCTTGTCATCCACCGCCCCGGTGTGCAGCACCGGCTCGATCACGAATTTGGTGACCTCGTGGAAACCCATTTCCTTGTTCACCAGCCAGTCGTTGAATTCGGCCATCTCCACCGTTCCCAGTTGCAGGGCCTGATAGATCTCGGTCCCGGTCAGGGTGACGGCGGATGCGCCCAACTCGTTGTAGAAGGTCGCGCCAATGCCTGCGGCACGGATGCGCTTGCCCTGAAAATCGGCTAGGCTGCGCACCTCGACGTTGGAGTTCAGGATCTCGGCCGGGCCGAAGTCAAAGGCGCCCAGATGGGTCACGCCTTCGCGCTCATAGGCGGCGGCAACCACATCATGCAGGCGCTCGGCGCGGAAAAAGCTTTCGCTGAAGCTGGTGATCGGGTCGCCGGGGCGGCTTCCGGCAAGCGCAAAGACAGGGTTCTTGCCTGCCCAATAGCCGGGCCAGATCATTGCCATCTGCACGATGCCGTCGCGCACCGAATCCAGCGTGTCGGCCACTGGAAAGATCACGCCGCCGCCAAAAGCCTGAATCTCCATCCGGCCACCGGATGCCTTGCCGACACATTCGGCAAAGGGTGTCACGGTGCCTTCGAACCGGGCGGTGCCGGGCAGCTGGTGGCTGACCGCGCGCCAGCTGAATTCCTGCGCGCTGGCAGTATCTGCGACCAGAGCAGCGCCAAGGATGGCGCTGATGGCCAGAGCGGCGGTTGTTTTGGTGGATGTGATGGTCATTGCAGTCTCCCGTGTTGGTTGGAGGGGTGTGGGTGGTCTTGCGCGATCAGGGGTGGGGCAGGGGCGGTATCGCGGCGCCCTTCTGTCAGCCCGTGGGCTGTGCCGGTTGAGGTCTCGAAAGCGGCGGGAGCCGCGTTCATGAAGCGTCCCGCATGAAAAGGGGTCAACGGAAGAGCGGGCGCACGCTGCGCGACGAGCGCCGCCACCAGCTCTGCCGTGCCAGCCGATTGCGTCAGGCCAAGGTGCCCGTGGCCGAAGGCATAGATCACCCGGTCGGCCTTGCGCGCCCGCGCGATGACCGGCAGGCTGTCGGGCATCGAGGGGCGGAAGCCCATCCATTGCGTGCCGCTTTCGGGGCGGAAACCGGGCAGGAAAGCCATGGCTTTCCGCACCAGAACCTCGGCCCGCCGGTAATCGGGTGGCAGGGTCAGCCCGCCAAGTTCCACAGCACCCCCTACGCGCAGCCCTGCGCCGATGCGGCTGACGACAAAGCCGTGGTTGGCGAAGGTCAGATGCGTGCGCAGGCCGATGCTGTCGGCGGGGAAGGTGGTGTTGTAGCCGCGTTCGGTTTCCAGCGGGATATGGTCGCCAAGCGTGCGGGCCAGATGGTGCGACCATGCGCCCGCCGCCAGCACGACCTGCCGGGCGCGGCGGGGGCCGGTTGTGGTTTCAAGGGTCACGCCCTCGCTGTCCTGCCGCAGGGCGCTGACCTCTGCGATTTGCACCACACCACCGGCATCGGCGAAATGTCTGATCAGATGATGGCACCAGCGCGCGGGATCGGTGGTGTTGATCCAGTCCGGCGTGAACCCCGCATGGGTAAAGCGGGGCGACAGGCCGGGCTGGATCTCGGCAATGGCACCGGGGGTGTCGAGCAGGTCAAACGCCACGCCATGCTGGCGGCGCAGATCCCATGCGCGCAGGCTGGCGTTGAACTGTGCCTGCCCTTCGTAAAGTTGCAGCTGCCCCTCGCGGCGCATCATGTGCTCGCCTGAGACCCGGGTGATCAGCCGTTCCAGCGCGGCGCGCGAATGGTGCATGAGGCTGGCTTGCGCGGCGACGGCGGCGTGATAGCGGTCGGGCCGCGTGGCGCGCCAGAAATGCAGCATCCATGGCGCAATGGTCAGCGCATAGCGCGCGGGCAGTGACAGGGGGCCCAGCGGGTCCAGCAGCCACCCTGGTGCCTTGCGCATGATGCCGGGGCTGGCGAGGGGTTCGATATCGGTAAAGGCAAAGGCCCCGGCATTGCCGGAGGAGGTTTCGGTGGCCACACCCTTGCGATCCAGAATCCGCACCCGGTGCCCGTCCTTCTGCAACGCAAGAGCGGCGGTGATGCCGATGATTCCGGCCCCGATGACGATGATTTCCGAGGTGTCAGTTGCGGCCATGCCTGTGCCTATAACCAGCGCGAAATGAGGAGGGCGGCCCGGCACCACAGTGGCGCCGGACCGGGGTTCAAGGGCAGATCCCGTTGCGGAACGGATCGGCGGGGTCGAATATCAGCGTGGTTTCGGCCATCACAAAGGCCTGTCCGGTGATTGACGGGATCACCCCGCCGGCCGGACCGTGACGCCAGGACAGGCGGTAGGTGCTGCCGATGATGCTTTCCTGTGTGATCTCCTCCCCCTCGGCCACCTGCCCGTCGGCGGCCAGACAGGCCAGCCGCGCCGAACAGCCGGTGCCGCAGGGCGAGCGGTCATAGGTATCGTCGGGGCACAGCACGAAATTGCGGCTGTGTGCTTCGGTGCTTTCGGCGGGACCGTAAAGGATCACATGATCCACCGTGATCCCTTGCGCCAGAACCGCCGTGCGCAGCGCGATGGAAAACTCGGTCAGCGGGCCGATATTGCCGGGGGTTACGGCAATCGGGCCGGGGTCCACCAGAAAGAAGTGGTTGCCGCCATAGGCGACATCGCCGGTGACCGGGCCAACCCCGTCAACCGTGACGGTAAGGTCTTTGTGGATGCGGCGGCTTTCGACATTGGTCACGGTCACGCTATGCGCGTCGGCAACATCAACCGTGACCACCCCCACCGGGGTTTCGATCAGGTGACGGCCGGTGCCGATCCGGCCCAGATGGAACAGCGTCACGGCCAGCCCGATGGTGCCGTGCCCGCACATGCCCAGCACTGCCGCGGCGTCGAAAAAGATAACCCCGGCGGCGCAGGCCGGATCAACCGGCGGCACCAGCAGGGCGCAGACCATGGCAACCTGCCCGCGCGGCTCGGCGCAGACCGCATTCCGGAACGCCTGATGATCTGTCGCCAACCGGGCCGCGCGCGTGGCCAGCGGGCCGGACCCGAGGTCTGGCCCGCCGGTCAGGATCACCCGCGTGGGCTCGCCCCCGGTATGGCTGTCGATCACATGCATTCAGCGATCACCCCGCCCTGTTTTGACCAGTTGGCAAACCAGGTGTTGAACTGGTGGAACTGTGCTTCGCAGAACCCGGCCTGCGATGGGGACAGGGTGTCGGATTCGTAGATGTTCAGGCGGTACTGCTCCTCGCCTTTCAGCACCATCAGATGCTTGAAGTAGAGCACCAGATCGACGCCCTCGTCGAATTTGGCCAGCACCGAAAACGCCTCGGCCAGTTCGCGGGCGCGCTGGTCGGATTCGATACAACCCTTCGCCGCGCGGCGTGACAGCGCGACCTGCAACAGCGACTCCTTGGGGAAAATCGTGCCGATCCCGGTGATGGCACCCACCGCGCCGCAGCGGACAAAGCCGTGATACACCTCGGTATCGACCCCGACCATCAGGATCACCTCATCATCCTGCGAGGTGATGTGCTCGGCCGCGTAGCTCATATCGGCCTTGCCACCGAATTCCTTGAACCCGATCAGGTTGGGATGTTCGGCGCGCAGGGCAAAGAACAGATCGGCCTTGGTGGAATAGCCGTAATACGGGCTGTTGTAGATGATCGCGGGCACATCCGGGGCCGCGTCCAGAATGGCCTTGAAATGGTTGCGCTGTGCCGCAACCGACTGGCCCCGCGACAGCACCCGCGGAATCACCATCAGCCCCGCTGCACCGATGTCCTGCGCGTGGGCGGCATGGGCCACGGCGGATTGCGTGTTGACCGCGCCTGTGCCGACGATCACCGGCACGCCCGCTTTTGTCAGACGGGCCACGCCTTCCATCCGCTGTGCATCGCTGAGCAGGGGCCAGTCACCGCAGGAACCGCAATAGACCACGCCCGACATCCCCGCCGCCATCATCTCTTGCCCCTTGCGGACCAGCGCGTCGAAATCGGGCTGGCGGTCCGGGGTGCAGGGGGTCAGCAATGCGGGAATGGTGCCGTGGAAAACGTCTTGATTCATCGGAAACTCCTGTTTTTCAGCGCCTGTCGGCCCTTGGGTCCGTCAGGAATTGGGATCAACGGTGCCTCGCTCGGTCCTGTCTTGGAATCGCCCGGGCCTTGGTGTTATGGTCGGCTCAAATATCATCCTAATCAGCAAAAACTGGTAAGAAAAGAAAAATCATGGGCGAAGCGGAAAAAGTTGCGGCACTCCCCACCGCAGATGACTGGGACAAGGAACGCCAGCAATTGCGCGTGGATCTGGGGGCGCGGATGAAGGCGGTGCGGCAAGCCTGCGGCTATACGCTGGAAGCGGCGGCGCAGCGGTCCGGGCTGGCTCTGTCGACGATCCACAAGATCGAGAATGGGCGTGTCTCGCCCAGTTATGAAAACCTGGTAAAGATCGCCCGCGCCTATGAAATCGGCATGGAACGGCTATTCTCGGCAGATCATGAAGCGGCGCAGACCACGCGGATGACGGTGACCAAGGCGGGGCAGGGGCGCAAGGTGCGCTCGAAGAACTTTGAATATGAAGTGCTGTGCAATGCGCTGGCCGAGAAAAAGATCATCCCGCTGGTCACGCTGGTGGAAAAACGGGCGCCGCTGAAGCCCGCCGATCTGGAATCACATACCGGCGAGGAAACGCTTTATGTGCTGTCGGGCCGGGTCGAACTGACGGTGGAACACTATCAGCCGGTGATTCTGGACGTTGGTGACTGCGCCTATTTCGACAGCACGCTGAAACATGGCTTGCGCGCGCTGGATGATACGGAAACCAAGGTGTTCTGGGCCTGCACCTATACGGATGTTGTCAATTAGCGCGGTGCCACGCCAACCGCATGTTCCCCAAGGAGACCACCAGAATGTCCGGATCCCAGATGATTGCCGTCGATGAATTGCAGGCGAGCGTGACGGCGATTTTCCTGTCGCGCGGGTTGCGCCGCGAAAGTGCCGAAGCCGTCGCACGGGTGATCGTGGCGGGGGAGCGGGACAATTGCAAATCTCATGGGCTTTACCGGATCGAAGGCTGCTTGCGGGTGCTGGCGGCGGGCAAGGTCTCGCCCGATGCGGTGCCTGTGCTGCATGACACTGGCAAGGCGGTGATCGAGGTGGACGCGGGCGGTGGGTTTTCCAACCCGGCGTTCGAGGCGGGGGTGGATGCGCTGGCGGCACGGGCGCGGGAAACCGGGCTGGCGGCGCTGGTGATCCGCGATTGCCTGCATTTCTCGGCGCTCTGGCATGATGTGGAGGCTCTGGCCGCGCGCGGGCTGGCCTCGCTGTCGATGTGCCCGAGCTATGCCTTTGTGGCCCCGGCGGGCGGGACCGAACCTTTGCTCGGCACCAACCCGATCGCCTTTGGCTGGCCGCGCCCCGGCCCGCACCCCTATGTGTTCGACTTTGCGACCAGCGTGGCGGCGCGTGGCGAGATCGAGCTGCACCGCCGCGCGGGCAAGCCGATTCCCGAAGGTTGGGCGATTGACCGCGAGGGTGCGCCGACGACCGACCCGGAAACGGCGCTGGATGGCGCGATGCTTACCTTTGGCGGGCACAAGGGTTCTGCGATTTCCACCATGATCGAATTGCTGGCGGGCGCGATGCTGGGCGAGTTCATGAGCCGCGAGGCACTGGATTTCATGGGCGGTGGCGGCGGCCTGCTGCCGCGCCATGGCGCGCTGGTGCTGGCGCTGGACCCGGCGACATTCGCCGCACGCAGCGGGCGCGACCCGATTGCCGAGGGCGAGCGGCTGCTGACCGCGATCGGCGCGCAGGGCGCGCGTCTGCCCTCGGCCCGGCGCTTTGCCGCCCGTGATGCGGCTCTGCGCGACGGGATCGCGCTGAGCGCGGCGGAACTGGCGCAGCTTGCGCAGTTCGAGGCGGGGGGCGGGCTGTAAGGCCGCTGGTTCACCAGCAGCAGAAGCCGCCATCAACCAGCAGATCAGCACCCGTCACAAAGCTCGCCGCATCCGACAGCAGGAACACGGCTGGCCCGACCATTTCATCAACCGTTGCCATGCGCTGCATCGGGGTCTGCTCTTCGAACAGTCGGGTCTGATGCACCATTTCGGGCCGGGTGTTCATCGGGGTGGCGGTATAGCCGGGGCTGATCGTGTTGACGCGCAGGCCTCGGCCGCTGACGCCAAGCGCCCTGATGTATCCGGCGGCGAGCAGGCTTATCCTGCGTCTTGAGGGCCAGCCGTTGCGGGCGATCTCGTCCAGATTGGTATAGCCGCTGTTGTCGGCGATGGAATGGTCCAGCACAACGCCATGCAGTTTGCGGTCCCTGGGGCACCAGAACAATACCGTTGCGGATTGCCTCGAACGGAGAGCGTGGGGTGGTGACGCGCCCGTTCAGCCGCACCTCGCCCGCCGAAATCGGGTCGGCCCCGGTGATGGCGCGCACCAGTTCGGTCCGGCCGGCACCCATCAGGCCTGTGATCCCAAAGACTTCGCGCTTTCTCACCGCAAAGCTGATGTCGCGGAAGCATCGGTAAGCCGAGGTCGGCTTGCCGACCTCCTCCGCTGGTTCGGGCACACGGGGAACATGCGGTCCAGCGACCGGCCGACCATGGCCTCGACAATGCCGCGGACCGGCACATTGGCGCTTGCAAACTCCTGCACCTTGGCACCGTCGCGCATGACGACGATGCGGTGGGCGATCCGGTGGATTTCCTCCAGCCGGTGCGAGATATAGATGATGCTGACGCCCGCTGCGGTCAGCCGGCGGATCTGGTCGAACACCAACTGGGTTTCCTCGCCGTCCAGGGCTGCGGTCGGCTCGTCCAGGATCAGCAGTTTGCAGTTGAGTGTCAGCGCCTTGGCGATTTCGATCAGTTGCTGTCGTCCGGTCGAAAGACCCTCGACCAGATTTTCGGGTGAAATGTCCAGCCCCAGCCGCTGCAATCCGGCGCGGGCGGGCCACATCGCCTTTGTCGCGGTGCTGCTGGTACGATTGCGCGGCTTGTTTCCGCGCGTGAATGACCGAGGTGCGGGGATGCGAACGCTTGTCACTCTGGGGATCGGGCTGGCGCTGCTGGTGGGTATGGCTCTGGTGCCGGTGCTGGGGCCTATGTGATGGCTGCCATCACCACCGACGTTCTGGTCATCGGCACCGGCCCCGCAGGATCGGCCACCGCCGCCCTGCTGTCGAGCTATGGCATCGCCAACTTGGCGGTCAACCGCTATCGCTGGCTGGCCAACACCCAGAATTCACCACCGGCGTTTCCCGCCAGCTGATCGGCGAACCGACATTGCAGATCGAGCTTTTGTCGGCCAAGGTCTGGGCGGTAAACAATTACTACGCCACGAAGACCCCCAGCGGACGGGTGTTCTGCATGGGCGAGGCCATTCACCGGCATGCGCCGTCCAATGGCCTTGGCTCCAACACCTCGATTCAGGATGCGTTCAATCTGGCGTGGAAACTGGCGATGGTGCTGAAAGGTCGGGCGGGAGAGCGGTTGCTGGACAGCTATGACGCCGAACGCGCGCCGATCGCCAAACAGATCGTCACCCGCGCCAACAAGTCGATTACCGAAACCGGGCTGATATTCAAGGCGTTGTGGATGGCCGAAGGCATGGACCCGGTACAGATGCAAAAGAACCTGAAAACCCGGACCGAAGGCACGCCAGAGGCGGAGGCGCAGCGCGAGGCGATCCGCAAGTTGATCGCCTTCAGGAAATACGAATTCGATGCCCATGGGGCCGAGATGAGCCAGCGCTACCGCTCTGGCGCGCTGGTGACGGATGGCCAGATCGCGCTTGCGTTTCAGCTGGATGCCGATCTGCATTCCCACCCGACGACATGGCCCGGTGCACGGCTGCCACACGCTTGGGTCCATCGCCATTATACTGGGGCCGAGATCTCTACGCTTGACCTCTGCGGCCAAGGCCGGTTCACCCTGCTGACCGGGCTGGGGGGCGAGCCCTGGGTGGTGGCTGCGCAAAAGGTGGCGGCGAAGCTGGGGATCGAGCTTGCTGTCCAACTCATCGGCCCGCGTCAGGCCCATGTTGACCACAGCGGCGAATGGGCGCGGCTTTCGGAGATACAGGACAGTGGCTGTCTGCTGGCGTGCGCGGTTCTGTTCTTCTGATCTGTCGGCGGAACGGTTAACGCAACCGGGCCCCGCTTTTGTCGAATATCCGCAGATGCTGCGGATCAACGGCAAGCCGTTGGCGTTGTCCGGGTGTCATCCTGACCCCGCGCGGCACTTCAAGGGAGCAGGGCAGGCCTGCCCCGATGGAGCCGTAGCAATATGAACTGCCGCCAAGATATTCGGTGAACTCAACCTCGAACGGCAGTGCGATGGTGGTATCGGACCCCGCCCCAAGGTGTTCGGGGCGGATGCCAAGGGTGATTTCGGTGCCGGGCGCGGGCGTGTGGGCAAGCAGGGGACCGGCGATGACGGTTCCGGCCAGCGCGATCCGGCCGCCCTCCGCCATGCGCGCAGGAAAGAAGTTCATCCCCGGCGAGCCGATGAAGCCGGCCACAAAGGTGTTGTCCGGATTTTCATAGAGGTCGGACGGAGTGCCGACCTGTTCGATCCGGCCCGCGCGCAGGACCACGATCTTGTCGGCAAGCGTCATGGCCTCGGTCTGGTCATGGGTGACGTAGATCATGGTATTGCCCAACTCGCGGTGCAGCCGGGCGATTTCCAGCCGCATGCCGACGCGCAGTTCGGCATCGAGGTTGGACAGCGGTTCGTCGAACAGGAACACATCGGGATTGCGCACGATGGCGCGGCCGATGGCGACACGCTGGCGCTGGCCGCCTGAGAGTTGGCCGGGACGGCGATCAAGGTAATCGGTGAGCTTGAGGACGGTGGCGGCGGCGGTGACCTTTTCCGCGATCTCGGATCTGGAGCGACCCGCGGCCTTGAGGCCAAAGCCCATGTTCTGCGCCACGGTCATGTGCGGGTAAAGCGCATAGGTCTGGAACACCATGGCGATGCCGCGATCCGAAGGGTCGCTTTCAGTCACGTCCTTGTCGCCGATGAAGACGTCGCCCGCCGTCACCTCCTCCAGCCCGGCGATCAGGCGCAGGAGGGTGGATTTGCCGCAGCCGGAGGGGCCGACGAAAACGACAAACTCCCCCGCTTCGATGCTCAGTGTGATGTCGCGCAGGATTTCGACCGCGCCAAAGGATTTGTGCAGGCGGTTGAGGCGGACGCCCTTGGTGCGGGTGGGGTGCATGCTCATGCCTCCCGCCGGAGCCAGGTGAGCATTGCGCCGGGCGCGCGGTTGTCCCAGGCGTAGTAGGGGATGGCGGTGAGGGTTGCGGCGGTGCGGCGGGGCGGCATGGTGTTATAAAGCAGGGTGGTGGAAAATTCGCGCATCGCCGGGGCGGTCAGGCGAATGATGCCGCCGAGGTCGGGGGCCGGGGTGGCGGTCAGCGGCGCATCGTCGCGCAGTATCAGGCTGTTGAGGTCGGGGCCGTTGTCCACCTCTTCCAGGCAATAGACCAGCGGGCCGTGCATCAGCGCGGTGCGGCCCTGATCGACGGTGACCGAAGGATGCGCAAATACCCGACGGGGGGAGAGGTCGAGATGCAGGGTCACTTCATCCCCGGGCTGCCATTGCCGCCGGATGCGGATGTAGCCGCGATGCGGCAGGGTGCTGACGGATTCGCCATTGACGGTGACCGAGGCGGTGGCGGCCCAGCCGGGAATACGCAGCGACAGGGCGAAATCGAAGGGGTGATCGGGGGCGAGGCGCAGCGTGATTGTGCCATCGCTGGGATAATCGGTGATCTGCTCCAGCGCCACGGTGCCGTCGGCCAGCCCAATTTCGGCATGGCTTGCGTTGTAGAGGTGCACGGCGATTTCGGCATCGGCGACACCGTAGAGATAAGAGCCGATCGAGGCGATCAGGCGCGAGATGTTGGGTGGGCAGCAGGGGCAGCGGTGCCAGGTCCAGCGGTGGTGACCGCCCCGGCTTTCCAACGGGTTGTCGTAGAAGAATCTGGTACCGTCGAGCGACAGGCCCGCCAGTGCGTTGTTGTAAAGCGCCTGTTCCATGATGTCGGCAAAGCGGCCATCGTTGCCGCGCCCCAGCATCCGGCTGGCCCAGAACACCAGCGCCACGGCCGCGCAGGTTTCGGCATAGGCCGTCTCATTGGGCAGGTCATAGTCGAAGGTCAGCCCCTCATTCTGTGCCGAGGGGCCGAACCCGCCGTGGATATAGAGGTTGCGGTCAACCAGATGCGACCACAGCTTTTCGAGCGGCCGGGTCAGGCTATCATCATCGAATTCGGTCGCGACATCGGCCATGCCGGCATAGAGATAGGCCGCCCGCACCGCGTGGCCCACAACCTTTTCCTGCTCGCGCACGGGTTTGTGGGCCTGACAATATTCCAGCGTGCCGAAGTGGAAGCCGCCGGGGCCTTCATTGCGGGCGCGGGCCTCTTCCTCGAAATACAGCGGCTGCTGGCCGCGCTGATCGACGAAGTATTTCGCCAGATCGAGATAGCGCCGGATGCCGGTGACACGGCCCAGTTTCACCAGCGCCAGTTCAAGTTCGGGGTGGCCGGGATAGCCCTTTTTCTGGCCTTCGCCGGGGCCGAAGGTTTCGGCGATGTGATCGGCATAGCGGCAGAGGATATCAAGGAACTTACGCTTGCCGGTGGCGTAGAAATAGGCGACCGCGCCTTCGATCATGTGGCCCGCGTTATAGAGCTCGTGCCGGTCGCGCAGGTTGGTCCAGCGCTGGCCGGGCTCGATCCGGATGTACCATGAGTTGAGGTAGCCATCCTCTTGCTGCAAACGGCCATAGGCATCGACGATGGCATCCACCATCGCCTCCAGCTCCGGGTCTGGCATGTGGTTCAGCGCATAGGCGGCGGTCTCGATGGATTTGCCGAAATCGCTGTCCCAGAACATCTGGGTGGTGACGGTGTTGTTATGGGTGAAGGGGATCACCAATCCGGGGTTCGGCCGGTCGGGATCGACCTGATCGAGCATGCGGGCGTTGATGCAGCGTTCGATCAGGGTGCGGGCGGTGGTGGCGCTGATCGTATCAAGCCGCGGGCCGAAGAAGCCGCCGACGCGGACCTTGTTGACCGGAAGCGGGCGGAACTGGGCGCGGGTTTGGGAGTGTTCGTTCATGTTCGGACCTTGGGATGGTGGCTCACTTCACCGCGCCGGCGGTGAGGCCGCGGATGTAGGAGCGTTGGAGGATGAGAAAGAGCACAAGGCAGGGGATCATCATGACGGTGACACCGGCCTGCACCGCGCCCCAGTCAACCGCGCCATAGCGGCCATAGCGCACGGCGGTCATCAGCACCGGCAGGGTGAACTTGTCCTGATCCGACAGCAGCACCAGCGCGGCCAGAAACTCGTTCCAGGCGTTGAGAAAGGCGAACAGGCCCGAGGTGACCATGCCGGGCATGACCAGCGGTACCATCACCTGCCAGAGCATGCGC
Organism: Paracoccaceae bacterium; assembly: GCA_046296515.1. Classification (GTDB taxonomy): domain Bacteria; phylum Pseudomonadota; class Alphaproteobacteria; order Rhodobacterales; family Rhodobacteraceae; genus Pseudotabrizicola. The sequence goes on along the minus strand of JBKBKR010000011.1, from coordinate 44,890 downwards.
ATGCCCTTTACCCCGTCGATCCGTGCCGCCTCTTCGATTTCCTGCGGGACGGAGTCGAAGGCGTTTTTCATCATGAAAACGGAAAACGGCAGTTGCAGGGTGGTGTAGACAAGGATCAGGCCAAGGTGCGAATTTTGCAGGCCCAGCTTTGCCAGCAGAAGGAACAGCGGCGTCAGGATCGACTGGAACGGGATCATGATGGTAGACAGGATCAGCACAAAGGCCAGCGGTTTCAGCGGGAAGCGGAAGCGGGAGAAACCGTAACCCGCCAGCAGGGCGACGATCACGGTGAGTATGGCGGTGCCGACCGCCACGAGGGCGGAGTTGGCGGTGTAGTGCAGGATCGACTGGCCGAAGTTTTCCAGCCGGACATAGTTGTCGAGCGTGAAATTGTCGGTCGGCCATGGTGGGATCGGCGGTTGCATCGAGACAGCGGTGGGCCGGAAGCTGGCCATGCCGACCCAGAAGATCGGCGCAAGGAAGATCAATGCCACCAGAATGGCGGTGACGTGGAACAGGATGCGGTGGGCCTTGATGCGGCCACCGCGCGGGGTGGGGGCGGTCATCGCGGTCATCGGTGATCCCCCTTGTCGCGCAGGAGGCGGAGCTGGATCGCCGAGAGCACCATCAGGATAACCAGCAGCACCATCGACAGCGCCGAGCCATAGCCGAGGCGGAAGGAGACGAAGCTTTCGTTGAAGATCTTGTAGACGGCGGTGATGGTCTGGTTGCGCGGGCCGCCGTTGAGGATGATGTAGAACTGGTCAAAGGCGAGCATCGAGCCGGAGACGCAGAGGATCAGCGCCAGCGCAAAGGGCTGGCGCACCAGCGGCAGGGTGATCCAGCGGAAGCGCTGGAACCGGCTGGCACCGTCGATGCGGGCGGCCTCCTGATAGTCGGCCGGAATGGCCTGCAGACCACTCATCAGGATCACCATGTAGAAGCCGGCCATTTTCCAGATCACCATGACGGTGACTGACCAGAAGGCGAGGTTGAAATCGGCCAGCAGGTTCACGCGGGTCTCGGTCAGGCCGAGCATCTGGGCGGCGGGGGAGAACAGGCCGGCATCGACGTTGGACAGCCAGGCCCAGAGCAGCGAGGCGGAAGCGAAGCCGGTCACGACGGGCAGGAAAAACGCGGTGCGGTAGAGCGTGGTTGCCCTGCCCTCGGACTGCATCATCAGTGCGAGGGCCATGGCGACGCTGAGCAGGCCGATGGTGGCCAGCACGGTATAGCGGGCGGTGAACCAGAGCGCGTTCCAGAAACTGGCATCGTTCCACAGCCGCAGGTAGTTCTTGCCGCCTGCCCAGCGGGGTTTGCCCAAAAGCGGCCAGTCGTGCAGCGACATCCAGCCGGTCATAGCCAGCGGCACCAGAAAGAACACGGCGACTAGGGCGAGGGCGGGCAGGACATAGAGCAGGCCTTGCCAGCCGCTGCGCCGCCGCTTGCGCGGGGTGGGCGGCGGCAGGCTGGCCGGGTCCGGGGCGGGGCTGGGCATGGCGGCGGTCTCCGGTGAAAATGGCGGGCCCCCGGGGTCGGGGCCCGCCGGTGGGAGATCAGTAGGCGGCGTCGATGATGGCTTGCATTTCGGCCTGACCGTCCTCGATCGCCTGCATCATCTCGGCCTCGTCCCGCGCAAAGAAGGCGCGGTTCAGCGTGGTGATCCACGGGCCGTTGCGTGAGTTGATGATGTCGTTGAACACGATGGAATAGGGTGTGCGGCCCTTGGCCATCGCGTCGGCGGAGATCAGGTAGCGGTCATCCTTGCCCGCAAGCGCCTCGGTCGCGACATCGCTGCGCACGGGCACGGCGCCGTTGGCGACGAGGATGGACTGGCCTTCGAGCGAATAGGCGAATTCGATGAAGGCCTGGATGGCGGGCACCTTGCCCTCATCCGTACCGGCGGAGATCACGAAATTGTCGCCGCCCGCAAAGCTGGAGACCTGACCGGCGGTCTGGCCCGGCAGGTAGGTGACGCCGTAGTTCAGGTCGGGATAGTTGTTGTTGAGCGCGCCGATGGCAAAGGAGCCCGACGGCGAGATGCCGATATTGCCATTGGCGAAGGCGGCAAAGAAGTTGGAGCCGCTGTCGGTCTGCGACCCGGCGGGGACCAGACCTTCGGTCGCCATTTCGCGGTAGAAGTTGATCGCGGCCACGGCTTCGGGCGAGGTGAGGGTGGCGGTTTTTCCTGCGTCGGCAAGGATGTCGCCGCCCGAGGCCCAGATCAGCGGCGCGAAGGTAAAGATGTTGCAGCCGCCGCAATTGCCGGAAAAGTAGAAGCCATAGGTTTCATTGCCCAGAGCGGAAATCGCCTGTGCATGTTCCTTGATCTCTGCCCAGCTGTCGGGGCCGTTTTCGGGGTCGAGCCCGGCCTTTTCATACAGGTCCTTGTTCCAGAGCAGGAACGAGGCATCGCCCGAGAACGGCACACCATAGATCCGGTCATTCACCGTGCCGACCGACAGGTGGGCCGGCGAGAGCTGGTCGAAATAGGGCAGCGATTTTGCAAAATCGGTCATGTCGCGCAATTGCCCGGCCTCGGCAAAGGCGGGGGTGTAGATCAGGTCGAGCGACAGGGCATCGGGGGCAGAGCCGCCCGCGCTGGCGATGGCGTAGCGCTGCACCAATTCGTCCACCGGGACGATCTGCAGATTGGCCTTGTGCTCGCCTTTGGCGTTGAACGCCTCCACCAGCGGCGGCATGAATTCCGAGCCGTCAGAGCGGACCCAGAGCGAGAATTCTTCTGCCGAGGCGATACCCGCCAGAGACAGGGTGCTGAAGGCCGCCAAGGCAAGCCCGCTGGTCATGGTGCGAAAGGTCATTGTTCCTCCTCCCAAATTGCGTCTCCCGTGAATGAGAGAACGTTTGCGCAAACAGTGTGGAAAGCTCCTCCGCTTTCCGGTCAGGGGTCAGGCGCTGCTGTCGGCGCTTGTCGCACCGCAGGACTGCCGGACCACAAGCTTGGTTGGGGTGTGGGTCAGTCCGCTGGCCACCGCCTTCCCCTCGATCATGTCGAGCAGGCACAGGCCCGCCCGCCGCCCCAGTTCCACCAGCCCCATGTCGATGGTCGTCAGGGGCGGGCGGGTGGCTTCGGCAAAGATTTCCCAGTTGTCGAAGCCGACGATGGCCACATCTTCGGGCACGCGGACCCCGAGCGAGGTCAGCCCGTCGATCACGCCGCGTGCGATCTGGTCATTGCCGCAGAAAATCGCATCCGGGGTTTTTGCGGCCCGCCCAGGGCCGAAAAGCTGCCGGGCAAGATCATAGCCGTGCTGTTCGGACCATGCGCCGAAAATCGCGTCCCCCCATGGGATCGCGCCATTGTCCTTCAGGGTTTGCCGCCAGCTTTGCGCCCGGATGCGCGCGGCGGAAAACGCCTCCGGCCCGGTGATATGGGCGATGCTGTGCCGCCCCAGATCCAGCAAATGCCGGGTTGCGATGCGTGCGCCACCCTCATCATCGGGGACAAAGCCTATACCGTCGGGCCCGCAGGCCGCCATGACATGCACGGTGGGGATGGTGGTCTTGTACAATCCGGTCAGCGGGGCGCGGTCGATGCGCTTGCCTGCCAGAACCAACCCATCGACACGCTTGTCCTCCAGTGCCTCCAGGTTGTGGCGGGCAAGCTCCGGGTCGTCATTGTACGGGGCCAGCAGGACCGACACGCCACGATCTACCATGGCGCTGGACAGTCCGGCAGCGACGGGCAGGGTAAAGCGCCCATAGGTGTCATTGGTCAAAAGACCCAGGGTGAAGGAGCGTTTCTGCACCAGACCGCGTGCAATGGAATTGGGGCGATAGCCAAGCGCCTTGGCAGAGTCCTGCACGCGCTTCCGGGTTTCGGGGGCCATCCTGCCCTCATCATTCAGGGCCCGCGATGCCGTGGCGACGCTGACGCCGGAATGAAGCGCGACATCGCGAATTGTTACCCGCATGAAACACCCCTCCCATGGCTTTTCTGCAATCTGCGTCTTGCGTTCGTCACGGATTGCATGGATGAGCAAACGTTTGCGCAATGAAGCATGCCGCAGCGGGCCTGTCAAGCCATGATGCGTGGCCGGGGTGTCGCAGGATGCTGGCGGACGCGGCGGGCGGGACCGATGGGGTGCCGCTGTTGCGCCTGCTTGCCGGTCTGGGTTACGATGGCCTGCCGGTGACCGAAGCAGGGCAGGGCCCGATCCGTCGCAACCCGTTGCACTGTCGGTTGATGGCCTTCGTGCGGGGTTGTCCGGTCGCAGCCCTGCCGGGTCACCTGGCGCGAACCCTCGGATCAGGATGGAACCGACATGACCTCTCCGCTTCTGCGCAAACCCTTTGGCACCCATGGCGAGACCCACCGGATTACGCCCGCCGATGCTGGCTGGCGCTATGTGGGCTTTGCGCTGCATCGTCTGCGGCCGGGCGACCGCATCGCCGGGTCGACGGGCGACCGCGAGGTGATTCTGGTCATGGTCGAGGGTCGTGCCACATTCCATGCAGCGGGCACCGATTGGGGCGTGCTGGGCGAGCGGATGGATGTGTTCGAGAAGACCCCGCCTCATTGCCTCTATGTCCCGAACGGGCAGGACTGGGCAGCCGAGGCGGTGACCGATTGCACCATCGCCGTCTGCTCCGCCCCCGGGAGTGGCGGTCACCCGGCGCGGCGGATCGGGCCGGATGGCATCACCCTCACCCCGCGCGGGCGCGGCGCCAACACCCGCCACATCAACAATATCGCGATGGAACAGGAGGATTACTGCGACAGCCTGCTGGTGACCGAGGTGTTCACCCCGGCGGGCAACTGGTCCTCCTATCCCAGCCACCGCCATGATGAAGATGACTTCCCCCGCATCACCTATCTGGAGGAAACCTATTACCACCGCCTGAACCCCGCCGCAGGGTGGGCAGTGCAGCGCGTCTATACCGATGATGGCAGCCTTGATGAGGTGATGGCGGTGAAGGATCACGATGTGGTGCTGGTCCCGCGCGGACACCATCCCTGCGGCGCTCCCTACGGATTCGAGCTTTATTACCTGAACGTCATGGCCGGACCCCGCCGCAACTGGCGCTTTGTGCCCGCACCCGAGGTCGAGCCAATCATCGCCCGCGACGCCTGATCCTCGGTGCCATGACATCTGCGCATGCGGCGCGCCGGGGTCTGCGGCGTCCGGGTTGGTTCGATGGCTGTCATGGTGATATCCTCCCCCCATATGGTGTTCACGCAAGGCCGCATCGGGGGGCTGGCTAGGGGCAAAGCTCGTGTCGGCGTGACTCTGTGCCTGTGCACAATCAGATGCTTGTGGCAGTTTGCCTTGACAGCACCCTTGTAAAGCCGTGCCGGTATGGGTATGTAGGTTGGGCAAAGCTTCTTCTTTCGACCTCCTGTTCCCTTGCGGCTTCAGTTGCGATTCTGACGACACTGAGCCGGACCATCGCACCCTGCGGATGGTAATCATCAAGGAGACACACGATGGCCAATGGCACCGTGAAATGGTTCAACGCAACAAAAGGCTTCGGCTTCATCGCTCCGGCACAAGGCTCCAAGGACGTGTTCGTCCATGTGAGCGCGCTGGAACGCGCTGGCATCCGCCAGCTGGATGACGGTCAGGCCGTCACGTTTGATCTGGAAACCGACCGCAACGGTCGCGAATCCGCGACCAACCTCGCTCTGGCCTGAACCAACGGTTCGGCCGACACGACAGATGGGCGGGGGTGGCGCAAGTCACCCCCGCTTTTTGCTGTCTCGCCAACGGGCCGGGGGGGCCGGGCACATCCGGCGATGGCAGCCAGCGGCGGGCATGCGGCAGCCGTCACCAGTCGAAAACGCTTCGATAAATCTGTTTAGAGTTCGTGTCAGAGTTGTGTTAGTATTGCGACACGCTTCGAATGATTGCGGACTTTGCCTGCCTACCCGCCTGCCTTGTGTCGTGCCAAAAGCCTGATCTACAGCCTTTTTAGAAAGTTCACCTGTGCTGCGGAATGGGTCCGTAGGACAGGATTAATGTATTCGCTTCACCTTTGACCCCGCGCCACATGGCGAAGGAGGTTGATATGCGGCTGCTGTACATCCTGTTCTGCCTGACTTTCTGGTCCGCGCCATCGCGGTCCGAGCAGGTTCCGCTGAAAGCGGCCTTGCCATCCTTGATCGTCCGACACGACATGGGCGGGCCGCTGGATCGCCGGCAAGATGAGATCCGGCGGTTGCGCCGCAGCGGTCAACCTGTCGAGTTGCGCGGCCGATGCTATTCGGCCTGCACCATGTATCTGGGTCTGCCGAATGTCTGTGTCAGCCCGGATGCCGTTTTCGGCTTTCACGGTCCGCAACGCCTGATGGCGCGCATGCCGCGCGATCTCTTCGATCATTGGTCGGAGGTCATGGCTCAGAATCTGCGGCCTCCGCTGAAGCGCTGGTTCATGTCACAGGCAAGGTTCGCCGGGGCCGATGTGATGACCCTGCCGGGGACCGCGCTGATCCGGATGGGCTATGCCCCGTGCCGCGAGGTACGCCGCCCGCTTCACATCTCGTCGGCGGCAAGGGGAAAGCCATAGACGCTGCGCCCGTCAACCCCGAGGGCGCTGCGCAGGCTGCGGCTGCGCGCCGCACATTCCAGCCGTGTCCTCACGATGGCGGCGCGCAGTTCCACAAGCTCGGCCTGACGGTTGTAGAACTCTTCCTCATTGTCCAGAAGTTCAGACAATTGCCGTGTGCCCAGTTCGAAATACTGGCTGCGATACAGCGCCCGGGTTTGCGTCACCAGCGCGATCTGCCGTTCCAGCATCGCCATTTTCTGCCGGCCCGCCGACAGGCTGCGCTGCAATCCGCGCGCCTCGAGATCACCGTCCAGCTGCGCCGCGTCGACCCCGGCTTGCGCACCCAGATGCGAATTGCGCGCCGCGTTGGCACGGGCGGTCAGCGCGCCGCCTTCCAGAATATCGGATTGCACCCCCATGTTCAGCCCAACCGTGGCTCTGCCCTCGCCGAGCCCGCTGCGCACAACCGGGTTCAGTGACAGCCTCGGCAGGCGTGAACGTTCGGCCCGCTCCAGCTTCAGCTGGGCCTTGGCCAGACGCAGTTGCGCCATCCGCATGTCATCGGTGCCGCCGGGTGTCTGGCACGATCCCTCGGGCACCGGAACGGTGCCCCCCGTTGTCAGGCCGGTCAGGCGCAGCAGCCTGTCCTGCGCCTCGGCCTCGGCAAGCTGGGTGTCATGAACCAGAAACTCTGCCGCCTGAATACGCTTGCGGGTCTCCAGCAGATCAGGGGAGGTGGCGGCCCCGGTTTCCGTGCGCGCGGCGATCAGGGTTTCCAGCTTGCGCATCGCAGCCAGTTGCTCGCGGCGCACCGCCCGTAATTCGCGATACATCCTCGTGGTGTCATAGGCCGACAAGGCGGCCACAAGCGTTTCGTCAACGGTCTTCTGGAACGACAGGTAGTTGATCTGCAGATCAATGTCAGCGGCGGTCACCGCCCGCTTTGTGTCGCCGAAATCCAGCACAAGCTGGCGGCCTTCAAGCTCCAGCGCCGGGTTGCCTTTGCCAGCATCACCGATCCCCCCGCCAAGGGTCAGACCAAGGCTGGGAAACAGGGCGGCGCGCTGAACCCGCACGTCATCGGCGCTGGCGGCGACAAGGCTTGCCGCCTCACGCAGGGCCGGGCTTTGCAAAAGGCCACCGGCGGCCGCGTCCTTGGCTGATCCACCCGCAGGCGCGGACAGAACCGGAAGGCCAGCCGCCTTGGCGCGGATCACGGCCTCGGTGCCGTCTGCTTCGCGCAGCCCGACGCAGCCCGCCAAGGCTGCCAGCACTGGCAGCGCGCCCGCAAGGCGCAGGACCGGAACCGGACGGAACAGGCGCAGCGCCAGCCGCATAGCTCAGTTCACCTTTCCCGTGACCAGATCGGCACATTGCGGGCGACGCCAGACCGATCCCTTCACCTTGCCTTCGGCATCGAAGTAAACCCGGTACTGGCAGACAAGCCGGTCGCGCCCGGCCAGTGACAAGGACAGGTTGTATTCCGACATCCCGGCCTCGGGGTCGATGACCACCGGCTTGCCGATCGCGGATTGCACGGTTGCGCCATCCTGACCAATCGCGACACGTCGCACGGCGGAAATGGTGTCGCGGCTGCCGGTGCGGGCATAGCGGGCATCCATATCGGGATATTCGCGCCAGACACGGGAAAACCCGTCATTCGGGGCAACAAGGTTCAGCCGGTCGGGCGCAGGCCCGGCCACACAGGCCGCCAGCAACGGAAGCGAAAGTGTCAGCGCCAGAACGGCACGCTTGCTGTCAAGCCAAGTCTTCATGTCGGAAACCTCATTGATACAGGACGGATATGCGCGCAGGCATGCCTTTGCAAGACGGTGGGTCACCGCTCCCGCAGGGCCTCCTGCGCGCGGTTGAAGGGTTTTATCAGATATTGCCAGACGGTTTTTTCGCCGGTCCGGATGTCGACTGTGGCGATCATCCCCGGCACGATCGGGAACCGGGCACCCGCCAGATTTTCCAGATGGTTGGCGCGTGTGCGGATGAAGACGCGGTAATAGACCTGATCGGGTTTTACCTCATCGCGCACGGTATTCGGCGAGATGGTCACCACCTCGCCGTCAAGCCCGCCAAAAACCGCGTAATCATAGGCCGAGATCTTGACCATGGCCGCCTGCCCGGGATGGATGAAGGCAATATCGCGGGGCGAGATCCGGGTTTCGATCATCAGCTGGTCATCCATCGGCACGATGGTCAGCAGCTCGCCACCCGGCGGGATCACCCCGCCGATGGTGGTCACGGCGATATCCTTGACGATGCCGCGCATCGGGGCGTGGAAGGTCAGCCGGTTCAACTGATCCGCGCGCCCGCGCATGACCGAGGCCTGAACCTCGGCCTCGGCCGTCACATGCTGAAGCTCTTCGCCGCTTTTTACCAGTGTATCAGCGCGCAACCGGCCGATTTCAAGTTCCGTCTGCGCAGCCTCACGTTGCAGCCGGATCAGATCGACCCGGCTCGATGCACCCGAAGCCTGCAGCTTCTGGTTGATCTCCAACTCCTGCCTGATCAGGTCCAGCCCTTGGGTCAGGCCTGCGAGTGCGTCGGTCAGGCTGTTGCGGCGGGAATGGAACAGCGCCAGTTCATTGGTGCGCAGGTCGGCAAAACGGTCATCGTTCAGCACGGCGGGAAAGGTCACATCCGATGCGCCCCCGATTTCCGCCCGCAATCGTGCTGCCGCCGCGATGGCCGCATGGTAGCGCGCGGCCGCCTCTTCGACATTCGATACCGAGCGGGTCGGGTCCAGACGTGCAAGAACCTCCCCCGCCGCGACGATCGCGCCTTCGCTGACATCGAGTGACGCCAGAATACCCCCCTCCAGCGATTGCACCACCTGCTCGCGGGCACTGGGCACAACAGTGCCCTGCCCGGTGGAAACCTCGGCCAGCGGAAAGTAGATGGCCCAAGCCAGAAACGCGGCCAGCATGGCAAAGACTGTCCAGACCAGTCGGCGTTCGGCCTGTTCGGGCCGGCCCGGGCGGCGGGGCGAAAGCGCTGGAGACGGGGTCATGCCGCCGCCTTTCCGGCGCGCAGTCTGGCCAGAACCTGATCCTTTGGCCCGTCATGGGCCAGTGTGTTGTTTGACACTACGATCAGCCGGTCCACCATGCGCAGCACCGCAGGGCGGTGGGTGGCGACGATGACGGTGATGTCTCGGTCCAGACCGGCCAGCATGTCAATGACAGCGGCCTCCGACACCTCGTCCAGCGAGGCGCTGGGTTCGTCCAGCAGCAGCACCTTGGGGTGGCGCAGCAAAAGGCGCGCCAGCAACAGCCCCTGCCGCTGCCCTCCCGACAGGCCAAGCCCGCCCTCCTGCACCATATGATCCAGTCCTTCCGGCAATTTGCGGATGAAATCCGCAAGCCGCAACCTGTCCAGCACGGCCAGGATTTCGTCGTCGCCCGCCATCGGCGCGCCAAGCGTCAGGTTTTCGCGCAACGAGCCGTGGAACAGCCGCGCGCCCTGCCCCATGATGCCGATATCGCGACGCAGATCGGCCGGGTCCACCCATTCGATCGACACATCATCAACCCGGATTTCGCCCGCCAGCGGCTCCAGCAGGCCCGCCAGAGCCGAGAGCAGCGTCGACTTTCCCGCGCCATTGCGGCCCAGAATGGCGATCCGCTCGCCCGGCGCGATGTCCAGCCGGTCGATTTTCAACACAGGGGTTTTCGGGTCGTGGCCAAAAACCGCATCACGCAACCGGAACGCGCCACGGATCACCGGCTTGTGGATCCGGCGGCTGTTTTCCGGCGCATCGACCGGCAGCGCCATGAGCCGGTCCAGCCCCTCGCGCGCAACTTTTGCCTGCTGCCAGCGGTTCAGGATCTGTGTCACCGAACTCAGCGGGGACAGCATGCGCGAAGACAGCATGGATGCCGCCACCAATACGCCGGTACTCATCTCTCCCGACATCACCATCGGTGCGCCGAAATAGATCACAAAGGCGAACACCGCCGCCTGCACGGTCTGCGCCCAGGCCGACAGCCGCCCGACCAGATCGCGCAGCTCCATCGAAGAGGTTGCCGTCGTTTCGTTGTAGTGGTTCCACAGGTTCTGAAACCGCGCCTCGGCCTGAAGCGCCTTTATGTCATCCATGCCCTGCACCGCCTCGACCAGCATGGCACTGCGCAGGGCACCTTCGCGGGTGCCGGCTTCGGCCAGACGACGAAGGCGCTTTTGCGCCAGCAGCCCCGGCACGATCAGCAGAACGGCGGCGGCCAGCGGGATCCAGACCAGCGGTCCGGCAATGTAGAAAAACAGCGCTGAAAACAGAAGAAAGAACGGCAGATCGGCAATCGCCGCCACCGTGGTCGAGGTCAGCATCTCGCGCACATGCTCCAGCTCGCGGATCTGCGAGATGAAGGTGCCGGTAGACCGGGGGCGCGCCGTGTTGCGCACCCGCAGCGCATGGCCGAACACCCGGTCCGAGATCCGCAGATCAGCGGCCTTGCCGGCCACATCGGTGATCCGGGACCGCGCGGTTTTCATCAGATGTGCGAAAAGGGTAGCCAGCAGGACGCCCAGAAACAACACCTGCAAGGTTGTCATCGACTGCGAGGGAACCACACGGTCATAAACCTGCATCGAAAAGACGGTGCCTGCCAGGGCAAGCAGATTGCTGACCAGCGAAGCGACCATCACCGCGCGGTAAGGCGCCGCATCGGTCAGGACCAGCTTGCGCAGCCAGTCCGGGCGCCAGGGCGTGATATAATCGTCGACCCGCCGATCCGGCATCGCGGTCACCGGGCGCAACACGAACATCCGTTTCAGCCGGGCCGCCATCGTCGCGCGGTCCAGCGGCACCAACATGCCTTTTTCGCCCGCCATGGCAATGGCAAAGCCCGTAGCCGTTTCGGTTTCGATCACCGCCACCTCACCGCCGGTGAACTCTGCCAGAAGCGGCAGGCGCAGACCTGTGATGGCATCGGGGTTGGTCGCCAGTTCTTCCAGCTGCAACCCGGCAGACCGGGCCAACCGCTGCAACTGATCCTGCCCGCCCGACCAGGCCAGATCCAGCCGCAGCTGTTCGGGCGAGGGTGCAAGCCGGTAATGGGTTGCAATCCGCAGCACGGCCTCGGTCCAGCCTGCGGCTGGCGGCCCGGCGACGGGTCGGGGCAGGACCGGCGGAGGAGTGTCGTCTCGCATCGTTTTCTATTCCACCCGATACCCGGCCCGAGTCCCGGAAAGCCTCGGGCAGCGGTATCGTCTTGTGTTCGGGACAGCCTCAGCCGTCCCATTCAACAAGCCGACGCCCCCTGACGGGGGCATCGGCAAAAGGTTTGCATCAGACGTTGTGCATCAGGTCGTCCTCAAGGGTCTGGCTCAGCATCGTTCCGGGCAAGACCGCGTCCCAGCTGCTGTCGCTGGCCGGATCGGCGGACGTCGCCGGCGCCGTCTGTTCCACGGGCAGAAGCGTGGCCAGATCGGCGGTGTCGTCGGCGGCAAGGCTGGTAAACAGATCAGCCTCGGTCAGCGGTTCGCCGGTCAAAGCCGTCTGCTTCAGCGACACAGGCGCATCGTCAAGCGAGGCGAGGCCGAGGTTTTCCGGCGTGTCGTCAAATGCCGCAAAGGACATCATCCGGCCTGCCACAAAGGGCGTGAACCCCCCTGCCGGTGCTTCGGGCGTGACCCCCCCCGAAACCGCCAGGGTGACCGTTTCGCCCCCGGTCTGCACCCCGGTATAGGTGCCGTCACCATTGTCGCGCCAGTCGCCCGACAGGGTGACCCGATCCTCGGCACTTCCCAGAACCGACAGGCTGGTGCCGGTTCCGATCATCAGATTTACCTGATCCGGGGTCAGGCCGGAGATGACATTCGCCCCGGCGATCGACAGATCCAGCACCTCGATATTGCGCAGGTGGAGAGCCAGGGCGGCACCGTCCAGATTCTCACCATAGCGCATCTGTACCGTATCCACCCCCGCTCTGCCGTTGATGGCGGCTCCGGTCCAGATCAGCGTATCCGCGCCGGTCGTTCCCAGCTGCGCCGTCAGGTTCAGTGACAGCGTGCCGTTGACCGCAGCCGAAACATCGCCGCCATCCACCGTCCAGACCCGGACCTGCAACGGCCCGCTGGTGATCGCCGCGATGGCCTGCACAAAGCCCAGATTGTCGAGCGCGGCCTGTGACAGGCCGGTCAACGTATAGGTATCGTTGCCAGTATCATAGCTGATCCCGCCCGTGCGCAGCGTCCCGTCATGGTAGAAGGCGGCAAACGGGCCCAGCCCGGTGATCTGCAGCGTCGTGGTTTCCTGTGACGCATCCGGCGCACTGGGCACCGAGGCATCATGTGCATCGTTCATCGAGGCGTTCAGGTTCAGCGGAATGATCCTGCCTTCGGTTCCGAATGCATTGGTCGTGTCCAGCGTCAGACCATTGGCGACAGGGTTGACTATGACCGGCCCCATCGGAATGGCCTGGACCTGTGGCGTCGGCAAAGCGGTCTCGCCCGATGTCACGATCAGGGTCAGCCCGTTGCCGGCCCCGTCACCGCCCGGCAGGGTGCCGCTCCAGTTCACCGGGGGCAGGATGGCGACATAGGCCGGAAGGGCTGCGCCATCCGCCGCCAGAACCCAGGTGTTGGTATCCCCGCTGCGCCCGGCATTGCTGGCCAATCGGGCCAGGCTGACGTCAGAGACGCTGGTTCCGGTAAAGACGATGAAACCTTCCGGCAGGTTCGACAACAGGATCGAGCGGATGGTTTCCGACCCGTCATTGTCGACAAGCGCCACCGACAACCCGGTCAGCGGCACCAGCGAGGCAATGCTCGCATCCGCCGCCTCCTGTCCGGTGACGGCGGGGCTGTTGACCACCACGCCATCATTGCTGATCTGCACCGGCAAAGTCATGCTGCCGGTCGAAGTCAGCGCGCCCGATGCCCCTGTCTCCACATTCTGCACCCAGGCGTTGACACTGACAGTCCCGGCCACCAGACTCGCAGGCGGGGTATAGATCAGATCAACCGGCGCGCCGATTGTGACACCGGGCACAATGTAGTAAAGCCCATCCGGCACACCGGGAACGCCGGAAACACCTTGCAGAACATAGGTGCCATCCGGTCCGGTCAGGGTGCCCCCTGCCATTCCCGGCGGGGTGGCGTCCAGCGTCAGGTAAAGCCGCCCGTCCACAATGCTGGCCGCTGCGCCATCCGCCGGATTGCTGACGGTGATTGTCAGCGGCACCGACGTGTCGGCTTCGGTCAGACGGCCGTCTGCATCTGCTGCCCCCAGCGCGATCGCAATTGTGGCCGGGTCGGTCACCGGCGCCACCGCAATCGGCGGATTCAGGATATCGGCAGAGTCGTAGGCATTGCCGCCCTGTACTGCCGTGGTCAGCCGCACGTCAAAGGTGAAACCGGCGTCATTGTTGACGTTGCTGTTTCCGGGCGGCGTGATGCTGACCGAATTCAGCAGCGTATCGAGCTTTGCCTGAACCTGAGCCGGGCTATCGCCGGCGGCGGTGGTGACCGAAGCCGTCCAGCTTTCGACACCGTTGATCATGGTGCGGACCATGCCGGTGATCTCCGTTCCCGGTGGCAGACCGGTGATCGTTACCGTCAGGATATTCGGCTGGCTGCTTTGCGCTGTCACCTGCGCGTTCACCATCTGGGCCAGCAGGAAGCTGCTGTCCTCACGCGCGACGGGATCGCGGAACTGCCACAGGTCGATGACGGCAGGGTCGGCGCCACCGGTGCCAGCGAAGTTTGCGGTCAGCTGCCAGCTTACGCTGTCGGACCGCACCGCGGTTTCGGCCGTCGCCTCGTCGCCACGGTCCTGCACCTGCACCGTGATGGCTATCGGGGCATTGGCGATCCCACCCGCATTTGCTCCGATCTCAAAGGTCAGCGGCAGTGCGATACCGCCCCCGCTGTCGATCGGCAAAGCCGCAGCCCCGTCAAGGACCATCAGCCAGGTGTTCGGACCAATGGCCGCCGCCCCGGCGACCGAGACGCCCAGAGGCACACCCTCGACGATGACGCGGATGGCTTTCTCGCTGCCATCACTATCGGGCGAGGCGAGGTTGGTCGTGACCGTGACCAGACCCGGTCCGGTGACCGTAACCGCATTTCCGGCGACGGTGATCCCGGTGGCCGTTCCCGTAACCCCCTCCAACGTCAGATCCGGCTGATCGGTGACCGGGGTTGCGGTCAGCGCAAAGTCGCGGACCTGCCAGGTGCTGGTGACGGGCGCGACGCTGCCATCGCCCGGATCGGTGATCTGGAAATGGATCGGCAAAGTGCCAAGCGGGCCATCCAGATGCGGTGCCGCCTGCACCATGAGCGTCGCCGCCTGCGCAGGGCTCAGCTGGTAGTATTCCACCCCACCATCGTTGACGATGGTCAGACCGGCAAGCGCCAGCGGCAAGGCCGGTGTGCCGATGGAAAGGCTGTAGGCCGGTGTTGCGGCGTCCGACACGGCAATCCGCACGGCGGCCACGGTTTCATCGGTATCCAGCGCCGCGCCGTGCCCCTGATGGACAATCGCAAGCCGCAAAGGCGTTGGCACATCTTCCGCCACGACCGTCGTGATCGCCACCGTCGCCTCCGGCGATGGGGTCACAGTGAAGCTGACAGGTTGCACAGCTCCGGTGAGCGAGTTGCCGTCATTTTCGGTGGTCACCGGAACGACATTGAATGTCACCGTGCCGCTGTGGTTTTTCGGCACGGTCACCGTGGCCGTCCCGATCTGGGTTGAACTCATCACCCACACGCGGGCCTCGCCGGTCTCCAGCGGGTTCAGCAACGTGCCACCCACCAGCGCAAAACCAACCGGCAGGCCGGTGACACGCATCGTCAGGGCTTCCGAGCCATCGGTATCGCGCATCGCAAGATTGAACAGATCGGAAACCCGGACCGATGTGGTGCCGGCGTCAAGTGCAGCCTCTTCATAAGTGGCCGCAACCGGCGTTATGTCGACCGGATCAGCCACCCCTTTCATCGAGACATTCAACGTCAACATCGTCTCGCCGGAGGTGCTGGTATAGGTGACCCCGCCGATAACCGTGCTGTCGACCGATACCGCAGAGATGCGCAGCGGGAAATCAACGTTGCTGTTCAGCGGCGGCACGATGCTCGTCGCAAGGCTGGTGTCGAAACCCGGGATCACGACGCGGCCGAAGCCCGGATGATCCGGATCTGCAATGATGGTCTGCACCACACCGTTGTAGACCAGCGCCGCTCCGGCAGGGATACGGTCGATCGTGACGGTGAAGACCTCCGACGGATCCGAGCTGGCCGGACGGATCGCCAGGGGAATCGGCGTATCCTCGATCCCGTAGGTGCGCGCGTTTATGGTCAGCGTCACATCATCGGCAACCGGCAGGATGAGCAGATTGGTCAGTGTCGCGCTGCCACTGACCGCCGACACTTCGACCCCGGTATCAGGGTCTCGGTCCACGGTATAGGCCTGCACATTGATGCGGAATTCTCCCGAAAAGTTGGGCGCCGCCATGAATTGCAGCGTGTTCACGGCCGACACGGGAACGTCGATCGCGCTGCCGGTATAGATCGCGGTTTGCGTAACCCCGCCCTCGACCCATTGGAACCGCGACCCGATGGCACTGGCACCAACGCCGTCGCCGCTGACCAGTTCCGGCGTCAGCCGGGCAAAGGTGGTCTCGGTGCCATCCGTATCCTCGTTCGACCAACCTGCGGCCATGCTGAAGGCACCTTCGGTTCCCAGCGTGAACCAGGTGTCTTCGGCTCCCTCGGTCGTATAGGCATGGTCCGGCATCATGGTCAGGTCCGGCAGGCCATTCCCGTCGCTGTCAGCGCCGATCCGTTCCGCGACCGGGGTGACGGTGATCGTCAGCGGGCGCACAACGCTGCTCGTCTCGCGAACCAGAACACCCGCAACGATCGCCGAATCCTCGGTGGTGATGCTCAGGTTCAGGGTCCTGTCGGCACTGCTGTGAGCGGGCGGGAGGATGGTGAAGCCGTCCAGCACCGACTCGCGCTCGGCCTGGGTTCCGCCGGTGAAGGTGATGACATATGCGCCGGTGCCACCATCCAAAGAGGTGGTGAACACCGCAGGATTCGCGGTGGGGGCGGTCACGGTCCAGAAGGCGGGCACGTCAAACCTGACCTCGGTGATCAGTTCCTCCCCGCCGTTGAGGGCTCCGGTGCTGGTGTCCAGCAGGCTGACCCCGGCCAGGAACGCCACCGCCGTATCCTCAGGGGTGGTGACGTTGGTGACACTGACATCATTGGGAACCGGCCGGACGTAAAGATCCAGATAGACCGAATTGTTGGTTGTATCCGCCTCTGCCACGCCCTGAACCCGGCCGGATACGACCGTGCTGCCGTTCAGATAGCCGTCTGCATCCCAGTCCTGCGCATTCAGGGTGACCTTGATCCCCGTCAGATCGCCGCTGTAATGCGCGGTTCCGCCGATCAGGATCTGCGGGAATCCGGTTGTGGACGTGCTAAGACCCGGAGCCGCAATCGTGATGCTGCCACCCGCCGGCACCTCGGTGCTGCCGACCATGATCGCCTGGGTGCCGGTGTTCTCGATCGTGATGCTGCGCACCTCGCTGCCGTCAGTATCAAGGAAGCTTGCGGCCAGCAGGCTGGACAGGTTGAAGCGCCCGTCCTCGTTCAGCGTCGCGCTTGCAAGCGGGCGGCCATCCAAACCCCCGGTCGCGTCATGGACAATCCCGACCGGACGTCCCAGATCATCGGTCAATGCCGTGGTGGCGTTATATGCCAGCGCAACATCATCCGTCACCGCCCGCACCAGCACCTGCACCGATGTGCTGGTTGTGGCACCCGCAACGCCGGGCAGCCGGGCGCCCGTGGCGTCGACTTCAAAGCTGGCGACTGCGGCAGTGACGGTGAAATTGGCCGAAGCATGCGGCGGTGGGGTCACCGTCAGGGCCTCGAACTGGGCGGCGGTCATCGACAGGATGCCCGTGGCTCCGGTAAAACTGGGCTGATCGGTCAGCAGGATCGTGACCGGCGTGCCCGACACCACGGTATAGGTGGCAGGAACCCCGCCCGGAATGGTCACGACCGTTCCCGCCGGCATACCGGACAGGGTGATCGCGCCCAGACGCTCGGACTCGCTGTTGTTGCCGGGACTGGTGGCCAGATCCCGGATCACTGGCGCGTTCAGCCCCAATGCGATGGCGGTATCTTCCGGCGTCCCGACCCGGACGGCATCTCGTGTGAACTGGGGGGCATCGGAAACCGGGGTCACGGTCATGTTGACCGTGGACGTCGAAACCTCTGCCCCATCCGTGGTGGTATAGGTAAAGGTTTCAGTGCCGCTGAAATTGCCTGCCGGTCGGTAGGTGATTGTGCCGTCGGCGTTCACCGTCACCACACCATTTGTGCTGGGATAATCAATGCCACCCGAACCGTTGGGCGTGCCGCTCAGCGGCGTGCCCCCCTGGCTGACAACGGTATTTGCCGGCGTCGTATCTGCCGAGGTGTTGAACGTGGTGCTGCCATCCTCGGCAATCGTCCGGTTCAGCGTGGCGACCGGAGCGTCGTCCACCACCCGGATCAGGATCCGGTCCATGTCGCTGTCGCCATCACTGTCGGTGACCGCGACGCCGAAGTCCAGCACCATATCGGTCGCGCCATCATGGTCGATCGGGCGCACGAGCGTGAAGACATAGCCTGCATTTGCAGCAGTCGCATTGGTGAGCGCCAGGGTAAAGACCGTCAGGGTGATGCCGCCACTGGTGACGGACCCTGTCAGGGTCCGGGTTGCCTCATCCCATGTGGTGGTGACCGGCAATCCTCCGGCTGTCAGCGCAGTTACTCCGGCGGGTAGCCCGACCGTGTCGGAAAGGCTCGTTACAAAACTGTCGGCCCCGGGGGTCAGGTTCAGGCTGCCGCTGACACTGCGCGCGGCAGGGTTGTGGGCGCTGCCAAGCGGCAGACTGGCTTCGTCGATCGTGGCGGGTGCGGGGGTGCCGATCACCGGCACGGTATCAAGCAAATTGATCTGCTGGCCGACGGGCGCCGACACATCGCCATCGCTGTCGATCAGGGTGAAAGTGAAGTTGTCCTGCAACGCGGTGTCACTGGCAGGTTTCACATGGTTGACCGAAGGCAGCGCGGTATAACCCCAAGCACCATTGGCAGAAACCTGCAGAGTGCCGCTCTCGGTCTGCAGGGTGACGCTGCCGCCGGTCGGCACTGTCGCGGTCTGTGTCAGGCCTGCCCGGTCGGTATAGGTGATCTGATGCACCTGCCCGCCATCCGCACCCAGTTCGGCCCCGGCCAGAAGCCCGGTTGCGGCACTGCGGGTATCGCCGGTGTTTTCGGTCACACTCAGGGCAAGGGGCGTGGCCGGATTGACCGGCACATCATCCACCACGGCGGCTACCAGCGTATCAACGCGGATATCGCCATCGGTTTCGATCACGGCAATCTGGATCGACTCACGCAGCAGGTTGTTGCCATTGCCGCTGGCATGGGTCTGTGCTGCGGTCAGCGTGTAGCTGTAGCTGACCACCCCGGTTGCCGGGTCATAGCCGGTGACCAAGAGTGTGCCGTAAGCGGTCGTTACCGTGACCGGCGCGCCAGCAGAGGCGGCCAGCAGGGCTGCCGCAGAAATCGCCGTGCCACCTGTGATCGCACCGCCCGTCACCGTGCCGCCGATCACGACCCGGTCCAGACCGGACAGGTTGGTCTGAAGGGTGAAGCTGGAGTTGGCCACGGTCGGCTGCGTTCCGGGGGCAGACCCCCCGGCAAGACCGGATTCGTAAACCGCCACATGTTCCGGCCCGCCCGGTTCATCGTCTGTCAGTTGCAGACCGGTCAGGGTGCGCGTCGCGCTGTCGGTGTTGCCGTAGCGGTCCACCGCCGTCGCGCTCACGGGAACATCACCGGGTGCCAGCGGTGTTGCCGGGGTCACGCTCCAAGTTCCCGATGATCCCACAACCACGGTGACCGGAGGGTTGGTGCCGATGGTCACGGTCAGCGTCGCGCCTTCCTCGGCGGTGCCGGTGATGGTCGGCACCACGCCATTCACCACCAGCATCGGGTCGATCACGACCGTTGTGACGGTATCCTTCGCGATGGTATCGGTGGTGGTGATGGTATTGCCACCGCTGTCCTGCGCGGTCATCGTCACTGTCAGGGGGCCATCGGGTAACCCCGTCAGATCCGCCGTCACCGTGAACCTGCCATCCGGCCCGATCGTCACCGATCCCGGCGGCACGGTGACCGGCAAGCCCGTGGTGCCCGTGATGACCAGCCCGGTCACAGTGCCGCCGACCGGGGCCTGACCGTTGATTTCCACCCGCGTCAGATCGTCGATCTGCGACAGCACATTGTCGCCTACCGTGGGGCTGGCCGCGCTGGCATTGTCGCGAATATCAACCCCGACGACATTGATCACCCAATCCGCACCGGCGGTCGCAGTCGCGGTGCCGCTGCTATCGGTCACCACATAGGGCAACACGATCTGACCCTGCACACCCGGAGCGGGGGCAAAGCTCAGCTCGCCCCGGCCGGTCAGGCTGACAGTTCCGCGCCCGCCGCTCAGGATGATGCTGCCGCCGGGGCTGATCATCTGGCCATCCACCATGGTGACCTGCAGCAGTGCGGTCTGGCCCGCATCCACATCGCGGTCATTGGCGACCACGTTGCTGACCGCGGTCTGACCACCGATGATCAGGGCGAGGTCACTTTCCGGTTCGGGCCGGTCATTGGTGCCGTTGATGGTGGCGGTGATGGTGGCGGTCGCGGTGCCATCGGCTGAACGGATGGTCCAGGTTTCCGTCAGCACCTCGCCTTGGTTCAGCGACTGCACCGCAGGCAGGCTGTTGTCCACCCGGTAGGTCCAGTTGCCACTGGCATCGACCACAACCGAGCCGAGCGCCGCGCCGCCATGGCTGGCGCCCGCAAAGCTCAGGCTGCCCGGATCAAAGGCAGACTGCCCGGCGTCCGGATCGCTGATCGACAAAGCTCCGCCGGTCACCAGATCGCCCGCTGTGACGGCGACATCCTCGGTCACCGACCCTGCGCCATTGGTCACCACCGCTGCATCATTCGTACCGTTGATGGTCACGGTCATGGTCGAACTTGCGGTGCCATCGGCTGAACGGATGGTCCAGGTTTCCGTCAGCACCTCGCCCTGGTTCAGCGACTGCACCGCAGGCAGGCTGTTGTCCACCCGGTAGGTCCAGTTGCCACTGGCATCGACCACAACCGAGCCGAGCGCCGCGCCGCCATGGCTGGCGCCCGCAAAGCTCAGGCTGCCCGGATCAAAGGCAGACTGACCGCCATCCGGGTCGCTGATCGACAAAGCTCCGCCGGTAACCAGATCGCCCGCCGTGACGGCCAAATCCTCGGTCACCGACCCGGCGCCATCGGTCACCACCGGCACGTCATTGGTGCCGGTCACTGTCACCGTGATCGGCCGGGAAGCCGCACCGTCCAGGCTTTCGACGGTCAGCACATCCGTCACGGTCTGCCCGGCGACCAACGCCTGCGTCGCTGGCCGGTCGTTGTCCAGAACATACCCCCAGATCCCGGTCACCGGATCAAAGCTGAATGTGCCATAGGTGCCGGTCAGGCTGGCCGGCGTTCTGAACAGGGTGCCGCCCGCTTCCGGATCGTCAATGGTCACCTGCCCGCCCGCTGTGGCGATACCGGGAATGGCGTTGCCCACGCCCCCCGCCTCTGTCACCGCGCCCGTTGCCGTGCCGTTGATCGTCACCGTATCGGCAGCGCCGGTCACAGTGATCGTCACCGTGGCCGAGGCATGGGCGCCGTGCTCATCCGTGACCCGCACCGGGTAGCGCAGCGTCACCACCTCGCCTGCCGCCAGCGCCTGCGTCGCGGGCAGCGCGTCATCCAGCACGAAACGCCAGACACCATCCGCGGCCAGGGTGAAGCTGCCAAAGCGTGTATCGCCTGCACCCTCCAGGCTCCAGACCGTCGTGGCGCCTGTATCGGGATCGGCCGCGACCAGCCGGCCATTCGCCTCTGCCACGCCCGGCGTCGTGTTGTTCAGCCCACCCGCCTCGGTCACTGCGCCGGACAGGTCGCTGAGCGCCGATTCGACCACCGGCTCGTCATTGGTGCCGCGCACGATGATCGTCAATGTCGAGCTTGCCGTGCCGCCCCGGCCATCCGACACCATATAGGTAAAGACGTCGGTCTCCTGCTCGCCCGCCGCCAGCGCCTGCGTTGAAGCCAGCCCGTTGTCGAGCACATAGCTCCAGTTGCCATCGTCGCCCAGAACCAGCGATCCATAGGTTCCGGCCAGCGCCGCGCCAAGCGTGCCTGTCGCAGCGCCAACCGCAACGCCTGTAACGACAGGCGTCCCGCCACTTAGACCGCTGTCATTCGACAGCACATTGCCGGAAGCCGAAGCAACGCCCGGCATGGATGTATTGCCGCCGGGCGAAACACCGGCTTCGCGCACTTCCGCAACGTCGGCCCCGAGCACCGGACGGGCGTTGGCCTGCCCTCCCCCGGCAAGGCCGCCGACCACGGCAGCACCCCCCCCGAGCAAGGCGAGCAACGGCCCGCCAGCGAAAAAGCCAGTGGCGACCGGGGCGACACCGCGCTCGATCTCGGCAAGCTCGAACACGGCGTCCGGCCTGGTGTACTGCGCCCACCAGACCACGCCATCGCCATCAATCAGCACAAGATCATTGCGCTCACCCTCGGCGTCGACAACGTAGAAACCCTTGATGGTGAAGACCGTGCCGTCTTTCAGCACCAGCACCAGATCACTGCCCGCCCGCCTGAAGTTCAGAACCTGCGCCGGATCAATCTGCAGCGAAATCACACTGGGGCGATCCAGAACAATCTGCTTTGCATCCTCCAAACGGGATGCATCTCCGTTGGATTTCAGCGTGATGGTGCTTTTCATCTTCAAGGTCCTGCTCATTCGTGACGTCGACACGTCATCATCTTCAGAATTTTCAGACATGCCGAAGGCCCCCCATACAGAGGGCGCATCAGCTGGTGGTGCTGGCGGGCAGTTTATTCTGTGTCAAAGCCGTGCAGGTCGCCGCAAAAACGCCTGAGGACGGCAAACGTGTGTTACCCTCATCACTTTTATCAACATTCCGGCGGCGTTTTTCGCGCCGCGCGAGACTTAACCGCTTAATTTCGGGTTAACCGTTTAGGGCCATTGGAAAAAAATTCAAGCCTTGAGTGGGTCTTCGGCGTGGTTATTTTTGCGTATTGCAAAGCTGGCGTCGCATTGTGCGTGTCTGGCGAGGATCTGCCTGGCTGAATTTGCGGGAATGGAGCCAGAAAATTCTGGAATCGTGGCGAAAGCGCGTGAGCGGAGCCGAACCGAATAGCCAGATCCCCTTTTCCGCCATGCCGGCCGCCGGACCATCGATCTGCCGAAGCCGGTCTCGGACAACGCATAGCTGACTTGTCTGTGCAGAAGTTTGGCCCTATGGTCCAACCAAAATGTGGGAGGAGACCATGGTCGGCACGTCGGCAGTCGAGGAAATTCGCGAAACACTGCGCCGCGAGATTGTCGATCTTTACCAGGTCGGCGATGTGCTGCCCTGCGAACGCGACCTTGCCGAACGCTTCGACGTTTCGCGCAATACGATCCGCGAAACCATGATCCACCTCGAAGCCTTCCAGCTTGTCCGCAAGACAAAGCGCGGGGCGCAGGTTTCCAAACCGGATTTCGACACCATGTTCCGGGGGTTCACCCAGTTCTTCGGCACGTCGACCCAGACCTTCACCGATGTGCTGAATTTCCGCCGCATTGTCGAGACCGGGGCCGGGCCGCTGATCACCCACAACGCGACCGATGACTGTATCGCGCGGATGGCCGATGCGAACCGCCGGATGCAGCAGGCGCTGACCACCAGCGAAGCCGCCGAATGGGATTACCGTTTTCATCTGGCGCTGGTGGATGCATCGCGCAACGATGTGCTGAGCCGGATGTACCGGGTGATGTCGGTGCCGCTGCGCTATTACCTGGAGGTCGGCAAGTCGCACACACCGGCGACGACAACCGCCCACGAACAGCACGCCCAGATCATCGACGCCCTGCACAGGCGCGATTCCGAGGCTTTGACCCGCACACTTTCCGCGCATTTCCAGCACTCCAGCGACACGCTGACCGAGTGGCTTGCGACCCGCGAGGGAAATACCGGACCGGTTTCGGTCTGGCCGCCGTAACAGGCGACCACCGGCTAAAGACTTTTGACCACCCAGAGGAGGACCCTATGAAACTTATCGGATATCTGACCACCGTCGCGGCAGCCGCGCTGATTGCGGGCACTGCCTATGCGCAGGAAACCACGATCCGCGTCGCTTATGAGAACAACCCCGGCGAGCCTGCGGATCTTGTGATGAAGCGTTGGGCCGAACTGGTGGATGCGGCGTCGCAGGGCACTGTGAAACTTGAACTCTACCCGTCGTCGCAGCTTGGTTCCAAGCAGGATGTCATCGAACAGGCCATGGCCGGCGTCAACGTCATCACCATTGCCGATGTGGGTTTCCTGACCGATTACGTCCCCGACCTTGGCATCCTGTTCGGGCCCTATCTGACCGATGATGCGCAGACACTGTTCAACCTGTACAAGAGTGACTGGTTTGCCGAAAAGAACGCCTCGCTGCAGGAGCAGGGCATCCATATCGTCATCGACAACCATCTTTACGGCACGCGTCAGCTGCTTACGACACGGCCGGTCCTTACCCCCGAGGACATGAAGGGCATGAAGATCCGCACGCCCAACAACGAAATGCAGATCAAGACGATCGAGGCCATGGGCGGCACCGCCACACCGATGCCTCTGGGCGAGGTCTACCCGGCGCTGACGCAAGGCGTGATCGACGGCGTTGAAAACCCGCTTCCGGTGCTTTTCGGACAGAAACTGCACGAGCAGGCAAAGCACCTGACAATGGTTGACTACCTTATCAACACCTCGCTCTGGCTCGGCGGTCAGGCCTATTTCGATACGCTTGATCCTGCGGTGGTCGTGATGCTGCACGAAACCGGCGAACAGGCCGGGCTTTACAGCCAGGAGCTGGCGCAGGAGGAAACCGACCAGATCCTTGCAGAAATGGAAGCCGCCGGGGTGCAGATCCACCGCCCTGACATCCAGCCCTTCCGTGACGCAGCCGAAGCGGTCTACACTCAGTTCCCGCAATGGTCCGATGGTCTTTTCGAAGAGATCCAGGCCCTGATCGCCGCGCAGTAATCCTGGCCCCGACCTCTTTCTCCTTTCTAGACGATGCATGGGGGCGGCGGTGCCGTCCCCAATTCGACGGATGATCCCATGTCGTATTTGTCCCGCAGTGTCTCGGTCATGGCCGGGCTTCTTGTTCTGATCCTTGTCGTGGCCACGACGGCTTCTGTCGTTGCCCGCTATGTCTTCAATGCTCCGTTTCAGTGGACCGAGGAATTTTCCGGGCTGCTGATGATCTGGATCGTCTTTCTCGGCGCCATCGGCTGCGAAATCCGCAATGAGCACCTGACCATTGATGTTCTTCCGTCTTTCCTGCCCGAAAAACCGCGCCGGATGCTCGCGATTGCCGTCGGTCTTGTGTCGGTGGGGCTGCTGGCTGCGATGGCCTGGCTGGGCTGGCTGTTGTCGGTCTCGGCCATGACCAAACAGACACGGCTGCTGGGTATTTCCTGGTTCTGGATCGACCTTGCCGTGGTTGTGGGCGCCGTGGGGATCGGTCTTGTCCTTCTTTGCCGGATTGCCCTGACATTGGCGGGTCGCGCCACCATGGATGATGCAGGCCCTGACGACACGGCGACGGCCGGCACCGCTGCAAAAGGAACCATCCGTTGACCTGGGGTATCATCATTATCATCATGTTCGCGCTTTTTGCGCTGAACATGCGGATCTATCTGGCCATGTTCGGTGCCGTTCTGGCCTATTTTGTCTTTTTCTCGCAGATCCCGTTGCAGATCAGCATCCAGCGCCTGATCGCCCCGACGCAGAATGTCTCGCTTCTGGCGATTCCGTTCTTTATCCTGCTTGGGTCGCTTCTGGGGGCCACCGGCATTGCAGAGCGGCTGCTGCGTGTCGCCGACCTTATGGTCGGGCGGTTGCGCGGTGGGCTCGGGCATACCAATGTGATGCTTTCGACGCTGATGGGCGGTCTGTCGGCATCCAACCTCGCCGATGCCGCGATGATGTGCCGGATGGTCGTGCCCGATATGGAAAAGGCGGGATACCGGCGCAGCACAGCGGCGGCGATCACCGCCGCGTCATCGCTCATCACTCCGATCCTGCCGCCTGGGATTGCGCTTATCATCTATGGGCTGGTGGCCGATGTCTCGATCGGTTCGATGTTCGTGGCGGGTATTCTGCCCGGCCTGTTGTGCGCGGCGCTGCTGTTCGTGGCGGTCTACATCGTGGCACGCAAGGAAGGCCACAAGCCGTCGCGCGAAAGCTGGGCCACACCGCGCGAAACCGGAGTGACAGTCCTGTCTGCCTGGCCCGCCATCCTGCTGGTTGTGGTCATCATCGGCGGCATCCGCTTTGGGGTGTTCACCCCGTCCGAGGCAGGCGCGGTCGCAGCCGTGCTGACCATGTTCATCGGGCTTTTCGTCTATCGTCAGATGAAGGTTTCCGATCTGTCCTCGGCCTTTGCGCAGACCGCGCGGCAGACCGCAGCGGTGTTGCTGGTCATCATGATGTCTTCGGCGCTGGCCTGGATCTTCGCGCTGGAGCAGGCCGGTGTGGCGCTGGCGAGCTGGATCAGTGTGTTGACCGAGAACCCGTGGATCTTTCTGATCGTGCTGAACCTGGTCCTGCTGGTTTTTGGCATGTTCATCGAGGGCAACGCACTTCTCATCATCCTCGTGCCGCTGCTGAAACCTGTTGTTCTGAGCCTGGGAATTGATCCGGTCCACTTTGGCATCGTTATGATCCTGAATCTTGCTATTGGCACACTGACCCCGCCCGTCGGCACGGTGATGCTTCTGGTCTGCAATCTGACCAAGACACGGGTCAGCGATTTTGTGCGCGACGGCTGGCCGTTTCTGGTGGCGCTGCTGCTCGCCCTGATGGCTGTGACCTTCATTCCTGCGCTCTCTCTCGCGCTTATCTGACAGAAAGTGAGGCAACCGATGGCCGCGAAATCAAACGAAATGCAGGCGCTTGTCTGCGTCGAGCCGGGCCGGCTGGAACTGGGGCAGCGCCCCCGTCCGGAAGACAGGCCCGGGCATATCCGCCTGAAGGTCGAGGCGATCGGCATCTGCGGGACCGATTACCACATCTTTGGCGGCAATCAGCCCTTTCTGGCCTATCCGCGCGTCATGGGGCATGAACTGGCCGCACGCGCGCTGCAAGACAGCGCGGATGGCACCATCGCGCGCGGTGATCTGGTTGTCGTGAACCCCTACATCACCTGCGGGGCTTGCCACGCATGCCGCATCGGCAAACCCAATTGCTGCGAGAATATCGGCGTGCTGGGGGTTCATCGCGACGGGGGTATGTGCGAGGAAATCGTCGTGCCGGAAAGCAATGTCTATGGTGCCACCGGGCTTGATGCGACGGCGGCCGCGATGGTCGAATTCCTTGCGATCGGCGCCCATGGCGTCAGGCGGTCGCGCCTTGCCGCAGAAACCACTGCGCTCGTCGTCGGAGCCGGGCCGATCGGCATGGGTGCCGCCCTGTTCGCACATGTGGCCGGTGCCCGGGTGACGCTGCGCGACACATCGCCTGAAAGGCTGTCGCTTGCGCAAAGCATCCTGCCCGACGTGACCTGCGAGTCCGTGGCCGCGGCCGGACCCGGAACTTTTGACACCGTGTTTGACGCAACCGGCAACATCAACGCCATGAACGCCGGCCTCGGGTTTCTGGCCCATGGCGGATCTTACGTGCTGCTGTCGGTGGTCAAGGGCGATCTCAGCTTCCCCGATCCGGAGTTCCACAAACGTGAGGCGACCCTGATCGGCAGCCGCAACGCGCTGGAGGAAGATTTCCGCCATGTGATGGACTGCATGGCAAAAGGTCTGGTCCCGGTGGCAGCGATTGCGACCCACCGCACCACGCTGGAAGGCGCGAAGGCTGATCTGCCGAAATGGGCCGAAGACCGCAACACGGTCATGAAAGCGCTGATCCATGTCTGACACGGGAGTCACGCCTTTCGTGTAGTTCGGCGCCTTGCGCCTTTCCGGGTGCATGCCGGGTTGTTCCCTCACGAAGGTGATGGGCGCTGGGACACTACGGTGATCCGTCAGCCTATGTACCCATGATTTGCAAACACGATATCCATCGCCTGACGCTACGTTTCACGGGGTCGAACAGCGCGGCGCGGAAGCTTGCCGGATGTCAGCAAGACCGGCCTCGACCACCTCAACCTCCCCGGAACCGAAGTCCTCGACGATCCCCGCAATGTGATCGCGCCCAAATCGGATGACCAGTCTGTCTAAAGAGACTGCCTTGGCCTTTGTAAGAGTTGCTCGTTATCTGAACTCAGCACCAGCTTTCGGACGGGAGCCCTCAGCACCGCTGCTGCCGAGGGGGCTGCGTTGACATTGTCATGCGTTGCTATGCCGAGAAAATGCGCGACAAGGCCCAACATTGGCTGGCCGTCATCCACCGCGAATACATTCATCACTCCTCCAGAGTCATTGCGCCCAGGCGATTCGCTCCTTTGTCGCTCTGAATTGGGGTCGCATTTTGTCCGATCAGCGAAATTCGCCCCCCGAATCTGGCACCTGTGCCTTTTTGTGGTCACATTTTATTGTGTGTGCCGCAGGCTGATCGAGGTGGGCCGCGCCGCCTCAACCGGTTGAAACAGACTACCCTGTTGGTGCCGGGCAGATCTGTAGTCAGTCGGGGCCGCTACAATTGGAGGTTGCTTTCAAGCCAGGAAGCACATTTTGTTGCGCCGCCGAGCAAGGCTACAACAAGTGACACTTCCCTAGCCTCGCATGATCCAACGGACACTCGGTTTATCAACTTGTTGCAGAATTGGAAACATTGAGCGCCAGACAAATGCACTGTTGATAAAACTGCTTGCAATGTGAGCTTCGTTCCTTAACGTATTGTTAATTAACAAGTCGCGCAGCAAGCCGTTCGCAATCAAACGATAGGAGTCTTTCTCCCATGCCGTCACACTCCAGTGCTGAGGGATCAGGCCCCATGACTCTCGTCAGGCCCAAAACGGATAGCCGGTCGGTTCGTGTCGACTGGAGCAACTATGCGACGACATACGATCTGCTATCCGAGCACAACCCTGAGTATCAATCCATCCTGCACGATTTCGAGGCTTTCCTTAGGACAATAGAGACGCCTCGGGTGATCTATGACATCGGTGGCGGCACCGGAAACTACACCGAGATCGCAGCGCGCCTCTGCCCCGGCAGCGAGATCCGCCTTATGGAGCCCGACGCGGGCATGATCAGGCAGGCGAAAGCCAAATTGGCAGCCCACGGCAATATCAGTTACGACACCCTCGCGCTTGAAAATATTGATGCCCCGGGCACGGCCGATCTGGTCATCTGCGTCCATGCGCTTTACGCGATGCCCGCGCCACAGCAGCGGCTCGGAGATCTGCGTCGGCTGCTCCGTCCCGGCGGCTTGCTGTACCTCGTCGATCTCGGTCGCTACATGAACGTATCCGACTGGCGCAGCTACCTTTTTTCCAGCCTGCGACAAGAACTCGGGCTGGTCGGCGCGCTCCGGGTCGTCTGGCAGGGTCGCGAAATCGCCAAGCAGAACAAAGCCATCTTCAAGGCACAAAAGGAGGGCATCTACTGGACGCACACCGGGGCAGAGATGGCATCGGCCGCGACCTCAGCGGGTTTCGAGGTCACCAGACAGCAGTTGGTTTATCGCGGGTACAGCGACCTGCTCGTCTGTCGCGCAAAGCCGTAGCTGCGCAGTGACAAAAGAACCAGTCATGAACCCCCAAGTATTCGAGGCGCTGAGGCGCTCCCGCTACAGAGTTGTTACCGACAGACAGGACCTCGCAGAGGTCTATCGCCTGCGATACAAATGCTATCTCGCCGAAGGCGCGATCGACGAAAACGAAAGCGGGATCATGACGGACGCCTTCGACGAGGCCCCGAACTGCGTCCATGTCGCGATTGAGATGGACGGGAAGATCCTGGCGGCGATGCGGCTGCACCTGTTGTCCAGTCTCGCATTCATATCACCAACGTTGTCGGTGTTTCCCGAGATATCGGACTACCTCAAGCGGGGACAGACGGTTCTTGATCCGACCCGTTTCGTGATTGATCCAGCCGCCCGCAAAATGCATGTTGCAGTGCATTTCCTGGCCTTGCGCATCCCGTTTCTCGCCGCGATGTTCTACAATATCGATCTGGCTCTCGCATCGGTGCGGACCGAGCATATCGCGTTTTACCGACGGTACCTCGGTTATGAACTGGCGATCAACGCACGCAAATACCCTGGGCAGAAAAAACCCCTTCACCTTTTGACTGCCAAGTTCCGGGAACAGCGCGACGCAGTGCTGGCACGCACACCGGTTTTTGGTCCGGTAGCCGAATTTCCGCATGCCAACATCGCGTTTCCGGCCCTTCAGGGGGTTTATGTTGCTTCCAAAGCCAGCCGTTCAGAGGCGGCCTGACCGGAATATGGTATGCAGCACAATGCGCAGTCGACGCCGCACCCTTGCCGCACCCTGATTGTGGCACAGACAGTAACGCACGACGCTTGCCCTGACGCTCTGCACCAGTATTGTGCAAGAATATTCCCCATTTTGCCTATTTATGGCCGATTTTTGACACATTGCTGCTATATAGGTTAAGCTTACGATAGTGGCAGAGGCACACATGAAGGACCTGAACGCGTTTCGGGCGGCTCGGGAAAACTGGTTCAACTCGAACGGTCGCGAGAAGCCGATCAAAGATTACGTGGTCCTGCTCAACCAGGTGGTCTGGCAGAGACAAGCGAGCTTTTTTGCCGCGGCCGTCCTTGCGGCGATCTATTTCGACCCGGTCTCGACCTTCGCCTGCTACGCGGTGGTCGTTCTGACAGAAATGCTCGACCTGAACCTCGGGCGCAAGTCCAAGGCGTGGGATGGGCAGGACCCGGTCGTGGGTCAACAGATCCTCAAGCGCATCGCTCTCAATACAATCCTCAGCGCGGTGGCGATCAGCGTCTTTATCGTCAATATTGCGGTGCAGCAGGCCTCGGGCGGGCATTTCACGCCGCTTTTCTTTCTGTTTTCGGCGTCGCTCTTTGCTGCGATGTACAACAGCCAGATGATTGGCGTGTTGTTCCTGCGCCTCTCGATCTACGGCTTCGCGTTCGTCTACATCGCGTTTCTGGATGTACTTCGTCATTCTCCACCGCTCAGTTCCTACATCTGGCTGGAGTTTTTCACGATCATCTTCGTGCTCTACTTCATCGTTGATATGTCCGTGAAATTTTACCTCAGCTACCAGGAGCGGCTCAACCAGATGAACCTGCTCGAGGCGGAAAACGAGCGGACCAAGGCGGCTCTGGAGATCAAGTCGCAGTTCCTGTCCACGGTCAGCCACGAGCTGCGCACGCCCCTGACCTCAATCATCGGAGGGCTCGACCTCGTAAACAACGGCGTACTGGGTGAGGTGCCCGAAAAGCTGAAGCCCGTCATCGACGTCGCGGCCAAGAACGGGCATCGGCTCGCCAACTTGATCGACGACCTGCTCGACCTGCAAAAGATCGAAGCCGGCGAGGTTGTGTTCCATCTCAAACCACTCGACGCAAACGACTTGGTGCAAGAGGCCGTCGAAGCCACGACAGGCTATGCCGACAAGCTCGGCATCCAGGTCACCACCGTCCCTTGCGCTGACGACTGCCGCTTCCTGGGCGACCGCAGCCGCCTGATCCAGGTGATGAACAACCTGCTGTCGAACGCCCTGAAGTTTTCCGGTCAGGGCAGCGTGGTAAAAGTGAGCGTGGAAACCCTTGGTCCCCGCATCCGTATTTCGGTCCATGACAACGGAGTGGGGATTCCGGCGGGCGCCAAGGAGCGCGTGTTCGGCAAGTTCAGCCAGGTTGATTCCTCCGATGTACGCAAGGTCGGAGGGACCGGCCTTGGCCTCAACATCACCAAACAGATCGTTGAGCTTCACAACGGCACCATCGACTACGAAAGCGAACTGGGCGTCGGTTCAACCTTTTGCATCGAATTCGACCGCCTGACAGACAAAGGCGACGTAAGTGTCAGCCCCCAACCGGCCGCTCAGAAGCCCAGGTGGAATACTGCCGCTCAGTCAACGACCTAGACGGGGCCAAATCGCGGTTCAGGGCATCAAATATTTGGCATCCGCGCGACCGAAAGATTTCCGGACAGTTGCCCAAGTGGTCATTTGCGTCGCCCTGGTTGCCGCAGCACCATCCTTCAGACAGGTATCCCAAGTTCACTCTGCCAGACTACAAGCCAGCATAAGTCTGCCAGAGTGCACGGAGTTGATCGGCGAGGGTCATCGGATCAAAGGGCTTTGCTATGACATCCAAAGCACCATCGCGGCGAAGGCCGTTTGAAAACTCTGCGCTGACCCGCGCCGTCATGAAGACAACGGGCACATCGCTCAAGCCGGGCAGTTTGCGTAGCTCGTGAAGCGTCTCCCTGCCATCCATCTCGGGCATCATGAAATCCAGAAGGAACAGGTCTGGACGAAAGGCTTCCGCCTCTGCGATTGCCTGTTTGCCGGAACTGCATTGCAAAAGGTCAAACTGACCGACCATCTTCAATGCCATGTTCGCTATGAACAGAACATCTTCGGCATCATCCACGTGCAGGATCCGCTGCAGCTTTCTCATTGCGTCGTCCTCAGAATGTGACGGTCTTCAGCTCAACTCGCGAGCAGATTGCATGGCACATACATAACTACCAGTAGATTATCGCACATGATCCGATCCCGCGAAACCGGACCGCCCGAACATGGACATTCGCCCCGAAACAGAATGGGCGCACAAGTATTACACATGCACCCCGTCAAAAACGGGGGATTCCCGAACGTTCCCCTGGGGGCCAGCGTCAGACAAGGCCCGCAGGATTTCCTCCACCAACACCACCAGCCGCACCGGCTTGCTGGCATAGCCCTGCATGCCCATCTGCAGACAGCGCTCCCGCTCGCCCCCCATTGCATTTGCGGTCAGGGCAACGACCGGCACCTGCGCCCACCGCTGTTCCGAGGTACGGATCGCCTGCAATGTGGCGGCACCGTCCATCACCGGCATCTGCATGTCCAGCAGAATCAGATCAATCGGACGGTCGGCCAGAATTTCCAAAGCCTCGATGCCACCAGCTGCCTCATGACAAACGGCACCCAAGGGGGCCAGCAAGCCGCTGGCCACGCGGCGGTTTACCGCGCTGTCGTCAACGACCAGAATGGAAACACGCTGCAGATCGCGCTTTGCCTCCGCTCCCGATGGCTTTGCCTCGATCTGTGTCGCGGCGTCCGACGCCAGGGTCTGGGCCGTGAACCGTAACACGAAGGACGACCCGGCACCGGGGGAAGACGTTACGCTTATATCGCCGCCCATCGCATGGGCCAGCCGCCGCGAAATCGCCAGCCCCAGCCCGGTGCCGCCATATTCCCTGGCTGTAGTGGTTTCAGCTTGGGAAAACGCTTCAAAAAGGCGGCCCTGCGCCACCGGATCAATTCCGATGCCGGTGTCCTTCACGGTCAGCACGACCTCTGCCTGCCCGGTTGCGGTCGGTTGGGTGGACAAGGTCACCGTTATTGCACCGCCTTTGGTAAACTTCACGGCATTTGAAACCAGATTGCCCAAGCATTGCCGGACCCGCACCAGATCATAAATCATACGCTCAGGCGTATCGGGGACCGCAGCAAAGGTCAGCGTGGTGCCGCGCTCTTCGGCGCGGGCCTGAAACAGCGCAACAGTATCTTCAAGCGACCTGATCAGCGCATGGGGTGCAGGCTGAAGGTCGATCCGTCCGGCCTCGATCCGCGACAGATCAAGGATATCGTCGATCAGCGACATCAGCATGTCACCGGAAACGCGGATCAGACGCAGATTTTCGCGCTGGCTTTCTGTCAGTTCGGTCGCGTCCAGCACCTGCACCATTCCCAGCACGCCATTCATCGGCGTACGGATCTCGTGACTGATATTTGCCAGAAACTCAGACTTTGCACGGCTTGCCAGCGTTGCCTGGGCCAAGGCATCGTGAAGCTCCCGCCGCGTGCCGTTCAACCGCCGCATCATGGCATCCGCATAGAAAACCGCTGGAACGGCGATGATCAGCGGCACGATGCTGGCGATGATCAGCACAATCTTATAGATCGCCGCATGTGGTTCTGCTTCCAGAACCCGATCAAGCAGGAACGCCAGCAGAAGAGAAGTCAGCACGCTGACTACAAATATGGCCGCTACAAGAACGGCATTCAGATGACGTGTCCCGGTCCTTTCGGTCAGCTTAAAAAAGCGATCAAGCATGCGGTCTCGGCGACGAGATCTGCGCTTGGCGGTCTTGTAGTGTAGCTGTGACTGAAGCTTCGTCATGCTGGCTGATATGCTCTGCTACCCTCTTTTGTGAAGAGTAAGCTGATTCTTCTTTCGCGCGACATCAGATAATACTTTCAAGCTCAGCTTGTAGCATTCGCCGCACCGATCGTGTCCCATGGCGTGGTGTGGATGGCCATGAAGATCGCCGCCATTTTGGGCGCGGGCCTGCTTGGTCAGCGCGCCATGCCATGGAACACGATCCTATTCACGTTTGCGTTTTTTGTGGCCGAGATGCAATTGAGCCGCGCGGGGCTTGGACAGCGGCAAATGTCAGGGCCCGCCCGTTGTTGCCACGCTGTATAGATTTGCGCGATTCTGGACTGAACGTGGTCTCTGATAATCTTTTGTCCGTGGCTCTGCCAGCATGTCCAGGTTCCCACGACATGACCGCGCGTCTGCAAAGAGCCGAGAAACACGAAAATCCGGGGGAGCAGATTGAGCGGGGCGAACTGCGACATCCAGAAATAATGTCATTTTTTCAAATATTTATAAAATATTGTGGCGACTCTGGACAGAATTGATCCTTGCCCTGAGGCAGATGAGTGATGCCGGGCAAGCGACCCGATCTGACGCTGGGCTTTCATGGACGCCCCAAACCCGTCCGATCACGAGGAGATAGCCTCATGAGCAACGCTTCAACCAAAATCCACCCGGATTAAATCTGCACCGGGGCTTGACTGCCCTGCTGATCTGCCCAAGTTCTGTGCAGCAATGCGCAAAGAGTGTGCGCGATTTCATGTGAAACATTCCTGAAAATAGGTAACAAGTTGGCCAAGAGACTCATCTCCACCGTCATCCCTCTGCTTGCGGTAATTCCTCTGAGTGTCTTCACTGGCATGCCAAGCGCAGCACAGGATCTGCAAAGCTTCGGTGTCATTTCCGGGCAGTCATTGACCAACACCGGTCCGACTACAATTGTCGGGAATATCGCTCTAAATCCGGGCACGTCCTATACCGGATATGGCAGTGTCACCCATACCGGATCGGTATACCTCGCCGATCCTGTGGCTATCCGGGTCCAGAACGATTTGTCTACGCTCTACGGGGTGCTGGCTGGCCGCCCGACGTCGAATGGCGGTAATCTGACCGGACAGGATCTGGGCGGAATGACCTTAACGGGCGGCGTCTACAATTTTGACAGTTCCGCAGGCATCGCTGCCGGTCAGACTCTGATACTGGACGGTGGTGGCAATCCGGACACCATCTTTATTTTCAACATCGGATCGACTCTGACAACCGGAAGCGGGGCACGTGTGCTGCTTGAAAACGGTGCCCAAGGGGGCAACGTGTTCTATCGCGTGGGCAGTTCGGCAACGCTGGATACGTCGTCTGTGCTGGAGGGCCAGATCGTTGCCCTGACAAGCATCACCATGAACACAGCCGCATCCGTCAACTGCGGCGCCGCGCTTGCACGGAACGGTTCAGTCACGCTGGACACCAATACCATTCGGATCTGTACACTCGCTGCGCCCGGGTTCGATACCGTGATCACAGATCCTACGCTGACCGAGAATGACCGGGCGGTGGCTACGGCCCTGTCAGGCTATGTGGCCGGGGGCGGCATCCTGCCGCTTGGGATTGCCATCATAGCGGCCACGCAGACGCCAGCGGAACTGGCTGTCAGCCTTGCGCAATTGTCGGGTCAGGTGTCGACCAGTGTGGCACCGACGGGGATGCAAGCGACCAACGATTTTCTGGATACCTTCGTCCGTACCGGCCGCACTCCGCGCACCACGCCGCAGCCGTCGCGCAACGATGGGGTTCCGGTCGGGATGGTGCGCGAAAAGATCAACGCGGCCTATACCGGAAAGTACGGTTCGGAGCCAACCCGTGTGGTCGAAACGCTGTCCTATCCGGAACGCCTGTCGCCCCGGCCGCGCAATTGGGACATGTGGGTATCTGGCTATGGTTCGCGCAACACAACTGATGGCTCTGCGAGGCTGGGTCATTCCGAGCGGACGAGCACCAACAGGGGCATCGCCGTGGGCCTGAACGTTTTGGTCAATGAGGCCACGAACGTGGGGGTCGCGTTGTCCTGGAGCAGGGCGGATTTTGCGCTGAGCGAAAACATGGGTTCCGGCACCAGCGATACGGTCTTGCTGGGCCTTCGGGCACGAACATCCTCGGACAGGGGATATCTGGAGGGTGCCCTCGCCTTTGGGCGCAGCGACATCAGCACGGATCGCACAGTCACAATTGCTGGCCTGGATCGGCTGGGTGCCGAGACGACGGGCAATTCCTTCGCCGCGCATGTCGAGGCCGGCTACCATATGGGTGTCTTCACCCCTTTTGCCGCCCTCAGGGCGCAATCCTTCAGAACCGCTGCCTATTCCGAGTCGGCTGTGTCAGGGTCTGACAGCTTTGCGCTTGGGTATGACGCGGCAACGACGACTTCGGTTCGCTCAGAGTTGGGTGTAGACATGCAGTGGTCAACAACTCTCGCCGATGGAGGAGCGAGATCGTTCGGTGTCAGGGCGGCCTGGGGGCATGAGTTCGCCTCAAATACACCGGGCACCCGGTCCTTCGTTGCCCTACCGGGTGCTCTGGTTGCCGTGTCGGGCGCAACGCCGGGTCGAGACTCGATCTTGCTCTCGGCAAACATGGGTCTGGCCACGGCGAATGGCGTCACGATTGATGGCGGCGTGAACGTGGCTTACTCCAACAATGCGCGGGATTTTGGCGGGTCAATCAAACTTGGCTACAGGTGGTAACGGCACAGTGGCTCACCCTGGGCGGCGAAGGCACGCACCGTGGCCTGTTCGACATGAAGTTCGGCCAGATCTGAGGCCGGAACCGGAGTGCCAGGGTCCACCCGGCTTTGCGCGGCGAAGCGTTGAAACGGGCCGCGACATCGCCCGTCCACACGCCAACGGAACTCATGGCTCCGGTATTCGTTAGTCCAAGGTTGACGCGCAGAGAGCGGCCGATAGGCTTTGGGGTCAACGGCGCAGGCACAACGAAAATGGTTGACAGTCTGAAAAGAAGACAAGGTGAGAGGTCATGACAGCAGGGTCAATCTTCAATGCACCATCCGCCGTCTTTCTGACTGACGGGCGTGCTTTGGAAGATGGGCTGCGTTTGGGCGGTGCCGGGGTCTGGCGTTGGAAGATTGATAGCAACGCCCTGGAATGGACACAGAACCTAGAGCATGTGCACGCCCTTCCGGCAGGGTCATTCGACGGGACTCTGGCCAGTTTTCAGAATGATCTGCATCCCGATGATGCGACAGAGGTCTGGCAGAGCATAAGGGCAAGCATAGAAACCGGCAGCCCCTATCGCGTGGTTTATCGAAGCGCGCCGCGCCCCGATCGGCCAGATGTCTGGATTGAAGCCTCGGGAGGGGTTTTGCTGACCCCGGACGGGACGCGGTTCCTGACCGGCATCTGTCTCGATGTCTCTGCCCGCGTAAAGAGCGAGCACCAACTCAAGCGTCGCCTTGCCCAACAATCAGCCGTCGCCAGCTTTGGCTCCTTCGCCTTGAACGAGCCCGATTTTCAAACGGTCATGGATCGTGCCGTAAGGCTTGCGGCCGATATTCTGAATGTACCTCTTACAAAAATCCTGCAATTTTCTGATTCGGCAGATCATCTTGTCCTACGGTCGGGCATCGGCTGGCAAGACGGGTTGGTCGGCCAAGGCAAGGTGGGCATCGAGCGTGAATCGCAGGCGGGGTTCACGCTGATCTCCGACAGCCCCGTGCTTGTCAGCGATATGCGCGCCGAGACGCGGTTCGACGGGCCTCAACTCTTGCATGACCACGGCGTCAGAAGCGGTATTTCAGTCATCATTCCAGGGTCCGACATCCGGCCCTTCGGGGTGTTCGGCATCCATTCGCGGGACCTGCGGCATTTCGATCTGACCGACGCCGATTTCGTGTTGTCGCTGGCCAACATCGTCGCGGGCGCGGCGCGGCAGGTTGCAGCGACAACACATCAGACCTTGCTGGTGCGCGAAATGGCCCACCGTGCCGGAAACATGCTGCAGCTGGTGAACAGCATCGCCGGTCAGACCCTGAACAATGCCTCGGATCCAAAGGCTGCCCGCCATTCGTTCAGCGAACGGCTCAGCGCCCTTGCCCGTTCCAACTACATCGTGTCGCGAGGGGGCTGGAGTTCGACCCGCTTTACCGAACTGGTCACAGAAGCACTGAAACCTTTTGGAAACCGGGTCCTCGTATCCGGCCGAGACATCTTGCTGCACCCGGATCTGTGTTTCGACATGGGGCTCGTCTTGCACGAATTGGCCACCAATTCGATGAAGTACGGCGCACTTGGCAAGGCGCACGGCGCCGTAAACGTTGGATGGGCCTACCGCTCCGACGGCGACGGCACCAGGACGTTCTGCTTCGACTGGACCGATCCCGGTCCATCCGCCGTCCCCGCATCTCAAGGCACGGGCTTCGGATCAAAGCTCGTTCGCGCCCTGATCGAGCAAAAGTGGAAAGGTGCGATCACACTGGGCACCCTGCCGCATTTCAGCGTCCGGTGTGAGATTCCCTATCCGTACGACACTTGAAGGGGCGCGTCGGGAAAGCGAATGTGCAATGTTCCGGGCAACCGCCGGAACGCGACAAACGTCACTGTGCCAGGCGATCAGGACTGACAGTCAGCGTCACCACCAATCCTCCAGGCGCCCAATGATAGGAGATTGCACCGCCGAGGTGACCCGTTACGCTGCGCTCGATCAAGCGGCTCCCATATCCCGGCGGGCGGGTCGGCGGCACGACGAGAGGGCCGCCATTTTCCGTCCACACGATGGTTACCGCTTCGTCCCGTGCCGAACAGGACACATCCAGCAGACCATCTTCAACCGACAAGGCACCGTATTTCAGCGAGTTGGTCGCAAGTTCATGGATGATCATCGCAAAGATCGTCGTCGATGCGTCACCGACACGCATCCGGGGAACCGAAACCCTGATCCGGCCGCTGAACGCTCCCAGATCGTCATAGGGCGCCAGCAGGACAGTCAGCAAATCCCCAAGCAAGGCCGACGCCGCCACGGTCTGTCCAGGGAGCGGGCGCACCAGATCATGGGCGCGCCCAAGCGCTGTCAGCCTCTGGGTCAGTTCGCGTGCCATGTCCTTGGTCGTTGACGTCGACCGCGATGTGATCGCTGTCAGGCCGGATGCGATGCTCAGCAGGTTCTTGACGCGGTGGCTCATCTCGCCCGCCAAAAGTTCGCGCCCCTCTTCGGCTTGCTTGCGGCCGGTCACATCCAGAAAGATGCCAAACATGATCCTTTGGACGATGCCTTCATCGTCCCCCTGACCGCGCGCCGAAATCCACCGCAGCTCGTCACCAATCATGATGCGGAAATCAATCTCATATGGCCCGATGATCGCCCGCGTGGCGTTGAAGGCAGCCCGCACCCGATTTCGGTCGGCGGGGTGAATATGGGCGGAAAGGTCTTCAAAGGTGACGGATGAATTGCGCTCAATCCCCCAAAGGTCATAGGCAAGATCGTCCATAGCCAGGGCGTCGGTATCGACATTCCAGGACCACAATGTGACACCAGCCGCCTCGACAGCGCGCAACAGGTTTTTCGGTTCCCAAAGCAGTGGCTTCAGGGTGGCTGCCGTTTTGACCATGATACTTCTTTCGGGATTTCCAGACGGAAGAGCGGACAAAGTTAAAAACACCTTCTTGTCCGGGGGGTCAATCCAGAAAGGCCGACCCGTTCCGCTGTTCCCGGGAACGTGAGTTGGGAACCAGAAGCGCTTAGCGCGCGTTGATCTGTCAGCAACGGCGAAGACGCACCACGTGTCCGACAGCCCATGCAGAATCCCAAGGATTACCCGAATGTTTACCAAAACCCTTCTCATCGCCACGGTTGGAACACTTCTGTCGACGTCGGCATATGCCGCGACCGAGGCGACCGCCTGGACCGATCTCAACATGCGGGCCGGCCCCGGCCCCGTGTATCAGATCGTCGGAGTGATCCCGACCAATGGCGTCGTCACCGTCGATGGCTGCCTTGAGAGCGCGAACTGGTGCAAAGTGTCGTTTGATGGCACCGAAGGCTGGGCATCGGGCGACTACCTGACTGCAATGGTCGATAACACCCCTGTCGTTGTCTATACCAACCGCGATAAAGTCGCTGTGGGCACTGTTACTTATGAAGACAACTCCGCTCAGGGCGCGGCAGTTGGCGGCGCAACCGGTGCCATCGCCGGCGCGATGGTTGCGGGCCCCGTGGGTGCCCTTGTCGGCGTGATTCTGGGTGGCGGTCTGGGTGCGTCAGCCGTTCCGGATACCAAGGTGACGACCTATGTCACCGGCAACCCGGTCGAGCCGATCTATCTGGACGGAGAAGTCGTGGTCGGTGCGGGTATTCCCGAGACAGTGACTTTGGTAGAGGTGCCGGACAGCGAGTATTCCTATGCTTATGTCAATGGCGTCCCCGTCATCGTCGAGCGCAAGCAGCGCCAGATCGTCTACATCGTTCGCTGACACCGGACAGCAGACTGAACACAGGCGGTCCCGATCCGGGGCCGCCTTTTTTTCCACCGGTACGACCTGACAATTTGCTTGTCCCTTCATCAACCCGGAAGTGCGTCGTGTCCTGCCGGAGAACCCGATGGAAAACGAGTGCCATCGAAAAGCGTCGCCTGCGAAATGCAATCCATCCCCTGGCGGAGCTAACGGAAGGCGCCAAAAAGCGCATCACCGATCAAGCCCAGCCGAAAATTCGTCGTGTTGCGCCAAGCTGGTGAAAGGGAGCGGACCCTCAGTTGTGCGATATCCATATCCGGGTCGAGGCTGCGCGCGACGGTTTCTTGAAGCCAGACTTAGTTTAAGTATGGCTAGGGAGCCCCATTTCGTCCGCTGATGTGTCCTGCCTCCCTGCGGCGAGTGGCCCGAAGCGCTTTCAGGCATGATGGGCACAAGGGCGACCGCGCCTGTAGCTCCGACTGCCATGCAGATACAATGGGCAT
This sequence comes from Paracoccaceae bacterium, assembly GCA_046296515.1. Taxonomy (GTDB): domain Bacteria; phylum Pseudomonadota; class Alphaproteobacteria; order Rhodobacterales; family Rhodobacteraceae; genus Pseudotabrizicola. Next base: position 4,033 of record JBKBKR010000011.1, on the reverse strand, counting down.
CTTCACTCACGCTGCCGCGCATGACTTCGCCATGGAGGGCACATCCGACAGGATGCGCGGCGGTCAAAGCCTGTACTTTCCCGATCCTGACCGAAATTTGCCGGAGTTGGCGACCACACCCGGTCTGTGGCCGGGCTTCAGACCGGTGGCCAACCCGCGGGTCTGGCAATCTTTCGCCGAAGCACAAGAACTGGAACGAACGGGTTAACCATCGGTTGTTCTCGCAGTGACAAGGCATCGGCAGGTTTCGTTTTCTCAGTGCCGCATTGTCTTGCCGGACCAACTTGGTCGCGATTTACGCCGGAAAGGCCCATGAAATGAACAACACCTACAAACCCGAGACTGCGTCCTCGGACAAGGATGACACGACGATGATCGGCAGCGTCGCTTCCGATATCAAGGGCGCGGTTGCCCAGAAGTTCGGTCAGGCGATGACCGAAGTCCGCTCGAAAGCCGAGGACGCCAAGGATGGCGTCGCCGATGAAGTGAATGATGTGGCAAGCGCCCTACGCCGCGCGTCCGAGGAATTGCGCGGTGGGTCCGCGCAGGAACGCACGCTGGGCACACTTGCCAGCGGCCTTGCCGATGCGTCCGATCAGATCCGCGACAAGGATCTGGGACAGATCGTGCAGATGGTCAGCAAGGTTGCGCGGGAAAACCCGATGATGTTTCTGGGTGGCGCGGCGCTGCTCGGCTTTGCCGCCAGCCGGTACGCCAAAGCGTCCAGCACCTCCGGCGCTGCCTCCACTGCACCGAAGGCAGGCGGATCATCCGTCGGGGCTTTCGTGAACGAGGGCAATCCAAACACCCAAGCCGCCCGCACAGCGCCATGACCGGCCCGGACGGCCCGAAATCCACGGGCGAAATGATGGCCGACATTCTGGGCAATGTCAGCAATCTGGTCCGCAACGAGACCGACCTTGCGCGAGCCGAGATCGGAGAAAGCCTGACCAAGGCAGGTGCCTCGCTTGGCTCCATGGCCCTGGCGCTGGTGCTGGCCATCACCGGGCTCAACGTGCTGGCCGCGTCGCTGGTCGCGCTGGTGGTCTGGGCCGGTTTGCCACCGGTCTGGGCCAGCGCAGTTGTTGGTGCCGCTCTGCTCCTGATCGCGTTTGCAGTCTTCGCCTCCGCCAAATCCGCCCTCAATCAGATCGGCTTCGTGCCGACCCGTGCCGCGCAGAATGTTTCGCGCGATGTTGCGGCCATCAAGGACTCGTTCAATGACAAATGACACCCGCACCTCGGACGACATCGAGCGCGACATCCGCGAGGAACGCGCGCAGATGAGTGACTCGATCAACAGCCTGCAACAGAAGTTTTCGGTTGATGCGATCGTGACCGACATCGGGTCGATGTTTCGCGCGCAAGGCGGTGACATCGGGCGCGCTGTCACGCAGACGGTCGGGCGCAACCCGGCAGCGGTCGCGCTGGTTGGCGTGGGCCTGGCTTGGCTGTTCCTGGGCCAGAACCGCGGCGGTTCCACCGGCGACAGGAATGATCGCTGGAACGATCAGGCCGGGCGGGGCAGCTATGAACCATCGCAACGCCGGGTCGGTCCGACGATCCGTTCGGGGAATGAGTCGACCCGCGACCCCGATCAGCACTGGTATGACACCGATCAGACAGCACGCAGGCGCCAGACCAAAGGGCGCGGGCCCGGTGGTGATCGTCGGAATGAAATGGCGGACGGGATGCTAGGCGCAGCCCATTCGATGCGATCTGCAGTATCAGAGGCGGCCACCGATTTCGGCACCGCGGCCTCTGACCTGACAGACCGGCTGTCCCATGGCCTGGATGATCTGTCGGAAGAGGCACGCTCACGCGTGGTGGCCGCCCGTCGTGCGGCGCATGATGCACGGCTTGCATCGGCCGAAGCTATGGAAACGGGCACGCGCGCCGTGACCGGGTTCTTCGAAGATCAGCCCTTGGTCGTTGGCGCGCTTGCCGTGGCCCTGGGGGCCGCGCTGGGTGGCGTCCTGCCCCACAGCAAGATCGAAGACGACACCATGGGCGACAGCAGCGACCGGCTTTTCGCCGAAGCGCAGACGCTGTTCCATGCCGAGCGGGAAAAGGCCATGGCAATGGCCCGAACCGCCGCCGCAGATGTGAAGGGCGAGATCAAGGACGCCGGATCGGACCTTGCCAGCCTTTTGCCCGAAGGAAAATCCGTAGGGGAAGTGATCGTTGACCGTGCCGCCGGGGCCGCCACCCGGGTCTATGACCACGCGACGGGGGATATCGACCACCAACCGTCAGACAAGCCTTCGATCTGAACAGGCGTTCCGGGCGGGCCTCCGGTCCGCCCGGATCTTTCTTTGCACAAACAACAGGCGGTTTGGGTGGCATGATGCAATTTGCCCCTGCGTTGCTGCGATTTTCTCTCGACGTCACGTCACGATGCAACCAATTCGGCGTCGGTGGGTTGGCAAGGGAACGATGCCGCCGGCTGTCAGCGTCTCCTTTCAGGGGCGGTCACGCGGGCGCACAGCCCTTCTCAAGGAACGTCTCTCATGACACGCCACTTTGCCGCCGCGATGCGCCGGGCAACCAAGCTGATGCGGCCTGCCCGGGCAACGCGCACTGTTCAAAAGGCGATGACGGGGCTTGTGGTCAAAGCGATGCTGTCGCCGCTGTCCGCGGCCAAACCCAAACAAGCCGTCCGCAGGTCGGCCAGCATCAAAACGTCCGGTTCGCTGGGCTCCGTTGTGGCCCAACTGGGTGCGGGCAAGGCACTGAGAGCCGCCGCCACCCGCAAAGCGGTGCCGGGCAAAGCCCTGCCGGCAATCCCGAGCCAGGCGCAATACCTCCTGCGATCACACAGAACGGCGGCGGGGTCACGCGACTACCGGCTCTATCTGCCGGCAAGCAAGCCCAAAGGCCTTGTCCTGATGTTGCATGGCTGCAACCAGAACCCGGATGATTTTGCCCTTGGCACCCGGATGAACACCCACGCGGAAAAGAACGGACTGGCCATCATCTATCCCGCACAGACAACCATTGACAATATGGCGGCCTGCTGGAACTGGTTCCGGCCCGGCAATCAGGGGCGGGGCACGGGCGAGCCTGCACTGCTGGCGTCCCTGACGCGCAAACTGATGAAGGAATTCGGCTTGGGCCGCGGTTCGGTGTTCGTGGCCGGCCTGTCGGCAGGCGGGGCGATGGCGGCCATTCTGGCCGACGTCTACCCCGATGTCTATTCGGCGGTCGGGATTCATTCGGGCCTCGCCCGCGGCTCGGCGCGCGATGTGCTCTCCGCAATGTCGGCCATGCGCAGCGGGGCCGCGGCTGGCGCCACAGCGGCTGGCGCCACAGCGGCTGGCGGCAGCACAAAGGCACCACTGGCGCGCCGGATCGTGTTTCAGGGCGACAATGACAGCACCGTGCACCCATCGAACGCAGCGACCATCGTCGCCGGGGCCCTGGGGGATCAAGCACAGCCAAGCCGGGTGACGCAACGCTCTGTCCGTGGGCGCGGCTATACTCGCAGCGATTTTTCCGGGCCAGACGGCACCGTTCAGCTTGAACTCTGGATGCTCAAGGGTGCCGGACACGCCTGGTCGGGCGGCCGCGCGGCGGGGTCCTATACCGATGTCAGCGGACCGGACGCCTCGGCCCAGATGATCCGCTTCTTCCTTGCGCCCGCAGCCTGACCTTCGGCCCCTGAATCCCCGTCAGACCGCCCCCCCTGCGACAATGGCGGGTCAGCACGGAGAGCGCGTCGCAGTCCACCCTGCCCGATGCTCCGGTCGATGGGGAGAGCCTTTGTGGTCATCCTGCGCATTGCTGCGATCCTGCGGCGGAGCAGCGTTCATTCGGCATCGTCACGCTTGTGCGGATCTCGCAGGTCATCGGGGGGCTGGCCAGGGGCAAAGCTCGTGTCGGCGTGACTCTGTGCCTGTGCACAATCAGATTCTTGTGGCAGTTTGCCTTGACAGCACCCTTGTAAAGCCGTGCCGGTATGGGTATGTAGGTTGGGCAAAGCTTCTTCTTTCGACCTCCTGTTCCCTTGCGGCTTCAGTTGCGATTCTGACGA
>JBKBKR010000010.1:0-88043 GCA_046296515.1 Paracoccaceae bacterium | reverse complement strand
TGGCCCACCTCCGGGCTTGGCTTACCTGGATTGTCGCCGTGATAAGGACCCCAGAAATCCCGCCAAATCCCCGCTATCTGACCGCAGATGCAGCGTGACAGCTTTGTTCAGGGTGAACGAAGTATCTGCCTCAAATGGCTGACCAAACCTCACGGCGCTACCTGTTCGTGGCGATCGACCGCGCAACCCGTTGGGTCTTCATCCGCATCTTCAAGGCAAAGACCGCGGCCAACGCCCGGCGGTTCCTACGGGACTTGGAGCGCGCCTGCCCGATCCGCATCCGCACCATTCTCACAGATAACGGCAAGGAGTTCACCGACCGCCTGTTCGGCCTGCGCAAGCGCGCCGCAACCGGCGAGCATGAATTCGACACGCTCTGCACCGAACTGGGCATCGAGCACCGCCTGACCCCGCCCAAGTCGCCGCAAACCAACGGCATGGTCGAGCGGTTCAACGGCCGCATCGAGGAGGTGCTTCAAAGCCACCACTTCCGATCCGGCGAGGAGCTGGAGACGACCCTGCACCGCTATGTCTGGCTCTACAACCAGCAGCTCCCCCAGTCAGCCCTCGGCAGCAAGTCGCCATTGCAGGCGATGAAGGATTGGCACACACTCAAGCCCGAGCTGTTCAAGAAACAGCCTTACTACCTTCCGGGATGCGACAACTAGGTCAGCGATTTCAACCGCTGTCGCCCAAGCGTGCTGTGCATCTGTACGAAGCTGCAACTCAATTTTCAGGTCATTCAATTCAGACCTAGCATCTGATGATGAGCGGTAAGCATACACATAGTGCACACCTCGGTAACCCGTCGGTTTTGGGTTTGAAATGTAATCGTACTTGCCAGCTTCATGCAAAAGCATATGCCTAGCTCGGCTTTCCTTTTCGAGATACTGGCGAAACCGTTGGAGGCCACCAACATCCTGAAAGATCAGCCTGCACCCCCCGAGGTCGTGCATCGTTGAAGCATCTTTCGCCCTTCCCGAAATCAGCTTGTCAAGCAAAGTATCACGCCTCTTAAGACGTTGCGCCGGTGCGAGTTCAGTTGCTTCTAGTGACGGCTGCCGCAACCACATCGCAATCGCAGTAAGGGGAAGCAAATGTGCTTTCCTCCACTCATCTAGCAGCGCAATATCGGAAGGATCGGCAAACTTTGGTGAGCCCGCCGAAGCAACGCGCTTCCCAGCAGCTCTTATCGAGTTTTTCGAAGGCAAAGGCATTGGTCTTACCACTGTACGTCCAGTTACTTCCAATTTTTCCTGACAGTATAGATTTTTCACGCCTTGAAAACTGAAAACACTAAACCAATGATACTCTTGAACATGAATTTCGCTTTTTACGGCATGGGTACAACCTCCCCCCAAACACTTAACAACTCATGAATCCCACACCCCTAACCCCTTGATTCCAAACACCCCACCCCTTTGTAACACAGGGGGACAAGCCAGCACCCTTGCCTGACCCCCGCGAAGCGGCTAGGAACCAGCGGACCCCTTTAGCGATAGGCCGCCCCTCATGCGTCTCTCCCGATACTTCCTCCCCGTCCTCAAGGAAAACCCGTCCGAGGCCCAGATCGTCAGCCACCGCTACATGCTGCGGGCGGGCATGATCAAACAGCAGGCGGCGGGCATCTATTCCTGGCTGCCGCTGGGCTACCGGGTCTTGAAGCGGATCGAGCAGATCGTGCATGAGGAACAGGCCCGCGCCGGTCACATCCCCTTGCTGATGCCCACCCTGCAGCCCGCCGACCTGTGGCGCGAAAGCGGGCGCTATGATGACTACGGCCAGGAAATGCTGCGCATCAAGGACCGCCACGACCGCGACATGCTGTTCGGGCCGACCAATGAGGAGATGATCACCGACATCTTCCGCGCCCATGTCGGCAGCTACAAAGACCTGCCGATGACGCTCTACCACATCCAGTGGAAGTTCCGCGACGAGATGCGCCCCCGTTTCGGCGTGATGCGGGGCCGCGAGTTCCTGATGAAGGACGGCTACAACTTCGACATCGACAAGGACGCCGCGCTGCACGCCTATAACCGCCACATGGTCAGCTATCTGCGCACCTATGAACGCATGGGCCTCACCGCCATCCCGATGCGCGCGGCGTCGGGTCCGATCGGCGGCGACAACACCCATGAATTCCTGGTGCTGGCCAGCACCGGCGAATCCGAGGTGTTCTATGATCAGGCGGTCACCGAGTTGAAACTGGGTGAACGGGAGGTCGATTTCGACAATCGCGACGAGGTGGCCGGCATCTGCAAAGAGTTCACCACCCTCTACGCCCGCACGGACGAGACCCACGACGCCGCCCTGTTCGACCAGATCCCGGAAGAGCGCCGCAAGGTCGGCCGCGGGATCGAGGTGGGCCAGATCTTCTATTTCGGCACCAAGTATTCCGAGTCGATGGGCGCCACTGTGGTCACGCCGGACGGCTCGAAAGTGCCGGTCGAGATGGGCTCGCATGGGATTGGCGTGTCGCGCCTGCTGGGCGCGATCATCGAGGCCAGCCATGACGACAAAGGCATCATCTGGCCCGAGGGGGTGACGCCGTTCCCGGTCGGGATCGTGAACCTCAAACAGGGCGATGCCGGCACCGATGTGGCCTGCGACGGCCTTTACAAGGCGTTGAAAGCCAAGGGGCTCGAAGCACTCTATGACGACCGCGAGGAACGCGCGGGCGCGAAGTTCGCCACCATGGACCTGATCGGCCTGCCCTGGCGCATTACCGTCGGGCCACGCGGGCTGGCGAATGGCGTGGTGGAACTGACCAGCCGCCGCACCGGCTTGGCCGAGGAGATGTCGGCCGAGGCTGCGGTGGACCGGATCGCGCAGATCTACGACGGCCATCGCTGACCCGCGCCGCGGGGGCTTCGCGCCCCCGGATCGCTGCGGCACCTTGAGCCGGGCCATGAGGGGGGCACGGCACGCGCCGTGGCTCTGACCTGCGCGGCCTGTCTTTGCCGCTTCTGACGCAGCGTCAGGCCAAAGCCTGATTGACGCGCCAGTCCCGCGCACGATCCTTATGTGGATATTTATGGACATGAACCGCCGATGCTGTTGCCCACCGACCACCCCAGACTGATGAAACGTCCCTTCTCCCTTGGCGAACTGGTGGCCGATGGCGTGGTGCATACGCTGGCCCTGCTGGCCGGGATCATCGGCTTTTCGGCGCTGCTCTATCACGTGCTGGTGCGGGCTGATTTTGGTCTGTTCGCCGTTCTTGCGGTCTATGCCGCCGGGTTTTTTCTGATGTTCGGGTTTTCGCTGGCCTATAACATGGCTCCACCCTCGGCGCTGAAATGGATGCTGCGGCGGTTTGACCATTCGGCGATTTATGTCATGATCGCGGGGACATACACCGCCATTCTGGCACAGTTCGAGCCCGGATTGATGGTCTGGGTCCTGGGCGCGGTGGTCTGGGCCGGGGCCGTTCTGGGGGTGGTGGTCAAGCTGGCGCTGCCGGGGCGCTACGACGGGCTGGCGGTGGTTGCCTATATCGCGCTTGGCTTGATCGGCGTTCTGGCCATCGGCCCCGCGCGTACGGCCTTGCCGGATGTGTCGCTCTGGCTGATCGTGCTTGGCGGCATCACCTATGTCGGCGGGGTCGCGTTCTACAAATGGCACCGGCTACGGTTCCACAATGCGATCTGGCACCTGTGCGTGGCGATCGCCGCCGGGCTGCACTTTGCCGCCATTGCCATTGCGGTCGGCTGAGGGTGATCCCGCCGAAGTGACGTGGCGGCTGCCCGGCCTGACTTGACGCGGCGCGGGACAACCGACACTGTCCGCGCAAAACAAAAGCAGAGCAGACATGCCCCAGACAGCCCCCTTTTCCCGCTTCGAACGGATGATCGCCTGGCGCTATCTGCGCGCCAAACGGGCCGAAGGCGGGGTCAGCGTGATGACCTGGATCAGCCTGATCGGCATCACGCTGGCAGTGTTCGCGCTGATCGCGACGCTGGCAGTGCGGGCGGGGTTCAGGGCAGAGTTTGTGGATACCATTCTGGGGGCCAATGCGCATGTCACAGTTTATTCCGCCGGGCGGGCGGATGAGTTGGGCAATCTGGTAAAGGGTTTTCCCGACTATGAAGAACGGGCTGCGGCTCTGGCCGCCGTTCCGGGTGTCACCCGTGCCGCCCCGATGATCCGGGGGCAGGTCATGGTGTCGAGCCAGGGGGCGACCAACGGGGCCGAGGTTTACGGGTTGTCGGAGGAGGATCTGAAATCCATCCCCCGCGTCGGCCTTGGCGCCGATGCTTACGGCGATATCGAGCGGTTTGACGAGGGCGTTGCCATCGGCTCGGTTCTGGCGCGGGAGTTGGGGGTGACGGTGGGCGACCGCATCCGCGTGATCTCGCCCAACGGGGTGAGGACTGCCTTTGGCAGCAGCCCGCGGGTCAATGCCTATGAGGTGGTCTATATCTTCACCGCCGGGCGCTATGACATTGACAAAACACGACTTTACATGCCGTTCCCCGAGGCGCAGATCTATTTCAACCGCGAGGGGATGGCCGATGAATTCGAGGTGATGGTCAGCCATCCCGATGATGTTGACCGCTATGCCGCCGCCCTGCTGCAGGCAGGCGGCGATGACGCGATCCTGTGGACATGGCGCGACTCCTCCGGCGCCTTTCTGCGGGCGCTGGATGTGGAGGACAACATCATGTTTGTGATCCTGTCGATTCTGGTGCTGATCGCCACGATGAACATCATCTCCGGCCTGATCATGCTGGTGAAGAACAAGGGCCGCGACATCGGCATCCTGCGCACGATCGGGCTGACCGAAGGCGCGGTCTTGCGGATTTTCTTCATGTGCGGGGCGTTTACCGGGATTGTCGGCACGGTGCTGGGCGTGGCCTTGGGATGTCTGTTCGCACTTTACATTGACCCGGTGTTTTCTGCGGTGAACTATCTTGCCGGGGGAGGGGTCTGGGATCCGTCGATCCGGGGGATCTACGCGCTGCCGGCAAAGCTGCAATGGGCCGATGTTCTATCGGCGGTGTCGCTGTCTTTGGGGCTGTCCTTCATCGTCACGATCTTTCCGGCGCGGCGCGCGGCGCGGATGAACCCGGTGGAGGCTTTGCGCTATGAGTGAGCTGGTCCAGGATCTGGCCCTCGACCTTTCGGGGGTCGAGAAGACCTACAACAAGGGCAAACCGTCGGAAGTGATGGTGCTGCGCGGGGCCACGCTGTCGGTGAAGCCAGGCGAGGTGGTGGCACTGGTGGCGCCATCGGGGGCGGGGAAATCGACGCTGCTGCATATCGCGGGGCTGCTGGATACGCCCGATGCCGGGCAGGTGCGGCTGAACGGGCGCGGGATGGACGGGCTGGCCGACAAGGAGCGGACCGGCGTGCGGCGGGCGGATGTAGGCTTCATCTACCAGTTCCACCACCTGCTGCCGGAATTTTCGGCGCTGGAGAACATCGTGATCCCGCAACTGGCGAATGGGGTGGACGAGACGACAGCGCAGGCGCGGGCGATGGATCTGTTGACCCGTGTGGGCGTAGCTGCGCGGGCCGATCACCGGCCCGCCGCGCTTTCAGGCGGCGAGCAGCAGCGGGTGGCGTTCTGCCGGGCGATGGCCAATGCGCCGCGTCTGTTGCTGGCCGATGAGCCGACGGGGAACCTTGATCCGGCAACGTCGGATCAGGTGTTCGGCGCGCTGATGGACCTGGTGCGCGCCACCGGGCTGGCGGCGCTGATCGCCACCCATAACATGGAGCTGGCGGCACGGATGGACCGGATTGTGCGGCTGGATCAGGGGCGCGTTGCCTAACCCCTTGCGCCCGGTCGGTGGCCCTGTCACCCTGCGATCAAACCTCAGAAGGAGGCCGCCTTGGCACAGCCATTGCCTATCATATCCCTGTTCGCGGCTCTTGGTTTGGGGGCCTGCGTCATCGCGGCCGCACCCGAGCCGATGCCGACCGGGGCGCAGGATTTTGCCGATTTCTGCGCCGGCTGTCACGGAGTTTCCGGCAAGGGCGATGGTGCGCTGGCGACCAGTCTGGCACGCCGCCCCGCCGACCTGACGCGGCTGGCGCGGGGCAATAAGGGCACCTTTCCGACGACGCCGGTGATGGCAAAGATCTGGGGCTATACCGGCGGCAAGGGGGGTGGCGTGATGCCGAACTTCGGGCCGCTGCTGGACAGCGATACGGTGCCCTATGACGGGGGCGACGGGATCATGACGCCCACGCCGATGCGGCTGGTCCAGATTGCCGAGCATTTGCAGGCGATTCAGGTAAAGTGACCGGGGGGCGTGCCCGCTGTGTTACACCTGTTGAAATCAAATGATTTCAACAGGTTGACCTGCCAGCATTAACCGATCATCAACACTTCTGCCCAAGGTGGGCAGAGTGGCGGGGTGAACCCCGCCCTACCGCAAGCCGCTTTATTGCTTGATCTTCTTGCCCGCGATGGTGGTGCCATCCTTGCTGAGCCCCGCATTGGCGGTGGCCAGAACCTTCACCACCTCTTTCTTGGGCTTTTTGGTCTCTTTGTTGCCCTTGTTCTTTTCCTTGGACATCGCCTGTCCCCTTTGTACCGGAGTGCCACCCCGGCCCATGCCGGGGGGATCGCTGCCGCCGGAAGGCTGACGCGCGCTCGGCGCATCGGCCTTCGGACGACATCAGGGGCGGTCCCGCACCATCGGCGCGGAGGTCGGAGCCTGTCGGGGAAGGATGAGCCCTGCGGGCCGCGGGCGCAAGGGGGGGCTTGGGCAAGGGCAGCGACGGTCCTGACAGGCCCCCCTCCCCCACCCCCTCTCCACAAGGGGGAGGGGAGGCGCCTGTGACCGGTGTCAGGCAACGGCGGCAGAGTGGCGGGCTCAGGGTGGCTGCGCTGCACGGCAGGCGCTTCCCTCCCCCCTTGTGGGGGAGGGAGAGGGAGGGGGGCTGGTGCCGCGTCAAGCAGGATCTGGGGTTGCGCACGGCCCTTTCAACGGCAATATCAGGGACGGAATCCTGGCCGGACAGGTTGGCCGGACGGGCAGGCAGGCAGGGGCGCGCGGCATGGCACTTCCGATGACACAGCAGGCAAAATACTGGGGCATTGCGGGCGCGGTGTTCCTTCTGCTGATGTGGCTGATGGGGGATGTGCTGGTGCCGTTCCTGGTCGGCGGGGCGATTGCCTATTTCCTTGACCCGGTGGCCGACCGGCTGGAGCGGCTGGGGCTGAGCCGGGCGGCGGCGACGGCGATGATCACGCTGCTGATGTTTCTGGTGGTGGTTCTGCTGGTGCTGGCGGTGATTCCGACCCTGATCCAGCAGACGACCGCACTGGTCAATGCGGCCCCCGAAATTTCAAAGAACCTTCAGACCTTTCTGACCGAGCGCTTTCCAGATCTGACCGACGAGACCAGCATCATGCGGACGACGCTGAACGATATCGGGGCGTTCATCCAGTCCAAGGGCGCCGATCTGGCGCAGGGCGTTGTCAGCTCGGCCATGTCGATCCTGTCGGCGGTGGTGTTCATCGTCGTGGTGCCGGTGGTGGCCTTCTATCTGCTGCTGGACTGGGACAGAATGGTGGCGCGGGTCGATGGAATGATCCCGCGCGATCATGTCGCCACTGTGCGGCGGCTGGCGGGCGAGATTGACAAGGTGCTGGCGGGCTTTGTGCGCGGTCAGCTGACGGTGTGCGTGATTGTGGGGGCCTATTATTCGGTGACGCTGATGCTGGCCGGGTTGCAGTTCGGCCTTGTGGTGGGCGCGATTGCCGGGGCGGTCAGCTTTATTCCTTATGTCGGGGCGATCATCGGCGGGATTCTGGCGATCGGTCTGGCGCTGTTCCAGTTCTGGGGGGACTGGTTTGCGATCGGGATTGTGGTGGCGATTTTCATCATAGGCCAGTTCATCGAGGGCAATATCCTGACGCCGAAGCTGGTGGGCAGTTCGGTGGGACTGCATCCGGTCTGGCTGCTGTTTGCGCTGTCGGTGTTCGGCTCTCTGCTGGGGTTTGCGGGCATGCTGATTGCGGTGCCGGTGGCGGCGGCGTTGGGGGTGCTGGCGCGGTTTGCGATCGGGCAGTATCAGGGCAGCCTGCTGTATCGCGGGGTCGAGCCTGATGAGGTGCTGCAACCGATCCCGCCTGTGCCTGCCCCGCTGCGGGTGTCCCGCGATGAGGATGCGGTGTGATCCGGCAAATGGCGTTTGATCTGCCGGTCGCGGCGGCCTATCGGCGGGAGGACTTTTTTGCCTCGCCCGCCAATGTCCATGCTTTGGCGGCAATCGAGGGCTGGCGTGACTGGCCCGGCGGCAAGATGCTGTTGGTTGGTCCGGCGGGGGCAGGCAAGACCCATCTGGCGCATGTCTGGGCGGCAACGGCAGGCGCGGTGATGATCGCCGGGGCCGATCTGCCGGGCGCGGATCTGCCGGCGCTGGCCGATGCCGGTGCCGTGGCGGTCGAGGATGCCGAGGCGGTGGCGGGGGTGCCGGAAGCCGAGGCCGCGTTGTTCCATCTGCACAATCTGCTGGTGCAGCGGGGGCCCTTGCTGCTGACGGCGCGGGCCCCGGCGCGGGACTGGGGGTTGCACCTGCCCGATCTGAAAAGCCGGGTGGATGCCGCTTCGGTGGCGCGGCTGGAACCGCCCGATGATGCGCTGCTGTCGGCGGTGCTGGTCAAGCTGTTTGCCGATCGCCAGACCGTGGTGCCGCCCACGCTCATCCCATGGCTGGTGGCGCGGATGGAGCGGTCGATCTCTGCCGCGCGGGCGCTGGTGGCCGCTATGGATGCGCGGGCGCTGGCCGAGGGCAAGCCGATCACCAGGGCGATGGCGCAGGGGCTGCTGGACAGCGATGGGGCGGAATGAGACAATGTCGCAAAAGTACAAGAGTTCAGCAGCATAAGACCCGGATATGACACAGGCAGATTTCCTCAACGCGCCCTTCCCCGCCCCGGTGACCCTGCCCGAGGCGGAGATCACCGGGCCGGACCGGTTCTTCAACCGCGAGCTGAGCTGGCTTGCGTTCAACTGGCGCGTGCTGGACGAGGCGGCAAACCCGCTGGTGCCGCTGCTGGAGCGGCTGCGGTTCCTGTCGATCTCGGCCACCAATCTGGATGAGTTCTTCACCGTGCGGGTGGCCGGGTTGCGGGCGCTGGTGCGGGCCGGGAATAGCGGGTTTTCGGAAGACGGGCGCAAACCGGCGGAGCAGCTGGTGCTGATCCAGGCCGATGCGCGCAAGCTGATGCAGCGTCAGCAGACGGTGCTGAACGGGTTGAAAAAGGAGATGGAGACCGAGGGAATCAGCATTGTGACGCGGTCCAAGCTGACGACGGCTGATCTGCGCCATCTGGAAGAGCATTTCCTGCACAAGGTGTTTCCGGTGCTGTCGCCGCTGGCGATCGACCCTGCGCATCCGTTTCCGTTCATTCCCAACACCGGGTTCTCGTTGGCCTTGCAGCTGGAGCGGCTGTCGGACCACCGCACGCTGAAAGCGCTGTTGCCGATCCCGCAGCAGATTGCGCGCTTTGTGCCGCTGCCGGGCAAGCCGGGGGTGGATCGGTTTTTGCCGCTGGAAGAACTGCTGCTGCTGCATCTGAACATGCTGTTTCCGGGCTATACCGACCGGGGGCATTGCGCCTTTCGCGTGCTGCGTGACAGCGATCTGGAGGTCGAGGACGAGGCCGAGGATCTGGTGCGCGAGTTCGAGACGGCGCTGAAGCGGCGGCGGCGCGGAGAAGTGATCCGGCTGAAGATGACGGCGGGGGCACCTGCCGATCTGCGCGCGCTGATCATGGAGGAATTGTCCGTCACCGAATCCGAGGTGGTGGAGGTCAAGGGGCTGATGGGGATTGCCGACCTGAAAGAACTGGTGCTGCCCGGCAGGCCCGATCTGTTGTGGCCGCCGTTCACCCCGCGCGTGCCGGAGCGGGTGCAGGACCATGAGGGCGATCTGTTTGCCGCGATCAAGCAGAAGGATATCCTGCTGCACCACCCCTATGAAACCTTTGATCTGGTGATCCGCTTTCTGGAACAGGCGGCGCGCGACCCGAATGTGCTGGCGATCAAGCAGACGCTGTACCGCACCAGCTGGGACAGCCCGATCGTGGGGGCCTTGTGTGAGGCGGCGGAGGCGGGGAAATCGGTCACCGCACTGGTGGAGCTGAAGGCGCGGTTTGATGAGGCCGCGAACATCCGGCAATCGCGGCGTCTGGAAAGGGCGGGGGCGCATGTGGTGTATGGCTTCATCCACTACAAGACCCATGCCAAGATCAGCACCGTGGTCCGGCGCGAGGGCGACAATCTGGTCACCTATACCCATTACGGCACCGGAAATTACCACCCGATCACCGCGCGGATCTATACCGATCTGTCCTTTTTCACTTGCGACCCGGCCCTGGGGCGCGATGCGACCAAGGTTTTCAACTATCTGTCAGGCTATGTGCAGCCCGAGGGGCTGGAGAACCTTGCGATCAGCCCGATCAGCCTGAAACCACGCCTGCTGGAGTTGATCGCGGCCGAAGCGGAGCATGCCCGTGCCGGGCGGCCTGCGGAGATCTGGGCCAAGATGAACAGTGTGATCGAGCCCGAGGTGATCGACGCGCTTTATGCCGCGTCGCGCGCCGGGGTGAAGATCAGCCTGATCATCCGGGGCATCTGCGGATTGCGGCCCGGCATCAAGGGGCTGAGCGAGAATATCCGGGTAAAGTCCATCGTCGGGCGGTTTCTTGAACACAGCCGGATCGTGTGTTTCGGGTCGGGCCATGGCCTGCCCAGCAAACAGGCGCGGGTGTTTTTCTCCAGCGCCGACTGGATGGGGCGCAACCTGACCCGGCGGGTGGAAACGCTGGTCGAGGTGCATAATGATACGGTCAAGGCACAGATCGTCAGCCAGATCATGGCCGCCAATCTGGCCGATGAGGCGCAATCCTGGGTGCTGAACCCCGATGGCAGCACGGTGCGGGAATTGCAGCCCAAGGATGGCAAGCTGTTCGCCTGTCATACATTCTTCATGGAAAACCCGTCCTTGTCAGGCCGGGGGACAGCCGGAGCGAAGGATGTGCCGAAGCTGGCGGCGCTGAAGGACTGACGGGCCTCGCCGGCACGCGGCTTTCCGCCGGTTGCGCACAACCACAAGGCGCTTCTTGACGCCGCCCCGGACCTTGCGCCAAGGTCCGGCCTTAGACTGCACTGGGGATCAGATGACACGCGACCAGGATCAAACCGCAGCCAGCGCGGAGGACGAGGATTTCGGCCCCTTTGGCCGGTCGCTGTTCGAAGACCCTTCGGTGCGGGCGCTGTCCCGCGTCGGGGTGGTTGATGTCGGGTCGAATTCGGTGCGTCTGGTGGTGTTTGACGGCGCGGCGCGCAGCCCGGCCTATTTCTACAACGAGAAGATCCTGTGCGGGCTGGGCAAGGGTCTGGGTGAAACCGGACTGTTGAACCCGGCTGGCAAGAAACGGGCGCTGGCGGCGCTGAAACGGTTTTCGCTACTGGCCGAGGGCATGGGGGCCACACCCCTGACCGTGGTGGCCACCGCCGCCACGCGTGAGGCGAAGGACGGGCCGGAATTCAGCGCGCAGGTGCTGGAAGAAACCGGGCTGTGGCTGCATGTGATCGACGGGGATGAGGAGGCGCGGCTTTCGGCGCAGGGGGTTCTGCTGGGCTGGCCGGAGGCCAAGGGGATCGTCTGCGACATCGGTGGCAACTCGATGGAGCTGGCGCGGATCGCCGATGGCAAGGTCGGCACCCGGATCTCGACCCAACTGGGGCCGTTCCGCCTGCAACAGGTCGAAGGCGGGGCAGACGACCGCCGCGCCCTGATCCAGCAGGTGCTGACCAAAGCGCAGGGCCAGTTCAAATCCGAGAACGAACGGTTCTATATGGTGGGCGGCTCGTGGCGGGTCATCGCCCGGCTGGATATGGAGCGGCGCAACTACCCTCTGACCGTGCTGCACGAATACCGGATGCCGACCAAATCGGCGCTGGACACGCTGGACTGGCTGGAAAGCGCCGATCTGGCGATGCTGCGCGGCCGCACCGGCACCAGCGCAGAGCGGATGGAACTGGTGCCGCTGGCCTGCGAGGTGCTGCGCGAACTGATCCGGGTATTCAAACCGTCGGAAATCGACATCTCGTCCTACGGAATCCGCGAAGGGCTGCTGTTTGAGCAGATGCCGGGCAGGCTGCGTGCCCGCGATCCGCTGATCGAGGCGGCGCGGGCGGCGGAACAGACCGGGGCACGGCTGCCGGGAACGGGCAAAAAGCTTTACGACTTCCTGCAACCTCTGTTCAAGGACCGCAAACAAGACCGCCAGCGGCTGATCAAGGCCGCCTGCCTGCTGCATGACACCAGCTGGCGGGCGCACCCAGATTACCGTGCGGATGCCTGTTTCGACAATGCGACGCGGGCCAACCTTGGCGGGCTTGACCATCCGGGCCGGGTGTTTCTGGGCCTGTCGCTGCTGCACCGCTACAAGAACAACCGATCCGGCTCGCGGCTGGAGCCGCTGTTCCGGCTGCTGACCGAAGACGAGGTGCAGGAGGCCGAGGTGCTGGGCAAGGCGATGCGCTTTGGCGCGATGTTTGCGGCGGGCGATCCGGCGCAGGCAGGGCAACTGGTGTGGAAGCCTAAAAAGCGGCTGCTGGATCTGAAGCTGACCGAGCTGGGGGTCGGGTTGTTTGGTGAGGTGGCGCAGGCGCGCTTTACCTCGCTGACGCAGGCATTGCGGGCCAAGGGGCGGGTCGTTGAACCGGGCGATGATGCTGAGGCTTGATCATCTGGCGGTGAGTTGCACCGCACTGGACGCAGGGGCGTCGGCGGTGGAGGCGGCGCTTGGCCTGCCGCTGGAGCTGGGCGGGGCGCACCCCCATATGGGCACGCACAACCGGCTGCTGGGCCTGGGCGATCTGTATCTGGAGGTGATTGCGATCGACCCTGCCGCCCCTGCCCCGGCCTGGCCGCGCTGGTTCGGCTTGGATGAGTTTACGGGTGCGCCAAGGCTGACCAACTGGGTTGCCGCCTGCGATGATCTTGGGGCGGCTCTGGCCGCCGCCCCTGACGGTGCGGGGGTGCCGGTGGATCTGGCGCGCGGTGATCTGCGCTGGCGGATGGCGGTGCCGGGCGACGGGCGGCTGCCGTTTGGCGGTGCCTTTCCGGCGCTGATCCAGTGGCAGGGGCCGCATCCGGTGGCACGCCTGCCCGACACGGGTGCGCGTCTCGCGCGGCTGGTGGTGACGCATCCTGACGCGGCGGATTTGCGCGCGGCGCTGGCTGGTCTGGACGATGCGCGCGTGGTGATCGAAGCCGGGCCGCTGACGCTGCGGGCCGAGATCGACACGGCCCATGGGCGGCGGGTGCTGGCATGATCCGCGATGCCACGCGCACGGATGCCGAGGCCGTGGCTTTGATCTGGAACCACTATATCCGCGACACGGTGGCCACCTTCAACGCCGCCGAAAAGCCGCTGGCCGAGGTGGCTGCGACCATGACCGCGCGTCTGGCGGGGCGCTGTTTTCTGGTGGCCGAAGATCAGGGCCGGGTGCAGGGTTTTGCCACCTATGACCAGTTCCGGGGCGGTATCGGCTACAGGCACAGCATGGAGCATACCGTTTTGCTGGCACCAGATGCCGCTGGCCAGGGCTATGGCCGCGCGCTGATGGCGGCGGTGGAGACTCATGCAACACTCGCTGGCGCACATGTGATGGTAGCCGGGGTGACAGCGGAAAACACGGCGGGCCGCGACTTTCATGCGAAAATGGGCTATGTGCAGGTTGGCCTGATGCCTCAGGTGGGGCGCAAGTTCGGGCGCTGGATGGATCTTGTGCTGATGCAGAAAATCCTCTCCTGACAACCCGTGCGGCCCGCGCTATCCTGTGCCCATGTCGATCTGGACCCGCATCGCCGACGCGCTGTCTGCCCTTGCCACCGGCGAAGGGCTGTCGGTGGTGTTCGACCGGCTGCGCGGCGTGCAGTCCATGCCGGAAAAGTCGGTCGGCTTCACCATCGCGGTGATCGCGCTGGGGGCCAAGATGGCCAAGGCCGACGGTCAGGTCTCGCGCCACGAAGTCGCGACCTTCCGCCGGATCTTCGCCATCCCCGACGAGGAATCGGCCAATGCCGCCCGCGTCTTCAACCTGGCACGGCAGGATGTGGCCGGATTCGATGCCTATGCCCGCAAGGTGGCGGCGATGTTCCGCCCCGAAGGGCAGGCGCTGTGCGCCGATGACCGCAATGTGCTGATCGATCTGCTCGAAGGGCTGTTCCACATCGCCATGGCGGACGGCGATTTCCACCCGGCCGAAGATGCCTTCCTGCGCGAGGTCGCCCGGATTTTCGGCCTCGATGACCGCTGCTACGCCACCATGCGCGCCCGCTTTGTCGAAGGCGCGCCGCGCGATCCCTATGACGTGCTGGGCGTTGCCGCCAATGCGCCCATGGATGAGGTGCGCGCCGCCTGGCGCCAGGCGGTCAAGGACAGCCACCCCGATGCCATGATCGCGCGCGGCGTCCCGGTGGAGGCGGTGAAACTGGCCGAACGCCGCCTGATCGCGATCAACGCCGCCTGGGACGAGATTTCCGGGCAGCGGGCCGCCTGATGAGCGCCCCCGAACGGCTGCGCATCTCCACCTATAATGTCGAATGGTTCAACGCCCTGTTTGACGATGATGGGCGGCTTCTGGCCGACGGCGAGCCCTCGGCGCGCTATCAGATCAGCCGTGCAACACAGGCCGGCGCGCTGGGGATCGTGTTCACCGCGATGGATGCCGATGCGGTGATGGTGATCGAGGCCCCCGACACCGGGTCAAAACGCAGCTCCACCCGTGCGCTGGAAAACTTTGCCAAGGCCTGCGGGCTGCGCACCACCCGTGCCATCACCGGCTTCATGTCGGAAACCGAACAGGAGATCACCCTACTCTATGACCCTGCCCGCCTGACCCCCCGGCATGATCCGGTTGGCGACCCGGCGGGCAGAAAGGGCAGCCGCAATGCCCCGCGCTTTGACGGCACCTTCCGCTATGACCTCGACACCGACGCCACACCCGACCTGATACGGTTCTCAAAACCGCCACTGGAACTGGCAGTGATCACCGCCGCCGGACGCCGGCTGCGGCTGATCGGGGTGCATGCGAAATCCAAGGCCCCCCATGGCGCGCGCACACCCGAGGCGATCACCCGCCTGTCGATCGAGAACCGCCGCAAGCAACTGGCCGAATGTATCTGGCTGCGCGCGCGGGTGGACTGGCATCTGGCGCGCGGGCATGACCTGCTGGTGATGGGCGATTTCAACGACGGGCCGGGGCTGGATGAATACGAGAAACTCTTCGGCCATTCGGGCGTGGAAATCGTGCTGGGCCTCGATGTCCCGCCCGAGGCGCGGATGTATGACCCCCACGCCGCCATGGCGCAAGCCGGGCGGATGAACCTGACCCCCACCACAGCGCGGTTCTGGCTGAACCCGCAACAGCGCTACTTCGAGGCGCTGCTGGATTTCATCTTGGTCTCGCCGCGCCTGGCCGCCACCCAACCCGCCTGGCGGATCTGGCACCCCTGGAACGACCCGGCCTGTCTGAACACACCTGAGTTGCACGAGGCGCTGCTGCAGGCCTCGGACCATTTCCCGGTGACGATCGACCTGTCGCTCACCCATGCCGCCGCGCGCGCGCCGGTTCCCGCGCCCCCGGACCTGCCATAAGACGTGATTTGCGCTCGTGACCGGGGGGCAGCATACTCAGGCTCATGAAAACCCTCTGCCTGACCCTCGCCCTCCCCCTGATGCTCATCGCAGCCCCACCTGCGACCGCCCAGACCCCGCCGGCACCGCAGGCGGAAGAGCAAAAAGGCTTTGACCTGATGGAAGAGGGCGCAAAGCTGTTGTTCCGGGGCCTCATGCGCGAAATGGAACCGGCGCTGAACGAAATGGGCAAGGCGCTGTCCGAAATGGAACCCGCGCTGCAGGATCTGATGGCCCTGATCGACGATATCCGCAACTACGATGCGCCGCGCGTGCTCGACAACGGTGACATCCTGATCCCACGCCGCAAGGACGTGCCCACCCCCCTTCCGCCCTCCGCCCTGTCGGAGCCCAAGGGGGAAATCGAGCTTTAAGAAGGGGGGCCAGCCCCCCGCCTGCGGCTCCCCCCGGAGTATTTTCAAAGCAGCAATCGCAAGCGCGCTGTCCTTGCATTGCTGCTTTCCAAATACTCCCGCCGGAGGCAACTGCCGCCAGACCGGGGCACGCCCGCTGGCGGATCAGCGCCGGGTCTGACGGATCAGGCTCAGGATATCCTTGGCCGCCGACGGAATATTGGTGCCGGGGCCGAAGATCGCCTTGACTCCGTTGTCATACAGGAACTGGTAATCCTGCTGCGGGATCACGCCGCCGCAGATCACCAGAATGTCTCCCGCCCCCGCCGTATTCAGCGCCTGCACCAGTTTTGGCGCGAGCGTCTTGTGACCGGCGGCCTGCGACGAGATGCCGATGACATGCACATCATTGTCGATCGCGTCCTGCGCGGCTTCTTCCGGGGTCTGGAACAAGGGGCCCACATCGACATCAAAGCCGATGTCGGCAAAGGCGGTGGCGATGACCTTCGCACCGCGATCATGGCCATCCTGGCCCATTTTCACCACCAGCATGCGCGGGCGGCGGCCCTCTTCGGCGGCAAAGGCCTCCACGTCGGCCTGGATCGCCTCGAACCCGGCGTCACCCTCATAAGCGGCACCATATACCCCGGCGAGGGTTTTGACTTCCGCTCGGTGGCGGCCAAAGACCTTTTCCATGGCGTCTGAAATCTCCCCTACGGTGGCGCGGGCGCGGGCGGCGGTGACGGCGGCATCCAGCAGGTTGCCGCCTTCGGCTGCACGGCGCGTGAGTTCGACAAGCGCCGCCGTGCAGGCGGCCTCGTCGCGGTTGGCACGGGTGGATCTCAGCCGGGCGATCTGGCTTTCGCGCACGGCGACGTTGTCGATATCCAGAATGTCGATCGCATCCTCGGTCGCCTTGCGGTATTTGTTGACCCCGACGATCACATCCTCGCCCCGATCGATCGCGGCCTGACGCCGGGCGGCGGATTCCTCGATCCGCAGTTTCGGCATGCCGGTGGCGACGGCCTTGGTCATGCCGCCCATCGCCTCGATCTCCTCGATCAGCTTCCAGGCCTCCGTCGCCAGTTGGTGCGTCAGCGTCTCCACGTAATAGCTGCCCGCCAGCGGGTCGACGACATGGGTGATGCCGGTTTCCTCCTGCAGGATCAACTGGGTGTTGCGGGCGATGCGCGCGCTGAACTCGGTGGGCAGGGCAATCGCCTCGTCCAGCGCATTGGTGTGCAGGCTTTGCGTGCCGCCCAGCACCGCCGACATCGCCTCATAGGCGGTGCGGATCACGTTGTTGTAGGGGTCCGCCTCTTGCAAAGACACGCCGGAGGTCTGGCAATGCGTGCGCAGCATGAGCGACACAGGATTTTTCGCAGAAAAATCGGACATGATCCGGTGCCACAGCAGTCGGGCCGCGCGCAGTTTGGCTGCCTCCATAAAGAAGTTCATGCCGATGGCGAAAAAGAACGACAGGCGCCCGGCAAAGGCATCCACATCCATGCCGCGTGCGATCGCGGTGCGCACATATTCGCGGCCATCGGCCAGGGTGAAGGCCAGTTCCTGCACCAGATTGGCCCCGGCCTCCTGCATGTGGTAGCCGGAGATCGAGATCGAGTTGAACTTCGGCATATGCTCGGAGGTATATTCGATGATGTCCGCGATGATCCGCATCGAGGGTTCGGGCGGATAGACGTAGGTATTGCGGACCATGAATTCCTTGAGGATATCATTCTGAATGGTGCCCGACAGCAGGTGGCGCGCCACCCCCTGCTCTTCGCCGGTGACGATGAAATTCGCCAGGATCGGGATCACGGCACCGTTCATCGTCATGGAAACGCTGACCTTTTCCAGCGGGATGCCGTCGAACAGGATTTTCATATCCTCGACCGAGTCAATCGCCACCCCGGCCTTGCCGACATCGCCCACCACGCGCGGGTGGTCGGAATCATAGCCCCGGTGGGTGGCGAGGTCGAAGGCGACCGACACACCCTGCTGGCCCGCCGCCAGTGCCTTTCGGTAGAAATTGTTCGATTCCTCGGCGGTGGAAAAGCCCGCGTATTGGCGGATGGTCCAGGGCCGGCCTGCATACATCGTGGCCTTGACCCCGCGCGTAAAGGGGGCGGCCCCCGGCACGCCGCCCATGTGCGGCAGCTTGGCCGTATCCTCGGCGGTATAGAGCGGTTTGACCGGGATACCTTCGAGCGTGTTCCAGATCAGGCTTTCGGGGTCCTTTCCCTTCAGCTCCTTGGTGGCGAGGGCGGCCCAGGTTTTCAGCGCGTCGGTCATCTGTCTTCTCCGTCATCTGCTCTTGGGTTTCCGGCCGCGCCGCCCTATGTTCAGGACAAAGGGAGCCGCATGAAACCGCTTTATACTCTTGGTCTTGCAGCATTGCTGCCGTTTGTTGTCTCCGCCCAGGAAGCGGCGGCGATTGATCCGTCAGTCCAGGTGGAAACCACCGTCGAAGTGGTAGTGGAGCCCTATGGCCCGCGCGATGCGGCCGATGTGGTGTTTGCCGATCTGATGTTCGAATTCCGCCCGGTGGTGGTGTTCGGCGACAGCCCCGCCGACCCGAATTTCCTCCGCCAGATGGAGCTTCTGGCCCGCGACTTGCCTGCGCTGGAACTGCGCGACGTGATCCTGATCACCGACACCGACCCCGAGGCGCGGGGCGAGTGGCGGCTGAAACTGCGCCCGCGCGGGTTTTCGCTGGTGCTGATGGACAAGGATCTGCGGCCGGTGATCCGCAAACCGTTGCCCTGGGAGGTGCGCGAGATTGTCGCGGCGATCGACAAGTTCCCGCTGCGCCGGCAGGAGATGCTGGAGCGCAATCCGGCCGGGCGCTAGGCTGGCAGCAAGCTGCACCCCGGCTTGCATCATTCGAACTCCATGATGATTTCGTCCACCTTCAGGCTGGCCCCTGCGCTGGCGGTGATTTTCTTCACCACACCCTTGCGTTCGGCCTTGAGAATGTTTTCCATCTTCATCGCCTCTACCGTGGCCAGCGGCTGGCCTTCCTGCACCTCGTCGCCCTCTGCCACGGTAATGTTCACGATCAGGCCGGGCATCGGGCAGAGCAGGAATTTCGAGGTGTCGGGCGGCAGTTTTTCCGGCATCAGGGCGTAAAGCTCGGCCTGACGCGGTGATTGCACCAGCACCTTTACATCCGCCCCGCGCAGGCGGATGCGGAAGCCCATCGGGATCTTGCCGACCTTGAGCACCAGCGGTGCGCCATCGACGGTCAGGCGCGCAAGGCTGTCGCCCGGGGTCCAGTCGGAGGCGACACGCAGGCTGGTGCCATCCGCAAAGATGACGGTCGATCCGGACTTGTCGGCCGAAACCGTCACACAGTGGCGACTGTCCTGCAGGCTCACCACCCAGTCATCGCCGACGACGCGCTGGTGATTGTCCATCGTGCCAGAAATGCGGGTGCGGCGGATTTCAGCGACGCGGTTCATGGCAGCGCAGGCGGCGGCGACATGGCGCAGCGTTGTCGCGTCAAGGGTTGCGCCCTGAAAGCCATCGGGAAATTCTTCGGCGATGAAGGCTGTGGTGATATTGCCGGAGGCAAAGCGCGGATGATCCATCACCGCCGAGCAGAACGGCAGGTTGTGGCCGATGCCTTCGACCTCGAACGTGTCGAGTGCCAGCCGCATTTCCTCGATTGCGTCCGCGCGGGTCGGGCCCCAGGTGCAGAGCTTGGCGATCATCGGGTCGTAGAACATGCTGATCTCGCCCCCCTCATAGACGCCGGTATCATTGCGCACGATGCCGGTGGCGGTCGGCCCTTCGACTGGCGGGCGATAGCGGGTCAGCCGGCCAATGGAAGGCAAGAAGTTGCGGTAGGGGTCTTCGGCATAAAGGCGGCTTTCCATGGCCCAGCCGTTGATTTTCAGGTCTTCCTGCCGGAAGGGCAGCCGCTCGCCCGCCGCCACGCGGATCATCTGTTCGACCAGATCGACGCCGGTGATCAGTTCGGTAACGGGGTGTTCGACCTGCAACCGGGTGTTCATCTCAAGGAAATAGAAGTTGCGGTTGCCATCGACGATGAATTCAACCGTGCCTGCCGAGGTATATCCGACCGCACGTGCAAGGGCGCAGGCCTGTTCGCCCATGGCCTTGCGCGTGGCTTCATCGAGGAAGGGCGACGGGGCTTCTTCGATGACCTTCTGGTTGCGGCGCTGGATCGAACATTCGCGTTCGTGCAGGTAGACGGTGTTGCCATGCTGGTCGGCCAGCACCTGAATCTCAATATGGCGCGGTTGGGTCACGAATTTTTCGATGAAGATGCGGTCATCGCCGAAGCTGCTGGCGGCCTCGTTCTTTGACGACTGAAAGCCTTCGCGGACTTCCGACTCGCTCCACGCAATGCGCATGCCCTTGCCGCCACCGCCCGCCGAGGCCTTGATCATCACCGGATAGCCGATTTCGCCCGAGATCTTGATGGCTTCGTCCCCATCGGCGATCAGGCCCATGTAGCCGGGGACGGTGGAAACCCCCGCCTCCATCGCCAGTTTTTTCGAGGTGATCTTGTCGCCCATGGCTTCGATCGCTGGGGATGGCGGGCCGATGAAGACAACGCCTTCCCGTTCCAGCGCAGCAGCAAAGTTCATGTTTTCGCTAAGAAACCCATAGCCCGGGTGCACCGCTTCCGCCCCGGTCTGGCGCACGGCGTCAAGGATCTTGTCGATCACGATATAGGACTGGTTGGCCGGCGACGGGCCGATATGCACCGCCTCATCCGCCATGCGGACATGCAGGGCGTTGCGATCGGCGTCGGAATAGACGGCAACCGTCTTGATCCCCATTTTCTGCGCGGATTTGATCACGCGGCAGGCGATTTCGCCCCGGTTGGCAATCAGGATTTTCTTGAACATCGGCTCTCTCTCCCCTCGGGCAGGGTCGGGCCGGACCCTGCGCCGCAAATGAAAAGGGTCTTCCAGCCGCTATGGCTGGAAGACCCCGTTTTCGGATGATCTGAGATCAGGCCGCGCCGCGCCGTGGCGGCGGGCAGATCAATAGCAGTTGTTGAGGCCCGGAACCATGCAGGAACCACCACCAGCGACGGCACCGATGAGCGCGCCCTGGGTTTTGGAACCGCCGGTCGCGCTGGCGACGAGTGCGCCGGTTGCGGCACCGCCGATGGTGCGGACGGCTGCGCTGTTGGTCGGCGCAGAGTTGCCATAGCCGCCACCCTGCACGCAGCCAGCAAGCGTGGCGGCAAGGACCGTTGCGATAAGGATATGTTTCGTGACCATTTTTGACTGCCTCGTGTCAGGGTTTTTATTGCGCCTGACTCTACCGCATCCTTGGCTGTGGAAAAGCGGAATCTTGCGTGATGCACGCCATCGGCAAAGCTTTGCCGGGGCGGAAAGGACGGTCCGGACCCGAAAGGGCCGGACCGCAAGGCGCAGGAAGGGGTCGTCCTGTGGAGACCGGGGCGCGGCTGTGGGGCCCGCACCGGGTACAGTGCAAGCTGCGGGCTGCAGGCGTTGAAATCAAACGCAATTCCGCCGCCTTGCGCGCGATGCGCGGGGCTTTGCCAGAGTGGCGAAAAGGTCGGCGGAATGGCGCGCATCAATCGTCATCCCCATCGTCTTCGTCATCCCAGATCACGTCTTCGGCATCGGCGGCGAAAACGGCCGGGAATGAGACCTGTGCCAGCTTGAGGTTGATGCGCAGCAGCGCCTCATAGCTTTCGGGATCGAATGGGTCTTCGGCGGCAATGACCTCGCGGCCGAACAGCCAGGACAAGCGGCCCGCGTCCAGATTGCCGCGTTCGAACGCCTCCTCGCCAAAGCACTGCCAGAGCGCGGCCATGAAGCCTTCGTCCGCCTTGCGGTCGGCCAGCTTGCGGTCGCGGTAGCGTTCGCGCTTGATCAGCTTGGCCGGGCCGTCCTTTTTATTGGCGCGGCGGATGGTGAACTGGAAATCGGTGCCCGGAAGGCGGCCGGGAAAGCCGCGGTGTTTCAGCATGATGTGCCCCCTGTGAATGGATGGGCACAGCCATAGGCTGCGGCGGGGGCAAGGCCAAGGGGCGATGCCTGCAACAGCGGGAACACGACGGGAAAGGGTGGTTTCACGCGGGCGTCAGGCGCGGAGCGGGTGCGGACGGAGCGTTGGGTGGTGGATTGGGCGGGCGCAACCGGATCAGATCCGGCAGCCCGCCCGACCGTCTTACTTGTATTTGCCGGTGTAGGTGGGCTCGACCGAAACCGGCTCGTCCACGTAAACGACTTCAGATTGTTTCGGACCGGCGCAGGCTGCCACAAAGGCGACCATGCACAGGGCCAGGAAAGTTTTCGTGCTCTTCGACATCCTCGACTCCTATTTTCTTGGAAGGGTGCTTCGGAATGGCCGATAGCATACCCTTCATCTGAGGCAAAGGCCGCTTGGGTCCGGCCTCGGGTCACACTAGCGGATTGCCGCCGTATTTGACATGGAATGTTTGCCAAGTTTGCCGCCTGTGACTCTGCTACATCAGAGCGATGCGCGGCCTGTGCGGGACCAACCATATCTGGGGGGATCATCAGAAAATCTCCCATATGCAGATACCATCCTTGTGGGTGAAGGATTCGAAAAACTGTGTCGCCTCCGGTGCGGTCTCGCCGAAGGGCACCGGCCGGTCTGACAGCGAAATGATCACCTGCGTCGGCTGCGGGCCGAATTCGGTCAGGCGCGGCAGGGCATAGGTCTGGCATAGATGCGCAATATCCTCGGCGGCGACCTCGTAGGGGACCGACCCGGTGTCGCGGGCGATCTGCGGGGCGACGAAGCGGAAGCGCACCGCCAGCCCCTCGGGGCCCGGCACATTCCAGATCACATCCTGCAGCACCAGCGGCTGCCCCGAGGGCACCGCGATCAGCGTCTCGTCGCCCGCGATCACATGCGCGGCCGCCTGTTGGTCGGGCATCGGGTCGGTCATGATCTGCCCTGCCCCGTCGCTGCCCCGCTGTTGATTGCCATTTCTGCACCCTCTTTGCCTGCCTGTGGTCACAGAGGGATGTTATCGTGCTTCTTCCACGGGTTCGCCAACTTCTTCGTGCGCAGAGAGGCAAAGGCCCGGCAAATGCGGCGGCGGGTAGAGGCGGGCATGATGACTTCGTCGATAAAGCCTTTTTCGGCGGCGACAAAGGGGTTGGCGAAACGGTCCTCATAGTCCTTGACCCGGGCGGCGATCTTTTCCGCATCGCCCAATTCGCTGCGATACAGGATCTCGACCGCGCCCTTGGCCCCCATCACCGCGATCTGGGCGGTGGGCCAGGCATAGTTGAAATCGCCGCGCAGGTGTTTGGACGCCATCACGTCATAGGCGCCGCCGTAAGCCTTGCGGGTGATCACCGTGACCTTGGGAACTGTCGCCTCGCCATAGGCGAACAGCAGCTTGGCGCCATGCTTGATCACGCCGCCATGTTCCTGACTGGTGCCGGGCATGAATCCGGGCACATCCACCAGCGTCAGGATCGGGATCTCGAACGCATCACAGAAGCGCACAAAGCGGGCGGCCTTGCGGCTGGCGTCGATATCAAGACAACCGGCCAGCACTGTGGGCTGGTTGGCAACAACGCCGACCGACTGCCCTTCCAGCCGGATGAAGCCGGTGATGATATTGGCGGCAAAGGCGGCCTGGATTTCAAAGAAATCGCCCTCATCGGCCAGTTTGGTGATCAGCTCCTTCATGTCATAGGGCTGATTGAGGTTGTCGGGGATCAGCGTATCAAGGCTTTTGTCGATCCGCGCCGGATCATCAAAGAACGGGCGCACCGGGGCCTTTTCGCGATTGTTGAGCGGCAGGAAGTCGATCAGCCGGCGGGTTTCGGCCAGGGCCACCACATCATTTTCAAACGCGCCATCAGCGACCGAGGATTTTTTCGTATGGGTCGCGGCGCCGCCCAGTTCCTCAGCCGTCACCACTTCGTTCGTGACGGTTTTCACCACATCCGGGCCGGTCACGAACATGTAGCTGGAGTCTTTCACCATGAAGATGAAATCGGTCATCGCCGGGGAATAGACCGCGCCCCCCGCACATGGCCCCATGATCAGGCTGATCTGCGGCACCACGCCACTGGCCATGATATTGCGCTGGAACACGTCGGCATAGCCGGCAAGGCTGGCGACCCCTTCCTGAATCCGCGCGCCGCCAGAGTCGTTCATGCCGATCACCGGCGCGCCGTTCTGAATCGCCATATCCATGATCTTGCTGATCTTTTGCGCATGGGTTTCGGAGAGTGATCCGCCAAAGACCGTGAAATCCTGACTGAACACATAGACCATGCGGCCATTGACCGTGCCCCAGCCGGTGACGACACCATCGCCTGCCGGGCGGTCCTGTTCCATGTCGAAATCGGTGCATCGATGGGCTACGAACATGTCGAATTCCTCAAAGCTGCCTTCGTCGAGCAGCAGGTCGATACGCTCGCGGGCGGTCAGCTTGCCCTTTGCGTGCTGGGCGTCGATACGGCGCTGCCCGCCGCCCTGACGGGCCGTCTCGCGGCGGTTTTCAAGCTGTGCCAGAATGTCCTTCATCGCGCCGACTCCCCCTTGCGGATTTGGCGCACCATAGGAGGCGTTACTGCGGGCGCAAAGCAGTTTCGGGAAAATTTGCATAGTTGTCGCGATCCGTTGATTGCGAATTGCAAACCTGAAAAGCGCCGCCAGACATCAGTTTTTTGTCGGACCCTGAAATAGTGGTGGATCAAGCGATTGCGTACCGCGCGCGCGAAAAAGGGTGTGAATACCATCCTGTCACGTTCTGAAGCCGGTTCTTCCCTGCGCGGGCGGGCAACAGACACCCGCGACATAAACTGGCCCCGGTCTGACCGGTTCGCCGGTCGCTCAGCGCCCGACGATGCGGTTGGCCAGGGTGGCCAGCCGTGAGGTGCGCTGCCCGCCGCTTGCCGCTTCCCGCCGGTCAGCCAGATTGTACAGCCAGTACATACCGTGGACGCCAAGCCAGCGGAACGGTTCGATCTCCCATTTGCGGGGCTTGCGGTTGACCCAAGGCAGCTTGGTACGCTCGGTTTTTTTGTCCAGCACCAGATCGGCAAGGGTCTGCCCAGACAGGTTGGACGTGGACACCCCAAGCCCGACATAGCCCCCGGCCCAGCCAATGCCCGTTTGCGGATCAAGCCCCGCCGTGGCGCACCAGTCCCGCGGCACGCCCAGAACGCCACACCATGCGTGATCCAGCGCCAGCGCGCGGGTCTGGGGCAGCATCCGGTACAGAATGTCTTTCAGCTTTTCGACGGTTTCGGCCTGGGTTTCGCCATTCACATCAGTCCTGGAGCCGAAACGATACGGCACCCCGCGCCCGCCCATGGCGATGCGGTTGTCCTGCGTCCGCTGCGCATAACAATAGGCGTGCGAGGCATCGCCGAACACTTCATACCCGTTCCAGCCCAGCTCTTCCCACATCGCCTCGGGGACGGGTTCCGTGACCACAATGGCACTGTTGAGCGGGATCCATTCCCGCGCATTGCCCGGGATGCCATGGGTAAAACCTTCCATCGCCCGCACGATCCGATGCGCCGTCACCGTGCCGCGATTGGTGGTGACCCGGCCTTTGCTGATCCCGGTCACGGTGGTCTGTTCATAGATCGCAACCCCTTTGCGGGCCACGGCTTCGGCCAGACCACGCACCAGTTTGGCCGGTTGCACCCGCGCCACACCCCCCGTGACCAGCGCGCCCTGCACATCCTTGATGCGGATGCGGGCTGCGGCTTCGGCAGCACCTATCAGATGGCTGCGCGCCTCGGGCACCTCCCACGCCATGTCATCCGCCTGTTCGGCGCGCAGCCGTTGCATCTGGGCGGGGGTGCAGGCAAAGGTCAGACAATCGGTGCGCCGGATGTTCGCGTCGATGCCTTCGGCCTCGCAGACGCGGATCACCTCGTCCACCGTGCCGCGCAACTGTCGCTCGAATTCGATCACGCTTTGACGGGTGCCGGTCGACAGATATTTCGACCGGTTCCAGGAAAATCCGCCGGAACACCAGCCGCCGTTGCGCCCCGAGGCCCCGTAACCGGCAAACTCCTTCTCGACGATTGCAATCGACAGGCCGGGGTTCGAATTTTTCAGATAATAGGCGGTCCACAGTCCGGTGAACCCAGCACCCACGATGCAGACATCAACATCAATATCGCCTGGCAGCGCTGCCCTGAACCCGGGCAACCCGCCCATATCGGCATACCAGAAAGACACATCGCCGTTTCTCATTGCGGTCATCATCCTATCCTTCATTGCCCGCAGTCGAGCCGCCATCGGCCAGAAGCGTGCTATTCTTCGGGTTCGAGGCCAGTTCAACAGTACTACCGATGGCAAAAGGCGCGTCCTGCGCGTCGGGGTGCGCGCAATACCATGGCTGCCTTCGGCCAATGTCACCTCATACTTCATCCTTGATTCAAAGATGGAGCATTTCCCGCACCGTGCCTCGGTGCCGCATTGCCGCGCCCGGACCAGACCACAACCATGCCGCCCTTGCCGCACTCGGGCATTTTCCGGCTTTCGGCACCCGTCGCCAGATGACCACAGATCGCCACACCACGCCAACACGATACTGTCGACACGCGCTGGTGGACACCGTGCCGAACTACTTGCCACCGAAGAGCGGTCATCTTTGTTGCGGTCGGCAGGCCATTCAACTGCGGCAACATTGTCGCAGCACAACGATGGGCGTCGGGGTCGCTGGTAGTTTTCGGGAAACGCACCAATCTCGAAAGGAAACCAGATGCTGACCAGACGCGCTGCACTCATGGGGGCCGCGATGGTTGCCGCCTCGCCCTATGTTCTCAAGACCTCCGTCGCGGCAGAAGAGGTGATGGACACCTCGGGCGCTGTCCCTGTCGATCTGTCGGCCATGACGCGCCGCAAGGTAAAGCTGGTCGCCCCGCCCTTCGTGCACGCACATGAACAGGTGGCGACTGTTGGCCCTCAGATCGTGGAATTCGAGATGAAGATCATCGAGAAGGAGTTGCAGGTGGACGAAGACGCCTGGATTCAGGCGATGACCTTCAACGGCTCGGTTCCCGGCCCGCTGATGGTGGTGCATGAGGGCGATTATGTGGAACTGACCCTGTTCAACCCGCCCGAAAACATGATGCAGCACAACATCGACTTCCACGCCGCCACCGGCGCGCTGGGGGGTGGCTCGCTTACGCTGGTGAACCCCGGCGAAAAGGCGGTGCTGCGGTTCAAGGCCACGCGGCCGGGGGTGTTTGTCTATCACTGCGCGCCGGGCGGCCCGATGATCCCCTGGCATGTGGTGTCGGGCATGTCGGGGGCCATCATGGTGCTGCCACGCGACGGGCTGCGCGACCATCTGGGCCAGCCGGTTTCCTATGACCGCGTTTACTACATCGGCGAGAACGACTTCTACATCCCGCGCGGCGAGGATGGCGCCTATAAGCGGTTCGCGGATGCGGGCGATGGCTATTCCGACATGCTGGAGGTGATGAACCGGCTGATCCCGTCGCATGTGGTGTTCAACGGCAAGGTGGGCGCGCTGACCGGCACCGGCGCATTGGCGGCGGAGCAGGGGGAAACCGTGCTGTTCATCCACTCCCAGGCCAACCGCGACAGCCGCCCGCACCTGATCGGCGGCCATGGCGATCTGGTCTGGGAAACCGGAAAGTTCAACAATGCGCCGGAACGCGATCTGGAAACCTGGTTCATCCGGGGCGGGTCTGCGGGGGCGGCGCTTTATACCTTCCTGCAACCGGGGGTCTATGCCTATGTCAATCACAACCTGATCGAGGCGGTCAATCTGGGCGCCACGGCGCATGTGATCGTCGGCGGCGACTGGAACAATGACCTGATGGAACAGGTGGTGGCCCCGGTCGAATACAACGCGGCCTATGAAGGCCGCACGGCACTGCCATAAGCCCGGCATCCTTGATTGACGGGCGGCTCCGGGTTCGGAGCCGCCCTTTTTTGATCCGGAGGACAATCGTGAAACGTCAGGCAGGATTTGCCGCCTTGGTCGGGCTCACACTGGGCGCTGCCGCAATGTTTTGGCACGGTCAAACCATCCGCGTGCAGCAACCCCAAACCATCCACCTTGCCGCCGCCCTCCAGGATTACCGGCCAGCGGGGGAGTTCCGGCAAGGCACACGTGTGGTCGATGCGCCAAAGCAACGACAGGATGCCGCCGCACTCGACATCATGAAGCACCATGTCAGCGAGGCGGAGTACGCGCTTTGCGTGGCCGACCGTGCATGCCCGGCCCTGCCGTCCACCGGGCGGACGGATTTCGCCCAGACCGGCATCAACCACCTTGATGCCAGTACTTACGCCGCATGGCTCTCGGACCGCACCGGCCAGCACTGGCGCCTGCCGACCGATGCCGAATGGCTGCGCGCCGCAGCCGAGCGGGGCAGCGAGGACGGGTTTTCCGACGAAGCGAATGGCGATGACCCGTCCCGCCGCTGGATCGCAAGCTATCTGCGCGAGGTGGAGCTGCGTGGCAAGGCCGACCTTGTGGCCTATCCGCTGGGGTATTTCGGTGAAAACTCGTTTGGTGTGGCCGATATGGCCGGCAATATCTGGGAATGGACGGACTGGTGCTTTCAAAACGGCACGCCGACCCCGGACGGGGCAAGCATCGCCAGACAGTCGGCCTATTGCGGCGTGCGGGCGGTGCAGGGCAAACACCGCGCCTTTGTGATCGACTTCATCCGCGACGCGCGCTCGGGCGGCTGCGCGGCCGGTGTCCCGCCGGATTACCTGGGCTTCCGGCTGGTTCGGGGAGCCTGAGGGAGAAGAGGCAGAGCGGATTGGGCCGAGAATTGCAACTGGAGATTGCCACGCCTGTCAGAGCTTCACGCCGGGAAGTTTGATCGCCTGTGAAATCCACTCCGTCATGAGTGTTTCATTCCATGAAACATCTTCGTGGATGTCGAAATAGCGCACCCCTTCCACCTTGGACCTGCCCGGTGGAACCGGAACCAGATCAATGCCGCGAAAAAAGGTGACCTGAACGTATTTTCTGTAGCAATAGATCGAAAAGAACCAACCGTCCTCTTTGCCATAGAGTGGCGTGTTCCAACGAACCGCTTTTCGGGCATCAGGGTAGACGCGCGCCACAATCTGGTCCAACCGGCGCCCGATCGTGGCTTTCCACCCGGGCATGGCATCAAGGTAGGCTTGGACCGGCATATCGCCATCGCCTTTGGCGATCTGCGGATTGCCGCTTGACAGCAGCCTGGGGCGGTCCTCGTGCTCCATAATCCAAGGATACTGCCGGAAGTTGCTTCTGTCGAGCATCCGCTCGGTCAGCAAACGGCACACCCCCGATTGCG
The DNA here is from genome assembly GCA_046296515.1 of Paracoccaceae bacterium. Taxonomy (GTDB): domain Bacteria; phylum Pseudomonadota; class Alphaproteobacteria; order Rhodobacterales; family Rhodobacteraceae; genus Pseudotabrizicola. Next base: position 58,713 of record JBKBKR010000010.1, on the reverse strand, counting down.
ACGGATGTCGTTGCTCATGCAATAGCGGCCCCATCACCGGGGCCGCTCCTTTTGCTTTGCGCGATTGGTTACTCGGCGACTTGCGCGAACAATGGCTCGAACCGGGTTTTTGCCTTGCCCTTTTGCACCACCGCCGTTGCCGCATCCAGATTGACCGGGGCACCGACCTGAATCAGCGCCACCATGCCCATCGCGTAATGCGGGGTGCATTTCACGCCATAGAGCCCCTCGGCGGTCAGGGTCAGAACATAGTCATCGCCCATCTTGCTTTTGAACGCCTCGACACCTTCGGGCAGCATGCCCTTGATATCCTCCACATTGTGTCCCTTGTCGGTAGAGATGAAGGTGATGGTGTCACCAACAGCCGCCTGCACAAAGGCGGGCTCATACACCATCGCGCCCTCGGCACCCTTGTTCAGCATAAGCACTTCAAAGTTTTCGGCATTGGCAGCGGGGGCCAGCAGCAGGGTGGCAAGGCTGGCGGCGATCAGTTTCGGGAACATGGCGTGTCCTTTCATGGAACGGAAGCGATTGGTCTTGTGCCGGTTCTAGGCTAAGGTCGCCTGCGGCTCTTTGCGCTGCCACAACATCGGGGGCTTAGTGTCGAAAAAACTTGACGAAAGCCTGCTGATCGACGTGCCGCCCTTCCGCAAACTGTCCCGCCCGCAGATCCGGGAAGTTCTGGATGCGGCGACGCCATTGCGATTCGACGCAGGGGTGGCGGTGTTCAGCGAAGGCATGCCGGTGGAACAGTTCTTTCTGCTGCTGGATGGCCATATCCGGGTGATCCGCACCACGCCCGGCGGCGATCAGATCATCGCACTGCACATCGCACCGGGGCAGTTGTTCGGCATCGGCGCGGCGCTCGGGCGCTCGACCTATCCGGCCACGGCGATGACGGCGGATGATTGTCTGGCTTTGGCCTGGCCCAACCGGATGTGGACGCAATTCACCGAACGGTATGAGGGATTTGCCACCGAAACCTACAAGGTCGTGGGTGAACGCGTGGGCGAGATGAACAACCGCATTGTCGAGCTGGCAACGCAGGCGGTGGAACAGCGCGTGGCCTGCGCGATCCTGCGGCTGATTACCCAGACCGGGCGCAAGGTGGAGGGCGGGATCGAGATCGGCCTGCCGATCACCCGACAGAACATCTCGGACATGACCGGCACCACGCTGCACACCGTCAGCCGGTTGCTCAGCGGCTGGGAACGCGACGGGATCGTTCTGTCGGAACGGCGCAAGATAACTGTGACCGCGCCGCACCGGCTTGTGATCCTCAGCGGCGCGGTCGCCTGAGAGCGCTGGCGCCCGTTTGGCTGACGCCGTACCTGATCTGGCATGGTCAGGACCGGCGCGAACCACCGGACAAACATGGTGAAACCTGCCGACACCAGCGCCGCCGGGATCCGCAGGCCAACAGCAGCCGGAAGCAATGGCTGAACAGAGCGGGGTCGGCATAGGGCGGTTGGGCTGGCCCTGACATGGTTCAGGCCCTGGTTCTTGCTTTGGACACCTGCCGGAATGCCCCGGAGGCCCGCACGATGCAGCGTGTCACCCGGCAACCGCCGCGCGCAACTGGGCACGGAACTGCGCTTCATCCAGCCCATATTCCGCGCAGGCGTCGATCACCGTGTGGAAAGGCGCGATCGGACAGCCAAAACAGACCATGCGGTGCGACAGGAAAACGCCCGCAGTCGCTGGCCAGCGGCAAAACAGCAGCGCCAGCGGCAGATCGGGGTCATCCATCCTTGGGCCGGGCATTGTGCCTCCGCGTCGGCTGGCGTGCCGTTGCCTGACCATGCCCGCAGCAACAGCCCGCGTCGTTGTGCTGGAACAACGTCCGCCTGCACCTGCCTGCGTAAAAGCAACTGATCCGCAACGATTCCAGGGACCGACCGCATGTCAGAGATCCTTACGAAGTCACGGGCCAGAAACATTTTCTACGGTGGATCCCTGTTTTTCATCGTGGTCTTCGTGCTCATGACCATCCATTCGCACCGCTATGTGGTGAATGTCTCCACCGCCGGGATGCCGCTGTCGCCAGAGGTGATCCTGGGCAAGCATGTCTGGGAGCGCCACAGCTGCATCAACTGCCACACACTGCACGGCGAGGGTGCCTATTTCGCGCCCGAGCTGGGCAATGTGATGACCCGTTGGGGCGTGCTGGACGACGCTGAAGACGCATACCTGACGCTTGATGGCTGGATGGCCGCCCAGCCCAGCGGCATCGAGGGGCGCCGCCAGATGCCGCTGTTCCAGATCACCCCCGAAGAAATGCGCGGTCTGGCCGAGTTCCTCCGCTGGGCCGACCAGACCGACACCCAAGGCTGGCCGCCCACGGATGCGGGATAGGAGAAAATCATGAAATACCAATCACAAAAAGTGGCCTATGCCTATTTCCTTGTCGCCATGGGCCTGTTCGGCATTCAGGTGCTGGGCGGTTTGCTGGCGGGCTGGATCTACATCTCGCCCAGCACCCTGTCGGAACTGCTACCCTTCAACATCATCCGCATGATCCACACCAACGCCCTGATCGTCTGGCTGCTGCTGGGCTTTTTCGGCGCTGCATACTTCCTGATCCCCGAAGAAGCGGAGCGTGAGATCTGGTCGGTCAAGCTGGCCTATCTTCAACTGATCATTCTGGTCGTCGGCACGCTCGGGGCCGTGAGCGGCTATCTGGTCGGCATCCACGGCGGGCGCGAGTTTCTGGAGCAACCCCTTTGGGTCAAGTTCGGCATCCTTGTGGCGGCGGTGATTTTCCTGATCAACATCTCGATGACCGTGCTCGCCGGGCGCAAGACCGCCATCACCGGCGTGCTGCTGACCGGGTTGTGGCTGTTGTCGCTTCTGTGGATCTTTGCCTTCATCAACCCCGACAACCTCAGCCTCGACAAGATGTATTGGTGGTTCGTCGTCCATCTCTGGGTCGAAGGCACGTGGGAGTTGGTGATGGCCGCGATCCTGGCCTTCCTGATGCTGAAGTTGACCGGAGTTGACCGCGAGGTGGTGGAAAAGTGGCTGTATGTCATCGTCGCCACCGCGCTGTTTTCCGGCATCCTCGGCACCGGCCACCATTTCTACTGGATCGGCCTGCCGGAATACTGGCAGTGGATCGGCTCGATCTTCTCGGCCTTCGAGGTGGTTCCGTTCTTTGCGATGATGTCTTTCGCCTTCATCATGGTCTGGAAGGGGCGGCGCACCCACCCGAACAAGGCAGCCCTGCTTTGGGCCTTGGGGTCTGCGGTTGTGGCGTTCTTCGGGGCCGGGGTTTGGGGCTTCCTGCACACCTTCCACGGCGTAAACTTCTACACCCACGGCACGCAGATCACCGCCGCACATGGCCACCTGTCGTTCTATGGGGCCTATGTGGCGATGAACCTTGCGATCATCACCTATGCGATGCCGCTGCTGCGGGGCCGCGCACCCTATAATCAGGTGCTGAACATGATCTCGTTCTGGCTGATGACCGGGGGCATGGCGTTCATGACCTTTGTGCTGACCTTTGCCGGCACGATCCAGACCCACATGCAGCGCATCGTCGGCGACTATTACATGGACGTGCAGGACCAGCTTGGCCTGTTCTATGTGATGCGCTTCGGCGCGGGCATTGCCGTGGTGCTGGGGGCGATCCTGTTCATCTACAGCCAGGTCGTGGTGCGGCGTGAGGTGATCACACCGGGCACCGTGCCAGCCCCGGTTGGAGAGGCATCGTGAAAGCGCTTGCCCCCCAACCCACAGTTCCGTTCTACCGCCCCGTCGCGCAGGAAGTCACCCTGTTCGAGGCGGCGCATGCCAACGGTCTGCCCCTTCTGCTGAAGGGGCCGACCGGCTGTGGCAAGACGCGGTTCGTGGAACATATGGCGGCCCGTCTGGGCCGCCCGCTGTATACCGTGGCTTGCCATGACGACCTGTCGGCCGCCGACCTGATCGGGCGGTATCTGCTGCGCGGTGGGGCCACCGAATGGGTCGATGGCCCGCTGACCCGCGCGGTGCGGGAAGGGGCGATCTGCTATCTGGATGAGGTGATCGAGGCGCGCAAGGATGTGACGGTGGTGCTCCACCCGCTCACCGACAACCGCCGCACCCTGATGATCGACCGCACCGGCGAGGAGCTGGTGGCGCCGCCCGGCTTCATGCTGGTGGCCAGCTACAACCCCGGCTATCAGAACATCCTGAAACGGCTGAAACCATCGACCCGGCAGCGGTTCCTGTCGATCACCTTCGGCTTTCCCGACCCCACCACCGAAACCGCTGTGGTGGCCCGCGAAAGCGGGCTGGATGCCGCCCGTGTCGCCCCCCTTGTCCGGCTGGCCGGGCATATCCGGGCGCTGTCGGGGATGGATCTGGAGGAAGGCGTCTCCACCCGGCTGCTGATCTATGCCGCCACCCTGATCGCCGGGGGCATGCCGATAGATCGCGCCCTGCAGGCCGCTGTCATCGAGCCCCTGACGGACGAGCCCGACGTGGCACAGGCCCTGCGCGATGTGATCGCATCGGTTTACGGCTGAGCAATGGCCCTGCACGCAAAACACCTGATGGAGCCCGAAGAGACGATGGGCAACCTCTGGCACGGGGTGGCGCAGCGTCTGGCCCCGGTTGCGGGATATGCGAGCAGCGCGGTCGCGCTGGAAGCGGTCCGCCCCGGTTTGGCGCTGCTGTTCCGCGCGCTCGGTGGCGCGGCGGGCGTCGAGATTGCGGCCAGCCCGGCCACCCCGTCGCGCCACCGCCGGGGGCTTGGCGCGCATCTGGCCGAAGCGCGGGTGATGGAGCATGTGGCGACATTCGACGGCGCAACCCTGCGCCTGCCGCCGGTGATGGATGTGTTTCCGACCGCTGCGCTGAACCGCACAGCCTATCTGTGGCTGGCGGCTCTGGCGGCGGGGGCGGAGCCCTATGCGGCACCCGAAGATGCCTGTACCGCCGACCTGTGCCACCTTGCCGCTATGGCGGCGGCAACCATCCGGGCGCTTGCGCATTGCCCCGGCCTGCGCGCTCCGCATGCCGCCTTTTGCGCGCATCTGCTCGAGGTCTTGCCCGATTTCGCTGCCTCTGCCACTGAGCGCGCGGTTACACATCATGTCCGCGTGGTTCTGTCCGGCGAAACGCTGCCAGACGCCAGCCCCGGCCCTGCCCCGCGCGGCTATGCCCCCTTTCCACCCTTGCCGATCTGGCTGCGGCTGGACCGGGCCGCACCGGGCCAATCTGCCACCCCGGCAGAGGAAGCGATCAGCGCACCGCCCGGCCTTGCCACCGCCACCCGCAAAAAGGGCAGGCGTGAAGACAACGAACAGGCCAACCGCACCGACAGCTTCATCATGCACCGCTTCGAATCCATCTTCTCCTGGGTCGAAAGCATGGGTCTGAATCGCGCCACCGATGATGACGATCTGGAAAACGCCCAGAAAGCCGCCGAGGATCAGGACCACATCGCCCTGACCCGGCACCACAAACGCGCCGCCACCCGGCTGCGCCTGCACCTTGACCTTGCCCCGCAGGATGCCGACCACGAACGCCTGGCCGACACCTTCACCTATCCCGAATGGAACCATCGCGCCCGCGTCTATATGCCCGACCATACCCGTGTGCTGGAGGTGGAGGGCACCGAAGCCGCCAGCTTCGCCCCCGATGCGCGCCTGATGGCCCGCGTACGCCAACAGTTTCAGGCGCTGCACCCCCGCCGCATCCTGTTGCCACGTCAGGTGGACGGGGCAGAGCTGGACCTTGACGCGCTGATCGCAGCTCAAGTCGCGATCCGCGCCACGGGTCAGGGCAGCGACCGCATCTTTCGCAACCTGCGCAATGTGGAACGCGACCTGTCGGTGGCGATCCTGATGGATTGCTCACGTTCGACCGAATCCGTTGTCGGTATGCGCAGCGTCATCGACACCACACGCGAGGCCTTGGCGGCCCTTGCAGGCGGCATCGACACGGCGGGCGACCGGCTGGCAATCTGGGGATTTTCCTCGCTGCGCCGGGACCGGGTGTTCCTGACACGCTGCAAAGGGTTCGAGGGGGGCATGAAACCCGCCGTCACTGCCCGTATCGGCGGCCTACGCCCTGGACACTACACCCGTCTCGGTGCCGCAATCCGCCATGCCACCGCGCAACTGGCCACCGAGCCTTCGGCCCGAAAGCTGCTGCTGGTGCTGACCGATGGCAAGCCCAATGATCTTGACCATTACGAGGGCACCCACGGCATCGAAGACAGCCACATGGCCGTGCGCGAGGCCCGCCGCATGGGCCATGCCGTGCACGGCGTGATCGTCGATGCCGACGGGCAGGACTGGTTCGCCCGCATCTTCGGCCGCGCCGGGTTCACCCTATTGCCCGACCCTGCCCGGCTGGGCCGTGCCCTGCCCGATATCTACCGATCCCTGACCCTGGAGAGCTGAGATGCGCCTGCCCCTGATCACCTTCGCCACCCTCGCACCCGCGACAGCCATCGCCGAGGCCTTCCAACGCCCGATCCCGCAACCGCAGACCGCGCAGGCCGAAATCAGCTACCTCGTCGCATCTCTCCTGTTGCTGGCGGCGCTGGTCGCCGTGCAATGGCTGATCAGCCGCAGATGAGCCGCGCCCGGTTGACTCTGATCCTGTATCCGTTCGGGGCCGGGGCGATGGCGGTCAATTTGTTCTTTGCCTCACTGATCGCATCCTGGATCGGCTGGCCGGTGCTGACGCCCGTTCAATCCGTACTCGGCGGTGCGGCGCTGGGCGTCCCCGCCACATGGGCTTTCGCCGGTCATATTCACCGCCTGATGAAGCAGGCCGACGCATGACTCCAGCATGGACCGAATTCGTGGTGACGTTCCTTGCGTTTGTTGGGTCGCATCTCCTGCCTCCGGGTCGGCGCAAACCGTGATCTGGATCATTGCGCTTGCCGTGACGGCAGTCACAATGGCGCAAAACGAGGCTTCACAATGGACATCAGCCTTCTTCTGGACCATCTGGACGAACCGACGCTGGCGGTGGTTTTCGGGCTGCTGGTCGGCTCGGTTTTCGGCATTGCGGCGCAGCGATCCGCCTTTTGCTTGCGGGCCGCCACGGTAGAGTTTGCGCGCGGTCAATTGGGGCCAAGGGTTGCGGTCTGGTTGCTGGCGTTTTCGACGGCGCTGATCTGGGTGCAGGGAGCGCAACTTTCCGGGCTGTTCCGCACCAGTGATGCGCGGATGATGGCGGTGGCGGGATCGTGGTCGGGAGCGGTGATCGGTGGGGTGATGTTCGGTGTGGGCATGGTGCTGGCGCGGGGATGCTCGGGCCGGTTGCTGGTGCTGGCGGCGTCGGGCAATCTGCGGTCGGTGGTGTCGGGGCTGATCTTTGCGGTGGTGGCGCAGATGGCGCTGCATGGCTGGCTGGCGCCGCTGCGGCAGGCGCTTGCGGGGCTGTGGGTGACTCCGGGGGGGCGGAATGTGGATCTGCTGGCGGCGGCGTCATTGCCGGGCTGGGCGGGGCTGGCGATCGGGGTTGCGGCGGCGGGGGTGGCGCTGGGGCTGGGCTGGCGTAACCGGATCGGGGCGCGGGTGCTGGTCTTTGCCTCGGGCGTGGGCTTTGCGGTTGCCTTGGGTTGGGTGCTGACCTTTTCGCTGTCGCAACTGGCGTTCGAGCCGGTGGCGGTGACCTCGGCCACCTTCTCGGGGCCGTCCGCCGCGACGCTGATGTTTTTCCTGACCCCGGACCGGGGTTTGAGCTTTGATGTCGGGCTGGTGCCGGGGGTGTTTCTTGGGGCCTTCCTTGCAGCCGCCTGGGCGGGGGAACTGAAGCTGCAGGGGTTCGAGGGGGAGGGCCAGATGCGGCGGTCGATGGCCGGGGCGGCGCTGATGGGGTTCGGGGCGATGCTGGCCGGGGGCTGCGCGATCGGGGCCGGGGTTACCGGCGGGTCGATCTTTGTGGCGACCGCCTGGCTGGCCCTGCTGAGCATGTGGGTGGGGGCTGTGATCACCGATTTTGTGGTGGATCAGGCAGGCGCGCGGGTGCGGCAGTAGGTGGCTCTGCCCCCTGTGTTACAGGAGACAAAACATATTAATATCAGTTACTTGGCATGTATGCGTAAAGGGAATTTTAACGAATCCTGCCTGCCCTGATGCTATTCGAACTCCATCTCGGCAAAGACCACGCCCGCGTTTTTGGTCGCCAGTTCCTCGAACGTATCCAGATGCCGCCACGCCGATTGATCGACGTAATAGGCCCCGGCCAGATCGCCGCCCTCCTCCAGATGGGTGCCGATCTTGCTGCGCAGGTCCAGCAGGTAATCACGGGTATAGCGGGTGACCTGCGCGAGGTTGGTCGGGTGGCCGTGGCCGGGGATCACATAGGTCGGGTTCAGCGGCATCAGCGCAGAGTCCCATGTCTCGATCCAGCACGATGTGCAGGTGCCCTCGAAAATTGGCGGCATGCGTTCGTGAAAGGCGATGTCGCCCGCGATCATGATGCCCCATTGCGGAATCCACACCTGCGTGTCGCCGGGGGAATGGGCGGGGCCGAGGTGCAGCACCTCCAGCGTCACCCCGCCCATGGTGATGGTTTTCGCCTCGGTGAAGGTTTCGGTTGGCAGGGCGATCACCGTGCCTTCGGCATTTTCAAGCGCATAGCGTTGCAGGCTGGCGAGGTCTTGCGCGCTGCCATCTTCGAACTCTGCCGCCGCATCGACATGGGCGAGGATCGGCACCCCCTGCCCTGCCCAATAACCATTGCCCAGCATGGCATGGCCCTGCCCGTTTTCCACGATCACCAGTTTCACCGGCTGATCGGTCACGGCCCTTATCTCGGCATGCAGGGCCTCGGCCAGTTTGAAACTGGCCCCGGAATTGACCACGACCACCCCGTCCCCCGTCACAATGAAGGACAGGTTGTTGTTATGGCCTACGTTTTCATAAGTCGGTGGTGCAGTGGCCCCGATGGCAGAGAACACATGCGGAATCACCTCCACCGGCTTGGAATACAGCACCGACTGCGGGTATTGGTCGGGGATATCCTCGGATGCGAGGGCGGGTGCGGCAAACAGCAGTGCGGAGAAAAGGGTGCGTTTCATTCTGCGACAAACCTGTAACTGTCGCCCGATTTCTCGGCGTGTCCGATGCCGCCGCCGGGCAGGTGAAAGCCGATCAACCGCATCTGAGCGCTGGTGATCTGGTCGAGTAAAGCCAGCCGGGTTGCGGCGGCAAGATCCTTGTCCTGATCCGAGCCCGAGGCCCAGCCGGGACGTTCAAAGGCCACATGGTGGTTGCCAAGCGCATCACCCACCACCATTGCCGCGTCAGAGCCTGCGCGCAGTTCATAGGCCATATGGCCCGGCGTGTGGCCGGGTGTGCCCCGCGCGGCGACTCCGGGCAGGATTTCCTGACCATCGGTGACAAAGCGCAAGCGGTCGGCAATGGCCGAAAGGCGGCGTTCGGCCCCGACGGCGAATGCGGTGCGCGCCTCGCCGATGGTGGAGACCGTGTTCGGATCGGTCCAGTAATCGAATTCGGTCTGACCGATCATGTATTCGGCATTGGCGAACATCGGCTCGTCAAAGTCATCCAGCAGACCCCAGAGGTGATCGGGGTGGGCGTGGGTGAACACCACATGGGTGATGTCATCGGCGGTGACACCCGCGGCATCCAGCGCCTGCGCCAGCTTGCCCGCCGTCGGTTGGAAATCGGGGCCGGCGCCCACATCGAACAGCACGGTATGGGCGCCGTTTCGCAAAAGGGTGACGTTGCAGGGCGGGGTCAGCTGATCGGTCGGCAGGCCGTAGGAGGCGACGATCTGCGCCATTTCCTCTTGCGGCATGCCGCCGAGGATGAAGTCCCACGGCAACACCAGATTGCCATCGGACAGGGTGTCGATCTGCATCTGGCCCATGGTCAGTGTCGATGAGGCCCAGAGGCGGCGCGGGGCCAACGGCAGGGCAAGACCGGCAGCGGCGGTGGCAAGAAGGTGGCGGCGGGTCAACATGGGGGTGTTCCAATGCGAAAAGGGCGGACACCGGAAGGTGCCCGCCAGTCAGGGAGAAGACGGTTTCAGCCGAACATGTCGGCGGTGATGCCGGAATACCAGCCGAGGCTTTCCTCATAGGTGGCCTTGCGCAGGGCCGCATCCTCGCCGGTGGCGCTGATGAAGCTCTCGACCGAGGCGATTTTCTCGGGGTTCGGTTCGTAGGAGGCCCCGACCTTGACGCCATCATCCGGGGCGATCAGCGACCAGCAGGTATTGGCATATTTTGCCGGGAAGACCTTTGCGCCGAGCAGTTCGCCGCGGATCGACATGGCGGCGACCTTGGCCTGCGAATTGGCAGAGTAGCCGGATTTGGGCATATCACCCTGTGCGCTGGAATCGCCCAGAACGTAGACGTTTTCGTCAGCCCTCGCCTTCATGCTTTCGGGGTGGACCGGGGCCCAGCCGGAGTCGTCGGTGACCCCGGCAATGGCGGCGATCTTGCCCGCCATCTGGCCGGGGATCACGTTGCAGACATCGACCTTTTGCACCTCGCCATCGACCACGATTTCCATCGTGTCGGGCCGCACCTCGACCGCGCCGCCGCCGAAATCGGGGCCGATCCAGCTGATCATGCCGTCGTAATGCTTGCCCCAGCCTTCTTCGAAGAGGGCTTTTTTCGAGAAGTTTTCTTTGGGATCAAGCACAAGGATCTTGGCGGTGGGGTTGGTCTGTTTCAGCAGATGGGCGATCATGCTGACGCGTTCGTAGGGGCCGGGCGGGCAGCGGTAGGGGTTGGGGGGTGCCACCATGGCGAAGGTGCCGCCCTGGGGCATGGATTGCACCATGGCTTTCAGGAGTTGCGTCTGCGGACCGGCCTTGTAGGCATGCGGCATGATTTCTGCGTGTTGATCGGCGGACCAGCCGGGGACCGCGCCGTCGCGGAAGTCGATGCCGGGGGACAGGATGAGCCGGTCGTAGGGGACCGTCTGGCCGCCCGCGAGTGTGACGGTTTTTGCCGCGCGGTCCACAGCGGTGGCAAGGTCGTTGATGACTGTGACGCCGCCTGCACTGATGCCGTCGTATCCGTGCTGGAGGCTTTCGAACTCGCGGAAGCCACCGAGATAGAGGTTGGAGAAAAAGCAGGTGGTGTAGACCGGGTTGGCCTCGATCAGGGTGACGTCAAGCGCGCCCGCGCTGTCCTTGGCCAGATAGCGCGCGGCGGTGGCCCCGCCTGCGCCGCCGCCGATGACGACGACGCGCGGTTTGGCCTGCGCCCGGACCATCGGGGCTGACAGGAATAGCGCGGTGGAGAGACCAGTGCCGATGAAGTGGCGTCTGTTCAGAGTCATGTGGAATCCTCCCGTGTGATGTGAAGGGGGCGGTTCGGCCGTCCCTCTGGTCATTCAAGTGTCGCGAAGTAAGCGGCGAGGGCGGCGATTTCGTCGTTGGACAGGCGGCTGGCCATCATCTGCATGACGGGGTGCGGGCGCAGTCTGGATTTATAGGCGTGCATGGCGACTACGAAGTCTTCGGCGGGCCATTGGGTAATGGAGGGGATGCCCTCATCGGTGCCATCGCGGCGGTGGCAGGTGGAACATTCGGACGAGAGGTAGGCGCCGTATTCCGGGTCGCCCTGAATCGCGAGGATGGCCGGGTCAAGACCGGGTTCGGTCTTGCGGGCCGTTGGTTCGGATTCGGGGATATTGGCCGGTTGGTCGGAATGGTCGCGCAAGAACGCCATCAAGTCGGCGCGGGCCGTGGCATCGGCCATGCCGCGATAGTTCATCCGGGTGCCGGAGACGAGTGCCTTTGGGTTTTCGATATAGGCGTCAAGGGTTTGCAGGGTCCATGTCAGGCCGTCATTTCCCATGCGGGTTATGGATTTGGAATAATTGAAACCGGCGACGGCCCCTGCCCTGCGGCCAAAGATATTGTTCAGGATGGGGCCGACGCGGTTTGTCGCCCCCTCGCCGATCTGGTGGCAGACCTTGCACTGACGGTCGAACAGGGTGGCACCTCGGGCCGGGTCGCCGATGCTTTCGGCGGCCACGGGCCATGCGGTGGCGACGGTGAGCGTCAGGGCAAGGGCGAGGTGACGCGCCATGCCGGATCAGTCCGCGAAGCTGGCCAGATAGGCGATCACGGCGTTGCGTTCGTCTGCGGATTTCAGACCGGCGAAGGCCATTCTGGTGCCTTTCATGAAGCTGCGCGGGTTTTCGAGAAAGGCGTGGAGGTTTGCCTCGTCCCAGACCAGACCGGCTTCGGCCATGGTGAGCAGGGGTTTGGAGTATTTGAAGCCGTCCACCACCCCCGCCGCGTCGCCGACAATGCCATTGAGCGTGGGGCCGACCGCGTTCGTGGCACCCTCACCGAGCTTGTGGCAGGCAGAGCATTTCTTGAACACCGTCTCGCCAGCGGCGATCAGGGCCGGATCGGCGGCGGCGGACAGGATCGCCTCTGGCGTGGCGGCGGGTTCTGCTGCGGCCTCTGCCGTGGCCTCGGCAACCGCCTCCGCAGCAGCGGGGGCTTCGGCAACGGCTTCGGCGGGGGCGGTTGTCCCGGCAACGGCTTGTGTAGCTGCGCCACCGGCATTGGCCATCAGGACCGGCAGGGTTCCGGCGGGTTTGCCATCCTCATCCGTTGGCGTCACCTTGAGATCCACCGCGCGTTTGGTCACCTGTGGCGCGGCGGCCAGGCAGTTTTCCATGCAGGGCTCACCCGTGAAGAGCGGATATTCTGTCTGCGGCCGGTCATCTTCGTAAAAGCCATCGACGTTCGGCATGACGATGGAGGTGAAATTCTCGTTCGTCAGAACGAAGTCGTCTTCAACGATACCGTTCGAATAGAGCAGAAACGCGGTGATCGCATAGGTATCATCCGGTGTCAGCGTCTGTGCCCCGCCAAAGGGCATCGAGCGGTGAACATAGTCGAACACGGTCGAGAGGTAGGGCCAGTAGCTGCCCACGGTCTTGACCGGGCGGGGATCGGTCAGGGAATTGTCGCCCCCTGCCAGCACGGGCCAGCTGTCGAGCCCTTCGGCAAAGTCACCGTGGCACGAGGCACAATTGGCGGCGAACACCTCATCCCCGGTTTCAACATCGCCAGACCCTACGGGCAGGCCGGTGCCATCGGGCAGCACGGCGACATCCCAGGCGTCGATTTCTTCGGTCAGGGCCACGCGGCCAAGACCGAGCGGGGTCGCGGGCATGGAGGCAACGATCGGCGCCTCGGGGGCCGGGATCGGGGCCCGATCGGCGTCGGGGGTAGCCTGGGCGAGGATGATTTCGGCCGCAGGGGCTTTCACGGCGGCTTCTGCCGGGGCCTCGGCGGTTGCAACCGGGGCCGCTTCGGCCTCTGGCTCGGCCACGACCTCGGCGACCGGGGCCACCGGAGTTTCGGCGCTGGCGGAGCCCATGGGAACGCCGACCGGCTCGCCTGGGCTATGGCCGGTGGTTGCAATAACAAAGGCGGCGACGGTGGCTGCGGTGGCCCAGCCGGTGACAAGCAGGATGGTCGGGAACTCAGGCGATTTCGACATTCTCGACCTCTCCGTCAGCGCGCACCCACCAGACCTGGATGGCGTTGTTGTGGTAAACGTTGTTGGTGCCACGGATATCGCGCAGCGCCTGTTTCGTGGGCTGGACATAGCCGGTTTCATCGACCGCGCGGGACAAGATGAACATCTCGGACCCGTCCCATGTCATGTCGTAGTGGAACCGGGTCAGTGCCTTTGGTTTGGCATCGCCCGAGATGCGGGCGGGCACCCAGGTGTTGCCGCCATCGGTGGAAACATCGACGCGGGCAATCGCGCCATTGCCGCTCCATGCCAGCCCGGTGATGACCAGGGGGCCTGCGCCATGGCGGATCGGGGCCTGCGGGCTGGGCGAGGTGATGACGGATTTGGCATCCATCACCCATGTCCATTTGCGGGCGCGGCCATCGGGCATCAGGTCGGTGTATTTCGAGGTTTCCTCGCGGCTTTGAACCGCCTGATCATAGACCGCGATGCGGCGGATCCATTTGACCCACATATTGCCTTCCCAGCCGGGCACTACCAGCCGGACCGGGTAGCCGTGTTCCTTGCGCAGCGCCTCGCCATTCGCAAAAAACGCGACCATCACATCATCCAGCGCCTTTTCCAGCGGGATCGAGCGGCCGTTCGAGCTTGCGTCATGGCCTTCGACATAGACCCATTTTCCCGCCGTTTGAACACCCGCTTCGGCCAGCAGGTCGCGCAGCATGACGCCGGTGTATTCCATGTTGTGGATCATGCCCTGGGTGAACTGGCAGCCCTCCAGCTGCGCGCCGCCCCATTCCATGCCGCCATTCGCCGCACATTCGCAAAAGGCGGTGGTGATGTGGCGGGGAAAGCGCAGCAGGTCCTCAAAAGTGAAGACAAGCGGCTTGTCGACCAGCCCGTTGATCATCAGGCGGTAGTCTTGCTTGGTCATGTCAATCGCGCCGGAGTGGTGGCGCTCAAACGCGCAGCCCTGCGGGGTGATCGTGCCTTCCAAAGCGTGGATCGGGGTGAAATTGATCGAGCTGACCGGGCTTTCGGTCAGCCATTCGACATTGCGGCGCACGACATGCGCCTCGTGTGGGGTGGGCAGGCCGTAAGGGTGCGCGTCTACCGCGTCACCAAAGCCGGAGGCGTAATCCTGCACTTCGGTGATCAGCGGATCGGGGCCTGCGGCATGTGCGGCGGTGGCCATCAGGCCCGCCCCGGCAGCGGCGGTGCCGCGCAGGAAGGTCCGGCGCGAGGGGTTGGTCTTTGGTTCGTCGGTCATGTGGCGAACACTCCTGTGGGTCAAAGGCCGGTCACGGAGACCGAGGTGTTGGGATCGAGATTGACGGTAACGAGCTTGCGGATATGGGCTTCGACCACATCCCAGATCTGTGGCCCGGTCGTGCCTTCGTTGACAGAGGCCCAGCCGGCGACGGTGTAGGACTTCGCGGCGTCGATCGCCTCTCCGGTGTCGGTCAGGGCGAGGTTGGAGATGCGGCTGCCGATGGGTTTCGAGATGTCGATCGCAAAGCCCATGCCGCCGATGCGGACCATGTCGCCGCCCTGCTGGTAATAGGGATCGGTGTTGAACAGGTTGTCGGCCACGTCTTCGAGGACGGTGTGCAGCGTCTCGCCGGTCATCTCGGTGCGGTAGACCTGGCCATAGGTCATCGAGGTGACGTTGTGGATATCCTCGCGGGTGATGTCATCGCCGGGCAGCAGCGACGGCCCCCAGCGCACGCCGGGCGACAGGGCGATCTGTGCGTCGCGTTCGGAGCGGACGGCATCGCAGATCAGGTCATCCCAGGTGCCCTGGAAATTGCCGCGACGGTAGAGGAGCGATTCGGTGGTGCCGATCTTTTCTTCGAGCTGCGCCTTGTAGGGGGCGCGTTCGGCGTCGATCAGGGCGGCCATCTCGGGATCGGGGGTGATCACGTCGGAGAAGACGGGGATCAGCTTGTGGCGGAAGCCCATCATCTTGCCATCCCGCACATCGAGATCAACGCGGGAGACGAATTTGCCATTGGAGCCGGAGGCGATCAGGATGGTCTGGCCGACCAGAACCGGCTCGGGGATCGCATCATGGGTGTGGCCGGTGAGGATCACGTCGATGCCCTGCACGCGGGATGCCATTTTCTGATCGACGTCAAAGCCGTTGTGCGACAGCACGACCACCAGATCGACGCCCGCTTCGCGGACCTCGTTCACCACCTGCTGCATGCGTTCTTCGCGGATACCAAAGGAGTATTCGGGGAACATCCAGCGCGGGTTGGCGATGGGCATGTAGGGGAAGGCCTGACCGATCACAGCAATGCGGGTGCCGGCGCGTTCGAAGATCTTGTAGGGCTCGAACGCGGGCTCGTCCCATTCGGCATCGAAGATATTGGCGCCGAGGAAGGCGAAGGGCAGGCTTTCGACGATTTCCTGCACGCGCTGCGTGCCGAAGGTCCATTCCCAATGGCTGGTCATGGCATCGGGGGCGAGGGCGTTCATCACGTTGACCATGTCCTGACCCTTGGTCAGGAGGCTGGTCATCGAGCCGTGCCAGGTGTCGCCGCCATCCAGAAGCAGGGCGTCGGGGCGGGCGGCGCGGATGGATTTGACCACCGTGGCCACGCGGTCCATGCCACCCATCTTGCCGTAGGTCTTGCCGAGTGCCTCGAAATCCTCATGCGTCAGCGCATAGGCTTCGGGGCTGCCGGGAGTCAGGTTGAACATGTCGATGAAGGCATTGCCCACAACATGCGGCGGCTTGCCCTTGGCGTCGCCCACCCCGATGTTCCATTCCGGTTCACGGAACCAGACCGGTTTGAGCTGGGCGTGGATGTCGGTGATGTGGATCAGGGTGACATTGCCGAAATCGTCGAATTGCAACAGCTGATCTTGGGAAAGCGCCTGCTGCGCGGCCAGACGGGACCAGTTGCCAAAACCGGAAACCCCGACGATGGCAGTAGCGGCAAGGCTGGCTTGCAGGAATTCGCGGCGGCTGATCATTGGGGTGTCCTTGTCCGGTGGCATGACGGGGCTGGCCGCGCGGGCGCGGCGAGCGTTTCCCGTCGTCTGTGGTTGGGTGGTGCCCCCGCCGCTGGCGGGGGGAGTGTTCAGTGGCGGACCGAGACGCCTTCGACCGCAAGGCCGTTGCCGCGCGAGGCGACGTAGAGTTCAAGCGCGCGGAACTCGGGCGAGTCGGGCTTGAAGGTTTCGGCGCGGGTGTCGCGGACGCAGCCGACGAACCGTTGCTGCGCCGAGAGGATGCCCGCATCCTTGAGCCGGTAGACCGGGAAGCCGTTGACCTGGCCCTGGCTGAGGTGATCGGCGCGGATAAACCGACCCTGATTGTCCTCGTGGCAATTGGCGCAGGACATCTCAAGCTGACCAAAACGGGTGTAGTAGATTTCCTTGCCCTGTTCCCAGAACGGTGCCGCCGCACCGTCGATGGCGATATTCACCAACTCGCCACGCGACTGCATCGAGATCAGCGCCAGCATGTCCTTCATCTTGTCGCCGGTCATGCCCCAGGCTTCCAGACCCATGCGGTCGGTCACACATTCGTTGACGTAGTTTTCAACCGTCATCAGCGCGCCGGTTTCGGGATCGACACGCGGGGTGACAGCGCGCAGACCCTTCATGCTTTCGGGGCCCTCATGGCATCCGGCGCAGCTTTCGCCCTTGGCGCCTTGCGCCTTGTTCCAGCTGTCCAGCGCGCGGTCGACATAGACCATACCCGGATTGTCGAAATCATCGCGTTGCAGATCGCGGGTTTCGGTTTCGCGGAAATGCCAGCCGGAATAGATCGTATCCATCACATCCGACAGATGCGGCGGGGCGGCGGTTGTGGTCACGATATCCAGCGTGCCGTCATCGGTTTCGATGCTCAGGCTGTCCTCGACCGGGTCGGCAAAGGCCGCGCCCGAAAGGGCAAGACCGAGGGCCAGCGCGGTGGCCAGACGTGTTGTGCGACGCTGCATGATGTCTCCTCCCTTGAACATCTGCGGCGATCAGGCGAGTTCGATGGTTTTGACGTCTTCGTAGACAGAACCATCATCGTCATACCAGGTGAACCTGATCTCGCCCGAGTCCGCCATAAGAGCGTCAAACTCGAAATAGGGGTTGGTCGAAACCGCCGGATCAATCGCCACGTCGATCACGTTGACGCCGCCCAGATCGCAGGTGAAGCGATTGATGATCGAGCGCGGGATCAATGCGCCTGCCGCGTCCTTGCGCTGGCCGGATTCCATCTTGTGGCTGATCAGGGCCTTGATGTTCACAACCTCACCGGCTTTCGCCGATTTCGGGACTTTCACGCGGGGTTTTGCGTCTTGTGCCATGATACTCTCCTGTTCCTGAACTCAGCCGCCGCAGCCGCCGATGGTGACTTTGACCGTGGCGGCTGCCTGCACGATGCTGCCATCGGCCATCTTGGCAACGGCGATCACGTCCTGCGTGGTGGCGAGCCGGATGCGGGTGGCGGCCATCTGGCTGCCGGCACCGGGGCCGAAGGTGAAGGTGGCGACCGCTGGTGTCGGGTTGCCCGCTGCCAGCAGCATGATCGCAACCGCGCCGGGGGCATTGACCGAGACCGGAACGGTGTTGCCGTTCTCGGCGATTTCCGGGGCGGTGATGGTGATGCCCCCGGTTCCCGCTGCCGCGCCGCCGGTGAAGGTGGCGGTCAGTTCTTCGACCGTCGCAGCGAAGACCGGGTTTGCAAGCGTCGCCGCCGCGATGCCGCCAAGGCCTGCCCACAGGGCGTCTCTTCTGGAAAGGTTCATTGTCATCTCCTCTGGTCGCGCGGCCTGATCACTCTGTCATCGTCATCAGATAGGCCACGACATCTTCGACTTGTTGGGCTGTCAGGATGGGCGGCAGGGCCTCTGTCGGGGCTTTGCCGCTGTAGGCTGCACCCGGACGGATGAAGCCTTCGGTCTTGTAGAAGGCTGGCATGAAGCTGCCCTCGAATGTCATCTTTGCGTTGGCCACGAGGCCGCGAAGCTGGGCTTCGGAATAGCGGTCGGCCACACCGTCGAGCGGCGGGGCGATGTCGCCCTGAAAATCCGCCTCGGGGATGGTGCCGATCTGATGGCAGGCAACGCAGTTGCCCAGAGAGGCAGTGGTCATCACCTTTTTTCCCGCTGCGGCATCACCGGCGCCGCCTGTCAGCGATGCCTCGATCGCGCCCTCGACATATGCGACTGCCGTCGGAGCCGTTTCACTTGACGCTGGCGCAGCGAGGCACAGCATGGATGCCGTGGCCAACCAGAAGTGGCGTGTCATTGTGATCCTCCCAGATCTCTCCCTGTTTCTACGATACCCTTGGTATGCCGTCGGGTGCAATATAAATATATGCATCCGTGAATATTCATATGTATACTTTTGGATCAAGCGTTTAGCCGCCGTTTTCAGCGTTGATGCGGGTGGCGAGGTATTTCTGGAAGTGTTCCCCCGACGCATAACCATGGTCGCGAACCCAGGTCAGAAGCGCCTCGGTCGTGCCGATGCCAAAGGCACCGGGCATCATCGCCACGGCCGATTCTGCTGCGGTTGCAGCATCGGGCACCGTTTCGGGCAGAAAGATCATCGTGGGGGTGAACATCACGCCCCAGCGCACGGCCATATCCTTTTCGCGCAAGGTCGTGCCGTCGAAATCAGTGACCTCGACATCGCCGAACAGGTTGATCTGGACGACGAAATAATGCTCGCGGAGCAGGGTGTCGATGGCGGGGTCGGGATAGACGGTTTCGTGCATCTGCGTGCAGTAGATGCAGCCACGCTGTTCTACCATCAGCAGCAGGCGCTTGCCCTCGGCGTTCGCCTCGGCCAGATCGTCGCGCAGGTCCTTGAAGGTGTCGCGCATCCAACCGGGTTTGTGCAACCCGTCATCGCCCAGTTCAGCAGCAGGGGCGAGGTTGGGCAAAACGGCAAGGAGTGCGATGGCAAGCAGGCGGCGCATGGCGGGCGTCCTTATCTGAGGGTGGCGGTCCAGTCGAAATTGCGGATCATCCAGTCGGCGATCAGGTTTACCGAATTGGTGGCGATCAGCAGACCAAATATGATCAGCATCACGCCCATCGCTTTTTCCACATGGCCCATCATGGCGCGGTGACGGGCGATGAAGCCAAGGAACGGACCCGCAAACAGGGCGGCGATGACGAAGGGGAGCGTCATGGCAAGGCCGTAGACCAGCAACAAAAGGCCGCCGCGCCACAGATCGCCCATGCCGCTGGCCACCATCAGGATGGCGGCAAGCGCGGGGCCGACGCAGGGGGTCCAGCCAAAGCCGAAGGCGAGGCCCATGACATAGGCCCCGATCAGGGTGGTGGGTTTGGCCTCAGTTTGCACGCGGGCTTCGCGGTAGAACAGGCCGATCTTCAGGACGCCAAGGAAGTGCAGCCCGAACAGGATCAGCACGCCCCCCGCGACCCAGGACAGCGTTTCGCGCCATTGCAGGAACACCCGGCCCAGCGCCGTGGCCCCCAGCCCCAGCATCACGAACACGGTCGTGACACCAAAGGCAAAGGCCAGCGCCTGCACCACCAGCCTGCGCTGTGCGCCGGGTGCGATTGTGCCGCCGTCGCGCAGCTCCTTGACCGACTGGCCCGCCATATAGGACAGGTAGAACGGCACCATCGGCAGGATGCAGGGCGACAAAAAGGACAGGAGCCCGGCAATCGCCGCGCCGGTATAGGAGATGTCGAGCATTGCCCCCTCCCGAAGCGCTGCCTTGCCTTGTGGGGCATTATACATTAGTATATTCGTATGTGATAATAGGGCTGTCAATATGCTGCGTGCGCTCTTTGGTCTGACAATTGCGGCGGGGCTTTGCGGCCCCTTCCCCGCTGTGGCGTCAGAGCTTGAACTGCTGATGGTCGAACAACCCGGCTGCATCTATTGTGCGGCCTGGGATGCAGAGATTGCGCCGCAATATCCGCTGACCGATGAGGGCAAGGCCGCGCCGCTGGTCCGCCAGCAGTTGCACGCAGCCCTGCCCGATGGGGTGGTGCTGCGCAGCCCGCCGGTGTTCACGCCCACCTTTGTTCTGCTGCACAACGGCGAGGAGACCGGGCGGATCGAGGGCTATCCGGGGGAGGATTTCTTTTGGCCACTGCTGGCAGGGCTTATTGAACAGGCGGATAAAACGGCAGGGCAGTGACGCAACGCCACATCAGGTTGCCTTTGCCTGAGCCACAATTTCGGGTTTTGGTTGCCCCCGCCCGCAGTCTCTTCCATGAAGACGGAGGACGGGAGGGCCAACATAAAGATGCCATTGGGCGATACGGAAGAGATGGATCAGAACCCGCCCCCGCCATTGGATCTGGACGGGCTGGTCGCCAGCGCAAATGATGCAGCAACTTTTCTGAAGGCGTTGGGCCACGATGGCCGGTTGCTGATCCTGTGTCATCTGGAAACCGGTCCCAAAAGTGTGACCGAACTTGAAAACCTGTTGTCGGCCCGTCAGGCTGTGGTCAGCCAGCAGCTGGCGCGGCTGCGGCTGGAGGGGCTGGTCAGCGCCCGCCGGGAGGGGCAGGCGATTTACTATTCCATCCTTGATCCCAAGGTGTCCGAGATGATCGGGCTTCTGGCAAGGTTGTTCTGCAAGCGGGACTGAAACCCGCGGATCATCACGACCCGCTGCGGATGCCGCGGGAGACGGCAAAGGGAGGATGGCTATGGAAACGCTTCCATATGGTCTGCTGGCGGCCCTGATCGGGCTGGCGGGCGGAATGGTGCTGGGGCTGGCCGCGCGGCTGGGGGATTTCTGCACCCTGGGCGCGCTGGAATCGGCAGTGTACGGCAAAGACCAGAAGCGCCTGCGGCTGTGGGGGATCGTCCTGGGTGTGGCCATTCTTGGCACGCAGTTTGGCGCGCTGGCAGGTTGGGTGGATCTGGGCAGCACCTTTTATCATTCGATCGTGTGGAATCCGCTTGGTTCGATCCTTGGCGGGCTGGTGTTTGGCTATGGCATGGCGATGGCCGGCAACTGCGGCTTTGGTGCGCTGGTGCGGTTCGGCGGCGGCGATTTGCGGTCGCTGGTGGTGGTCGTGGTGATGGGGATTTTCGGATTTGTCGCGCTGTCGGGGCCATTGGCACCGCTGCGCATCCTGCTGTTTCCGCAGCCGGATGCAACGGAGCCACAGGGCATTGTATACGATGTGGGCACACTGACCGGCCTTCCCGCCAGCCTGATCATCGTCGCTATTGGCCTTGGCTGCCTGATCTGGGCGCTGTCCTATGCGCCCTTGCGCCACGCGCCGCGGACGCTGTTCTGGGGGATGGCGGCAGGGTTGGCTGTGGTGTGGTGTTTTGCCGGAACGACATGGGTCAGCGAAAGCAGCCTTGGCGCAATCGCGGTTGAGGGACCGTCGTTCACTGCCCCTGTCGGTCGCACGCTGATCTTCCTGATGACCTCCACCGCGGGTGGCATCACCTTTTCTGTCGGGGCGGTCGTCGGCGTGATGGCGGGGGCGTTGATCGGGTCAATGATCCGCGGCCTGTTCCGCTGGGAAGCCTGCGAAGACCCGCGCGAATTGGGGCGTCAGGTCGGCGGCGCGGTGCTGATGGGCATTGGCGGCGTTGTGGCCATGGGCTGTTCGGTGGGCCAAGGCGTGACCGCCTTTGCCGCGCTTGCCTGGTCTGGCCCGGTGACGCTGATGGCGATCATAGCTGGCGCGCTGTTCGGGCTGCATCAGTTGATCAGCGGCTATCAACCGGATTGAGGGCCGCCGCCGACAGATGATCGCGCAGGGCGCTGGCGGCGGTGGTCAGTGTTCTGTGCGGGTTCCAGGCCAGCGACCAGTGCCGCAGCAGCGGAAAACCCTCGACCGCCAATTCGACGACATGGCCGTAGTCGAGCTCCAGTTGCACCGTTCCGCGTGACAGGACCGCGATGCCAAGCCCGGCCATGACCGCATGTTTGACAGCCTCGTTCGCGCCAAGCTCGAATCGCACGTTCGGCTCTATCCCACCGGCCGCGAAATGTGCCTCGGCGGCGCGGCGGGTGCCTGACCCCGCCTCGCGCATGATCAGAGGGAAAGCAGCGGTTTCCGTCAGGCTCAGGCCCCGGCGCCCGGCCAGCGGATGGTCGGGGGCGGCCAGACAGATGATCGGGTTTTCGGCCAGACGGATGTGGTCTGCCGCCAGGTCAGGCGGCACGGCACCCAGAACGTAAAGATCATCCATATTGGCCGCAAAACGCTCCAGAAGCTCGCGGCGATTGCCGACCGTCAACCGGATGTCGATGCCGGGATGGGCCTTGCTGAACGGGCCGATCAGCCAGGACAGCGTATATTTGGCGGTGGACACCACCGCCAGATCCAGCCGCCCGGCAGACAGTCCGTTGACCGCGCTCAGCTCCGCCTCCATCCGTGTGCCTTCGGCGGCAATTGAGCGCGCCCCGCGCAGCACGATCTGTCCGGCCTCGGTGATGCGCAGGGTGCGCCCGACCCGTTCCAGCAGGGGCGTTCCGATCTGGTCCTCCAGCTGCTTGACCTGGGCAAAGACGGCGGGCTGGGTCAGGTTCAGCCGCTCTGCCGCCGCCGTATAGGACAGCAGGTCGGCGACCGTGCGGAATACCTGAAGCTGGCGGAGGGAATAACGCATGAATAGAGGATTATATATTCTATAACCAAAAACAATCTATTTCTCTTTCTTATACCCAGCGCGCATCCTGCCCTTGGACGAGGAGGTCCGTGGAGGAATCAGCATGAACAAGCCAGCACGCAAGACCTATGACGCAGGCGTAAAGGACTACCGGTCGACCTATTGGGAACCCGGTTATGCGGTCAAGGACACCGATATCCTTGCCTGTTTCAAGGTGATCCCGCAGGCCGGCGTGCCACGCGAAGAGGCCGCCGCCGCCGTGGCCGCCGAAAGCTCCACCGGGACATGGACCACGGTGTGGACCGATCTGCTGACGGATCTGGACCACTACAAGGGCCGCGCCTACCGGATCGAGGATGTGCCGGGGCAGGATGACGCCTTTTACGCCTTTATCGCCTATCCCGCCGATCTGTTCGAAGAGGGCTCGGTGGTGAACGTCTTCACCTCGATCGTCGGCAATGTGTTCGGATTCAAGGCGGTGCGGTCCCTGCGGCTGGAGGATGTGCGGTTTCCGATCTGGTTCGTGAAAACCTGCTTTGGCCCGCCACATGGTATTCAGGTGGAACGCGACAAGATGGACAAATACGGGCGGCCCCTGCTGGGCTGCACCATCAAACCCAAACTGGGCCTGTCGGCCAAGAATTACGGCCGCGCGGTCTATGAGGTGCTGCGGGGCGGGCTCGACTTCTCCAAGGATGATGAAAACGTCAACTCGCAACCCTTCATGCGCTGGCGTGACCGCTTCCTGTTCTGTCAGGAGGCGATCGAGAAGGCGCAGGCAGAAACCGGCGAGCGCAAGGGCCACTATATGAACGTGACAGCGGCGACCATGGAAGAGGTCTACAAGCGCGCGGAATTTGCCAAGGAGATCGGCACGCCGATCATCATGTCGGATTACCTGACGCTGGGCTGGGCCGCGCACAATTCGCTGTCGAAATGGTGCCGCGACAATGGCATGCTCTTGCACGTTCACCGCGCCATGCATGCGGTGATGGACCGCAACCCGAACCACGGCATCAACTTCCGGGTACTGGCCAAGATGCTGCGGCTACTGGGCGGCGATCACCTCCATTCGGGCACCGTGGTCGGCAAACTGGAGGGCGACCGCAACGCCACGCTGGGCTGGATCAATCTGATGCGCGACAAGTTCATCAAGGAAGACCGCAGCATGGGTGTGTTCTTTGATCAGGACTGGGGTTCGATGCCGGGCGTGTTCCCGGTGGCGTCTGGCGGCATCCATGTCTGGCACATGCCGGCACTGGTGGCGATCTTCGGCAATGACTCGGTCCTGCAATTCGGCGGCGGCACCTTGGGCCACCCCTGGGGCAATGCGGCGGGGGCTGCGGCCAACCGCGTGGCGCTGGAGGCTTGCGTGCAGGCCCGCAACGAGGGGCGCGAGCTGGAGAAGGAGGGCAAGGACATCCTGATTGCCGCCGCAAAACACTCGCCCGAACTGAAATCCGCCATGGAGACATGGAAGGAAATCAAGTTCGAGTTCGACACCGTCGACAAGCTCGACGTGCAGCACCGCTGATCCTTTCGCCCTTCTTATTTGTAAAGCGGTCGGATGACCGCGTTCACGGAGCCATGCCATGAGCACCATTCAAGACTACCCGTCACGTCTGTCAGATCCGGCCAGCCGCAAGATGGAGACGTTTTCCTACCTGCCAGAGATGACCAAGGCGCAGATGCGCGCGCAGATCCAGTGGATCGTCACCAACGGCTGGAACCCGGCGATCGAGCACACCGAGCCGGAAAACGCGACCGGCTATTACTGGTATATGTGGAAACTGCCGATGTTCGGCGAAACCGATGTCGATGCAATACTGGCCGAGTTGGACGCGTGCCACACAGCCAACCCGACGCATCACGTGCGCCTGCTAGGCTATGACAATTTCACCCAGAGCCAGGGGGCCAATATGGTGGTCTACCGGGGGAAAATGGTCTGATCCCCCTGCCCCGCCGTGGGCCAGTCGCGGCGGGACACATTTTGCCAAAGGGTGCGCCATGAATGATCTGACAACCGAATTCCGCGTGGTGGCCGAGCCGTGGTATCGCGCCGCCGCCGACGAGATCGACCTGTTTCACGCTGCATGGGAGGCGCGGATGCCGGTGATGCTCAAGGGCCCGACCGGCTGCGGCAAGACCCGCTTTGTCGAGCATATGGCGTGGAAGCTGGGCCGGCCTCTGGTCACTGTGGCCTGCAATGAGGATATGACGGCCTCGGATCTGGTCGGGCGGTTTTTGCTGGATGCGGATGGCACCCGCTGGCAGGACGGCCCGCTGAGCTTTGCCGCGCGCCATGGGGCGATCTGTTATCTGGATGAGGTGGTGGAGGCGCGGCAGGATACGACGGTGGTGATCCACCCGCTGACGGATGACCGCCGGGTGCTGCCGCTGGAGAAAAAGGGAGAGCTCTTGCGCGCGCATCCCGATTTCCTTTTGGTGATCAGCTACAACCCCGGCTACCAGTCCTTGATGAAAGACCTCAAGCAATCGACCAAACAGCGGTTTGGTGCGTTGGATTTCAGCTGGCCAGCGCCTGAAATCGAGGTGGAGATTGTCGCGCATGAATCCGGCGTCGATGCCGAGACGGCGAAGAAACTGGTGGAGATCGGCGGCAAGGCGCGCAATCTGAAAGGCCATGGGCTGGATGAGGGGATTTCGACCCGGATGCTGATCCACGCCGCGCGGCTGATGGTACGTGGCGTGCCCGCGCGCGCGGCCTGTTCGATGGCGCTGACGCGGCCGATCACCGATGATCCCGACATGCGCGATGCGCTGGACGGCGCCGTTGCGATCTGGTTCTGACCTGCACGCCCTGCTGCCGCCGGATCTGGCGGCGCTGGCGGAGGAGCTGCCGCCCGGCCTGCACCCGGCGCTGTGCGCGGCGCTGCCCGACGCCCGCCGCCGTCTGTCGCCGCGCGGACTGGACACATGGCTGCGCGGCGTGGGGGCCTTGCACCGGCTGGGCCGGGGGGAAGCGCTGGTGCTGGAATGGATCGGGGCCGCGCCGCAGATCGCGCGCGATCTGGGCGAGGATGTGGTTGCCGAGTTCGCGACGGCCTGCGCGGGCTTTGCCTCGCGCACGTCGGGGGCGGTGATCGAGCGGATCATCGCAACGGCGCCGCTGGCCGCGCGGCGGTTGGGGGATGCGCAACTGTTCCGCAGCTGGCTGCGGTTTCTGGAACATCTGCTGGGCCGCGCCCCACGTGCGATGCGCCCGATGCTGGATCAGTTGGGCACATTGCTGGATGTGCTGACCTTGGGGGGCTTGCGTCGCTGGGCTGATTGGGGGGCTGACGCGCACCGCACCGATTACCAGGAGCTGGAGCGGTATTTCTCGCTGGCGTCCGAAGAGTCGCGCGCGATCCTCAGGCGCGAGCGCAAGGGCACCTTGTTTGTCGATGTGCAGCGCAGGCTGGGCCTTTACCTGCGCGCGCTGTGGGGGCGGGACTTTCTGATTGCGCCCACCGCAGGCGATTTCGAGACCCGCGCCGGGTTGCAGCCCTATGCCGAGGGCCACACGCTCTATCTCGCCGATTCGTTGGACGACTGGCAGGGCATTGCGGCGCTGGATCTGTATCGCGCACAGCTGGCGCATCTGGCGGCCCATATGGCCGCGCTGAAAACCGCGTTTCAGGGTGACGGGCTCAATGCACTGCAAATGACCTGCATCGGTCTGATTGAGGATGCACGGGCCGAAGCGCTGGCGATCGCGCGCTTTCCCCGATTGGCCGACCTGTGGCTGAGCTTTCATGGCGAGACGGCGGCGGGGGTTGCAGGACAGTTTGACCGGATCGCGCGGGCGCTGCTGGCCGGGGAGGCCGACGATCCGCTGTCGGGTTGGGTGCTGGATCGGTTCCGCACGATGGATCTGACGGATGCGGGGGCCACGCGCGCTTTGGGTCTTGGCGTCGCCGACCGGCTGCGGATGACGGCGTTTTCTGCATGGCGCGACCGGCCCTCCTGCCCTTATCGCTGCGACAACCGGATTCTGTGGGAGTATGAAGAGCTGGAGGTCGACAGCCTTGCGGCTGGCCCGGCGCAGCTGCGGAAATACGTGTCGGTGACAGAGATGGTCAACGAGGTCGAGGTGGAATTCGCCGGTGCGGACGCACAGGAAATCTGGGTTCAGGCGCATGAATTGCTGGATGATGATGGCGGCAGTTTCAACGAGAGTCTGGGCAAGGAACCTGTCGCGCCACCGGTGTTTTACGACGAATTTGATCACACGATCCAGATGATGCGCCCCGCCTGGGTCACAGTGCTGGAACGGCGCGGCCCGCCGGGTGATCCGGGCCTCGCCGATGCCATTCTGGCGGATCATGCGCAGGTGATGAACCGGCTGCGCCACCGGCTGGCGGCGATGCGGCCCCAAGGCATGCAGCGCATCCGCAAGCTGGAGGACGGCGATGATCTGGATGTCGATGCGGCAGTGTCGGCGGCGGTTGACACAAGGCTGCGGCGGCAACCGGATATGCGGGTGATGCTGCGCCGGGTGCTGAACCAGCGCGATACGGCAGTGCTCTTGCTGCTGGACCTGTCGGAATCGACCAATGACCCCGTGGCAGGCGGGCAGAGTATTCTGGATATTGCCCGGACGGCGGCGCTGTTGATGTCGGAGGCCACGCATAAGGTGGGTGACAGCTTTGCCGTGCATGGGTTCTGCTCGGACGGGCGGGCGCAGGTGTACTACGACCGTTTCAAGGATTTTGACCAGCCCTGGGGGCCTGCGGCCAAAGCGCGGATCATGGGGGCACAGGGGCGGCTTTCGACCCGGATGGGGGCGGCGCTGCGCCATGCGACGCAGCAGTTGCGACAGCTGCGCGCGACGCGGCGGCTGCTGTTGGTGCTGACCGATGGCGCACCTGCGGATATTGATGTGCGCGACCCGCTTTACCTGCGCGCCGATGCCCGTCGCGCGGTGGAAGAGGCACAGCGCGACGGGATCACGCCGTTCTGCCTGACATTGGACCCCGGCGCGGATGCCTATGCGCAAAGGATATTCGGCGCGCGAAATGTGCAGGTAGTGGACCGGGTGGAGCGGTTGCCAGAGCGGCTGCCAGCACTCTATGCGGCGA
The DNA here is from genome assembly GCA_046296515.1 of Paracoccaceae bacterium. Lineage (GTDB taxonomy): Bacteria > Pseudomonadota > Alphaproteobacteria > Rhodobacterales > Rhodobacteraceae > Pseudotabrizicola. The sequence goes on along the minus strand of JBKBKR010000010.1, from coordinate 30,609 downwards.
TTGCGCGCTGATCAGGTTGGTGGCTGAGAGGGGGGCAGGAACCTGCCGCCCAACGCCACGATCTTTTCGGCAAGGTTCAGCGTGGCGGCGGTCGGCTCACGCTCGACAGCACGCACCAGATACCAGTGCCGCATCACCGGCAGTCCCGGCCCGCGCAGGGCGATCAGCCGCCCGTTGCTCAGTTCGTCACTACAGGTGTGCAGCGACAGGAATGCGATTCCAAGCCCTGCCATCACCGCCTGTTTGATCGTTTCGTTTGACTCCATGATGATCAGCTTTGGCTCTGCCCCTTCGGCCAGACGATCGAAATAGCGAGACATCAGCATACGCGTGCCGGACCCGGTTTCGCGGGCCAGAAAGGGTTCTTCCAGCAGGCTGGCGGGATCGAAGCCATCGTCTTGCGCAAGCCGGTGCCCTGGCGGCAGGATGATGCCATGCGGATGCGGGCCCAGCGGTTCGGCGCGCACCTCGGGCACGCGGGGCGGGCGGCCCATCACCGCCAGATCAGCCAGACCCTGTTCCAGATCGGCGATGACCTGAAGCCGGTTGCCGACGCGCAGGCTGACCTCGATTTGCGGCAGCTGATCGCGCAGCAGCCGCACCAGTTTCGGGGCAATGTATTTCCCAGTAGAGACCACGCTGAGCCGGACATGGCCGGTATAGCCCTGCGACAGAGAGGCCATTTCAGCCTCGGCCTGCGACAAGTTGGCCTCGATCCGGCGCGCGGCGCGTGCCACGGCCTCACCCGCAGGGGTGAGGCAAAAGCCGGTTCCGTCCGCACCACGCACCAGCAAAGGGCGGCCGACAAGATCCTGCAACTTGTGAATCTGACTGTGAATTGCAGGGGTTGTCTGGTTCAACCCCTCGGCCGCCGCCGTCAGAGACCGATGTTCAACCACCGCCAGAAGGGCGCGAAGCTGTTTGAGGGTGATCGCTTGTGACAGCATGATTAAATCTTTTTGAATGGATTTACAGATTATTTAAATTTCAGGAAATCAACCTTCATGCAAGTGTAACATCACGCTTGGGAGGGCGATGGAATGTCAGGATTTGTCGATCGGATGCCGGAAACCGCATCACCGGAACTGGCCGACGCCATTGACCGCATCGCCGGCTTCGGTATCGCGCTGTCGGCCCGCATTGCCCGTGGCAGTCTGGCAGAGGCACTTGGGGCCGCGCATGGCGACATCAATTCAGATGGCGATGCGCAAAAGGCGCTGGATGTGATTTCCGACGACATGGCGCGCGCGGCGCTGGACGGCTCTGCAGTGCGCTACTTTGCATCCGAAGAGCAGGATCATGTGATCCAGATCAACCCCGCGGGAACGCTGGCGATGGTGATTGATCCGCTGGACGGGTCGTCGAACATCGACGCGAACCTGTCGATCGGATCAATCTTCGGGATTTTTCCGGCAGCGGCCACAGGCGATGCCAGCGTTTTGCGCCCTGCCCGCGATCTGCTGGCATCGGGCTATATCATCTACGGCCCGCAATGCTGTCTGATTTTGCGGGTGGGCACGCAAGGCACGCGCAAGTTTGTGCTGGACCCCGACGCGCGGCAATTCCGCGATCTGGGGGCGGTGCAACCTATCCCGGATGAGGCCAACGAATACGCGATCAACGCCTCGAACTACCGGCACTGGTCGGTGGCGGTGCGCAGCTATATCGACGACCGCATCGCCGGAAAGGGTGGGCCGCTGGAGCAGGATTTCAACATGCGCTGGGTTGCGTCTCTGGTGGCGGAAACCCACCGTATCCTGTCGCGCGGCGGCATCTTTCTATACCCCGGCGACGAGCGCAAAGGCTATGAACGCGGGCGTCTGCGGCTGGTCTATGAATGTGGTCCGATCGGCCATCTGGTCGAAGGCGCAGGCGGGCGGGCGACCGATGGGGTGCGCCCCGTGCTGGATCTGGTGCCTGACGGACTGCATGCCCGCACCCCCTTTGTCTTTGGCAGCGCCAACAAGGTGGACCGTGCCGCGCGACACTTCAGCCGCCCGGAGAACGAAACCACGGCCCTGTTCAGCAAGCGCGGCCTTTTCCTGAGCTGATTTCACCCGGAGAAACGACATGAGCAAGAAATTTCCGATCATTTCGGTGGTCGGCTCGTCTGGTGCGGGCACATCGACCGTCAAGGGCACCTTTGACCAGATCTTTCGCCGCGAAGGGGTCAGGGCGGTTTCGATCGAAGGCGATGCCTTTCACCGCTTCAACCGGGTCGAGATGAAGGCAGAGCTGGAGCGCCGCGTCAAAGCCGGAGACGCGACCTTCAGCCATTTTTCCTATGAGGCGAACGAGTTGGGCGAACTGGAGCGGGTATTTCGCGAGTTCGGCGAAACCGGCAAGGGGCGCAAGCGGACCTATATCCACGATGCCGAAGAGGCCGAGCGCCATGGCGTGCCCCCCGGAGAGTTCACGGCCTGGGCGGCGTTCGAGGAAGGTGCGGACCTGCTGTTCTATGAGGGCCTGCATGGCTGTGTCGTCAATGACGAAGTGAACCTTGCAGCCCTGGCCGATCTGAAGATCGGCGTGGTGCCGGTGATCAATCTGGAATGGATCCAGAAGATCCACCGCGACCGGGCCACCCGCGGCTATTCCACCGAAGCCGTGACCGATACCATCCTGCGCCGGATGCATGCCTATGTGCATTGCATCACGCCGCAATTCACCGAGACCGACATCAATTTCCAACGGGTGCCGGTGGTCGATACCTCCAACCCGTTCATTGCGCGCTGGATTCCGACGCCGGACGAAAGCCTTGTGGTGATCCGGTTCCGCAACCCGCGCGGCATTGATTTCCCCTATCTCACCTCGATGATCCACGACTCCTGGATGACGCGGGCCAATTCGATCGTGATCCCCGGCAACAAACTGGATCTGGCGATGCAACTGATCCTGACCCCGCTGATCGAGCGGTTGGTCTCGACCTCTGTCCGGCTGCGCTGAGAAAGGTAGTTCGATGAACATCCAGACAAGACTTGCCGATGAGCGTCTGATGGCCAATGCCATCCGTGCCCTGACCATGGATGCGGTGCAGGCGGCCAATTCCGGGCATCCGGGCATGCCGATGGGCATGGCGGATGTGGCGGCGGTGCTGTTCAACCGCTTTGTCACATTGGACCCCGCCGCGCCCGACTGGCCCAACCGCGACCGCTTCGTTTTGTCGGCGGGGCACGGGTCGATGCTGCTTTATGCGGTGCATCATCTGCTGGGCTACGGTGACATGGGGATGGAACAGATCCGCAGCTTCCGCCAGATGGGCAGCCGCACGGCGGGGCACCCGGAATACGGCCATGCCAAGGGGATCGAGGTGACGACCGGCCCCTTGGGTCAGGGCATCGCCACCGCTGTCGGGATGGCAATTTCGGAACGGCTGGCGCAGGCGCGGTTCGGCGATCTGATCGGGCACTACACCTATGTGATGGCGGGGGATGGTTGCCTGATGGAGGGCATCAGCCATGAGGCGATTGATCTGGCCGGGCATCTGGGCCTGGGCCATCTGGTCGTGCTGTGGGATGACAACCGGATCACGATTGACGGCGATACCGATCTGGCCACCTCGACCGATCAGGGCGCGCGGTTTGCGGCGGCTGGCTGGCATGTGCAGGCCTGTGACGGCCATGCGGTGGAGGAGATTGAGCGGGCGATTGCGGCGGCGCGGCAAGATCCGCGCCCCAGCATGATCGCCTGCCGCACGATCATCGGCTATGGCGCACCAAACAAACAAGGCGGGCACAACGTGCATGGCGCGCCGCTGGGGGTGGAGGAAATTGCCGCCGCCCGCGCGCATCTGGGCTGGAGCAATTCACCGTTCGAGATCCCCTCCGAGATTTATGCGGCCTGGCACAAGATTTCGGCGCGCGGGGCGCGGGCGCGGACGGAATGGGAGGCGCGGCTGGCAGCATCGCCCCAACGTGACAGCTTTGCCACCCACAGGGCGCAGGATCTGGCGCCGCTGACCAGCGCCATGGCCGCATACAAGGCGAAGCTTGTGGCCGACCGGCCCAAGGTTGCCACCCGCAAGGCCAGCGAGATGGCGCTTGGGGTGGTCAACACCGCCCTGCCCTATACCATCGGCGGCTCGGCCGATTTGACCGGATCGAACCTGACGCGATCCGAGGGGCAGAAATCGGTAAGCCCCGGCGATTTTTCCGGCAGCTACCTGCATTACGGCGTGCGCGAGCATGGCATGGCGGCGGCGATGAACGGCATCGCGCTGTCCGGTCTGTTCCGGCCCTATGGCGGCACGTTTCTGGCCTTTGCCGATTATTGTCGCCCGGCGATCAGGTTGGCGGCGCTGATGGGGGTGCCAAGCATCTTTGTCATGACCCATGACAGCATCGGGCTGGGCGAGGACGGGCCGACGCATCAGCCGGTGGAAACGCTTGCGGGCCTGCGCGCGATTCCGAACCTGACCGTGCTGCGCCCCGCCGATGCGGTGGAGACGGCGGAGGCCTGGGAGATTGCGATGCAGACCACCGACCGGCCCGTTCTGATGGCGCTGTCGCGGCAGGCTCTGCCCACCTTGCGCCATGATGTCTCGGAAAACCTGACGGCAAAGGGGGCTTACGTTCTGCGCGCGGCGGCCGACCGCCAGATCACCCTGATCGCCACCGGGTCGGAGGTGGAGATTGCGATGGCGGCTGCGGATCTGCTGGCGGCCGAGGGGATACGGGCCGCCGTGGTGACGGCCCCGTCGTTCGAGCTGTTTGCCGCGCAACCCGAAGGATACCGCGCCGCCACTCTGGGCCGCGCCCCGCGCATCGGGGTGGAAGCCGCGATTCGGCAGGGCTGGGACGGGGTGCTGCGCCATACGGATGGCTTTGTGGGCATGACCGGGTTTGGCGCCTCGGCCCCGGCCCCAGAGCTTTACGAACGCTTCAAGATTACTGCGCAAGCCATTGCGACATTGGCCAAAAGCCTGATCTGAGGGCCAAGTCGTGACCTTGAGAATTGCCATCACCGGCTTTGGCCGTATCGGAAGGGAGGGCCGCGCGCGCCCCTGCCCTTTCAACCGCACACCAGAGGATTCTGACCCATGGCCCTGATCACGCTGCGACAGCTTCTCGACCACGCCGCCGAATATGGCTATGGCGTGCCCGCGTTCAACATCAACAACATGGAGCAGGGTCTGGCGATCCTGCGGGCGGCGGAAAAGGCGGACTCGCCGGTTATTCTGCAAGCCAGCCGGGGGGCGCGGTCCTATGCCGGGGATATCATGCTGCGCCACATGATTCAGGCGCTGACCGAAATGTGGCCGGAAATCCCCATCTGCATGCACCAGGACCATGGCAATGACGAGGCCACCTGCCTGTCGGCGATCCGTCATGGGTTTACCAGCGTGATGATGGATGGCAGCCTTGAGGCGGATATGAAGACGCCTGCAAGCTGGGAGTATAACGTCGGCATCACCGAACGGGTGGCGCGAATGGCGCATTGGGTGGGGGCCTCGGTCGAGGGCGAACTGGGCGTGCTGGGCAGTCTGGAAACAGGGCAGGCCGGGGAGGAGGATGGCTCGGGCGCGGAAGGGGTGCTGAGCCACGACCAGTTGCTGACCGATCCGGACGAGGCGGCGGAATTTGTGAGGCTGACAAAGGTGGATGCGCTGGCGATTGCCTGCGGCACCAGCCACGGGGCCTACAAGTTCAGCCAGAAACCCACCGGCGACACGCTGGCGATTTCGCGGATCGAGGCGATCCACGCCATGATCCCGCAGGTGCATCTGGTGATGCACGGATCAAGCAGCGTGCCGCAATATCTGCAGGATCTGATCAACGACAGCGGCGGCGAGATGCCGCAGACTTGGGGCGTGCCGGTCGAAGAGATCGAGCGTGGCATCAGATCCGGCGTGCGCAAGGTGAACATCGACACCGACAACCGCATGGCGATCACCGGGCAGTTCCGCAAGGTGGCGATGGCAAAGCGCACGGAATTCGACCCGCGAAAGTTCATGATCCCGGCGATGGAGGAGATGGGCAAGCTGTGCCTTGACCGGTTCGAGCGCTTTGGCTGCGCGGGCCATGCCGGGAAAATCAGGGTGATAGCGCAGGATGACATGGCGCGGCGCTATGCGGACGGCACGTTGTGACGGGGGCCGCCATGGGCTTTGACCGCAGCCTGAAAATCGCGCCCTCGATCCTGTCGGCCGATTTTGCCAATTTCGGCGCAGAAATCCGCGCGATCGAGGATCAGGGCGCGGACTGGGTGCATGTGGATGTGATGGATGGGCATTTCGTGCCCAACATCACCTTTGGCCCACCCGCCGTCGCCGCCTTCCGCCGCCATGTGAAAACGGTGATGGATGTGCATGTAATGATCTCGCCGGTTGATGCCTGGATCGAGGCCTTTGCGGCCGCCGGGGCCGATATTCTGACCGCGCATCTGGAGGCCGGGCCGCATATCCACCGCACGCTGCAGGCGATCCGCGGGGCGGGGATGAAAGCGGGGGTGGCGCTGAACCCCGGCACCCCTGCCGAGGCGGTGGCGCATCTGCTGGACCTGACCGATCTGGTCTGCGTGATGACGGTCAACCCCGGCTTTGGCGGGCAGACGTTCATCGACATGACCGCAAAGGTGCGTGCCCTGCGCGCACTGATCGGGGATCGCGCGGTTCATATCGAGATTGACGGCGGCGTGGACCCGGTAACGGCACCGCTGGTGGTGGCGGCGGGGGCGAATGTGCTGGTGGCAGGATCAGCGGTGTTCCGGGGTGGATCGGTCGATGCGCCCGAGGTTTACGGGCACAACATCCGCGCCATCCGCAAGGCGGCAGGGACTCATGCTTGAGGCGCTGATCTTTGACGTCGATGGCACGCTGGCGGAAACCGAAGAGCTGCACCGCAGGGCCTTCAACGACAGCTTTGCGGCAAAAGGCCTGTGCTGGCACTGGACGCAAAGCGACTATCATCGCCTGCTCAGGGTGACCGGCGGAAAGGAGCGCATCGCCGCGCATATGGCCGCGATCGGGGCCGATCCGGTCCTGGTCGATATCCCTGCCCTGCATGCTGACAAGACCGCGCGCTATGCTTCGCTGATGACGCGGGGCGCGATTGCGCTGCGACCCGGCGTGCAGGCGCTGATCGACGAGGCGCGCGACAGCGGCATGGCTCTGGCCATCGCCACGACGACCAGCCGCCCCAATGTCGAGGCACTTGCGCAAGCGATCTGGCGTTGCGGGGCAGAGGACATTTTCAGCGTGATCACCTGCGGCGACGAGGTGGCGACGAAAAAGCCCGCGCCCGACGTTTACACACTTTCGCTGGACCGGCTGGGCCTTGAGCCAGCCCGCGCGATCGCTGTGGAAGACAGCCGCAATGGCCTGCTGTCCGCCCGCGCCGCAGGTCTTGCGGTGATTGTCGCTCCGTCGGCCTATACCGCAGACGAAGACTTTGACGGCGCTTTGGCTGTGCTGCCCGATCTTGACCGGCTGGGGGGGCTGACTGGCTTGCGCCAGAGGATGGAGGACAGGCTGTGATGGCTGCGATTGCGTTTGATCTTGACGGCACTCTGGTTGACAGCGCGCCTGACATTGCGGCTGCGGCCAACCGCATGTTGTTTTCCATGGGTCACGCCCCGCTGTCCCTGGCGCAGCTTACCTCTTTCATCGGGCGTGGCATCCCCAATCTGGTGCATCGGGTGGCGGACATGGCGTTCAAGGCCCGCCAGTTCGCACCGCAGCGCCGAGCGCGCGCGAAGCATCGGTTCGGTTGCCGCGGCCAGCATCGGATTGCCCGCCGCCAGTTCGCGGACCCGCTGTTCGAACCGGCCACGCGATCTGGTGCCGACCTTGAGGCCGAAGTTCCGCAGCAGCCCGCGCAGTGACATTTCAAGGATGATGAACCCCTTTTGCTCCGCCTTAAGGGTGCTGACCACAGCGCGAACTTCTTGTGCTGACACCGATTTGCAGAGAACCGGTCAGAACCAGCCGAGGTGCAGCCGGCGCGCGATATCGATCGAATCACACCGGTCGGTCTTGATCGGCCTGGTCTTCAGGGCACCTTTTGCCTGCCGGGTTTCCGTCAGCACGACAGGCAGCCCCGCCTCGGACAACCCGCGATGCAGCCACGGCGACAAGGGGCCAGCCTCAAGCCCGACTGCTGCAGTTGCGCTGTCCTGATCGCAGATCCAGCGCAACAGCGCCCCCGGGCTCGCTGGCCACCTGCGCCTCCTTCACGATCTTCAAATGTTCGCTGATCACGCAGATCGCGATCTTCTCCAGCGGAACATCCAGTCCGACAAACAGCTTCATCCCGCAGTCCTCCACTTGGATCCGATACGGGAATGGCGCCAGCTTGCCCTCGATTTCGCAACAGTAGCGGGCGGGTCGCGACGCTGGCCCCGTTCCCGCATCTGATTGATCTTGCCTTCGCGGCATGTTTCAGGCTCCGCCATGAGACCGATCAATGAGCAGCCTTTCTCGCTGACGGAGTCGCAACGTTCTTTGCAAGGTGCCATGGCAGGCCTCGTGTCGATGACCCGCAGCACACCATGGCACTTCGGGAAGACTGGCCGAAGTGATCAAAAGAACGGCACCAAACCGCGACAGGTCCAGGAACCACTGCACGAGTTGCATGGTGAAAGGACCCGTCCATCAGCTTGCATCGGTGCGGCGGCAGGGGCCCGCCAGATCCAGCCCAGGGTCGCGGACCGAGGTGGTGACGTCCAACAAGCCCAGCACGCTGTGAAACAGGTTGTCATGGCTGACCGGCTGGGCCGCGGCGTCGGTCAGGCAGTCGGCATCCAGCGCCATCGCTGCGCGGAAATCCTCGCCCAGCCACATCACCATCGGCACCTGCGTCTGCTCATCAGGCGCCATGAAGCCGGGGGCGGCGTGCAGGTAAAGGCCGTTTTCGCCCAGAGACTCGCCGTGATCCGACAGAAAGATCATCGCCGGCAGCACCCTTTCCGACGCGGCCATCAGGTCGATTGCACGCGACACAACATAGTCCGTCTCCAGAACCGAATTGTCGTAGGCGTTCACGATCTGGGCGACCGTGCAGTCGGAAAACTGTGATGTCTCGCAGGCGGGCTGGAACGCTGCCCGCTCGGGCGGATAGCGCAGGTAATAGGCCGGGCCATGGCTGCCGATCATGTGCAGAACCAGAACCGTATCTTGCGTGATCGTCGCCAGCCGGTCCTCGATCAGCGGCAAAAACGCCTCGTCGGTGCATTCGCCGGTGCAGGCCTCGGGCGCCAGCGTGGCGTCGACCCGCGCCCAGCCGGTGCGCGTGGCGATCTTCTGGTCGCCGGTGTTGTTGTCATGCCATTCCACGGCGAGCCCGGCATGGGCCAGTACGTCAAGCAGGTTCTCCTCACCCAGAAAATTCGTGCGGGAATACCCGGCCTGCGTCAGGCGCGAGAACATGCAGGGCAAGGATACGGCGGTGGAGGTGCCGCAGGCGGTCACGTCGGCAAAATTGATCACCCCGCGTTCGCGCAGGCCGGGGGTGGTATCGCGCGCATAGCCGTTCAGCCCGAAGTTCTGCGCCCGCACGGTTTCCCCGGCAAAGATCACCAGCAGCACCGGCGCCTCTGCCGCTGCCAGCGTTGGGCCGGGGCGTGCATCGGTGCCGAGCGGGCGGGCTACCGGATCGGCAGTCGTCCATTGCTCGCCGACATAGCGGGCCGCCGCGACGACCGGGGCACCCGGCTGATAGGCAGCCATCAGATCATGGCGTTCACGCAGCACAGCCGAGAATGCCTTGTAGTCGGCAAACAAGGCCCCGAGCATCAGTGCGAAGGACACGAGCACCCCCAGCGGCCAGCGCCAGATCTGATGCCGGAACCCGAGTCTGCGGACCTTTGGCCAGAAGACCAGCGCCGCCGGCAGGACGCCGGTCAGCGCGATCTGCCCGATCATGTCCGAAGTGATCAGATGCCGCGATTCCGTCATCGTGGTTTCGAAGACGTTGCGCACCATCTCGCGGTCAATCAGAACGCCGAAAGCCCGCTCGTAATAATTTGCCGAGGCCGCGATCAGGATCAGCACCGCTGCCACCGGCCTTTGCAGCCGCCACGGACCCAGAAGCTCCAGCAGCAGCACCGTCAGCGCCCAGATGGCCGCGCCGAACAGCGCCCTTTGCCAGAGAAATTCGGGAAAGACCTGCACCAGCCGGGACCAAAACCCCGCGTTCAGCATCGCCACGATATAGCTGGCGACAATGATATTGAGCAGGGTCTGCCCGATTTCGGGTCTGGGGACGTGCAGCGGTACAGGCTGGGTGGTGGAATCTGTCATGATGGCTCAGGCTTCTCTTGTTGTGTTTACCGCTCTACGCGCCAGGTAAGGGCCCGGCGCATCGCCGCGCTGTCCCGGCCGCAGGCCGGAACAGACACCCTCGCATCCGAAGCTTGCGCCAGCCTTACAGAGTCCGACCCCCTGCGCTGATTTCTGTCGCGGGCGCTGATCGCCGGCGTTATGCAGGGCCATGCGACTCCTGCTTGTGGAAGATAGTCATGATCTGGCCCGATCCGTGCTGCGATTTCTGCAGGGCGAGGGCCACGCCGTCGATCATGCAGCCGATGCCGCCACGGCCCGCGCCGCACGGGATGTCACCGACCATGCCTGCGTGATCCTGGACCTCGGGCTGCCAGACGGGTCCGGCCTTGCCCTGCTGAAGGGCTGGCGCGCGTCCGGCGACCGGACGCCCGTGATCATCGCCACCGCGCGCGACCAGATCAGCGACCGGATCGCGGGACTGGATGCGGGCGCGGATGATTACGTGGTGAAACCCTACGACCTGCGCGAATTGTCCGCCCGTATCCGCGCCCACGCCCGCCGTGGACAGGGCCTGCCAGAAACACGCATCAAGGTGGCCGGGCTGGAGGTGGACCGCGCTGCCGCGCGGGTCTGGCGTGACGGGGTGGAAATCCGGTTGACCGCGCGGGAATGGGCGTTGTTCGACACGCTGCTGGGCGCCCGTGGACGGGTCCTCAACAAATCCGCACTGGAAGAGGCGCTCTATGCCTTCGACTCCGCCATCGAAGGAAACGCTGTGGAGGTCTACGTCTCTCGCCTGCGAAGCAAACTGGGCGCAGGCCTCATCGAGACCCGGCGCGGTCTCGGCTATGTCCTGCCATGACAAAGCCCTGGTCCCTGCGCCGCCGTCTGACCGGCCGGGTTCTGGGTCTGGTCATCGCCACATGGCTTGCCACCATCGCCCTGTCGGCTGTGGTGCTGAACCACGAGATGAACGAGATGTTCGATCAGGAGCTGGAGGCGCTGGTCGAAACCACCGTCCTGTTCCTCGACTCTTCGCAGGACGGCGCAAATCCGCGCACTCTGGGGATACAGACCAATGACGGCGAGCGCGTGCTGCGCATCCTGACACCGGGCCGGCAACCCGCCCCGCAACCCTGGTCCGGGCTTTCCGTCGACGGGTTTCAGGACGCACCGGGCTGGCGCATCCTTCGTCGATCGGCGGAAGGTGCTGTGATCGAAGCCGCCCATGCAACCAGCTGGCGGCGCGAAGAGGTCGGGGAGGCGGCCTCTGTGCTCCTCTTCCTCGCCTTGCCCCTTTCCGCGCTGCTGCTATGGGGCCTTCGCCGAATTGTGACCGACGCCACAAGGCCGGTGGTAAATCTGGCCGGTACCGTGGCGGGGCGAGGGCCAGACGACCTGTTGCCCATCGGCGCCGAGGGGCTTCCACGCGAACTGCGCCCGCTGGCCGAGGCCTTCGACGCCTATCTCGCCCGGATCGAACAGCTGCGGCGGTCGGAGCGGGATTTCGTCGCCAATGCCTCGCATGAGCTGCGCACCCCGCTGGCCGCGTTGCGCAGCCGGCTGGAACTATCGGCCGACCCTGATGCTGTGGCCTCTGTGGCGACGGTTGATGCCTTGACCCGGCGCGTCGAACGGCTGCTGCAACTGGCGCGGCTGGAAGCGGGCATGGGCATCGGACGCGGCCCGGCGGATCTGGTCCGCATCCTGCGGCTGCTGATCGACGAATTGTGGCCTGCCAGCCGCTCCCCGGTCCATTTCGACGATGGTGACCTCGAAAACCTGACGGTCTATGCCGATCCCGATGCGCTGGCGATCCTGCTGCGCAACCTGATCGAAAATGCGATCGAACACGGCACCGGCGAGGTGCGCCTGTGCCTTGCGCGCAGCGGAAAGCTGATCATCGAGAACCCCACCAGGAAAGCTATCCTTCACGAGGACCGTTTCGATCGCGGAGAGGGATCCTCGGGCCTCGGCCTCGGTTTGTCCATTGTCAAGGCGTTGGCCGAGTCGATGGACGTCACTTTGGCGCAAACAGTGTCACATGACACAGTCCGGTTCGAACTGCTGTTCACGGTTGCAGACGGATGAGCCAATCCCCAACTCTTGGACAGATTGCCTGTTGATATTCACCTAGAACTGAGCCGGTTAGGCGCATAATTTTCGCTGAGAACCGAGCCATGTGAACCTTTCCCCAAACCAGTGAGCGTTGGTCGGTCGCCATCATCGCTGTCCGTGAAACGCGCCTTGATGATCCTTTACCAGCAGAAAACCCTAAACAGCCAGAGCTTCAGAGTGCGCCGCCGTTCATGACCCAATGAAGCCGTCCATCTCGCCCCAGCGCAACAGCAACACCCAAGTCGACGGTGCGCGGATCAAAAATGTTCTGCCGATGCGATGACGAGAACAACCAGGCCCTCAGCACGCCATCGGGCGTTGCGTGACCAAGCGCCACATTCTCTGTGACATGGCGAAAGTCGTAGCCCACGCGCAGAGCACGTGTGCCGGGAGAGCTGCCATCCGTTCCTCTGTGGCTGAGACGGTTCTGACTGGCATTCTCGCACGCATGCCGTTGTGCGACATCGCTGAGCAACCCCGACAGACGAAACGGCGGCAAGCCTGCGCGGGCACGCTCTTGGTTGATCTTCACGACCAGTTGCCGTGTCAGGTTGGCGGCACCTGTGGGCTTCGTGCACGCCGCCACCGGCGCGGCTGTTGTCAGAGCAAAAAACGCGATCGGAAGCAAACGGCTCACCAGACGATCGACACGCAAATTCATGGCCTGTTCAAGTTCTTTCGAAAATCTGCGGTTGCAGCGTGAAAGGGACCCCGGTCCGAAGCCCCTGTTTCAGCTTTGGCATTTTGTTTTTAGTTCAGCCTTGGTCGTTCGACCAGCCGGAAAGGTCAGATTGCCCGTTCCTTTTCACGCGGAGTCGCCCCGTGCGCGGGCCCTGCAACAGGCAGCAGGCCTTGCCGACGACGCGCCATGACGCCGAGGCCGGACATCCCTGTCAATGCTCCCAGCATGAGCCAGATCCCGGCAGGCAGGGGAACGGGAGAGACATCACCGCCATCGCCATCCCAGCCGCCGCCCTGGCCGCCCGGTAGACCGCCGCCACCCCCAGCACCGCCACCATTGCCTCCGGGCTGAGTGTCGCCGTCATCGAGGAAGGAACCCGGCACAATGCCGCCACTGCTGCCGCCACCCGACCAGCCAAAGCCTACCCTGCCAAAGCTGGCGGCCCCTGTGGTGCCAGACTTGGTGGACTCCAGCAGCGGGTTCGACCCGGTCAGGCCGGGAAGCGCCAGGCCCCCTAGGGACGACAACATATCCTCGCGTGATTCAGATGTGCCCAGAACTCCGCATTCGGCGATGGTGTAGCGGTCGCTGCCCTCTTCGGACGAAACGCAGACCGGCGCTTCCATCAGCGCATCGCCAAGACACCCCTTCACCATGTTGGTCCGGTCGGGAAGGTTGGTATCCGCGGCAAGGCTCACACGGGCGCTGCCGCCTTCCGGGCGCAGTTCAGAGTCGAAGATGCCGGGGATATAGGCGCGCTGCACCTGCCCCTGTTCGTCAAAGGCGACATAGACATCCTGCGTCTGCGAGAAAAAACCGGTTACCGATGTCAGTCGCCCGAGATAGACGTTTTCAGGAATGTTGCTCATCCGGCATTTTTCGAGCGCGCTTGGCGCAATGCGCTTGTCGGGATCCGGGCGGGCCACGAATTCCAGCCGCAAACCTGCAACCGGCTCGGGGAGTGTGAGCTCGGCCGGGGCCTCGTCCACCGAGACCAGCACGACGGCGTTGGCTGGATCACGCCCCGCCATGCCTGCCAGTGTCGGGGCAGTGTCATCCTGATGACTGCCCGCAAGCGGGGTGGTACCGAGAGGTGCTGTGAGGCCGGCCAAGCCAGCCTCGCTCAGCTTTTGCGCGCTGAGCAATTCGTCCAGGGTGATCCGGCACGCATCCATGCCGGCCATGTCCGGTGCCGTGATCTGATCAATGACCAAGCGGCCGCTCACGCTTGACGTCGCGCTAAGGTTTGGAATGTCGCCCCGCAGCAATGCTTCGGCAAGCATCTGAGCATCGGTGCCGGTCAGCCAAAGGCTGTCGCTGCTGGGCTCAAGGCTCATAGCAAGGTCGAACGTCTGACCCGCGACATCCAGGCTGATGGGTTTGGCAGGATCCGGAGAATACTTCAGCTGAATACGAAACTCGATCGCCGCCCCCGGGCGGGCGATGGCCTGGATCGAGGTGGCGGGACTGCGGATCACATCCTTGAAATCTACCGGTGTCCCATTGGCGTCGACATAGACCGACGATGCGATGGGCAAGGTCTTGCTCGCCACACAGGACGCACCGTTTCCGGTCGCGAGCAGGCTGATATTGTCACCATGCGAGTCGAGAAAGTTTTGCGCTATCGGGGCCCCCCGCGGCATGGGAACGTTCGGCATTGAAACCGTAGACGCGTGAGCTGACCCGGCCGCGATCAGGAATGCACAAACACTGACGTGACCAGCGCTTGTCGCTAGTTCATCTAAAACTGACATTTTGCAATTCTTCTTTGTTTTCAGATATTAACTTGGGGCGAATGCCCGGCCATCAATACTGCTTTGGCCAGATGGCCCGGATCTAGGTGCAAAGCCATGGACGATCCGAACGGCCCCGGGAAGGAGGTCATGTTGAACTCACAGGCGCTCGCGTTGCCGGTGAAGCCAACCGGATTGGCCGTGCTGTTGAAAGCCCTGAAGTCAGCAGCGGTTGGTCCGCTGTCGCTCAACGACATTGTGACGGCTGAGGTGGTTGAGCCCGGAAGCGACACGGCTATCGTACCTGTCAGAAGAATGGGCTTGGAACACTGTGTAAACATTCGATGCCACCATGACGTTGAGTGACAAATTAATGCCATAATTTGACCGCTATCTCTAACGAAATGGTACGACTCGCCTGCCATTCAACCCCAGATTGCATTTCAGTTTGCTGTCCGGCGTTAATCCAGCTTTGCTCAAGATACTAAGCCACGTTCCGAAAACAGTCTTTGTGCCGGTATTCAGCCAAGCGGTCGGCTAAGAACGAATCACTTGTAGCTTCTGGAAGGATGCGCGGAGATGGTAAGTGAACCGCGCCGGGTTTGCCGGAGACTGACTTCGGTAGTTTCGCTGCCATGGCTTCGGTTTCCAGAGTTGCATAGAAGTGCATCGCGCGACATCGAAGCCTTCACGACCGAGCTGCCGCCAGACCTTCCGGACGTCATAGACCCGCCAGTTCTCTTCGAAGACCCGAAGAATCTCCGTGCGCAACGCCTCGTCCCGGCGCGCACGATCCGACAACCGGGCTGGATCGGCCCGCTTTGCCAGATGATCGGAATAGGTGAACGGAGCGATCGGCAGCATGCCGCAGATCGGCTCGACCCCTTGCGCATCCCGGTGCTCATCTATCCGGTGCGCATCTATGAAACCCACGATCACTTCGAGCGGCGGTCGAGTTCCGCCATCGCAAAATACGCCGACGCCTTGCCGAGGATCTCGTTCGCCTGACGAAGCTCACGATTCTCATGTTCCAGCGCCTTCATCTTCTCGGCCACCTCGGTCTGGAGGCACGACCGCTTGCCGCTGTCGACCTCGGCCTTCTTCACCCACTCGTTCAGAGTGTGGGCCGAGCAGCCGATCTTCGCGGCATTCGACACGATCGCCTGCCACCGCGACACATGCTGCCCCTCGTTGTCGAGCAGCAGCCGGACGGCGCGTTTGCGCACTTCCGGGGAAAACTTGTTCGCCATGCGATCCAGACCAAGCCAGAGCTGGGATAAACAACCATCCGGAGTGAAGATTGCCGAGTGCCTCGGACAGATACTCCATCCGAAGTGCACAAAGATCTTCGGTCGGCGGTCCAATTGAACGGTATAGCTGAACAATTCTGCGCTGAGACTGCCCGATCCGGAAGGCCGGGTTGCTAAGTTTTTTGGTGCCGATGCGCGGCCGTTCTCACTGTGCGATCGTTCGTGCCGAAAGAAGCGCCACGTCACACGGCAGATAAGCATCGGCAAACCCCTAACAGAATCGTTGCCTCAATCCGGCAAGATGCGGTCAGCCGCTACGCGCTGCCCGGAGCGTCGACGATGGCAATCGTCACGGGCCACATCGCAGTAACGCGGCGCGGCACCCGATTGAAAATGAACGCAACCTAGTCCCGCCTCAGCTTCTTGCGCGATACCGCAATACCCGAGGCACAAGCCTTATGGACCTAGATCGAAGAAGGGAGACCGCGATGCCTCACGCCGTTTCCGGCGTGAAATAGCATGCATCGATACTGATCAGACGGTCAGGCAGAAATATCCACCTCGACGTCCAAGAAAGGCGCATATTGCTGCGCGCCAAAGATATCGCCATCCCCGGCGCTCCCTGATGGACGCACCCGCAGAATGGTGAACTTGATCGCGTAGGCCGGATCGTATTCGACAAAATCCGTCAGCCGTTCTGGATCGATATTCAGAACATCGCACACGCTGTCGCGCGTCAGCGCGCCCGACCGTTTGACCAGATCATAGGTTTCGCGCTCCCGGAAAATAATGTCAAAGGTGATTTTGTCAGTACCGGCATTCTTGGACCGGATGGTTTTCGCCAGTTCGGAAAGTTTCTTTACGTTGTTCATGGGGTACCTCAGCCGACGGTTTCGCTATGGGTCGGAAACAGTTCCATCGGGTTTCTGACCGACATGGTGTGGTTCAGTGTCCAACGATAGGCGGGGCTTGCCTTCAGCACCTCATCCAGCACAAAGGATACACCGCCCGCAGTTCCCTTCACCTCTGGCAGCCGCGCATAGAACATCTGCCGCGTTCCGGTCATGCAGACCTCTTCCGCCATTTCAAGCGTGGGTGCGACCCCTTGCACGACGACGCAAAGCTCGTGTCCCGGTTTGTCTTTCAGGGGTTCCATGTCACCCATTACGCCATTGCGGCCAAAGACGTTGTAGTGCAGCTCCCACCCGGTGGGGCCAAAGCGTTCGACTGTTTGAGCGCGGGCCCAGTCGATCACGGCATCAACATTGGCGATGGTATACGGGTCACGAATGCCTGCCATGCCGATGAACCGCTCTCCCACCTTGCCAGATCCTTCAAGTTTCACCCGGAAATCCTCGGCCGGAACAAAGTCCATACCGGTCACGCGGGTGGTTTTTTCGCTGATCTGGTCGTAATGGCAATGCGTCATGTCCAGCATGCCGCCTGCCACGAATTCGTGGAACGGGTTGGACCGCTCATACATCGCATGCCCCGCAACCGAGGCGACGGTGCAGCGTTGCCATGATGCCATTGCGGTGACCTCTACCGCGTCGGGCGTGATCTCGCCCATGACGGTTTCTTTGGCGCCATAGGGCTCTGCACAAAATGACGCGCATTCCAGAACCTTGCCAAGGTAATAGCTTTGCGCCTCGGGAAAGCCCTTGTGCAGCGCGCAGGCCGCAAAGATTGCACTGTCGGATGATCGCCCGCCGATGATCACATCACAGCCGTCCTCCAGCAGTTTGACAAAGGGGTGGACCCCCGCCATCGCCACCACGCGCGACGTGGCGTCAAGTTCCGCCTCGGTCAAATCCTCACGTGCATCTAGCCCACGGATGGCAGAACCATCGCGGATTTTGGCGCGAACATACTCGCGATCCACCTCCGAATAGAACCAGCCCAGTTTGAACGGGGCAAGGTTGTGACGGGCCGCGATGTCGCGGATGATCTGAACAAACATATCCACGCGCGAGTTTGTGCCCGTGTCCCCCGCCGAACCGATCACCATCGGGACACCCAGACGACGCGCGGCCAAAAGCATTTCTTCAAGATCATGCTCTTGCCACGAACGGGGGCTTGCACAGCTGTCATTGCCCAGAGGCACCGGGCCGATATCATCGCTTCCAGAGTCCGCCGCGATGAAATCAGGCTTGGTTTCAACCGCAAACCGGAAACTCTCGGTCTTGAGTGGGGCAAAGCCCAGATGCCCATTCGGGCAGATGATTCTGATGGAAGACATTTGTTACCCTCGCAAACCGCGTTTCACCGATTAATATGCACGTTGCGTGCCAAAATGCGGGGAACAAACACGGCGCAACACCAGGCAAATCGCGTTGCCTTTGCGCGAAAAGCACGCGGGCATGCGCGCATCACGCAACACACGGTTCAAGATTTCAGAAGGCCCAGCTTTGTCATCTGGTGGCGCAGCGCGTGGCGCGACAGGCCGAGCGCTTTTGCCGCCTCTTGCGGGTTGCCGTTGGCCTGTGACATCGCCTGACTGATCATGGCGCGCTGAAAGGAATCGGTCGCGGAATGGTAATCCTCTGACCCGGTCAGCGGGGTGCCCGCGATCGGGTCGGATTGTCCTGACACCGAGCGCAGGATCCGGTCAGGCAGATGGCGTGGTAAGATCATGTCTT
Organism: Paracoccaceae bacterium; assembly: GCA_046296515.1. Lineage (GTDB taxonomy): Bacteria > Pseudomonadota > Alphaproteobacteria > Rhodobacterales > Rhodobacteraceae > Pseudotabrizicola. Next base: position 11,968 of record JBKBKR010000010.1, on the reverse strand, counting down.
CATCTTCAAGAATGAATATACGTTCGAGCAGGTTTTCCAACTCTCGAACATTACCGGGCCAGGCATATCGCAGAAAAATCTGTTCAGTTTCAGGGGAAAGCCCACGCATGGTTCGCCCATAGGTCTTGTTGAAACGCCCGATGAAATGGCGCGCCAATGTCAGCACATCTTCGCCGCGTTCCCGCAGCGCAGGCAGGTTCACCGCAACCACCTGAAGCCGATAGTAAAGATCTTCGCGAAACCGGCCCGACGTGACTTCGGACAAAAGCACCTTGTTGGTGGCGGCAATGAAGCGCACATCGACCTTGACCGGCTTGACCGCGCCCACGCGGCGAAATTGTTGAGTGTCAAGCAATGTCAGAAGCTTGGCTTGCAGGGTCAGGTCCAACTCCCGTATTTCATCCAGAAAAACGCTGCCATGGTCCGCCGCCTCGACCAGCCCCATCTTGCGGTCTGTTGCGCCTGTAAAGGCACCTTTTTCATGGCCGAACAGTTCGGACTCCATCAGATTGGCCGGCAGAGCGGCGCAGTTGATGTCAACGAAATCCCGGCTCGCGCGGTTCGACATCTGGTGGATCATCCGGGCAACCAGACCCTTGCCTACACCGGTTTCGCCATAGATCAACACGGTTCGCGTCGGGCTACCACCGATCCGTTCCACCAGCCTGCGCAGCGCCTCTACCGCCGGGGACGTGCCGACCAGTTCATTCCCGTAATTTGCCATGCCGCCCCTGCGTTCCCTAGATGATCACCGGCAGGGTTCAATCCTTTGCCATCGGCTCAGACAGGGTGTCCCGTCGCTGATCTCCATGCCACCAACACTACAGGAATAAACGACCGAGGAAATGGTTTCAGACCCGTCAGCGTCATCCGGGTGCTGGCACAGCGGGGCAGAGCCTGGGCCGGGATGGGTGGCCATCAGCGCTTTTGCCTCTTGGACAGTCCACGTCCGGTCGGGCAGAACCCGGCCAAGAAAATCAAAGCGCTGATACGAATTGCTGGCGATGCTGTCCCCGTCCGGGCCAAGTGTTTCCGCCCGCGTCTGCGCTGCTGTGTAATGATTGGTCCGCCACTGCAAGCCGCCTTGTGTGATGACCGGGCTGTTGGCTGACAGCTCCACCGCTGCCGTCGCCCCCGCACGATCCGCCAGAACCAGTGTGCCGCCCCCCGCATGTGGCAGGCTGCGGATCAGCGCCACAGCCTCGGCCACAGTGCGGGCTCGGGCAAGCAGGCGCGGCAAGAGGAAGTAGCGCAACCATCCGACGCCATGTCGGTTCACCGCAACCTGCGTGTCGGCCACCGCAAGGCCAGCGCCATTGATGCCCGATGACCAGGCGGCCAGACTGCCAAGGCTACTCAGGCTCAGCACCTGACCCGTCACGATATCGGGGCCGGAATGCCGCAAAACGCATTGAAGCCCCGCATGAACCCCGGAGGTATCGCGGTTTTTCACCACCAGCGGTCCCTCTGGACCCGAGGGCACCACCCATGCGCTGCACCCGTCAAGAAGCGTGCCACCCCCCTTGATGTCGCGCAGAGTGCCAAGATGCAGATGGGCGAAAAGGTCCGGCTCCGCCAGACCAAAGGCGGCCGCCACGCCCGCCAGCTCGGACAGGCTTTCCGGGTCGTGATGTTCATGAAACTCGCGTTGCGCCGCCAGATAGGTCTCGGCCGCGGCGTCCATCACACCTTCGGCGCGGGCGCGCTCCACCCGCGCAATAGTGGCCGCGCGCACCGCATCCACCGATGCCGCCCCCGCCTGCGCCCTGCCCCGTTCATAGGCTGTGCCGCTGGCTGAAACTTTGATCATCGTGTCTCTTCCAGCAGCGTCAGCCCTTCTTCAAGCCGATGACAAGCCGCAAAATGCTCGACTCCAACGGTCTGCGTGACAGGAGCAAGCGTCTGACAGATGGGAATGGCCAAAGGACAGCGCGTGTGAAACTTGCAGCCTTTGGGCGGGTCCAACGGCGACGGCAAATCCCCCTGAAGCCGCACCCGGCGCTTTTCGCGCTTGGCACCGATTTCCGGCACCGCCGACAACAGGCTTTGGGTATAGGGATGGCGCGGATTGTCCAGTACCGACGCCACCGGCCCGGTTTCCACAATCTCGCCCAGATACATCACGGCCACCCTGTCGCTGAGGTATCCGATCACCGAAATGTCGTGACTGATGAACAGATAGGTCAGCCCCAGTTCCTGCTTCAACTCCAGCAACAGCGCAATGATCTGCGCCTGAATCGACACATCCAGCGCAGACACCGGTTCATCGCAGACGATGAACTCGGGGTTCGAGACCAGCGCCCGTGCAATACCGATGCGCTGCCGCTGTCCGCCGGAAAACTGATGCGGGTAGCGGTCGATCTGGTCTGGCTGCAGGCCCACACGTTGCAAAACCTGCGTGGTGATGGCGCGCGCTTCGTCTCCGCTTGCGATGCCGTGCAATTCCAAGGGCAGGCCCACGATTTCGGCCACCGTTCGGCGGGGGTTCAGGCTGGCATAGGGGTCTTGAAAGATGATCTGCATCCGCCGCCGTATCGCCTTGAGCGCGGGAGGCGAAAGCGCCGTCACATCAGTCCCATCGAATACCACATCACCTTCGGTCGGTTCGTGCAGGCGCAGGATTGCGCGGCCCAAGGTGGATTTGCCGCAGCCACTTTCGCCGATCAGGCCCAGAACCTCGCCTTTGTTCACATACAGCGACACGCCGTTCACGGCACGTACAACCGTCTTGCGGCCGCCGGTCAGGCGCTGCGCCAGCGACAGGCGGCCTTCGTAGTGCTTTGACAGATTGGTGACCTCAAGCAGGCTCATACCGTTTCCTCCAACCGCAGACACCGGGCGCGGCGGCCGGGGCCGGCAGGCAGCATCGGCACCTCGACCAGACAGGCGGGCTGCGCCAGCGGGCATCGCGAGTGGAACCGGCATTGTGGCGCAAGACCCATCAGATTGGGGACTTGCCCCTTGATCGGGGTCAGCGGCTGCCCCCGCATTGCCGGGCGCGGGATAGATGCCAGCAGGCCGCGGGTGTAGGGGTGACGCGGGTGGCTGATCACATCGTCGGTCGGCCCCTCTTCGACGACCTGACCGGCATACATCACCATCACGCGGTCGCAATGCTCGGCCACCACGCCAAGGTCATGCGTGATCAGGGCCACGGCCATGCCCATCTGGGCCCGGATGTCCGAGATCAGTTCAAGTACCTGCGCCTGAATGGTCACATCCAGCGCCGTGGTCGGCTCATCGGCAATCAACAGCTTGGGTCGGCACGCAAGGGCAATGGCGATCATGATCCTCTGACGCATTCCCCCCGAAAATTCGTGCGGATACTGGCGCAGGCGCGAGTCCGGTGACGGGATGCCGACAAGGCCCAGCATCTCGACGCAGCGATCCCTGATCGCGGCACGACGGTCAGCGCGGCCCTTGGGCAATGTCTCGTCATGCGCGATCAACACCTCGGAGAGCTGTTCGCCCACGGTCAGAGCCGGGTTCAGCGCCGTCAGCGCGTCCTGCATCGTCATGGCGATGTCGCGACCGCGCACGCCGCGCATCTCTTCCGGCGTCATGCCGCGCAGATCACGCCCATCGAAAAATATGGTGCCCTGTGTGACCCGACCGGGCAGGCGCACCAGCCCCATGATCGACGAAAATGTAACGGATTTCCCCGAGCCGCTTTCGCCCACCACACCCAGACATTCCCCGCGTGAGATTTGCAGGCTCACGCCATCAACCGCACGCACCAGCCCGGCACGGGCGGTAAATTCCGTCCGCAGGTTGCTCACTTCCAAAAGCACGGTCATTCGCTGAACCTCGGATCAAAGGCGTCGCGCAACCCCTGGCTTGCCACGTTGATGGCCAGCACCAAAAGCACGATTGCCAGCCCCGGAAAGGTGGACACCCACCACGCCTCAAGAATGAAGGCGCGCCCGTCCGACACCATGCTGCCCCAGCTTGCGGTGGGGGGCTGCACCCCTAGCCCGAGAAAAGACAAGGATGCCTCAAGGATGATGACATTGGCCATGCGGATCGTGGCGACCACAATCACGGGAGACATGATGTTGGGCAGGATCTCGCGCCACATGATGTGGCCCGACCCCGCACCCAGCGCACGGGCGGCCTCGACATATTCCAACTCGCGCACCGCCAGCGTTTCACCCCGCACCACGCGGCACGGAATGACCCATTCCTTGTAAGCAAGCGCCAGCACGATATTGAACAGCCCCGGCCCCATCATGGCCATCAGACCGATGGCAAAGATCAGATAGGGAAAGCCCAGCAGGATATCGACCACGCGCCCGATCACCACATCAACCCAGCCGCGAAAATACCCCGCCGCCAGACCGGCCAGGATGCCGACCACAGTGGCCAGAACGATCACGACCACCCCGATAAAGATCGAGATGCGCGCGCCATAGATGATGCGCGACAGGATATCGCGGCCCAGCCCGTCACAGCCAAGGACAAAGCGCCAGTCGCCCCCCTCCATCCAGGCGGGCGGCTGCAACCTGCGAAACAGGTCGGTCTGATTGGGGTCATGCGGGGCGATCAAGGGGGCCGCGACGGTCATTATGACAAAGATCAGTACAACGATGAGCGACGCCATCGCCAGACGGTTGCGGCGAAAGTCGCGTAGGTTGCGGCGGAACAGCGAGTCTGCTGGCGGGGTATGAGCAAGGGTTACATCGGTCACAGCTTCACCCTCGGGTTCAGGATGGTGTAAAGGATATCGGCGATAAAATTCAGCAGCACATAGGTAACCGCGTAAAGCAGCACCGCCGCCTGGACGAGCGGGTAGTTGCGCAGGAAGATGCTTTCCACCACCAGCCGCCCAAGACCCGGCCAGCCGAACACGGCTTCCACGATCATGTTGCCTCCCAACAGGCTGCCGGTTTCGATCGCGGCAACGGAAACGGTTGGGATCAGTGCATTCTTCAGCGCATGGCGGAACAGGACGCGGCGGCGCGACAGGCCCTTTGCATCGGCAAAGGTGACGTAATCCTGACGCAGGACCTCCAGCATCGACGCGCGGGTGACGCGCATCAGGATCGCCGTCATCGGCAGGCCCAGAGTGATCGCAGGCAGCAGGATATGGCGCAACGCATCACCAAAGGCGGCGAGGTCACGGTGCAGCAGCGTATCAATCAGCAAAAAACCCGTAATCGTCGGAACCTCGCTGGAATAGCCGATGCGGCCAGAAACCGGCAGGATCTGAAGATGCACCGCGAACAGCATGATCAGCAAAAGACCAAACCAGAACCCCGGCAGCGACACCCCAAGCAACGAGCCGACAGTCGCCAGCCGGTCCAGGATGGAATTCTTGCGGATCGCAGCCAGCACGCCCAGTGGGATCGCCGTAACCAATGCGACGACAAGCGCGACAAGGCTCAGTTCGATCGTTGCGGGCAGTCGTTCGGCAATCACGTCGCTTACCGGACGGCGGTGGTAATAGCTGGTGCCGAAATCGAACTGCAGGGCATTGCGCAGGAAGATGAAGAACCGTTCCAGCAAGGATCGGTCAAGGCCCAGACCCCGCCGCAACTCCGCCTCTTGCTCGGGGGTGATCGACTGATCGCCGATGATAATTTGCACGGGGTCGCCCGGCGTCAGCGCCATCATCAGGAATGCGATGGCGCTGACACCCAACAGGACGGGTATAAGTTGCAGCAAACGTTCCAGTAATCTGCTCAGACTCATGCTCGCCCCCTTCGGTTGTGATCGATGCTCAGTTGATGCAGGCGTCGTGCAGATTGATCCTGCTGTCGGCGCTGGGTGCCCAGCCGGACAGCTTTTTTGACACGCCGTAAATGTCCTGCGGCACCCAGAGATAGACGTAGGGTTGATCGGCGTTGATCATCAACTCTGCTTCGCGGTACATCCCGGCGCGCTTTTCCGCATCCATTTCAACGGCGGCCTGATCCAGCAGCGCATCCAGTGCGGGATTGGCATAGCCGGCCGAGTTGCCCCGGTCATTGGTCTTGTGCGTCGGTGTGAAGATGTCGAACGGGTCGAGCGAGCCATTCCCCCAGCTGGAGAAATACATATCACCCGATTTCGGCTTGCCGGCAGTGCGCCACTTTTCGGTCAGTTGCGCGCTTTCGCCCACGGCGACTGTCGTGCGGATGCCCGCGTTCGTCAGCATCGAGGCGATCGCCTCGGCAGTGTCCTTGAAAGCGCCTTCGGTGTCCATGGTGATACTGATGCCGTCCGGATATCCCGCCTCGGCCAGCAGCGCCTTTGCCTTTTCGGGATCATAGGAAACAGCGGGAAGCTCACTCGACCCAAAGGCATCGGGTGACAGGATGCCTTCAATCCGGGCGGCAGTCCCGTCAAGGATGCGGTCGATGATCAGATCCTTGTCGATTGCATGGGCCGCTGCCTGACGCACCTTCACGTCGTCGAATACGTCGCCCTGCATGTTCATTGCCAGAAAGAAGCTGCGTGTGCCGTTCACCGTCATCACGTCGGTTCCGGCATTCGCCTTGACCTGAGCGATCGAGAATGTGGGAAGTTCGTTGATGATATGAACGTCGCCCGCCAGAAGCGCCGCGACACGGCTGGCGCTTTCGGGGATGATCTTGAAGATCACCCGGTCAACACAAGCCGCCCCGACTGGTGCGATATCGGGCGCACCGCCATAGTAGTCGTCAAAGCGCTGCAGGATGATCGCATCGCCTTTGCGCCATTCGCCCAGCTTGAACGGTCCGGTGCCGTTGGTCATCGTCGCCATGCCAGCCGTGCCGTTTGCTTCGACAAACGCCTTTGACACGATTTGCTGGTTGGGCAGCATCGCGGGCAGGATCGGCCAAGGCTCCTTGAGCGTGATGCGAACGGTGTCGCCGTCGACAATCTCGACCGATTCAACCGGCCCCATCAACCCCTGTCGCGGGCTGGTCTGGCCATCTCCCATTGCGCCCTCGACCGTCACACGATCCAGGGTGAACTTGACATCTTCGGCGGTCATCTCGGTCCCGTCATGGAACCTGATGCCCGAGCGGATCTTGAAATCATAGACCGTAGGCGAAACCTGGACCATCGCTTCGGCGATTTCGGGCACGACACGCATGTCAGGGTCGCGCGTCAGCAGACCGTCATAGATGTTTCGGATGACTGTCTCGGTTTCGCGTTTGCGGTGGTTGGCCGGGTCAAGCGTATCGGCATCCAGTGTAAAGCCAACGATCAGATCCTCGGCCACCACGGCGGCGGGCATCAAGGCAGGACAAGTGGCCAAGGCAGTGGCCAGCAAGAGGCGGGGCAGTGCGTTCATTGGAATTCTCCCTTGTGAGTGTGCCCCGATTGCGGGTGCGTGGTCCATTCAGAGGCGGACAGGAACAGATATGCACAGGCCGTGCCAGAATTTGGCGGCCCTCTGCGGTGATCAATGCCGCTTCAGGCGCGAATTGCACGCTGCGTGGTTTGCACTTCACGCATCGCGGCGCGCTGCTCTGGAAGGAATGCCGGCCAGTTTCCTGTATTTCACCACGGTGCGGCGCGCCAAAGCTACCCCTTCGGGTAACAAGAGCATTGCCAAGGCCTCATCTGTCAAAGGGTTGGCTGCATCTTCCTTGGCAACCAATGCACGCATGAGGCCCAAGACCGCCTGAACCGAAAGCGGACCTTCCTGTTGGCGGGCTGCCGGAGCAGCGGCACAAAGCAAGCTGCGCAATCCAAGTGTCCGATTTGACAGTGACAGGGTCAGCGCAGCTGTCACCCGGCTGACGGTGCTTCGATGCAACCCGGTTGCCGACGCGAGATCGTTGATCGTCAGCGGTGCCAGCGGGGCGTGCCCGCGCAAAAAGGCATCCTGGCACGCAATAATTTCGGTCGCGATGGTCAGCACCGTGGCATGCCGCCGATCAACCGCCTGAATCAAGGCGTGCGCCTCTCGCAAGGCGTGAATCGGCGCGTCTGTTCCGGAGACAAGGCGCAAAGCAGGGGCCGTCTGGGCATTCAGTTCCAGTAGCCATCCCTCGTCATCGCGGCGCAAAAGCAGGTCGCACGGACGACCAACGACAGATGCTTCGGCAAAGGCGGCGCCGGGTTTAGGGTTCATCCGCCTCAAGGTCCGGGCCATGTCGAGCACCATGTCACCGTCGCAAGCGCAGGCAGCGGCCAGGGCTTCGGTCTCACCTGCAGCCAAAAGTGGCAGATTGCTCAGCATGGCGGCAAAAGCGGGCGTCAGGCAGCCCTGTTCTTCGGCTTGCAGGGTCAGACATTCCGCAAGCGAACGCGCAAAGAGTCCGGTCGGCTCTGCCGCTTGCAACTGGCGCAAAACCAGTTCTGCACGGGCCACAGAACACCCCGCATCGGCGGCAATCTCGGCAAGGCTCGCGGTAAGCCAGCCCGAAGGCTCCAGGGCGAGAAGGAAACTTTGCGCTATCCGCCGATCTTCACGGTCCCGCACAAGAAGCGCAAGCTGACTTTCCACATGCGCAATAAGCCCGGCATCAGTCTGAGGAAGTCTTTCGGCATCAAACCCGGCTGGCCCTGAGCGGACTTCGGGCGGCTGAAAACTCCGGGTTGAGGTCGGCGGATTTATCTGTCGGAGCAACGAAAACCAGTTATAGGCCTCGGTGCCAACAACAACCTTAAGGGCAATGCTCGCAACCGCCAGATCCGCCAGCCGAGCCGAAAGCTCGGCATTGGACATCACCATGAACCCAATAGCTTCACGCAGGATCGGAGTGATCGCTAGGGAAGTGCGTTGCTTCAGCCCAAGGTCAAATCCAATCAAGTCAGGTTCCTTCTATGGTGTTTGCCCGGGAGCGCCGGAGTGCCGCCACTCTGGGCTGGGTCAAAAAGTTGCCCCCACCCTGGGTGGTCCGTCCCGGCATATGGTGGAACGGGCCCAGTGTGAAATGATCTTGCCCCGATATCCGGATTTTGACGATGGACCTGAGGGAACAAGACCATTGACACCCTCAGTGTAATCATGAAATCGCAGGTTGCCTATAACTCGGTCGAGTGCGAGGCAGACCGCATCAGGCAACGCTCAGCGAAGTCATTAACAGCGCCCAATGACCGTTCGCCTCAATTGCGTCGGTGATGTGCCAAGACTGCGAAGATACCCGACAAGACCCTCAACGGCGCCTTTATCGTTGCACTTGCCTGGACGGCCATACCGATGATGGATGAGGCAATGCGACAAGAACCCGCTGAATAGCTTGGTCTGCTTGCACGACCCATCCGGCAGGATCTTCGCAACAAGGCACCGATCATTGTCAGAAAGAACCGACTGCGGCACCCGCCCGAAGAACGCAAAGCCATGGACATGGCCATCAACCCAGGCCTCGGATACCACTGCAGGATAGGCGCGCACAAATCATGCATCGCTGTAGGTCAGATCCAGCGCAAAGAAGTGCGCCTTTTGCTCGACACCGCCGATCACCACCATCGCTTCACCAAAATCTGCCTGCGCGTGACCGGGGGCATGCACCGGCGGGACAAACATCTCACGACTGCAGCGCCCGTGTTCCCGGACATAGTTCTTGACCGTCGTATAGCGGCCTTGGAATTGGTGCTCGTCCCGCAGCCGATCAAAAATGCGCTTGGCCGTGTGGCGCTGTTTGCGAGGACGGTTGAGATTGCCTTTCAGACATTGATCAATGAAGCCGGTGAACCGCGCGGCCGAGGTGCGATGCGAGTAGCCTTCCTCCACAAAAGCGACGACGCGTTCCCGCAGCGCCATAGGATGTGGCTTGCCCATCTCAAACCCCCATATCTGCCATCCAAACAGGGAATCACAGATCAATCCTCTTGGGAATCTGGAGGGTTCTGTGAGGTCCGCGGGTGTGCGATCGGTGGTGGGCGGTGTCGCGGACCTCATTGAAGCCGGATTGAACGATACCGCGGATTGGTTTGGCGCTATGGGGATTTAGGCTTTCGCCTCGGCTTGGGGTGATGGGCGCGAGGGCCGATACGCGGACCGAGGGTGCCGGCGGGAGTGCTGACGGGGCCGGTATCGGCTCCCAAGTAGCACGGCGGCGGTTCGATCTGGCGGTTGATTGCTGCGTTGATCGGTCGTGGCCACCGCATCGGGTGTTCTGGTCCACAGGCAAGCCGCCCGGTTCTCGTGGAGGCCCTTCGCAGGGGCGCGTGATTGCAGTTTGTCGCGTGGGCTCATGAACTGTCGTTCCAGAATGCCCAGCTGGGCGGTTGCTGACCATGATACCAGAAGGTGATCGTCGCCATCGGGCGGCCGCAACAGGGGCAAGGGCGTGGACCGGGCGTCGGCTTCGTCGCGGGTGCGGTACGGACCACTGCCTGCGAGGCCCGGTCGGCCAGCAGTACCCTGCAGGCCGCGAGGCGGGCGGCGCGCTGTCCGTTGGCGAGGAATCCGTAGTGGCGGATGCGGTGAACGCCGTCCGGCAGGGTGTGCAGCAGGAAGCGGCGGATGAATTCACCGGCGTCCAGCGTCATGTGCCTCGGCCTGCGACCATGTCGGTAGTCGCGCCAGCGGAACGTCACCTTGCCGCCCTCCGTGCTGACCAGACGGGAATTGGCAATAGCGACACGATGGGTGTACCGGCTCAGATAGGCCAGCACCTGTTCCGGCCCGCCGAAGGGCGGCTTGGCGTAAACGACCCAGTCGCGACGATCGGCTGCGATGAGATGCCGGACGAAGGCCTGCGGATCGGCCAGCCCTGCGATGTCGCCGAAGAAGTGCAGCTGTCCGGCGTCGAAGGCGGCGCGCAGCGCCTGCAAAAATAGCCGCCGGTACAGGCGCGACAGCACCCGGACCGGCAGAAAGAAATTGGGACGGCAGGCGATCCAGCGGGTGCCGTCGGGCGACGGGCCGCCACCGGGCACGATGCAATGAAGGTGGGGATGGTAGCTCAGGGTCTGACCCCAGCTGTGCAGGACCGCAACGAGGCCGATCCCGGCGCCGAGATGCCGGGGATCGGCGGCGATGATGCGCAGCGTCTCGGCGGCGGACTTGAACAGGATGCCGTAGACCACCGTCTTGTTCTGGAAGGCTATCGCTGCGATCTCGGCAGGCAGTGTGAAGACCACGTGGAAATAGGGGACCGGCAGCAGGTCGTCCGCACTTGCCGCCAGCCAGTCGCGCGCGGCCGCGCCCTGACACTTCGGGCAGTGCCGGTTGCGGCAGGAATTGTAGGCGACATGAACCGTACCGCAGGCCCGGCAACCCTCGACATGGCCGCCAAGCGCGGACGTGCGGCACAGCTCGATTGCGGACATCACGCGTCGCTCCACCCGACCGAGACGGCCGTCGCGGGCCTGAGCATAGGCAGGGCCATGGCGGCGGAAGATCTCTGCCACCTCCAGCGTGGAGCGCATGAAGCCGCCCTCAGCCGGGCGGCACCACCTCCAGGATCAGTCGATCAAGCGGGCTCTGCGTCTTTGCGATCGTCGTCGTGGCAACCTGCGTGTAGCGGGCCGTGGTCGACAGACTATTATGCCCGAGCAGCACCCGGATGATGCGGATATCTACGCCGCTCTCCAGCAGATGGGTGGCGAAGCTGTGCCGGAGCGTATGCACGCTGACCTTCTTGGTAAGTCCCGCCGCCTTGGTCGCGGACCGGCAGGCGGAATGGAGCACCTGCACGTCGACCGGCTTGTCGCCGCGCCCGGGGAACAGCCAGTCCGTCGGTCGTGCCAGGCGCCAGTAGGTCCGCAGGATGCCAAGAAGCTGCGGTGAGAGCATGAGGGTTCGGTCCTTGGCCCGCTTGCCGTGACGAACCTGGATCAGCATGCGATCGCTATCGATATCCGCGACCCTCAGGCTGACGGCTTCCGAGGCGCGCAACCCCGCGGCATAAGCGGTCGTCAGGGCCGTGCGCGCCTTCAGGGACGGCACCGCCTCGAGGAAACGCACCACCTCATCGGCGCTCAGGATCGTCGGCAGCTTGCGGGGCGTGCGCGCATAGGCAATCCGTTCGGGGATCTCTGCCAGGTTCAGCGTAACGCCGTAAAAGAAGCGCAAGGCACAAACCGTCTGGTTCAGCGCCGG
>JBKBKR010000009.1:0-164524 GCA_046296515.1 Paracoccaceae bacterium | reverse complement strand
TGTCACCAGCTTTACAGCCTCAAACTTGAACTCCTTCGTGAACTTCCGTCTTACCATGTCTGATCTCCGTTTCCGTGGTCACGATCTTACCTTCGTGTCCACGAAACCGGCAGCAGCTCAGAGAAGATGAAGGCGCTTGAACGCGAGAACCGCGTGTTGCGCCAAGCGAACGAGATCCTGCGCAAGGGTGAGCCAGTGAAGGCGCCACTGGTTCAAGCCCACTGGCGAACGCATATTTTGCGATGGCGGAGTTCGACCGCCGGTCGAAGTGATGGTCAAATTCATTGACGACCATCGCGGTGCGCATGGGGTCGAACGGTCTGCGCGATGCTGCCGATCGCCCCTGACACCTATTATGAGCATTTGGCGAAGCGGGCGAACCCGTCGCGCCTGTCGGATCGTACCATACGGGATGCGGAGCTTCGGGCGCATTTCAAACGCGTCTTCGATACCAACTGGCAGGTCTATGGCGTGCGCAAGGTCTGGCGACAGTTGCGGCGGGAGGGCTTAGACGTCGCTCGCTGCACGGTCGCGAGGTTGATGAAGGCCATGGGCATTCAAGGGATTATCCGGGGCAAGCCACACAAGACGACGATCCCGGACAACAAGCTGCCGTGCCCGCTGGACAAGGTGAACCGCCAGTTCCGGGTGCCCGCGCCGAACATGCTGTGGGGCGAGCCAGTGTCCGCCATTGGTCCGAGGACAATGGCGAGCGACTTCACCTATGTCGCAACCTGGAAAGGGTTCGTCTATTTGGCCTTCGTCATCGACGCCTATGCTCGAAAGATCGTTGGCTGGCGCGTCAGCACCTCCCCTCATGCCGGGGTCGTTCTGGATGCCCTCGAACAGGCGGTCCATGAACGCCGACCGACCAAGGGCATGGGGCTTGTGCACCACAGCGACCGAGGCAGCCAGTATCTGTCGATCAAATACACCGAACGGCTGGCCGAAGCAGGCATCGAACCCTCGGTCGGAAGCGTCGGTGACAGTTACGACAACGCCCTGGCCGAGACGATCAACGGCCTCTTCAAGGCTGAGGTCATCCATCGTCGCGGCCCCTGGCGCAGCTTCGAGGCCGTTGAATACGCAACCCTCAAATGGGTCGACTGGTTCAACAACCGCCGTCTGCTCGAGCCAATCGGGAACATCCCGCCCGCAGAAGCCGAGGCAAACTTCTATGCAGCTCTGGAAACCGAAGCTATGGCAGCGTAACCAACCGAAATCAGCCTCCGGCAAACCCGGAGCGGTTCACCCTGATCGCCACGCGGGATCCGGACAGCGGCCTGAGCGCCGCCGCCATGTCAACGCTGAAGGTTCTGCTCGTGGCACTCTCCCAGCAGGGCCCCCTCACCTCACCGCTGCCAGCACCGCGCACAGGTCCGCATGGCTTAATGCCACGGGGTTCCCCTTTGTAGAGGAGGCGGATTGCGCCGCCGTGGCGATGGCGGTGTGGTCTGCTTCTACGGCGCCGAGGGCGGTAAGGTGGGGGAGCCCTGCGGTGTGGGCCCAGTCGGCGAGGGTTTGGGGGGCGGACTCAGGCGGGCAGTTCAACACTTCTGCCAGCAGGGCGCAAATCCTGGTCATGCGGGTGTGGGCCTCGCCAGTGCTGCGGCCCCGGTTCATTTCCAGCACCGGGCCAAGGAGCGCGCCACAGATTGCGCCGTGGGGGGCGTTGCTGCGACCGCCGATCACTCCAGCGAGGCCGTGGACCGCGCCGAGACCGGCGTTGGCCAGTGCCAGCCCGCCGCAAAGCGACGTCCAGGCAAGGGCGTCCCGGGCGGCGGTGTCTTCGCCCTGTTGCAGACGCATCAACGCGCGCAGGCCGGGGACGATTGCAGGCAACGCGATGGCATCGGTATAGGGGGTGGCTTTGACGGAGACATAGGGCTCGATCACCTGCGTCACGGCGTCGAGGCCTGAGGCAAGGGTGACGGGCCAGGGGCATCCATCTGTCAGCGCGGGGTCGATGATGGCCACGCGGGCGATCATGCGGTCATCGCGCAGGCTGACCTTGCGGTGGTGGTCGGGCAGGCAGATGACCGCGTTATTCGTAACCTCGGCCCCGGTGCCTGCGGTGGTGGGGATGGCGATGAAAGGAAGCGGGGGGAACTGCAGAGGTAGGGCCTTGCCGACCGTTTCGAGATGGTCCAACGGGCCGCCCGAGGCGGGGATCATGGCAGCAAGCGCTTTGCCAAGGTCCAGCGCCGCGCCGCCGCCGATGGCCAGCACCCAGTCGGGGCGGTGCGCGCGGGCGCGGGTTGTGGCGGTTTCCAGCATTATGAGCGTCGGTTCCGTAGCGCAGGGCAGCGGCAGGATATCTGTGCCAAGGGCGTGCAGAAGGCTGGCGGCGCGGGACGGGTTGGCCCCGTGGATGACGATACCACGGGGGCCGAAGCCATGCGCGATGGCGGGTGCTTCGTCAGCCCGTCCCCTGCCAAACAGGATGCGTGGTGGCTGGAGGATGGTGAAGGTCATACCGACATCGTCGCCTGCACCGCCCGGCCCCAGCGCTCGTATTTGGCGGTGCGGGTAGCGGCGTCCATCTGCGGCTGAAACCTTTGGTCCAGTGCCCAGCTTTTGGCAAATTCTTCCGGCGTGCCGCAGATCCCGGCCTGCAACCCGGCGAGGTAGGCGGCACCGAGGGCAGTGGTTTCGGTGACCTTGGGGCGGTCAACCGGCGCGCCGAGGATATCGGAGAGGAACTGCATGGCCCAGTCGCTGGCGGTCATGCCGCCATCGACGCGCAGGATGCCATCGGCGGCGGTGCCCCAGTCTGCGCGCATGGCGTCCAGCAGGTCGCGGGTCTGGTAGCCCACCGATTCCAAGGCTGCGCGCGCCAGTTCCGCGGGGCCCGAGTTGCGGGTAAGGCCGTAAACCGCGCCCCGGCAGTCGGGCCGCCAATAGGGCGCGCCAAGGCCGGTGAAGGCAGGCACAAGGATGACGCCCTGCGCCGCGTCGGCGGCTTCGGCCAGGGCTTGGGTTTCCGAGGCGTGGCGGATGATCTTAAGCCCGTCGCGCAGCCATTGCACCACCGCACCGGCGATAAAGATCGACCCCTCCAGCGCATAGGTGGGCTTGCCGTTCAGCTGGTAAGCGATGGTTGTCAGCAGCCGGTGGGTGGAGGGCACCCGGTCGGCCCCGGTGTTGAGCAGCGCAAAGCAGCCGGTGCCATAGGTGGATTTCATCATGCCGGGCGTGAAACAGGCTTGCCCGACGGTGGCGGCCTGCTGGTCGCCCGCCACGCCCAGAATGGGGACTTCGCGCCCGAACAGATCGGCGCGGGTGGTGCCGAAATCGGCGGCGCAATCCCTGACCTCGGGAAGCATCGCCATCGGCACGCCCAGCAGCGCGCATATCTCGGCATCCCACTGCCCGGTGTCGATGTTGTAGAGCATGGTCCGCGCGGCATTGGTGGCGTCGGTGGCATGCACGCGGCCGCCGGTCAGGTTCCAGATCAGCCAGGAGTCGACCGTGCCAAAGGCCAGCGCGCCCGCCTCGGCCCGGGCGCGCGCGCCGTCGACTGTGTCGAGCAGCCATTTCACCTTGGTGGCCGAGAAATAGGGGTCAAGCAGCAGCCCGGTGCGGGCGGAAATCATCGGCTCATGGCCAGCGGCTTTCAGCGCCTCGCAGATGCCCGCCGTGCGGCGGTCCTGCCAGACGATGGCATTGTGGACCGGCTGGCCGGTGGCGCGGTCCCAGATCAGAGTGGTCTCGCGCTGGTTGGTGATGCCGATCGCGGCAATGTCGCCCGCCCTGATCCCGGCCTTTTCCATCACCGCACGGGCCGTCGCGGCCACGGTGGACCACAGGTCCGACGGGTCATGCTCCACCCAGCCTGACTGCGGGTAGTGCTGCGGGAACTCCTCCTGCGCAGAGGCCACCACGCGCAATGCTGCATCAAACAGAATCGCGCGGCTGGAGGTGGTGCCTTGGTCAATAGCGAGGATATGGGTCATGGCGGTGTCTTTCGTGCAGGCTTCATCTGTCATTGATTATCCCCGCCGGAGGCTCCGGTATCTGCGGCAGGAGCCTCCGGCGGGGACAATCAAGGACAGAGAACGGGGCAAGGCTTCTGCTCCGCCCCGTTCGATGTCAGTTCAGTTCCAGGACTTGATCAGTTCATCATAGCTGATGGTTTCGCCTTGGGGCTTTTCGTTATCCAGCTTGGCCACTGGCGCGCCGGGGGCGTCGAGCCAGATCTGGGGATCTTGTGGCTCGTTCATTTTCGGGCCGATGTCGCCTTGGACCCCGGCGCGTTCGATGCGCTCCATCACGCGTTCCTGCTCTTCGCACAGGGCATCAAGCGCGGCTTGTGGAGTTTTTGCCCCCGACATCGCATCGCCGATGTTCTGCCACCACAGTTGCGCCAGCTTTGGATAATCCGGCACGTTGGTGCCGGTGGGCGACCACTGAACGCGGGCGGGCGAACGGTAGAATTCGACCAGTCCGCCCAGTTTCGGCGCGCGTTCAGTAAAGCTTTCGTGGTCGATGGTCGATTCGCGGATGAAGGTCAGCCCGACGTGGGATTTCTTCACATCGACCGTTTTGGATACCACGAACTGCGCGTAAAGCCAGGCTGCCTGCGCGCGGTCCACGGGCGTGGATTTCATCAGCGTCCACGATCCCGCGTCCTGATAGCCGACTTTCATGCCCTCTTGCCAATAGGTGCCGTGGGGCGAAGGGGCCATGCGCCATTTCGGGGTGCCGTCGTCGTTCATCACCGGCAGTCCCTCTTTGACCATGTCGGCGGTAAAGGCGGTGTACCAGAACATCTGCTGGGCAATCTGGCCTTGGGCGGGAACCGGTCCAGCCTCGCCAAAGGTCATGCCTTGGGCTTCAGGCGGGGTGTATTTCTTCAGCCAGTCGATCGCCTTGGTCACAGCATAGACTGCGGCTGCATCATTGGTGGCCCCGCCGCGCGCGGTGCACGAACCGACAGGACGAGAGTTTTCGTCCACGCGGATGCCCCATTCATCCACTGGCAAACCATTGGGTTCGCCCACATCACCCATCCCGGCCATCGACATCCAGGCATCGGTGTAGCGCCAGCCCAGCGAGGGGTCTTTCTTGCCATAGTCCATATTGCCCCAGACCGACGCCGGACCGCCGGCATAGGTCATGTCGCGGCCGGTGAAGAACTCGGCGATATCCTCGTAGGCGGACCAGTTCAGCGGCACGCCCAGATCATAGCCGTATTTGGCCTTGAAATCCTCTTGGCTTTTGGGATGGTCGAACCAGTCAGCGCGGAACCAGTAGAGGTTGGCGAATTGCTGGGTGGGCAACTGGTAAAGCTTGCCATCCGGTGCCGTAGTGAATTTGGTGCCGATGAAGTCGGCAATATCAAGGTTCGGGTTGGTGACCGCAGCCCCTTCGCCCACCATCCAGTCATCGAGGATGCGGACCTGCTGATAGCGCCAGTGAGTGCCGATCAGGTCGGAGTCGTTGATATAGGCGTCATAGATGTTCTCGCCCGACTGCATCTGCGTCTGCAGCTTTTCGACCACATCGCCCTCACCGATCAGGTCGTGGGTGATCTTGATGCCGGTCATCGCGGTGAAGGCCGGGGCCAGCACCTTGGCCTCATATTCATGCGTGGTGATGGTTTCGGACACCACCTTGATATCCATGCCGGCATAGGGTTTGGCGGCGTCGATGAACCATTGCATCTCCGCCTCTTGCGCGGCGCGGTCCAGCGTGGACAGCTCTCCGATTTCCGCGTCGAGGAACGCTTTTGCGGCGTCCATATCAGCCCAGGCGGGGGCCGATCCCGTGGCCATCAGCGCAAGCGCCATGGCGGTGGTGGTGTGACGAAGTCTCATTCCATTTCCTCCCAGAAGTGTAAGACATCAGATGTCGTGCCGGGCGCGTGGTGCGCCCGGTCGTGGCCGTCCTGTCTAGACCCAGCGGAACACCGCCGCGGCATAGACAAGGCAGAGGATGAGGGCGCCCCAGAGCGGGGCCCCAAAGAAAAACAGCCAGCCAAGGTTGAGAAAGGCCGAGCCGAGCAGCGAGATGAACAGCCGGTCGCCGCGTGTGGTTTCGATTTGCAGGATGCCGACACGCGGGGTTTCGGGAAAGCGGATCGCCAGCAGGGTGAAGGTGACCAGCAAGCTGGCTATGGTCCAGAAGAACAGCGCCACCGGCAGGGTCCATGCCATCCAGCCGCCGGGGTTCATCGGGGCGAACCAGGCGATGGCCCCGTCCTTTTGCGGCGCAAACAGCAACAGGGCGGCAAGGATGGCGGTCATGGCGGCGGCGGCAGAGAGGGTGATCAGGGTCCAGTTCGGACGTTTTGCGGCGCGTGTGGTCATCACACCCTTCCCAGGGCAAAGCCCTTTGCGATGTAGTTGCGGACAAAGTAGATCACCAAAGCACCGGGCACGATTGTCAGCACCCCAGCGGCGGCCAGCACGCCCCAATCCATGCCGCTTGCCGAAACGGTACGCGTCATGGTGGCGGCGATGGGTTTGGCGTTCACAGATGTGAGCGTGCGCGAGAGCAGCAGTTCGACCCAACTGAACATGAAGCAGAAGAACGCGGCGACGCCGATGCCGCTGGCGATCAAGGGCATGAAGATTTTGACAAAGAATTTCGGGAAGCTGTAGCCATCTATATAGGCGGTCTCATCAATTTCCTTCGGCACGCCGCGCATGAAGCCTTCCAGAATCCAGACCGCTAGCGGCACGTTGAAAAGACAATGCGCAAGGGCGACCGCGATATGGGTGTCGAACAACCCCACTGAAGAATAAAGCTGGAAGAATGGCAGGGCGAAGACGGCAGGCGGCGCCATCCGGTTGGTCAGCAGCCAAAAGAACAGGTGCTTGTCGCCCATGAAGCTGTAGCGTGAGAAGGCGTAAGCGGCAGGCAGGGCCACAGCGAGGCTGATCACCACGTTCATCGTCACATAGATGATCGAGTTGACATAGCCCATGTACCAACTGGGATCGGTCAGGATCACCATGTAATTGCGGAACGTCAGGGTTTGCGGGAACAAGGTGAAGCTGGACAGGATTTCTGTGTTTGTCTTCAGGCTCATGTTCACCAGCCAATAGATCGGCAGCATCAGAAGCAGAAGGTAAACGCCCATCACGATAGCTGAGGGTTTGACACGCATCACTTGCCCTCCCGTCGGTCAAGGTTGGTCATCACGGTAAAGAACACCCAAGACACCAGCAGGATCACAAGAAAATACATCAGGCTGAACGCCGCCGCCGGGCCAAGGTCGAACTGGCCGATCGCCATTTTGACCAGATCAATCGACAGGAAGGTGGTGGCGTTGCCAGGCCCACCGCCAGTGACAACAAAGGGTTCGGTGTAGATCATGAAACTGTCCATGAAACGCAGCAGGATCGCGATCAGCAAAACACCCTGCATCTTGGGCAGTTCGATATAGCGGAACACCGCCCAGCGGCTGGCCTGATCAATCTTGGCCGCCTGATAATAGGCCTGAGGAATGGATTGCAGCCCGGCATAGGCCAAGAGCGCCACCAGTGAGGTCCAGTGCCAGACATCCATCACGATGACGGTGATCCAGGCATCGAGCGGGTCGTTGGTGTAGTTGTAGTCGATCCCAAGCGCCGCGAGGGTATGGCCCAGCAGGCCGATATCGACGCGGCCAAAGATCTGCCAGATCGTGCCCACCACGTTGAACGGGATGAGAAGCGGCAGCGACATCACCACCAGACAGAACGACGCCCAGAACCCCGCTTTCGGCATGTTGAGCGCAATGTAGATGCCCAGCGGCACCTCGATCGCCAGAATGATGGCAGAGAACAGGATCTGGCGGCCAAGCGCGTCGTGAAGGCGCGAGGAGGTGACCATTTCCTCGAACCACTCCAGCCCGACCCAGAAGAACTGGTTGTTGCCGAAGGTGTCGTTCATCGCATAATTCACCACCGTCATCAGTGGCAGCACGGCAGAGAAAGCTACCACCACCAAGACCGGCAGCACCAGAAACCACGCTTTGTTGTTCTGGGTCTTGATCATGCGCTGGTCCCCCCCTGCACGCGCCAGTCGTCGGCGTAGACGTTGATCTTGTCGGGGGCAAAGGCCACGTGGGTGAGATCGGCCCCGATTTCTTGTCCTTCGGGGGCGACAATGCTGAACGGCTGACCCAGCACTTCGGCCCGGATCAGGCGGTGGCGGCCCACATCCTCCACCCGCTTGATGCTGACCGGCAGGCCGTCGCCACGGGTCAGCGTGGCATATTCCGGGCGGATGCCGATCTGGGTGCGACCCGCCAAGGGCGCATAGGACGCACCAAGGGCCACGGCTTGGCCTTGCACATGGGCGCGGCTGCCGTCGATCTGAGCAAAGAGCAGGTTCATGCCGGGTGAGCCGATGAAATAGCCCACGAAAGTATGCTGCGGTGTCTCGAACAGTTCTTCCGGCGTGCCCATCTGCACCACGCGGCCATCATACATCACCACCACCTTGTCGGCGAAGGTCAGCGCCTCGGTCTGGTCATGGGTGACGTAAATCATGGTATGGCCGAAGTCGCGGTGCAGCTTTTTCAACTGCGTGCGCAATTCCCATTTCATGTGGGGGTCGATCACGGTGAGCGGCTCGTCAAACAGGATGGCGTTGACATCCTCGCGCACCATGCCCCGGCCAAGGCTGATCTTTTGCTTGGCATCCGCCGTCAGCCCTCGGGCCTTTCGGTTCAGCGTTGCCTCCATCCCGATCATCTGGGCGATCTGCTGGACCCGGGCGGCGATGTATTTCGGATCCATCCCGCGATTGCGCAGCGGGAAGGCCAGGTTGTCGCGCACGGTCATGGTGTCGTAGACCACCGGAAACTGGAACACCTGCGCGATGTTGCGCTCGGACGTGGGCGCTTCGGTCACGTCACGCTCCCCGAACAGAACCCGGCCTTGGCTGGGGCGCAACAGGCCGGAGATGATGTTCAAAAGTGTGGTCTTGCCGCACCCGGATGAACCCAGAAGCGCATAGGCCCCGCCGTCTTGCCAGACGTGATCCATCTCTTTGAGCGCGAAATCGGCGTCCTCTTTGGGGTTCGGATAATAGCTATGCGCCAGATTTCCCAGTGTGATCTGTGCCATGTTACGCGGCCCCTTTCAGGTCGGGCTGCGCATAGGCGGCAGCGGCGGCAAGGCGGCCCTGAGCGTCGAACAGATAGACATGGGCGGGGTCAAGCCAGAGCGTCACCTCGGCACCGTCGGTCAGGTCCTGCACGCCATGCACAAGGCCAACCCATTTGTCGGCCCCATGATGCAGGTGCAAAAACGTCTCTGACCCGGTGATCTCGGTCACACTGAGGCTACAGTGAAAGGGGACGGCGTGGTCCGATTGCGCGTGCAACGCCAGATGGTTGGCACGAAAGCCGGCGGTATAGGTGCCATCGGGCAGATCGGCAAAAGCGCCGGTGGCGGGTGTTGTCGCATCGCCCAAAGTCACCTGTGCAAAGGCTTTGACGGCGGGCAGGAAATTCATCGGCGGGTCTGAAAACACGCGTGCCGTCACCATATCGGCGGGCCTGCGATAGACCTGTGGCGTGGGGCCGAATTGCGTCACGCGCCCTTCGTGCAGCGCCGCCGTCTGGCCGCCCAACAGCAGGGCTTCTTCGGGTTCGGTGGTGGCATAGACAAAGATCGCTCCGGAAGCTTCAAAAATGCGGGGGATCTCGATGCGCAACTCTTCGCGCAGCTTGTAGTCAAGGTTGGCCAGCGGCTCATCCAGCAGCACCAGCCCTGCGCCTTTGACCAGCGCGCGGGCCAGCGCGCAGCGTTGTTGCTGGCCACCCGAAAGCTCCAGCGGCTTGCGCGACAGCATCGGGGTCAGGCGCATCATCTCCGCCGTCTCATTCACGGCCTTGTCGATGGCTTTCGCGTCCCAGCCCATGATCCGCAGGGGGGAAGCAATGTTTTCATAGACTGTCATGCCGGGGTAGTTGATGAACTGCTGATAGACCATTGCCACCTTGCGGTCCTGCACGCGCATGCCCGTTACATCCTGCCCGTCCCACAGGATGCGGCCCGTGCTAGGCGCATCAAGCCCCGCCATCAACCGCATGAGACTGGTCTTGCCCGACAATGTAGGGCCGAGCAGCACGTTCATCGTGCCCTTTTGCAGCGTCAGGGTGGTTGGGTGGATGTGGGTCCGCCCCTCGACCGACCGTGATACGTCTTGCAGGTCCAGAGCCATGCGCGTTCCTTTATTCCGCTGCCGGGCGGGTTGCCCGTTGCGTGGTCATGAAATCGTCGATTTGTGCGATCTGATCGGCGGTCAGGCGCAGGCCGAGCTTGGTGCGCCGCCAGACGACATCGGCGGCGTGGCGGGCGTATTCGCGGGTGATCAGCCAGCGCAGTTCCGCCTCGGTCAGGGTGGCGCCGAAGTCGCGACCCAGATCGGTCAGTGTCTTGGCTGTGCCGAGGATGGTTGCGGCCTCGGTGCCATAGGCGCGGATCAGGCGGGCGGCGTGATACTCGCTGAGGTAAGGGTGCGCGGATTTCAGGCGGGCGATCAGGGCCTGCACGCCATCAACCGGAAAATCGCCGCCGGGCAGCGGCTGACGCGCGGTCCATTTGCCCTTTGTGCCCGGGAAGAAAGGGGCGAGCTTTTCCAGTGCGGATTCGGCCAGACGGCGGTAGGTGGTGATCTTGCCGCCGAACACGTTCAGCAACGGCGCGCCGGTCTGGTCGAGTGACAGCACATAATCGCGGGTGGCGGCAGTGGCCGATTTCGCACCGTCATTATAGAGCGGGCGGACGCCGGAATAGGTCCAGACCACATCCTCCTTTGTCACCGGCTTTGCGAAATATTGTGACGCAAAGGCCAGCAGGTAATCGCGTTCCTCATCGGTGCAGACCGCATCCTTCGGCGCGCCCTGATG
The DNA here is from genome assembly GCA_046296515.1 of Paracoccaceae bacterium. Taxonomy (GTDB): domain Bacteria; phylum Pseudomonadota; class Alphaproteobacteria; order Rhodobacterales; family Rhodobacteraceae; genus Pseudotabrizicola. Next base: position 153,672 of record JBKBKR010000009.1, on the reverse strand, counting down.
ATCCTTGTCGGTGGTTCCGATCAGGGTGAAATCCTGCTCATAGGGAATGGCAAAGATGATGCGGCCATCGGTGCCCTGAAAGAAATAGCAGCGGTCGTGGTCATAGAGTTTGCGTGTGACGATATGGCTGCCGCGCACCAGGCGCACGCCCTCGGTGGAGTTGATGCGGGCGACATTGCGAATGATATCCTCGACCCAGGGCCCGCCCGCATTGACCAGCGCGCGGGCGCGGTGGGTGGTGGGGCCATCGGGGCCATCGGCGATGATTTCCCAGTGGTCGCCCATGCGGGTGGCGCTGGTAACCGGGGTCTGCACCATGATCCGCGCGCCGCGCGATTCGGCGTCGCGGGCGTTCAGGACGACGAGGCGGGAGTCTTCGACCCAGCAGTCGGAGTATTCATAGGCGCGGGCGAATTTCGGGTTGAGTGCCTGGCCCGCAGGATCGCGGGACAGGTCCAGCGTGCGGGTGGCGGGCAGGATCCTGCGGCCGCCTAGCGTGTCGTACATGAACAGGCCAAGCCGGATCAGCCAGGCCGGGCGACGGCCTTTCATCCAGGGCATCACCAGCCCCAGCAGGCGGCTGGTCGGTGTGTCGCCCTCGAAGCGCATGTCGCGGTGGTAAGGCAGCACAAAGCGCATCGGCCAGGAGATATGCGGCATGGCGGCGAGCAGGGTTTCACGTTCTTCCAGCGCTTCGCGTACCAGACGGAATTCGAAATACTCGAGATAGCGTAAGCCGCCGTGGAACAGTTTCGTGGAGGAGGACGAGGTGGCCTGCGCCAGATCACCCTGTTCGGCCAGAATGACCGAAAGGCCACGCCCCGATGCGTCGCGCGCGATGCCGCAGCCATTGATGCCGCCGCCGATGATGAACAGGTCGGCCATGTCGGGCCGCTGGGCATCTGTCACGGTTGAATCCCCCATTGGAAAGGTCAGCCTCCCCGGGGTGGACCCTGCCCCAGGTATCCGGCACCGGTCAACGATTTTTTTCGTTTATACGCGATTTTTGTTTGAAACGAACATTTGGAGCGGGCATTCTAAGGATGCGTTGCGTCGTCAGCCATGGGATGCTGCAAACGCGTAAAAACGAATGCGATTGCAGCATAACTGTCGGCAGTGACAAGGCCTGCCGGCACGTGCCAGAAGAACGGATCGAAAAGGATAAGGGCTGTGGCGTTGAATTTCCGGCAGACTGGCATTCTGGAGATCGCCCGGCAGGAAGGCCGGGTGGTGGTGGAAGATCTGGCGCAGCGGTTCGAGGTGACGCTGCAGACCATCCGCCGCGATCTGACCGAATTGGCCGAGGCCGGGCATCTGGACCGTGTGCATGGCGGGGCGGTGCCGCGCACCGGGGTGGCCAACATAGGCTATGAGGCGCGGCGCAAGATGAACGAAGGTGCCAAGGCCGCGATTGCGCGCGCCTGCGCGGCGATGATGCCGGACAACGCCTCGATGATCCTGAACCTTGGCACCACCACCGAAGCAGTGGCGCGCGCGCTGCTGCACCATCGCAATATCACCGTGGTGACCAACAACATGAATGTGGCCAATATCCTTGTGGCCAATCCTGGATGCGAGATCATGGTGGCGGGCGGTGCGCTGCGACGCAGCGATGGCGGGCTGGTGGGCGAGCTGACCACGCAGTTCATCGAGCAATTCAAGGTCGATTTCGCGATCATCGGCACTTCGGCGCTGGACCGGGATGGGGATCTGTTGGATTTCGATCTGGCCGAGGTGCGGGTGAGCCGCGCGATCTTGCGACAAGCGCGGCAGTCGTTTCTGGTGACCGATCACAGCAAGCTGGGCCGATCCGCCCCGGCGCGAATTGCCAGCCTGTCGGAACTGGACGCGGTGTTCACCGATCAGGCGCTGCCCGACAATCTGATGAAGGCGTGCGAGGGCTGGGGCACGCGGGTGGTGGTTGCGTAGGCTCCAGAATCATTGAGTTTCACAGCCAGAACAGGACAGTGACTACGATATTCAACGGAAACACGATTTACCAGTTCCCAAGCGACATGGCGTTCCTGATTGTGTTCCAACGGCTGTGACTGTCGGGTGCATGGCTGACCAGAACATGGCGCTCGCTTTGGGCGTGGGTGACGGTCGCTCCGAGACTTGCATTCGATGCAACCGCTGACACAGCGATCGCTTTTGGAAAGCCGTTTCACAAGATCCTCCAGACCGGCTTTTCAAGGCACAGACGTCCTAGCCCACACCGCCTTGGCAACGATAGCGAAGCACAGCGCAACCCATCGCAACAAGTCTCGTGCTCGGCTGTTTATTGCCGGATCTTTTGTATATAGTTCCTCGGGCGAAGGCAAATTGGCGAGCATTGCGTGGCAGTTACCCTCAAAGATGTGGCCGCGCGTGCGGGTGTGTCGCGATCTGCGGTGTCGCGTACGTTCACCGATGGCGCGTCGGTGTCGCCGAAAACGCGCATCAAGGTCGAGGCGGCGGCAAATGCGTTGGGTTATGCACCTAATGCACTGGCGTCCAGCCTGACCACCGGGCGCACCAAGCTGATCGGGTTGATCGTGAACAACTTTCAAAATCCGCTGATCCTTGAGGTCTTTGACCTTTTCACCCGTGGCCTGCAAGATCGGGGCTTGCGGCCGCTACTTGTGAATCTCAGCGATGCAACCCACCCCGCCGCCTCCTTAAGGATGTTGCGGCAATATTCGGTCGATGGCGTGATCGTGGCCTCCTCCACCTTGCCATCCAGCTTCGCCGCATCTTTCAAGAGCGCCGGGCTACCGGTTGTGCATGCCTTCGGGCGATGTTCGGCATCGCCCGATGTGAACGTGGTTGGCATTGACAACCTTGCCTGTGGCCGGATGGCGGCAGAGGCGCTGATGCAGCGTGGCTACCGTCATGTGGCTTTTCTCGGCGGACCAGAAGCCGCGACCTCGACGCAAGACCGCGCCGTGGGGTTTCTGGGCGCGTTGGCGGCGCATCCCGACGTCTCGGCAAGCACCAGCTATGCCAGCGCCTACACGTTCGATGCAGGCCGTGCCGAGATGCAGCGTTTACTGGCTTCTCCGCCTGCCGAGGCGTATTTTTGCGGTGATGATCTCTTGGCCGTCGGTGCGCTGAGCGCCTTGCAGGACGCGGGCCAGTCGGTGCCCGGCGATGTCGGGCTGATCGGACTGAACGATATGGAAATGGCGCGCTGGCAGAATATCGGGCTGACCACGATCCGCCAGCCAGTCGCGCAGATCATCGAAGCAGCCATCGAATTGGTGGTGATGACGATCGAGGCCCCCGACCGTCATCCCGAAAACCGCATTTTCCCCTGCCACGTGGTCGAGCGGCACACGCTTCGTTAGCGGAACATCGGCGGGCGGGCATCCATCCATGCGCCTCCCGCTTTGGCGGAGGCCACCGCAGTGTGCACCGCTGCCATAGACCGCACGCCACTGGATGCGCTCGGCAACCCATCGCGCTCCGTGCCGCGGATAACATCGGCAAGGTCACAGTAAATGTTGGCCACCGCGAGGGGGAAGCCTTCGGGGTGCGCAATCGCCACCCGTGACAAGCGCTTGGCGTCGTCGTAAAGTCCGCCTTCGCCCTTCTCGATGATCTGGGTGCGGCCTCCGACCGGCGTGTAGATCAACTGATTTGGTTGTTCCGATGCCCAGCGAAAGCCGCCGGTTTCGCCAAACACCTGAATGTCAAAGCCATGTTGCCGCCCGATCGCGACCGACGACGTCCACAACCGTCCCACGGTGCCGCCTGCCATGCGAAAATTAACCATGGCGTCATCCTCGAGCACTCGGCCTGGGATGGTCGAGGCGAAATCGGCTGACAGCTTTTCCACCTCGTCGTCACAGATAAAGCAAGCCATGTGCAGCGCATGGATGCCGCAATCGGCAAACTGGCCCGAAACACCTGCCATTGCCGGATCATAGCGCCAGCGTACCCGCGGATTGTCGGCATCCGCCGCGTCACCGTGATGGCCGTGGCTGAAGTTGGTCACGACCAGCCGGACCTTTCCGATATCGCCCGCCCGCACCATCGCCCGAGCCTGGCGCACCATCGGATAGGCGGAGTAGCAGTAGTTCACCGCGCAGATCTTGCCGGTTCTCTCCGCGACGCGGACAATCTCTTCGCCCTCTTCCACGGTTACCGTCATCGGCTTTTCGCACAGCACGTTGAACCCGGCCTCAAGGAACGCCTTGGTGATCTCGAAATGCGTCGAGTTGGGCGTGGCGACGGTGACAAGCTCCACTCGGTCGGCGCGGTTCCGTTCTCCGGCCAGCATCTCCTGCCAGTCGCCGTAGGCGCGGTCAGGCGCAACCCCCAGCCGCATCGCGTAGTTACGGCCTACCTCTGCCCGATGGTCCAGCGCTCCCGCAGCAAGGGTGAATTGCCCGTCTGCCAGCGCGCCAAGGCGGTGGGCCGGGCCGATCTGGCTGCCCTCGCCGCCGCCGATCATGCCCCAATTCAATTTTGCCATGATTTTGGTTCCTCAGTTGAAGCCGATGGATTCAAGATATTCCCGGTTCGCCCGGGCATCGTCGATGGGCCTGACATCCAGCGTGGGGTCGCAATCCTGCTCCACCGTGCACCAGCCCTGATAGCCCGCGTCCAGCAAAATCTGGCGCACCGACGGAAAATCCACGTCGCCCTTGCCAAGGTTGCAAAAAATGCCCTGCCCGCAGGCATCATAGAACCCGGTGCCTTTCGCGATGGCGGTAGCCTTCACAATCGGGTCTATGTCTTTGAAATGCATATAGGAAATGCGACCGATGTGGCGGCGCATGAAGGCTACGGGATCATAGCCCGCATAGGAATGGTGGCCTGTGTCGAGGCAGATCTTCAGGATGCTTTCGTCGACCTCGTCCAGCAGTCGCTCCAGTTCCGGCTCAAAGTCGATGAAGCCTGCAGCATGGGCGTGGATGCCGACAGTCAGGCCATAATCCTCGGCCCCCAGTCTGGCCACGGCGGCGATGCGGTCTCGAAAGGCGTCCCATTCTGCGGCGTCCATCTGCTCGGCCGCATTCGCGCGGCCTGCGGTGGGCGCACGGCGTGGCGAGATGCTGTCGATCAGTACCAGATGCCTTGCACCATGCGCCGTCAGCGCCTTGCAGGTGCGGATCGAGGCATCCCACACATCTTCCCACTTGGCCGGATCATGGAATGGGCGGAACACCACGCCGCCGATCAGCTCCAGCCCGCTGGTCGCCAACGCTTCGCCAAGGATCGCAGGATCTTCGGGCATGAAGCCGACGGGGCCGAGTTCGATCCCTGTATAGCCAGCGGTTGCACAATCGGCCAGCACCTGACGCCAGGGCGGATTGCGGGGGTCAACTGCAAACTCCACCCCCCAGGAACAGGGGGCATTGCCGATACGGATGGTCATGGGTTGTCCTTATGCTTTGGGAACGGCGTGCCAGCGCCCGTCGGCGGCTGACCGGAAGGCGGCTTCGATGATCTGCGCCACGGCAAGGCCGTCGCGGAAGGTGGGCCAGACTGGTTTTCCGGTTGCGATTGCAGTGAGAAAATCGCGCGCCTCGATGATGATCTGATCCTGATATCCAGTGCCATGCCCCGGCCCCTGACAGAATGCGCCGTAGTCCGGATGCTCGGGACCTGTCAAAATGCGGGTAAAGCCGCGTGTCGCCTGCGGCCCCTCCGCGCGATACAGATGGATAGCGTTCTGATCTTCCTGATCAAAGCGGATCGCGCCCTTTGTGCCATGAATTTCGTAGGCATAGCCCATCTTGCGCCCCGTCGCGGTGCGGCTGGCATACAGATGCCCCATCACGCCCGAGGCAAAGCGCAGCATCATCTGGGCGTGGTCGTCATTGGTAACGCTCACCGAGCCATCAGGGCCGGGACGGGTGGCATGCACCGTCTCGATCCGCGCGGAAAGCTCGGCCACATCGCCCATCAGGGCAAGTGTCAGGTTGATCGGGTGCGGCGACAGATCACCCATGGTGCCATTGGCCCGACCCGAGGTGCGCCATGTGGCGGGCAGGTCTGGATTGGCCAGAAAATCCTCGGTATGCTCGGCCCGAAACCACGTCACGGTGCCGATCACGCCCTCGGCCATCAACTGGCGCACAAACTGGGTCGCAGGCGTGCGCACATAATTGAAGCCGATCATATTGGGCAAACCTGACGCCTCGGCCGCCGTCACCATCGCGCGGGCATCCTCAAGCGAGGCCCCCAGCGGTTTTTCGCAAAATACCGGCTTTCCTGCCGCAAAGGCCGCGAGCGCAATCTCGCGATGGGTGGACTGGGGCGAGGCGATAACCACCGCCTGCACCTTCGGATCGGCGACAAGATCCTCCCAGCTGGTCGCTGCGCGGGCAAAGCCATAGGAGGCCCGGTAGATTTCGGCGCTTTGCGGGCTGCTTGCCGCGATGACTTCCAGCCTTGGCCTCAGGGGCGTGTCGAAAACGATGGCCACGGCAGACAGCGCCACCGCATGCGCCTTGCCCATATAGCCGCCGCCGATCAACCCGATCCCGATTTCTGCCATCCGCTCTTCCCCCCTTGCGCAGCCGATATTGCAACCGGTTGCAAAACAATTATCCTGAGATTATAGACAGCGCAAGCCCCGCTGGGGTGTATCGGAAGGGCAGGCGGAACGATGACACAAACAGGCAACAGCGTCAGGCTCACCGTGGCGCAGGCCATTGTGCGGTATCTGATGAGTCAGTTCATCGAGATCGACGGAGTCGAGACCCGGATCTGTGGTGGCGGCTTTGGCATCTTTGGTCATGGAAATGTGCCTTGTCTGGGTGAAGCACTCTATCCGGTGCACAAGGATTTGCCGCTGTATCGCGGCCAGAATGAGCAGAGCATGGGCTTTGCCGCCGCGGCTTATGCAAAATACCATTTGCGCCGCCGCTTCATGTTCTGCACCGCGAGCGCGGGGCCCGGCACGGCCAACCTGCTTACGGCGGCAGCCCTTGCCCATGCCAACCGTCTGCCGATGCTGATGCTGTGCGGCGATACCTTTCTGACCCGCCTGCCGGACCCGGTACTTCAACAACTGGAGCATTTCGGCAATCCGACCTTGGGGGTAAACGATGCATTCAAGGCTGTCAGCCGCCATTGGGATCGCATCACCCATCCGGCACAGATCCTGCAATCGCTGCCTGCTGCGCTGGCGACCATGCTTGACCCTGCCGACTGCGGCCCGGCTTTCCTTGGTCTGCCACAAGACGTGCAGGGCTGGGCCTGGGACTATCCGGCGGCGTTCTTTGCCAAGCGTGTCCACCGAATCCGCCGCCAGTCGCCCGACAGTCTGGAAATCGCCGAGGCCGCAAACCTGCTGCGCGGGGCCAAGCGCCCGGTCATCGTGGCGGGGGGCGGCGTGCAGTATTCAGGTGCAGTGGCCGAACTGACCGCCTTTGCCGAAGCGCATGACATTCCCGTGGTGGAAACCATCGCCGGGCGGGCCAACATGCTGGCGGCGCATCCGCTCAACATCGGCCCCATCGGCGTGACCGGATCGGACAGCGCCAACGCGATTGCGGGGGAGGCAGATGTGGTGCTGGCGGTGGGTACGCGGTTGCAGGATTTTACTACTGGATCGTGGACGGTCTTTGCGCCAGACGCCCGGCTGATTGGGCTGAACGCGGGGCGGCACGATGCCGCCAAACATCTGTCGCTGACGATTGTCGGTGATGCAAGGTCAGGCCTTTTGGCTCTGGATGCGGCGCTTGGCGATTGCGACACAGACGAAAGCTGGACAGCACACGCACAGGCTGAACGACGGACATGGGATGCCTACGTTGCCGGCAATGTCGCCCATGGAAACCGCCCCAACTCCTACGCGCAGGCAATCGGCGTGGTCAACGCGCTCTGCGATCCGCGCGACAGGGTGGTGACGGCGGCGGGCGGCCTGCCTGCTGAGGTTACGGCCAATTGGCGCACCCTTGGTATCGGCACCGTGGATGTGGAATTCGGCTTTTCCTGCATGGGCTATGAGATTGCTGGTGGTTGGGGCGCCCGCATCGCACAGACGGAAGCCGAACCTGACCACGACACCATCGTTTTTGTTGGCGACGGCAGCTATCTGCTAATGAACTCCGACATCTATTCTTCGGTTTTGACAGACAAAAAGCTGATTGTGATTGTGCTCGACAATGGCGGCTTTGCCGTCATCAACAAGTTGCAGAACAACACCGGGCAGGACAGCTTCAACAACCTGATCGCAGATTGCCCCACCATCCCAGCCCCTTTCACCGTTGATTTCGAGGCACATGCCCGCGCCATGGGGGCGATAGCGGAAACCGTCACCAACCCCGCCGCACTGGGTGGGGCGTTTTTGCGCGCCAAGGCTGCCGACAAGACGTCGGTGATTGTCATGCAAGTCGACCCTTGCGACGGCTGGACCACCCAAGGCCATGCCTGGTGGGAAATCGGCACCGCAACCGTAACCGACTCGCCGGACGTGCGCGCCAGAAATGCCGAAGTCGAGGCCGGACGTGCCCGGCAAAGGCAGGGTATGTGATGGCTGACCTTTCCCGAGTGTCTGGCGGGCGCTTTCTGGTGATTGGCCGGGCGGGCATGGATCTTTACGCCGATCCCCCCGGCACCAGAACAGAAGAGGCCACCCGCTTTAGCGCCGCCTTGGGCGGGTCCTCGGCCAATATTGCTGTGGCATTGACCCGGCAGGGGTGTCGTGCGGCGCTGCTGACCTGCGTGTCAGACGATGCTGTCGGGCGCTTTTGCCTGAACCAGCTTGATTATTTCGGCGTTGATCGCCGCCATGTCCGCAGCACGGGTGGCGAGGCGCGCAATTCTCTGGCCGTTGTGGAAACACGGATCGAGAACTGCCAGTCCGTCATCTACCGCAATGGTGCCGCCGATTTCGAGATGACGGTCGCGGATGTCGAGGCAGTGGATTACACTGCCTACTCCGCCCTGATCACCACCGGCACCGTGCTGGCGTCCGAGCCGTCGCGCACCGCGGCATTTCGCGCCTTTGACCTTGCCCGCGCTGCGAGTCTTCCCCTCATCTTTGATATAGATTACCGCCCCTATTCCTGGCCATCGGCAGGGGTCGCGTCAGAGGTCTATTCTCGCGCAGGGGCGATGTGCGATGTGATTGTGGGCAATGATGTGGAATTCGGCTTCATGGCGGGCGATTATCCCCACGGGCTGGACTGCGCGCGCGATCTGGCAAAATCGGCCCAGATTGTGGTTTACAAGCGCGGCGAACATGGTGCGATCACCCTGACCGCCGATGGCGAATTCGCCTCTGGCATCTATCCGACCCATGCTCTGAAGCCCACTGGCGCGGGCGACAGTTTCCTCGGGGCCTTTGTCGCTGCTTTGTCTGCGCTCAGGCCTTTGCAAGATTGTATCCAGCGCGGTTCGGCAGCCGCCGCCATGGTGGTGGCCCGGGTCGGATGCGCCCCGGCTATGCCGACCATCGCCGAACTGGACGCCTTTATCGCCACCCACCCCGGCCCCATCCTGCCTTCTGATCCCTCTGTCTGAAAGACCTGCCATGCATATCGCGCCTCATGACAACCAGAACCGCGCCATCGTCGACATGGATAACGCTCAGGTCCCGCTGGTGTATTTCAACATCATCCGCCTGAAGCCGGGCGAAACCTTTGATTACCGCACCCCCGGCTATGAAACATGCGTGGTGCCCGCAACCGGCACTGTCACAGTTGAAACACTCGGAGAAACCTTTGCTGCCATCGGCAACCGGGGCGTGGATGTCTGGGATGGCGAGCCCGAGGGTGTCTATGTACCCAGCGACGTGGGCGCGCGCATCACCGCGCTCACAGAGACAGAAACCTTTGTCGCCGGCGCGAGATTTGGCGAGACGCTGCGTCCGTTCGCGATTCGGGCGGCTGATATCGACAAGGTTCAGTACGGGTCCGATGACACCAAGACCCATCGCAAGATCAAGCATATCCTTGGCGCGGGCTATCACGACCGGGTCGGCCGCCTGCTCGTGTCAGAGCTCTACACCGTGGGCGCAGGCGGCTGGTCGGGATTTCCCAGCCACAAGCACGACACCGACCGATTGCCGGACGAGACGCGTCATGATGAGTGCTACAATTTCCGCTTCCGGCCCGACTACGGCTCGGGTCTGCAAATGTTGCAACGGGTCGATAACGAGCCGGGTGACGCCTATCATATCATGAACCGGTCCACCGTATTGATCGACAAAGGCTACCACCCCTGCTGTGTGCTGCCGGGGTATGAGATGTATTACTTCACCATTCTGGGCGGCCAAAGCCAGCGCAGCCTGAAGCAGTATTTCCAACCCACCCACGCCGCGCAACTGCACACAATTCCCGGCATCATGGACATGGTGGCCAAGTTCAAATGACACTCGCAACCCTTGCCGACGTTTTGCAACCCGCGCTGAGGAGTGGATACGCGGTGCCCGGCCTTGTGTGTCTGGGATGGGAAGACACCCGCGCCTATGTGATGGCTGCACAAGCCGAACGCGCGCCCGTCATCCTTCAGGCTGGGCCGGGGTGTCGCGCTCACACGCCTTTGCCGGTATTGGGTGCGATGTTCCGGCATCTTGCCGCCAGCGTCGATGTGCCGGTGGTTGTGCATCTTGACCACAGCTACACTCTGGATGAGTGCAAGGCTGCGCTGGATGCAGGGTTTACGTCAGTTATGTTTGACGGGTCACAATTGCCGCTGGATGAGAACATCGCGCAGACGGCCGCAGTGGTGGCCCTCGCCGATGCGGCGGGTGCGTCTTGCGAGGGCGAGATCGGCTATGTCGGTTATGCTGGCGGCGCTGGGTCTGCCGGGACGGACCCCGGGCAGGCGGCGCGATTTGCGCAAGAAACCGGGGTCGATGCGATGGCGATTTCCGTGGGCAACGTGCATTTGCAGCAGGGGCCCGGCACCGGGCTCGACCTGGCCCGCATTCAGGCGATTGAGGCGCTAACAGATGCTCCTCTGGTCATCCACGGCGGCTCGGGGGTGCCCCTTGGACAGCGCGCTGATCTGGCGGTGCATACGCGAATCTGCAAATTCAACATCGGAACCGAGCTGCGCATGGTCTTTGGAACAGCCCTGCGCTTCGCCGTCAATAAAGATCCCAGCCGCTTCGACCGACTGGCGATCCTGCAGGATACCCATGAACCTGTCTTTGAGGCTGCCAGGACAATATTTCTGGGTCTTGGTGCATCAGGCCGATCATAGCTCGGATCCGGCTGACTCTGTTGCACAAATCCTGTGAGGGATTCATCTTGTGAATCCAGTGTGGTAGCTGGAAGGCATGAGCAGACCCACCCCCCCCGCCTACAGGACCAGGAACTGGCCCGCCTATACCGAAGCGCTGAAGCGCCGCGGCTCGCTGACGATCCATTGGCCGGTAGACGATTGCCTGCAATCGCCGTAAGGCTGGTTCGATCCCACCATGATCTGGGAGGCAGCGCCGACCGGCAAACGCGGCCGACAGCCCGACTACAGCGATGCCGCTATCCAGACCTGCCTGACGATGAAGGTGCTGTTTGGCATGGCGCTTCGGCGGACGACTGGTTTTGTCGAGAGCCTGCTGAACCTGATCGACTTGGGCTGGGCTGTGCCGAACTTCAGCACCCTCAGCCGTCGCCAGAAGACCCTGAAGGTCGACATTCCCTTCCGCGGCTCGCCGGGTCCCTTGCACCTGCTGGTTGACAGCACCGGGATCAAGGTCGAGGGCGAAGGTGAATCGAGCGCCCGCTGCACGATCAGGGGTCCACGGCCAGCGTGCCCTTGTCCAAGGCGAAGGCGGACAGGGGCTTTAGGTGTGTGATTAGGCGTTCCCGGTTCTTGTAGCTTACCCGGTCAAGGTTACTCTTCTTGGCGGCTGCGACGGCTGTCCGCATAGGCTTCCTAAGCCATTCGCGGGCGACTGGAAGGTCGCGAGCGGCGTCGTCAAATTCTGCCAGACGCGCGCGGGTCAGCTTGGCAAGGGGCTGGTCGCCGTGAAATTCGGTCCGGCGGCGGACAGTGTACCGAAGCGAGTCCGCGTTCTGGACGGTGTAGCTTTTGGCTCGGATAAAGGACTCCGCCAATTCCGCAAGCCCGGTCATATCGCCGCCCGGAACGTCAACCTTATTGCCCAAGGCGCGCAGCGTCTTGGCTTCGAGCCGGGCGATCCCCTCAAGCGCGGCTGACGCCGCCCGGTGCTCTGCGGCTGCCATTTCGGCTTCCAGTGGGTCAGGCGGCAATTCGGCGGTGTCCGCCATGGTGGACGGGTCGCCCGCCGCAAGGAAGGCCTGTGCCTTCTGGGTGCGCTCGAAGGCTTCTAGCAGACCTTCCAGCCCGCCCGCGCGGTCATACAGCGCCCGTTGATCCGGTGGCAGCTCTGCAAGGCGCGCGTTCACGTCTGCACTGCGCGCCGTCTCTTCGACTTACTGGATTAGCTGCGCGCGGGTGAGGGTGACGCCTTTCGTCGCGACCTTGGGGTCAGCCGTCTTGAGCGTGCCAGTCAGCAACGCCCGGCCTTGGTGCATGTGGCGGATTTCCGGCGGGATCGAGATGTTAAGATGATAGACGCCGCCGCGTATCTTGGTGCCCGAAACCTTTGCCAGTGCCATCGCTTACCCTGTGTACCAAGGTCACGTTGGTACAGTCATTGGTAAAGCGCAATGGGCATAAGCGCCCGAAAAGGCTAAGATTTTGATTTCAAATGAAATAAAATGGTGCTGTGAGAGAGGATTGAACTCTCGACCTCACCCTTACCAAGGGTGTGCTCTACCACTGAGCTACCACAGCATCTGCGCGTCCGACCGTTTCGATCAGTGCGTGGCGGGTGATTAGACGCAAACGCTGCGGGGTGCAAGCCCCTTTTCTGGGCCTCTCTGGACCAAGTCTGCAGGCTGGGTTATAGCGGCAACGATGACGGAGAAAACCACGAAAACCCCGGTCAACAATGTGCCTTTGCGGGCGGTTGACGTGCGTGAAGCGCGGTTGAAGGCGGCGCTCAAGGCCAATATGGCGCGGCGCAAGGCGCAGGCCAAGCAGCGTGGAGCCGAGAAAAATTTCCCGGATGCAGGGTCTGGCGCGCAGCCGGATGCTGGCTCCGGCACAGAAGAACAGCCGGGCTCAGGCGCCGGCACAGAGAAAGAGTAGGGCGGGGCATGGATTCGATTCTGGTCAAGGGCAATGGCGCGTTGAACGGGGTGATCCCGATTGCGGGGGCCAAGAATGCGTGTCTTACGTTGATGCCAGCCACGCTGCTTTCCGAAGAGCCGCTGACGTTGACCAACGCGCCGCGTCTTTCCGACATCCGCACCATGACCCAACTGCTGGAATCGCTGGGCGCCGAGGTGGCCAGCCTGCAGGATGGCCTTGTGCTGGCGATGTCCAGCCATGGCATCGACAACCACACCGCCGATTATGACATCGTGCGCAAGATGCGCGCCTCGATCCTGGTGCTGGGGCCGATGCTGGCGCGTGACGGGCATGCCATCGTGTCGCTGCCCGGCGGTTGCGCCATCGGCGCGCGGCCGGTGGACCTGCATCTCAAGGTGCTGGAGGCGATGGGGGCCGAACTGGATCTGCGGGACGGGTATGTGCATGCAAAAGCCATCGGCGGGCGGTTGCGTGGGGCGGTGTTCGACTTCCCCTTCGTCTCGGTCGGGGCCACCGAGAACGCGCTGTTGGCGGCAACGCTGGCCAAGGGAACCACCGTTCTGAAAAACGCCGCGCGCGAACCGGAGATCGTTGATCTGGCCCGCTGCCTGCGCAAAATGGGTGCGCAGATTGATGGTGAGGGCACCGGCACAATCACCATTCAGGGCGTTGACCGGCTGCACGGTGCCACGCATCCCGTGGTCACCGACCGGATCGAGCTGGGCACCTATATGCTGGTTCCTGCGATCTGCGGTGGTGAGGTCGAGTGTCTGGGCGGCAGGCTGGAACTGGTGGGGGCCTTTGCCGAAAAGCTGGATCAGGCCGGGGTGTCGGTGACGGAAACTGAACGCGGGCTCAAGGTCAGCCGCAAGAATGGCCGGGTGTCGGCGGTCAATGTGACGACAGAACCTTTCCCCGGTTTCCCCACCGACCTGCAGGCGCAGATGATGGCGCTCTTGTGCACCGCGGACGGGGTCAGCGTTCTGGAGGAAACGATCTTCGAGAACCGCTTCATGCATGCGCCTGAACTGATCCGCATGGGCGCAAGGATTGACGTCCATGGCGGCACGGCCACGGTCACCGGGGTGGACCGGATGAAGGGCGCGCCGGTGATGGCGACCGACCTGAGGGCGAGCGTTAGCCTGATCCTTGCAGGGCTGGCGGCCGAAGGCGAAACCGTGGTCAGCCGGGTCTATCATCTGGATCGCGGCTATGAGAGGGTGGAAGCGAAACTATCGGCCTGTGGCGCAAAAATCGAACGGATCAGTGATCGCGGATGACAGACGCCCGGTTTGAGGATGGTGACGAACGCCCGCTTCGCCTGATGGCAGCGGAAGCCGACGATCTGCCGGTCATAGCGGCGCTGGTTCAGGATGCGGTGTTCCCGATCACCGAGATGCGCTTTGACCCCAAGGCACGCCGCTTTGTCCTGTTGCTCAACCGTTTCCGCTGGGAGGACCGCACCGCCGCCGAGGCCGCGAAGCGACCCTATGAACGGGTGCGCAGCCTGCTGGTGGTCGAGGATGTGTTGCGTCTGCGCAGCAGCGGAATCGACCGGACCGATCGTGACACCGTGCTGTCGATCCTGACGCTGGAGTTTGCTTCGGGTTCCGATGGCATGGGCACCCTGACGCTTTTGCTCGCCGGCGACGGGGCGATCGCGATTGATGTCGAGGCGGTGAACCTGCGGCTGGAAGACGTGACCCGCCCTTATGTAGCTCCCTCGCGCAAGGTGCCTGATCACGGCTGAGGCAAAGCGCGGGGCAGTACCTGACCTGTCGTCTCGGAGGCTTGGCTCTCTGCAGCGCGGAGGGGTCGGAGTCAGGCCCCGGTACGACTGATCGGCATGGGGAATGTCGGGTGTCTGGCATCTGGCGGGGGCAATGGCTTGGCTTCCGCCTTTTTTGCCCGCGCAACTGTGACCGCGACACGGGCGCGCATCCCATGGCGTGCGGCCGGGTTTGGGCCTAAGATGGCCTGAATGTGTGGGGGGTTTGCATGATCGTTGAATTTGGTCACTTTGCCTTGGTTCTGGCGCTGGCGGTTGCGGTGGTGCAGATGCTGGTCCCGATGTGGGGCGCCTACCGGCGCAATGCGGCGCTGATGGCGGTAGCCGAACCTGCGGCGATGGTCCAGTTCGTGCTGTTGGCGGCGAGTTTCGCGGCGCTGACCTATGCCTTTGTCACCTCGGATTTTTCTCTGGTTCTGGTGGTGCAGAATTCGCATACCTTGAAGCCGATGCTTTACAAGGTCTCCGGCGTCTGGGGTAACCATGAAGGGTCATTGCTGCTCTGGGCGCTGATCCTTGCGCTGTTCGGGGCCTGTGCTGCGTGGTTTGGCGGCAATCTGCCGCCAACGCTGAAGGCGCGGGTGATTGCGGTGCAGGGCTCGATCGGGGTGGCGTTTCTGGCCTTCATGCTGTTCACCTCGAACCCGTTCCTGCGTCTTGCGGTGCCGCCGCTGGACGGGCTGGACCTGAACCCGCTGCTGCAAGACCCCGGTTTGGCCTTCCATCCGCCGTTCCTCTATCTTGGTTATGTCGGCCTGAGCATGGCGTTTTCCTTTGCCGTGGCCGCGCTGATCGAGGGGCGGGTCGATGCGGCTTGGGGGCGTTGGGTGCGGCCATGGACGCTTGCGGCGTGGATTTTCCTGACCATCGGCATCGCGCTGGGCTCGTGGTGGGCCTATTATGAGCTTGGCTGGGGCGGGTTCTGGTTCTGGGACCCGGTGGAGAACGCGTCTTTCATGCCATGGCTTCTGGCCGCGGCTTTGCTGCACAGCGCCATTGTGGTGGAGAAGCGCGAGAGTCTGAAAGCGTGGACCATTCTGCTGGCGATCATGGCCTTTGGCTTTTCGTTGATCGGAACGTTCATCGTGCGCTCTGGCGTGATCACCTCTGTCCATTCCTTTGCCAATGATCCGGAGCGCGGGGTGTTCATCCTGATGATCTTGGCCGTGTTCATGGGCGGCGCGCTGACGCTGTTTGCCTTCCGGGCGGGCACGATGGAGGCCAAGGGGCTGTTTGCCATGGTCAGCCGCGAATCCGCGCTGGTGGCCAACAACCTGCTGTTGTCGGTGGCGGCGTTTGTGGTGTTCATCGGCACGATCTGGCCGCTGCTGGCCGAGCTGTTCTTTGACCGCAAGCTGAGTGTGGGAGAGCCATTTTTCAACGCGGCGTTTTCGCCTTTTGCTGTGGCATTGGCGGTGATCCTGCCGATTGGCGCGATGATGCCGTGGAAGCGGGGCGAGCTGGTGCGCGGCATGCGGCCGTTGATTCCGGCGATGTTGCTGGCTTTTGCCGTCGGGGCGCTGGTCTGGGCGATGCAGACCGGGCGCACCGCGATGGGGCCGGTGGGTGTGGCGCTTGGAATCTGGGTGGTGCTGGGCGCGGGCATTGACCTGTGGAGCCGGACCGGGCGCGGGCCGGTGGCGGGTCGCTTGGCCCGGCTGGGGCGGTTGCCGCGCGCCGACTGGGGCAAGGTGACGGCGCATGCGGGCATGGGGATTACGGTGTTTGCCGTTTGCGCCATGCTGGCGTGGAAGACCGAGGATATCCGCATCGTGCAAGAGGGCGGCACCTTTCCGCTGGGTCCCTATGAGGTGACGCTGCAATCGGTCGAAGAGGTGCGGGGGCCGAATTACTTAAGCACCATGGCGACCATGATCGTGCGCCGCGATGGCGCTCTGGTGGCAACGCTGACCCCGGAAAAGCGTTTCTATCCAGTGCAGGGCATGCCTACGACCGAAGCCGCGATCGACTATGGCTTTTTGCGCGACATCTATCTGGTGATCGGCGATCCGCAGGCAAATGGCGGCTATGCGGTGCGCTCCTATATCGAGCCCTTCGCCAACTGGCTTTGGGGCGGTTGCCTGATCATGGCCTTTGGCGGCTTGCTCAGCCTGTCCGACCGGCGCTACCGCGTGGCGGCAGGGGCCAGCCGCCGCCCGGCGGCGGTTCCGGCGGAGTGACTGGCATGAAGCGCATAATATTGGCCCTGCTGCTCGCCCTTGCTCCGCTGACGCCGGTGCATGCGGTGCAGCCCGATGAGGTGCTGGCCGATCCGGGGCTGGAGGCGCGGGCCCGTGCCATCAGCCGCGATCTGCGCTGCCCGGTCTGTCAGGGCGAGTCGATCGACGATTCCAACGCGCCGATCAGCCGCGATCTGCGGCTGGTGGTGCGCGAGCGGATCATGGCGGGCGATACCGATGCGCAGGTGGTTGATTTTGTGGTCAGTCGCTACGGCGAGTTCGTTCTGTTCAACCCAAGGGCAGAGGGCGCGAACCTGATTCTGTGGCTGGCCGGGCCGGGGCTGCTGCTGATGGGGGGCTTCGGGGCCTTCCTTTACATCCGCAAACGCGGTCAGGCCGGGGCACCAGCAGCAGCGCTGACCGCCGATGAACAGGCGCGGCTGCGCGATCTGATGGAGAAGTGACCTGATCCGCAAGTGACGCCGCGTTTGGCCTTTCCTTGTGCGTAGCCGCCGTTAGTCTGTCGCGGCAACGCAAGGGGGCCCGGATGGACTATCAGACGATCAGCGTAACCGAAACGGCGGGCCTCACCACTATCGCCCTCAACCGGCCCGAGGTGATGAACGCCTTGTCCACCCAGATGCGGGCCGAGCTGCTGGATGCGCTGCGCCACGGCGCGAAGTCGGCGCGGGTGATCGTGCTGACCGGCATCGGGCGGGCGTTCTGCTCTGGTCAGGATCTGGGCGACCGGGCCAAGATCGCCGAGATTGATCTGGAGCGCACCCTGCGCGACGAATATGAACCCTTGTTGCGCGCGATCATGGATTGCCCGGTGCCGACAATCGCGGCGGTCAACGGCGCGGCGGCTGGGGCAGGGGCCAACCTTGCGCTGGCCTGTGATGTGGTGATCGCGGCGCAAAGTGCCAGCTTCATCCAGGCGTTCACCCGGATCGGTCTTATGCCCGACGCGGGCGGCACCTATTGGCTGCCGCGTCAGGTGGGTTTCGCCCGCGCCATGGGGGCGATGCTGTTTGCCGACAAGATCACTGCGGCGCAGGCCGCCGATTGGGGCATGATCTGGGAAGTCGTGCCGGATGACGGGTTCACCGCCCATATCGCCACCCGCGCCGGGGCGCTCGCCAGGGGCCCGACCGTCGCCTATCACGGCGTGAAACAGGCGCTTCGGCAAAGCTACGCCAATGATCTGGAGTCGCAGCTGGCGCTGGAGGCGCGGCTGCAAGGCGCCTGCGGCCAGACCCGCGACTTCATGGAAGGCGTGGTGGCCTTTCTCGACAAGCGCCCGGCGGATTTCGAAGGGCGCTGAAAACGCTTCCCAAAACCCGCCTCGCCTTATTACGCTGCTGTTACAATACATGAGCGGTGCGGGGGCGGGCTATGTGGATCAAGACTTTGCAGGGCGTCCTTTCCAAAGCCATCAGCCATGGCCGCCTGCATATCCGCTTTCCCGACGGCAGCCTGCAAAGCTATGGCCCTGGCCCCGGCCCCGAGGCGCGGCTGGCGATCACCGACCCGGCCCTGCCACGCCGCATCCTGCTCAGCCCGCAGATGGCGATCGGCGAAGGCTATATGGCAGGGGGGCTGACCTTTCCATCTGACGGCGATCTGCGACAGTTTCTGCAGATTGCGGCGGTCAGCGTTCTGGGTGGCAGGTTGCCCTTGCCAATGCGGCTGGCACATTGGCTGCGGGTCAGGACCAAGGGGCTGATGCAATGGAACACCCTGATCAACTCCCGCCGGCGGGTGAAGCATCATTATGACATCCCCGATACGTTCTACGCGCTCTTTCTGGAACAGGACCTGCAATACACCTGTGCCTATTTCCGCGATGAGGCCATGACGCTGGAAGCCGCGCAGGCTGCCAAGATGGCACATATCGCGGCAAAGCTCTGCCTGCGGCCGGGGTTGCGGGTGCTTGATATCGGCTGTGGCTGGGGTGGGCTCGCCCTGCATCTGGCGCAGCAGCACGGGGTTCATGTCACCGGGATCACCCTGTCAGAGATGCAGATGGAGACGGCGCAGGAGCGTGCCACAGCGCTGGGGCTGGCGGACCAGGTGGAATTCCGTCTGCAGGACTACCGCCAGGTGCCCGACCGTTTTGACCGGGTGGTCAGCGTCGGCATGATGGAACATGTCGGCGTGCCGCAGTATCAGGCCTATTTCGACGCCATCCACGACATGCTTGCCGAGGATGGCGTCGGGCTGGTCCATTTCATCGGACGCCACACCCCGCCACGGGTTCTGTCGCCGTGGTTCCAGAAATACATTTTCCCGGGCGGCTATTGCCCGGCCTTTTCCGAAGTGGTGCCAAGGGTGGAAAACGCCGGGCTGGTGGTGGCCGATCTGGAGGTCTGGCGCGGGCATTACGAGCGCACCTTGCGGCACTGGCAGCAGAGGTTCCGTGGCAATGAACAGATTGTACGCGCCATGTTTGACGATCGCTTCATCCGCATGTGGTGGTATTACCTGATCTCGGCAGAGGTGAGCTTTACCCATATGGGCCATGTGCTGTTCCAGATGCAGGTCGCCCGCCGCACCGACGCAGTGCCGCGCCTGCGCGATTACCTCTATACAGGCACCCGCGCAGGGCAAGGCGCATCAGGCCCCGCGTGACAGGGCTGCCACCCCGGTCCGCGCAATCTCGCGCAGGCCCAGCGGGCGCATCAGCTCGGCAAAGCTGTCGATCTTTTCCGGCGTGCCGGTCATCTCGAACACAAAGGATTCCAGCGTCGAATCCACCACATGCGCCCGGAAGATCTCGGCCAGCCGCAGCGCCTCGATCCGGTTGTCCCCCCGGCCCACCACCTTGAACATCGCCAGCTCGCGTTGCACGGACGGGCCTTCCTCGGTCAGGTCATGCACCTCATGCACGGGCACGATCCGCGCCAGCTGCGCCTTGATCTGGGCGATGATCTGCGGTGTACCGCGCGTCACGATTGTGATGCGGCTCAGATGCCCGGTGTGGTCGACCTCGGCCACCGTCAGGCTGTCGATGTTGTAGCCCCGTCCGGAAAACAACCCGATGACCCGGGCCAGCACCCCGGCCTCGTTGTCGACGATCACGGCCAGCGTGTGGGACTCGATCACCTCGGCATGCGGATCGCGCAGGTCATAGGCGGAATGGCTGGTCGAGCCTTTTTTGATATTGAGCGGCGACATCGGCCTGCCCTTTCATCTGTTCACAAATATCCTGGGGGTCCGGGGGCAAAGCCCCCGGGGTTCACAGCAAGAGATCACGCGGCAAGCACTCACACCAGCACCGCGCCGCGCGCCCCGATTACGCCTTGGGTGTCGGCGTCGCCCAGCAGCATCTCGTTGTGCGGCTTGCCTGACGGGATCATCGGAAAGCAGTTTTCATGCTTTTCGACCAGACAGTCAAAGATCACCGGACCGTCATAGCGGATCATCTCGATGATGGCGTCATCCAGATCCTTCGGATCGCTGATCTTGATGCCTTTGCAGCCAAAAGCCTCGGCCAGTTTGACGAAATCGGGCAGGGATTCCGACCAGCTTTGCGAATAGCGCTCGCCGTGCAGCAGTTCCTGCCATTGCCGCACCATGCCAAGGCGTTCGTTGTTCAGGATGAACTGCTTGACCGGGGCGCGGAACTGCATGGCGGTGCCCATTTCCTGCATGTTCATCAGCCAGCTGGCCTCGCCCGCCACGTTGATCACCAAAGCCTCGGGATGAGCGATCTGCACGCCGATGCTGGCGGGCAGGCCATAGCCCATGGTGCCGAGGCCGCCAGAGGTCATCCAGCGGTTTGGTGCCTCAAAGCCGAGGTATTGCGCGGCCCACATCTGGTGCTGGCCCACTTCGGTCGTGATATAGCGGTCCATGCCCTTTGTCAGGGCCTCCAGCCGCTCCAGCGCATATTGCGGTTTGATGATGCTGGTCGATCCCTTGTATGTCAGGCATTTCACCGCCCGCCATCCGTTGATCTGTGCCCACCACTTCGCCAGACCGTCCTTGTTGACCTTGCGCCCGCGCGATTTCCAGATCCGCAGCAGGTCTTCCAGCACATGGCCGACATCGCCCAGGATCGGCACATCCACGCGGATCACCTTGTTGATGCTGGAGGCATCAATGTCGATATGCGCCTTGCGCGAGCCGGGCGAGAAATCCTTGATCCGCCCGGTGATGCGGTCGTCAAAGCGCGCGCCGATGTTGATCATCAGATCGCAGCCATGCATGGCAAGGTTGGCCTCATAAAGGCCATGCATGCCCAGCATGCCCAGCCAGTTCTTTCCGCTCGCCGGATAGGCGCCCAGACCCATCAGGGTGGACGTGATCGGAAAGCCGGTCGCCTCGGCCAGTTCGCGCAGGAGCTGGCTGGCGGCCGGGCCGGAGTTGATCACGCCGCCCCCGGTATAGAGGATCGGGCGTTCTGCGGTCTCGATCATCTCGACCAGTCGCGTGATGGCCTCGATATCGCCTTTCAGCTTGGGTTGGTAATGGCTGGTCTTGATCTTTTCCTTCACCACATAGTCGGATGTCGCAAATTGCACGTCCTTTGGGATATCCACCAGCACCGGGCCGGGGCGGCCGGAGCGGGAGACGTGGAACGCCTGATGGATGGTGGCGGCCAGATTGGCGGTGTCTTTCACCAGCCAGTTCATCTTGGTGCAGGGGCGGGTGATGCCGACGGTATCGGCCTCCTGAAAGCCATCGGTGCCGATCATGAAGGTGGGGACCTGACCCGACAGCACCACGATGGGAATGGAATCCATCAGCGCATCGACCAGACCCGTCACCGCATTGGTGGCGCCGGGGCCGGAGGTCACCAGCGCCACGCCCACCTTGCCGGTCGACCGCGCATAGCCTTCGGCCATGTGGATGGCACCCTGTTCGTGGCGGACAAGGATGTGGCGGATGTCGTTTTGCTGGAAGATCTCGTCATAGATCGGCAGGACCGCGCCGCCGGGGTAGCCAAAGACCACATCCACGCCCTGATCCTTCAGCGCCTGCACCACCATCCGGGCGCCGGTCATCACCTGTGTTCCCGTCATCGCCTGTGTCATCTTCCGTCTCTCCGCCTGTGCCACTACTGGCTGGTCTGTCGCAACAAAAAGCCCCCGGGGTTTCCGGGGGCGCATGGGAACCTGTTATGGTCAACCGTTACCGGCCCATGCGCCAAAATCCCCCAAGTACGAGAATGTGCAGCATCGCCGCCCCCTCAAAGCCCTACGCCGGGCAAACTATGGCGCGGCTTTGGGGGCGTCAACCGCAAAAATCCGAATAAAGTGTCGCGAAGGGCGGCTATTTTTGGTTTTATATTGCGTTGTGAGTGCGCACTGAGACATTTCTGGAAAATTCCGGCCCCGATGCATGATCCGGTCCGGGGTGAGTCGCTGGACAGCCGGGGCCTGCGGCCCGTGTCAGGCCATCATCAACCCGACATATCCCACATACACCGCCAGCAAGGCCACACCAGCCAGCCGGGGGATACCCTTGAGCAGCACCGCGAACAGCACCAGCAGGACGGCGGTTCCGGCGACCCAAGGCATGTCAGCGCTGGCAAAGCGCGGATCGGCGGGGATCGGGGTGATCAGCGCGGTGATGCCGAGGATCGAGAAGATGTTGAAGATGTTCGATCCGATCACATTGCCGACCGCGATTTCTGTCTGCTTGCGGAAGGCAGCGACCACCGATGTCGCCAGTTCCGGCAGGCTGGTGCCGATCGCCACCACGGTCAGGCCGATCACCGCTTCCGACACACCAAAGGTGCGGGCGATATCGGTGGCGCTGTCCACCAGCAGCCGCGCGCCGATCACCAGAACGACCAGCCCGCCGATGGTCTGGGCGATGGCGAGGGGCATCTTCGCGGGGGGAACGGCGTCGAGATCGGGTTCTTCCTTGCCTAGCACAAAGGCCATCACCATGAACAGCGCAAGGCCTGCCAGCAGGATCACCCCGTCAAGCCGCGAGATGGTGCCATCGAGCAGCATGACCCAGAGGGCTGCGGTGGCGATGACCATGATGCCAAGGTCACGCCAGACCTTGCGCAGCGGGATCATCAGCGCCGCAATGGTGGCGGAAGTTCCGAGGATCAGCAGGATATTGGCGACGTTGGAGCCAAGCACATTGCCGATGGCAATGGCGGGCTGGCCCGCAAGGGCGGCCTGGATGGAGACCAGCAGTTCGGGGGCCGAGGTGCCGAAGCCCACAATGGTCAGGCCGATCACCATGGGCGAAAGGTTGAAATGGCGCGCGATGTTGGACGCGCCGCGCACCAGATATTCGCCGCCCAGAAACAGGGCGACGAGCCCGATGCAGAACAGGATATAGGTCAAGTTTGTGTCCCCGTTGGTGGCTGTTGGCCATTGGTTCGGTTTGGCATGACTTTGGTGTGCATTGGAGAAATGCAAGGGGTGCGGGGGAAGTTCCTTTTGGGATTTGGCTTTTATGAGGCGCTGTTGCCGGGAAGGCAGAAGCGCGTCAGCAGCTGTCGGGCGTGACCCGGTTCGGCCTGCCAGCAAGAGGCGATTTCCAGCGCCTGATGGGCGCGGGTGATTTCGGGCGGTTGTGCCACGCTGTGGATCAGGTCGAGCGCGGGGAGGTCGATGCGGGATTCGTCCCAGTCGATCAGGCAGGGGCCGTCGTCGGTGAGGATGACATTGGCAGGGCCAAGATCGCCATGGATCGGCTGGGTGGGGGTATCGGCGACGGTGGCCCATGCAAGGCGCAGCTGCGGCAGGATCTCGGCAGGCAGGTCTGTGAGGTCGATGTCAACGCTGCGAGTCTGGGTTCTGAGGTCGGGCAGGGTGCAAAAGCCGGGGCGTTGGGGCAGGGCCGGACAGGCGGCATGGAAAGCGCGGACGCGCGGGGCGAGGGCGGCCATGTCTGGGGCATGGGCGGTGTGGCCCTGGACCCAGGGCTCGATGGTCCAGCCTTGGTGCAGCAGATGGCCGGAGGGGCTTTGCTGCAGGGTGGGGACAAGGAAGCCTGCGGTGCGGGCCGCTTGGTGCAGGGGGGCAAGCCAGCGCAGCTGTTCTTCTGTCCGGCGGGTGGATTTGGCAACGACCGGGCCTTGCGGGCTGTCGCAGAGCCACACGGTGTTGCGATGGCCGCCGGTCAGGCGCTGCCTTGGGTGCAGGCCGAGCGCGGCAGGCGGGGCACTGACCGGCCCAGTCACCGCCCCTGTCCGGTGCCCTGCAACACGCCGTGTTCCATTGCATAGCGGGTCAGGCCGGCGGTGGAGGCGATGCCGAGTTTGCGTTTGATGTTCTTGCGATGGGTTTCCACCGTACGCACCGATATATCCAGCGACAGCGCCACCTCCTTGTTGGACCGGCCCTGCGCCAGTTCCAGCAGGATGGTTTGTTCGCGGCTGGTCAGCGGCTCGCGCGCGTCATTGGCGAGCGGTTTGAGGCTTTCGCGCGCACCGGTGCACAGGTAGCGGCTGCCCTGCATCACGGTGTCGATCGCCAGCTTCACCTCTTCGGTCGGCACATCTTTCAGCAGGTAGCCCATGGCACCGTGGCTGAGCGCTGTGGATATGTATTCGGGGCTGTCGTGCATCGACAGGATCAGGATGCGCGTGTCGGGTCGGCGTTCAAGAATGATCTCGGTCGCGGTCAATCCGCTGACCTGTGGCATGTTCAGATCCAGCAGGATCACATCGGGGTCCAGCGCTGCCACCTGGTCGATCGCCTGCCGCCCGTTGCAAAGCGTGCCCACGACGTGGATATCGTCATAGGTTTCCAGAATGGCGCGGATGCCTGCGGCCACCATCGGGTGATCATCGACGATCAGAACGCGGGTCTGGGCCGGTGGGACGGTCTGTGAGAGCTCGGTCATCCTTGGGCCTCTGCGGTTCCGGTGGGGGGGAGCATGTGGGACAGAGGCACCTGCGCCTCGATCAACGTGCCGGTGCGGCTTGACAGGATACGCAGGGTGCCGTCAAGCCGTTCCATCCGTTCGGCCATGTTGCGCAGGCCAAGCCCGTCGCGGCGGTTGGGGGGCATGCCGTGGCCGTTGTCCTCGATCCGCACCACGGCGCCGGATTTGGTGCCGCGCACCAGCATCTTGACCCGGGTTGCGCCGGAATGGCGCTCGACATTGGTCAGCGCCTCCTGCGCAATGCGGTAGAGCGCGATTTTCGCCTCGGGGTCGAGACGGTTGCGGAACGGGTTGGTGACGTAATCGACAGTGATCCCGGTGCGGCGGCCGAATTCTTCGGCCAGCGATTGCAGGGCGGGGCCAAGGCCAAGATCATCCAGCACACCGGGGCGCAGATCGCGGCTGATGCGGCGCACCTCCTGGATCGCGCCGTTCAGGTTGTCTATGCCTTGCCCCAGGCTTTCGCCCGCGCGGGCATCGCCTATGGTCAGGCGGCGCCGGGCAAGTTCCAGCGTGTAGCGCACGCCGACAAGGATCTGGCTGATACTATCGTGTAATTCGCGGGCGACGCGGCCGCGCTCCTCCTCCTGCGTGTCAAATATCCGCTGGGTCAGGGCCTTGAGTTTCTGGTCGGCTAGACGCCGTTCGCGCAGGTTGAGAAACAGGCCCGACAGGAACACCGCCAGCACAGCGGCAGCGGTGATCGCGCCGATATAGACAAAGGTGCGGGTGATGCGGGCCTCGGTCTCGGCACGGGCGGCGGCGACCGAGGTCAGCACATCGTCGATATAGACGCCGGTGCCGACCGCCCAGCGCCAATCCTGCAAGCCGATGACATAGGTGATCATCCGCCCTTCACGGCCCGTGGAGGGTTTGGGCCAGACATAGCTGTGAAAGCCCGCGCCTTGCCGCGCGAGTTCGATCAGCCGGTCGACAACTGGCGTGCCTTCGCTGTCGCGCAGGCCGGGCCAGTCCTTTTCGATCAGCCATGTCTGGCGCGGGCTGACGATGTTGCGGCCATCGTAATCATAGACAAAGAAAAACCCGTCCGAGCCATAGGTCATTGCGGCAAGGATCTGGGCCACGCGGGTCTTTGCACGCTGATCATCGGGCAGCGCGTTGCCGTAGATCGGGCCAAAGGCGGTACGGGCGATCGAAAGGTAGTTTTTCAGCTCGGCGCGCTTGGTGTCGATCAGCTGCGCCTCCAGCACCGCGATTTCGCGCTCGGACATCTGGCGGGCCTCGCGCGTGACCAGAAGCGACAGGACGGCCATGGCCAGCACAAGCGGCAGCGTGGCCAGAAGAAAGACCTTTTGCCCGTAGCTGAGCCTTTGCCTGCCTGTGCGGCCTGTGGACATAGCTTCCCCACCCCCGGTGCTGGCAGGCAGAGTGCGGGCGGATGCGGGCGGGGTCAACGGGCGAGCGGTGCCGGAGCAGGGTTTATTGCGATGGCACGGGGGCGCCCACCATTTATGGCAGGAGAAGTATTTTGGAATTTTGCGGGTGATCTGCGTAGTAGTCGGTATTTTCTGCGCGCATCGGTCACGATACTGTCACCTTGCCGGGATGGTGGAGGCCATCCGAGGATCAATCATAAACGGGAGGAGAGTGCCGATGGACCGTCGTTCCTTTTTGACGAAGGCTGCGCTTGGAGGCGCAACCGCTGCTGCCGCCACCACGCTGGCCGCACCGATGTATGCGCAGGGAAACCGCACGCTGACGCTGGTCACGACCTGGGGTCGGGGTCTGGCCGGGGTGCACGACTCTGCGCAGCGTTGCGCCGACATGATCACCGCGCTGACCGATGGTCAGCTGACGGTGGATCTGAAAGCCGCAGGCGAGCTGGTGGGGGCGTTTGAGGTGTTCGACGCCGTGACCTCGGGTCAAGCGGATATGTATCACGGGGCGGACTATTACTTTGTCGGCCAGCACCCGGCCTATGCCTTCTTTACCGCCGTGCCCTTCGGCATGACCGCGCAGGAGCTGACCAACTGGTATCACCACGATGGCGGCATGGAGCTGCATGACGAGCTGGGCCAGATCTTTGGCATCAAATCCTTCCTCGCGGGCAACACCGGCGGGCAGGGTGGCGGCTGGTTCCGCAAGGAAATCAACGGGCCGGAGGATTTCCAGGGACTGAAGTTCCGGATGCCGGGTCTGGGCGGGCTGGCCCTGGGCAAGATGGGTGCCAGCGTTCAGAACATTCCGGGATCGGAGGTCTATCAGGCGCTGTCTTCGGGCGCGATCGATGCGACCGAATGGATCGGGCCCTGGGCCGACGAGAAGCTGGGGCTGCAGGAGATCACCAAGATCTACTACCCCGCAGGCTTCCACGAGCCGGGCGCCGGCCTTTCGCTGGCCACAAACCGCGATGTGTATGAAAGCCTGACCCCGGTGCAGCAGAAGATCATCGAGATCGTTTCGGGCGATGGCCACCAGTGGAATCTGGCCCAGTTCCTGACCCAAAACGGGGCGGCGCTGGCCCGGTTGCAGTCGGCCGGCGTGCGCACGATGGAATTCCCCGATTCGGTCTGGGATGCCTTTGGCGCGGCAAGCCAGGCGGTGCATGATGAGAACCTGGGCGACGAGATCTACAAGAAGGTCTATGACTCCGCGATGGCCTCGATGAAATCGTCCTCGTCCTGGCTGAAAATCTCGGACGGCACCTATACCGCGCAGCGCGACCGCGTGCTGGGGTAAGCGCCGCGCCAGCGGGTTTGTCCTGCTGGCGGCGTGCTTGTGTGGCCGACCCCGGGGGGATCCTCCCCCCGGATCCTCTTGGGGTATTTGTGAACAGATAGTGGGGGCGGTTGGTTCCGGCGTTCGGGGCCGTCGGGATTTGGAAGCGGACAGGGGGGCGACGTGCTGGACGGCATCTGGTGGGTGATCAGCAATATCGGCATGGCTTTTGTCAACTTCGGGGGGGCGATCGCCAATCCGGGGATGTGGCTGAACTGGGCGGACCGTGAGGCTTTGGCCCGGTTCATCTATTACGGCGCTTCAGTCGAATTCTTCTTTGTGGTGTTCACCGCCTTTCTGGTGCTGACCGCTATCGGGATCGTGCGGCGCGGGGTGATGTGGGGGATGGTGCGGGGCCTTGAGGGATTTGCCAACGGGATCGGACGGTTCGTGGCCTGGTTCGGGCTGCTGATGGTTTTGCAGCAAATTGTCATCATTTTCCTGCAGAGAATCTTCAGGGTGGCCACGCTGGAATTCGGGCCGTTTGCGCCTTTTGGCTATCCGCTGTTGCCGGGGCCGTCGTTCCTGCGCGACCTGTCGTGGTGGTCGGAGGAGCTGAAGCTGTACAATGCGATGATCGTCTGCCTGTGCATCACCTATACCTTTGTGCAGGGCGGTCATGTGCGGGTGGATCTCATCTACGCCAATGTGCGGTTCCGCACCAAGCGGGTGATCGACATGCTTGGCTGCCTGTTGTTCATGATGCCGGCGGCGGTGCTGACCTGGCTATATTCCTGGCATTTCATGTGGCGCTCGCTTGTCACGCCGAAGGTCTCGGCCAGTGACCGGCTGGAATCGCTTCTGGCCAAGGCGAGGATATTCAAGTGGAACGTCGAGACCATTGCGTTTTCGCCCAACGGCTTTGACGCGTATTTCCTGTTCAAGCTGCTGATCATCGGTTTTTGCGCGCTGGTGTTCATCCATGCCTGGGCGTTTCTCTGGCGGTCGTATCTGGAGTTCGTCGAGGGACCGGAATCGGAGGGCCGCTATCTGGACCGGGATGCGCCGGGCGGCAGCACCCAAGACCTGCAAACGCGATAAGGGGCGCAGAAGATTATGCTTTTTGGTCTGGACGGCGTTGAGACCGGTCTGATTATCGTGTTCCTGTGCCTGTTCGGCGGGATCATTTCCGGCTTTCCGGTGGCCTTTGCGATCGGCGGGGCCGGGATCATCGGTTTTGGCATCATTGCGGCGCTGGATTCAGCGGGGGTGCTGATCCATCAGGCAATTGATACCGGGTCCGAGGCTTACCGCGCCCTGCAGGCGCAGGGGGTGCCGGGGATCGACATCACCACCTTCCGCTATCCGGAACTGCCGCGGGTGGATGTATCGCTGTTCCCCGGTGGCTGGGAACTGGCGATGGACCGCAACCTGTCGTTCATCGTCAACCGGATGAACGAGCGTGTCATCGCGGGCGCGTCGATCGAGACGCTGCTGGCGGTGTTGATGTTCGTGATGATGGGCATTGTGCTGGAACGCTCGAAGATCGCCAATGACCTGCTGACCACCATGGCGCGGGTGTTCGGCCCGCTGCCGGGGGGGCTGGCGGTTTCTGTTGTGGTGGTGGGGGCTTTCCTTGCCGCCTCGACCGGGATCGTGGGGGCGACGGTGGTGACGATGGGGCTTTTGAGCCTGCCGACCATGTTGCGAGCGGGCTACAGCCCGCAGCTGGCGACGGGGGTGATTGCGGCCAGCGGCACCTTGGGGCAGATCATTCCGCCGTCGATCGTGATCGTGCTTCTGGGCACGATGGCGGGGGATCTTTATGCCTCGGGTCAGGAAGTGCGGGCGCAGACGGCGGGCTGTTCGGATGCTCTGACCTATCTGGGCCGGGCGGCGGTGGTGTCGGTTGGCACGCTGTTCCAGGCGGCGATTTTGCCTGGGCTGATGCTGGCATTTCTCTACGCCGCCTATGCATTTGGCTTCGCACTGGCGAACCCGTCAAAGGCCCCTGCGATACAGATGACCGAAGGCAATGGCCAGATCATCACCCGGCGCGAGGCGACGACATGGTTCCTGATGGTGCCGGCGGCGCTGATCGGCGGCTTTCTGATGCTGAGCCAGATCAACCTGATCGGGTCGCAGGATATGACGGTGGACGGGTTCAGCGCAGGAGGCGCGAGCGCCACGCTGCGCACCAATGTATCCGAGCAATGTCAGGCCAGCATGATCGCCCTGCACGGGCAAGAGCGTTGGGATGCGGCGGTGGCAGAGCAGGCGGCGATTTCACAGGCCGGAGGGGCCACGCAATCACGCGCGCTTTCGCCGGAGGAACGTGAAGCGGCGCGTGTGGCGCGCGAAAGCAGCCGGGCGCCGGTCGGAACGGGGGTAGCTGTGCTGCTGCTGCTTGCGGCGCTGGTGCTGACCACTGCACGCGGGCTGGCCCCGATGGCGGATCACCGTCCGGTGTGGATCGGCCTTGCCGGGGTGGTGCTGGGGCTGGCGGTGGATGCGCTGTTCATTGGGCCGTTGATGTCGCCGGGGGTGAGCCTTTTGTGGTTGGCTGTGCCTTACGGGCTGGTGATCTATGGCTGCTGGGCGGCGATGCCGCTGTTGACGCAGAACGACATCATTCGCGTGGTGTTCCCGCCGCTGGTGCTGGTGGTGGCAGTGCTCGGCTCCATCCTTGGCGGCATCACCAACCCTACGCCTGCGGCGGCGCTGGGGGCAGGCGGGGCGTTGTTGCTGGCAGCCTACCGCCGGCTGAAGGATACCGAGCGCAGCCCGCGCCTTATCACCGGGGCCTCGTTTTCGCTGGTGATCATGCTGCTGGTTGGGGTGAATTTCGATCTGCGGCTAGGTCTGGGCACGACTACAACAGAACAGATCATCGCGTTCTGGGTGGCGATGGCGGCCTATAGTTTCACCATGTTCGGGATTCTTTATGCCTGCTGGGTGTTGTGGCGCGGCGCGGTGCTGACCTCTGTGGTGCGCGAAACGGCCAAGATTACAAGTATGGTGTTTGCCATCCTGATCGGCAGCCAGATCCTGAACCTTGTGCTGATCTCTTTCGGCGGCGAGCATTATATCCAGAGCTTTCTGCGCAGTTTCGACAATGAGCTGACAGCGTTCCTGATCGTGATGCTGGTTCTGTTCATCCTCGGCTTTGTGCTGGATTTTCTGGAAATCATCTACATCGTGGTGCCGATCGTCGGGCCGGTGATCTATGGCGGCACTTTTGATCCAAGCTGGGTGACGATCATGATCACGGTGAACCTGCAGACCAGTTTCCTGACGCCGCCTTTTGGTTTTGCGCTATTCTATCTGCGGGGCGTTGCGCCGAAGGAGGTGACGACGCGGCACATCTACACCGGGGTGATTCCGTTCGTGCTGATCCAGATGGGGGCGCTTTTGTTGCTGTATTTCGCGCCTTGGATCGTGACGATTGTGCCAAATCTGTTGGGCTGACCTTGCAAGATTGCGGGTGGCAAGGCTTTGCCGCCCGCTGATTGATCCCTCTGCCAAAGCGCTTTGGATCGTGCTAACCAGCCGGTGACAGCGCTAACAAGGGAGGGAATCGCCATGGCGATCCGGGTGACGGTCTGGGGCGAGAATGTTCATGAGCGGGAAAACAAGGTCGTGGCGGGGATCTACCCCAATGGCATGCACAGGGCGATTGCCGATGCGCTGAATGGTGATCCGGGGGTTACCACCTCGACCGTCACGTTGCAGGACCCCGAGCATGGGCTGACGGCGGAAAAGCTGGCGCAGACCGATGTACTGATCTGGTGGGGCCATGCGGCGCATGGCGATGTGGCCGATGACGTGGTGGAGCGGGTCTGTGATGCAGTCTGGTCCGGCATGGGCGCGATCTTCCTTCATTCGGCGCATTTCGCCAAACCGTTCAAGCGGTTGATGGGCGCGCCCTGCAATCTGACCTGGCGTGAGGCGGGTGAGCGGGAACGGATCTGGCTGACCAGCCGCAACCACCCGATTTCGGCCGGGCTGCCTGACCATTTCGAGCTTGAGAATGAGGAAATGTATGGCGAGCCCTTTGGCGTGCCCGAGCCTTTGGAGACGGTGTTCGTGTCGTGGTTCCAGGGCGGCGAGGTTTTCCGCTCGGGCCTGACCTACAAGCGTGGGGCGGGGTCGGTGTTCTATTTCCGGCCGGGGCATGAAACTTACCCAACCTTTCACAACCCGAATGTGCAGCGTGTGATCCTGAACGCGGTGAAATGGGCGTATAACCCTGCGGCGCGGCTGGCCGATGCGTCGGCTGCGCCGAATGTGCCGGTGGATCAGGCCCTTGAGCCGATCGAGGAGCGTGGGCCACGCCTGCACCATGATGGTGAGGAGGGGTTCCGGTGACGGTGCGGCTGCTGATCCTCGGCACCGGCGGCATGGCGAACAACCATGCCGAAGGGTTCGCCGCGATTGACGGGGTGGAGCTGGTGGCGGGGGTGGACACACGGCCCGAGCAATTGGCGGCGTTTTGCGAAAAGCACAGCATTGCCAATGGCTTTGGCTCGGTTTCTGACGCGATTGCATGGGGGCGGTTTGATGCGGTGACCAATGTCACGCCGGATGGCGCGCATTTTGTCACCACGATTCCAATGCTGGCGGCGGGCAAGCATGTGCTGTGCGAAAAGCCGCTGGCGACCAATGCGGCGGATGCCGAGGCTATGGCGATCGCGGCGCAGACCGCGGGCCTGGTGAATATGGTCAACCTGACCTATCGCAACGGCGCAGCGCTGCAGAAGGCTGCCGCGATGGTGGCCGAAGGCGCGATCGGCAGGATCCGGCACTTCGAGGCGTCGTATCTGCAAAGCTGGCTGACCCAGCCCGCCTGGGGCGAATGGTCGACCGAGCCGCAATGGCTGTGGCGGCTGTCTTCGGCACATGGCTCCAAGGGCGTGCTGGGCGATGTGGGCATCCATATTCTGGATTTCGCCACCTTTATTGCCGGCGAGGCGGCGGTGGATGTCTCCGCCCGGTTGGCGACCTTTGACAAGGCGCCGGGGGGGCGGATCGGCGAGTATACGCTGGATGCCAATGACAGCGCCACGATGCAGATAAGGCTGGAGGGCGGGGCCTTGGGCGTGGTGCATGCCACACGTTTTGCCACCGGCCATATGAACGACCTGCGGCTGCGGCTGTTCGGTGATACCGGCGGACTGGAGGTAAGTTTCGAGAACACCGTCAGCCGCTTGCGGGCCTGCACCGGCCCGGACCGGCTGACGGCGACCTGGGCTGAGGTGGCGTGTCCCGCCGCGCCTTCGGTCTATGAGCGGTTCATCGCGGCGATCCGGGGGCATGCCCCGGCCATCCCCGATTTTGCGCGCGGGGCGGCCTTGCAGCGGCTGCTGGACCGGGCCGAGGAAAGCGCGCGGCGCGATGGTCTGGTGCTGCCGGTCTGACCCTCATCTGCAAAAAAAACCCGGGGGGTTGGGAGGGCTGCCCCCCCACTTTCCGCCGCTCCGCCCCGGGTGACCGCCCCGGCAGTTGCGCTGGCCCGGACCCGCGTGTATCACGCGGCAAAGCCGTATCGAGCTTGGGAGACATCGTATGCGTCGTGTCGTTGTGACGGGTCTGGGGATGGTAACGCCTTTGGCCTGCGGGGTCGAGGAAACCTGGGCCCGGTTGATTGCCGGGCAGTCCGGTGCGGGCCCGATCACGCGGTTTGATGCCAGCAATGTTGTCACCCAATATGCCTGCGAAATTCCGCTGGGCGATGGCAGCGACGGCACCTTCAACCCTGATGACTGGATGGAGCCGAAGGACCGCCGCAAGGTGGATGACTTCATCCTCTATGGCATGGCGGCGGCAGTGCAGGCGGTGCGGGATTCCGGCTGGCTGCCCGAAACGGACGCGCAGCGCGAGCGAACGGGGGTGATGATCGGGTCCGGGATCGGCGGGCTGACGTCGATTGCCGAAGCAGCGGTGCTGATCAAGGAAAAGGGGCCAAAGCGGGTCTCGCCGTTCTTTATTCCGGGGGCGCTGATCAATCTGGTGTCGGGGCAGGTCAGCATCCGCTTTGGTTTCAAGGGGCCGAACCATGCGGTGGTGACGGCGTGTTCGACCGGGGCGCATGCGATTGGCGATGCGGCGCGGCTGATCATGCTGGATGATGCTGATGTTATGGTGGCTGGCGGCGCGGAAAGCCCGATTTCGGAAATCGGGATTGCCGGGTTCAACGCCTGCAAGGCGCTGTCGACCAAGCGCGCCGATGATCCGGCCAAAGCGAGCCGGCCTTATGACGCCGACCGTGACGGGTTTGTGATGGGCGAGGGTGCGGGCTGCGTGGTGCTGGAAGAATACGAGCACGCAAAGGCGCGCGGCGCGAAGATTTACGCCGAGGTGCTGGGCTATGGCCTGTCGGGTGATGCCTATCACATCACGGCGCCGGCCGAGGATGGTGATGGCGGTTATCGCAGCATGGCGGCGGCACTGAAACGTGCGGGGCTGACGCCGGCGGATGTGGATTACATCAATGCGCATGGGACCAGCACGATGGCGGACACCATCGAGCTGGGCGCGGTAGAGCGGTTGATGGGCGATGCGGCGGTGGGAGCCACTATGTCTTCGACCAAATCCTCGATCGGGCATCTGTTGGGGGCGGCGGGCGCGGTGGAGGCGATTTTCTGCATCCTCGCCATTCGTGATCAGGTGGCCCCGCCGACGATCAATCTGGACAACCCGGCGGTCACGCCAAAGCTGGATCTGGCGCCGAATCTGGCGCGGCATCGCAGGATTGATGTGGCCCTGTCCAACTCCTTTGGCTTTGGCGGCACCAATGCCAGCCTTGTCATCGGCAAGGTGCGCTGAGGATGTGGCGCTCGATCGCCTCGAACGCGCTGACGCTGTTCATCGTGGCTCTGGTGGTGGCGGCGGGGATTCTGGCCTGGGGGCGTGAGGAATACACCGGACCGGGGCCGCTGACCGATGCGATCTGTTTCCGGGTGGAGCGTGGGGCGTCCTTGAGTCAGGTGAGCCGGGCGCTGGAGGCGCAGGGTGCGGTTTCGGATGCGCGGATCTTCCGGATCGGTGCGGATTATTCCGACAAGGCGCAGTTGCTGAAATTCGGCAGCTATCTGCTGCCGCCGGGTGCTTCGATGGTGGATGTGCTGGAGTCGCTGACCACAGGCGGACAATCGACCTGTGGGCGTGAGGTGAATTTCCGGATCGGGGTGAACAGCGCTGATGTGATCTTGCGCGAGCTGGATGCGACGACGAACCGCTATGTCGAGGTGGTGAAGTTTGATCCGGCATCGGAGGCGAAGCCGCAGGAATACGTTGATGTGGTCGAGGAGCCTGATCTTCGGTTCCGGGTGACTCTGGCCGAAGGTGTGACCAGCTGGCAGGTGGTGGAGGCGCTGAAACGCGCTGATTTCTTGACCGGCGAGGTGGCGGCGGTGCCGCCCGAGGGCACATTGGCCCCCGACAGCTATGACGTGGACAAGGGGGCGGACCGCTCGGCACTGCTGGCGCGCATGACGCAGGCGCAGAGCCAGATTCTGGCGGCGCTCTGGGCAAGCCGGGCAGATGGGTTGCCCTACGGCTCTCCCGAGGAGGCGTTGATCATGGCGTCCATCGTGGAAAAGGAAACCGGGGTGGCCGAGGAGCGGCGGCAGGTGGCGAGTGTTTTCGTCAACCGGTTGCGGCAGGGCATGCGGTTGCAGACCGATCCTACGGTGATTTACGGCGTGACGATGGGGCAGGGGGTGCTGGGGCGTGGGATCCGGCAGAGCGAATTGCGGCGCGCAACGCCCTACAACACCTATGTGATTGACGGGATGCCGCCGACGCCGATCGCCAATCCGGGGCGGCTGAGCATCGAGGCGGCGCTGAACCCGGATACGACGGACTATATTTTCTTTGTGGCCGATGGCACCGGGGGCCACGCCTTTGCGGTGACCTTGCAGGAGCACAACGCCAATGTGGCGCGCTGGCGCGAGATTGAGCGCACGCGCGGGCAGGAAGGCCAGACCGGGGTGCAGGGGGAATAAGGTGCGCTTCAGGCCGGGATGCGGGTTTGAACCGGCTTCGACCTGAGCGGTGGCACAATGCCCGAGCGTCGGAGGGTGCGGTGCAGCAACACAAGTGCTGTGAGCCCTGCTATCGACAGGACCAATGCTGCACTGACCGCCCATGACATGGAGTAAGTGGCGGCCGCCCATGCAAAGAGGAAGGGTGCCGCAGCGCCCAGCACGTTGCGAATGGCCGCCAGCCGCCCGAGGCGCAGCCCGAGGCCTGACGCGCCGAACAGGGCCACCGGAACCGCCCCGCGCACGATGCTGGACAGCCCGGCACCCGCCCCGAGGATAGTGGCGAAGGCAAAGGCCATGAGCGTTGCAGGCCCCGGCAGAAGCAGGACAAGGATTGCGGCCACGATGGCGGTGGCTGACAGGAGGGCGACAAAGAGCGGGTGCCGGTTGCGCCATACGGTGGCATCCACCACGCGGACGGCGACCTGTGCAGGGCCCATCACCATGGCGGCGACATAGGCGGTCTCGCCCAAGTCCATGGACCGCAGGATTTCCACCAGATGCACGGTGACAGCGGAGATCGCCATACCGGTCAATGCGAAACCCAGCGCCAGAAGCTGGAAAGCCCGCAGCGCAAGGGCTTTGGTCATGACCGGCGCGGGGTTCGGCTGGGGGGCGTGGGGGGCCGTCCGCGGCGACGGCGATATGGCGGTCGCAGGCAGGGCGGTTGCCCAGAGGTGGAGTGCTGCGGCGAGCAGGTGGGTGCCTGCAAAAATCAGCTGCGTTGCGCGCCAGCCCAGCCCCTCGACCAGAAACCCGCTGAGCGGCCAGAAGATCGTGGACGCAAAGCCTGCGATCAGGGTCAGGCGGGTGATGGTTCGGCGGGTATCGTCCGGGCGCTTCTGGGCCAGCATGGCAAAGGCGGCGTCGTAGAGGACGGCAAAGCTTAGAAGTTCGATGAGGATGATCAGGACGCCGAAGATATAGATGTTCGGCGCGACTGCGATAAGCGTCAGCAGCAGCGCCATGGCGAGGCTGCCGGCCGTCATCACCCGCCCGGCACCGATACGGTCCAGCAACCCCCCCAGCGATGGCGCGGCAAAGCCGCCCAGCAGAAGGCCAAGTGAGAACAGGCCGAACAGGAACGGCTCACCCACGTGGAATTCCTGCGCGACGGCGGGGGCGAGGATGGGGAAGGCATAGTAGAGCGATCCGTAGCCAACGATCTGGGTCGCCCCGAGGACGGCGACAAGCGGGGCGCGGCGGGGCAGGGTCAGGCGCATCGGGGCGGGATCTTTCGTGAGATGCCGGATCTGATCCATAGGTCCACATATCCGGGTTTTTCGTTTTTTCAGCACGCAGATCGTGGTGCTGATGAAGGGCAAAATGCCATGCGGCGATATAGAACCGTTATTCCGGTTTTGTAAATGATTCCCGCTGAAGGCGTCGATTGCATGGCAGCCGCACTGCAAGGTCGGCGACCGTTAACAAAGTATGAACCGATCGAGCGCCAAGCCATTGGTATCAATTGGTTTTTATCTTGACTTGCCGCGCGGTCCGATGTATCACTTGTGACATGCTAGAAGAAGTGTCGAGAGCGGCGGGGTTAGACCCCTGACCGCTCTTTTTCATTTCTGCTCGTCCGGAGGGATAGCGAGGCGGGTGGCAGCACAGCATGACAATCAACTTCACTGCAACAGAAGCGGACAAGACCGAAGCGCCACAGGACCTGTTGTGGGTGGCCGAGCGGCAACTGGAGCGGGCCGTGATCAGGCTTCAGCAGGTGATCGAAGAGGTTGAGACCGGGCGGTTTGATCAGTTGACCGAGGCGAAGAAGGTTTCGGATAACCTGACCAGCTTTGTCCGGCTGTTTATGGATGAGAGGAACAAAGTTGACAAACTCCGCAAAAACCTTGCCGGGGCTGTCGGAACCGGCGAGCTCGACTTTGCCGCCGCACGCGATGAGATCGGGCGGCGTCTGGCTCTCCTCCGCGACGCCGGAGGTGATTGATGAATTCCTGGGCGGGCTGTCGAATAAGGCTTTGCTGGCCCTGCCTTGGATGTTCGAGTTCTGGGCGCTGCCGCATCAGCTGCCCCCCGATGGGGCCTGGAAATCCTGGGTCATAATGGGTGGGCGCGGTGCCGGCAAGACGCGGGCCGGGGCCGAGTGGGTGCGCGCGCAGGTGGAAGGCGCGCGCCCCTCGGACCCCGGCCGGGCGGGGCGGGTGGCGCTGGTGGCGGAAACGCTGGATGAGGCGCGTGAGGTGATGGTGTTTGGTGACAGCGGGATCATGGCCTGTTCCCCCCCCGACCGGCGGCCTGAGTGGAACGGGTCGCGGCGGATGCTGACCTGGCCGAACGGAGCGACGGCACGACTGTTTTCGGCCTATGACCCTGACAGTCTTCGCGGGCCACAATTTGATGCGGCTTGGGTGGATGAACTGGCGAAATGGAACAAGGCCGAGGCGACCTGGGATCAGCTGCAGTTTGCGCTGCGGCTGGGGACCAATCCGCAGCAGGTGGTGACGACGACGCCGCAGAACATTCCGGTGCTCAAGGCGATCCTGAAGAACCCGTCCACGGTGATGACCCACGCGCCGACCGACGCCAACCGGGCCTATCTGGCGAAGTCGTTCCTGGAAGAGGTGCAGACCCGTTACGGGGGGCAGCGGCTGGGGCGGCAGGAGCTGGAGGGCGAGCTGATCGAGGATCTGGTGGGCGCGCTGTGGAGCCTGGGCATGCTGGAGGCGGCGCGCGGGCCTTCGCCGGAGCGGCTGAGCCGGATCGTGGTGGCGGTCGATCCGCCGGTAACGGCCAAGACCACCTCGGATGAATGCGGGATTGTGGTGGTGGGGGTGAATACCGAAGGGAACCCGCGCGACTGGCGGGCGGTGGTGCTGGAAGATGCCAGCATCAGCGGCACCCCCACCGATTGGGCGCGGGCGGCGGTGGCCGCCTATGAGCGCCATGGGGCTGACCGGATGGTGGCGGAGGTCAATCAGGGGGGCGACATGGTGGAGGCAATGATCCGCCAGCAGGGCGCGCTGGTGGCCTATCGCGGGGTGTCGGCGTCGAAGGGCAAGACCCTTCGGGCCGAGCCGGTGGCGGCTTTGTATGAGCAGGGGCGGGTGGTGCATTGTGGCCGGTTGCGCAAGCTGGAGGATCAGATGTGCCTGATGACCCGCAGCGGGTTCAAGGGGACGGGCAGCCCGGACCGGGTGGATGCGCTGGTCTGGGCGCTGCATGAGGCGATGATTGAACCGGCCAAGGCCTATGGCGGCAATCCGCAGATGCGGGTGCTGGAGCGGCGCTAGCGCGCGTCGGGTGTGTCCCGAAAAACGGAGATCGGAAAACATGGTGTTCAACTTTCTGCGGCGGGGCGAGGTTTCGCCCGCGCCCTCTGCCGTGATGGAAACCAAGGCGAGTGCGACGGGGCGGGTGGCGGCCTGGGGATCGTCTGGCCGGGTGAAGTGGAGCCCGCGCGATGCGGCGTCGCTGACCCGGACGGGGTTTCTGGCCAATCCGGTGGGCTTTCGTGCGGTGAAGCTGGTGGCCGAGGCGGCGGCGGCGTTGCCGCTGGTCTGTCAGGATGCCGAGCGGCGGTTTGAAATGCATCCGGTGCTGGCGGTGATCAACCGGCCCAATGGCGCGCAGGGGCGGGCGGAGTTTCTGGAGGCGGCTTACGGTCATTTCCTGCTGAGTGGCAATGCCTATCTGGAGGCGGTGCCGGGGGCGGGCGCTTTGCCGGGCGAATTGCATGTGCTTCGGTCCGACCGGATGTCGCTGGTGCCGGGGGCGGATGGCTGGCCGGTGGCCTATGACTATACCGTTGGCGGGCGCACGCATCGGTTTGACATGCGGGGCGCGGTCAAGCCCGTCTGTCATCTGAAGGCGTTCCATCCGCAGGATGACCATTATGGGTTGTCGCCGATGCAGGCGGCGGCGGTGGCGGTGGATGTGCACAATGCGGCCAGCTTCTGGTCGAAAGCGCTGCTGGACAATGCGGCGCGGCCCTCTGGCGCGATTGTCTACAAGGGGGCGGACGGGCAGGGGTCTTTGTCCAACGACCAGTATGACAGGCTGGTGGGCGAGATCGAGGCCAACCATCAGGGGGCAAGGAATGCCGGGCGGCCGATGCTGCTGGAAGGGGGGCTGGACTGGAAACCGATGGGGTTTTCCCCCTCTGACATGGAGTTCCAGAAGACCAAGGAAGCGGCGGCACGGGAAATCTCGACGGCCTTCGGAATTCCGCCGATGCTGCTGGGGATTCCGGGCGATGCGACTTACGCCAATTATCAGGAGGCCAACCGGGCGTTCTACCGGCTGACCGTGCTGCCGCTGGCGGCCAAGGTGCTGGCCGATGTCAGCCATTGGTTGGCCGGGTTTGTCGGCGAGGAGGTAGAACTGCGGGTGGATCTGGACCAGATCCCGGCGCTGGCGGCGGAGCGGGATCAGCAATGGGCGCGGGTGGGGGCGGCGGATTTCCTGACCACCGCCGAAAAGCGGCGGTTGCTGGGTTTGCCTGCCCTGTCCGATGACGCATGAGCCTGCGCGGTCCGTCTGCGGGGTCACGGTTCCTGTTCGACAGTTTCGATGCGGCAGCGGCGCGGATCGAGGCGAACGAGCGGGTGGCCCAGGAGCGTTGGGCGGCGCTGGAGTATCGGCTCGGCCAGATCGACGCCGTGCTGGAGCGGCTGGAAAAGCGGATCTGGCTGGGTGTTTATGGGGTCGCGGCCTTTCTGCTCACGCAGGGGGCCGAGGCCATTCTTCAGGCGGCGATGAGGTGACGGGATGATTGATTATGGCGCGCCGGAGCGGAAGTATCTGCGGCCGGATCAAGGGTTGACGGTGACCGATGGCCATATGGTCGAAGGCTATGCCAGCCTGTTCGGGGTGAAGGACCAGGGCGGCGATGTGGTTGTCGCCGGGGCCTACGGTTCCAGTCTGGCGCGGCTGGCGGGCAAGGCGGCCAAGGTGAAGATGCTGTGGCAGCATGATCCGGCCCAGCCGATCGGGGTGTGGGATGAGGTGCGGGAAGATGCCACCGGGTTGTGGGTCAAGGGCCGCATCCTGACCGAGGTGATGCGGGGCCGTGAGGCGGCGGCGCTGCTGGCGGCGGGGGCGATCGACGGGCTGTCGATCGGCTATCGCACGGTGAAGGCGGAACGCAATGGCAAGGGCCAGCGGCTTTTGTCGGAGCTGGAGCTTTGGGAGGTGTCGCTTGTGACCTTCCCGATGCTTTCAGAGGCGCGGGTGCAGGCAAAGTCGGATGACGGCTGGCACTGGCGGCAAATGGTGCAGGTCTTCGACGACGCGCGCCGACAACTGGCCGAGCGGTAGCGCCCCGGCTTTCGTTCAAACATCAGGAGTGACGATGACCGAGAGAAAGGCTCGGGCCGGGGGATATATGCCCATGGCCCATGATCCGGGGGCGGAAGTGAAATCCGCAATGACCGGATTTGTGAACGAACTCAAAGTGTTTCAAGCCGAAGTGAAACAATCGCTGCAACATCAGGAAGAGCGACTGACCATGTTGAACCAAAAGACGATGACCTATGGCCGTCCGGCCCTGTCCGCCGCTGCCGATCTGGACGCACCGCACCAGAAGGCGTTTGATGCCTATCTGCGGTCTGGCGATGATGATGGCTTGCGCGGGCTGGTGCTGGAAGGCAAGGCGCTGAACACCGCTGTTGCCGCCGAGGGCGGCTATCTGGTGGACCCGCAGACGGCGGATACGATCCGGTCGCTGCTGGTGTCCACCTCGTCGCTGCGGGCGGTGGCGAATGTGGTGCAGGTGGAGGCGATTTCCTTTGACGTGCTGATCGACCGCAGCGAAGTGGGCTCGGGCTGGGCCACCGAGGCGGCGGCGCAGGCCGAGACCTCGACCCCGGCGATCGAGCGCATCTCGATCAAGCTGCACGAGCTGTCGGCGATGCCGAAAGCCAGCCAGCGCCTGCTGGATGACAGCGCCTTTGACGTGGAGGGCTGGCTGGCCGGCAAGATCGCGACGCAATTTATCCGCGCCGAGGCTGCGGCCTTCATCAGCGGTGATGGCGTGGACAAGCCGCGTGGTATTCTGCTGCCGACCAAGGTAGCGAACGCGTCCTGGACCTGGGGCAATATCGGCTATGTGCCGACCGGGGCTGCGGCGGATTTTGCGGCCTCCAATTCCGCCGATTGCATCGTCAATCTGGTCTATGCGCTGGGGGCGGATTACCGGGCCAACGGCACGTTTGTCATGAACTCCAAGACTGCGGGCGCAGTTCGCAAGATGAAGGATGCCGATGGCCGTTTCATGTGGTCGGACGGGCTGCAGGCCGCTGAGCCGCCGCGCCTGATGGGCTATGCGGTGCTGATCTGTGAGGACATGCCGGATGTGGCGGCGAATGCCTATCCGATCGCGTTCGGCGATTTCGCCTCGGGCTATACCATTGCCGAACGGCCGGATCTGCGCATCCTGCGCGATCCGTTCAGCGCAAAGCCACATGTGCTGTTCTATGCCAACAAGCGTGTCGGCGGCGATATCACCGACTTTGCAGCGATCAAGCTGCTGAAAGTCGGGCTGTCGTAGCCCGAGGGTCGCGGTCAGCCCGGGTTTCCGGGCTGGCCTGATTTCGGGCGCGCGCAAGGTAAATCCATGCCGTCTAGCTGCTCCCCCCTCCGACCGAGCGGTGTGGGGCGCGCGCCTGATCTTTGCAGGGCGGGGCGATCGGAGAGAGATGATGATGTTGACCGAGCAGATCGCAGTGCCACCGGAGGCGCTGCCGGTGCAGGCGATGAAGGATCATCTGCGTCTGGGCACCGGCTTTGCCGATGACGGATTGCAGGATGGGTTGGTGGCTGCCCATCTGCGGGCTGCGATTGCGGCGATCGAGGGGCGCACCGGCAAGGCGTTGCTGGCGCGGCGTTTCATGCTGCGGCTGAACCGTTGGCGTGAGTATCGTGGCGGGCAGGCGCTGCCGATGGCGCCGGTCTCGGCGCTGGTTTCGGTGACGACGCGCGATGCGGCCGGGGTGGCAACAGTGGTGGCCAGTGACCGCTATCGGCTGGAGCCGGACATGGCGCGGCCCCGTTTGAAGGGTGTCGGGCGGATCTTGCCCGCCATTCCGGAGGATGGGTCGGTCGAGATTGTCTTTGACGCGGGCTTCGGTGCCCAATGGGCAGCGGTGCCGGTGGATCTGGCGCAGGCGGTGCTGCTGCTGGCGGCGGAGTTCTATGAGGCGCGCCATTCTGGCGGGCAGGGTGGCTCGGCTTTGCCTCTGTCGGTTCAAGCCCTGATCGAGCGCTGGCGCACGGTACGGGTTCTGGGAGGGGGCAGCGCATGAAGCCGGTGCATCTGAACCGGCTCTTGACGTTGGAGCAGTCGGTTTCCACCCCCGATGGTGCGGGGGGCTTTTCCACGGTCTGGCAGGCGGTCGGAACCTTGTGGGCCGAGGTTGCACCCGGAACCGGGCGGGATGCGGGCGGTGAGGAGATCACGCTGGCGAGCGTGCCTTACCGGATTACCCTGCGCGGGGCCCCTGTCGGGTCGCCCCGCAGGCCGGCTCCGGGGCAACGTCTGACAGAGGGGAGCCGGGTGTTTCAGGTGCTGGCTGTGACCGAAAGGGATGCAGGGGGGCATTACCTGACCTGCTTTGCACGTGAGGAGAACCCGACATGAGCTATGGCGCGGCAGCAGCCTTGCAGGCGGCGGTTTACGGGGTGTTGTCGGCGGCACCTGCGCTGGCGGGGACGCTGGTGGTCGATGCAATGCCAGCGCTGGGCGCGGCGGGAACCTTTGTTCTGATCGGGCCGGAGGAGGTGTCGGACCAGTCGGACAAGAGCGGTGACGGGGCGGAGCACCGGATTGTGGTCAGCGTGATCAGTGATGCGGGCGGATTTCTGACGGCGAAGACGCTGGCGGGTGCGGTGTCGGATTGTCTGGTGGATGCAGCCCCGGCGCTGAGCATTGGCCGCATTGTGGGAATCCGGTTTCTGAAGGCGGTGGCCAACCGGCTGAAGGATGGCGATGTGCGGCGGATCGACATGACGTTCCGTGTGCGGATCGAGATGTAACAAGCAGGAATATTGGAGAACGTGCATGGCTGTTCAAAGCGGAAAAGACCTTTTGTTGAAGCTGGATCTGACGGGGGATGGCACCTTTGAAACGGTGGCAGGGCTGCGGGCGACGCGGATCAGCTTCAATGCCGAGACGGTGGATGTGACCAGCCTGGAAAGTGCGGGCGGCTGGCGCGAATTGCTGGGCGGGGCCGGGGTGAAATCGGCCTCGATCTCTGGCTCGGGTGTGTTTCGCGACGCCAATACCGATGAGCGCGCGCGGCAGATTTTCTTTGATGGCGAGGTGCCGGATTTTCAGGTGATCATCCCTGATTTCGGCGTGGTTGAAGGGGCGTTCATGATCACCGCGATCGAGTATTCCGGTAGCCACAATGGCGAGGCTACCTATGAAATGTCGCTGGCCTCGGCGGGTGCGCTCAGCTTCGTGGCGCTGTGATGGCGAACCCCTGGGCTGGAGAGGTGGCGGTGGTGCTGGACGGTCGCCGCCATGTTGCCAAGCTAACGCTGGGGGCTCTGGCCGAGATGGAGGAGGCGCTGGCGGCTGGGTCGCTGATCGACCTGGTGCAGCGGTTTGAGGCGGGGCGGTTTTCCAGCCGCGATGTGCTGGCCCTGCTGGTGGCGGGGCTGCGCGGCGGCGGCTGGCAGGGCTCGGCGGCTGACTTGCGTAGCGTTGAGATCGGCGGTGGCCCGATG
The DNA here is from genome assembly GCA_046296515.1 of Paracoccaceae bacterium. Taxonomy (GTDB): domain Bacteria; phylum Pseudomonadota; class Alphaproteobacteria; order Rhodobacterales; family Rhodobacteraceae; genus Pseudotabrizicola. Next base: position 109,360 of record JBKBKR010000009.1, on the reverse strand, counting down.
GAGGCGGCGCGGGTGGCGGCGGAGCTGCTCGCGCGAGCCTTTACCCTGCCGGGGGAGGCATGAGCGGCATCGACTGGCCCGGGCTGATCCGGGTGGGGTTGCATCAGTTGGGGCTGGAGCCGGGCGTGTTCTGGCGGCTGACCCCGGCGGAGCTGAGGATCTTGTTGGGGGCGGACGGCGCAAGCCCGCCCCTGACCCGGGCGCGGCTGGCAGAGCTGGCGGCGGCCTTTCCCGACTCATCGAAGGAGGCGCAACATGGCGCAGATCGAAGACCTGCAGGAACAGGTGGCGGCACTTGAGGCAACGCTGGGGGCGTCCTCGGTCATGGTCGGTGCGTTTGAGGGCGAATTGGCGAGGATGCAGAGCACGCTGCTGTTTGCCGGGCGCGAGGTGAACACGCTGGCAAATGGCATTGGCGGCGGGCTGCGGCGGGCGTTTGACGGGCTGATCTTTGACGGGATGAAGCTGTCGGATGCGCTGCGGATGGTGGCGCAGTCGATGATCAACGGGGTCTACAGCGCCGCAATGAAGCCGGTGCAGGGGGCTTTGGGCGGGTTGGTGGCTCAGGGCGTGAACGCGGCCATGGGTAGCATGATGCCGTTCAAGGATGGCGGGGCGTTTTCTCAGGGCCGGGTCATGCCCTTTGCCAAAGGCGGTGTGGTGGCCAGCCCGACCAGCTTTCCGATGCGGGGCGGGCGCGGTTTGATGGGCGAGGCGGGGCCAGAGGCGATCATGCCGCTGGCGCGCGGGACGGATGGTCGGCTTGGCGTGCAGTCTGCGGGCGGTGGTCGCCCGGTGACCGTGGTGATGAACATTCAGACCCCGGATGTGCAGGGATTTCAGCGCAGTCAGAGCCAGATCGCGGCGCAGGCGTCGCGGGCTTTGGCGCGTGGTCAACGCAACAGGTGAGGACTCAAGACATGGCGTTTCACAAGATCAGATTTCCGGCCAACCTGAGCTTTGGGTCGACCGGCGGGCCGGAGCGGCGGACCGATGTGGTGATGCTTGCCAACGGGCATGAAGAACGCAACGCGCCCTGGGCCCATTCCCGCCGGCGCTATGAGGCGGGGGCCAGTTTGCGGACGCTGGATGACATCGAAACGCTGATCGCGTTCTTCGAGGCCCGACGGGGTCGCATGCACGGATTTCGTTGGAAGGACTGGGCGGACTACAAGTCATGCTCACCGTCGCAGCGGCCGACCGCAACTGATCAGGTGATCGGCACGGGCGACGGGGTGCAGACGGTGTTTTCCCTGAGCAAGACCTATCGCTCCGGCACCGAGACCTATACCCGGCGCATCACGAAACCTGTGGCCGGAACGGTTCTGGTGGCGGTGGCGCGCGATCCGAAGGTTGAGATCCGGGAATTCACTCTGGATGCGGAGCGGGGCGAGATCACCTTTGCGGTGCCGCCCGATCTCGGGGTTTCGGTCTATGCCGGCTTTGAGTTCGATGTGCCTGTGCGCTTTGACACCGACATGATCATGACTTCGATCGCATCATTTCAGGCGGGGGAGGTGCCGGATGTGCCTTTGGTGGAGGTGCGGATCTGATGCAGGAAGCCCTGAAACAGCATCTGAAAGCCGGATCGACAACGGTGTGCCGGGCTTGGCTCGTACGGCGCAAGGACGGCGTCGCGCTTGGGTTTACCGATCATGATTGTGACCTGACCATTGAAGGCGTGCTGTTTGCTGCACGCAGCGGGCTGACGGCGGGCGCACTGGAAAAGACCAACGGCATGGCAGTCGACAATACAGAGGTGCTGGGCGCGCTGTCGGATGCCTCGGTGCGTGAGGATGACATTCTGGCGGGGCGCTATGATTGCGCCGAGGTAACGACCTACCTGGTGAATTGGGCGGATGTGAGCCAGCGGTCAGTGCTTTTTCGCGGAACATTCGGCGAAATGACCCGTAGAGACGGTTCGTTTCGTGTCGAGTTGCGGGGGCTGACCGAAGCTCTGAACGCGCCGACCGGGCGGGTATACCACGCAGAATGCAGCGCCGTTCTCGGCGATGCCCGGTGCAAGGTTGATCTGACCGCACCGGCGATCTCTGTGGAGATCCCGGCGCAAACGGTTGTTGAGGGAAGGGTTCTTCAGTTTCCGACCTTTTCCGGATTTGCAAAAGGTTGGTTCACCGATGGACAGGCTGTGATTCAGTCCGGCGTTGCGAAAGGGCAATCCGGACGGATCAAGTCGGACACGACGACTGGCGCGTTGAGGGTGATCGAATTGTGGCAGACATTCGGGTTGCGACCCGAGGCGAACGACCTGATCAGGTTGGTGGCGGGATGCGACAAGCGCGGGTCAACCTGTCGGCAAAAATTCGAAAACTTTCTGAACTTCCGCGGGTTTCCGCACATTCCGGGCGAGGACTGGTTGCGATCCAGCCCAAACAACAGCGGGCGGAGGTGATCGGATGGCGCTCGAGCTTTCTTCCGAACACACCCACCGGGACAGGATCGTGGCAGAGGCGCGCAGGTGGATCGGAACGCCCTATCGCCACCAGTCCACCGCCTGCGGGGCAGGAACCGACTGCCTGGGACTGATCCGTGGTGTATGGCGCGCCGTGATCGGGCCGGAACCGCTGACACCGCCAGCCTATTCGATGGATTGGTCCGAACCGTCTGGCGACGAGGTCCTGATGCGGGCGGCTGGCCGGTGTCTGCAGCGCAAAGTCGGTTTCGACCTTTCGGCAGGCAATGTGCTGCTGTTTCGGATGCGCGATGGTGCTGTGGCAAAGCATCTGGGCATCGTCTCGGCTCTGGAGCCAACCCCGAAATTCATCCACGCTTACACAGGCTATGGTGTCGTTGAAAGCTCACTGTCGCGACCCTGGATGCGGCGCATCGCGGCTGTCTACTGTTTTCCTGAAAAGGTGGAATGAATGGCTACGATTCTGTTTTCCGCAGCAGGTGCTGCTTTGGGTTCGGGCTTTGGCGGCACCGTTCTGGGCCTTTCGGGGGCCGCAATTGGCAGGGCGGTCGGAGCTACGGTTGGACGCGCCGTTGACCAGCGGATCATCGGGCTCGGCTCAGACGCTGTCGAAGTCGGAAGGCTTGACCGATTTCATGTAATGGGAGCCAGTGAGGGTGCCCCGATTGCCAAATTCTGGGGCCGTATGCGCCTTGCCGGACAAGTGATCTGGGCGTCTCGGTTTCGGGAGACAGGCCGGAAAAGCGGTGGTAAAGGCATGCCGTCGCCGAAGACGGTTCAGTACACCTATTCTGTCAGCGTGGCGATCGCCTTGTGCGAGGGGGAAATACTCGGGATTGGCCGCATCTGGGCCGATGGCGACGAGATTTCGCCAAAGTCCTTGAACATCCGTGTTTACAACGGAACCGAAGATCAGCTTCCAGACCCGTTGGTCGAGGCTGATGCGGGCGGCTCTTTTGCGCCGGCGTATCGTGGTATCGCCTATGTCGTCGTCGAAGACATTGAGCTTTCTGCATATGGAAACCGTGTCCCACAATTCAGCTTTGAAGTCATGCGCCGCGCCCAGGGGGCAGAAGCCGAAAAGGTGCCTGACCTGCAAGACGCCATTCGGGCGGTCGCCCTTATACCCGGCACAGGGGAATATGCGCTGGCTGCACAGAAGATTCGTGAGGAAAGGGGCTTTGGCGAATTCCGGACGATAAATGCGAATACGCCAAGTGGTGACTCTGACCTGATCACATCTTTGCGTCAGTTGAAGCAGGAACTGCCAAATTGCCGATCTGTCTCACTGATTGTTTCATGGTTCGGGAGCGATCTTCGCTGTGCCCTCTGCGAAATTCAGCCGAAGGTGGAGCAAAAGACCATCGAGGCTGATCAAATGCCATGGCGGTCGGGCGGCGTGAGTCGAAGTGAGGCTGCGGAAGTGCCGCGCATTGATGGCCGTTCGATTTACGGTGGAACACCAGCGGACGCGTCAGTGATTGAGGCCATTGTGACGCTGCGGGATCTTGGTCAATCGGTGATGTTTTATCCGTTCATCCTCATGGACCAGATTGAAGGGAATACGCTTTCAGATCCTTATTCTGAAAGGGAGTTCCAGGCAGCATTGCCCTGGCGAGGGCGCATCACCCTTTCCAAGGCACCGGGGCGCGATTCTGGACCCGACCAGACAGATGCAGCTGTGGGTGAGGTGGCAGCATTCTTCGGTTCAGCCAATGCCAGTGATTTCTCGGCTCGTGATGGGAAGTTGCATTACAGCGGCGAACCCGAGTGGGGTTATCGCCGTTTTATATTGCACTATGCCCACCTTTGCCAAATGGCAGGTGGTGTTGAATCATTCTGTATCGGCTCCGAAATGCGCGGACTCTCGCAGATTCGAGGCCCGGAACACCGTTTTCCCGCTGTCGAGGCGCTTGTCCAACTGGCGGCAGATGTTCGTGTAATACTCGGGCCGGATGTCAAGCTCAGCTATGCTGCTGATTGGAGCGAGTATTTTGGATTTCATGCTGACGGAAATGTCTACTTTCACCTTGACCCTCTGTGGTCAAGCAGCAATATCGATTTTGTTGGTATTGACAACTACATGCCGATATCAGATTGGAGGGAAGGAAATGCGCATGCCGATACAAACTGGAAATCAATTTATAATATAGAGTACTTGAAGTCAAACATTGCCGGAGGAGAGGGATTTGACTGGTTCTATTCAAGTGCCGAGGGCGTCGAGTCTCAGAATAGAGTTCCGATCGTGGACTCGGCATTTGGTGAGGATTGGGTATTCCGTTACAAGGATCTGAAATCGTGGTGGTCGCGGTCGCATCACAATCGGATCAATGGCGAGCGCCTTGAGCAACCTACGGGATGGATCCCCCGATCAAAGCCGATCCGGTTCACCGAGTACGGTTGCGCAGCGATAGACAAGGGTCCGAACGAGCCAAACAGGTTTCTCGATTCACGCTCGTCCGAATCATCGGTCCCGCGCGCATCTCTTTCGACGAGGGATGACTTTGTTCAGATGCAGTATTTCAGAGCCAGTCACCAGCATTGGTCGAACCCATCGAACAATCCAAAATCCGAGTTGTTTGACGGTTCTATGCTGGACACGGATCACTGTTATGCTTGGGCCTGGGACGCGAGGCCCTACCCGGATTTTCCCCGGAGTATTGATGTCTGGTCCGACGGAGAGAACTACTATCGCGGTCATTGGCTGAACGGCCGCGCAACGTCTGCTCCACTGGACCGGGTGGTTCGCGAAGTCTGTGAAGATGCCGGCGTATTCTGCCCTGATGTGAGCCTGTTGTTTGGTGCAGTTCACGGATACAGCAGCACGCAGATTCAATCTGGCAGATCTCGGCTGCAACCTCTTTCGGTGACATACGCATTTGATTGTTTTGAGGAGGATGGTAGCCTGAAATTCCAGTCTCGAGAAGTTTTCGAGGTTATAGAAGTTTCTGAGTGTGAATTGGCCCTGAATTCAGACGATTCTTCTGGATTTGAATTGATTCGCTTGCCCGGCTTTGACTCGCCTTCGAGGCTGCGCTTTGCTCACATCACTGCAGATGGCAGCTTTTCGGTAGCTGTTGCTGAGGCTGTTGATTCAGAATCCTCATCCCCTTCCATAGTGGATGCAGAGTATTCGATTGTTCTCCCGATGGGGGTCGCCAAGGCAACTGCGAGTCGGTGGCTGTCTGAGACTTTGCTTTCAAAAGATCAGCTCACGTTCAGTCTTCCACCTTCGGAAATGGCGAGAGTTTCCGGTACAATACTCAATTTTCAGAAGCTGTACTACCGAGTTGACAGTTGCGAGATAGATCAGAAGGTCAAAATAATAGCCGCTCGCGTTGAACCGGCATCTTTCAAGAGTCTTGAAGAAGATATAGATGCGAGTGCGTGGCAGGCCCATATAGAGGCGGGACCGATTGCGAGTATCTGGATGGACCTTCCGATGATTGATTCACGGCAGGTTCCACATTCACCATTCCTGGCTGTGGCAGCCAAGCCATGGTTTAATCAAGCCATTCTCTGGTCATCTGGTGAGGATTCCGGGTATGAAATCAACTCTCGCTTTGATGGCCCTTCTCGCGTGGGAAAGACGCTTTCTGACTTGGTTGCTTGTCGTCCAGGGGTCCTTGACCGAGGAGCTGGCGTGCTCGTTGAAATACCCGATGGAATGCCAGAGTCTATTTCCATGCCAGGTCTGCTTTCAGGCAAAAACCTGATTGCGATCGGTGATGGAAGCCCGGAGCGATGGGAGATATTTCAGTACATGAACGCAGAACTTATTTCTCCGGGAGTCTATCGGTTATCCTCGCAATTGAGGGGAATCTCCGGGTCTGGCGCGATTGCTCCTGAAACCTGGCCCGCCGGAAGCTATGTCGTCTTGATTGATGAGAGATTGAAGCAAATATCGCTTCCGGTCGAACATCTGAATATTGAACAACATTACCGAATTGGGTTCGCGATCAATGGTACGGGATCTGAGGCTGTTCGATATGACAGAGTGTCATTCAAGGGAGCAGGGCTTCGCCCGCTTTCTGTTTGTCATTTGAGGCTGCAGGTGGTGAACCAAATCAATCACCACTTTCGGTGGGTGCGTCGCACCAGAATTAACGGAGACTCGTGGGATGGATACGATGTTCCTTTGAACGAAGAGCGTGAATTGTATCTGTTTGTGGTAAAGTCTGTGGAAGGTGTCGCACTGTCAAGCACTGTCGTCGAACAACCCACCTACAGCTATTTGTTTGATCAGCGTGTGATGGATGGAACAACGGAGCGATACACGGTAGAGGTTTCTCAGATATCCACAATTTACGGTACCGGCCCAACAAGGCAATTGCATGTAGATGTTAATCTTTGAGAGAGTTGACCCATTTCAGGCTTGACGTTCCCCTCTCCACCTGACCAGCGCCAGAGCCTCCGGCGTCAGCCTTTGCTCCAACGCCAGCCTGAAAGGCGTTTCAGCCCGCCCAGTTCACGGGGTGCAACGCTACCCCGGCCTCCCGGAACTTCGTGATATTGGCAATGGTGACCGTCGCAATCGCCTCCAGAGCCTCATGCGTGAAAAAGCCCTGATGCCCGGTGATCAGCACATTGGGAAAAGTCAGCAGCCGCGCGAACACATCATCGGGGATATAGTGGGCCGACAGGTCCTCAAAGAACAGGTCGCCCTCTTCCTCATAGACATCAAGCCCAAGCGCCCCGATCTGCCCCGATTTCAGCCCCTGGATCACTGCACGCGTGTCCACCACCGCCCCGCGCGAGGTGTTGACCAGCATCACCCCCGGCTTCATCACCCGTATCGCCACATCGTCAATCAGATGATGCGTCGCAGGCGTCAGCGGGCATTGCAGTGTCAGAATGTCCGACCGCGCTAGGATCTCGTCCATTTCCACATAGCGCGCACCCAAAACCTCACACTCCACATTCGGATTCGGATCAAAGGCCAGCACCTTGCAGCCAAATCCGCGCAGGATCCGCACCAGAACCGTGCCGATCAGCCCGGTGCCGACGATCCCGGCTACCTTGCCGTTCATGTCGAACCCCATCAGCCCGTCCAGCGCGAAATTTCCGTCCCGCACCCGATTAAAGGCGCGGTGGGTCTTGCGGTTCAGCGTCAGGATCAGCGCCGCAGTGTGTTCGGCCACCGCATGCGGCGAGTAGGCCGGCACCCGCGCCACCGCGATCCCGGCCTCCCGAGCCGCCGACAGATCCACATGGTTGAATCCGGCCGAGCGCAACGCGATCAGCCGCACCCCCATCGCCGCCAGTTCCGTGATCACCGGCGCCGACAGGTCATCATTGACAAAGGCACAGACCGCCTCGGCCCCCGCTGCCAAACGGACGCTTGTGACCGCCAGCCGCCCCTCGTGAAAGCGCAGCTCCAGCCCTTGCCCCATCGAGGCACCGGTGAGAAAGCGGTGGTCATGCGGCTTGGCGCTGAACACATCGACGCGCATGGCGCACCTCATTTGGCTGAAGAAAGACCTGTCCTCGCAGCTAGGCCCTGGCCGCGTGAACAACAACCCATCCCGGCGTTGTCCCCTGCCATTCATCCTGGCAAAAATACTCCCGCCGGAGGCGCACCTCTCCTCCCGGTGCCCCACCCGACAGAACTGGCGGTTTTCCGCCCGCCCGCTGGCGATTGCCTGCGAAGAAACCGCGCGCGCCCTCGCGAAACCCTCTTCCCACCACCCCCCCGACAGGGCCAGACTGCCCCATCCCGCTGAGGAGCCGGGGTGAGGAGGGGCAGACACGACCTGCCCGATCTAAGGAGGATCACATGACCAATTCCATGACGCGCGGGTTCCGCGCGCTTGTTGCCTGCACGGCGCTGACCGCTTTGCCACTGTCGGCTCAGGCCGAGCAGTTCATCAATATCCTGACCGGCGGCACGTCGGGGGTCTATTACCCGATTGGTGTGGGCCTGTCGAAAATCTATGCCGATGGCATCGAGGGCGCGCGCACCCAGGTGCAGGCCACCAAGGCCAGTGTCGAAAACCTGAACCTGTTGCAACAGGGCAAGGGCGAATTCGCCATCGCACTTGGTGACTCGGTCAAGCTGGCCTGGGAAGGCGATGCCGACGCCGGCTTCAACGCGCCGCTGACCAGACTGCGCGGCATTGCCGCCGCTTACCCCAACTACATCCAGATCGCGGCTTCTGCGGGCAGCGGCATCACCACCGTGACCGATCTCAAGGGCAAGTCGATCTCGGTCGGCGCGGCCAAATCGGGCACGGAACTCAATGCACGCGCCATCCTTGGCGCGCTGGGGATGAGCTACAGCGATCTGGCCAAGACCGAATATCTACCCTTCGCCGAATCGGTGGAACTGATGAAAAACCGCCAGCTGGATGCCACGCTGCAATCGGCCGGTATGGGCGTGTCCTCGCTCAAAGATCTGGCTACCTCCGTCGCCACCACGATTGTCTCGGTTCCGCCAGAGGTCGCCGAAACCCTCGGCGCGCCCTATCTCGCCGCCGTCATCCCGGCAGGCACATATGAGGGCCAGACCGAAGATGTCCAGACCCTTGCCGTCGGGAATTTCTTCCTGACCCACGAAGGCGTGGATGACGAAACCGCCTATCTGATGACCAAACTCCTGTTCGAGAACCTTCCCGCCCTGGCCGCAGCGCACCAAGCCGCCACGGCAATAAAACTGGAAACCGCGCTCGACGGCATGCCGGTGCCGCTGCATCCGGGGGCCGAGCGGTACTACCGCGAAGCCGGGCTGATCCAGTAACCCGCTGAACACGGGGGAGAAAGGGCGGGCCGCAAAGGCTCGCCCGCATCGGCAAGGGAGGGCCATCATGACCAAAGACAAAGCCGACGCCGTGGTAGAGGCGCACAATCCGCATGACCCGCTGGCCGCCGGCTTCCCGTCGGGCTGGGAGGGGCGGGCGCTGTTCTGGATCGCCATCACATTCTCGGTGTTCCAGATCCTGACGGCGGCGCATCTGGTGGATTTCGCCAGCCAGATCACCCGCGCGATCCATGTGGGCTTCCTGCTGCTGCTCGGCTTCCCGCTGTTGGCGTTGATGCGCGGCGCGGGGCCGGTGGTGCGGGTCATCGCATGGGCTCTGGCCGGGTTGTCGGTCGCGGTCGCCTTTTATCAATGGCTGGAGTATGTGCCGCTGCTGATGCGCGCAGGCGATCCGCTGACCATCGACATCGTGATCGGCGTGATCGCTCTGGCCACTGTGTTCGGGGCCGCCTGGGCCATGATGGGGCCAGCCTTGCCGATCATCGCGGGCACCTTTCTGGCCTATTGCCTGTTCGGGCAATACCTGCCCTCACCCCTCAACCATCGCGGCTATGATTTCGCGCAGGTGGTGGAGCATATGGCCTACGGCACCGAAGGCATCTACGGCATTCCTACCTATGTCTCCTCCACCTTCATCTTCCTGTTCATCCTGTTCGGCGCCTTTCTGGAAAAGGCAGGCATGATCAAGCTGTTCACCGATGTCTCGCTTGGTCTTGTCGGGCACAAGATGGGCGGTGCTGCCAAGGTGTCGGTGCTGTCGTCGGGCCTGATGGGCACGATTTCCGGGTCGGGCGTGGCCAATTTCGTCACCACCGGACAGTTCACCATTCCGCTGATGAAACGCTTCGGCTACCGCCCGGCTTTCGCGGGCGGGGTAGAGGCGACGGCCTCCATGGGCGGCCAGATCATGCCGCCGGTGATGGGGGCGGTGGCCTTCATCATGGCCGAAACGCTGGGGGTGGCGTATATCGAGGTGGTCCGCGCCGCCATCGTCCCCGCCATCCTGTATTTCGCCGCCGCCTTCTGGATGGTGCATCTGGAGGCCGGGCGGCTGAACCTGCGCGGGCTGTCCAAGGCGGGACTGCCGTCCCCCATGGCCGCGCTGAAAGCTGGCTGGCACCTGATCCTGCCGCTGGCCGTGTTGGTCTGGCTGCTGTTTTCCGGCTACACGCCACTGTTTGCGGGCACCGTCGGACTGGGCCTGACCCTGATGCTGATCCTCGGGGCCAGCTTGGCACTAGGCCTGCCTGCGGGCGTGATCCGGGTGATCTTCTGGATCGGACTCGGCCTTGCCGCCGGGGCCTTCCTGCAATGGGGCGTATGGGTCGTCGCAAGCGTGGTCGCCGCGCTGATCGCGCTGAACGCGTTTTCCAAAGGTGGGCGCGAGACGCTGATCATCTGCCGCGACGCACTGGCGGATGGCGCGAAAACCGCACTGCCCGTCGGTATCGCCTGCGCGCTGGTCGGCATCATCATCGGCACCATGACCCTTACGGGCGCGGCCAACACCTTCGGCCAGTTCATCGTTGGGGTTGGGGAGAGCAGCCTGTTCCTGAGCCTCGTGCTGACGATGGTCACCTGCATCGTGCTGGGCATGGGGATTCCCACCATTCCCAATTACATCATCACCTCCTCCATTGCGGGGCCTGCGCTGCTGGAACTCGGCGTGCCGCTGATCGTCAGCCATATGTTCGTGTTCTACTTCGGCATCCTTGCCGACCTGACCCCGCCGGTCGCACTGGCCTGCTTTGCCGCAGCCCCGATCGCCAAGGAACGCGGGCTGACCATCTCGATCCAGGCGGTCAAGATCGCCGCGGCGGGCTTCGTGATCCCGTTCATGGCGGTCTATACCCCCGCCCTGATGCTGCAGGACGGCGGGCCGCTGGCCGCAGCCATCGGTTTCATCCCGGCGGTGATCTATGTGATCACCAAGACCGTGCTGGCCATCGGCCTTTGGGGGGTTGCGGTGATCGGCTGGCTCGGCGCGCCGTTGCAGCTGTGGCAGCGCGCGCTGGCCATGGTGGCCGCAGGCGCGCTGGTGGTGGCATTGCCCGCCACCGACGGCATCGGCTTTGCGCTGGTGGCGGCCTTCGCGGCGCAGCATATCCTGATGCTGCGCCGCAAGGCCGCCGTATGACCTGCCTTGTGGCAGGCGCGCTGGTGCTGGCGCTTGCCGGCCCCGGCTTTACCCTGCACTGGACCCATTCGGTCGAGAAAACCGAATGGGTCGAGGAATGGCGGGTCCAGCCCCACAGCCTGCGCCTGAGCCAAGCTCGCATCAAGGGCTCCGGCGCGGGAATGGAGCCGGGGCAGGGGGCGGTGCTGCACAGTGGCTGGTGGGTCTGGTCGCCGGGCACCGAGGTGCCCGTCCTCCACCTCGCCGCCTCGGGCGCTACCGGCGCTGGCTGGCTTTTGTGCGACGGGGTGATCTGCCACGAGCTTGGAGCCAAGGCGGAAGGCGCGATCCGCATCGCTCCCTGCACCAGCCCCTGAAAGACCTTTCCTTGCCACCACAGGCGGGTGCATGATGCACAACGGCCCCGAGGCCGCCCGATACCGGAACCCCAATGACAGGCAAGGCACCGTCCCGAACCACCACTTCCCCTCCGCGCCGCCCGGCCCGGCAGCGCCTGCCATGACGCGCAGCAGCACCCTTTTGCCACTGCTCGCCGCGCTGATCGCGGCGCTGCTCGCCTCGCTGGTTGCCGAACGCTGGGCCACCACCAGCCTGCACGAAACCCTCGACCGCTCGCTGCTGCTGACGGCCCGCGCGGTCGAGGCCGAGATCGACCGTTTCCGCGCGCTGCCCGATGTCGCGGGCGAGGATGCCCGCATCCGTGCCGCGCTGACCGACCCGGGCGCGCTGGGTGCCGCCAACCGCTATCTGGAAACCGTCTCCGCCCATGCCGGCGCCGCCGATCTGTTCCTGATCAACGCGGCGGGACAGGCCATCGCCGCCTCAAACTGGAACCGCCCCGGCAGCTTTGTGGGCGAGCATTACAGCTTTCGCCCCTATTTCACGCTTGCGATGGAAACCGGGCGCGGCCAGTTCTATGCCATCGGCGTCACCACCGGGGTGCCGGGCTATTTCCTCTCCACCCGCGTCACCTCCGGGAACCAGACCGGGGTGCTGGTGGTCAAACTCGACCTGCGCCCCTTGCAGGCGACATGGCGCAGCGCGGGCGCGCAGGTGGCACTGGCCGATGCCGATGGCGTCATCTTCCTGTCGGGGCGCGAGGACTGGCTTTACCGTCCGCTTTCCCCCCTGTTGCCCGATGCGCTGCAGCGTCTGGCTGCCACCCGCACCTATGAAGGGGTGGATCTGGCCCGCACCCCGCCGCTTTTGCCCGGCGCGCCCTTGGGCGCGGATGCCACCGGCGACGGCTGGATCGCCCGGCTGACAGTGGTAGAGGGCACCGGCTGGCGCCTGATCGCCGCGCGTCCCAGCGCCGATGTGACCGGCCTCGCCTTTGGCTGGGCCATGATCGCGGCAATTCTGGCGCTTGCCGCTGCTGCGGGGCTCAAGACATGGGACCAACGCCGCCAGATCATCGCCCTGCGCCTGTCGCAGTCGCAGCGGCTGGAGGCGATGGTGACCGCCCGCACCGCCGACCTCGCGCGTGAAGTGGAAGCCCGCCGCCAGGCCGAATCCGACCTGCGCGCCGCACAGGAACACCTGATCCATGCCGAGAAAATGGCCGCGCTGGGCCGGATGTCCACGGCGATCGTGCATGAAATCAGCCAGCCCCTTGCCGCGATGGAGGCTACCCTTGCCGCCGCCGAAATCGGCTTGCCCGGCAGCGACACCGCCACCGCCCCCCGCCTGACAACCGCACGCGGGCTTGTGCGCAGGATGCAGCGCACCACCAAACATCTGAAAAGTTTCGGCCGCAAAGAGGCGGGGGAGTTGCGCCTGATCGACCTTTCCCCCGTCATCACCTCTGCGCTGGAACTCGTCACCCCCCGCGCCCGCGCGGTCGGCGTGATCCCCACGTTCAGCCCCGCCCAGGTCTACGTTATGGCCGGCGCGGTGCGGATGGAACAGGTGGCGGTCAACCTGATCCTCAACGCGCTGGACGCGGTGGAGGGCCACCCCGGGGCCACCATCACCGTCAGCCTTGCCGCCGCCGATGGCAAAGCGCAACTCACGGTTGCCGATACCGGCCCCGGCATCAGTGCCGATGTGCTCCCCCGCGTGACCGAGCCGTTCTTTTCCACCAAAACCACCGAAGGCCTCGGCCTTGGCCTTGCCATCACCAAGGCGATCCTGTCGGAATTCGGCGGCGACCTTTCCATCACCTCCACCCCCGGTCACGGCACCACTGTCACCGTTTCCCTGCCATTGGCCCAACCGCTGCGCGAGGCCGCCGAATGACTGCGCGGCTGTTTGTGGTGGAGGATGACGACGATCACCGCGCCGCGTTGTGTGATCTGATGCAGGCGGCGGGCCATCATGCGCAGGGCTTTGCCAATGCGCCTGATGCCCTTGCCGCGCTGAGTGATCCGCCCGATCTGATCCTCACCGATCTGCGGATGCCGGGAATGGATGGTCTTGCCCTCTTGCGCGCCATCCGCGCCCTGCCGCTGGATCTGCCGGTGATCCTGCTGACCGGCCATGGCGATATCGGCCATGCGGTGCAGGCGATCCGTGCGGGGGCCGAGGATTTTCTGGAAAAACCATATGACGCCGCCCATATGATCGCCGTTGTCGCCCGCGCGTTTGCCGCCAGCGCCACAAGGGCCGAGGTGGGTCGGCTGCAACAGATCCTCGCCGAACGGGCCGAAGTTACCATTCTGGGCCAAAGCCGCGCCATGACCGCGTTGCGCGACCGCATCGCCGCCCTTGCCCCGCTTGATATCGACGTGGTGATCATGGGCGAGACCGGCACCGGCAAGGAACTCGCCGCCCGCGCCCTGCATGCCGGTGGCCCGAGCGCCAATGGCCCCTTTGTCGCGCTCAACTGTGCTGCCCTTCCCGATGCCATGGCCGACCTTATCCTGTTCGGCCATGCCGCCGGGGCCTTTCCCGGTGCCACCACCGCCCGTGCGGGCAAGCTGGAAGCGGCCAATGGCGGCACCCTGATGCTGGATGAGGTAGAGGCGATGGCCCCGCCGGTGCAGGCCAAACTGCTGCGCGCGCTGCAGGAGCGCAGCGTCGAACGCCTTGGCGAAAACGGCCTCCGCCCGCTGGACCTGCGAGTGATCGCCACCAGCAAAACCGAGCTGCGCACCGCCAATGGCTTCCGCCCCGATCTTTACTACCGCCTCAACGGTGCCGATCTGCGCACCCCGCCGCTGCGCGAAGCGGGTGAGGATATCCCGCTGATCTTCGCCCATTACGCTCAACTCGCCGCCCGCCGCTACGGCCGCGCCGACCCGGCGCTCCCCTTCGCACTGGAACAACAGCTCAAGCGCCGTCCCTGGCCTGGCAATGTGCGCGAGCTGAAAGCCGCCGCCGAGGCGCATGCGCTTGGCCTTTTTTCCGCCGCCCCAGAGGATTCACCCCTGCCCGAGGGCACGCTGGCCGAACGTGTCGCAGCGTTCGAGGCCCGCGAAATCGCCGCAGCCCTCGACCGCCACCGCGACAACACCCTGCGCGCCGCCGAAAAACTGGGCCTGCCGCGCCGCACCCTGAACGACAAGATGCGCCGCTACGGGCTGACCTGACTCCGCCCTTTTATGGCCGGATCTGCCTGCCCGTCTCGCAACAGGCCATTGCAACACGTGACCTTTTCATTCCGCGCCCTATCATCGGGAAAACGGGAGTCCGCAATGCAACTTGTCACCCTCTACCTTTCCACTGCGCTGGTGTTCCTGATCGTCGATGCGGTCATGCTTACACTGGTGATGAAACCGCTGTTCACCCGCCACATCGGCGCGCTGATGGCCGAGCCCATCCGCTATGCCCCCGCCGGGTTGTTCTATGCGGCCTATGTCGCGGGCTTGTTGTATCTGGTCAGCCTGCCCGCGCTGCGCGACGGCGCACCCCTGATCCTGCCCGCCGCGATCATTGGAGCCATGGCCTATGGCACCTATGAATTCACCAGCTATGCCATCATGCGCGACTGGCACTGGTCGATGGTGGTCACCGATACGCTTTGGGGGGCGGTGCTGACGGCGTTTTCCGCCTGGGCCGGGGTGGCGATCACCCGCGCGCTGGTTGGCTGATCCGGGGCAAGGGGCTGTTTTCCGGGTGCGCCCCGCGCTACACAAGCGCGGACACCCCTGTTCACATGAGGCCCCCGATGATCCTGTATGGCATTTCCACCTGCGACACCTGCAAAAAGGCGATCAAGGCGCTGGAGGCCGCAGGTCATCCCGTCACCTTCCGCGATGTGCGCAAAGACCCGCTGTCCGAGGCCGAGATCGACACCATCGTGATGGAATTCGGCGACCGGGTGATCAACAAGACCTCGACCACCTACCGCGCCTTCAATGATTTCCTGAAAGCGTCAGACCCCGAGGCGCAGATCCGCAGCCAGCCTGCCGTGATGAAACGCCCGGTGATAGAGGCGGATGGCAAGTGGTATATCGGCTGGGATCAGGCCAACATCGACGCCTTGCTGGGTTGATCCCCATCTGCAACTGAAAAGGACGGCCCGCCGCGCGGACCGTCCCCCCTGATCTCGCTTGACTCAAAGCAGGCGCAGATCGCTCGCTGATTCCCGGCCATCGCGGCCCGATTGCAGCTCATAGGCGATCTTCTGGTTGTCATTCAGCCCTTGCAGGCCTGCGCGCTCGACCGCAGAGATATGAACAAAGATATCCTTGCCGCCATCATCGGGCGCGATAAAGCCGAAGCCCTTGGTCGCGTTGAACCATTTCACAGTGCCGGTGGGCATGCCGTCTCTCCTCTCAACTCACCTTGCAGCGGAATTGCCGCAAGCCGTGCCGCCAGATTCCACGGCCTTCGGTCTGAGAGGCGGTCAGAAAGTCTGTCATCACTTGAAACAAGGATGACTCAGATTCCCTCAAAATCAAGAGTAAACAGGCAACGCCCTGCACTGAACGCCCATGACCCGCCATATCCGGCTGCCATGGGCTGATTCTTGCGCAACTAACGCCACGTGTTGCCGTCAGCCTTGCCGCAGGTCCGGTGGCGTGGCCTCTGCCGCGAGGTCCGCCACCAGATCGGCCAGCGCCATGGTGCGGGTCTGCGTCTCGCCCAGACGCCGGACCGAAACCGTGCGGTCCTCCACCTCTTTCATGCCGATCGCCAGAATCACCGGCACCTTGCCTACGGAATGTTCGCGCACCTTGTAGTTGATCTTTTCGTTGCGCATATCCGCCTCGGCCCGCACGCCCGCCAGTGTCAGCGCGGTGACCACCTCCTCCACAAACGGATCGGCATCCGACACGATCGAGGCCACCACCACCTGACGCGGCGCCAGCCAGAACGGCAGCTTGCCGGCAAAGTTCTCGATCAATATGCCGATGAACCGCTCGAAACTGCCCAGCGTCGCGCGGTGCAGCATCACGGGGCGGTGTTTCGCGCCATCCTCGCCGATATAGCTGGCATCCAGCCGTTCGGGCAGCACGAAATCCACCTGATGGGTGCCGCATTGCCAATCGCGCCCGATGGCATCGGTGAGAACGAATTCCAGCTTGGGGCCATAGAACGCGCCTTCGCCGGGGTTGACCTCATAGGCATAGCCCGCTGCAGTTGTTGCATTGGCCAGCGCCGCCTCTGCCTTGTCCCAAACCTCGTCCGAACCGGCGCGCTTGTCGGGCCGGGTCGAGAACTTCACCTTGAAATCGTCAAACCCAAGATCGTGATAGACGCGCGACAAAAACCCGATGAAGCGCTTTGTCTCGCTCTCGATCTGGTCTTCGCGGCAGAAGATGTGCCCGTCGTCTTGCGTAAAGCCGCGCACCCGCATGATGCCGTGCAGCGCGCCCGAGGGCTCATAGCGGTTGCACGACCCGAATTCGGCCATGCGCAGCGGCAGATCGCGATAGGATTTCAACCCGACATTGAAGATCTGCACATGGCAGGGGCAGTTCATCGGTTTGAGCGCGTTCACCGTCTTTTCGCGGGCGTGTTCCTCGTCCACCTCGACGATGAACATGTTTTCCTGATAATTCGCCCAGTGGCCGGACTTTTCCCAAAGCACGCGGTTCACCACCTGCGGCGTGTTCACTTCGACATAGCCGCCCTTGCGCTGCTGGCGGCGCATGTAATCCTGCAATTCCGTATAGATCGTCCAGCCGTTGGGGTGCCAGAAGATCTGGCCCGGCGCTTCCTCCTGCATGTGGAACAGGCCCATCTCGCGGCCCAGCTTGCGGTGGTCGCGCTTCGCGGCCTCCTCCAGCATGGTCATATGCGCCTTCAGATCATCGCGGTTGCGGAACGCCACGCCATAGATGCGCTGCAACATCGGGCGCGTTGAATCGCCCAACCAATAGGCCCCCGCCACATGGGTCAGCCTGAACCCGTCGGCCGGCACTTGTCCGGTATGTTGCAGATGCGGCCCGCGGCAAAGATCCTGCCAGCCCCCGTGCCAGTACATTCGGATGTCCTCACCCGCCGGAATCCGGTCCAGCAGTTCAACCTTGAACGGCTCGCCACGCTCTTCATAATACGCCCGCGCCCGGTCCCGATCCCAAAGTTCGGTTTTCACAGGATCGCGCGCGTTGATGATCTGCTTCATCCGCGCCTCGATCTGTCCCAGATCATCGGGCGTGAACGGCTCGGCCCGGTCGAAGTCGTAAAACCAGCCGTAATCGCGCACCGGCCCGATGGTCACGCGCACATCCGGCCAGATCTCCTGCACCGCGCGCGCCATGATATGC
The DNA here is from genome assembly GCA_046296515.1 of Paracoccaceae bacterium. Classification (GTDB taxonomy): domain Bacteria; phylum Pseudomonadota; class Alphaproteobacteria; order Rhodobacterales; family Rhodobacteraceae; genus Pseudotabrizicola. The sequence goes on along the minus strand of JBKBKR010000009.1, from coordinate 91,376 downwards.
GCGCAATCGTGCCGGATCAGTTCCAGCGCCGCAGTATCATCCTTCAGCGTGTTGATCGAAAGCTGCGCATCCGCAGCGATTGGCCAGGCCAGATCCCAATGCGCGCCATTCACCTGCGCCGAAATCGCCGCCTTGGCGAGGCTGGGCGCAATAGATGCCGCCACTTCGGCAGGCGTCACGCCCGCCTCATAGCTGCGCACATTGCCATCGGGAAAGGTGAGTGAGATCTGTGCCATATCGGCCTCCTCGTCGTTTTGGCGCCTACGAAACGCCCGGTTGCGGGTTATATCGGGCGCGTTTCTGCGCCCGGCGCTTGGCAAAGTCAACATCGCCCGCGTAGAAGGGCGGGAACGGAGGATGCCATGACAGAGTTGCAGTTCCTGACCACGCCGCAAGGCCACCGGATTGCGTATCACCAATCGGCAGGGCAGGGGCCCGGTGTGGTGTTCCTCGGCGGTTTCAGGTCCGACATGAGCGGCACCAAGGCCTTGTTTTTGCAAGATTGGGCGCAGGCACAGGGCCGCGCTTTCCTGCGGCTTGACTACTCCGGCCACGGCCAGTCCTCCGGCGATTTTCTGGATGGCGCGATCGGCGACTGGCTCAACGATGCGCTGGCCGCAATCACTCAACTGACCACCGGCCCACAGATCCTTGTCGGCTCGTCCATGGGCGGCTGGATCGCGCTGTTGCTGGCGAAAGCCATCCCGCAGCGCGTGGCCGGGCTGGTCGGCATTGCCGCCGCACCCGATTTCACCGAAGACAGCATGTGGGAAGGCTTCACCGAGACCCAGCGCCGCGCGCTGCTATCGGCCGGTCGGGTGGAACTGCCATCGGACTATTCCGATCAGCCCTATATCGTTACCCGCCGCCTGATCGAGGAAGGGCGCGGCCGTCTGGTTCTGCGCGACGCTTTGGATTTACCATTTCCGGTCAGGCTGTTGCAGGGCACTCTTGATACCGACGTGCCGCCCTCGGTGGCATTGCGGTTGCTGGATCACGCCACCAGCCCCGATATGCGGCTGACTTTGGTAAAGGGCGCGGATCACCGTTTTTCCACGCCCGATTGTCTGGCAATGATCTCGCAGGCGATTGCCGATGTTCTGGAAAGGGGAGAGGTATGACACTGACCTCTTGTCACTTCCATACATTTTTGTCGAATTTCATACCATATATTGACCATTAATTGCACTTTTCGAACTATGACTGATCCCATCCTGTTCATTCCCGGTCTGATGCAGGATGCCCGCGCCTTTCTTCCGCAGATCGTGGCGCTGGGGCTTCGCCACGCAGCGCAGATATTTCTGCCGGTGCAGGACAATGTGGAGAAAATGAGCGAGGACGCCCTGCGCCACGCCCCGCCACGCTTTGCGCTGGTCGGGCATGGTCTGGGCGGCGATGTGGCGCTGGATATCCTGCGACGCGCCCCCGAACGGGTGGCGCGGATCGTGCTTCTGGCCACTGACCCACTGGCCGAAGCGCCGCAAATGGCGGCCCTGCGCGAGGCGCGGATGGTGGCGGCACAGGCCGGGCGGCTGAAAGCCGCGATTGCAGAGGATGTGCCCTCCAGCGCGCTGGCCGATGCGCCCGACCGTGAAACGGTGCTGGCCCTGATGCAGGATATGGCGCTGGGGCTTGGGGAGGGGGTCTATCTGCGCCAGTGCCGCGCGCTGCAACGCCGCCCCGATCAGCAGCGCACCCTGCGCCGCGCCACGGTGCCGGCGCTGTTCCTGGCCGGGATGGCCGATACGATCTTGCCGCTGCGCCGTCAGGAATTCGCGCGCGACCTGATGCCGTCGTCGGCGCTGAAACTGATCGCCGATGCAGGCCACCTGCCGATGTTGGAGGCCCCCGATGCCGTCACCACGGCGATCGAGGGCTTTTTGTCAGGGCCGATGATCCTACGCTGAGGCGATGTTCACCACATTGCCCGACTTTGCTGCCTTCGGCGCATCGGAATTGGCGTCGATGAAGGACAGGACCAGCGGCCGGATATTCATCCGCCAGGACTTGCCCGCAAAGATGCCGTAATGCCCGGCCCCCGGCTCCAGATGCGCAGCCTTTTTGCTGTCGGGCAGGTTGGTCAGCAGATCCAGCGCCGCAAGGCATTGACCGGGCGCGGAAATATCATCATTCGCACCTTCCACGATCTTGACCGCCACATCGGTGATCGCGCCGAAATCCACCTGACGCCCGGCGACCACGAACTCATTCTGCGCAATCTCGCGGTTCTTGAAGATCCGCTCCACCGTCGAAAGGTAAAATTCCGCTGTCATGTCCATTACGGCCAGGTATTCATCATAGAACCGATTGTGCGCATCGTGATCCGACGCCTCACCCCGTGCCACCCGCATGATCTGCTCGCTGAACGCCTTGGAATGTCGCTCACCGTTCATCGAAATGAAGCTCTGCAACTGCAGCAGCCCCGGATAGACCAGCCGCCCCGCGCCCTTGAACTTGAAGCCCACGCGCTGGATCGCCAACTGCTCCAGCTGGCCCATCGTCACCCGGCGGCCGAAATCGGTCACCTCGGTTGCCGCCGCATCCGGGTCCACCGGGCCGCCGATCAGGGTCAGGCTGCGCGGCTGCGCGCTGGGGTCTTCCGCCGCCAGATAGGCGGTCGCGGCCAGCGTCAGCGGCACCGGCTGACACACGGCGATCACATGCAGATCCGACCCAAGCTCGCGCATGAACTCAGCCAGATACAGCGTATAATCCTCGATATCGAACTTGCCCGCACTCACCGGAATGTCGCGCGCGTTGTGCCAGTCGGTGATGAACACATCGCAATCGGGCAAGAGCGACAGCACGGTTGACCGCAGCAGCGTTGCATAATGCCCCGACATCGGCGCCACCAGCAGCACCCGGCGCTTCATCGGCTCGCGACGGCGCACGAAAAACTGGATCAGGTTGCCGAACGGGCGTTCTACCACGGTTGTCACATCGACCAGATGATCGGTGCCATCGGCGCCGACGATCGAGCGGATGCCCCAGTCCGGCTTGACCACCATGCGGTCAAACGTCCGCTCCGTCACCTCACCCCAGGCGGCCATCATGGGCAGCATGGGGTTCATCGACATGGCGAACACCGGATAGGATGCCATCGCCCGCGCGGTTGCGCCCAGCCAGGCATTGGTGTTCCGCGCCGTTTCCATCATGTCGTAAGTGGTCATGTATTTCATCGCCGTCTCCAATCCGGGCCAGGTGCCCCGGCAATTCGTCGCTTTCCCCCCCAGTCGGGCGACGTTATGCTGCACAAGGGCAGGTTAGGGGGGAAAGATTAACATGACAACCGACGACAATGACGCGGGACCAAAGTTGGAGAGGATGCAGGCCAATCTGGCACGGGTCGAAGAGCTGTCGCAGCGCCTGATCGCGGCCCTTGCGCAGCGCAAACAGGCCGATAATGCGCTCTCGGGCCCCTCGAACGACGTGTATATGAAGGCCGCAGCCGCTTATGTTGCCGAAATGATGCAGAACCCGTCGAAGATTCTGGAACAACAGATCAGCTACTGGGGCAAGAGTCTGAAACACTATGTTGACGCCCAGCAGGCCCTTCTGTCGGGTGAACTCAAGGCCCCGCCGGACCCGACTCCCAAGGACCGCCGATTCTCCAATCCGCTGTGGGAAACCCATCCGGCATTCAACTACATCAAACAGCAATACATGCTGAACGCCGAGGCGATGACCCATGCCATCGGTGATCTGGACAAGCTGGAAGCCACCGACCGCCGCCGCGTCGAATACTTCACCAAGCAGATCATCGACATGTTCTCGCCCACCAACTTTCTGGGCACCAACCCCGATGCGCTGGAAAAGGCCGTGGCCACCGATGGCATGAGCCTGGTGCAGGGGCTGGAAAACCTGGTTCGCGATATCGAGGCGAACAATGGCGATGTGCTGGTCACGCTGGCCGACCCGCAGGCGTTTCAGATTGGCAAGAACATCGCGACCACCCCCGGCGCGGTCGTCTACCGCAACCGCATGCTGGAACTTATCCAGTATACGCCCACCACCGAAACGGTGCATGCAACGCCCTTGCTGATCTTCCCGCCATGGATCAACAAGTTCTACATCATGGATATGAAGCCCGCCAATTCGCTGATCAAATGGATCGTGGATCAGGGATTCACGCTGTTTGTCGTGTCCTGGGTCAACCCCGATGCCTCTTATGCCGATGTCGGCATGGATGATTACATTCGCGACGGTTATCTGCGTGCCATGGCCGAGGTGCGGCGCATCACCGGCGAAAAGCAGATCAATGCCGTCGGCTATTGTATCGCAGGCACCACGCTGGGCCTGACTCTCGCGCATCTCGACCGGGCGGGCGATACCTCGGTCAAATCGGCCAGCTTCTTTACCACTTTGGCCGATTTCTCCGATCCGGGCGAGGTGGGCGTGTTCCTTGAGGATGATTTCGTCGATGGCATCGAGCGCCAGTCGGCCAAGGATGGCATCCTGTCGAAATTCTTCATGGGCCGCACCTTCAGCTTCTTGCGCTCCAATGACCTGATCTACCAGCCCGCCATCAAAAGCTACATGCTGGGCGAGGCACCGCCCGCCTTTGACCTTTTGTTCTGGAACGGCGACGGCACCAACCTGCCCGCCACCATGGCGGTGCAATACCTGCGGGGCCTCTGTCAGGGTGATGGCTTTGCAAAAGGCACCTTCCCGGTGTTCGGAGAGCCGGTCAGCCTGTCCGGCGTCAAGGTGCCACTCTGCGCCATTGCCTGTGAGACCGACCACATCGCCCATTGGCGCGGCAGCTTCAACAGCATCAAACAGATGGGGTCAAAGGACAAAACCTTCATCCTGTCGGAATCCGGCCATATCGCTGGAATCATCAATCCGCCCTCCAAGGACAAGTATGGCCACTACACCTCTGACGCGCCGCTTGCCGGTGCGCCCGAGGATTGGAAGGCCGGGGCTGATTTCAACAAGGGCAGCTGGTGGCCGCGCTGGGGTGAATGGCTCAAGGGCAGGTCGGGCAAGCTGATTGCCGCCAGAATCCCCGGTGATTCGACCAATCCGGTGCTTTGCGATGCACCGGGGACTTACGTAACGGCAAAGGTGGTCGCAGGAAGTGATTGACTGCCAAGGGGTTAGGCCGGCACAACCGGAAATAATGCTGCATTGCAGAAAAATGGTTGAAATGCTGCAGTGCAGCATCTATATTGGTGTCACGATAAAAGGTCGGACAGTCCGGCCATATAGGAGCTGACCAAATGACCAAGACCCCAGATTTCGCCAAAGTTATGCAGGACATGATGGCTTCCTTCCCGGTTGACTCGTCCGCCATGCAGAACGCCTTCAAAACCCAGGCTGCTCTGGCTGAGAAAATGTCGAAAGTGGCTCTCGAAGCTGCAGAAAAGTCGACCGAAATCACCGCCAAATGGACCAAAGACACCATCGCCAAAATGGCTGACGTGTCCAAAGCCAAAACCGAGCCGACCGATTACACCAAATCGGTGACCGATTTCGCTTCGGCCGCTGCTGAAATGGCTGCTGAAAACCTGGCCGCTTTCGCTGAAGTTGCGAAAAAAGTGCAGATGGAAACCGTCGAGCTGATGCTGGCCGCTGGCAAGGACATCTCCGAAGATGCCACCGCAGCCGTGAAAAAAGCCACCAATGACGTGACCGTTGCCGCCAAGAAAGCCGCATCGACCGCTTCGGCCGCTGCCAAGTGATCCTGTCGGATCAGCGCTTTTTCCGCTGACCTCCTCCCTAGGTGGAAAAAGCGCAAGGCGGGCCCTCCGGGGTCCGCCTTTTTCTTTGCGCGGCCCCGGCAGCCTGTGCGACCTGCAGCATTTTCGGTCTGGAATTGCCCCGCGGGGAGTCGCAAAGCAACGGGGGCTGGCCCCTTCGTACTGGCTCAACCCTCGCGCAACCTGTTAAAAATTCCTTAATTCTGCATGGTCAAGCCATTGATATAAAACAAACTACCCGCCTGTAACACAGGTGGACCCCCGCGCCCTCACCGTCAGGCTTCCCTTTTGTCCTCGGCCTGCGTAAGCTTCTCTGCACAAGCAAAAAAACCTCAGGGGAGGGTGGCCATGGCCGAAACCGACAAGCCGCTGCTGATCAAACGCTACGCCAGCCGCCGCCTGTACAATACCGAGACCTCCGATTACGTGACGCTGGAGGATATCGCCGGATTCATCCGCTCGGGGCGCGAGGTGCAGATCGTTGACCTCAAATCCGGCGACGACCTGACCCGCCAATACCTGCTGCAGATCGTGGCCGAGCATGAGTCGAAGGGTGAGAACGTCCTGCCCATCGCCGTGCTCACCGACCTTGTCCGCAGTTACACGACCAACGTCCATTCTGTCGTGCCCCAGTTCCTCGCCGCCAGCTTCGAGATGCTGCGCGAAGGCCAGTCCAAGATGATGGGCAATCTTGGCGTGCTGCCCAACCCGATGGCCGCGATGCCGGGGTTCGACCTGATGCGCAAGCAGCAGGAGGCGTTCATGAAAACCATGATGACCGGCGTTCCCGGCTGGAAAGGCTCCGGCCCCGAGCCGGAAAAGGACGACGTCACCAGCGCCGAGGATCTGGCCCAGATCAAGAAGCAGCTGGCCGAGCTGCAAAAGAAACTCTCCAAGCTGTAACCCGCTATGGCCGACACACAGACCCGCGTCACCCTGTGGGGGATCGAGGTCTTTCTGGCCGTCGCGGAGGAGGTCACGATCTCTGCCGCCGCCCGCCGTCTGGGCGTCTCACCCCCGGCTGTCAGTCAGCAGCTTGCCGCGATCGAGGCGACGCTGGGCGCGGTCCTGTTCGACCGCGCCGCCCGCCCCTTTGCCCTGACCCCGGCGGGCAGCCTTTTCCGCCGCCATGCGCAGGTGATCCTGAACACCGAGTCCGAGGCACGCGCCGATCTGGCCCGCGCCGATCTGGCGCGGCTGACAACGCTGCGGCTGGGCATGATCGAGGATCTGGATGCCGAGGTGACGCCCGTCCTGCTGTCGGGCCTCGCGGCAGATATGGCCGATTGTCGCTTCCTGCTGGAAACAGGGGCCAGCCACCGGCTGCTTGACAAGCTGGAGGCCCGCGCGCTGGATCTGGCCGTCGCGGCCGAACTGGGGTCCGAGGGCACTGATGCCGGCTGGCGCGAGGTGCACCCGATCCTGACTGAACCCTTTGTCACTGTGCGGCCCAAGACCGCCGCCGAAGTGCCCCTTATCCTCTATTCCGCCCGTCACCTGATGGGGCGGCAGATCGCGGGCCATCTGGCGCGCACCAACCAACGCCCTCAGGTAAGGTTCGAGCTCGACAGCTATCACGCCATTCTGGCGCTTGTCGCGCAAGGCGCGGGTTGGACAATCCTCACCCCGCTGGCCCTGCACCACGCCCCGCGGTTTCTGGACGCGGTGAAGGTGGAACCGCTGCCCGGCGCACCGCTCAGCCGCAGCATTTCGCTGTCTGCGCGGGCCGGGGTGATGGGCGATGTGCCGGGGCGGGTGGCGCAAGACCTGCGCTGCCTGATCGGCAGCAGGATCGTGACGCCGGCTGTGGCGATGTGGCCCTGGCTCGCCCCGGATCTGCACCTGTCCTGATGGGCCGCTCTTCCCGCCTGACGGCTGTCATCGCTAGCGAAGACGGCGGTCACGCCGGATGAGCGACCCGTGCGGCATCGGTCAATACCTCGGAAATATAGTCGAGTTCCGGCACCGTCAGCCGGGCGGGCAGGCGCACATCGCAGGCCCGCATCAACATCGCACGGGTCAGCGGCAGATCGGGCGCATCGCCCAAGAATTGCCAGTTCCAGAACGCCCGCGCATTCCCCTCCGACAGCCCGAAAATCTGCACCGACACACCGCGCGCTTTCGCTTCGGCCTGAAACCGATGCGCCTCGGCATCGGTCCAGTCTCCCGCCAGAGTGAACTGGATCGAATCCGGCGCGCGCAACTCTGGCGGCAGGGCAGGGGGCACGCGCAGCAGCGTGCTGCTGTTCAGAGCTGCCGCCACATGGTCATGGTTGCGCCGTCCGTCCCGCACCCGACGCGCCACTTCGGGCAGTTGCGGGCGGATCACCGCCGCCGACAGGTTCTGCATCCGCAGATTGTAAAGCGGCAGTTTGTTCTGCCATGCGCAGTAGCTGTTCTGGAAACCAGGGTGCTTTTTCCAGTTCTCCTCATAAGCGCCCGACATGATCACCGCCCGCGCCGCGATTTCCGGGTCATCGGTCACCATGATCCCGCCTTCGCCCGCGTTCACCATCTTGTAGGATTGAAAGCTGAAGCAGCCAACCTTGCCGATCGTGCCGATATTCCGCCCGTTCCACAGCGTGCCCAGAGAGTGCGCCGCATCCTCGATCACCGGGATGCCAGCGGCATCACACAAGGCCATGATCGCATCCATATCCGAGGTATGGCCGCGCATATGGCTGATCATCACCGCGCCCGCGCCCGGCAGTTTCGCCGCAAAATCCGCCAGATCAATGCGGTAGCTGTCGCCCACCTCGACCAGAACCGGCACACAGTCGGCATGGACCACCGCCGAGGGAACGGCGGCAAAGGTGAAGGCAGGGATCAGGATCTTTGCCCCGCGCGGCAGATCCAGCGCCTTGAGCGATAAAAACAGCGCCGCCGAACAGGACGATACCGCCAGCGCATAGCGCGCGCCCAGCAATTCGGCGAATTCCTGTTCCAGCAGGCTCACCGGGGAATCGCTGGCGGCGGTATAGCGGAACAGATCGCCCGAGCTCAGCAGCCGTTCAATTTCGTCACGGGCGGCGTCGGGGATGGGTTCGGCGGCATAGACATCGGGGGGCAGGGTCTGGCCGTCATGTGCCATGGGGTATTCCTTAAACTCAGTTTAAGGATTTCTTAATCTCTTCGGGGCTGCAAAACCAGTGACAAATCCATGACTGGGCAAGGCCCTGCCTATACCCCCAGCCGGTCGCGCAGCGAAAACCAGGTCATTGCAGCCACCAGCAGCGGCCAGCGCAGGGCCACGCCGCCGGGAAAGCGCGGCTGCGGCAGGCGGGCCATCAGGTCAAAGCCGCCGGCCTGCCCCTGCACCGCCTGCGCCATCATCTTGCCCGCCAATGTCGCCATTGCCACCCCATGCCCGGAATAACCTGAGGCGGACAGCACATTGGGTGCCGCGCGCACAAAGCAGGGCATCCGGTTCATGGTGATCGCCAAAGTGCCGCCCCAGGCATAATCGACCCGCACGTCGCGCAACTGCGGATAGACCTCGAGCATCGGTATCATCACGGTGCGCGCGACATCGGGAAAGCGGTAGCCATAGCTTTCGCCGCCCCCGAACAGCAGCCTGTTGTCCTCGGACAGCCGCCAGTAATTCACCACGAATTTCGTATCGGCTACCGCGATCGGGCGCGACAGGATACCGGCGGCGCGATCGCCCAGAGGTTCGGTCGCCAGAATGAAATTGTTGATGGGCATGACACGGGCCGCGACCTTGCGATCCAGCCCGCCCAGATAGCCGTTGCCGGCAAGCATGACGTGATCACAGGTCACTTGCCCGCTGGCCGTGCGCACCACCGGCTTGTCGCCATGGGTGATATGGTGCACCTCCGCCCGTTCAAACAGCCGCGCCCCGGCCTCCGCCGCCGCGCGTGCCAGACCCAGCGCAAAGTTCAGCGGGTGCAGATGGCCCGCCCCCATATCCAGATCGCCGCCGTGATAGGCTTCCGACCCGATGATGGCCCGCATTGCCGCACGGTCCAGCGGCTCGATCTGGCTGTAACCATAGTCCCGCGCCAGCTTTTCGGCATAGACATGCGCATGGCGCACCTCTGCGGCCGACCGGCAGGCATGGGCGATGCCGGGGCGGAAGCGGACCGGCATGGCATGCCGGTCGATCAGCCCGCGCACCAGCGCCTTGGCGTCTTCGCCCATGTCCCACAAGCGGCGCGCATCCCCGCGCCCCACCGCTGCCTCCAGCCAGTCCTGATCCTGCCGTTGGCCGCTGCCCACCTGACCGCCATTGCGCCCCGAGGCGCCAAAGCCCACCCGGTGCGCCTCCAGCAACACCACAGCAAGGCCCGCTTCCGCCAGATGCAGCGCCGCCGACAGGCCGGTATAGCCGCCGCCGATGATGCAGACATCGGCGCGGGTCTGGCCTTTGAGCGTGGGAAAGGGGGGAAGCGGCGTGGCGGTGGCCGCGTAATACGACGGGGGATATTCCCCCGCCCGGTCATTGGCATGCAGCAGGTTCATACGTTCAAGAGGAGGTGTTCGCGTTCCCACGGGCTGATCACCTGCAGGAACTCTTTGTATTCGTTGCGCTTCACAGAATCATACACCTTGCAGAATCCATCCCCCAGAACCGCTTTCAGCGCCGCATCCTCATCCAGCATGTCCAGCGCATCGCCCATGTTCACCGGGATCTCGTCACTGTCGATATAGGCCGAGCCGATGAATTCGGGCCGGGGATTGCGCTTTTCCATCAGGCCCAGATAGCCGCAGGCCAGCGTCGCCGCGATGCCGAGATAGGGGTTGCAATCCATCCCCGGCAGGCGATTTTCCACCCGGCGACCGCCGGGGGTGGAGATTGGCACCCGCAGCCCGGTGGTGCGGTTGTCGCGGCCCCATTCCAGATTGATCGGGGCGGCAAAGTCAGGGACATAGCGGCGGTAGCTGTTCACATAAGGCGCGAGCAGAGCGATCCCCGCGCCCAGATGGTTCTGCAAGCCGCCGATGAAGTGCAAAAACGCGTCGGTCTCCACTCCCTTTGGGCCGGAAAAGATGTTCTTGCCGGACTTGCTGTCCACGACAGAGGTGTGGATGTGCATGGCCGATCCCGGCTCGCCGGCGATCGGCTTGGCCATGAAGGTGGCAAAGCAATCGTGGCGCAACGCCGCCTCGCGGATCAGCCGCTTGAAGAAAAATACATCATCGGCCAGCCGCACCGGGTCGCCATGGGCGAGGTTCAGCTCGATCTGGCCGGCGCCGCCCTCTTGCAGGATGCCGTCGATCTCCAGCCCTTGGGCTTCGGCAAAGTCATAGATGTCGTCGATCACCTTGCCGTATTCATCGACCGCCGACATCGAATAGGCCTGCTTGCCCGCCGCGCGGCGGCCAGAGCGGCCCATCGGCGGCATCACCGGCATGTTGGGGTCGATGTTGCGGGCGGTCAGGAAGAATTCCATCTCGGGCGCGACCACGGCCTGCCAGCCCTGTTCGGCATAGAGATCGACAATCCGGCGCAGCACGTTGCGCGGGGCATAGGGCACAAGCACGCCGTTCTGATCCTTGGCGTCATGGATCACCTGCAAGGTCACATCCGCTGTCCAGGGCGCGGCGGTGGCGGTGGTGAAATCCGGCTCCAGGATCATGTCGGGTTCGGTAAAGGCGTCAAACGGGTTGTCGGCCCATTCGCCGGTGATCGTCTGCAGAAAGATCGAATTCGGCAGGAAATAGCTTTTCTGGGTGGCGAATTTGGCGGCAGGCATCGCCTTGCCCCGTGCCACACCGGCGATATCGCCGATGATACATTCCACCTCGTCCACCCGGCGGTCGCCGATAAAGTCACGCGCGGCTTCGGGCAGTTTTTCGGTCCATTTGGACATGGGTTGGTCCGTGTGTTTGCCCCCGGCTGTCAGCTCCGGGGTGCTTTGAAAAAGGCCGCAATGCGTGCGGCGATAGAGGTATCGTCCAAGGGTGTATCCAGTTTTGTCGCCGCTGTCTTTAGCACCGGGTCGGGCACCACGCCGATTGCGCGGGTTTTCATCAACCCGTCGACGAATTCGGTCTGAAACTCCGGATGCGCCTGAATGGTCAGCGCCCGGTCATCGTACAAAAGCGCGGCGTTTTCACAAAACCCGCTGCTGGCCAGCACCGTGGCCCCCTCGGGCCGCTGCACCACCTGATCCTGATGCCAGGCGTTCAGGGTCACCGTCTCACCGCCAAAATCGTAAGCCGTGGGGCCGACCGACCAGCCACCGGCGTATTTTTCCACGCGGCCCCCCATCGCCTGGGCGATGATCTGGTGGCCAAAGCAGATGCCGACTACCGGCACTTTTGCGGCCAAGGCATCACGGATGAACCCTTCCAGCGGCGGAATCCAGGGGTGATCCTCATAAGCGCCGTGCTTTGATCCGGTAATCAGCCAGCCATCGCAGTCATGGACCCCGTCCGGGAACACCCCGTTCACCACCTGAAAGGTGCGGAAGGTGAAGCCGTGCCCGTCCAGCAGGCGGACGAACATGTCGGGGTAATCGCCCATGGTGGGCGCAAGGGCGTCGGGCGCGAGCCCGGTTTGCAGAATGCCGATCAGCATGACCTGTCCGAATCTGAGAGGGTTACAGATGTGAACCGCGCCCCCTTCGGATGGAGGGGGGGGGCGCGGACGGGGGTGTCAGACCGTATCGAGATATAGCTCGACCCGCTCTTCCGGTGTCAGTTCCGCGATATAATGCATCTCCTGACGCTTGGTCAGCACAAGGTTGCGGATCAGTTCCTTCGGCAGGAAGCGCGACAGGATATCACTGTGCTCGAAGGCATCAATCGCCGCCTCCCATGTTGCGGGAATCTGCGGCAGATCCATCGCATAGGCGTTGCCGGTCACGGGCGATGGCGGTTCCATCTCATCCTCCATTCCCACCAATGCGGCACCTAGGATGGTGGCGAGCATCAGGTACGGGTTCACGTCGCCACCGGCGACCCGGTGCTCGATCCGCCGTGCCGCCGGGCTGCCCGCAGGGATGCGGATCGCGGCGGTGCGGTTCTCATACCCCCAGCAGATCGCGGTGGGGGCGTGTTTGTCGGGCACCAGACGTTCATAGCTGTTTTCATGCGGCGCAAACACCAGCGTCGAATCGTTCATCGCCGCCAGACAGCCCGCAACCGCGTTCTTCAGCGCCGCCGTGCCCTTCGGCCCGCCCGAATCGAAGATATTGTCGCCCGCCTCATCCAGCACCGAGAAATGGGTGTGCAGGCCGGAACCGGAATATTCCGCATAGGGTTTGGCCATGAAACTGGCGGCAAAGCCGTGGCGTCGGGCCAGCCCCTTGACCAGCATCTTGAACAGCCAGGCATCATCGGCGGCGCGCAGCGCGTCGTCGCAATGCATCAGGTTCACCTCGAACTGGCCAAGGCCGGTTTCCGAGGTGCTGGTGTCGGCGGGAATGTCCATCGCTTCGCAGGCGTCGTACAGATCGGTAAAGAACGTATCAAACGCATCCAGTGCGCGGATCGACAGGGTTTCCGCCGCCTTCCGGCGCTTGCCCGACCGGGGCGAGGACGGCACTTGCAGGGTCTTGCCCGAATCGTCGATCAGGAAGAATTCCAGCTCCATCGCCACCACGGGCGTCAGGCCGCGCTTCTTGTATTTCTTGACCACCGCGTTCAGCGCATGGCGCGGGTCGCCCTCATAGGGGGTGCCGTTTTCTCGGAACATCCAGATCGGCAGCAGCGCGGTTGGCGCCTCCAGCCAAGGCATCGGCATGAAGCCGCGTTCGGTGGGTTTGAGCACGCCATCCTGATCGCCCTGTTCAAAAACCATCGGGCTGTCGTCAATATCCTCGCCCCAGATGTCGAGCGACAGGACAGAGAACGGGAAACGGGTGCCGTCCTTGACCGCCTTGTCGGCATAGCGGGAGGGGATGCGCTTGCCACGGGCCTGACCGTTCAGGTCGGCAGCGGCCACGCGGATCGTGCGCACTTGCGGGTGTTTACGCAGATAGTCCTTCATCATGTTCGTTTGGTCGGGGCTTTGCCGTTGGCGCGGCCCGTGTTCCATCCTTGGTTTGTGATCTTTCCTCCCGTGCCTGGCACGGGTCCGGACGGGTGCCCGAATAATTTGATCAAATAGACGCTACTATCTGATCACCTGCGGACGCAAGCGAATTTTACCTCCCATGTTCGATGGCAGATGCCGGTTCAGCCTCGTGTTGATGGCGCTGAACAGCCAGATCAGCAGCAATGTCAGCATGATGAAGTAGCCGGCCACGATCGGGTAAGACACGAACGGGTTGAAGGTCTTGTCGGCAAAATAGCTGGCATAATAAAGCGCATCGCCGCGTTGCTGGAACGCCGGAAAGCCCGAGAAAAACACCAGCGTGGTCGAATGGAACAGAAAGATCGCCTCATTGGTATAGGCGGGCCAGGCCAGCCGCAGCATGGTGGGCCACTGGATCCGGCGGAATTTGGCGAATCCGGTCAGGCCATAAGCCTCCGCCGCCTCCAGATCGCCCTTGGGGATGGATCGCAACGCGCCGTGGAAGATCTCGGCCGAATAGGCGGCGGTGTTGAGGAACAAAACGAACAGCGCGCCCGCCCATGCTTTCGTCGTCCACGAGGTTTGCACGGTGATGCCGAACACGTCGATCCCGGCGCGGGGCAGCAGTTGCAATGCCTCATAGGCCAGGAAGAACTGGATGAACAAGGGAGAGCCGCGGAACAGAAAGATGAACCATTCCGCAGGCTTGCGCACCCATGGGCTGTGCGATGCCTTGGCAAAGGCGATGGCATTGGCCAGCATGAAGCCAAAGAACAGCGCGACCACGCCGAAATAGACATTCCAGATCAGCCCCGACCCGATCAGCGTGAATTGCTGGCACAGGGTGAAATCGGTGCGCGGCAACAGCCTTTCGCCATAGCCCAGCGAGCGGAAAGCATAGGCGCCAATGGTTTCCCAACAGGTCATGCGCCCGCCTTCCGCATCGCTTCGCCCGCCGCCGTGGCCTGACCCTTGGACAGGCGGGCCGAAATGCGGTCCAGCACGATTTCAGAGACGCGGGTGAAGGCCAGATAGAACACCAGCAGCGCGAGGAAATAATACAACCGCCAGTCGGGGTGAGGGTAATCAAAGGCCTGGGTCTTTGCCCCGCCCATCTCGCGCGCCCAATAGACGATATCCTGCACGCCCAGCAGGAACAAAAGCGGCGTGGCCTTGATCAGGATCAGCCACAGGTTCGACAGGCCGGGCAAGGCATAGACCCACATCTGCGGCACCAGAACCCGGCGGAACACCTGTGCGGGCGACAGGCCATAGGCCTCGGCGGTTTCCAACTGCGCGCGCGGCACCGCCTGCATCGCGCCATACAAAACGTTGGCGGCAAAAGCCCCGAACACCAGCGCGAATGTCAGCACCGCCAGCAAGAAGCCGTAAAACTGGTGCACCGTCTGCGGGGACGAGTTCAGGGGCACCTTGGCCTGCGGGCAGACCCGGAATTCCAGCCCGTTGCGCACCGGCTCCACCCAGTCCGGACAGCGGATCAGATGCATGATGTATTCAATCCCCTGATCCAGCGCGATCACGAAGAACAGGAAAAACACTATATCGGGCACCCCGCGCACCATGCCGGTATAGCCCTTGCCGATCAGACGCGGCACGAAGTACTGGCTGCGCGATGCCATGGCACCGGCAAAGCCGAACAGCATGGCAATCGGGGCCGTCACCGCCAGCAGAAGCAGCACAGTGCCAACGGCCCAATACATGTTCATGTGCTTGCCCGAGGTCAGGTAGCACGCAAACCATTGAAAGCCTTCCAGCGATTTCGGATCAGCGCAAAATTCAAACATGGGGATATGCCCCCGCCCGCAGGGCGCGCGGGGGCCTTTTCATCAGAACACGTCCGCGTCTTCGCCGAACCACTTGAGGATCAGCGGGTTCAGCGAGCCGTCTTCCTTCATCGAGGTGATGGCGGCATCGAACTTGTCGCGCAGCTCGGTATCCGACTGGCGCAGGCCCATGCCCACACCGCCGCCAAGCGTCACATCGTCCGACACGATAACCAGCGCACCATTCGATTCGTTCACGATCGGCACCAGATAATCCTTGTCGGCAAACACCGCATCGGCCTCGCCGTTGCGCACGGCAGCCACGGTTTCATCCGGGGTTGCGAACTCCAGCAGCGTGGCACCCGACCCGGCGATATAGCCCGACTGGATCGTGTTGACCTGCGCCGCGATCACGCCACCTTCGATATCGGCATCGGCCGACAGCGCCACATAGGCCGAAGGCGCCGGTGGGGTGTAGTTCTGGGTGAACGAGATGATCTTGGACCGTTCCTCGTTGATGTTCATGCCGGCGATGATGGTGTCATAGTTGCCCGACTGCAGGTTCGGGATGATCGAGTCCCAATCGGTGGTCACCCATTCACAGGTCAGCTCGGCGCGTTTGCACAGCTCGTCGCCCAATTCACGCTCGAACCCGTCCACCTGGCCGTTGTCGTTGATGAAGTTGTAGGGCGGGTAAGCGCCTTCGGTGCCCATGCGGATGGTCTGTTGCGCCATTGCGCCCCCGGCCATCAGCGCCAGAAGCGCGGTTGCGGTCATCAGCTTTTTCATATGTGTCTCCCCATTGGCAAGCTGTTGTTATGGTTCAGTGTAAACTCAGGACGAAGCGGAAAGGAAGCCACGCAAGCGGTCGGTTTGCGGGTTGGTGAACAAGGTGGCGGGCGGGCCCTGCTCCTCGATCAGACCCTGATGCAGGAAGATCACGTGATCCGAGCAATCGGCGGCCAGCTTCATGTCATGGGTGACCAGAATCATCGTGCGCCCTTCTTCGGCCAGCGCCTTGATCACGCGGATCACCTCTTGCTCCAGTTCCGGGTCCAGCGCAGAGGTGGGTTCATCAAACAACAATGCGCGCGGCTCCATGCACAGCGCCCGCGCGATCGCGGCGCGTTGTTGCTGGCCACCCGAAAGCATGGCGGGCCAGGCATCGGCCTTGTCGGCGATGCCGACTTTCGCCAGATATTCGCGCGCCTTGGCCTCCACCTCTGCCGGATCGCGCTTCAGCACCGTCACCGGGGCCTCCATCACATTCTGCAGGATCGTCATATGCGACCACAGGTTGAACTGCTGGAACACCATCGACAGATTGGTGCGGATGCGCGTCACCTGTGCGCGGTCGGCGGGGTGGCGGTTCAACCCTTCACCCTTCCAGCGCACGGCCTCACCCTCAAAGCGGATATCGCCTTGCTGGCTGTCTTCCAGCAGGTTGCAGCAGCGTAGAAGGGTGGATTTGCCGGACCCGGAAGACCCGATCAAGCTGATCACATGACCCCGCGGCGCTTTCAGATCGACCCCCTTCAGAACCTCCAGCGAGCCATAGGCTTTGTGCAGGCCAATGATCTCGATCACCGGGGTGTCTTTGGCGGTCCGCAGGTTGGTCTGGCTTGCAGTCTGGGGGGCGGCGGTCACTTTTCCTCGCGCGGTTGGAACGGTTGGTCAAATAGGGCGCAAGATTCGCGCCATTGCAACGCCCTTTGTGACAAACGCAGCGGCAGATGCCGCAGCTTTGGTCACTATGTGCCGCCAAATTGGGCAGGCGCAGGGGGGATAGGCAGCGCCAGATAGGCACCTGCCTCAATCCGCGCCAGACCGCGCAGACACAGCATGTCGCGCTGGGTGTCGCTCAGGGCTCGGATCGCCTCTGTCACCGCCGCGAAAAGTGTCTCCGCCTGCCCGGCCTGTGCGGTGATCAGCGGCAGGCCCGGCGTCGGGCAGGTCTGTGCAAAGACGCGCAAGTGGCGGGTAAAACCCTCGTGCCGCGTCAGCAACATCCACGTCACGGCATCTATGGCGGCAAAATCGGCACGCCCTTCGGCGACCGCCAAAGCGCTCGCGTGATGGCCGCCGGTCTCGAGGGCGGGGGGAAGGGCAAGGCCAAGGGTCTGGAAATGCTGATGGATCGCAGCCCAACCCGATTGCGACAAAGGCTCGTTGATCGCCAGTCGCGCCGTGCTGAACTCTGCCTCGGTCTGGCGCGGGTCATTGCTTCGCGCAATCAGAACCGACCGATAATACCCCGGCGCGCAGCCCTCGACCCCATAATCCGGCGTGCCGACCAGAGCCACGCCTTGATGCAGCCGCGCCCGGAACGGCAGGCCACAGGTCTGTGACAGCAGCAGTGCAGGGGACTCCCACGCCGGCCAATACGCCTGTTCGTCACGGGTCAGCGCGTCGGGGGCCACCAGCCCGCGCGCGCGCCAGCCGTCGCGGATATGTGACCACAGCGCATCATTGGCGGCGGTCATCCCCGGTAGATCATACATGCCAAGTGAAGCAATCACCCCTTGGCCGCCCGCTGCCGCGCCAGTGCGGAATCAACATCCGTCAGCCCCAGCAGATTGGTCACCAGCCGCAGCTGACGGTCCTCCTCGGCATCGCGGGCGCCATCGGACAGGGCCACCGACCACAGCGCCTGCAACAGCCCGGCGCGGTCTTCCTGCGCGGTGGCGGCCTTGATCGCGCGGGTAAAGCGCACGGTGTCTGGGGCTTCGGCCTCCAGCACCTCGGCCTGCGTGCGCAGGCCTGCCGCCGCAAAGGGCGACAATCCGTGCAGGGACACCAGTACCCGGTCGATCTGCGCGACCTCGGCATCGGCATAATGACCGTCAGACCGCGCCACGCGCACCATCAGTGCCGCAAGGGCAAGACGCGCATCCGGCTCGGGCAGGCGCGCGGGGGCAGGGGCCATCAGGCCGGAGAGGAGACGTTCGAACATGGCCAAGACATAGAACCTGCGACCGGCCCCGGCAAGAAGCTCAGCTTGTGCAATAGTCCTGCGATTTGGTCCATCCGGCAATGTCAGAGCGTTTTGACGCCGACCGGAACGGCCCCCAGTCGCGCCCGATCCCCCGGTTGCCGCCACCCGCAACCACGCCGTCACGGCCAACCTGCTTTGACATGATCTTGATCGCGCAGGCCAGATTCGCTTCACCATTCTTAAGCGCCTCGACACTGGTCGCCTCGCATTGATAGGCGCGCGCGGTCTGTGGTGAAATCTGCATCAACCCGATATAGCGCCCGCCACCGCCCGAGGCCTTGGGGTTCCAGGTGCTTTCATGCTTGGCGGTTGCCGACAACAGCCCGGCCCAGAACGCGCGGCGTTCGGTCATCGACGCATCATCATAGCCCGGGCACCAGCGCTGAATATCGGCGGGCACCTTGGCGGCCAGCACCGCATCCTGCGCGGCGATCATGTTCATCGAGGTTTGCGTCCATTTCGCCGCCTCTGGCCGATGGTCCCAGCGCATCACCGGCTGGTCGCCTGCGTCCTTTCCGGTTGCACCGGCGACACAGCCAGCCAGAGCAAAGGCACAAAGGGCAACAAGCGAGAAGGAGAGACGCATCGAAAAGTCCATGGGCAGCACCGCACCTGTGTGCACGGCTCCGTGGCGATAGGCCGCCTGAGGTTAACGGGCAACCCCGCCCCCGGCGGGTCGGCATCAATCCGCCCGTTCGCCCCCTTGCCCCAAAGCCCGCCGCCGCCTAAACACAAGCCAAAAGAAGGAGTGCGCCATGCTGGACCTGACCTATACCGCGCCGACCCCCAAGGTGATTGCCGGGGCAAAGCACGATTGGGAACTTGTCATCGGGATGGAAATCCACGCGCAGGTTTCTTCCAACGCCAAGCTGTTTTCCGGCGCCTCCACCACCTTCGGGGCCGAGCCGAACTCCAACGTGGCCTTTGTCGATGCCGCCATGCCGGGCATGTTGCCGGTGATCAACGATTTCTGCGTCGAACAGGCGGTCCGCACCGGCCTTGGGCTGAAGGCGCAGATCAACCTGTTCTCGGCCTTTGACCGCAAGAATTACTTTTACCCCGATCTGCCGCAGGGCTATCAGATCAGCCAGCTCTACCACCCCATCGTGGGTGAGGGCGAAGTGCTGGTGGAACTGTCGCCCGGCATCGCCCGCCTCGTGCGGATCGAACGCATCCACCTCGAACAGGATGCGGGCAAAAGCATCCATGATATGGACCCGGCGATGTCTTTCGTCGATCTGAACCGCACCGGCGTGGCACTGATGGAAATCGTCAGCCGCCCCGATATCCGCGGCCCGGAAGAGGCGGCGGCCTATGTCGCCAAACTGCGCCAGATCCTGCGCTACCTGGGCACCTGTGACGGCAACATGCAGAACGGCAACCTGCGCGCCGATGTGAACGTGTCGGTCTGCCGCCCCGGCCAGTATGAGAAGTATCAGGCCACGCAGGATTTTTCGCATCTGGGCACCCGCTGCGAGATCAAGAACATGAATTCGATGCGGTTCATCCAGGCGGCCATTGATTATGAGGCCCGCCGCCAGATCGCCATTCTGGAAGATGGCGGCAAGGTCGATCAGGAAACCCGGCTCTATGACCCCGACCGCAACGAAACCCGCTCCATGCGCTCCAAGGAAGAGGCGTTCGATTACCGCTATTTCCCCGACCCCGACCTCTTGCCGCTGGAAATCGAACAGGCCTGGGTCGATGACATTGCCGCCCGCATGCCAGAGTTGCCCGACGCCAAGAAAGCCCGCTTCATGGCCGATTTCGGCCTTACCGACTACGATGCCAACGTGCTGACGGCTGATCTGGATTCCGCCGGGTTCTTCGAATCGGTGGCACAAGGCCGCGACGGCAAGACCGCCGCCAACTGGGTGATCAACGAACTTTTCGGCCGGCTGAACAAGCAGGGTCTGACCATTGCCGACACCCCGCTTTCGGCGACGCAACTGGGCGGTATGCTGGACCTGCTGGCAAAAGGCGAGATCACCGGCAAGATGGCCAAGGACCTGTTCGAAATCCTGTGGACCGAGGGCGGTGATCCGGCAGAACAGGCCGCCAGACACGGCATGAAAGCCGTGACCGACACCGGCGAAATCGAACGCGCGCTCGACGCGCTGATCGCCGCCAACCCCGAACAGGTGGAAAAGGCCAAGCTCAACGCCAAGCTGGCCGGCTGGTTCACCGGGCAGGTGCTCAAAGCGACCGGAGGCAAGGCCAACCCCGCCGTCGTGAATGCGATGGTGGCGCAGAAACTGGGTCTGTGAGCCTTTTGGGCCGCCTGCGCGCGGCCCTTGGCCGCGACAACGGCGCGCTTCTGGCGCGCGCGCGCAGCGATGCGCGCATGGGGCTGGCGCTGAACCCGCCCGCCTGCCTCACCCCGTTGAACCGGGCGATCGACGCGCTTGAACGTCTGCCCAACGCGCCCGAGGTGGCCTTGCTGCTCAGCCGGGCCTACAGCGCCAAGGCGCGGGCGCTGTCGGGCAAGCCCGCCCGCATCCTGCGGGCGCGCGCGGTGGCCAAACTGCGCGCGATGATCGAACAGCCCCGCACATCGGCCGCTGACCGCGCCGCCCTGTGGGCGGCGCTGGCGCAGGCCTGGCTGCCCTTGCCCGAAGATGCCGCAGACCCCGACCTCAGCTATCGCCAATTGCTGCGCGCGCAGGAAGCGCAGACCGAAGCGCTGGTCCTGCCCTCTGCCGCAGCCCATCTTGCAATGGCGGAAATCGCCCTTGCCCTGTGCCAAAGCCCGCTTTGCCCCGATCCCCGCAATCTGGCCGTCACCCTGCGCCATCATCTGCAGGTCGCCCGCAGCCTTGCGCCCGACGCCGACGAACAGGGCACAGCAGATGCGCTCGACGCTGCCATTCTGCACCTGTTTCCGGGTCTTCCTGCGGATGATACCCGCTAGGGATTGCGACCGGCCCCGCCGATGCCCCAACATCGGGCGGCTGTGGCGCACTTGCCCGCCGATGCCGGAAAAGTGCTTTCAACGATTGGTCTTGGCCCGCAAAACCCGCTATCCTGCACTTTGAAATCCCGTGGGAGCCATCATGCAGCGCTATGAATACAAGGTGATACCGGCCCCGAAACGGGGTGAGAAACTCCGCGGTCTCAAAACCACCGAAGATCGCTTTGCCCAGACCCTGACCCAGCTGATGAACAGCCTCGGGTCCGAAGGCTGGGAGTATATCCGCGCCGATACCTTGCCTTGTGATGAGCGCGCGGGCCTGACAGGGACGAAGACCACCTATCAGAACATGCTGGTGTTCCGCCGCGCATTGGCCGAGCGTGACGTTGCAGACGTGCCGCCTGCCTTCAGCACGCTGCGCGCCATGCCCGAGACCGAGGCCGAGGTTCCGGCCCTGAAACTCGGCTCCGCCCAGGTGCAGCCCGGTCCGGCCCCGGCGATCGGTCCGGCCAAATCCGATATCGCCGCCGAATGATCAGCCTGCCGCAGCAATCGCCTGCGGCAGCACCTCCTCCAGCACATCCAGCGCGGCGTCATCCCCAAGGCTGATGCGGATGCAACGGTCCAGCGGTGCCACCCCCGGCATCCGGATGAACACCCCCCGCGCAACCACCTCGCGCAGGATGGCGCGGGCATGGTCGCCGTCGCGGCCGCAATCCACCGTCACGAAATTGGTGGCCGAAGGCAGGGCGTGCAGCCCGTTCGCCGCCGCGATCCCGGTCATACGGGCGCGCGCCACGATCACCCGGCGGCGCACCTGCGCCAGCCAGTCCTGATCCTGCAGCGCCGCCAAGGCACCGATCTGCGCCACCCTTCCCATGCCGAAATGGTCCCGCACCTTGTCAAAGGCCAGCACCAGACCGGGCTCGGCAATGGCATAGCCCACCCTCGCACCGGCCATGCCATACCCCTTTGAAAAGGTCCGCAAGCGGATCACCTGCGGATGATCCGCTGGGATATCGGGGATGCAGCCTTCCGGGGCCAGATCGGCATAGGCCTCGTCCAGCACCAGCAGGCTATGCTCCGGCAGGTTGGCCACCATATCCTCGATCACCCCGGCCGGATGATGGCTGCCCATCGGGTTGTCGGGGTTGGCCAGATAGACCAGCCGCGCGCCTGTCCTCCGGGCGGCGTCCAGCAGCGCCTGCGGGTCTTCATGATCGCCCCGGTAAGGCACACGGGCAAGCTGCCCGCCAAAGCCGGTCACGTGAAAGGCAAAGGTCGGATAGGCCCCTGCAGAGGTCACCACCGGCGTGCCCGGCTCCAGCGTCAACCGGCCGAGCAGGCCCAGAAGCCCGTCAATCCCGCCGCCCGTCACGATATGCTGCGGCGTCACGCCATGATGGCGGGCAAGCGCCAGCTTCAGGTCATGGCTTTCCGGATCGGCATACATCCAGACCCCCGTCACCGCCGCCTGCATCGCGGCAATGGCGTTCGGCGAGGGGCCAAACAGGCTCTCATTCGCCCCCAGCCGGGCGCGGAAGGGCCGGCCTTGCTGACGCTCCATGGTCTCGGGTCCGGTAAAGGGGACGGTGGCGGGCAGGCTGGCGGCGAGGGGGGTGAGAAAGCGGGTCATGATGGGGGCAGAGTGGCGCGAAACGCCGCGCGGGGCAAGGGGGCAGGACCGCGAGAGTCTTACCAAATAGTAAAAGAGCCCATGTCAACCCATTGAATTCATTTGAAGAGATAGGCTGGAACACAGTGGGAGCCCTCGCCGGCCCAGATCAGTCCCGCAAAAATCGCCTGCGGCTCTCCTCGGCAATCGCCTGCCGCATCTCCAGCCGCGCCAGCTCCGCCATCGCCTCCTTGCGGGCGGCCTCATCGGTCAGCGTCGCCAGATGGGCCCGCTGGGCAATCACCTGCTTTTTCAGGATGATCTCCTCCGGCAGCACCCCGGCCTGCGCCATGATCCGGAACCCCACCGCATCCCCCGCGCTGACAAAGGCATCGCCGGTATGATCGGGCAGGGTTTTGCCCTCGCCCTCCAACCCCTGCAACTGGCCTTGCAGGCGGGCCTTCTGCATCTGCCGTTCGGCGAGGCGGGACAGCCATGACATCTGCGGATCTCCTGTGCCCGAAAAGGCTACGCCTTGTGCGGGCCAAAGCAAAGGGGGGCTGTCTGCCCCCCTTCGTCGCTGACGCTCCTCATCCCCCCGAGGATATTTTTGAACAGATGAAGACCTCTTCCGGATTTCATCTGTTCTCAAATATCTCCGCCGGAGGCTCCTCCAGTGGGCCTGGCGTGCCGGTCAGCCGATTTCGGACAGTCTCACCATTGCGGCGCGTAATTTGGCGGCCTCATCCTCGCGCGCGGCAAGGTTGGCGCGGGCCTCTTCCACCACCTCTTCGGGGGCAGAGGCCGCAAAGGCCGGGTTGTTCAGCCGCCCCGCAAGCCCGCCGATCTCCTTGCCCAGCTTGTCGAGCGTCTTTTGCAGACGGGCCATTTCCTCGGCGATGTCGATGACCCCGGCCAGCGGAATGGCAAAGGTCGCTCCTTCCGCCGCCACGGTGATCG
The DNA here is from genome assembly GCA_046296515.1 of Paracoccaceae bacterium. GTDB lineage: Bacteria > Pseudomonadota > Alphaproteobacteria > Rhodobacterales > Rhodobacteraceae > Pseudotabrizicola. The sequence goes on along the minus strand of JBKBKR010000009.1, from coordinate 67,425 downwards.
CGCCCTTGGGCGCGGTGGTGGCATGGGTCAGCGTCTCGATCCGGGCAAGGCGCCGGATCAGCGCCTCATTGTTGGCCCATGCCGCTTGTGCAGCCTCGGTCATCGCGGTGGCGACCAGATCGAGTTTCAGCCCGGCGGGCACATGCACCTGCGCGCGGGCGGAGCGGATGTCGTCGATCAGCGTCGTGACCCAGGTCATTTCGGCCATCGAGGGGGCGTCGATCAGCGAGTCAGGCAGCGTGGGCCAGTCGGTATGGACCATCAGCTTTTCGCGCGTGCCGGTGGTGGACCACAGCTCTTCGGTGATGAAGGGCATCATCGGGTGCAGAAGGATCATGCAATGATCCAGCACGAAAGCCATGGTTTCGCGCGTCTCGCCCGCCTGTTCGCCATCGAACAGCGGTTTGGCGAATTCGACATACCAGTCGCAAACCTTGCCCCACACGAATTTATAGAGCGTGTCGGCGGCCTGATCGAAGCGGTAGTTTTCCAGCGCTTCCGAGACCTCGGCGGCGGCCTTGGCGGTTTCGCCGATGATCCATTTGTTGACCGTGGCGCTGGCTTGTGGCGGTTGGGTAAGCGTTGCATGCCCCTCCCACACGCCGTTCATTTCGGCAAAGCGGCAGGCGTTCCACAGTTTGGTGCCGAAGTTGCGATAGCCCGCGATGCGGCTGGTATCGAGTTTCAGCACGCCGCCCAAGGATGCCATGGCGGCATTGGCAAAGCGCAGCGCGTCGGCGCCGTATTCGTCGATGATCTCCAGCGGGTCGATGACATTGCCGAGCGATTTCGACATCTTCTTGCCCTTGGCGTCGCGCACAAGGCCATGCAGATAGACGGTGTGGAACGGGATCTGATCCACCACCGCCAGCTGCATCATCATCATCCTTGCGACCCAGAAGAACAGGATGTCCTGCCCGGTAACGAGAACGCTGGTGGGGAAGTATTTCGCCAGTTCCGGGGTGGGTTCCGGCCAGCCGAGTGTGCCGATAGGCCAGAGGCCTGAGGAGAACCAGGTGTCGAGCACATCGGGGTCACGCCAGACCGGATAGACCAGATGGGTCGGGTCTTGTGACAGGGTGTAGTCGGCAAGGGCGGCGGCAAAGGTCTCGATCGCGGTTTGCCGTTCGGCCACCTCCACCACGCGGGCGGTGTTGAGCGGATGGGGAAGGGCGGCCAGATCATCGCGGAAGCGTTCCGTGACAATTTCCAGCGCCGCTGCGCAATGGAAGCGGGACGCGCGGTCGATATAGCCGCCATCGCCGAGGATGGTCAGGATTTCAACCTGATCAAGCGCGTTGTCGCCCTCGTCATCGACAAAATCGGCGGCGTCGATCGACAAGCCATACCACACCGGAATCTGATGCCCCCACCACAACTGGCGCGAGATGCACCAAGGCTCGATGTTCTCCAGCCAGTGGTAATAGGTTTTCTCGCCCGACTCCGGGATGATCTTCGTCGCGCCAGTGCGCACAGCCTCCAGCGCAGGTTCGACGATCTTGGCAGTGTCGACGAACCACTGGTCGGTCAGCATCGGCTCGATCACCACTTTCGAGCGGTCACCGAAGGGTTGCATGATCTTTTTCGCCTCGACCACCGGCTCTAGGGTCAGGTGTTCCGATCCGGTTTCGGGGTCGATCTGTTTGACCAGTGTAGTGACGGCAAGGCCGATGGCACTGATGTCGGCGATCACCTGTTTGCGCGCCTCGAACCGATCAAGGCCCCGGTATTTTTCGGGGACGAGGTTGAGGCTATCCACTTCCGTCTCGGTTGTCGGCGACCCGGCGGCGATTTCGCGGGCGCGGGCGACCGCTTCCGCATAGGGCGCACCATCGGCGCGCATTGCGCCACGCGTGTCCATCAGGCGGTAGCAGGGCAGGTTCGCGCGTTTGGCCACAGCGTAATCGTTGAAATCATGCGCCCCGGTGATCTTCACCGCGCCCGAGCCAAAGGTGGGGTCGGGGTACTCATCCGTGATGATCGGGATCAGCCGGTCGCAGAGCGGCAGGTGGACCATCTTGCCGACGATCGGGGCGTAGCGCGCGTCCGAGGGGTGGACGGCGACGGCACCATCGCCCAGCATGGTCTCGGGCCTTGTGGTGGCGATGGAGATGTAGTCGCGGACCTCGCGCAGGGTCACCGCACCTTCGTCGTCTTTCTCTACATATTCATAGGTTTCGCCCCCGGAGAGGCGGTATTTGAAGTGCCACATGTGGCCCGCCACTTCGGTATTCTCTACCTCCAGATCGGAAATGGCGGTCTCGAAATGCGGGTCCCAGTTGACCAGACGTTTGCCGCGATAGATCAGGCCCTTGGTGTAGAGGTCCACGAAGACCTTGATCACCGCGTCGTGGAAGTTGCCTTGCTCCCCCTCCGGCGCGCCCGGCGCGCCGGACATGGTGAAGGCCTCACGGTCCCAGTCGCAGCTTGCCCCAAGGCGTTGCAACTGGCCGATGATGGTGCCGCGCGAGGATTGTTTCTGCTGCCAGACGCGGGACAAAAACGCATCGCGCCCCATGTCGCGGCGGGTCGGCTCGCCGTTTTTCGCCATCTCGCGCTCGGTCACCATTTGCGTCGCGATGCCGGCATGGTCGGTGCCGGGTTGCCACAAAGTGTCATCGCCGCGCATCCGGTGCCAGCGGGTCAGAATATCCTGCAACGTGTTGTTGAAGGCGTGGCCCATGTGCAGGCTGCCCGTGACATTCGGCGGCGGGATCATGACGGAAAAGGCGGGGTGGCCGGGTTTGGCATTGGCCCCGGCGCGGAAGGCTTTTTCCGCCAGCCAGAGCGCGGAGATCCGGGCCTCGGCCTCGGCGGCGTTGAAGGTCTTTTCCATCGGCATGGGCGTGTTCCTCTGCGGTTGCAGGGGACTTAGCGAATCCAGGGGCAAAGGCCAAGGGGGTGGCGCTTGCCCCGTTGGGATCAGGCCGGGCCGACGAGGCCGAAGATCGCACCCTTGGGGTCGGTGGCGTAGCAGGCGAAGGCACCGCCCGGCACCTCCATCGGGCCATGCAGGGTGGTGCCGCCCTGTGCCGCGATGCGGGTCATGGCGCTTGCGATGCTGTCGGTGCCGAAGATCGGCAGCCAGTGCGGTGGGGTGCCGGGTTGCGCCAGCGCCATGATCCCGCCGATGTCGCCATGGGGAAGGGAGACGATTTGGTAGGTGCCCATCGGCCCCATATCCATCGCCTCACCTGCGGTCCAGCCGAAGAGGGTGGTATAGAAGGTGAGGGCGGCGGCGGGGTCGGCGGATTGCAACTCGTGCCAATTGGCGTGGCCGGAGGCCATGGGCGAATAGGCCTTGCCCGGCAGACCGTCATCGGGCTGCATCAGGCCGAACACCGCGCCTTGCGGGTCGGCGACGATGGCGAAACGGCCGGTGCCGGGGATGTCTTCGGGGGCGCGGTGAACGGTGCCGCCAAGGGCGGTGACCTTTGCGGCGGTGGCGTCACAGTCATCGGTGGCGAAATAGACCAGCCAGAACTCCGGTATCGGGGTATCGGGGGCCATCAGTCCGGCCACCATGGCGTCGCCCCGCGTCGCAATGGTGTAGTCAAAGCCCGGCATGCCGGAGTCCTTTAACTGCCAGCCCATCACCGGGCCGTAGAATGTGGTTGAGGCGGGGATGTCGGAGGCGGTGAGTTCATACCAGAACGGAAGGCCGAGGATTTTCATGCGGTTTCTCCCTTGACCAGAACGGGGACAAAGCCGCCGTAGATCATGCGTTTGCCGTCAAACGGCATGTCGGCCATGTCATCAGCCGACATGGCGGTTTCCATAGCCTTGTAGGCGGCGTTGCGGGTGTCCTTGTCGGGCCAGGTCATCCAGGCGACGACCACGGCCTCCCCCTCGGCCAGATCAACCGAGCGCAGGAAATCGGTGTGTTTGCCGGGGGGCACATCGTCGGCCCAGGCCACCACCAAGGACAGCGCGCCCATCTTCTGGAACTGCGGCCACCACTTTGCCTCATGCGCGATGTAGTCCTCGCGGCGGGCCGTGGGGACCGGAATGACAAAGGCATCAAGATAATTCATCGAAGTTCCCTCCCGACACTTGCCGGAACAAGCTCGCAAAGCTAGTTACAAAAAGCAACTGAAAGTTATATGACGTGAGCGAAACCCGCCGAAGCTATGATGAGGGCTGCATCGCCGCCCATGCGCTGGATCTGATCGGCGACCGCTGGGCCTTGCTGGTGGTGCGCGAATTGATGCTTGGCCCGCGAAGGTTTGGCGCGATCCGCGAGGGGCTGCCGGGGATCAGCGCCAATATTCTGACGAGGCGGCTGGAGGAACTGGAGGCAGCGGGGATCGTGCTGCGTGATCCGGTGCCGGGGGCGGCGCGGGCGCAGCTTTACCGGCTGACGGAAGCGGGCGCGGACCTGTGGCCGGTGATCCGCGCGTTGTGCCGCTGGGGCGCGGGGAGGCCGGGGCATGATCCGCGCCTGTTCATCAGCCCGACCGCGCTGATGCTGTCGCTGCGGGCGATGTGCGCGCGGGAGCGGGCGGGGGCGCATCTGGTGCAGATGGCGGCTGGGGCGGAGCGGTTTGCGATCACCACCGCGCCGGGGCAGTTCCGGGTGGAGCGTGGCGCGGGTGAGGGAGGATTGCGGTTCGAGGGCAGCACCAATGCGCTGGCCTCTGCCCTTTACGGGCCGGTGCCGCTGGCACAGGCCGCGCAAAGGCTGATCCGGTTCGAGGGGGATCTCGCGCAGGGGCAGGCCTTTGTGGACCTGTTCTCCCTGCGCCCGCCCGTCTAAACGGCGCGGTCGATCTTTGTGCTCAGGTGGATCAGGCTCTCCGACGAATGAACCCCTGTCATCGCGCCGATCTGGTCCAGCACCTGATCCAGCACCTGGGTATTCGGGCAGGCGATTTGCAGCAGCAGATCGACGCGGCCAGAGGTGGTGAACACCCGCTCCACCTCGGAGATCGACTTCAGCCGGGTCAGCAGCGCCGCCTGAGTGCGCGGCTCGATCGTCAGCAGAACGGTGGCGCGCAGCCGGTTGGGGTCGGCCCCCTGACCCAGTTTCAGCGTGTAGCCGGCGATGGTGCCACTGTCTTCAAGCCGCTCCAGCCGGGCCTGAATGGTGGAGCGCGCGACCTTCAGCCGCCGCGCCAGCATGGCCAAGGACAGCCGCGCATCGGCGCGCAGAAGGGCGATGATGTTGCGATCCAGATCATCCATACGAATTGACCGATGTTTTCGTCATAATAACGACTTCAGACTCCGATTATATAGTTTTGTTCGGTGCGTTTGTGCCTCATATGCCGCATCCTACGTTGCAGGAAAAGGGCGGCTCATACGCACCTGGCCTGGTTTTAGATAACCACGCTGGTGCCCGGCCCCGTTCGCTGCAACGGTCAAGGGCTATGCGTCTTGTTGGCAGGAAGGATAACTGCGATGGGACTCTCGAAAACGATCTGGACAAATCCAACCGAGTTTCTACGGGTCGAACAACCCGTTGATCCGGTGCTGTTTTTTGCCCCCACTGCGGTGCAGGCCGCGGCCCGCCGCTTCATCGACGGCTTTCCGGGCATGGTGACCTATGCGGTAAAGTCGAACCCCAGCGACGAGATGGTGGAAAACCTCTCCGCCGCCGGTGTGCGCGGCTATGACTGCGCGTCCGGGTTCGAGATTGACCTGATCCGCCGTCTGGCCCCCGATGCCGCCATCCATTACAACAACCCGGTGCGCGCCCGCCACGAGATCGCCTTTGCGGTCGAGCGCGGGGTGAAATCCTACAGCGTTGATTCGCGGTCCGAACTGGACAAGCTGATCGAGATGGTCCCGGCCGAGGGCACCGAGATTTCGGTGCGCTTCAAGCTGCCGGTGGCAGGGGCGGCCTATAACTTCGGGGCGAAGTTCGGCGCGACCGCCGAGGTTGCGGTGGATCTGCTCAAACTGGTGGCCGAGGCCGGGTTCATCCCGTCGATCACCTTCCACCCCGGCACCCAATGCACCGATCCGAAGGCATGGGAGTCCTACATCCTCGAAGCGGCGGAAATCGCGCGCAAGGCCGGTGTGACCATCGCCCGGCTGAACGTCGGCGGCGGCTTCCCGAACCACCGGCTGCACGGCGTCATGCCGCAGCTGGAGGAAACCTTTGCCCTGATCGACCGCGTGGCGACCGAGGCCTTTGGCACCGACCGTCCGCTGCTGGTCTGCGAGCCGGGCCGGGCGCTGTGCGGCGATGCCTATACGCTGGCGGCGCGGGTCAAGGCAGTGCGCGACGACAGCCATGTGTTCCTGAACGACGGGGTGTATGGCACGCTGACCGAACTCCCGCTGATCGGTGTGATCGACCGGATGGAAGTGCTGTCGGCAACCGGGGAGAAGCGGGTGGGCGAAGAGCTGCCGCGCATCATCTTTGGCCCGACCTGCGATTCGGTGGACCGTCTGCCGGGCGACATTCCGCTGCCGGGGGATATTGCCGAGGGTGATTTCGTGATCGTGCATGGCATGGGGGCCTATTCCACTGTGACCAACTCGCGCTTCAACGGCTTTGGCGATCTGGGGATCGCCACGGTGCTGTCGCTCAAGGTCTGACAGCGCGGCGCTCATCGAGCGTGACCGCTCTCTTCGCGAGAAGCGCCCGACAGGGAGCGACGAGCCTTCCCCTACGCCTCCGGCTGGACAAATCCGGCCGGGGGCGTAACTCTTTGTGCGCAAGGCAAAGGGGCGGGCATGAGCAATTTCGGCAAATCGCAAGGCGTAGGGCGGCATGAGGACATCCGGTTCCTGACCGGGCAAGGGCGCTATATTGACGACATCGCGCCCGAGGGCGCTTTGCATGCCCTGTTCCTCCGCTCTGACCACGCGCATGGTGAGATCACCGCGCTGGATCTTGAGGCCGCACGGCAGGTGCCCGGCGTGCATCTGGTGCTGGATGCGGCTGGGTTGGCGGCGCTGGGCGTCTCTCTGGGCATGAAGGGTCAGCGGTTGCGCAATGCCGATGGCAGCATGGGCGCGGGACCGGAGCGCCCGGTGCTGGCGCGCGGGCGGGTGCGCTTTGTCGGCGAGGCGGTGGTGATGATCGTGGCCGATACGGTGGCTGCGGCGCAGGATGCGGCAGAACTGGTGGGGCTGGAGGTAGAGGGGCTGCCGGTGGCATTGGCGGTGGCACCGGGAGGGCCGGATTTGCATCCCGAAGCGCCACAGAACCGCGCCTATGACTGGCAGATCGGCGACGCCCCGGCGGTGCAGGCCGCCTTTGCCGCTGCGGCACATCGGGTAAAGCTGGAGGTGATCCACAACCGCATCATCGTCAATGCGATGGAACCGCGCGGCTGTTTTGCCGAATGGGCAGAGGGGCGGCTGCATTTCAGCTTCAACGGGCAGGGGGTGTGGAACCAACGCAATGAGCTGGCGCGGATGCTGAACCTTCCGCGCGACGCGGTGCGGGTGACCAACCCGGATGTGGGCGGCGGCTTTGGCATGAAGGCGATGACCTATCCGGAATATGTCTGCGTGGCGGCGGCGGCGCGCAGGCTTGGCCATCCGGTCCGCTGGATCGCGACACGAGCGGAGTCGATGCTGACAGACAATGCCGGGCGCGATCTGGTGGCGGTGGCGGAACTGGCCTTTGACGCCGGTCTGCGCATCACCGGGTATCGCGTTAACCTTGTGTCCAACCTTGGCGCCTATAACTCGCAATTCGGGCAACCCATCCAGTCGGAGCTGTTTTCCAAGGTGCTCACTGGCGTTTATGACATCAGGGCGGCGCATCTGCGCGCGGTGGGGGTCTACACCAACACCACGCCCGTGGATGCCTATCGCGGGGCCGGGCGGCCCGAGGCGATCCTCACGATCGAACGGGTGATGGATGAGGCGGCGCGGCAGCTGCGGGTGGACCCGTTTGAGCTGCGGATGCGGAACTTCATCCGCGATTTCCCCTATCGCAGTGCCACGGGCGAGTTGATCGACGTGGGCGATTTCCCCCGCGTTCTGAACCGCGCCAAAGCAGAGGCCGATGTCGCGGGCTTTGCGGTGCGCCAGGCCGACAGCCGCGCGCGTGGCATGTTGCGCGGCATCGGGCTTGCCACCTATATCGAAAGTATTCTGGGCGACCCGGATGAAACCGCGCGGCTGGTGCTGGATGAGGGTGGCAGGGCCACGCTCTATGTCGGCACCCAGTCGAACGGGCAGGGGCATGAAACGGTTTATGCCCGCATGGTGGCGGGATGGACAGGGCTGCCAGAGCACATGGTGCGGATCGTGCAGGGCGACTCTGACGCGATCCCCAAGGGCGGCGGCACCGGCGGGTCACGCTCTGTCACCGTGCAGGGCACGGCGATGCGCGCGACGGTGCGCACGATGGTGGCCGGGTTCAACGGGTTTCTGTCCGAAGAATGGGCTGTGGAAGAAGTGGGCTTTGACGGCAGCACCTTTGGCGCGCCTGACAGTAACACAAGGCTGACACTGGCCGAAGCGGCGGATCTCGCGCGCCAGCGCGGGCGCAGTGATTTGCTGGATGTCAGCCAGACCACCACGCTGGACGGGCGCAGCTACCCCAATGGCGCGCATATTGCCGAGGTGGAGGTGGACCCGGAAACCGGGGCGCTGGTGATGGACCGCTACACGGTGGTGGATGATTTCGGCACGCTGATCGCCCCCGATCTGGCGATCGGGCAGGTGCATGGCGGCGTGGCGCAGGGCTATGGTCAGGCGGTGTGCGAGGCGGCGCAATATGATGAACAGGGGCAGCTGTTGTCGGCCACCTTCATGGATTACGCGATGCCTCGTGCAAGCGACCTGCCGATGTTCGGCTTTACCAGCGAGCCGGTGCCTTCGGTGATGAACCCGCTGGGCATGAAAGGCTGTGGCGAAGCTGGCACCGTGGGCGCGCTGGGCGCGATTTCAAACGCAGTGCGCGATGCGCTGGCCCTGCGTGGGGTGGTGCGGGTGGATATGCCGTTCACGCCACAGCGGATCTGGCATTGGCTGAAGGAGGCGGAAGACGTCATTTCTTGACCGCATAAAACACTGGTTCCGCCCCTATCCGGTGGTGGAAACCGAAAGCAACGCTCCGCCCCCCGGGCCGGGGCGGGGCGTGGTGGATCATGTGGTGATCCTTGACGGCACCATGTCGAGCCTGCAGCCGGGGCAGGAGACCAATGCCGGGCTGGCCTTTCGCCTGCTGGGCGAGGCGGTGCCGGGCCAGCGACGGCGGCTGTATTACGAGCCGGGCCTGCAATGGGAGGGTTGGCGCAACCTTGGCGCGGTGGCGCAGGGGCGCGGCATCAACCGCCAGATCCGCCGCGCCTATGGCTGGCTGGCCAGCCAGTACCGCCCCGGTGACCGGATTTACCTTCTGGGCTATTCGCGCGGGGCTTTTGCGGTGCGCTCTCTGGCCGGGGTGATCGACCGGGTCGGGCTGCTGCGCCATGAGCATGCGACCGAGCGGAATGTGCGGCTGGCCTACCGCCATTACATGACCGGGCCGGACAGCCGGGCGGCGCAGGTGTTTGCGCATCAGGCCTGCCATATCGAGGCCCCGGTCGAGATGGTGGGGGTCTGGGATACGGTCAAGGCGCTGGGCCTGCGTCTGCCGGTGCTGTGGATGCTGACCGATCAGCATCATGCTTTCCACAACCATCACCTTGGCGCGTCGATCCGGCACGGCTTTCACGCGCTGGCACTGCACGAGACGCGGGCAGTGTTCGACCCGGTGCTGTGGGACTGCCCCGAGGGGTGGGAGGGCAATGTCGAGCAGGTCTGGTTTGCGGGCGCGCATGCCGATGTTGGCGGGCAGGTCGGTACTTTGGCCGAGGCGCGACCTTTGGCCAATATCCCGCTGGTCTGGATGCTGGGCCGGGCCGAGGCCTGCGGGCTGGCCCTGCCCGAAGGCTGGCGCGGGCGTTTCCCCTGCGATCCGCAGGCACCGATGGTGGGCACCTGGCGGAGCTGGGGCAAACTGTTTTTGCTGCGCAGTCGCAGGGTAGTGGGGCGCGATCGCAGCGAAAAGCTGCACCCCAGCGTGGGCGAGCGTGGGCCGGTGGGGTCGGGGTTGATGGCTGCAATGCGCGGCGCGCGGGTCTGGCGGTAACCGTTTGCAGGCTTGACGGGCGCAGAAGCCCCCCCACCCCATCCCTCCCCCACGAGGGGGGAGGGGAGGCGCTTTTCCTGCCTGGGGCAGGGTGGCGGCTGGTGTGGCCGGCGTCCTAGCGGTGGCGCACGTCCACATAGGCGCGGTGCGGCTCACCGATATACAGCTGGCGCGGCCGGCCGATTTTCTGGCCCTTGTCGCCGATCATCTCTTTCCACTGCGAGATCCAGCCGACGGTGCGCGAGATCGCAAAGATCGGGGTGAACATCGAGGTGGGGAAACCCATCGCCTCCAGGATGATGCCGGAGTAGAAATCGACGTTGGGGTAGAGCTTTTTCGAGATGAAATATTCATCCGAAAGGGCGATCCGCTCCAGCTCCTTGGCGACCTGCAGGAGCGGGTTGTTTTCCACCCCCAGCAGCGCCAGCACCTCATCGGCGGATTCCTTCATAACCGTGGCGCGCGGGTCGAAGTTTTTATAGACCCGGTGGCCAAAACCCATCAAACGGAAGCCGGAATCCTTGTCCTTGGCCTTGGCTACGAATTCCGGAATACGGTCAACGGTGCCGATTTCCTTCAGCATCTCCAGGCAGGCCTGATTGGCACCGCCATGAGCCGGACCCCAGAGGCAGGCGATACCGGCGGCGATACAGGCGAACGGGTTGGCCCCCGAAGAGCCCGCCAGACGCACGGTGGAGGTGGAGGCGTTCTGCTCGTGATCGGCGTGCAGCATCATGATCCGGTCCATCGCCTTGGACAGGATCGGGTTGACCACGTAATCCTCCGCCGGGATGGCAAAGCACATGTGCAGGAAGTTTCCGGCGTAATCGAGGCTGTTTTTCGGGTAAACGAAAGGCTGGCCCACCGAGTATTTGAACGCCATCGCGGCAATGGTCGGCAGTTTGGCGATCATCCGGATCGCCGCAACCTCACGCTGCCACGGGTCATTGATATCGGTGGAATCGTGGTAGAACGCGGCCATCGCGCCGACCACGCCCACCATGGTGGCCATCGGGTGGGCATCGCGGCGGAAGCCACGGAAGAAATAGTGCATCTGTTCATGCACCATGGTGTGCCGCGTCACACGGTTTTCAAAATCGGCCAGTTGGGCGGCGGTCGGCAGTTCGCCGTAGAGCAGCAGGTAGCAGACTTCGAGGTAATGCGAATGTTCGGCGAGTTCCTCGATCGAGTAACCACGGTGCAGCAGCTCGCCCTTGTCGCCGTCGATGAAGGTGATGGCGCTTTCGCAGGCGGCGGTCGAGGTGAAGCCGGGGTCGAAGGTAAAGACATCGGCTTCGGCGTAGAGTTTCCGGATGTCGAGGACATCGGGGCCAAGCGTGGGGGAAAGCACGGGCAAGTCAAAGGATTTGCCTTCCAGCGTCAGGGTCGCAGTCGTTTTCATCTTGGCCATCTCTTACATCCCTCATTTTTGCCCCGCCGGACCGTCCCGGCTGGTGGCTCATTTCGTGTGGTTGCAAGGCGCAGCCGGTTCAGGCCGCAGCGTCCTGCAATCGCGCAATCGTCTCTGTCTGACCGATGACCAGCATCATGTCATAAACACTCGGGGTCGCGCTGCGCCCGGCAAGGGCGGCACGCAAGGGCGCGGCCAGTTTTCCGAAACCGATGCCATGGGCCGTGGCAACCTCAGTCAGAATGGACTCAAGCTCCGCTTTCGTCCAGCTAGCATTTTGCAGGCGCAGCGTCAATTCTTTCAGTATACCACGGGATACCGCATCCAGAGCCTTACCCGCCGCCTCATCCACGTCAATCGGGCGGGAGGTCAGCGCAAAATGAGCCTTATCAATGAGTTCCGGGAATGTCTTCGCGCGATCTTTCACGCAATACATAGCGCGCGACAGCAGGTCGCGTTGACCATCGGTCAGTGCGGGGCGCGCGGCGGCGACAAGATAGCCCTCGATTTCATGCAGCAGCGCGGCATTCTCGGCGCGGGCCATGTGCCAGCCACAGGTTGATTCCAGCTTCTTGAAATCCAGCCGCGCCGGGCTGCGGCCGATTCCGTCAAGGCCGAACATTTCCATGGCCTGATCGGTGGTAAAGAGCTCGGCGTCGCCATGCGCCCAGCCCAGCCGGGTGAGATAGTTACGCATGCCTGCCGCCGGATAGCCCTGCGCCTGATAATCGCCAACCGCCGTGGCGCCATGGCGTTTGGACAGCTTTTTGCCATCCGGTCCGTGGATCAGCGGGATATGCGCCCAGACTGGCACCGGCCAATCCATCGCGGCATAAACCATCTGTTGCCGGGCGGCGTTGTTCAGGTGGTCATCGCCGCGAATGACATGGGTGACCCCCATGTCGTGGTCATCGACCACGACAGCCAGCATATAGGTGGGGGTGCCATCGGAACGCAGGACAATCATGTCGTCCAGTTGATCGTTGCGAACTGTAACGATTCCCTGAACGGTGTCGGAAATTTTCGTCTCTCCCGTCCGGGGTGCCTTCATGCGGATGGCGTAGGGCGCATCGGGGTGGGTGGCGGGGTCCGCATCGCGCCACGGGCTTTGGAACACGGCATAGCTGGCGCCCTCGGCCTCTTTCGCGGCGCGGAAGGCGGCGATTTCCTCTTGTGTGGCAAAGCATTTATAGGCGGTGCCGCGTTCCAGCATCTCATGCGCCACCTGTGCGTGGCGCTCGCGCTGGTCGAACTGGCTGACCGCCTCGCCGTCCCAGTCGAGGCCGAGCCATGTGAGGCCCTGCAGGATCGCCGCCGTCGCTTCGGGGGTGGAGCGTTCGCGGTCGGTGTCCTCGATCCGCAAGAGGAACCTGCCGCCGCGCCCGCGCGCGTACAGCCAGTTGAACAGGGCGGTGCGTGCGCCGCCGATGTGAAGATAGCCGGTGGGCGAGGGGGCGAAGCGGGTGACGACGGGCGTGGAGGACATGGGCACGTTAACCTTTCGGAAACCATCTTGGCGGTAGGCTTGGCCCGGTTCTAGGCGGTGAAGGGGCGGGAAACAAGGTGGCGGTCCTGACTGGCTGGCTGGCCCGGCCCTTTGTGGTGCTGGCAGAGGCGCGGGGCACGCTGTTTCCCTGGGTGCCGCTGTTCGTCGGCATGGGGATCGGTGGCTGGTTCGCCTTGCCGTGGGAGCCGGGGGGGGCAGTCTATGCCGGTGCCGCCGGGGTGATGCTGCTGTGCCTGTGCCTGCGGCTCTGGGGGCCGGAGGGTGGGCATCCGTTTGCGGCGGCTTTGGCCTGTGTGGCGCTGGGGGTGCTGGCCTGCGGGTTGCGGGTGCAGATGGTGCAGGCCCCGATGCTGGATTTTCGCTACTACGGGCCGGTCACGGGGCGCGTGGTCAACATCGACCGCAGCCAGACTGATGCCATCCGCATCACGCTGGACCGGGTGCAACTGGACCGGGTGCGGCACGAACGTCTGCCGGAACGGGTGCGGATCTCCTTGCGCGGCAGGGTGACGGGCCATGCGCCGTTCCCGGGCGAGGTGGTGATGGTGACGGCGATGCTTCAGGCCCCTGATGGCCCGGTGGAACCGGGAAGTTTCGACTTTCGCCGCATGGCGTTTTTCGACCGGCTGGGCGCGGTCGGCTATGCCAATGCGCCGGTGGTGCTGTGGGCGGCGGCACCGGACGGCTGGTCGGTCGCATCGGTGCGCCGCGATCTGGCGCTGGCGCTGATGCAGGCGGTGCCGGGGGATGCGGGGGGCTTTATCGCCGGGATCATGACCGGCGACCGCTCGGGCCTGAGCCGGACGGCGGTGCAGGCGTTGCGCGATACCAATATGGCGCATCTGCTGGCGATTTCGGGGATGCATATGGCGTTCCTGACCGGGTTTGTCTTTGCCGGGCTGCGGCTGGGCATCGCCGCTGTGCCGCCGCTTGCGCTGCGGGTGAATGGCAAGAAGCTGGCGGCGGTGGTGTCCTTGGCGGTGGCGGCCTTCTATCTGGCGTTGTCGGGGGCCAATGTGGCGACGGAACGCGCCTTTATCATGGTGGCGGTGATGCTGGGCGCGGTGCTTCTGGACCGCAAGGCGATGACCCTGCGTTCGGTGGCGCTGGCGGGGGTGATCCTGCTCATCTGGCAGCCCGAAACCATGCTGGAGCCGGGGTTCCAGATGTCATTTGCCGCCACGGTGGCGCTGATCGCGGGGTTCCGCGCGGTGGATCAGCGGGTGGTGGCGGGGCGCTCGCCGCAATGGGCGATTCCGGTGTTTGCGCTGGTGCTGTCGAGTGCGATCGGCGGCTTTGCCACCGCGCCCTATGCGGCGGCGCATTTCAACCGCTTTGCCGGTTACGGGCTGGTCGCCAACCTGATGGCGGTGCCGGTGATGGGGGCGGTGGTGATGCCTGCGGGGGCGGTGGCGGGGGTGTTGGCACCTGTCGGACTCGCCGGGCCGCCGCTGTGGGTGATGGAGCAGGGGAGCGCGTGGATTTTGTGGGTCGCGCATTGGGTGGCGGGATGGGAGGGTGCGGTGACGGCGATTGTCGCGCCGGGGCCATGGGTTTTGCCGCTGGTCACGCTTGCGGGCGCGCTGGTGGTTTTGCTGCGCGGGGCGTGGCGGGCTTTGGGTGCCGTGCCCGCGCTGGCGGCGCTGCTGCTTTGGGTCGGGGTGGAGCGGCCCCTGGTGCTGATCTCGGCCGATGGCGGGCTGGTGGGGGTGCTGGGGCCGGAGGGGCGGGCGTTGTCGGCCCCGCGTGGCACAGGATTTGCGGCGCAGAACTGGCTGGAGAATGACGGCGACCTTGCCACGCAGGAGATGGCGGCGGCGCGCGCGGGGATGGATGGGGCCCTGGGCGCGCGGCGCTTTGCGGCGGCGGGGGTAAGTGGCGTGGCGCTCAAGGGCAAAGGCGCGGCGGCGCGGGTGGGCGAGGCTTGTGCGACCGCCGATCTGGTGGTGATCTCTGTCCCGGTGGCAGATGTGCCCAAGGGGTGCACCGTACTGGACCCGGACCGGCTGCGCGGGTCCGGCACATTGGCGCTGTATCCGGTGGCGGAGGGGTTGCGGGTGGAGCCGACCTATGGCGCGCGCCGGGTCTGGTCCTCGCCCCGCAGGCCCGAAGGGCTGGTGGCGGTGATCCGCCCGGGGGCGGATCGCGTGGCCCCGAGGCCGTAAAGACGGCCCCGCGGCGGCGGATCGGTATCGGCCCGTCAGTAGCTGCGGATCAGCCCGACCAGACGGCCCTGCACCTTGACCTGATGATCGGGCAGCATCCGGGTTTCATAGGCGGGGTTCGCCGCCTCCAGCGCGATCATGTTGCCCTTGCGGCGAAAGCGTTTCAGCGTCGCCTCGGCGTCATCGACCAAGGCCACCACGATATCCCCATTCTCGGCGGTGTTCTGTTCGCGGATCACCACGATGTCGCCATCGTTGATCCCGGCCTCGATCATCGAGTCGCCCTTGACCTCCAGCGCATAGTGGTTGCCTTGGCCAGACAGCATCGAGCCCGGCACCGCGACATGGTGCGACACTTCGGAAATCGCCTCGATCGGGACACCGGCGGCGATGCGGCCCATCACAGGCAGTTCCATGGCATGCACCGGTTCAACCACCATCGCGCCACGCGGCGGGGCGGCGGGCCTGTCCCCCTCGATCACCCGGGGGGTGAAGCCGGGCTTTTCCATCGCGTCGGGCAGTTTGATGATTTCCAGCGCACGGGCGCGGTGGGCCAGACGGCGGATGAAGCCCCGTTCCTCCAGCGCGGTGATCAGCCGGTGGATGCCGGATTTCGACCGCAGGTCCAGCGCATCCTTCATTTCGTCGAAGGAGGGCGGCACGCCGTCAACGTCCATCCGGGTCTTGATGAAATCCAGAAGTTCCAGCTGTTTGCGTGTAAGCATGACCCACCCCGATCGTCATTCGTTAACGCAATGTTCTGCCCGTGTTCCCGGTTTGTGTCAAGCGCAAAGCAGGTCGCGGCGTCAGACAGGAAGGAAGGTCACCCGCTCGCCCGCCCGGCGCGGGCCGTCGCCCAGCGGGCGGATCAGCAGGGCATCGGCTGCCGACAGAACCGTCAGCAGCGAGCTGTCCTGGCGCTCACAGGGCGTGATCAGCGGCAGGCCGTCGCCGTCGGCCAGCGTCGCGCGCATGTAATGCGTGCGCGGGCCGGTGGGGCCGACATCCTGTGCCAGCAGCGCAGGGCGGGTGCGCGGGGCAAGCGCCTCTGGCGGCAGACCAAGCAGCGCCCGGATCATCGGCAACAGGAACAGATGCGCACAGACCACCGAGGACACCGGGTTGCCGGGCAGGCCCAGCATGGCGGCATGGCCCAGACGACCCGCCATCAGCGGCTTGCCCGGGCGCATCGCGATTTTCCAGAAGGCGCGCTGGAGGCCCATGGTCTGTGCCACCTGTGCCACGATGTCATGATCGCCCACTGAAGCGCCGCCGGTGGTGACAATGATGTCTGCCCCTTCTGCAAGAGCCAGCACATAGCTTAGCGCCTCCACCGTATCGCGGGCGATCGGCAACAGCCGCACCTCCGCCCCGGCTTCCTCGGCCAGGGCTTTGAGAGTAAAGGAGTTTGACGCGATGATCTGGTCGGGGCCGGGGGGTTCACCGGGCATCACCAACTCATCCCCGGTGGCGATGATCGCGACAACGGGGCGACGGGTGACGGGCACCAGCGCGATGTTCATCGAGGCCAGAAGGGCCAGATCATTGGGACGCAACAGGCGCGGTGACAGGGTGTCCCCGGCACGGAAATCCTGACCGGCGGGGCGGATATGGGTGGCGGTATCGGCGCCCGCGTTTACCGTGATTACATCACCGTCGCGGGTCACATCCTCCTGTATGATCACCCGCGTTGCGCCTGCGGGCAGGGGCGCGCCGGTGAAGATGCGAACTGCCTGCAAGGGGCCAAGGGTGCCGTGCCACGCATGGCCCGCGCCCGCTTCTCCCACCATGGTAGAGCGGTCGCCGGGGGCGGGATCGCCCTGCACCGCATAGCCATCCATGGCAGAGGCCGCAAAGGGCGGCTGGTCGCGGGTGGCGGTGGCGGGCTGGGGCATATACCGCCCGCAGGCCTGTGCCAGCGGGACATTTTCCACCGGCAGGGGCGAGACCAACGCGAGGCAATGGGCGAGTGCCTCTTCGACCGGAATCATGGCTGATCCTCGGGGGCGGTGTAGCGGCCCGATTTGCCGCCTTCTTTAAGAACCAGCCGTATCCCTTCGATCCGCATGGATTTTTCGACCGCCTTCACCATGTCGTAGATCGTCAGGCAGGCCACCGAAACGGCTGTCAGCGCCTCCATCTCCACCCCGGTCTGGCCGCCGGTTTTCACCGTCGCCTCTACCACCACGCCGGGCAAGGCGGGGTCCGGGGTCAGGGTCAGCGCCACCTTGGTGATCGGCAGCGGGTGGCACAGCGGGATCAGGTCGGCGGTTTTCTTGGCCGCCATGATCCCGGCCAGCCGGGCCACGCCCAGCACATCGCCCTTTTTCGCCTGGCCTGACGTGATCAGCGCCAGCGTATCCGCCGTCATCACCACCGAGCCGCGCGCCACCGCCACCCGGGCGGTCACCGGCTTGGCCGAGACATCGACCATATGGGCCGCGCCGTCGGCGTCGAAATGCGAAAGGCCCGTCGGCTCGGTCATACGCCCCCCTGCGCGGTCAGCGGGCGGGCAAGCAGGGTGCGGGTGGCGCCGGCCACATCCTCCTGGCGCATCAGGGATTCGCCGATCAGGAAGCAGCGCGCGCCGTATTGTGCCAGATCCGCCAGATCGGCGGGGGTGTTGAGCCCCGATTCCGAGACGATCAGCCGGTCTTCGGCCACCCGGCGGGCCAGATCGCGGGTGGTGTCGAGTGTCACGTCAAAGGTGTTCAGATTGCGGTTGTTGATGCCGACCAGCGGGGATTTCAGCAGGGCCGAGCGTTCAAGCTCGGTCCGGTCATGCACCTCGATCAGCACATCCATGCCCCATTCGATCGCCGCCGCCTCCAGTTCCGCCGCCTGTTCATCCGACAGGGTGGCCATGATCAACAGGATGCAATCGGCATGCAGGGCGCGGGACTCGGCGACCTGATAGGGGTCATAGAGGAAATCCTTGCGCAGGCAGGGCAGATGGGTGGCCTGAGAGGCCTGGGTCAGGAACTCATCCGCGCCCTGAAAGGACGGGGTGTCGGTCAGCACCGAAAGGCAGGTGGCCCCGCCTTCTTCATAGGCTTTGGCAAGGGCGGTCGGATCGAAATCGGCGCGGATCAGGCCCTTGGAGGGGCTGGCCTTCTTGATCTCGGCGATCAGGCCATAGCCGGTGCCGGCGGCCAGTGACAGAGCCCTGACAAAGCCGCGCGGGGCTGGGGCGCTGCGCGCGGCGGCCTCCACCTCGGCCGCTGGGCGGGCGGCCTTGCGGGTGGCGATCTCCTCCAGCTTGTAGGTCTTGATGCGGTCGAGGATCGTGCTCATGGCGGTGTTCCTTGCCCTGTTGGGCGGTCAGGCGTTGGTCAGGCGGGCGAGGGCGGTGATCTTGGCCTTGGCCGCACCGGAATCGATCGAATGGCGGGCCATTTCAACCCCTTCGGGCAGGCTGGTGGCCTTGTCGGCCACGACCAGAGCGGCGGCGGAGTTGAACAGCACCGCATCGCGGTAGGCCCCCGGCGCGCCATCCAGCAGCGCGCGCAGCGCAACCGCGTTTTCCGCCGGGGTGCCGCCCATGATGGTCTCGAACGGGTGATAGGGCAGGCCCGCGTCTTCGGGGTGCAGGGTGAATTCGCGGATATGGCCATGCTCCAGCGCCGCCACCTGGGTGGGGGCCGCGATGGAAATCTCATCGGTGCCGTCGCCGCCATGCACCAGCCAGGCCTTGATCGAGCCGAGCGCCAGCAGGGTTTCGGCCATGGGGCGGATCAGCGCCGGGGAAAACGCGCCGGTCAGCTGGCGTTTCACGCCAGCAGGGTTGGTCAGAGGCCCCAGGATGTTGAAAATGGTGCGCGTGCCCAGCTCCTGCCGGACCGGCATCACGTGGCGGATCGCGGGGTGGTGCATGGGTGCCATCATGAAGCCGATCCCGGCCTCGTTCAGGCATTTCTCCACCAGCGCCGGGCCGACCATCACGTTCAGGCCCATTTCCGTCAGCGCATCCGCCGCGCCCGATTTCGACGACAGGTTGCGGTTGCCATGCTTGGCCACCACCACGCCCGCACCCGCCACCACAAAGGCGGTGGCGGTGGAGATGTTCAGCGTGCCCTTGCCATCGCCGCCGGTGCCGACGATGTCCATGGCCCCCTCGGGTGCCACAACCTTGTTGCACTTGGCGCGCATCACGCTGGCGGCGGCGGCGTATTCATCCACCGTTTCGCCCCGCGTGCGCAGGGCCATCAGGAATCCGCCCATCTGGGCCGGGGTGCCCTGGCCTTCGAACAGCGCGCCAAAAGCCGCTTCGGCCTCGGCGCGCGAGAGCGGGCGTTCGGCGGCAAGGCCGATCAGCGGGCGCAGGATATCGCTCATGCGGTCACCCTTACACCGGCCTCATCAAGGAAATTGCGCAGCAACTGGTGACCGTGTTCCGACGCGATGGATTCGGGGTGGAACTGCACCCCTTCGATCAGATGCGTCTTGTGGCGCAGGCCCATGATGGTGCCATCCTCCAGCCATGCCGTGACCTGAAGACAATCGGGCAGGGTTTCCCGTTCCACGATCAGCGAATGATAACGCGTGGCAAGGAAGGGCGAGGGCAGGCCCTTGAACACACCGCGCCCTTCGTGGTGCATCGCGCCCATCTTGCCATGCACGATTTCATGGCAGCGGATGACGCGGCCACCAAAGGCCTCGCCAATGGTCTGATGGCCGAGGCAGACGCCCAGAAGCGGGATTTTTGCCTCAAATGCCGCCGTGGTCAGTGGCAGGCAGATGCCCGCTGCCGCCGGATCACAGGGGCCGGGCGACAGGATGATCGCCTCTGGCGCCATGGCCAGCACATCCTGCACATTCAGCGCATCATTGCGCTTTACAACGACATCCGCCCCCAGCTCGCCAAAATAATGCACGAGATTGTAGGTAAAGCTGTCGTAGTTGTCGATCAGAAGCAGCATCTTGCTTGGGCCTGTCGGATAGGGGATGAAGCCGGGGGCGGGTCGGGCTATAGATGGTCAGACCGGGGCAGGGGCGTCAAGACCGCTTGATCGCATCGCCCGGATGGGCACAATGTCCGGCAACAAAAAAAGGGGCAAGGCAGTGCGCGGGTTTGTTCGGGGTTTGTTGTGGGGAAGTCTGGCTGCGGCGGGCGGCTTGGTTGTGGTGTCGCAGATTGCGGGGCCGGTGCCGCGCCCGGTGGATCAGGCACAGGGCGATGGGCCTGCGACCGGGGCCGGGAGTGCTGAAGCCGTTTTGGCGGAACCCGTGGCACCCGTGCCGGAACCTGTTGACGCTCCCGCTGCGACGGAAGAGATCGCCGGCGTGGATGCAGAGCCGGAAGCTGTCCCCGCCGAAGCCGCACAGTCCGAAGCCGCACAGTCCGAAGCCGCACAGTCCGAAGCCGCACAGACAGCGCCCGAAGCGCCCATGGCCGTGACCGAAGCGCCCGGCGCGCCGGACACTGCGGGACTGTCGCAGGAACCGCCGTCGCGGCCCGCCGCGACCGATGCCGCACCCGTGCAGCCGTTGGCCGAAGCGCCCTCTGCCCCCCAGGCAGACCGTGCCGCCGCGCCTGGCCCCGCCCCGGCAGAGCCGCCCGCCGCCCCGCCAAGCGATGCGCCTGCCGAACGCATGGCCTCGGCCGGGCAGGTCAGCCCGCCATCGGCCCCCGCGACCGGCGATGTGCCGATGGCGGCGGCCCAGCCCGATGCGCCGGGCCTGCCAGAGGCAGAGGGCGCGCCTGCGCCCGCCGATCTGCCGCCGCCGCCACCGCTGACGCCCGAGGAAGAGGCGCTGCTGCGGCCGTTGCCGGACGCGCCCGAGGTTGCGCCGCCCGTGCCGGAGCCAGCCGACCCGACACCCGAGCCGATGCCGCTGCCGGATGCTGTTCCAGACACTGTTCCGCCCCCGGCCCCCGAACTGGCCGGTCAGGCTCCGGGCGTCGTGACCGGGCGTCTGCCCCGGATCGGCACCGATCCCGCGCCTGCGGCACCTGAAGCCGAGTCCCAGCCGGAACCGGAGGCCTGGGAAGACCTGCCGCCACTGCAACGCTATGCGCGCCCCTTTGAGAACCCCGCCCGAAAGCCGCTGTTCGCGATCCTGTTGCAGGATAACGGACAAGATGGCGTCAACCGCGCCGAGCTGGCCGCGCTGGATCTGCCGCTGTCGATCGTGATCGACCCCTTGTCGGACGGCGCTGCCGAACGCGCGGCGATCTGGCGCGCGGGCGGGCAGGAGGTGGTGATGGCGGGCACCGGAATTCCGGCGGGGGCCGGCCCCGGCGATCTGGAGCAGAGCTTTCAGGTGCTGGCCACCCGCCTTCCAGAAGCGGTGGCGGTGATCGACGCCGATGGCGCTGCGTTCCAGAACAACCGCCAGCTTGCGGCGCAGGTGGTGCCTATTCTGGCGGAACAGGGCCGGGGGCTGGTGACCCTTGATCAGGGCCTGAACGCCGCCGATCAGGTCGCCCGGCGCGAAGGACTGCCGGCGGCGATGATCTTTCGCAGCATCGACGGCGATGGAAGCCCGGTGATCCGCCGCTATCTTGACCGCGCGGCCTTCAAGGCGGCGCAGGAGGGGCGGGTGATCGTGATCGGCACGCTGCGCCCCGAGACCGTGGCCGGGGTGATGGAATGGGCAGTGGAGGGGCGCGCCTCTACCGTCGCGCTCGCCCCGCTGTCGGCGATGCTGCAGACCAACTGAACGCGCCGGTCAAGGGATCGGCTGCGGCGGGGTCATCGGGCGGAGCAGGCCAAGAACCGCGCGCAGGATCAGAACGACCGCAGCGCCTGCAAGCGCCCCGGGCGCAAAGTCCATCATCGCTCCGATGACGCCGCCGATCACCAGCCCGGTGGCGGCGGCGGGCAGCCAGCCGAACCAGCCCAGCCGGATCAGCAAGGACGCGACCGGCAGGGTCAGGATCATGCCGGCAAGGCTCAGGAGCGGCGACAGCATCAGCGCGGTGCCGATCACCCAGAGCGAGACCCCGGCGGTTGCGGGCACACGGGTTTGCACAAGGCTGAACAGGCCAAGAAACAACACGCCAAGCGCCGAGGGCAGCAGCACGGCGGCGATGGCCGCCGTGATCAGATCCCGCCATGGGGTCTGCATGTGTTCGGGCGAGCGGATCAGGCTCACGCCGCCGATCCGCCAACGGTGAGACCGCCGATCATCAGGGTGGGCTGGCCCACACCGACCGGCACCCATTGCCCGGCCTTGCCGCAATTGCCGATGCCCGGGTCCAGCGCCAGGTCATTGCCGATGGCGCGGATCTGTTTCAGCGCAGTCGCCCCGTCGCCGATCAGCGTGGCCCCCTTGACCGGCGCACCGACAACGCCGTTCTGCACCCGGTAGGCCTCGGTGCAGGAGAACACGAACTTGCCATTGGTGATATCGACCTGACCGCCGCCGAAACCGACGGCATAAATGCCGTCTTTCAACCCGGCAAGAATATCCTTGGGGTCATCCTGCCCGGCCAGCATATAGGTATTGGTCATGCGCGGCATCGGAATATGCGCATGGCTTTCGCGCCGCCCGTTGCCGGTGGGGGCCACCCCCATCAGCCGCGCATTCTGCCGGTCCTGCATGTAGCCTACAAGAATACCGTCCTCGATCAATACGTTACGGCGCGATGCTGTGCCTTCGTCATCAATGGAAATGCTGCCGCGACGGTCAGGAATCGTGCCATCATCCAGCACCGTCACTCCAGGCGCGGCGATTCTCTGGCCCATCAGCCCGGCAAAGGCCGATGTTTTCTTGCGGTTGAAATCACCCTCCAGCCCATGGCCGATCGCCTCGTGCAGCAAAATACCGGGCCAGCCGGGGCCGAGGACCACATCCATCACGCCCGCAGGCGCGGGCACCGCCTCAAGGTTCACCAAAGCAATCCGCAGCGCCTCGCGCACCACCGGCTGCCAATGGCCGGGCTGCATCAGCGAAGCCAGCCCGAACCGCCCGCCGCCGCCCATGCCGCCCTGTTCGCGCCGCCCGTTCTGTTCGACGATCACCGAGATATTCAGCCGCGCCATCGGGCGGATATCGCGCACGCGAGCACCCTCGGGCCGCAGGATCTCCACCTCCTGATAGGAGGCGGCGATCGTCGCCGAGACCTGAATGATTCGCGGGTCCAAAGCGCGGGCAAAGGCGTCAATCTCGCGCAGCATCTCGATCTTCACGGCGAATGTCGCATCCGTCATCGGATCGGCATCGCCATAGAGTTTCACATTGGTGCCCTGCGGTGGCGCGGCCATCACGCCGCCGCCGTCGCCCACTGCCAGCCGCGCCGTCTCTGCCGCGCGCCTCAGGGCGCTTTCGCTGATCTCGGTGGCGTGGGCATAGCCCGCCACCTCGCCGTTCACCGCGCGCAGGCCAAAGCCTTCGGAGGCGTCATAGGAGGCGGTCTTGATCCGGCCATCGTCCAGCACGATCGCCTCGGAGCGGCGGCGTTCCAGAAACAGCTCGCCATCCTCGGCGCCCATGGTCGCCGCGCGCAGGATCGCCAATGCCGCCGCCTCGTCCAGATGGGTGTCGAACGGGCGGAAGGGCTGATCGGTCATGGGGGCTGTCCTTGATCTGGGTCAAATGGCGCTGCTATGTCGCAACGGTTTCTCTTGTGGCAGAGGCCCTAATATGGTTTCAACACAGTCGGAAACAACGGGATTCTGCCGCGTGTCGTACCATGCGCCATGGGCGGGATCCTGACAAGCGGCACCCAAGCCGTAAAGATAACGGGAACAGAACATGCGTCTTTGGAACCAAATCGGCGGGGTTGCCGCCAGTGTTGCGGGCTTGATGTCGGGCAGTGCTGTGCTTGCGCAAGGTCTTGAAATCGTGGGAACGCCCATCGACAGGGGCACCGGGTTCCAGCCCGCCGCCACCGAACTGGCCCGCGATCTGCAAGGGCTGGACTGGATGATACTGGTGATCATCACCGTGATCACCTTGTTTGTGACCGGCCTGCTGGTCTGGGTCATCATCCGCTACAATCAGAAGCGGAACCCCAGGCCCGCGACCTTCACCCACAATTCGCCGCTGGAAGTGGGCTGGACCGTGGTGCCGATCCTGATTCTGGTGTTTATCGGCGCGTTCTCTTTGCCGGTGCTGTTCAAGCAACAGGAAATCCCGGTGGGAGACATCACCATCAAGGTGACCGGCTACCAGTGGTACTGGGGCTATGAATATGTTGATGATGGCATCACCGATCCCAACGCCGAAGGCGCGACTCCGGTCGCTTTTGACAGCTACATGATCGGCGCGCCTGCGACGGGCGGCGACAACCGCCTTTCGCCGGAAGTGTCGGCACAACTGGCAGCGGCCGGTTACACCGACCGCGAATTCCTGCTCGCCACCGATACCGCAGTGGTGGTTCCGGTCGGCAAGACGGTGGTGATGCAGATCACGGCGGCGGATGTGATCCATTCGTGGACGATCCCGGCCTTTGGCGTGAAACAGGATGCGGTGCCGGGCCGTCTGGCGCAGCTTTGGTTCAGCGCCGAGCGTGAGGGCATCTATTTCGGCCAATGTTCGGAACTATGTGGCATCGCGCATGCTTACATGCCCATCACTGTCAAGGTCGTGTCCGAAGAGGTTTATGCCCAATGGCTGGCCGCCGCGCAGGCGGGTGACGTGGTGCTGTCGGCAGCCGATATCGAGGCCTATTCGTCGGTGAAGCTGGCCGCCAACAACTGATCCCTTTCAAGAGGGGAAGCGATGTGGATGGCCCCGTCACCGGGGCCATTTCCCTAATCCAAGGATAAAGAATGAGCGACGTTCAGGCCTGCCCCAACAGCGCAGAGGCGCAGTTTGGCGATTATGTCGCGCTGCTGAAACCGCGCGTGATGTCGCTGGTGGTGTTCACAGCACTGGTCGGCCTGCTGGTGGCCCCGGTCGGCGTGCATCCGGTGGTGGGCTTTGCCGCTATTTTGTTCATCGCACTCGGGGCAGGGGCCTCGGGCGCGCTGAACATGTGGTGGGATGCCGACATCGACGCGGTGATGAACCGCACCAGATCGCGCCCCGTGCCGGCGGGCAAGGTGCAGGCCGGCGAGGCGCTGGGTCTGGGCCTGGCGCTGTCGGGCATTGCGGTGGTGATGCTGGCGCTGGCGGCCAACCTGTTTGCCGCCGGGCTGCTGGCCTTTACGATCTTTTTCTATGCCGTGGTCTATTCGATGTGGCTCAAGCGGCTGACCCCGCAGAACATCGTGATCGGCGGCGCTGCCGGAGCCTTTCCGCCGATGATCGGTTGGGCTGTGGCCACAGGTGGCGTGTCGGTGGAATCGGCGCTGATGTTCGGGCTGATCTTCATGTGGACCCCGCCGCATTTCTGGGCCCTCGCCCTGTTCATGAAGGAAGATTACCACAAGGCTGGCGTTCCGATGCTGACGGTGACGCATGGCCGGACGGAAACCCGGCGGCAGATCCTGATCTATACCGTGCTGCTGGCCCCGGTGTCGGTATGGGCGGCGTTGACCACGATCGGCGGGCCGTTCACGCTGGCCGTGGCCTTGCTGCTGAACGCGGTGTTCCTCAAAGGCGCCTATGACATCTGGAAGCGCGCCGAGTCGACTGCCGAGGCCGACAAATACGCGGTGGAGAAGACATTCTTCAAATTCTCACTGGCCTATCTGTTCGTGCATTTTGCAGCATTTCTGGTCGAAGCCTTACTGAAAACCTATGGTCTGGGGGGCTGGGCATGAGCTTTCGTCCCGACCACGAACTGCACCAGCGCCGGTTCTCGCGCAATCTGGGGCTGGGGCTGACTTTGGTGGCCTTTGTCGTGCTGGTGTTCGCGCTGACCGTGGTGAAAGTCACGCGCGGCGACCCGATGCAGGCCTTTGACCATACCGTGCGGCCAGAACTGGACCGCGCCGTGCCCGCAACCGGAACAGGGGGAACCCAACCATGAACCAGACCGCAAAAACCGGCCTAAAGCTTGTGGGCGTGGCCGTGATGATGGCGTCCTTGTCCTTTGCCGCCGTGCCGTTCTACGACTGGTTCTGCCGGGTCACCGGCTTTGGCGGCACCACCGCCGTGGCCGAGGCCCCCCCCGATACCATTCTCGAACAAACCATCCAGATCCGCTTTGATGGCTCCACCTCGGGCGGGATGGCGTGGCAGTTCAAGCCGATGCAGCGCACCATGACCGTGAGGATCGGGGAAAACGCGCTGGCCTTCTATGAGGCGCACAACCCCACCGACCGGGTGATCGCGGGCACCGCCAGCTATAACGTGACCCCGGATGCGGCGGGCGGCTACTTTGCCAAGATCGCCTGCTTCTGTTTCACCGAACAGGTGTTGCAGCCGGGCGAGACCGTGCAGATGCCGGTCAGCTTTTTCGTGGACCCAGAAATCGTCAAGGATCGCGAAGGCAAGTTCGTGAAAGAGATCACGCTGTCCTATACATTCTACGAAACATCCCTGTCTGACGAGCAGGCGGCGCTTGCCGCCCCGGCTGCCGGCATTGTAAACTGACAAAAAAAGAACCGAGGGAACCGACCATGGCCCACGCCAAGAACCACGATTACCATATCCTGCCGCCGTCTGTCTGGCCGTTTCTGGCCGCGCTCTCGGCCTTTGTCATGCTGTTCGGCTCTGTGCTGTGGATGCACGGGTCGGGGCCATGGCTGGGGTTGATCGGCTTTGTCGGTGTGCTTTATGTCATGTTCGCCTGGTGGGCCGACGTGATCAAGGAAAGCCAGGACGGCGATCACACCCCGGTGGTGACGATCGGCCTGCGCTATGGCTTCATCATGTTCATCATGTCCGAGGTCATGTTCTTTGCGGCATGGTTCTGGTCGTTCTTCAAACACGCGCTCTACCCGATGGGCCCCCTGTCGCCGATCGTCGATGGCCAGTGGCCGCCTGCGGGGATTGAAACTTTCGACCCCTGGCACCTGCCGCTGATCAACACGCTGGTCCTGCTGTGCTCGGGCGCGGCTGCTACCTGGGCGCACCATGCTCTGGCGCATGAGAACAACCGCAAGGATCTGGTGAACGGGCTGATTCTGGCGATCGTGCTTGGCGTGTTCTTCACAATCCTGCAGGTCTATGAATACAGCCACGCCGCCTTTGGCTTTGCCGGCAACATCTATGGCGCCAACTTCTTCATGGCGACCGGCTTCCACGGGTTCCACGTGGTGATCGGCACCATCTTTCTGGGCGTCTGCCTGATCCGCGCGCTGAAGGGGCATTTCACCCCGGAAAAGCATGTGGGTTTTGAGGCCGCAGCCTGGTACTGGCACTTCGTCGATGTGGTCTGGCTGTTCCTGTTCGCCTCGATCTACGTCTGGGGCCAGTAGCCCTTTCGGGGGGCGGTCCGCCCCCTTGACGGCACCATCAGGCGCGGGCCAAAGGGTCCGCGCCTTTCGTTTGGAGACATGATGACCCGCCGCATGATCATCCCCTTGCTGTTCGGCCTGATCGGGGCGGCGGTTCTGGCCGGGCTTGGCCTGTGGCAACTGGACCGGCTGGCGTGGAAAGAGGCGGCGCTGGCGGATATCGCGGCGCGGATCGTGGCCGACCCCGTGGCCCTGCCCGCCAACCCCGACCCGGAGGCGAACCGCTATCTGCCCGTGACCGCCACTGGGCGGTTCACGGGGGAGTCGCTGGATGTGCTGGTCAGCCGCAAGGAGATCGGCGCAGGTGTACGGGTGATCGGGGTGTTCGAGACGGAGGGGCGGCGGGTTCTGGTGGATCGGGGCTTCGTGGCCGACGGCGCGCGCGTCTCCCCGCGCGGGCCGGATGCAGAGGTGGTCACCGGCAATCTGCACTGGCCCGACGAGGTGGACAGTTTCACCCCGAAGCCTGATCCGAAGACCGGCCTCTGGTTCGCCCGCGACGTGCCCGCGATGGCCGCGCAACTGGCGACCGAGCCGCTGCTGATCGTCGCCCGTGCGCCCACTGCACCCGGGATCGAGCCGATGCCGGTCGACACTTCGAACATTCCGAACAACCATCTGGGCTATGCGGTGCAATGGTTTGGCCTTGCGGCGGTGTGGTTGGGGATGACAGCGTATCTTCTGTGGCGTATCAGGCGCAGAACGGTCTGAAAGCGAGACTCCGATGAAATACATCTCTACCCGTGGCGCCGCCCCGGTCCTTGGCTTCGGCGAGGCGATGATGACCGGCCTTGCCCGAGACGGCGGGCTTTATGTGCCCGAAACCATACCGACCATGACCCATGACCAGATCGCAGCGTTGGCGGGGCAGAGCTATGAAGACATCGCGTTCCGGGTCATGCACCCGTTTCTGGGTGATACCTTCTCGGCTGACGAGTTCCGTGCTCTTCTGGCGGCGGCCTACAAACCCTTTGGCCATGTCGCCCGCGCGCCCTTGGTGCAACTGGGGCCGAACCATTTCCTGCTGGAGCTGTTCCACGGCCCGACCCTGGCGTTCAAGGATTTCGCCATGCAGATCATCGGTCAGATGATGCAGGCGGCTTTGGCGAAAACCGGCGAGCGGATCACCATCGTCGGCGCGACCTCCGGCGACACCGGATCGGCTGCGATGGAGGCATTCCGGGGCCTCGCCAATGTCGATCTGTTCATTCTTTATCCGCATGGCCGGGTGTCGGATGTGCAGCGCCGCCAGATGACCACGGCGAGCGAGGCAAATGTGCATGCCCTCGCGATGGATGGCGATTTCGATGACTGTCAGGCCCGCGTGAAGGATATGTTCAACGATTTCGCCTTCCGCGATGGCGTGCGGCTGGCGGGGGTGAACAGCATCAACTGGGCGCGGGTGCTGGCGCAGGTGGTGTATTATTTCAGTTCTGCCGTATCGTTGGGTGCCCCACACCGCGCGGTCAGCTTCACCGTGCCCACCGGCAATTTCGGTGATGTTTTCGCGGGCTACATCGCGCGCAAGATGGGCCTGCCGATCGAGAAGCTGGTGATCGCGACCAACCAGAACGACATCCTGCACCGGGCGCTGACCTCGGGCGATTACACCAAGGGTGGGGTGAAACCGTCGATGAGCCCGTCGATGGATATTCAGGTCTCCTCCAACTTTGAACGTGCGCTGTTCGATGCTTACGCGCGCGATGGCAAGGCCGTGGCGCAGCTGATGGACGAGCTGAAATCCGGCGGCTTCCACATTTCCCAAGGTGCGCTGCAATCCTTGCGCGCCACCTTCAGCTCGGGCCGCTGTTCCGAGGAAGAAACCACCGCAACCATCAACCGCGAATATGTGCGCACCGGCGAAATCCTGTGCCCACATTCCGCCGTTGGCGTAAAGGTTGCGAATGACTATCTGGGCACCACGCCCATGATCACATTGGCCACCGCCCATCCGGCGAAGTTCCCCGATGCCGTGCTCGACGCAATCGGCCAGCGTCCGGAATTGCCCCCACGCATGGCTGATCTGTTCGACCGGCGCGAGCGGCTGACCCGTGTGCCCAATGATCTTGCCCGCATCCAAACCCTGATCCGCGAAAGGATCGCATCTTGAGCCTGCAAATCTCGACCCTGCCCAATGGATTGAAGATCGTCACCGAACATATGCCGGGGCTGCAATCAGCGTCCGTAGGGGTCTGGGTGATGGCGGGCGGGCGGCATGAACGCCCCGAACAGAACGGTATCGCGCATTTTCTGGAACACATGGCATTCAAGGGCACCGCTCGGCGGAGCGCATTGCAGATTGCCGAGGAAATCGAGGATGTCGGCGGCTATATCAACGCCTACACCTCCAAGGAAATGACCGCCTATTATGCCCGCTGTCTGGTGGCCGATGTGCCGCTGGCGCTGAATGTGATTTCCGACATCGTCCTGAACCCGGTGTTCGATCCGAAAGAGATCGAGACTGAACGCCACGTGATCCTGCAGGAGATCGGCCAGTCGCTGGACACGCCCGACGACATTATCTTCGACTGGTTGCAGGAGGTGAGCTATCCCGATCAGCCCTTCGGTCGCACCATCCTTGGCCCGACCGAGCGGGTCAGCAGTTTCAGCGCAGATGACCTGCGCGGCTTTGTCGGGCAGCATTATGCACCCGACCAGATGATCCTGTCGGCCTCGGGTGGGGTTGACCACGAACAGATCGTGCATCAGGCGCGCGAGATTTTCGGGCATCTGTCCGCGCGCGGGATCAGCGTGGTGGAACCCGCCGCGTTCATCGGCGGTGAGAGGCGCGTGGTGAAAAAGCTGGAACAGGTGCATTTCGCCCTGTCGCTGGAGGCGCCGGGCTATCGTCATGCCGATGTCTATACCGCACAGGTCTATGCGATGACGATGGGCGGCGGCATGTCCAGCCGCCTGTTCCAGAAGATCCGCGAGGAGCGGGGGTTGTGCTATTCGATCTTTGCCCAGTCCGGGGCCTATGAGGATACCGGCTCGATCACCATCTATGCGGGCACCTCGAAAGAGGAAATCGCAGCGCTGACCCAGCTTACAGTCGATGAGATGAAGCGCGCAGCGGATGACATGACCGAGGCGGAGGTGGCGCGAGCGCGCGCGCAGTTGAAAGCGGGCCTGCTGATGGGGCTGGAAAGCCCGTCAAGCCGGGCCGAACGCAACGCGCGGCTGCTGGCGGTCTGGGGCCGGGTGCCGACGCCCGAGGAGGCGGTGGCGAAGATCGACGGCGTGTCCATGCAGGATGTGCGACGCTTTGCCGGGGATCTGGCCGGGGCCAAGACCGCACTGGCCATGTATGGCCCGGTCGCCAAGGCGCCCGGACTGGGTGTAATCCGCGACCGGCTTGCCGCCTGATGTTGCCGTTCCGCCGTCGCCCCAAGCTGGAGACAGAGCGCATGACCCTGCGGCTGCCGGTGCATGGCGACTGGCGGGCCTGGGCGGAACTGCGCGAGGACAGTGCTGCGTTTCTGACACCATGGGAGCCGGTCTGGTCCGCCGACCACCTGTCGCGCCGGTCCTTCACCAACCGGGTCTATTGGGCGCAACGGGCCGAGGCGCAGGGAACGGCGGTGCCGTTCCTCTTGATCCGGCGGCAGGATCAGCAGCTTCTGGGCGCGATCACGCTGGACAACATCCGCCGAGGCCCGGCGCAATGCGGCACCATCGGCTATTGGGTGGGCGAGCCGTTCAGCCGCCGGGGCTATATGCGTGAGGCGATCCTCTCGGTGGTGCATCACGCCTTCAGCACGCTGGACCTGAGCCGGGTCGAGGCGGCGTGCCTGCCGGAAAACGCCGCCTCACGCGGGGTGCTGGAAAAGACCGGCTTCAAATATGAGGGCGTGGCGCAGAGCTATCTGCAGATCAACGGTCGCTGGCGCAATCATGTGCTGTATTCCGCCCTGCGCGCCGACCGGCGCGGCCGCACCGATGTGGGCTGAGATCTGACGCAAGCGTGATCGGCACTTTCGGCTGACGCAGGGGCAAGCCGTGCTACCTTTCCGGTTCAACCCGGAGGTGCCCGATGCGTCTGACGATCCTGCCCGCCCTGTTGCTGTCCCTGCTCGCCGCGCCTGTTCTGGCGCAGGAGCGCATCCCGGAAGCGCCAGAGCGCATCCCGTCGCATTGCTTTGCCGTGGCGCAGGGGATCGCCCGGGTGATGCCCGCCAGCTTTGGCACAGATGTGGCACAGGATCAGGTCCGCATCCACTATATCAACCATGCCAGTTTTGCGATCGCAGCGGGTGGCAAGGTGGCAGTGACCGATTTCACCGGCTACACGGGCTTTGCTGACTGGGTGCCCGATGTGGTGACGATGAACAACGCCCATTCCACCCATTGGACCGCCAATCCAGACCCGCGCATCCGGCATGTCTTGCCGGGTTGGGCGACGGAAGCGGGACCGGCACAGCACGAGCTGGATCTGGGCGTGATGCTGGTGCGCAATGTGCCGACCGATGTACGCTCGCGCTGGGGCGATGGCGCGCGGGCGAACGGCAACTCGATTTTCGTGTTCGAGGCGGGGGGCCTGTGCATCGGCCATCTGGGCCACCTGCACCACGCGCCGGATGAGGCGCAATACGCCAGCATCGGGCGGCTGGATGTGGTGATGGTGCCGGTCGATGGCGGTTATACCATGGCGGTTTCAGAGATGGCCGAAGTGGTCCGGCGGCTGCGCTCGTCGATCGTGATCCCGATGCACTGGTTCTCCGGGGCGTCCTTGCGGGTGTTTCTTGACAATATGAGCGCGGAATTCGACGTGGTGGAAACCGGCATGCCCTCGCTGGATGTATCGCTGCGCAACCTGCCGGGGCGGCCAACGATCATGGTGCTGATGCCGGAGGGGATCAACTGACAGGACGCTCATCGGCCCTGACGGGCCGCATCGCTGTAGGCGGCAGCGATGACGGCGGTCACGCCGGAAGAGCGGTTTTCTTGCGAAGCGCCTTGGGGTAATGCGGGGGCAAAGGAGCCATTCCATGCTGAACCCATGCACACCGGAGTTTCTGACCGCCCTTGAGTCCGCCGGTCCGGGCCTGCTGCGCGCGGTGGCCCCGCGCGATGTTGAGGAGCCGCGCGGGCGCTGGCGGGGGCAAGCGGCGGCGGTGGCCTGTCCGCGTTCGGCTGCTGAAGTGGCCGAAATCGTGACGGCCTGCGCGCAGGCCGGGGTGGGCATTGTGCCCATGGGCGGCGGCAGCGGGCTGGTCGGCGGGCAGGTGATGCCGGACGGGCCCGCACCGCTGATCCTGTCGCTGGAGCGGATGACCGCGCTGCGCGGGGCCTGGCCGTCGGAGAATGTGCTGGTGGTCGAGGCCGGGATGATACTGGCCGATGTGCAGGCCGCGGCGGAAAAGCTCGGGCGGCTGTTTCCGTTGTCGCTGGCCTCGGAAGGTTCGGCCCGGATCGGCGGCACTCTGGCCACCAATGCCGGCGGGGTGAATGTGCTGCGCTATGGCAATGCGCGTGACCTGTGTCTGGGGCTGGAGGCGGTTCTGCCCGATGGCAGCATCTTCCACGGCTTGAAGCGGCTGCGCAAGGACAACACCGGCTATGATCTGCGTCACCTTCTGATCGGGTCCGAGGGCACGCTTGGCATCATCACCGCCGCCAGCCTGCGGCTATTCCCGAAGCCTGCCGCGAAAGTGGTGGCACTGCTGGCGGTGCCTTCCCCGCGTGCGGCGCTGGACCTGCTGGCACTGGCCGAGGCGCAGCTGGCCGGGTTGATCTCGGCCTTCGAGCTGATCCACCGGATGGGCTATGATTTTCTGGCGCAGACCATGCCCGAGGTGACGGTGCCGCTGTCCCCGGTTCCCGAATGGTCGGTGCTGATCGAGCTGGGCCTGCCACAGGGCGTGGCGCCAGAGGAGGCGATGGCGGGGCTTTACGCGCAGGCCGATGCGGTCGGGCTGGTGCTGGACGGGGTGATCGCAGCGTCACAGGCGCAGGCGGCCAGCCTGTGGCGCATCCGCGAAAGCATCCCCGAGGGCAACCGCCGCATCGGGGCGGTGTCGAGCCATGACATCAGCCTGCCCTTGTCGGAGATCCCCGGTTTCATCCCCCGTGCGGGGGCGGCACTGGCGGCTTTGGGGGAGTGGCGAATTAACTGCTTTGGCCATCTGGGCGATGGCAACCTGCATTACAACGTCTTTCCGGCACCGGGGCGCAGCCGCAAGGACCATGACGGGCAGCGCGAGGCGGTGAAGACCTGTGTGCATGATATCGTGCATGAGCTGGGGGGATCGGTCAGCGCCGAACACGGGATCGGGCGGCTGAAGGTGAGCGATCTGGAGCGCTATGGCGACCCGGCCAAGCTGGCGGCGATGCGAGGGGTCAAGGCGGCGTTGGACCCGGGGGGGATCATGAACCCCGGTGCTGTGCTGCGCGGCTGAGGGCGGAGGGGGCGCTGCCCCCGCCTGCGGCCCCCCGGAGTATTTGGAAAGCAGCAATACGGGGGGAGGGAAGGGTCAGTTTCTGGCGCGCGGTGCCGGGGGCTGACGTGGAGGGGCGCCGCTCCCGCGCCGGTGTTTTTTTTGCCAGGGTGAAGGGCTCATGAGGCTGGTTTTTCCAGTTCGCGCAGGAGTTTTGTGCGGATGGCTTGCGGGTAGGCGGCAAGGCCGCGCGAGGTGATGACGAAGCCGCCGTTGGTGATGACCCAATTGCGGTAGAACTGGGTGATGGCGGTGGACTGGCCGACATCTTCTATGGCGATCGCATTGATGGTGACGCCTGCGGCGGCGGCACGGCTGCGGGCGGCGCGCACGGTGTTGCCGCTGTTTTCCGGGCCGTCGCCCGAGATGTCGATGATGTGCCGGGCGCAGGCGGGGGCGGCGGGAAAGAGGGTGAGGGCCGCGTCGATCGCCTGACCCACCGCCGTGTCGGAGCCGGAAAAGGCGCGGGGGGCATTGCGGATGTGATCGGCGGCTTTCGCGATGTCTGTGGGGGTTTGCATCTGTGCCCAGGGCAGGACCACGGCCTGCTGGCCGGAGCCGGACCAGTGCAGCAGGGTGAGGGCGACTTGCCCTTCGAGCAGGGCTTCGGTCACGGCCCGGTCCTGCAGGGCGTCGGCGGTGCCGGTGGACTGGATCCGGTATTCGCCGGCGTCGATCGAGCCGGAGACGTCAATGGCCAACACCAGCGCCACATCGCAGGGCTGCGCCTGGGTGGGCAGGAGGAGGGTGAGGCCGAGGGCAAGCGCGCGCATGGGCAAGCGTGGCGCGGACGGCGCGTATGCGCAAGTCACGAAGGGGGGAAGAGGCGCAGGACCGGGAGGGGAAAAGCTGCGGGCCTGCGCTGCTTGCGGGATCGGCGCAGGACGGCGTGGCGGGAGCCTGCAGACTGGGGGAGCTGCGGGGTCTTGTTGCCAGACACCTGATCCGAGGGGTTTCGCAGGTGCCTGCGGAGAGGGGGAAGGTGCAGGTTTCTGTTGCCAGGTACCTGCGAACCCCGCCTTACGCGGCTAAGCGCAAGGACTTAAGTTTCGATGTTCGAACTGCTTACGCAGCCAGAGCCATCGGAGCACGGTTGTCGTTTGCAACTGTACTTTTGGACCGATAACGGTGGTACCTCACCGAGTGAAAGCTGGCCTCTTTGAACGTTCGTCGATCCTATTTCGACCCCGAACCCCTGAAACGAACAGGTGGAATGGTGGAGTCGCCGGGTACCGCCCCCGGGTCCGAGCCGTCTATTACAGGTGCGTTTATCACCATAGTCCGGGTTGCCCCGAACAGGCTCAATATAGGCTTGCGGACCGCAGGTCACAAGACCGTATCGGCGCGGTATTCCGGGGGGATCAGCGACAGGAAAATCCGCTCTTCGGTTTCCTCGGCCACATGCAGACCTTCGCGCAGGTAAAAGGCCAGTGCGCGCTGGTTGGGGCGCAGAACGCTCAGGCGCAGGGGCAGGCCGCGCTGGGCGGCCTCGGCCTGAACGATGGCCAGCAGATGTGTGCCATGGCCTCGGCCCTGAAACTGCGGTTCCAGATAGAGTTTGCGCAGGCGCAGGTGATCGGGAGCGGTTTCGACCGTCAGCAGGCCTGCCGGTTCCCCAGCCATCGAGACAATGCGGGTATTGGCAAGATCAAAGGCGGACGGGTGCGGCGCGGGGTTGAAGCGGCCCCAGAGCGCATGGGCATGATCCTGCATCACCCGCCGTTCAAGGTCGAGCATGTAAGCGGCGTCGGCGGGGGTGGCGGGACGAAGGGTCAGCATGGAGGATAGGCTGCGCGACGGGCATGACAGGGGTATGACAGGCGACAGTCCGGGCAAGACAACGCCCGGCCGGAGGCTCCGGCCGGGCACGGGTCTTTGGGCAGCCAATCGGGCGATCAGAAGCCCGATTTGATCAGTTCGAATTCGTTGATCATCTTTTCGCGGAATTCGGGCGAGACCGGGGTTTGCGCCAGCAGCGTGGTGGTGACCGGATCGATAAAGGCGGCTTTCGTCGCCTCTTCGGTGATGGTTGCCATCGCTGCGGTATTCGCATGGGCATAGCCCAGCGTGTCGAGCAGCGGCTGCGCCGAACCGGGCGCCAGCAGCGAATTGATGAAGTCATAGGCCTTGTCTTCGGACCCCGGATGGTCCTTCATGTTGACATAACCGCAGAACCAGTTCGACGAACCTTCGGCCGGGCTGCGCTCGAAGCCGATGGGAAAGCCTTCGGAGGCCAGCAGGGCAACGCCGTCGTTCCATGACCAGGACACCAGCACCTCGCCCGTCGCCATCAGTTGCGACATTTCGGACGGGTCAGACCAATAGGCGCGCACATTCTTGTGCGCCTCGCGCAGCCAGTCGGCGGCGGCGGTGAACTGCTCGTCCGTCACTTCGTCCCAGTCGGTGACGCCGGTGGCGAGAAATGCGAGCGCCCAGACATCATCGGAACTGTCGGGCAAAGAGGTGCGGCCCGCGTATTTCGGATCGGTGAACACCGCCAGCGTGGCAACATCTTCGGCCGGGACTTCGTTGGTGTTGTAGGCGGTGGCGGTATAGGCGTAGTCGGTCGGGATGAACCAGACGCCGCCCTCATCCTTGATCAGCTCGGAATCGAGGAACTGCGGCGCGATATTGGCGAATTCCGGGATGCGCGACACATCCCAGGGCTCGATCAGGCCGGCATCGCGGTAGCGCGGCAGCGAGGCGACGCAAGGATGGGCGACATCGGCGCGGAAGCCGGAGGACAGCTTCTGGAACGCCTCGTCATCATCGGCGAAAAAGCTGTAGGTCGGCTTCTCGCCATGCTTGACCACATAATCGGTCAGCACGCCGTCGATTTCCCAACCGGCCCAGTCGAACACCAGCAGGTCGCGGTCAGCTGCACGGGCGGCGGACGTCAGGGCAATTGCGGAAGCAGCGCAGGCAAGCAGCAGTTTCTTATGGTTCATCATGGTTCCTCTGTATTGGACTTGAGCCGTGTTTCCCCTCCCGAAGGCCACGAGCCCTGGCGGGAAGGTAGTTAAGGATTTTGGGGCCCACAAGCGAAACCCGTGCTTTCACCGGAATGTGGTCGCGGGCTCTGCCCGCGCAAGATCTGGAAACCGGGGTTGACCTTGGGGGCGGGCTGTTGCCTGCTTGCGGGCAGTTTGGCGGCGCTTTGGCGCGGTCTTGGGCAGGGCAGGAACGGGGGGTCTCATGCGCGCTGTGCTGATGGAAAAGGGTGAAGACGGGCAGGCGGTGGCACGGCTGGCCGATCTGCCGGATGACGCATTGCCTGCGGGCGAGGTGACGGTGCGGGTGGAGTTCTCGACATTGAACTACAAGGACGGGCTGTGCCTGTCGGCCAGCGGGGGCGGGCTCGTGCGCAGCTATCCGCATGTGCCGGGGATCGACTTTGCCGGGGTGGTGGAGGCATCGGACGACGCGCGCTACTCCCCAGGTGATCGGGTGGTGCTGACCGGCTGGCGGGTGGGCGAGGCGCATTGGGGCGGCTATGCAACCCGCGCCCGGGTCAAGGCCGACTGGCTGGTGCCGCTGCCCGAGGGCCTGAGCGCGCGGCAGGCGATGGCGGTGGGCACGGCGGGGTTCACCGCCATGCTGGCGGTGATGGCGCTGGAAGAACACGGGCTGACCCCGGCGGATGGTGAGGTGCTGGTGACCGGGGCCGCCGGGGGTGTGGGTTCGGTTGCGGTGGCGGTGCTGGCGCGGCTGGGGTATTCGGTGGCGGCGGTGACGGGGCGACCGGAGACGGAAGCCTATCTGCGCGACCTTGGAGCAGCGCGGCTGGTTCCGCGCGCCGATCTGGCCGAGGCGATCAAACGACCGATGGAGTCGGAAGCCTGGGCCGGGTGCGTCGATGCGGTGGGCGGCCAGATGCTGGCGCGGGTGCTGGGGCAGATGAGATCCGGCGCCAGTGTGGCGGCGGTGGGCAATGCCGGGGGGGTGGCCGTGCCCGCCAATATCATTCCCTTTCTGCTGCGCGGGATCAATCTGCTGGGCATCAATTCGGTAACGGTGCCCTATGCCCGCCGCGTGGCGGCCTGGGACCGGATTACGACCGATCTGCCGATGGACAAGCTGGAGGCGATGATCCGCCCCGCCACCCTGGCCGAGGTGCCTGCCTTGGGGGCGGCGATTTTGCGCGGTGAGGTGCAGGGGCGGGTGGTGGTGGATGTGCAGGCCTAGGGTTTGCATGCGGTGCATTTGCGCAAACCGCGCAGGGGGGCCAGCCCCCCGTCGCTTCGCTCCTCCCCCCGGGATATTTAGAAACAGATGAAAGCAGGAGAGGGGAAGAGTGCGGTGGCTGTCTTGCCTTTCCTGCCGCGCCCCGGCAACCATGGTGGCAGCACAGCGGAGGGATGTATGGCGCTTGATCTGGAATTCGTACGGTCGCAGTTTCCGGCCTTCGACAGCCCGGTGTTGTCGACGCATGCGTTTTTTGAAAACGCGGGTGGCAGCTATCCCTGCCGTCAGGTGATCGACCGGCTGACGCGGTTTTATTGCCATCGCAAGGTGCAGCCCTATGCGCCCTATCCGGCGTCGGAACTGGCCGGGGCCGAGATGGACGAGGCCCGCACCCGCTTGGCGGCGCTGATGAATGTGGAGCGCGAGGAAGTGTCGTTCGGGCCCTCGACCAGTGCGAACACCTATGTGCTGGCGCAGGCGGTGCGGGGCTGGTTGTGGGACAAGACCGCTGCGATTGTGGTGACAAATCAGGACCATGAGGCTAATTCCGGCGTCTGGCGGCGGTTGGCCGACGAAGGGGTGGAGGTCCGCGAATGGCAGATCGACCCGCAGAGCGGGTCTTTGGACCCGACCGATCTGGCGGCGCTGCTGGCCGATGGCCGGGTGCGGCTGGTGGCGTTTCCGCATTGCTCGAACGTGGTGGCCGAAATCAACGATGTGGCGGTGATCAGCGCCATGGCGCGCAGCGCGGGTGCGCGCACCGTGGTCGACGGGGTCAGCTATGCACCGCATGGCTTTCCGGATGTGGCGGCACTCGGCTGCGACGTGTATCTGTTCTCCGCCTATAAGACCTATGGCCCGCATCAGGGCATTATGGTCATGCGCGAGGCGTTCGGGATGGATCTGCCGGGGCAGGCGCATTTCTTCAACCAGGCGGTGCTTTACAAGCGCCACACCCCGGCGGGGCCGGATCATGCGCAAGTCGCGGCCTGCGCGGGGATGGCGGATTATGTTGATGCTTTGGCCGCCCGCCACGGGGTTGACGGCGATGCGGCCGCACGGGGTCGGGCCGTGCATGATCTGATGCGGGCGGCCGAGGTGGCGGTGATTGCGCCCTTGCTGGACTATCTGGCGGGGCGTAACGACCTGCGCCTGATCGGTCCGCGCCGGGCCGATATGCGCGCGCCCACGGTGGCTGTGGCGCTGGACCGCGCCGCCCTGCCGGTGGCCGAGGCGCTGGGGCGCGACGGCATCGCCTGTGGTGGTGGCGACTTCTATGCCGTGCGACCGCTTGCGGCGATGGGCGTCGACGCGGCCAAAGGCGTGTTGCGAATGAGTGCGACGCATTACACCAGCCCCGATGAGGTGGCGCGGCTGATCGGGGCACTGGACCGGGCGCTATAGCGCCCGGTTGTTTTTTCCATTGCCGGACACGGTTTGGCCGCTAATTGTTAACAAGGACCAAACAACCGGGTGATCCGAAAGGGGCATCCGCGCGTATCCTTGTGACAAGACCAGAAAGCGCGCCCGCCTTATGACCGATGCCCCCCTGATCCTCTGGCTGCGCCGGGACCTGCGTCTGAAGGATGCGCCGATGCTGGCCGAGGCCGCACGCTCGGGCCGCCCGCTGATTCCGTTGTTCATTCTTGACCCTGAGACCGAGGCGCTGGGGGCGGCGCCGAAATGGCGGCTGGGGCTGGGGATAGCGGCATTTGCCAAAGCGCTGGAAGCACTGGGGTCGCGGCTTACCCTGCGTTGCGGGTCTGCGCTGGAGGTTTTGCAAGAGCTGATGGCGGAGACCGGGGCTGATGCGGTCTGGTGGCAGCGGCTGTATGATCCGGCGGCGGTGGCGCGCGATACAGCGGTGAAAGCGGCGCTGAAAGAGCAGGGGCGCGAGGCGCGCAGCTTTGCCGGGCATCTTCTGTTCGAGCCGTGGGAGGTGGAGACCGGGACCGGCGGTTTCTACCGGGTCTACACCCCGTTCTGGAAATCAGTGCGAGACCGGCCTGTCGCCGACCCGCCGCCCGCGCCAAAGGCGCTGAAACCACCCGCTGAATGGCCCCGCAGCGATCAGCTTGACGTGTGGGAGATGGGCGCTGCCATGCGCTGGGGCGCGGCGGTGGTCGCCGCCCATGTGCAGGTCGGCGAAGCGGCGGCGCTGGACCGGCTGGACCGTTTCATCGCCACCGGCATTGAAACCTATGCCCGCGACCGCGATCTGCCTGCCGTGGACGGCACCTCCGGCCTGTCGGAAAACCTGACCTATGGCGAGATCGGCCCGCGCGTGATCTGGGCGGCGGGCTGGCGGGCAATGCAATCGGGGGCCAAGGGGGCGGAGACGTTCCTGAAAGAACTGGTCTGGCGTGAATTTGCCTATCACCTGATGCACCACACGCCGCATATCACCCATGCCAACTGGAAACCGGAATGGGATGATTTCCCCTGGCGTCAAGACAACAGCGATGCTGAAATCTGGCGGCGCGGGCTGACCGGCGAGCCCTTTGTCGATGCCGCCATGCGCGAGATGTATGTGACGGGGCGCATGCACAATCGCGCACGGATGATCGTGGCCAGCTACCTGACCAAGCATCTGATGACGCATTGGAAGGTCGGCGCGGACTGGTTCGCCGATTGCCTCGTGGACTGGGACCCGGCGTCGAATGCGATGGGCTGGCAATGGGCGTCAGGGTCCGGCCCCGATTCCGCGCCGTTCTTCCGCATCTTCAACCCGGCAACACAGGTGGAAAAGTTCGACCCCAAGGCCGGATACCGTCACCGTTTCATTGCGGAACTGTCGAAAAACCCCGGCCCCGAGGCGCTGTCCTACTTCGCTGCCGTGCCCAAATCCTGGGCGCTCGACCCTGGCCGACCCTACCCGAAACCGCTCGTCGATCTGGCGCAAGGCCGCAAAGCTGCCCTAACGGCATATGCCGACCGAAACTCTTGAGCGCGTCGCGCGTATCTGAAACTGTAAACCAAAGAAGACATTCCCCGGGGAGGGAAGATGGAAGTTCTGACAACAACCAAGGGCCAGGCCGGCCTGCCGCGCTATTTCTCCACCGCCTATGCCGTCGCGAACCGGCTGGGTGAAGGGCGGCTGGATTTCGTGATGCCCGACGGCCGCCGCTTCCGGCTGGAGGGCGCAAAGCCAGGCCCGGTGGCGGAAATCGCGATCCACAACAATGATCTGTTTGCCCGCATGATCCGCGAGGGTGATCTGGGCTTTTGCGATGCCTATCTGGATGGATGGTGGTCCAGCCCCGATCTGCAGGCGTTTCTGGATCTGGTGCAGATGCAAAGCAACAACCCGGTGCAGGACGGCTTTCCCGGCATGGGGCTGGTGCGGACCTTCGAGCGGTTCCGGTTCTGGCTCCATTCCAATTCGAAGCGTCAGGCGAAAAAGAACATCCACGCCCATTACGATCTGGGCAACGACTTTTACCGGCTCTGGCTGGATGACAGCATGACCTATTCCAGCGCCCTGTTCCAGACCGGACAGGAAAGCCTTGAAAAGGCGCAAGAGCAGAAATATGCCTCGATGGTCGATCAGATGGGTGCGAAGCCGGGCGAGCATGTGCTGGAAATCGGCTGCGGCTGGGGTGGCTTTGCCGAATATGCCGCCGCCAAACGGGGGCTGCGCGTCACCGCGCTGACCATCTCGCAGGCCCAATACGATTTCGCGGTGGACCGGATGACCCGCGCGGGCCTGTCGGACCGGGTGGAAATCAAGCTGCTGGATTACCGCGACGAGCGCGGGCTGTATGACGGCATCGCCAGTATCGAGATGTTCGAGGCGGTGGGCGAACGCTATTGGCCGACCTATTTCAACACTCTGCGCGACCGGCTCAAACCCGGTCGCCACGCCACGTTGCAGATCATCACCATCCCCGATCACCGCTGGACGGTCTACAAGCGCGGTGTTGATTTCATTCAGAAATACATCTTTCCCGGTGGGATGCTGCCCGCGCCCTTCCGGCTGGAGGAAGAGGTGGAACGTGCGGGCCTGCGGCTGACAACCTCGATCGAGTTCGGCGAAAGCTACAGCCAGACCCTGCGCCGCTGGCACGAGGCGTTCAACGCGCGTTGGGACGAGGTGGCCCGTCAGGGCTTTGACGAGCGGTTCCGCCGGATGTGGAACTTCTACCTTGCCTCTTGCGCCGGAGCCTTCCGCGGCGGAAACTGTGATGTGACACAGATCACGGTCACACGCCCCGCCTGACGCCGCGGGGGCAGAAGGGAGCAGGATGCCAACCGCCGCGAAACTCTTTGGTGCCATCTTCTTCGCTCTCGTCGCCTTTGTCGCTGCCCATTTCTATGCGCTTGCCCTGCCCGAAGGCCGCCCGAGCGGCCTGCTGCGCGAGGTGAGCGCCGGGGTCGGGCTGTTCTGCGGCTGGGCCATCATGGGCCCCGCAGCCCAGCGGGCACGGAGCAGGATCGACGCTATGGGGTCGGGCATCCGCACGTCGCTGACCATCGTGGTTCTGGTGGTGCTGATCTTTGCCTGTGCCGATATGATGGGCCGGGCGATGAAAGGGCGCTACAAGACGCCGCTGGATGCCGTGCTGGGCGTTTTCGAACAGGCGCTGGTGCTGGCCCCGCCTTTGGCACGGCCCGATATCCTTGCGGTCTTGCTGCTGGGCGGGTTGATTGGCGGTGCCGTGGCGCATTGGGCGGGCCGACGGTGGAACTGACACACCCGGAGAATTATTGCTGATGCCACCTGTCTTTCTGTGCGGCCCGTTGTGTCACCGCCCGCTTCTTGATGTGGTCCTTGGTGGCAGCGCCGCGCTGTCGCCGGCTTTTGTCGCCGACCGCTGCGGCAGGCTGGTTGATGTGCCCGGTCATTTTGCACTTGAGGCCCGCAAGGGCGGCAAGGTCGAGGGCGCGGTGCTGGACTCCCCCGCGCCCGAAGCCGCCGCGCGGCTGGCGTTCTATGCCAGGGCGATCGGCCTTGGCGCACGTGCGGCCAGGATAACCTCTGCCAACGGGACAGAACAGGGGATCGCCTATGCATTGAAGGCCGGGTTGGAAGAGGGAGTGAAATGGGACGCCGCCCACTGGCTGGCCGATCACGCGGCCCTGGCCGTGGAAACCGCCGTCGAGGTGATGGCGCGCTTCGGTCAGACCGCACCGGCCCGCCTGCGCGCCCGCCTTGGCCCGATCATGGTCCGCGCCGACAGCCGGTTGCGCGCGCGGCAAAGTCCGGCCCCCCATGCCGTGCGCAGGCCCCCCGCCGGGATTGCGGTGCAGGCCAGCCGCCAGCCCTATGCCAATTTCTTCTCGGTCGAGGAATATGACCTTTCGTTCCGCCGCTTCGATGGCACGATGAGCCCGGTGATCAACCGCGCGGTCTTCGTTTCGGCTGATGCGGTTACTGTCCTGCCCTATGACCCGGCGCGCGACCGGGTGCTGCTGGTGGAACAGGTCCGCGCCGGCCCCTTTGGCCGGGGCGACACCAACCCCTGGCAACTGGAGGCGATCGCCGGTCGGATCGACCCCGGCGAGACGCCAGAGGATGCCGCCCGCCGCGAGGCGGTGGAAGAGGCGGGCCTGACACTGGGCGCGCTTGTGCCGGTGGCGAACTACTACCCGTCGCCGGGGGGCAAGACCGAATTCATCTATTCCTACGTCGGCCTTGCCGACCTGCCCGATGGGGTGGCAGGGCTGTTCGGTGTGGAGGAAGAGGCCGAAGACATCCGCGGGCATCTGCTGGGCTTTGACCGGGCAATGGCGCTGGTGGCCTCGGGCGAGGTGCAGAATGCGCCTTTGCTGCTGACGCTGCTCTGGTTGCAACGCGAGCGGGACCGGCTGCGCAGTGATTGGCGGGCCTGAAACGGGAACGCCGGAGGCACTGTCGGATGCCTCCGGCGGGAGTATTTGGAAAGCAGCAAAGCCTTAGAGGTTCAGCTTGACCCAGGCCGCGTTGCGGGCGGACGATCGCACGCAGGCATCGACAAAGGCCACACCCTCCAGCCCCTCTTTCAGGCCGGGGAAGGTGACGGCGGGGTCAACCGCGCTGCCGTCGCGCCGGGCGATGATGGCGCGGGCGGCCTCGGCGTAGATATTGGCAAAGCCTTCCAGATAACCCTCCGGGTGGCCGGACGGGATGCGCGACACGCGGGCCGCTTCGGGGCCTGCGCCCGCGCCGCCACGGGTCAGGCGGTATTTCGGCTGGCCCAGAGGGCCGACCCAGAGATAATTCGGGTTCTCCTGTTCCCATTCGATCCCTGCCTTCGTGCCATAGATCCGCAGCCGCAGCCCGTTTTCCTGCCCCGCGGCCACCTGGGAGCACCACAGCATGCCGCGCGCGCCGCCCTGATAGCGCAAAAGCACATGCGCGTTGTCATCCACCCGACGCCCCGGAACAAAGGCCTGCAGATCGGCGGCCAGTTCCGCCACGCTCAGCCCGCTGACAAAATTGGCGAGGTTGAAGGCATGGGTGCCGATGTCGCCGGTGCTGCCGCCCGCGCCGGAGCGGGCGGGGTCGGTGCGCCAGCCCGCCTGCTTCTGTCCGGTCTCCTCAACGGGTTCCGCCAGCCAGTCCTGCGCATATTCCACCTGCACCAG
Organism: Paracoccaceae bacterium; assembly: GCA_046296515.1. Taxonomy (GTDB): domain Bacteria; phylum Pseudomonadota; class Alphaproteobacteria; order Rhodobacterales; family Rhodobacteraceae; genus Pseudotabrizicola. The sequence continues at coordinate 22,812 of JBKBKR010000009.1, read as the reverse complement.
CCGGATATCCCCCAACTCACCCGCCTGCACCATGGCGGCGGCCTGGCGGATCATCGGATAGCCGGTGTAGTTATGCGTCAGCGCAAACACCACGCCCGAGGCTTCTGCCGCCTTTGCCAGCCGTTTGGCTTCGGGGAGGGTATGGGTCAGCGGCTTGTCGCAGATCACATGGATGCCGCGTTTGAGAAATTGCAGAGCCACCGGCGCATGCATGTGGTTCGGCGTCACGATCGCGACCGCCTCGATCCCGTCCTTTCGCCGCGCCTCCTTCGCCGCCATCTCGGCAAAGCTGGCATAGGCCCGCGCCACCCCCAGATCGGCGGCCGAGGCGAGCGACTTTTCGGCATCGGATGAAAAACACCCTGCAACCAGTTCATATTGATCATCAATCCGCGCCGCGATCCGGTGCACCGCGCCGATAAAGGCGTCTCGCCCCCCGCCCACCATACCCAACCGGATGCGCGGAGCCCGCGCCACATGCGCCCCTGTAATGGCCATGTCAAAGCCCTCCTGATTTCATCTTGGCAAAAATACTCCGGGGGTGCGGGGGCTGGCCCCCGCTTCCTCCCTCTCAGTCAAGCCCCAGCATCCGCCGGTTCGCGGCCCGGTCGGTCCCGGCGCCTGCGAAATCGTCAAACGCTTTCTCGGTCACCCGGATCATATGCGCCTTGACGAATTCCGCCCCCTCACGCGCGCCGTCTTCGGGGTGTTTCAGACAGCATTCCCATTCCACCACCGCCCAGCCGTCAAAGCCGTATTGCGTCAGTTTCGAGAAGATTCCGCCGAAATCCACCTGACCATCCCCCAGCGAGCGGAACCGCCCGGCGCGGTTCACCCATGACTGGAAGCCGCCATAAACCCCTTGCCGACCCGTCGGGTTCAACTCGGCATCCTTGACGTGGAACATGCGGATGCGTTCGTGGTAGATGTCGATATGCTCCAGATAATCAAGGTGTTGCAGCACATAGTGGCTGGGGTCATAGAGCATGTTGGCGCGGGCATGGTTGCCGACCCGCTCCAGAAACATCTCATAGCTCACCCCGTCATGCAGATCCTCGCCGGGGTGGATCTCATAGCAGATATCCACGCCACAGTCTTCCGCATGGTTCAGCAAAGGCGTCCAGCGCCGGGCCAGCTCGTCAAAGGCTTCCTCCACCAGGCCCGCCGGGCGCTGCGGCCAGGGGTAGACATAGGGCCAGGCCAAGGCACCCGAGAAACTTGCATGCGCGGTCAGGCCAAGGTTCATCGACGCGGTCAGCGCTTTTTTGACCTGATCCACCGCCCATTCCTGCCGGGCCGCAGGCTTGCCGCGCACCGCCTCGGCGGCAAAGCCGTCAAACGCCGTGTCATAGGCCGGATGCACCGCCACCAGCTGGCCCTGCAGATGGGTCGACAGCTCGGTGATGACAATACCATTGGCCGCCGCCACGCCCTTGATCTCGTCGCAGTAATCCTTTGACGATGCTGCTTTTTCCAGATCGAACAGCCGTCCGTCCCAGCTTGGCACCTGCACGCCCGCATAGCCGCAATCTGCCGCCCATGCGGTGATGCTGTCCCACGAGTTGAACGGGGCCTCATCGCCCGCGAACTGCGCCAGAAACAGCGCCGGTCCCTTGATCGCTTTCATTGTCGTCCTCCCTTGTCATCACTGGCGCGTTCTACCCTTCCGGGCCGCTCCAATCCCTGTTTCGCCGGGCTGTCCCGGCGCTCCACCGCCGCCACAACGGCGCGGGCCAGAAAATCACCCGCTTCGCGCACGTCTTCTTGCACCACCAGAATCTCCCGACGGAACCTGTGCAGGAATCGGATTGCCTCCTTCGCCACCAGATCAAAATCCCGGCCCAGAACCAAGCCCAACTGTTCTGCCGCATTCACCGCCGCCATGGCGGCGGTGGTGGAGCCGCAAAGCAACCCGTCAGGCGGCTGCGCGCTGTGGTCCAGATGCGCCAGCACCGCCGCCTCGATCGCGGTGCCGCCGGAATCCGATGTGGCGGTGGTTAGCACCTCGAAGGCCAGCCCGTGCGCGCCTGCGGCTTCGGCAAAGCCGGTGATCATGTGGCGGGCATAGCTGTGGGTGCGCGGCGGCGGGATCAGCAGCAGGCGCTTGCGGCCTGCCGCCGCCAATGCCGCAACGGCGACGGTCGCGAAAGCCTCGTTGTCGAAATCGTAATAGCTGTGCTCGATCCCCATATCGGTGCGGCCATGGGTGGCAAAGGGGAAATGCCGCTCGGCCATATAGCGCACGCGCGGGTCATCGGGTTTGGTCTGGTTCAGGATCACCGCATCGGCGCTTTCGGTTTCCACCAGATAGCGGATCGGGTCCATCGGGTCCTGATCGGGAAAGAACGGCGTGACGATCAGGTGATAGGGCGTGCCGCGCAGCGCGTTGGCGATCGAATAGATCAGTTGTGAGGTATGGTTCATCACATCGGATTCGGTGGACAGGACCAGTGCGATCACATTGGTCTTTCCGGTGCGCAGGCGCACACCGGCCCGGTTCGGGCGGTATCCCAACCGGGCCGCCGCCTCGCGCACGCGCCGCTTTGTCGCCTCGCCGATATCGGGGGCATCCTTCAGCGCGCGGCTGACTGTGGCCACCGCCAGCCCGGTTTCGGCGGCGATGGTTTTCAGCGTCGGGCGCTCGTGATCCGAATCAGGCAGCAGGTGAGGGACGGGGGCATCGACACCGGAGGTCATGGTTTTTCTTCCCCGCCGCGAATCGCATGCTGTCGTGATCGAGGCAATTCGGCTTTCCTTGGCCATGCTGCAGATGCGAAGCCGCGCCCGGCGCGGCACGGCGCAAAGGCCTTGCAGAGCGGGGAATTACCTGAGGTGCGGCACTGCGGCATCGGACTCTCGTATCGGGTTAAATCCGGCAGGTCGAGGCCGGAATTGCCCCCCCATTCAATCCCATGCGAGAACCCGATCACAAGCGAAAAGAAGACTTGATCGGTGAAACTATAACGTTATAGAAATTACTATAACGATATAGAAACCGGGAGGACTGCATGAAAACCTTTAAACTGGCTACTGCACTTGTCGCGTCGGTGGCCTTGCCATCGGCGGCTTTCGCAACGGATCTGGAGGTCACGCATTGGTGGACCAGCGGCGGGGAGGCCGCTGCTGTTGCCGAGCTGGCCAAGGCGTTTGACGCTTCCGGTGACAAATGGATCGACGGCGCGATCGCAGGCGGCGGTGGCACCGCGCGCCCGATCATGATCAGCCGGATCACCGGCGGCGACCCGATGGGCGCCACCCAGTTCAACCACGGCCAGCAGGCGCTGGAACTGGTGGAGGCCGGGCTGATGCTGGACCTGACCGATGTGGCCGAGGCCGAGGGCTGGAAGGAAAAGGTTTTCCCACAGTCGCTGCTGGACAGCTGCACCGTCGATGGCCGGATCTACTGTGCGCCAGTGAACATCCACTCGCCCGAATGGCTGTGGCTGTCGAACAAGGCCTATGCCGATGCGGGCATCCCGGTGCCGACCAACTGGACCGAATTTGTCGAGACCGCGCCGCAACTGGAAGCTGCGGGCAAGATCCCGCTGGCTCTTGGCAACCAGCCATGGCAGTCCAACCTTGCCTTCGGCGCGATCTCGATCGCCGTCGCCGGTCTTGATGTCTGGAAACAGGTCAATGTCGACAAGGATATGGATGTCGCCGCCGGCCCCGAATACGCCGCCGTGTTCCAGGCTGTTGCCGATGCCCGCAGCCTCGCCGCCAAATCCACCGTGCAGGATTGGAACCAGGCCACCAACCTTGTGATCACCGGCGAAGCGGGCGGGCAGATCATGGGCGACTGGGCGCAGGGTGAATTCCAGGTGGCAGGGCAGGTCGCAGGCACCGATTACACCTGCCTGCCGGGTCTTGGGCTGAACGCCTATCTCTCCACCGGCGGCGATGCCTTCTACTTCCCGAAAAACCGCAGCGCCGATGTGGAGGCCGCGCAGAAACGTCTGGCCGCCCTTCTGGTCAGCCCCGAGGTGCAGGTCGCCTTCAACCTGAAAAAAGGCTCGCTGCCGATCCGGGGCGATGTCGATCTGGCCGCAGCCAATGACTGCATGAAGAAGGGTCTGGAACTGCTGGCCGCGGGCAACCTCGTGCCATCGGGCGACATGGCCTGGTCGCCGGACGTGCAAAAGCAGAACGAAGACCTGCTGGTCGAATTCTGGAAAACCGACATGGCTCCCGACCGCGCCCATGCGCAATGGGTCTCGAACCTGAAATCGGGTCTCTGATCCACCACACTGACGGCGGAGCCGCCCGTTCCGGGCGGCTCATGCCATCTTTTGCCAGCACGACAAACGGGGGAGGGCAGGGCCATGGCCGAAGCACGGCGGATCAACCGCATGTGGCGGAACATGAACGCGAAAATCGCGGCAGTTCCGATGGTATTGACGACATTGGTGGTGTTCGTGGGGGGCACGGCATGGACAGTGCTTTACTCCTTCACCGATTCCAAACTCCTGCCGCGTGAGCGTTTTGTCGGCTTTGACCAGTATGAACGGCTGTGGTCCAACTCGCGCTGGCTGACCTCGATCGAGAACCTGATGATCTATGGGGTGCTTTCGCTGGTCCTGACCATCACCATCGGCTTTCTGCTGGCGGTCGCGATGGACCAGAAGATCCGCTATGAAGACACCTTCCGCACCATCATGCTCTATCCGTTCGCGCTCTCGTTCATCGTGACCGGGTTGGTCTGGCAGTGGATCCTGAACCCCGATTTCGGCATCCAGTCCATTGTGCGCAGCCTCGGGTGGGAGTCGTTCACCTTCAACCCGCTGCACGATCCCAAACTGGTGCTCTATGGCCTGCTGATCGCCGGGCTGTGGCAGGGCACCGGCTTTGTGATGTGCCTGATGCTGGCAGGCCTGCGTGGCATTGACGAGGATATCTGGAAAGCCGCCCGCGTGGACGGCATCCCGACATGGAAAACCTATCTCCAGATCATCCTGCCGATGATGCGCCCGGTGTTCATCACCACGCTGGTCATCGTCGCCGCCGGGATCATCAAGCTCTACGATCTGGTGGTCGCCCAAACCTCCGGCGGGCCCGGCACGGCGTCGCAGGTGCCTGCCATGTATGTCTATGACTACATGTTCCAGGCACAAAACCTCGGCCAGGGCTTTGCCGCCTCGACCATGATGCTGCTCACGGTGCTGATCGTGCTGATCCCATGGGCCTATCTGGAATTCGGAGGCAAGAAACATGGCTGACGCAACCCTTTCCGCAGGCACCCGCAGCGATGCAGAACCGCGCGGGGCAAAACCCAAGCGCGCGCTGTCGGGCCGCAACATCATGATCTACGGCACGCTGCTGGTGTTCAGCCTCTATTACCTGCTTCCGCTGTGGGTCATGGTGATGACCAGCCTCAAGGGCATGCCCGAAATTCGCATGGGCAACATCTTTGCCCCCCCGGTTGAAATCACCTTCGAGCCTTGGGTCAAGGCCTGGTCACAGGCCTGCACAGGCCTGAACTGCGACGGCCTCTCGCGCGGGTTCTGGAACTCTGTCCGCATCCTGATCCCATCTGTCATCCTGTCCATCGCGGTGGCAAGCGTCAACGGTTACGCGCTGACCTTCTGGAAGTTCAAGGGATCGGACATCTTCTTCACCATCCTGATTTTCGGGGCCTTCATTCCCTATCAGGTGATGCTGTACCCCATCGTGATCCTGCTGCGCGAAATGGGGCTTTATGGCTCGCTCTGGGGTCTGGTGCTGGTGCACACCGTCTTTGGCATGCCGATCCTGACCCTGTTGTTCCGCAACTACTTCTCCACCATTCCCGAGGAATTGTTCAAGGCCGCAAGGGTGGATGGCGCGGGATTCTGGTCGATCTATGCCAAGATCCTGATGCCGATGAGCCTGCCGATCTTCGTGGTGGCCATCATCCTGCAAGTCACCGGAATCTGGAACGATTTCCTGTTCGGCGTGGTCTACACCAAGCCCGACCTCTACCCGATGACGGTGCAGCTCAACAACATCGTCAACTCGGTGCAGGGGGTCAAGGAATACAATGTCAACATGGCCGCCACCCTGCTCACCGGGCTGGTGCCGCTGTTCATCTACTTTGTCTCCGGCAAACTCTTCGTTCGCGGCATCGCCGCCGGTGCTGTGAAAGGCTGACCCTGAATGACCAACTCTATTGAAGTCAAAGACCTGACGCTGAACTTCGGCTCGGTCTCGGTTCTGAAAAACATGAATCTGGACGTGGCCGAGGGCGAATTCGTGGTGCTGCTGGGGCCGTCTGGCTGTGGCAAATCCACTTTGCTCAATTGCCTTGCCGGGCTGTTGGAGATCACCGACGGCCAGATCTATATCAAGGGCAAGAACGTGACATGGGCCGAACCCTCGGACCGGGGCATCGGCATGGTGTTCCAGTCCTACGCACTTTATCCGCAGATGACGGTGCGGGGAAACCTGACCTTCGGGTTGAAAAACGCCAAGGTGCCACGCGCCGAGATCGAGAAAAAGGTCACCCGCGCCGCCGAGATCCTGCAGATCGGCCCGCTGCTGGACCGCAAGCCCGCCGCCCTGTCGGGCGGGCAGCGCCAGCGGGTCGCCATTGGCCGCGCGCTGGTGCGTGATGTCGATGTGTTCCTGTTTGATGAACCCCTGTCGAACCTTGACGCCAAGCTGAGGTCAGAGCTTCGGGTGGAGATCAAGCGCCTGCACGCCCAGCTGAAAAACACCATGGTCTATGTGACCCACGACCAGATCGAGGCGCTGACCCTGGCCGACCGCATCGCCGTCATGCGCGGCGGCATCATCCAGCAGCTTGCCGCCCCGCAGGAAATCTACAACCGTCCCGCCAACCTGTTCGTGGCCGGTTTCATCGGCAGCCCGTCGATGAACTTCCTGCACGGGTCCACGGTCGATGGGGGTGCGTTCCGGCTGGGCAACCTCAGCCTGTCGTTGGAGGGCTATGAAGGCGGCAGGATCGGCACGCGTGACAAGGTCATCCTTGGCCTGCGCCCCGAACATCTGGTGGTGCAGGACGTCGCCGAACCGGGCCAGACCATCCCGGCAGTGGTGGAACTCGACGAGCCGATGGGGGCGGACTCGCTGGTCTGGTTGCAGGCGGCGGGCGCGCAGATGTCGGTCCGGGTGCCGGTGGAACGGCGGATGGCGCCGGGCACGCAGGTGCATCTCAAGGTGGATATGTCCAAGGCCAGCCTGTTTGATGCGGTCACCGAGGTAAGGGTCTGACGCCAATGGATCTGTCAGGATCATGGCACCTTCGCGACGCGGCGGGGGAATATGATGTGCCCTTTGCCCTGCCGGGTGATGGCGTCACCGCGCTGCATGCGGCGGGCGCGATCCCCGATCCCTATTGGGGGCAGAACGAATACGGGCTGCGCTGGATCGCCGACCGCGACTGGACCGCCAGCCGCAGGTTTGACCACGATGGCAGCGATTGCGTTCTGGTGATGGGCGGGCTGGACACTGTGGCCGAGGTGCGGCTGAACGGCATGTCGGTGCTGTGCGCCGCCAACGCGCACCGCCGCTGGCGGGTGCCGGTGGCGGGGCTTTTGCGTGCAGGCGAAAACCACATCGCCATCACCTTCCGCTCGGTGGTGGCGGAAGGTGCTGCACGGCAGGACGCCCAACCCTTTCCCATCCCCTACCACGCCCCGAACTGCCCGATCCCGAACGGCAACATGCTGCGCAAACCGCAATGCGATTTCGGCTGGGACTGGAACATCGCCCTGCCCACCTTCGGCCTTTGGGGCCGCATCGCATTGGAGCCTGTGGGGCCAGCGATCGCCGATATCATCGTCGAACAGCACCACACCCCCGGCCTCGCCGAGGTCACCCTGCGGGTGGAGACCACCGAAGATGACGCGATCGCCACGCTTTGCGGCGTGGTCGCAACCGCCCCTTCCATTAACGGCACCGCCACAATCACCCTGCGCATCCCTGACCCGGTACTCTGGTGGCCCGCAGGGCAGGGCGCGCAGACCCTGCATGAGCTGACCGTCACCTCCGGCCCAGCCTACGTCACCCGCCGCATCGGGTTGCGCGACCTGAGGCTGGTGTCCGAACCCGACGCCGCAGGCCGCAGCTTCGCCTTCCACGTCAACGACCGCCCCATCTTCGCCAAAGGCGCCAACTGGATCCCCGCCGACGCCCTCCACGGCCGCATCACCCCCGAGGTCGTGCGCGACCTGCTACAATCGGCCAAAGACGCCAACATGAACATGATCCGGGTCTGGGGCGGCGGGCGGTATGAGCCGGACTGGTTCTATGATCTCTGCGACGAGATGGGCCTGATGGTCTGGCAGGATTTCATGTTCGCCTGCCACCTCTACCCCTCCACCCCCGATTTCCTCGCCGAAGTCACCGCAGAAGTCCGCGACGTCACCGCCCGCCTGAACCACCACGCCTGCATCGCGCTGTGGTGCGGCGACAACGAGCTGATCGGCGCGCTGGGCTGGTTCGAGGAGTCGCGCAAAGACCGCGACCGCTACATTGTGAACTACGACCGTCTGAACCGCTGCATCGAATCCGCCCTGCGCGAAACCCTGCCGACCGCCAACTGGTGGCCCTCCAGCCCCAGCCCCGGCCCGATGGCTTTCGGCGACGCCTGGCATGATGACAGTTCCGGCGACATGCACTTCTGGTCGGTCTGGCACGAGGGCCGGGATTTCGACCACTACCGCGATGTCAAACCCCGGTTCTGTTCCGAATTCGGCTTCCAGTCCTACCCCTCCCTCTCCGCCATCGCCACCTTCGCCGCCCCCGAAGACTGGAACATCGCCGCCCCGGTGATGGAGAGCCATCAGAAAAACACCGGCGGCAATGCCCGCATTGCCGAAACCATGTTCCGCACCTTCCGATTCCCCGTCGATTTCCCCAGTTTCGTCTACCTCAGCCAGATCCAGCAGGGCCTGGCCATCCACACCGCCGTCACCGCCTGGCGCGCGCTGAAGCCGCATTGCATGGGCACGCTCTACTGGCAGCTCAACGACACCTGGCCGGTGTGCTCATGGTCAAGCCTTGACCATGGCGGCAACTGGAAACTGCTGCACCACATGGCGCGGCGGTTCTTTGCTCCGGTGACGGTGATTGCCATTCCGGACTCCGACACGATCACGCTGAAAGCGGTCAACGACCTGCCTGATGAGGCCCAGATCACCCTGCATGTCCGCGCGATCACCATGGCGGGCAAGATCCGGCCACTGGTGGAAACCGAAACCACGCTCTGCACCAAAGGCGCCACGCTCTGCACCACCATCGACCGTGCCGCCCTGCGCCCGGATGAAATCCTGCACTGGCACTGGACCGACGGGGCATCCTCAACCGGCGAAGACACCTTCGCCCCGCAGCCGTGGAAGGCCTACGCGCTGCGCGATCCGCAGATTTCCATGACACTGGCGCAGGATGGCCCCGACCACCTGATTACCTTGCAGGCGCAAACCCTGGCACTCTTTACCGCGCTGGAAGCAGACCTGCCGGGCCGGTTCTCCGACAACGCCTTTACCCTGATCCCCGGCCAGACCCGGATGATCCGCTTTACCCCATCCACGACAGGCACTCCGCAGTTCACGCTGCGCCACCTGCACGCGGCCACCTATGGCACCTGAAAGGAGACAAAATGTTCTCGTATCAACTCTACTCCTCGCGCAACTTCCCGCCCATGTCGGCGACCTTCGAGATGCTGGCAAAGGCCGGCTACACCGCCGTCGAAGGCTACGGCGCGCTCTACGCCGATGACGCGGCGGTCGAGGCGACAAAGGCGGGGCTTGCCGCCACCGGCCTGACCATGCCGACCGGGCATTTCAGCCTCCAGATGCTGGAAAACGAGGTGCCAAAGGTGCTGGAAATCGCCAGATCGCTGAAAATGCAGCGGATTTACTGCCCCTACCTCATGCCCGATGACCGCCCCACCGATGGCAAGGGCTGGCACGACTTTGGCACCAGGCTGGAAAAGGCCGCGCATGTCTTCCGGGCCGAAGGTTTCGGCTTTGGCTGGCACAACCATGATTTCGAATTCCGCCCCACCGCCGATGGCGCGATCCCGCAAGAAGAAATCTTTGACGGCGGCCCGCATCTCGAATGGGAAATGGATGTGGCCTGGGTGATCCGGGGCGGGGCCGATCCGCTGGCCTGGATCGAGCGCTACCGCGACCGCATCACCTCGGCCCATGTCAAAGACATCGCGCCAAAAGGGGAAAACACCGATGAGGATGGCTGGGCCGATGTAGGCCATGGCACGGTTGACTGGCCCACCATCATGGCCGCGCTGCGCGCCATCGGGGTGAAGCATTTCATCATGGAACATGACAACCCGTCGGACCACACCCGTTTTGCCACCCGCTCGCTCGCCTCGGTCAGGGGGTTCTGATCATGACCAGCATGGGACTTGGCATAATCGGATGCGGCAATATCTCGTCGGCCTATCTGCGGCTGGCCCCCCTGTTCAAGGGGCTGGAGGTCCGCGCCGTGGCCGACATGAACATGGATACGGCCCGGGCGCGCGGGGCCGAGTTCAACGTGGCGGCGCAGTCGGTCGATGACCTGCTGGCCAACCCGGATGTGGATGTGGTCATCAACCTGACCATTCCGGATGCGCATTACGCGGTGACGCGGCGGATTCTGGAGGCGGGCAAACACGCCTATTCCGAAAAGCCGCTGGTGCTGACGCTGGATGAGGGTGAAAGCCTTCGTGCGCTGGCGGCCGCCAACGGGCTGGCGGTGGGCTGCGCGCCCGACACCTTCCTCGGCGGCGCGCACCAGCAGGCCCGCGCGGTGCTGGATGAGGGCAAAATCGGTGAGCTCACAGCCGGTTGCGCGGCGGTGTTGAACCACGGGATGGAACACTGGCACCCCAACCCGGATTTCTTCTTCCTGCCCGGTGCCGGGCCGATGCTGGACCTTGGCCCCTATTACATCGCCAATCTGATCAACCTGTTGGGCCCGGTGCGCCGCGTCGGCGCGTTGACCAGTTCCGCACAGTCCGAACGCACCATCTCCAACGGCCCGCGCAACGGCGAGACGGTTCCGGTGAAAACCCCCACCAACATCCACGCACTGCTGGAATTCCACAATGGCGCGACGATCAACCTGTCCACCAGCTGGGATGTCTGGCACCACAAGCGCAACCATTTCGAGCTCTATGGCACCGAAGGTACGCTCTATGTGCCCGACCCGAACTTCTTCGGCGGCGAGGTCCAAATCGGTGGCCGCGACGGCACCCTGACCACGCTTGCCCCTTGGGATCACCCCTTTGGCGTGCCCAATCAGGAGCATCCGAAAAACGGTCCGCAGGCAAATTACCGCACCGCAGGGCTTGCCGATATGGTGCAGGCGCTGCTGACGGGCCGCGACGCCCGCTGCTCGCTGGAACGCACCTTGCATGGGGTCGAGGTGATGACCGCCTGTCTTGCCTCGGGCGAGAGCGGGGAATTTGTGACGCTGACCACAACCTGCTCCCGCCCCGACGCTCTGGGCATCGCCGAGGCGCGGGCACTGCTGGTCTGAGGTCGGCACCGGGGGGCTTCGCGCCCCCCAGCTCAGCGGTTTCTCGAACCGATGACGAAACCACTGAGCAACCCCGTGGGATATTCTTGGACAGATGAATGGGCAGGCAGAGGTTAAGAATCCGTTAAATATGCATGGTCAAGGCATTGAAACTATTGATACACGCCTCTTGCAACACAGGGATACAGATGCCCCAAAACCCCATCCTTCGCGGCTTCAACCCCGACCCGAGTTTCTGCCGGGTGGGAGAGGATTACTACATCGCCACCTCCACCTTCGAGTGGTATCCGGGGGTGCAGATCCACCACAGCCGTGACCTTGTGAACTGGCGGCTGGTGGGGCGGCCCCTGAACCGGGCGGCCTTGCTCGACATGCGCGGGAACCCGGATTCGGGCGGGGTCTGGGCACCGTGCCTAAGCCATGCGGAGGGCCGGTTCTGGCTGGTCTATACGGATGTGAAACGGCTGGATGGCGCGTTCAAGGACGCCCACAATTACATCACCACCTGCGAGACGATGGACGGGGCGTGGTCCGACCCCTGGTATGTGAACTCCTCCGGGTTTGATCCATCGTTGTTCCATGACACGGACGGCCGGAAGTGGTTCGTCAACATGCGCTGGAACCACCGCTGGGCGGGCACCGGGGTGAATCCTGCCAATGACCGTTTCGACGGGATCGAACTGCAGGAATGGTCTCCCGAACGCGGGCTGTTCGGGCCCAGGCATGATATTTATGGCGGCTCTGACCTTGGCCTGACTGAAGCGCCGCATCTGTTCCACCGCGAGGGCTGGTATTACCTGACCACCGCCGAGGGCGGCACCGGCTATGATCATGCAGTGACCCTGGCGCGGTCGCGGCGGATCGAGGGGCCGTATGAGACGCATCCGGCCCGCCATGTGATCACCGCGCGTTTCGCGCCGGAAAGCCCGGTGCAGCGCATGGGGCACGGGCAATATGTCGAGGGCCATGACGGGCGGCATTGGCACAGCTTTCTGTGCGGGCGTCCGCTGCCGGGGCCGGAGGGCAAGCCGTTTTGCGCGACGGGCCGCGAGACCGGGCTGGCCGAGGTGGAGTGGCGTGATGGCTGGCTGTGGCTGACGGCGGGCGGGCAGGTGGCTCTGGTGGAGCTGCCATTGGAAGCGGTGCAGGAGCCGCGCCTTGCGATCAGCCATGATTTCAGCGGGGCGGAGCTGCCGCCGGAGTTCCAGTGGCTCCGCACACCGCATCCGGAGCGGTTGTTCACCCTGACCGGCAGTTGTCTGCAGCTGACCGGACGCGAAAGCCTTGGGTCGTGGTTCGAGCAATCTCTGGTCGCGCGGCGGCAGGAGGAAAGCGCCTATAGCGCCCTTGCCGTCTTCCGCGCCGATCCTCCAACCTGGCAGCAGGCGGTGGGGCTGACCACCTATTACAACCGCCACAAGTTCCATGCCGCGCTGATCACGCGGGAGGCGGGGGCGCGGGTGGTGTCTCTGGTGTCTTGCTTGGGCGACTGGCAGCGCGAGCGGCTGACCTTTCACGGGCTGCATCCCTGTCCGGAAGGTGATGTCACGCTGGGGGTGCGGGTGGAGGGCGCGGCGCAGCAGTTCACGCTGAACGGTGCGGCCATCGGCCCGGTGCTGGATGCGTCCCTGATCTCGGATGAGGGCGGCAAAGGCGAGCATGCCAGCTTTACCGGCGCGTTTGTCGGTGTGGTAGCGCATGACATGACCGGGCAAGGCTGGCAGGCCGATGTGTTGCGCTTTGTTTATGACGACAGGATTTGATCACATCTTGATTGCTGCGCCGAACCCGTCATAAGAAGACAAAACGCGAGGGGAGGCCTGATGGACGCGGACAGCCGGAAGATTCCGACCCACGAGATCACCTATGCGCAGCTGCGCGACATGATCCTGTTCGGGCATCTGGAGCCGGGGGCTGCGGTGACCATCCAGGGTCTGATTGCCGATCTGGGCGCAGGCATGACGCCGGTGCGCGAGGCGATCCGCCGCCTGACCGCCGAGGGCGCGCTGGAGCCGCAGGGCAACCGCCGGGTGGCAGTTCCGGGCATGACGGTGGCGATGCTGGAGCAGGTGGCCTTTGCCCGGCTGACGGTGGAGCCGAAGCTGGCCGAGATGGCGGCGGCGCATCTGACGCCCGCCCTGATCAGCCAATTGCAGGCGCTGGACAACACCGTAGATATGGCGATCCGGGCCGGCGATATTCCGGGCTATCTGCAATCGAACCATGCGTTCCACTTCTGCCTCTATGAGGCCTCGGGCGCGCCGGTGCTGGTGGACATGGCGCGCTCCATGTGGTTGCGCTTTGGCCCGTCGCTGCGGGTGGTCTGCGCGCGCTTTGGCTCTGATGCCTTGCCGGACCGACATTCGGAGGCGCTGGCGGCGATGCGGGCGGGCGATGCCATGGGTCTGCGCGATGCGATCGAGCGTGACATCGCGCAAGGCGTGGATCAGGTGAAGCTGGCGCTGGAGCAGGGCGGGCTCTGAAGCAGCGCATGGGCGGGGCCGTTGCGTCGTGAGTATTTGGGCCAAGATGAAACCCACAGGGCGCGCTCCAATAATTTGATCAAATTTCTTGAAACGGGCAGCGTTTGGTCCTATCCTGTGGTCAAGCCGGGGCCGCGCGCCCTGCTGCAACCATAAAGGGCATGGCCATGAACATGATCACCAATCACCTGCCGACCGCCGAGCTTCAGGCTCTGGATGCGGCGCATCACATGCATCCGTTCACCGATGCGAACGGTCTGGCCACCAAGGGCGCGCGGATCATCACGCGCGGCAAGGGCGTCTGGCTGACCGATTCCGAGGGCAACCAGATCATCGACGGCATGGCCGGGCTGTGGTGCGTGAACATCGGCTATGGCCGCAAGGAACTGGCCGAGGTCGCGGCGCGGCAGATGGAAGAGCTGGCTTATTACAACACCTTCTTCCAGACCACCCATGTACCGGCCATCGCGCTGGCGGCAAAGATTGCCGAACTGGCCCCCGGCGATCTGAACCATGTGTTTTTTGCCGGGTCCGGCTCCGAGGCGAATGACACCAATATCCGGCTTGTGCGCCGCTATTGGGATGTGAAGGGCCAGCCGGAGCGGCGCATCATCATCGGGCGCAAGAATGGCTACCACGGCTCCACCATGGGCGGCGGATCTTTGGGCGGCATGGCCCCGATCCATGCGCATGGCGGCATGATCGACGGCATCGTGCATATCGACCAGCCCTATTGGTGGGGTGACGGCGGAGATACGGACGAGGAGGCCTTCGGGCTGGAACGTGCGCAGCAGCTGGAGGCAAAGATCCTGGAGCTGGGGGCCGACAAGGTCGCCGCCTTCATCGGCGAGCCGGTGCAGGGTGCTGGCGGCGTTATCATCCCGCCCGCAACCTATTGGCCGGAAATCCAGCGGATCTGCGACAAATACGGCATCCTGCTGATCGCGGATGAGGTCATCACCGGCTTTGGCCGCACCGGCCAATGGTTCGCCTCGCCCGCCTTTGGCATCAGGCCGCATATCATGACCATCGCCAAGGGCCTGTCCTCGGGCTATCAGCCGATCGGCGGCTCGATCGTCTGTGACGAGGTGGCGGCGACGATCGCCGAGGGCGGCGAGTTCTTCCACGGCTACACCTACAGCGGCCATCCGGTCGCGGCGGCGGTGGCGCTGGAAAACCTGCGCATCCTACAGGAAGAGCATATCGTCGATCACGTCCGCGATGTGGCGCACCCCTACCTCAAACAGCGATGGGACGCGTTGGCCGACCATCCGCTGGTGGGCGAGGCGAAACTGGTGGGCCTGATGGGCTCCATCGCGCTGACCCCGGACAAGGCCAAACGCGCGAAGTTCCCGGGCGAGCAGGGCACTGTCGGCTTCCGCTGCCGCGAGCGGTGCTTTGCCAACAACCTGATCATGCGCCATGTCGGCGACCGGATGATCATCTCGCCGCCGCTGGTCATCACCACGGATGAAATCGACATCCTGATCGACCGTGCGACCACCAGCCTGGATGAATGCTATGCTGGCCTGAAGGCCGATGGATTGCTGGTATCGGCCTGACCGCTACGGGCGGCACGCTCTTTGCATTGCTGCTTTCCAAAATACACCCGCCGGAGGCTCCACCGGCCTGAACAGCGCGCATCCTCCACAGGTTGCGCGCTGTTCGCTTTCGCGTCACCGGGTGCGTGGCGCTGCTTGAGCTTGGCGCATGACTTGCCTACACATGGGGCAAAGGACAAGAGGGCCGATCATGCGCATTCATTCCGATCTTGCCGACACCATCGGCAACACCCCGCTGCTCAAGCTGAAGCGCGCGTCCGAGATGACGGGCTGCACCATCCTTGGCAAATGCGAGTTTCTCAATCCCGGCCAGTCGGTCAAGGACCGCGCCGCGCTCTACATCATCCGTGATGCGGTGGCGCGCGGAGCGCTGAAGCCGGGCGGCACGATCGTGGAGGGGACGGCGGGCAATACCGGCATCGGCCTTGCGCTCGTGGGCGCGTCGATGGGGTTCAAGACGGTGATCGTCATTCCTGAAACCCAAAGTCAGGAGAAGAAGGACATGCTGCGGCTGGCGGGCGCGGAACTGGTGCAGGTGCCTGCCGCACCCTACCGCAACCCCAACAACTACGTGCGCTATTCCGGGCGGCTGGCCGAGGCTTTGGCGCGGACCGAACCGAATGGCGCGATCTGGGCCAATCAGTTCGACAATGTGGCCAACCGTCTGGCGCATATCGAGACCACAGGGCCGGAGATCTGGGAGCAGACGGGGGGCCGTGTCGACGGCTTCATCTGTGCGGTGGGATCGGGCGGTACGCTGGCGGGCGTGGGCATGGCTTTGCAGCCGAAGGGGGTCAAGATCGGTCTGGCGGATCCCGAGGGCGCGGCGCTGCATGCGTTCTACACAAGCGGCACGCTGGAAAGCCCCGGCACCTCGATCACCGAAGGCATCGGGCAGGGCCGGATCACGGCCAATCTGGAAGGCTTTACCCCGGATTTCAGCTATCGCATCCCGGATGCCGAGGCATTGCCGCTGGTGTTCGACATGTTGCAGGAAGAGGGGATCTGTCTGGGCGGCTCGTCCGGCATCAACATTGCGGGTGCGATTCGGATGGCACGCGAGATGGGGCCGGGGCATACGATCGTGACAATCCTGTGCGATTATGGCAACCGCTACCAGTCCAAGCTCTACAACCCGGCCTTCCTCAAGGAAAAGGGCCTGCCGGTTCCGGTCTGGCTCGACAGCCCGCCGAAAGCTTTGCCCAGCGTGTTCGAGGACGCATGACGCTTCGCCACAGTCTGGTTTTTGCGTGGGCCGCCCTCGTTGCGCTTTTGCTGGTGGTGCTGCCGGCTGTGTCGCTGGCCCAATCCGGAGGCGCTGCACAGGCAGTCGCGCCGGTTGCCGCTGATCTGGACTATGCCGCATGGGAAGCCGTGGCCGAACAGGCCGAGGCGGCGTTGGAAGACCCAGACGCCACCGACGTCGGGCTGGATGTCGTGCGCGCGCAGCTGGTGGGCTGGCGCGAGGCGCTTTTGGTCGCGCAAAGTACCAATTCTTCACGGATTGCCACCCTGCGCCAGCAGATCGCAGCCCTTGGAGCCGCGCCCGAAGAGGGCCAGGCCGAGGCTGACGGGATTGCCGCGCGGCGCACCGAGCTGACCGAACAGCTTGCGCGGCTGCAAGCGCCGGGCATTGCGGCAGAGGAGGCGTATCGCCGGGCGGACGGGCTGATTGCGGAAATCGACCGCACCTTGCGCGAACGGCAGGCGGATGAGCTGTTGCGGCTGTACCCGTCGCCGCTGAACCCGGCCAACTGGCCCGAGGCCGCCCGCGCGGTCACCGGGGCGGTGACCGGGATCTGGGGCGAGACGCGGCAGCGCTGGTCCACGCCCGCAGCGCATGAAACGCTGGTCGACAACCTGCCGGCGATCCTTTTGTTGCTGCTGTTCAGTCTTGTCCTGATCTGGCGCGGCAGGACGCTGGTGGAACAGCTTGTTGCCCGGATCAACAAGCGCTGGTCGGCACGCGGGGTGCGGGTTGCGACGCTGGTTCTGTCCCTGGGGCAGATCGTGGTGCCGTTTCTTGGCGTGATTGCCCTGTCGCAGGCGCTGGGCCTGACCGGCATGTTCGGGATCTCGGGGACGGTGTTGCTGGAAATGCTGCCGACCGCCGGCCTGTTGCTGTTCGGCGCCATCTGGCTGGGCGTGCAGTTGTTCCCGCGCGAGCATGATTTCCTTCCGCTGCACCTGAGCCTTGAAAACCGCGCCGAAGGCCGCTTGCTTGTGTCGCTTTACGGCGCTGTGGTTGCGGTGAATGTCCTGCGTCTGGCGCTGATCGACCATCCGGCCCTGACCGAGGCAGAACGCGGGGTGCTGGCGTTTCCGGTGATCTTGCTTGCAGCGCTGATTCTGGTGCGGGCCGGGCGTCTGATCGGCCTGACGCTGACCGCTGACAGCAGCGCCGATGACGAGGTCGGCTTTCGCAACCGCATCGTATCGCTGCTGGGGCGCGGGGCGGTTCTGATCGGCTATGGCGCGCCGGTTCTGGCGGCCATCGGCTATGTCCCTGCCGCGACGGCGATGGTATTTCCCGCCGCAACGTCGCTGGGGTTGCTGGGTTTCGTCTATATCGTTCAGGTGGTCTTTACCGATATCTACGCGGTGATCACCCGCAACGAGGATGGCGCGCGCAATGCGCTGGTGCCGGTGCTGGTGGGTTTTGCGCTGATTCTGGCGGCCTTGCCGGTCTTTGCGCTGATCTGGGGCGCGCGGACGGCGGATCTGACAGAACTTTGGACGCGGATGCGCGAAGGCTTCACGCTGGGCGAGACCCGGATATCGCCGACCAACTTCCTGTTTTTCGCTGTTCTGTTCGGCTTGGGCATCACCGTGACCCGGCTGTTTCAGGGCGCGCTGCGCGGCACCATCCTGCCGCGCACCACGCTGGATCAGGGCGCGCGCAATGCGCTGGTGTCCGGCGTCGGCTATGTCGGGATCTTTCTGGCCGGGCTGATCGCGATCAATTCCGCCGGGATCGACCTGTCGGGGCTGGCGATCGTGGCCGGGGCCCTGTCGGTCGGTATCGGTTTCGGCTTGCAGAATATCGTGTCGAACTTCGTCTCCGGCATCATCCTTTTGATCGAGCGTCCGGTGAGCGAGGGCGACTGGATCGAGGTGGGCGGGATTCAGGGCAAGGTGAAAGCGATTTCGGTGCGCTCCACCCGGATCGAGACCTTTGACCGGACCGATGTGATCGTGCCCAATACCGATCTTGTGGCCGGACGGGTCACAAACTGGACGCGCTTCAACCTGTCGGGGCGGCTGATCGTGCCTGTGGGTGTGGCCTATGGGTCAGATACCCGCAAGGTCACGCGGATCCTGCAGGAAATTGCCGAGGCGCAGCCGCTGGCCATCCTGAACCCGCCGCCGATGGTGGTCTTCATGGCGTTCGGCGCGGATTCAATGGACTTCGAGATAAGGGTGATTCTGCGCGACGTGAACTTCTCGCTGTCGGTGCGCAGTGAGATCAACCACCAGATCGCCAAGCGTTTCGCCGATGAGGGGATCGAGATCCCCTTTGCGCAATCGGATGTGACCGTGCGCAATGCCGCCGAGATTGCCGAACTGTTGCGCCTGATCCCCGGTGCGGCGGCGGGCATGCCAGCCTTGCCCGACTCTTCCGGGTCCAATCCGCCTCCGCGTGAGGATAAGCCCACAGGCCCGTTGCAGCGCGACCAGTTCCCCGGCGAGGGTATCGGCGAACCCGATGCGGGTTCCGGAAAAGGCGGAGACTAGACCGTGACCGAGCTTTTGTTCCGCGAAGATGCCTATGCCCAGCACGCCGGGTCGGTCGTGACAGGCCACACGCCCGAGGGCGGTATCCTGATCGACCGTTCGGTGTTCTATCCGACCGGCGGCGGTCAACCCGGTGACAACGGCTGGGTCGAATGGTCCGGCGGGCGGCTGACCATTGCAACGGCGGTCAAGGTCGAAGGCGGCCAGATCGCGCTGGTTCCTGCCGAGCCGCTGGCCATGCCCCCGGTGGGCGCGGTCCTGACCCAGCGCCTAGACTGGGGCCGCAGGCACCGTCACATGCGGATGCATACGGCCCTGCATCTGTTGTCGGTGGTGATCCCGCTGCCGGTCACCGGCGGCCAGATCGGCGCCGAGCGGGGAAGGCTGGATTTCGACATGCCAGAGCCACCCGCCGACATGGACCGGCTGAACGCCGCGCTGAATGAACTGGTCGACTGTGATCTGCCCGTCAGTGATGACTGGATCACGGATGAGGCGTTGCTGGCCAGCCCGGCGCTGGTCAAGACCATGTCGGTGATGCCGCCGATGGGGCAGGGCAGGGTGCGGCTGGTGCGCATCGGGCTGGGCGCGGATCAGATTGATCTGCAACCCTGTGGCGGCACCCATGTGGCCCGCACCGGCGAGGTTGGGCGGGTGGAGATCAGCAAGGTCGAGAAAAAGGGCCGCCAGAACCGCCGCGTCACCCTGACCTTTGGCGGGTAGGCCGGGGGCTTCAAAGCCGGTCCGGCACCCGGTCGAGCGCGGCCCGGATATGGGCCGGCAGCGCGTCCATCGGCCCTGTGCCGCAGGTCCGGGCCGCCGCCAACCGGGCGCTGCAGGAGTCGGGCAGTCTTTGCATCACAATGGCCGTCAGCCGGTTCGCTTCGGACAGGCGACGGCGGGTGACAAAAGAGATGCCGCTGTAGTAATCGGGCTGGGCGTCGAGACCGTATTCGAAATAGGTCACGTTCATCTGGTCATTGTACGGTGTGCTCGACATCAGGGCAAAGCCGTCGAACTGCTGGATCAGCTTTCCCTCATAGTGCGTCGACCGGGCGTAGCGTTTTGTGCCGCTGCGGATGGCGACATCGTGGATGTCATAGCCTTTCCAGAGCTTCTCGCCCGCTTCGCTGGAAATCAGTGCCATGCCGCAATAGGCCCGCTCCGGCTGCCGGAAGGACTTGCGCCAATAGTGGTAGATGCCATCGGGCAACAGATAGTGATCAA
The DNA here is from genome assembly GCA_046296515.1 of Paracoccaceae bacterium. GTDB lineage: Bacteria > Pseudomonadota > Alphaproteobacteria > Rhodobacterales > Rhodobacteraceae > Pseudotabrizicola. The sequence goes on along the minus strand of JBKBKR010000009.1, from coordinate 2,321 downwards.
AGGGCCGCTGCGTGTCGATCCGCAACCGACCCGCGGCAAGCGCGCCGGAGGCCTGCGTGGCCGCAGGTTCAGAAAGGCGACGCAGCAGAATGTTCGCATCCACCCCGAAATGGCGGCAGATGCGGAACAAAACGTCAGGCCGCGGGAAAGCCGCTCCGGTCAGATAGCGGTTGAACTGCGTTCTGTTGACCCCGATCGTTCGGCACAACGCGCTGATCGAAGGCGTGTCGCTGCACAGCTTGCGCAGATTGTCGCCTAGGATCATCCGCAGATCGGCGGGGTTCGGAGGGGGGCTTTTTGTCATCGTCCTGTTCAGGCCTGCGCCGGTTCTGTGCGGTTGCGCGAAGGCGGCGTTTATCATCCGATGCCAAGCAGCGTCAATATCCGAGCGCCCTGATGCTGATCAGCGTCAGGGCTGACACAGAACACGGTCTGTTTGGAACCGGCCAAGCACCCTAAATTTCGACCAAGGGGACGCTTGGGGGGGCGTGTCGGCACAAGGAGACGGCCCAATGAGTATGCATGGAGTGGTGATCTGGTATTCCCGCCAGGAGTTTCGCGCCATTGTCTGGTGCGAAGATTCCAAGGAACTCGGCCTTGCCAGCGGCCCGACCGCATGGCGCAACCCCATGGTAAGCGTGCAGGTCGGCGATATCGTCGCCTTCCACGCGGAACGGCGCGGCACCGAACGCCTGTGCCGCGATATTCGGGTCGTCGAACGCCAGGCCGCCCCGACCCTGCCCGCCGCCATGCTCGCCAAAGCACAAACACCGCATGTTTCGGGAATTCCCCTCTTGCATCTTTGTTCCAGTCGCGATTAAGAGGCCACCAAGGACAGTTGGCCGAGTGGTCGAAGGCGCACGCCTGGAAAGTGTGTAGGCGGGGAACCGTCTCGAGGGTTCGAATCCCTCACTGTCCGCCAACCACCCTTTAACCATTTGTTTGTATACGGGAAAATCGGTGAATTCCGTTTTCCATCCCCCACCATATCCCCCACTTGGCTTTGGTATGGTTTGGAATGATCGGGAACAAGCCGGAGTCTGGCTCCCTCTGAAAAATCTGTATTAGCGCGTTCTTTGGACTACCCGCGCCGGTCCCGTGCCGTGTTGACCCGAAGTTTGCCACACCCCCATGGTCAGCCAGATGCGCCGCTTTTCTAGCCGTGAAGCTTTTTTGTCGCGGTTTATGCCAAGCGGACATTCCGCCCCGGTCCTTGTCCGGTCAGGGGCAGTGATTTCCCCTCCCCCTTGCTTCACATTAGATAGGTTCATCCAGCAAGCGTAGCGCGCCATCCGGCAAGGGGCGTTGCAGCTTTGCGGCAATTTCAAAAGGTGCGGACAGCCATGTGTCCCACTCGGCAGGCTCGGTCAGAATGACGGGCATGGCCTTGGGATGCACTTCGCCCACCTCGGCATTAGGCATGCAGGTAAGGAAAGCAAAAAGGTCGTCCGTCGTTCGGCCATCCTTTACCTTGCGCAACGATTGCCAGCCTTGAACCTCTATGCCTGCGAAGAACATTGGTTTTCCGGTTTCTGTAGGGCCGAACCATTGATTGCCGCCCTTTTTCGGCTCGGCAAACGAAGTCACCGGCACAAGGCAGCGATGTGCGGGGCCAAGCCAGCGCCGCCAGTGCGGGGATGCCAAGTTTCGAACGTTTGTCACGCCGGGGTCGCGTTCGGTCTTGAGGACAGAAGGCGGCGACGGCATGCCCCAGCGAGCGCGCACATCTGTCGTATCGGGTGGCGATCCTGCGCCAATCCTTCAGACGCCCGAACATGATCTCGATCCTGTTGCGGCGTTTGTAGCGGCGCTTGTCGTGCTTGATGGGTTTGCCACGCGACTTCCGGCCAGGAATGCAGGGCTTTATCCCCTTAGTCTTTCAACGCTTCCCTGAACCAGTCGGCGTCATAGCCCCGGTCTGCCAGCAGCCACTCCGCCTTTGGCAAACTGCCCAGCAGGGCCGCCGCACCCGTGTAATCGCTGACCTGACCTGCGGTCATGAAGAACCGGATCGGGCGGCCATCGGCATCGGTGACGGCAGGCAGCTTGGTGTTCATGCCGCCCTTGGTTCGGCCGATCAGACGGCCCCTCTGGTCGCGAGGCCCCCCTTTTTCGACCGCAGGCTGGTTGTTCAGTCCCGGCATCTGGTAGATCGGATTTAGGATGAATCGTTCTGGCTCTGATGTCCAGATTTTGCAGGTGTATTCGTAAGGCGTGAGGCCGTTGAGCGTCTTTAGCCGTCGGGCGAAGTTGTAGGCCGCCAGGAAGTCAGCGAGGTGCGTCCGCAACTGGTCGTGGCTGTCGTAGTGGTAGCGTTTTAC
>JBKBKR010000008.1:0-177339 GCA_046296515.1 Paracoccaceae bacterium | reverse complement strand
CCGGGCTGTGGTTCCGGCGCGGTCGTCTTGCCATGGTCTTCTCCTCGCTTGCAGCATCATGCCGCCATTCCTCGGAAAATCCACTTATCCCGGCTGTTCAGATTTCCGCAGCCACCTCTGAAACACCATCAGCCCGCCGGTCGATGCGTCGGGCTGGTGGCGGTAGCCACCGGCGCTGAATCCGCGCAGATCGGCGGGGGTGGTGATCTGATGCTCGCAGATATGGCGCGCCATCGCCCCCCGCGCCCGTTTGGCCCAGAAGCTGACGGTTTTCGCCTGCCCGTCCCGCTCTTCGAGGAAGACCGGGGTGATGACCGGCACCCGCAGGGTGGCCCGGTCGACTGCGCTGAAATACTCGACCGAGGCGCAGTTGATCAGGGCTTTGGCATCCTGCTCGGCGGCGAGGGTGTTGAGCGATTGCGCAATGCGCTTGCCCCAGAAGGCGTAAAGGTCGGCCCCGCGCGGGTTGGCGAGGCGGCTGCCCATCTCCAGCCGGTAAGCCTGGATCGCGTCAAACGGGCGCAGCAGGCCATAAAGGCCCGACAGGATACGCAGGTGCCCGGCGGCCCATGTCAGCGCCGGGGCGGGCATCGTGCGCACGTCCAGCCCCTCATAGGTGTCGCCGGCAAAGCAGTGCACTGCCGGATAAATCGTGCCGGGCGCAGGGCTGGCGCTGAAGGCGGCAAAACGGTCGCGGTTCAGTCGTGCGAGCGGTTCGGAGATATGGCTGAGCTTGCGCAGCTGATCTACCGACAGGTCACGGGCGAGGGTGGCCAGTTCCAGCGCCTCTGTCGCGAATTCCGGGTCGGTCATCGGGTGGCCGTCGGGCAGGGCCTGTGGCACCTCGTTGAGCTTTTTGGCGGGGGAGATCACGGTCAGCATGGCAGGCCCTTTCCTTGCCCCACAAGATATGGTGTGGCTTGGCAATGTCCACCCCCATGGGTCAGGCGTCGCGCAGGACATCCAGAAAGGCGGTGCCGAAGCGTTCGATCTTGGCAGGGCCAAGATCGCCCACGCGGTCAAGGTCCGACAAGGTGGAGGGCCGCGCCTCGGCGATGCGGCGCAGGATGGCCGGCGACAGGCTGAGCGGCTTGCCGGTGCCGTCCTCCCCGCGCAATAGTAACAGCTGTACTTCGGCCAGACGGTCGTAGATCGGGCCGGAAGGGCGACCCGCAAGGCGCTGACGGGCGGGGTGCAAGGCGTCGGCCGCTCCGTTGATGACGGCGAGGAAGGCCGCACCATAGCTTTCCAGCTTTTTCGCGCCAACCCCGGTTACCCCGGCCATGTCGTCGAGCGTGGCGGGCCTGCGCTCGGCCATCTCGATCAGGGTGCGGTCGGGGAAGACGACATAGGCGGGCACACCCTGCGCCTCGGCCAAAGCACGGCGTTTGGCTTTCAGCGCGGATAGCAAAGGCGCGTCTTCATCGGAGACCAGGGTCTTGACGGCGACGCGCGGGATGGCCGAGGTGATGGTATCGCGGCGCAGCGATATGCTTTCCTCACCGCGCAGGATCGGGCGGGCGGTGTCGGTCATCCGCAGGGCGCCATGGCGGTCAGGGTCGGGGCGCACGAGGTCGCGGCCCATCATCTGGCGGAACACCGCGCCCCAGGCGGGTTTTGACAGGTCGCGGCCGACGGCAAAGGTGGGCAGCTGGTCATGGCCCTTTTCGCGGACCTTCGCGGTCGCATTGCCGGTCAATATGTCGATGAGGTGCCCCGCGCCGAACCATTCGCCGGTGCGCAGGATGGCGGAAAGCGCCTTGCGCACGGATTCCGTGGCGTCGAACACCTCCACTGGGCGGTCGCACAGGTCGCAGTTGCCGCAGGGGGTGGAGGCCTCGCCGAAATAACCCAGCAGCACCTTACGGCGGCAGGCGGTCGCCTCGGCCAGACCGAGCAGCGCGTTGAGCCGGCCATGATCCGCGGCCTTGCGGTCTGGTGGGGCGGCGCCTTCGTCGATCTGGGTGCGGCGCAGGCGGATATCGTCGGGGCCGTAGAGGGTGAGGGTCTCGGCGGCGGCACCATCGCGCCCGGCGCGGCCGATTTCCTGATAATAGCCTTCAATGCTCTTGGGCAGGTCGGCATGGGCGACCCAGCGGATATCGGGCTTGTCGATGCCCATGCCAAAGGCGATGGTTGCGACGACGATCAGCCCGTCCTCTTGCTGAAAGCGGATCTCCACACGGCGGCGCTCCTCCGCCTCCATCCCGCCGTGGTAGTGGCAGGCGGAATGACCGGCCTCGCGCAACGCCTGCGCCAGAACTTCGGTCCGGGCGCGCGAGGCGGTGTAGACGATGCCGGACTGGGTTTTGCGGGCGGCAGCAAAGCGCAAGATCTGGTCGCGGGGCTTGTCCTTGACTGCAAAGGCGAGGTGGATGTTCGGGCGGTCAAAGCCACGGAGGAAGGTTTCGGGGGCTATGCCATCGAACAGGCGGGTAACGATCTCGGCGCGGGTTTCCTCATCCGCGGTGGCGGTGAAGGCCGCAAGGGGCACGTTCAGCGCGCGACGCAATTCCCCGATGCGCAGGTAATCGGGGCGGAAGTCGTGGCCCCATTGCGACACGCAATGTGCCTCATCCACCGCGATCATGGTGACATTGGCGCGGCGCAGCAGCCCCATGGCGCCACCGGAGGCGAGGCGCTCGGGGGCCATGTAAAGCAGTTTCAACCGGCCATCGTCGATGGCGGCAAACACATCCTCGGTTTCCTGATCGGTGTTGCCCGAGGTCAGCGCCCCCGCCTCCACCCCCGCCGCTTTCAGCGCGCGGACCTGATCGCGCATCAGCGCGATCAGCGGCGAGATCACGACGGTGACGCCATCGCGGCACAGCGCAGGGAGCTGGAAACACAGCGATTTGCCGCCCCCCGTGGGCATGATGGCCAGGGTGTTTCGGCCCGCCAGCACGGCCTGCACAATCTCTTCCTGTCCCGGGCGGAAGCCGGGAAAGCCGAAGATCTGCTGCAAAAGCTGGTGGGGGTCGTGCATCTGGCCTTCAGAGGAACAGATGGGCGTTGTTGATCAGCACGATCCGCAGCGCATAGATTGCAATCAGCACAACCAGCGGCGCCAGATCAAGCCCGCCCATATTGGGCAGGACCGAGCGGACGCGGGAATACACCGGCTCTACCAGACGGTTGAGGCCATCCCAAATCTGGGCCACAAGCGGTTGGCGCAGGTTGAGCACCTGGAAATTGATCAGCCAGCTCATGATGATATGGGCGATGATGATCCATTGCAGGATGCTGATAATCAAGAGCAGGATTTGCAGAACCGAGGTCATTCGGGGCCTCCAGAAGCCAAGGATGTGGTGATGCCGCAGGGTGGCACAACGGGTTGTGGCAGTGGTATCAACCGGCCCCCCAAAGGGCAACCGCCTTCCGCCGCGTCTGGCTTGACGTTCGGGGAAGGGCGCGGCAGGGGAGGGCGGTCAAACCGGAGTGGCTGCGCATGTATCCCTATGCCCGAATGTTCAAGGAAGTGTTCAAATTCCGCAATGCGCCCAAGCTGGGGTTGTTTGACACCCATATCAGCCATCACGTCTGTTGGCCCTGGGACATTGACCCGTGGATGGAGCTGAACAACGGCCGCACGCTGACGCTGTATGATCTGGGGCGGATTCCCTTGGGGCAGAGGATGGGGCTGCACAAGGTGCTGAAGGCGCGCGGCTGGGGGTTGGCGGTGGCCGGCAACACCACGCGCTATCGCAAGCGGGTCAAGATGTTCCACCGGCTGGAGATGCGGACGCGGATCATCGGCTGGGACGCGCGGTTTTTGTATATCGAGCAGTCGATGTGGCGGGGGGGCGAATGTACCTCGCATATCCTGATCCGCTCGGCGGTGACCGGCGCGGGGGAGCGGGGCAAGGCCGGGATTGTGCCGCCGGCCGATATGGCGCGGGCATTCGGGCTGTCACCGGAGAGCCCACCGCTGCCCGATTGGGTGACCGCGTGGATCGCGGCGGATACTCAGCGACCCTGGCCGCCGATGCAGTAGGGCGTCTTGCGCACGTCATCCTTTTCGGGCTTGATCCCGAAAACGGCCCGGAGCGGCCAACGGGGGACCGGGGATGACACCTGCAAGCAAACGGATCTGGGGCTGGTATTTCTTTGACTGGGCCAGCCAGCCCTACAACACCCTGTTGCTGACGTTCATTTTTGGGCCTTATGTGGTTTCCGTTGTTGGCGATGGCACGGCGGCGCAGGCGATCTGGGGCTATGGCATCGGGTCGGCAGGGCTGGTGATTGCGGTGCTCTCGCCTCTGCTGGGGGCTGTGGCCGACAAGTCGGGCGGGCGGATGGTGTTCATCTGGCTGTTTTCCGCGCTTTATGTGCTGGGCGCATGGATGCTGTGGTTTTCGGCACCGGATGAGTTCAACGTCTGGTTTGTGATGCTGTTCTTCTGCATCGGTCTGATCGGTATGGAGTTTGCCACCACCTTTACCAATGCCATGCTGCCCGATCTGTGCCCGCGCGCCGATTTGGGTCGGGTTTCCGGAAATGGCTGGGCCTTCGGCTATCTGGGCGGGATCTGCGCGTTGATCATCATGCTGTTGCTTTTGGCCGAGGGCAGTTCGGGGCGGACCTTGCTCGGGATTTCGCCGATTTTCGGTCTGGACCCGGAAGCGCGCGAGGGCACCCGATCGGTGGGGCCGCTGACCGCGATCTGGTATGCGGTGTTCATGATCCCGTTTTTCCTGTGGGTGAAGGAGCCGCGCAAACCTGATGCGATGCCGATCGGTCGCGCGGTGCGGGCAGCCTGGCCAGAACTGAAATCGACGCTGGCACGGCTGCCGCAGCAGCGCAGCCTGTTTGCATATCTGGGGTCGTCGATGTTCTACCGCGATGCGCTGAACGGGATGTATGTGTTTGGCGGCATCTATGCGGCGGGGGTCCTGGGGTGGTCGGTGACCAATGTGGGGATCTTCGGCATCATCGCGGCGCTGACCGGGGCGATTTTCGCCTGGGCGGGCGGCAAGCTGGACAGCCGGTTCGGGCCGAAGCCTGTGATCATCCTGAATGTGATGCTGCTGACGGCGGTGGCCATTGCGGTGGTGTTTGTCAGCCGTGACTCCGTGTTCGGCGTATCTGTCGGGCCGGACAGCATCCTGCCCGATGTGGGGTTCTATATCCTTGGCGCGCTGATCGGGGCGGGCGGCGGATCGCTGCAATCGTGCAGCCGCACGATGATGGTGCGGCAGGCGCAGCCGGGGCATATGACCGAGGCGTTCGGCCTTTATGCGCTGGCCGGAAAGGCCACATCCTTCATCGCACCCCTGTCGATCGGGGTGGTGACGGATATGACGGGCAGTCAACAACTTGGCGTGACCCCGCTGATCGTGCTGTTCCTGATCGGGTTGTTCCTGCTAATCTGGGTGAAACCGGATGGAGAAACCGCATGATCCGAGCCTTGTCCTTGGCCGCAGTTCTGTGTTTGCCTGCCATCTTTCCCGGCATGGCGCAGGCGCAACAGCTGGCGAACCAGTTGTTCGGTGCACATGCGACCCCCAGTCAGCAAAAACCGATGCCGGTGGGGTCCTACGCCAAGGGTTGTGCGGCGGGGCTTGTGGCATTGCCGGAAAGCGGGCCAAGCTGGCAGGCGATGCGCTTGTCGCGCGGGCGGAATTTCGGCCACCCCGAGATGATCAGCTTTCTGGTCGATCTGAGCCGGGCGGCGCAGCAGATCGGCTGGGCCGGGCTCTATATTGGTGATATCAGCCAGCCGCGTGGCGGCCCGATGACCAGCGGTCACGCCAGCCACCAGATCGGGCTGGATGCCGACATCTGGCAATTGCCGCCCGACCGGCTGAACCTTTCGCGCAAGGAGCGCGAGAGCATATCGTCAATCCCGGTGCGCTCGGCCGATCAGAAATCGGTAACCCGGAACTGGACGGCGCGGCATCATGCGGTGATGCGGGCGGCGGCGCTGGATGACCGGGTGGACCGGATTTTCGTGGCCGCCTCGGTCAAGATCGAGATGTGCAGGACCGCGACCAGTGCAGATACCAAATGGCTGCAGAAAATCCGCCCTGTTGCGGGCCATGACACACATTTCCATGTTCGGCTGAAATGCCCCAAAGGCGCGCGGCTGTGCCAGACCCAGACCCCGACCGTGGCCGAACTGTCCAAGGGCGGCAACGGCTGTGATGAGACGCTGATGTGGTGGGTCACCGATTACCTCAATCCGCCCAAAAGCACGACAAAAAAACCTGTCGATCCCGACACCCCCCGCGCGCGCCATCCGCGCCAGTTCACCATGGCGGATCTGCCCAAGCAATGCCAAGACGTTCTCGCCTCGCGGTAATCGCGGCGGCGCTGGTGGTTGCCCTCGGGCTGCAAGGAAGCGCTGAACCCAACCCGCCGCCGGGATTTCTCGGGGCTTTTCGCTGGACCATGGCGGATGCGCGCTTTGGCGGGTTTTCTGCGATTGATCTGTCGGCGGATGGCAAGACGTTCATTGCACTGAATGATCGCGGTGCCTTTGCGCAGGGGCGGCTGCGTCGGGGCGCGGATGATACCATTGTTGCAGTGGAGTCGGGGCCGGTCACACCACTGAAGTCGGATACCGACAAGCCAATTGCCGAAAACCGGAATGACAGTGAGGGCATTGCGGTGGCACCGGATGGCACCACCTATATCTCGTTCGAGGGAGCCGCACGTGTTCTGCGCTACCGTGACATTCACGGAGTGGCAGAGAATCTGCCGACACCGCGAGAATTCCGGGCCTTTCCCCGCAACGCATCGCTGGAATCGCTGGCGATTGACAGCGATGGCGTGCTCTACACCATTCCCGAAGAGGTGACCTTTTCCAAGCCCATCCGCCTGCTGACCGGCCAGAAGGCGAACTCCGGCGGTCGGAACTTTCCGGTCTGGCGCTTTGCCAACGGCGTCTGGACCCAGCCTTTTGACCTGCCGCGCGAGGGAGGGTTCCTGCCGGTTTCGGCGGATTTCGGGCCGGACGGGCGGCTTTATGTGCTGGAGCGGTCGTTTCACGGCATTGCTGGCTTTGCCAGCCGGGTACGGTCATTCGTGGTGCGGCCCAAAGGGCTGACCAACCGAAGGCTGGAGCTTCAGACCCCGACCGGCCAGCATGGCAACTTGGAGGGGTTGTCGGTCTGGCGCGACCGCACAGGAGCGATCCGGCTGACGATGATCTCGGATGATAATTTCCTGTCGCTGCTGCGCACCGACATCGTGGAATACCGGCTGAACGATTGACACGCGGCCATGGCTGCATTACGGCAGCGCGTCCCCAATCCACCGGGGGGCAAGTCTCCGCGACCTTGCATAAAAAACGGATCACATGATGCAAAAACTTCTGCCTGGCATTGTTGCCATGGCCGCGACTGTCGTGGCCTCGAATATCCTTGTGCAGTTTCTGTTCGGCCAATGGCTGACCTGGGGTGCCTTTACCTATCCCATCGCTTTTCTGATAACCGATCTGACCAACCGTCTGTATGGCGCGCAGGCGGCACGGCGCGTGGTGTTCACCGGCTTTGCGGTCGGGGTTGCCTGTTCGCTGATCGGCACCCAGATCATGGGCGAGTTCGGCCCGCTGGTGACCTTGCGCATCGCTATCGCCTCCGGCGTTGCGTTCCTGAGCGCGCAATTGCTGGATGTGGCGGTATTCGACCGCTTTCGTGTCGGAGCGTGGTGGCGCGCGCCGCTGGTCTCGACGCTGATCGGGTCATCTGTCGATACGGCGCTGTTCTTTTCGATTGCGTTCTCGACCACGCTGGCTGGGCTGGAACCCGGCAATGATGTGGCCTGGGCCAATGAGGTTCTGCCGCTGCTTGGCCTTGGCCCGGAGGTGCCGTTGTGGGTGTCTCTGGCGGTGGCGGACTGGTGTGTCAAACTTGTGCTTGCTTTGGTGGCACTTTTGCCATTCCGCCTGCTTGTCAGAAAATTGAGCGCACCGATTGCGTAAAAGGGTTTGACAGGCACAAAATCTGTGTCACGCTACCCCTATCGGCAACACATTTGAAAGGAGGTGATCCAGTGTCTAGAGTGATATTGGAGATACGTGTCGGGACAGTCATGGGGGGTGTTTTCTAGGGGCAACCCCTTAGTCAACGAACCTCTGATTGGGACAGGTTACCTAACTGGCCCATCTCCTTGAACTCGGAAAGGGTCGCCGCACACCGGCGATCCTTTCTCGTTTTTTGGCTGTTGCGCGCGTTTCGGCGGTTGTCAAATTGAGCGCGCAAGGCGCGCAAGCTTTTTTGTCTCGTTGGCGCCTGCGCGCCGCCTCGGGTGTGCGCGCCGCGCGGGAATATTTAAGAACAGATGAAGGGGCAGGGCTTTCGTTGGGGCTGGCCTTTGCTATGGTGCGGGCATGTTGCGGATCACAGACACAGTGTCGCTGGCCGATTGGGAGCTGAGCGAGAATTTCACCCGCTCGCAAGGGCCGGGCGGGCAGAATGTCAACAAGGTTGAAACGGCGGTGGAGCTGCGGTTCGAAGCAGAGCGGTCGCCCCATCTGTCGGGGCCTGTCAAGGCGCGGCTAAAAAAGCTGGCCGGGCGGCGCTGGACGCTGGACGGGGCCATTCTGATCCGGGCAGAGGAGACGCGCAGCCAGCTCCGCAACCGCGAACTGGCCCGCGAGAGGCTGGCGGAGTTGATCAGGGCGGCGCTGGTGGCGCCGAAGCGGCGGGTGGCGACCAAGCCGACCTATGGCAGCACCCTGCGGCGGCTGAAGGCCAAGGCGGTGCGCGGCGATGTGAAGGCCGGGCGCGGTCGGGTGGAGGGCGAGGGTGGCTGAGACAATGCCCGAGACGATGGAGCAGCGGCGGGCGCGGCTGATGGGGCCGAATGTGCCGACATTCTATCGCCGCCCGGTGCATATCGTGCGTGGGCAGGGGGTGTGGCTGTGGGATGCGGATGGCAAGCGCTATCTGGATTGCTACAACAACGTGGCCCATGTCGGGCATTGCCATCCGCGCGTGGTGGCGGCAATCGCGGCTCAGGCGGCGGTGCTGAACACCCATACCCGCTATCACCATAATCTGGTGCTGGAATATATCGAGCGGCTGACGGCCACGCTGGGACATGGGCTGTCTCAGGCGATCATGGTCTGCACCGGGTCAGAGGCGAATGATCTGGCCTTGCGCATGGCGCAGGCGGTGACCGGGCGCACGGGCATCATTGCGACCGACAACACCTATCATGGCAATACGGCGGCGGTCAGCCAGCTTTCCACCCGTCGCCCCCCGATTGGTGGGCGCGCGCCGCATGTGCGGCTGGTGCCCTCACCTGAGACGCTGGAGCCCTTGGGCGGCAGTGCGGCGGCGCAGCCTGCGGCGTTTGCGGCGCATGTGGCGGCGGCGATTGCCGAGCTGGAGGCGGCGGGGTTCGGGTTTTCGGGGCTGATGCTGTGTCCGGTGTTTGCCAATGAGGGGCTGCCGGCGGTGGGGCCGGGGTTTCTGGACCCGACCGTGGCGGTGGTGCGGGCTGCTGGCGGGCTGATCCTGTGTGATGAGGTGCAGCCGGGCTTCGGCCGGGTGGGCAGCCATTTCTGGGGGCATGACTGGTTGGGCTTTGCGCCCGATGTGGTGACGGTGGGCAAGCCGATGGCGAACGGGCATCCGGTGGCGGCCTGTCTGGCGCGGCCCGATGTGATGGCGGCTTTTCGTGAGGCGTTCGGCTATTTCAACACCTTTGGCGGCAATCCGGTGTCGGCGGCGGCCTGCCTTGCCACGCTGGATGTGATCGAGGACGAGGGGTTGCAGGTGCGGGGGGCTGCCACGTCGGCCTATCTGCTGGAGCGGATGGCGGCCCTGCGCCATGGCCGGATCGTCAATGTGCGTGGGGTGGGGATGTTTTTCGGGCTGGAGTTCGGGGGCGCGGGGGCAGGCGACTTTGCCGCCGATCTGGTGGAGGATATGGTAGCGCGCGGCTTTTTGCTGAACCGGATCGGCAAGGGCGGGGCGACCCTGAAGATCCGCCCGCCTATGGTGTTTGGCCGGGCGGAGGCGGACCTGCTCGCCGATGCGCTGCAGGCCGCGCTGGATGGGGCATGAGTGAGGCCGAGGAAGCGGCGGGCCTGTGGGGCGGGCGTGTGGTGCGCCCGCTGCGTCTGCGCGAGAACGAGGTGTATGAGGTTGCGCTGGCGGGCCGGCGGGCGGCTTTGCGGCTGCACCGGCGCGGCTATCAGTTGGCGGACGCGATCCGGTCGGAGCTGTGGTGGTGTGCGGAGCTTGCGCGGGCGGGTCTGCCGGTGCCTGCGGCGGTGCCGTTGCCAGAGGGCGGCTTGCTGGCGGAGCTGGCGGGCGGGCGGATGGCCTCGGTCGTGGAATGGGTCGCGGGGGAGCCGCTGGGCGAGGCCGGGGTGCCGTTTGCGCGGCCTGCGGATGCGCAGGCTTTGCTGCATCATGCCCTTGGGCAGCTGCTGGCGCGGGTGCATGCGGCGACGGATGCGCTGGTCCTTCCGGGCTGGTTCACACGGCCCCGCTGGGACCGCGACGGGCTGGTGGGCGAGGCCCCGTTCTGGGGCCGGTTCTGGGAACATCCGGCGTTGAGTGCCTTAGAGGCTGGGCTGCTGATAGAGGCGCGGGCGTGGCTTTCGGCGCAGCTTGCGGAGCAAAGAGGGGCCACGGGCCTGATTCATGCCGATGTGCTGCGTGAGAATATTCTGCTGGACCGCGGCGCACCGTCGCTCATCGACTTTGACGATTCCGGCTTTGGCTACCGGCTGTATGATCTGGGCACGGTGCTGTCGCAAGATCTGTACGAGCCGGGTTATTCCGACCTGCGCGCAGCGCTGTGCGAAGGCTATGGCCTCACCGGTCCGGCGCAAGTCGATGCCTTCACGCTGGCGCGCACGCTGGCCTCGGTTGGCTGGGCCGCGCCCCGGCTGCCGCCGGGCCATCCGGTGCATGCCAGCCATATCGCGCGAGCGGTGATGCTTGCGCGGCGCTGTCTGGGGTAGGGGCTTGGGTCGCTGTCAGACCACCACGTCCATCGCGGCCTGTTCGCCGACATTGAACACACGCTTGTAGCGCGCGATCTCATCGGCCGGGCCCATCGCCTTGTTCGGGTTGTCCGAGAGTTTGACCGTGGGCCTGCCATTGGCCGAATTCGCTTTGCAGACCACGCTGAACGGGGCCAGCCCGTCATTCGGGGCCAAACCACGGAAGTCGTTGGTCAGCATGGTGCCCCAGCCAAAGGATACCTTGACCCGGCCCGCGAACTGGGCGTGCAGTTCGGCAATCTTGTCGACATCCAGCCCGTCAGAAAAGATCACCAGCTTTTCGCGCGGGTCTTCGCCGCGCGCCTGCCACCAGCGGATAGCGGTTTCTGCCCCTGTCGCCGGATCGCCGGAATCGATGCGGATGCCGGTCCATTTCGCCAGCCATTCCGGCGCGCGGGCAAGAAACCCTTCGGTGCCGTAAGTGTCGGGCAGCATGATGCGCAGGTTGCCGTCATGCTCTTCATGCCAATCGGCCAGCACCTGATAGGGGGCCTGCGCCAGTTCGGCATCGGAATTGGCCAGTGCCGAATAGACCATCGGCAGTTCATGCGCATTGGTGCCGATCGCCTCCACCTCGCGGCGCATGGCGATCAGGCAGTTGGAGGTGCCGATGAACTTGCCCTCCATCCCCTCGATCAGGGCCTGCACCGCCCAGTCCTGCCACAAAAAGGAATGGCGGCGGCGGGTGCCGAAATCGGCCAGCTTCAGCCCGTCGATCTGTCGCAGCGTCTCGATCTTTTCCCATAGCTTGGTCATGGCGCGGGCATAGAGCACCTGCAGCTCGAACCGCCCCATAGTGCGCAGCACTGCGCGCGAGCGCAGCTCCATCAGTACGGCCAGCGCCGGGATTTCCCACATCATCACCTCGGGCCATTTGCCCTCGAAGGTCAGCTCGTACTGGCCATCGTGCTTTTCCAGATGATAGGGCGGCAGTTGCAGCCCTTCGAACCATTCCATGAAATCGGGGCGGAACATCTGGCGTTTGCCGTAAAACGTGTTGCCGCGCAGAAAGGTGCTTTCGCCCCGCGACAGGCGCAGGGTGCGGATATGGTCCAGCTGTTCACGCAACTCGCCTTCGTCGATCAGTTCGGCCAGACGGATGCTCTTGGTGCGGTTGATCAGGCTGAAGGTGACGGTGGTATCGGGTTTATTGCGGAACACCGACTGGCACATCAGGAGTTTGTAGAAGTCGGTATCCAGCAGCGACCGGACGATGGTGTCAACCTTCCATTTGTGGTTGTAGACCCGGGTTGCGATGTCGACCATTGGGCGGCTCCTGCGCGGCGTTTGAGCCGTTAAATCAACTGCGCGGGGTGCTGTCCAGTTGCCTTGGCGCTTTTCAGCCTTCCAGCCGGATGCCGGCTCCGGTCATCCGGACCTGCATGGCGGCAAGGCTGCCCTCCATGTCGATCGCACGGCAAAGGTCCATGCGCACCGTCACCGCATAGCCAAGCCGGGCAGCATCCAGCGCCGAATAGGCCACGCAATAGTCGGTGGCCAGCCCCGCCAGCACCACATGCGACAAGCCCCTTTCGCGCAGATAGCCGTCCAGCCCGGTCTGAGTGCGTCGGTCATTCTCGAAAAACGCCGAATAGCTGTCGATAGCGGGGCGGAAACCCTTGCGCAGGATCAGATCGGCGCGGTCCGTCTCCAGCCCGGGGTGGAAGGCCGCGCCCGTGCTGCCCTGCACGCAATGGGTCGGCCACAGCACCTGCGGGCCATAGGGCATTTGCACCTCGCTGAACGGGGCCGCCTGCGCGTGGTTGGCGGCAAAGGACGCATGATCGGCCGGGTGCCAGTCCTGGGTCAGCACCACCGCCGCAAACCCGGTCATCAACGCATTGATCCCGGGCACAATCGCATCGCCTCCGGCCACGGCCAGCGCTCCACCGGGGCAGAAATCATTCTGCATGTCGATCACGATCACGGCGTCGGTTGCAGGGCGCATGGGGCCTCCGGCTGGCTGTTGACCCCAGTGGTAGGGATTGGCTGCCGCCTGTCAACCGCCTGCACAGCGGCATCCTGCCGCTTGAACCGGCGCAAGGCTTGACTTATGCCGCACCCATGCTGACCATTGCCGCGCTCTACCATTTCACCCGCTTTCCTGACCCGGCCGCCCTGCGCGGCCAGCTGGCCACACTCTGCGCGGCCCAAGGGGTCCGCGGCTCGCTCCTGCTGGCGCAGGAGGGGATCAACGGCACCATCGCCGGCCCGCGTGAAGGCATAGATGCGGTGCTTGCCCATATCCGCGCCTTGCCCGGCTGCGCTGATCTGGAATGGAAGGAAAGCCTTGCGGCCAGCATGCCCTTTGGCCGGATGAAGGTGCGTCTGAAACGTGAAATCGTGACGATGGGCGTGCCGGATGTCGATCCGAAGGCGCGCGTCGGCCATTACGTCACTGCGGCCGACTGGAACGACCTGATCCGCCAGTCCGACGTGGCGGTGATCGACACCCGCAACGATTACGAGGTCGCCATTGGCACCTTCGAGGGCGCGGTCGACCCTGCAACCCGCAGCTTCCGCGAGTTTCCGCAGTGGTGGGCGGAAAACCGCGACCGCTTTCACAACAAGCGCATCGCGATGTTCTGCACAGGCGGCATCCGCTGCGAGAAATCCACCAACTACCTGCTCTCGCAGGGGGTGGAGGATGTGTTCCACCTCAAGGGCGGCATCCTGAAATACCTCGAAGAGGTGCCCGCCGACCAAAGCCTGTGGCAGGGCGAATGCTACGTCTTCGATGCTCGCGTCTCGGTCGGCCACGGCCTTGTCCCGGGGCAAAACGAAAGCTGCGGTGCCTGCCGCCGCCCGGTCACGCCCGAAGGTCGCACCCACCCGGCCTATGAAAAAGGCGTCTGCTGCGCCGCCTGCGCCGATGAATATTCCCCCGCAGACCGCGCCCGCTTCCGCGAACGCCAGCACCAGATGGACCTCGCCGCCGCAAGGGGCGAAACCCATCTCGGCGCCTGAGCTTCATCTTGGCAAAAATACTCCGGGGGGGTGAGGGGGGCAGCGCCCCCCTGCGACGCCAGCCCCGCGCGCTTCGCCTTGCCGGTCAGCCCCCGCCGATCAGCACGCCCGCCGCAAACACCAGCGCCCCGCCCAGAACCACCTGCATCGCCGCGCGCAGGAACGGGGTGTCCATGAACCTGTTCTGGATCCAGGCGATCGCCCAGAGCTCGACAAAGACCACCACCATTGCGACGCTTGTGGCGGTCCAGAAATCGGGGATCAGATAGGGCAGGGCATGGCCCATCCCGCCGACCGTTGTCATTACGCCCGAGGCCACGCCGCGCTTCCATGGGCTGCCACGGCCGGACAGCACGCCGTCATCATGCGCGGCCTCGGTGAATCCCATCGAGATGCCTGCGCCGACGCTGGCGGCAGAGCCGACAAGGAACGTGGTCCAGGTGTCCTGCGTGGCAAAGGCGGTGGCAAAGATCGGGGCGAGGGTGGAGACCGAACCATCCATCAGCCCGGCCAGCCCCGGCTGCACCCAGGTCAGGATGAATTGGCGTTTGGCGGCGCGGTTTTCCTGATCCTCGGAGTCAGGATCAACATGTTCGGCGATCAGGGTTCCGGCGCGGGTCTTGTGTCCCGCCTCGGCTGCCGCCAGATCGCCCAGCAGTTTGCGGGTTCCGGCGTCGGATGTCGCCTGTGCCGCGCGCAGATAGAAGGCCTCGGCCTGCTTTTCCATCGCCTCTGCCTCGGCGCGGATGGTGTCGAGCGACAGGTTCTCCACCAGCCAGACCGGACGCCTTGCGTAAAAGCCCGCAACGTGTTCGCGGCGCAGCAGGGGGATCACCTCGCCAAAGCGCTGGCGGTGCAGGTCGATCAGGCGGCGGCGGTGGTCGTCTTCCTCTGCCGCCATGCCGTCAAAGACCTTTGCCGTGGCGCCGTAGGCTTCGCGCAGGCGTTCGGCATAGCTGCGGTAGATGCGGGCGTCATCCTCTTCGGATGAAATCGCGAGGGCGAGCACCTCTTGTTCGGACAGATCCGAGAAGCGGCGGCGGTTGGTGAGGGCGGAGAGCATGGCGGATCACTTTCTGGAATCATTCTAAAGTATCCTTGCCTGCGGCGAAAGCAACCGCAAAAAATGAACTATTGAGTTCATTTTTGTCTTGATTTATGGAACTGATAGGTTCATTAAAAGTGAACCATGAAGTTCACTTTTGGGAGTCTCCGATGCGTTCCATGTTTCTTGCCCTCGCTCTTTCGCTGTCGGCCATACCTGCTTTTGCTGTGGGTGTGGTTATTGATCTTCCCAACCTGACCTGGCCGCAGGGTGACCAGACCACCGGGTCGAGCAAGGGTTGCGAAACTGCACCGCAGACCACCGGCGCGGTCTGCAAGTGACCTGACCCGATGGGCGCCTTGCAGTGCCGCCCGCTCCTGACCTATGGTCGGAAAAACGGGGAAGACATGATGCAGGTCGCAGAACAGGGGGTGCGCCGGGGGCGCAAGTTTGATCAGGTGCTGGCAGGCGCCCGAACGGTCTTTCTGCGCGACGGGTTTGACGGCGCTTCTGTCGATGACATTGCGCGGGAGGCCGGGGTAAGCAAGGCGACGCTTTACGCCTATTTCCCCGACAAGCAGTTGTTGTTCCGGGAAATCTGCGCGCAGGAATGTCTGCGCCAGACCCAGGAGGTCGAGGCGGAGATCGACCATTCGATGACGGTCGAGGCGATGCTGATGCTGGCGGGACAGCGGATCGCAGGGTTCATGATGTCGGATTTCGGGCAGAATGCCTTTCGCCTGATCAGCGGTGAGGGCGCGCGCTTCCCCGAACTGGCGCGCGATTTCTACCGCAACGGGCCGGGGCTGGTGCAGGACCGGCTGGTGCACCATCTGCACCTGCTGGTGCAGGCGGGCGCGTTGCAGATCGACGATCTGGATCTGGCGGCCGAACAGTTCATCCAGCTGTGCAAGGCGTCCTTGACGGAAAAGCTGGTGTTCCGGATGGATCATCAAGTGAATGACGAACGCGTGCAGCGCTCGGTGCGCGGTGCGGTCAAGATGTTCATGGCGCGCTATGGCGTGCCGGAACAGGCTTAGCCGTTCTCGCGCAGAATCGCCCCGGCCAGATAGAGCGAGCCGCAGATCAGCACGCGGGCGGCAGGTTCCGTCGCGATGATGGCTGACAGAGCGTCGGCGACGGAAGCTGATGCTTCGGCGGGCAGGCCTGCCGCCTGCGCGGCATCGCGGGTGGCTTCGGCGGGCAGGGTGTTTTTCTCGCCGGGGATCGACACGGCGTGGAGCTGCAGCGCATGCGCGGCCAGCGGGCGCATGTAACCGGTCACGTCCTTGGTGTTCAGCATGCCGCAGATCAGGAATGTCGGGCGTTTGGGCATGCGGGCGAGGGTGGCGGCGATCGCAGCACCCCCCGCGGGGTTGTGGCCGCCGTCGAGCCAGAGTTCGGCCAACGGGGCCATTTGCACCAGCGGGCCATGCCTCAGGCGCTGCATGCGGGCGGGCCATTGGGCGCGGGTGACGGCGGCCTCACAGGCCGCTTCGTTCCGGCCAAGGGCGCGCAGGGCGGCGATGGCGGCCCCGGCGTTCTGGATCTGGTGCGGGCCGGGCAGGTTGGGCAGCGGCAGGTCCAAGAGGCCGGTCTCATCTTGAAAGATCAGGCGGCCCCGGTCTTCGGCCACATGCCAGTGCTGACCATAGGCGAGGACAGATGCGCCCATCCGGGCGGCACGCGCCTCGATCACCGTCAGGCCCTCAGGGCTTTGCGGGCCGACGATCACCGGGATGCCGCGCTTGATGATGCCAGCCTTTTCGCCTGCGATTTCTGGCAGGGTTTCACCCAGATATTGCTGATGGTCGATGCTGACCGGGGTGATGATGGTCAGCGCCGGTTTGTCGATCACATTTGTCGCATCCAGCCGCCCGCCAAGGCCCACCTCCAGCAAGGTGAATTCAGCGGGGGTGCGGGCAAAGGCCAGCAGGGCGGCGGCGGTGGTAATCTCGAAAAAGGTGATGGAGTCCGGCCCATTGGCCTGCACACATTCATCCAGCAGCGCCGTGAGGGCCGGTTCGCTGATCAGTTCGCCCGCAAGGCGGATGCGTTCATGAAAGCGTGCCAGATGCGGCGAGGTATAGGCGTGAACGCTCGCCCCCGATGCCTCCAGCCCGGCGCGGATCATCGCTTGCGTGCTGCCCTTGCCGTTGGTGCCAGCGAGGTGGATCACGGGGGGCAGGTTGCGCTCTGGGTTGCCAAGCGCCGCCAGCAGGCGGTGCATGCGGTCTAGCGTCAGGTCGATGACCTTGGGGTGCAGGGTCATCATCCGGTCAAGGATCGCGTCGGAGCCGATGGTCAAGATCAGCCTGCGGCGGGGGCTGGCGGGGCGGGGACGGGTTCGGGCACGGCGGCCGGGGCGGGCAGGTCGCCCTTTACGGCGGGAGACTGGCCGGTGAGCATGCGCAGGATGGTGATCAACTCGTCGCGCATCTGCTTGCGATGCGTCACCCGGTCCAGCATGCCGTGATCCAGCAGGTATTCAGCGCGCTGGAAGCCTTCGGGCAGCTTCTCGCGGATGGTCTGTTCGATCACGCGCGGCCCGGCAAAGCAGATCAGCGCGTTGGGTTCGGAAATATGCACATCGCCCAGCATGGCATAGGAGGCGGTGACGCCGCCCGTGGTCGGGTGGGTCAGCACGACGATGTAGGGCAGCCTCGCCTCGCGTAGCATCTGCACCGCGACGGTGGTGCGCGGCATCTGCATCAGGGACAGGATTCCCTCCTGCATCCGGGCCCCGCCAGCGGCGGAGAACAGCACCAGCGGGCGTTTCAACTTCACCGCGCGCTCCGCCGCCGCGAGAATGGCATTGCCCACATACATGCCCATGGACCCGGCCATGAAGCTGAAATCCTGCGCCACGGCGACGATCGGGGTGCGGCCCATCTCACCCTCGGCCACCAGCATCGCCTCTTTCTCATTCGTCGCTTTTTGCGCGGCTTTCAGGCGGTCGGGGTATTTCTTCTGGTCCTTGAAGTGGAGCGGGTCCACCACCGGTTCGGGCACCTTCACCTCGGTGAAAATACCGGCGTCGAACAGCGCCTTGAACCGGTCACGCGGGCTGATCGCCATGTGGTGATCGCAGTTGGAGCAGACATTCAGATTGTCGGCCAGTTCGCGGTGGAACAGCATGGTGCCGCATTCGGTGCATTTCGTCCAAAGGTTTTCCGGCACTTCCCGGCGCGAGAAAAGCGAGTTGATCTTCGGGCGGACGTAGTTCGAAATCCAGTTCATGCGGGCGGGCCTTTCGGGTGCCAAACTTTGCTTTCAGATAGAGGGCCGGGGCATGAAATGCAATCGGCAGCGGCGCTACAGGTAGCGGGTGAACAGGTAAACCGCACCGAACAATATGGGCTGGTGGACCAGATAGATCACAAGGCTGTGCCTGCCGGGCCAGAGCAGGGCACGCGCGGTTCCGCCGGGTTGCCAGCCGCGCAGACGGTCCCACGCCGCGGCGCGGGTCATCAATTTTGCCGTAGCTATGCCCAGAAGGACAGGGCAAAGCCATGGCAGCAGGGGTTCATAATCCATCATCGGCGGTATTTCGGTCGACAGGCCCAGCCAGATCCACTGAGGGGCGTTGAACATATCGAACCGGCCCAGATGCGGCGCGGCAAAGGCAAGCGCAGCCGCTGCAACCGTCAGGATCACCGGTGCGCGCAGGAACAACAGGCCGATCAGGCTGCCCGCCGCAATGGCATGCAGGATGCCCCAGCGGATGAACTGCGCGCCCATGCTGTAATAGGTGGCGATGGTGACCAGTGCTGCTGCCCCGGCCACTATCGCAAAACGCCGCCAGAAGGCGGGCCAGCGGATGCGCTGGCCGTGTGCCAGACAAAGCGAGACGCCTGCCAGAAACAGGAAGGCGGAGGCGATGGCGCGGGCGATATACGGCCATGGCCCCTGAAACACGAGACCGGGGGGCAGGTGGCCGAACAGCATCAGATCAAAGGTGAAATGATACCCCGCCATCGCCAGAAGGGCGAGTGTGCGGGCCAGGTCGATGGCGTGGATGCGCTGTGCGGTCATGATGCGCCACATTAGCCATGCCAGCGGCGGAGGAAAGCCCTTTGCCCTTGGCACAATGGGTAGGGCGGGGTTCACCCCGCCATATGGAGCGCCAAAGGCGGGGTGAACCCCGCCCTACGCCCTTCGATTACCTTTTGTGCCGCTTTCGCGGCTTGCCCCCGCTGGTTTCGCCGATTATCCCAAGGCAAGCCAGTTAAAGCGGGAGGATGCCCATGTCCACGAACCAGCGTTTCGACAAATCGAAACTTCCCAGCCGTCATGTGACCGAAGGCCCGGCGCGCGCGCCGCACAGGTCGTATTTCTATGCAATGGGGATCACCGAGGAGGAGATTCACCAGCCCTGGGTCGGCGTCGCCACCTGCTGGAACGAGGCGGCACCCTGTAACATCTCGCTGAACCGTCAGGCGCAGATCGTGAAGCATGGGGTGAAAAAGGGCGGCGGCACGCCGCGCGAATTCACCACCATCACCGTGACCGATGGCATTGCCATGGGGCATGAGGGGATGCGGTCCTCGCTCGCGTCGCGCGATGCGATTGCCGATACGGTGGAGCTGACGATGCGCGGGCATTGCTATGACGCGCTGGTGGGTCTGGCCGGGTGTGACAAGAGCCTGCCGGGGATGATGATGGCGATGGTGCGGCTGAACGTGCCGTCTGTGTTCATCTATGGCGGGTCGATCCTGCCGGGCCGCTACAAAGGCCAGGACATCACCGTGCAGGATATGTTCGAGGCGGTCGGGAAGAATCAGGCCGGCACGCTGTCGGCGGCCGAGCTGGAGATCATGGAGCGGGTGGCTTGCCCATCCTCGGGCGCGTGTGGCGCGCAGTATACCGCCAACACCATGGCCTGCGTGTCGGAAGCCATTGGCCTCGCGCTGCTGAACTCCTCGGGTGCGCCTGCGCCTTATGAATCGCGCGATCAGTATGGCGAGGCCTCGGGCGTGGCCGTCATGCACCTGATCGAAAAGAACATCCGCGCCCGCGATATCGTGACGCGCAAGTCGTTGGAAAACGCGGCGCGGGTTGTGGCCTGCACCGGCGGTTCCACCAACGGCGCCCTGCACCTTCCGGCGATTGCGCATGAGGCCGGGATTGATTTCGACCTGTTCGACGTGGCCGATATCATGCGCGACACGCCTTATTTCGTCGACCTGCGTCCGGGTGGCAAATATGTGGCGAAGGATCTGTATGAGGTCGGCGGCGTCCCGATCGTCATGAAAGAACTGATGAAACTGGGCCTGATGCACGAAGACTGCATGACCGCCAGTGGCAAGACCATCGGCGAGTCGCTCGATGAGATTGTCGGCGATGCCGATGGCCGGGTGATCTATCCGAGCGCGTCGCCGATCACCAAAACTGGAGGTGTTGTGGGCCTAAAGGGCAATCTCGCCCCCGATGGCGCGATCGTAAAGGTTGCGGGCATGTCGGAGGCCGAGCAGGTGTTCAGCGGTCCGGCGCGGGTGTTTGAATGTGAGGAAGACGCCTTCGAGGCGGTGAAGAACCGTGACTACAACGAGGGCGAGGTCATCGTCATCCGCAATGAGGGTCCCGCCGGTGGGCCGGGAATGCGCGAAATGCTGTCGACCACCGCCGCGCTGTCGGGGCAGGGCATGGGCAAAAAGGTGGCGCTGATCACCGATGGCCGGTTCTCGGGGGCGACCCGTGGGTTCTGCGTGGGCCATGTCGGGCCAGAGGCGGCGCATGGCGGGCCGATCGCTTTGCTGAAGAACGGCGATGTGATCACGCTGAATGCGCTGACCGGAGAGCTGTCGGTGGCTTTGACCGACGAAGAGCTGGCGGCGCGCAAGGCCGAGTGGAAAGGCCCGCGTGAGACGCAATATGCCACCGGGGCGCTGTATAAATACGCGAAACTGGTTGGCGGCGCGCGCTGGGGGGCGGTGACCCATCCTGGGGCCAAGGCAGAGAAGCATGTCTATATGGACCAGTAAGCTGGTTTTGGCGCAGGCTGCGCTGCTGGGGCTGGCCATTGGCCAGCCCCTTTCGGCATTTGCCGAGACGGCTCTGCCGAAGGCGGTGGTGCTGCGCGCGCAGGATATCACGGTGCAAGGACCGGCAGGCTATTGCCCCGACCCGGCCACACTGAAACAGACCGATGGCGCGGTGGCGGTTCTGCTGGGCCGCTGCACCGATCAGGCTGCTGCGCCGCCTGCGGTGATCTCTGTCACCTTTGGCCGTGCCGGAAGTGCGGCAGCGATGGCGGCAGGCGGGCCGGAGATGGCGGCGTTTTTCGCATCGGAAGCCGGGCGCAAATCGCTGAGCCGGCGCGGGCGGGCGGCGGATGTTTCTGTCACCTCGGCCAGCTCTGTGGGTGATCTGTTCCTGTTCCGCGTCGCTGACCGGGGCGAAGGGGTGTATTGGCGCGGCATGACAGGACTCAAGGCGCGAACGGTCAGCATCAAGGTCTCTGGCCCCGATCTGGACGAAGTCGAGAGCCGCAAACTGGTGGAAAGCACCGCCAAGGCCCTGCGCCGGGCCAACCGGTGACCCTGTGCTTGCAGGCTTTGCCTGCAAATGTGTGGAGTCTTGAGATTTTTCCGGCAATAAAGGGAATCGTTTCCACGCCTTGAACAATAGGGCGGGTTTACCGGGGAAAGTTGCGGAAAAGCATATGGCAGGCAGGTTTGATGCGTTTCTTGATCGGGTGTTGCAGCGCCGGGTGCAGCGCCGTTGGGGCGCATGGGCCGAACGGGCCACAAGCCTTGATCTGGAAACCCTGAGCGCCTTGCGCGGTCGGGCGCGGGCGATCCGCCGCCAGTTGGACCGGGTGATTCACGAGGCGGAGCATCGTCTGGCGCTGCCGGTGATCGGCTCGAACGCCATGCGCCGCCCCCTGGGCACCGACTGGTCGTGGCGGCCGATGCTGTGGCGCGGGCCGATCCCGGTGCCGGGATTCTCCTCGGTGCCGGGGCGGGCGCTGGTCTGTGACGGGACAACGGTGTTTCACGACTGCCGCCACAGTGAGTTGACCGTGCGCCAGATCCGCAACACCCGGCAATCTGACCTTGCGCCCTTTGGCTTCCGCATGGATGTGTTCCGCTTTGACGGCTCGTTTCTGAGTGTGGTGCTGGATCTGCCGCCAGAGGCCGCGAACGGGCTGAAGCTGCGCCATCTGATCCGGCTCGACGTGATCGTCGAGTTGGAAAAGCCGCTGGAGATCTTCGCCCGGCTGAATATCAAGCACGGTCCGAATGTGGAACAGATCGTGCGCGAATTGCCACTGGCCGAAGAAGAGGTGATGGTGGAATTCGACCTCGCCTATAGCAAGATAAACGAAAAGCGGGTGGAACGGCTGTGGGTGGATCTGATTTTCGAGGGGCCGGAGATGAACCAGATCATCCTGCGCGATGTGACCTTCAGCCGCCGCCCCCGTGCTGAACTGTAGGCGTGCCGTGTTGTGAGGCGATGATGATCGAAAAACGGTTGACCAAGACGCGCATCCGCGCCGGTGTCTGGGAAGGGGTGCTGTCTGGCATCGAGGTCCAGCCCAGGCTGGAGGTGATGCTGCTGGAGCGCCCGGTTGCGGGCGTGACGGTGGAACCTGTCGCGGGCCGGGCCGGGGAATGGGCGGTTCGGGCACCGATCCCGGCGGATGTGCTGAACGACGGGGTGCAAACCTTTCTGATCCGCGAGGCGGGCAGCGACGGGACGCTTGCGCATTTCACCATCATCACGGGCGTGGCGATGGAAGATGACATGCGCGCCGAGGTGGACCTGCTGCGCCAGGAGTTGGACATGCTCAAACGCGCCTTCCGGCGCCATTGTCTGGAGACGGCGGGTTAGGCGCTGCGCGGCAGGTTCCGGTCCGTGAGGCCCCGCTTTGACAGGGTTATCCCTGCCGGGATGAAGGTGGTGGGTTGCGTCTTTTCCATGGGCATGAAACGCTTTGGCTGACCCTGTGATGAAAGCCGGTGCATGCTGCCGATCCTGTTGAAAACCCTGCCGTTCTTTGCCCTGATCGGGCTAGGCTATCTGGCGGGGCGTACGCGGTTTTTCAGTGCCGAGGCGACGGCGGCGCTGACGAAATTCGTGTTCTATTTTGCCCTTTCGGCGATGCTGTTCGGCTTTGCGGCCAATCTGTCCTTGGGCGAGATTTTCGACTGGTTTTTCGTGCTGGCCTATCTGTCTGCCTCGGCAACAGTCTACCTGTTTGCGACGGGCGTGGCGTTGTGGCGCGGCGTGTCGGTCGAGGAAGCGGCGGTCGAGGCGCAATGCGCGGTGATCGGCAATGTGGGTTTTCTGGGCGTGCCGATGCTGGTGCTGCTTTTGGGTGCGGCGGCGGCGGGGCCGGTTCTGTTGGTGCTGGCGGTGGATCTTATCGTGTTTTCCAGCGTGATCACGCTGGTGATTACGGCGCGGCGCGAAGGGCGGATGAGCCTGGGGACATTCCGGGTACTGGTGCTGGGCTTGCTGAAGAACCCGATGATTGTGTCCATTGTGCTGGGCCTGGCCTGGGGCGCGACCGGCTGGGCGGTGCCGGGCCCGATAAACGAGTTCATGACCACGCTGGGTGCTGCGGCGACACCGGGGGCGCTGTTTGCCATTGGTGCGTCGCTGGCCGGGCGCACGGCGGAGCGGGTGCGGGTGGCGGTCTGGCTGGCAGCGGCCAAGCTGGTGCTGCATCCGGCGGCGGTGGCGGTGGCGGCTCTGGTGATTTTCCCGGTGGAGCGTTATGCGGCGGGGGTGATGATCGCTGCTGCCGCTCTGCCGGTGGCGGGCAACGTGTATATTCTGGCCGCGCATTTTGGCGTGGCCCCACAACGGGTTTCGACCGCGATCCTGCTTTCTACGGCGGCCTCCGTGCTGACGGTGACGGCGGTGATCGCGCTGGTGAATGGAGGAATGTGATGAAGACGGTATCGGAAAACAGGGCCTTTGGCGGCGTTCAGGGGGTGTATTCCCATGCGTCGAACGCGACGGGGGGCGAGATGACCTTTGGTCTGTTCCTGCCCGAAGGAGCCGAGGACGGGCCAGTGCCTCTGGTCTGGTTCCTTTCGGGGCTGACCTGCACGCATGAGAATGCGATGGTGAAGTCGAACGCACAGCGCTGGGCGGCGGAGGCCGGGGTGGGGGTGGTGTTTCCCGACACCTCGCCGCGTGGTGAGGGGGTGGCGAATGACGCCGCCTTTGATCTGGGGCAGGGGGCGGGGTTTTATGTCAACGCCACGCAAAAGCCATGGGCTCCGCATTTCCGGATGTGGGATTATGTGACGGATGAGTTGCCGCGCCTTCTGTTCAGCGCTTTTCCACTGGCCGAAGAGGCGCAGGCCATCACCGGCCATTCGATGGGTGGCCATGGTGCGCTGACCATCGCGATGAGTTTCCCGGGCCGGTTCAGGTCAGTGTCGGCCTTTGCGCCGATCTGTCATCCGACGGCGAGCGATTGGGGGCGCAAGCAGTTTGCGGCCTATCTGGGCAAGGATGAGAGCACCTGGGCCGCGCATGATGCGACGCTTCTGATGCGCAAGCGCGGCTTTGACGGACCTATCCTGGTGGATCAGGGCACATCGGACCAGTTCGTTGATCTGCTGAAGCCCGAGGCCTTCGCCGAGGCGATCGCGGCGCGGCGGCAGGGCGGGACGGTGCGGATGCAGAAGGGCTATGACCACAGCTATTTCTTTGTCTCCACCTTCATGGAAGACCATATCGGCTTTCACGCCAAGGCGCTCTATGGCTGAGCGGGGGCTCCGCGCTCCCTTGCGGGCGCTTGTCGCGCGGAGCGCCCGCAAGGGAGCGACAAGCGTTGGGGCAGGGGCATGACAAAGCTGTTCATTGATGCCGATGCCTGCCCGGTCAAGGCAGAGGCGGAGCGGGTGGCGACGCGGCTTGGTATCCGCATGCTGGTGGTGTCGAACGGGGGTATCCGGCCTTCACCAAACCCGCTGGTGGAGAGCGTGTTTGTGGCCAGCGGTCCGGATGAGGCCGACAAGTGGATCGCCGAGGCTTGCGGGCCCGGCGATGTGGTGGTCACCGGCGATATTCCTTTGGCCGCGAAATGCGTGGCGGCGGGGGCGCGGGTGGTCAAGCACAACGGCGAGGAGCTGACCACTGCCAATATCGGCATGGTGCTGGCCACGCGCGATCTGATGCAGGATCTGCGCAGCGCCGATCCGTTTCGGCAGGGGGGCGGGCGACCATTCTCCAAGGCCGACCGCTCGCGGTTTCTGGATGTGCTGGACCGGGCGCTGCGGGCGGCGCAGCGCGACGCGGGGGATTGAACTCCGGATCCGGTCAGGGCTTTATCGCGGCAACCGACAAGACAGAGGTGCAGGATGACACGACCCGAGGCGGTGGTTTTCGATATCGGCAATGTGCTGATGCACTGGAACCCGGAAGGGTTTTATGATGCGCGTCTGGGCGAGGCCGGGCGTCGCCGCCTGTTTGCCGAGACCGGGATCGAAGAGATGAACCTGCGCGTTGATGCGGGCGCGCCCTTCCGCGCCACGGTGGAGGCGCATGCGGCGGCGCATCCCGAGTGGGCCGAGCATATCCTGTGCTGGTATCACAATTGGATCGAAATGGCGGCCCCTCGGATCGAAGGCTCGATCGAGCTGTTGCGCGCGCTGCGGGCGAAGGGCATCCCGGTGCTGGCGCTGACCAATTTCGGCGATGACAGCTTTACCTATGCCCAAAGCCAGTATGACTTCCTGAACGAATTCGACCACGCCTTTGTGTCGGGCCGGATGGGGGTGATCAAGCCGGATGCCGGGATCTACCGACAGCTGGAACAGGCCATGGATATCGCGCCTGACCGGCTCATCTTTACCGATGACAAGTCCGAGAACATCGCGGCGGCAGCGGCGCGGGGCTGGCGGGTGCATCTGTTCACCGGATGGCAGGGCTGGGCAGAGCGGCTGGTGGAGGAGGGGCTGCTGACCCGTACGGAAGCCGGTTTGTAGCCATCTCTGTCATCGGGAAGCCCGGGCGGGGGACAAACCCGCCTGTCCCCGTGTGCACGCCCCATCACAGGATCGGCAAAAGCCCGCAATGATTGTGGAATGGGTGATGCAAGGCAGCAGGGGCGCGATTATATGGAACCCATGAACCGCAGAACCGCCATATTGGCCCCGCTTGCCCTTTTCGCGCTTGGCGCCCCGGCTTTCGCCGCCCGGATTCCGCTGGCCGATCTGTCTGCCTATCTGAACGGTCTGACGACCGTGCAAGCCGATTTCACCCAGATCAATGGCGATGGAACCATCGCCACGGGCAAGCTGTTCATCCGGCGGCCCGGGCGGATCCGGTTTGAATATGCGCCGCCCGATCGCAGTCTGGTGATGGCGGGGGGCAGTCAGGTGGCAATCTTCGACGCCAAGTCGAACCAGCCGCCCGAGCAGTACCCGCTGCGCCGCACCCCGCTGAACCTGATCCTGGCTGCCAATGTCAATCTTGGTCAGGCACGGATGGTGGTCGGTCACAAGGAGGTGGAAAATACCACCCGCGTGATCGCGCAAGACCCGGAAAACCCGGCCTATGGCACGATCGAGCTGGTGTTTACCTCCGGCCCGGTGGAGTTGCGCCAATGGATCATCACCGATGATGTGGGCAACAAGACCACCGTGATCCTTGGGGAAATGACCAAGGGTGGTTCAATGCCGGCGTCATATTTCGACATCACCGCCGAGACGCGCAAGCGCGGCCTGTAAGGGCCGCGCCTCCGGCGCTGTTCAGCGCCGCCCGCAGCCCGCGAGCTGCAGGGCATACATTTCCGACCGGCGCTGCACGCGGCCTGCAACATCCACCAGCCACGGCTTCGCCAGATAGCTTTGGCGCGCATATCCGGTCCGGCCCTCGTGATAGGCCAGATACTGGTTCTGGGCATCCGCCTTTGAGATGCCCAGACGCCGTTGGCTCTGGTCCATATACCAGCCCATGAAATCGGTGGCGTCGGTGATCCGGTCGCGCCGCGCGCTGCGGCGGTTCTGTTCCTGTTGGTATTCCTCCCAGGTGCCGTCCAGCGCCTGCGAATAGCCATAGGCCGAGGATTGCCGCCCCATCGGGATGATCCCCAAGGCAAACTGGTGCGGGGTTTGGGCATTGCCGATGAATTTCGATTCCTGATGGATCGTCGCCATCTGAACGTGAATGGGGATGCCCCATTTACGTTCTGTCGCCTGCATGGCGCGGAAGTATTGCGGACGCTCGCGCACGATGGCGCAGGCGTTTTCCAGGTCACGGGGCGCCGAGAATTGACTGCTTCCACCGCCACAGGCAGCCAGCAACAGCAAGACCATCGACGCGCGGAGAAGTCTGCTCATCTGCCCCTCGCACGTTTTTCTTTATTATCCCGCACAATAGGGCAAAAGGCGGGCGGGGGAAATGGGGCACAAGGAGCAGTCAGATCAGAAATCCGAGAGTGAGCGGTAAAGTGATGACGGCAAGCAGGGTCGAGGCGATGACCAGCCCCGCCACAGCATCGGCATCGGCCCCGTACTTCTCGGCCAGCATGTAGGAGGTGACCGCAACCGGCGTGCTGACCTGAAGCACCAGAACCGCAAAGCCCACCGGGTCGAGCGCAAAGAACCGGCCCACCGCGACCGCGACCGCCACAGTCAGCCCGCCGCGCATCAGCGACAGCCAGACCGCGCGGCCCAACCGCCCCGGCGTCAGCCGGGCCACCGCAACCCCCAGTGTGATCAGCATCATGGGAATGGCGATCTGGCCCAGAAGCGTCAGCGAATTGGTGAGCCACACCGGCGTCTGCCAGTCCTGCCACAGAAACAGCGCCCCCAGCAGCGTGGCCCACATCGCCGGCTCCTTCACCACCCGCAACAGCGATCCGCCACCGGCCACCAGCCAGATGCCAAAGGTGAAGCTCCACACCAACATCACCGCAAAGACAACTACGGCATAGCCCAGGCCAGCCTCACCAAAGGCAAACAGCGCCAGCGGCAGGCCGACATTGCCGGTATTGCCAAAGATCAGCGGGGCCAGCCAGGTGCGCCGATCCAGCCGAAGTGCCGTGACCACACCCCACAGGATGACAGTCAGCGCGCCATAGGCTGCAATCGCCGCCAGCGTCACGGCGGTCAGCGCCTTCGGGTCAAGTTCGGTTTTCATCAATGCAGTAAAGATCAGCGCGGGCACAGACAGGGTCATCGTCAGCCGGGTGATGAACTCCATCCGGTACTCATGCCCGGTCTTGACCCACAGATATCCTATGGCCCCAAGCAACCCGACCGGGGCCACGATTTCCAGCACTGTGAGGATAAGCACCACAGTTTGTTTCCCCGATTCGACTCCTGTCAGGTGGACAAGACACTGCCTTCGGGATTAATAACCATTATAAGAGGGATGCAATATGATGCTGAGTCTAACACCGAAATACCACCTTGGTCAGGTGCTGCGGCATCGGAAGCACCCGTTCCGGGGTGTCGTATTCGATGTGGATGCAATGTTTTCCAATACCGATGAATGGTACGAGAATATTCCCGAAGAGAGCCGCCCGCCGAAGGATCAGCCTTTTTACCACCTGTTGGCCGAAAATGACCAGAGCTATTACGTCGCATATGTGTCGGAACAGAACCTTGTTCCGGATGAGACCGGCGAACCTGTCGGCCATCCGGACCTGAGCGATCTGTTCGGCGATTTCGAGGATGGCCGCTATCCGCTTCAGTTCCAGCTGAACTGACCGGCAGACATTGACCAATCAGTAACCTGTTCGGGCTAGCCTTGCGGTAGAAACCGGAGGGCGACCATGCAACTGGACTGCAGCCAAACCCCAGATCTGATCATCGTCCACGTGAACGAATCCCGCATCGACGCCGCCGGTGCGATAGATTTCAAGGACCGGATGCGCGACCT
This sequence comes from Paracoccaceae bacterium, assembly GCA_046296515.1. GTDB lineage: Bacteria > Pseudomonadota > Alphaproteobacteria > Rhodobacterales > Rhodobacteraceae > Pseudotabrizicola. Next base: position 148,507 of record JBKBKR010000008.1, on the reverse strand, counting down.
GACCCTGGCTGACGCGCGCCGGGTCATGCTGGATCTGTCGCGTGTGGGCTTCATCGACAGCTCTGGTCTGGGCGCGGTGGTTGCCGTGCGCAAATCGCTGGGGCCGGACCGGCCGCTGGAACTGGCGGGCCTGACCCCGGCGGTGGAAAAGGTGTTCCGCCTGACGCGGATGGACACGGTGTTCATCATCCATCCCGAAGTGCCTGCGGAAGCCCGTGGTCTGCGTGATGTCGTCTGACAAGGCTGGCGACCGGACCCGCATTGTCATCCCTTCGGACCCCATGGCCGTGCGGCAGGCCTTGTGTGCGTTGTTCGAACGCCTGATGGCTGGCCAGATAAGTGCGGATGCCCGCGATACCGCCCAACTGGTGCTGGCCGAGGCGCTGAACAACATTGTCGAGCATGCTTATGCGCAGTCACCGGGGGAGATTGAGGTGACGGTCGAGCTTTGTCCGGGCGGCCTGACCTGCCGCATCATGGATGCCGGTCTGCCGTTGCCGGGTGAGGCTTTGCCCGAGGGGCGGCTGGCACCGCTGCGGGCCGGGGATGCCTTGCCCGAAGGCGGCTTCGGCTGGCATTTGATTCGAAGCCTGTCCCAAGACGTGAATTACCGCCGGGAGGGGGAACGGAATTTTCTGACATTCCGGATCGCAGCGCAACAATACCCGCATTAGGCGGGCTATTGTTTCCTTGGATTTGGAATTGACGCGAAAGCGCCCGATTTTCCCCCTAAATCCGACGCGGGCTTTGTCGATGGTGGAAGGGTAGCTGCATAAAGCTTCCCTCGGTGCTGCGGATAACGCCCCCACCCAGTTCGCGGCACCGAGGAACTCCACACCCCCCACACATACTCCGCCCGCCCCGCCGGTGCAGTGATCAGCCCAGCCTCCGGTTTGGCGGCGTTGCAACGATACGGGGTTTGCGCCGCCTCGCCGTCGCTGGTCGCACCGGGTCACAGCATCCTTATAGCAGACGCCCCGCTTGGCGGCGCGCCGTTCCGTGTGTTAGGGGCTGGCTGCGTGCTGACCGGCGGGGCCGGTCGGCGCAAGCATGGCCTGGCTCTGGGAACCCACGATGACCCCTGACTACGAAACGATGCGCAGCGCTATCCTGTCGCTGACCCATGGTGAAACCGATACGGTGGCGCTGATGGCCACCCTGGCCTGTGAGGTGCATCACGCCCACCCGTTCAGCGACTGGACCGGGTTCTACCGCGTGGTCGCCCCCGAGCTGCTGAAGATCGGGCCGTATCAGGGCGGGCATGGCTGCCTTGTGATCCCGTTTTCGCGTGGGGTCTGCGGCGCCTCTGCGCGTACGGGCCAAGTGCAGAACGTGCCCGATGTCGATGCCTTTCCCGGCCATATCGCCTGTGCGTCGAGCACCCGGTCGGAACTGGTGCTACCGGTGTGGAACGGCGCGGGCACCTTGCTGGGCGTGTTCGATCTGGACAGCAATACGCCCGCGGCCTTTACCGCCGAGGATGAGGCGTTTTTCACCACCCTGTTGGCGGACGTGTTCCGCGATGCATATTGAAAGGCAACACCATGGCACAGATCACACTTCTGGACGGCGGCATGGGGCAGGAGCTCATTGCCCGCGCAGGCGATGACCGCTCGCCGCTCTGGGCAACCCGCGCGATGATCGACCATCCGGGATTGGTGCGCGAGATCCATGCCGAGTACTTTGCGGCGGGCGCGTCGGTGGCGACCACCAACACCTACAACATCCTGCACGACCGGCTGGTGGGTGAGGGGCTGGACCACCTGTACCACCCCCTGCATCTGAGCGCGCTTTTTCAGGCGCATGAGGCGCGGGCTGAACACGGGCGCGGGCTGATTGCGGGGTCGATGGGCCCCTTGGGCGAAAGCTACCGGCCAGACCTGACGCCGCCGGTGGCGGTGTCGGCGGCGCTTTATGCGGAAAAGGCGCGGTTGATGGCGGCGCATGTCGATGTGATCCTGTGTGAAACGATGTCCTCGCTCGATCTTGCGCGCGGGGCGTTGCAGGGCGCGCAGGCGGCGGGGGTGCCGGTCTGGCTGTCGGTGTCTGTCGATGACCGGGACGGGACGAAGCTGCGCTCGGGCGAGCCGGTGGCGGCACTGGCGCAGGTGATCGCGGATCACCCGACTGCGGCGGTGCTTGCCAACTGCTCGATGCCCGAAGCGATGCTGGCGGCCATGCGCGAACTCTCCACCATGGGCCTGCCATTCGGGGCATATGCCAACGGGTTCTCCGAGATTTCCAGCCTGCCCCTGCCCGACAGCGGGGCCGCGCCCGATTACACCCACCGCCACGACCTGACGCCCGAGAAATATGCCGACTTCGTGCTGCAATGGGTCGATCTGGGGGCGACGATTGTGGGTGGCTGCTGCGAGGTGGGTCCAGCGCATATCCGCCATCTGGCGGAACGGTTGAAAGCGGCGGGCCACACCATTCTATGACCCGTCGCAGCCCAGCCCCTGACAACGCCCCCAGCCTGATACCCGATTTCGGCTATGATCCGCCGGATGTGCCGTTGGCGATCCTGCATGAGGATCAGCACATTCTGGTGGTGGACAAGCCCGCTGGGCTTCTGAGCGTGCCGGGCAAGCTGGAGGGGCGGCAGGACTGCCTGATCACCCGGCTGAAGGCGGCCTATTGGGATGCGCTTCTTGTACACCGGCTGGATTGCGACACCTCGGGCGTGATGATCTTTGCCCGCACCAAGCAGGCGCAGGGCTTTCTGGGGCAGGAGTTTGAACAACGCCGGGCACGCAAGACCTATGTGGCGCGGGTCTGGGGGGTGATGGAGGAAGACCGGGGCCATGTCGATCTGCCCCTCGGCAGCGACTGGCCGCGCCGCCCGCGCCAGATGGTGGACCATGAAAATGGCCGGCCTGCCCGCACCGATTGGGAGGTGACAGCGCGCGGCGACACGGAAACCCGCGTGCGCCTGCATCCGCTGACCGGACGCAGCCATCAGCTGCGGGTGCATATGCTGGCTTTGGGCCATGTCATCATCGGCGATCAGATCTATGCCACCGGCCTTGCGCGCGACGCTCCGCGCCTGATGCTACATTCCGAGACCCTGAGCCTGCATCATCCGGCCACGGGCGAGCGGGTCACCTTTGCCGCACCTGCCCCGTTCTGAGCAAATCCGCTTCCCTAGGGCGCGCCTAATGGGCTAAGCATCTGGCATGAGATGGACGTTGCCCAATATTTTGACGGTGATGCGTCTGATCGCAGCGCCCGGCGTCGCGATCATGTTTCTGTATTTCCACCGCCCCTGGGCCGACTGGTTCGCGCTTACCCTGTTTATCGTGGCGGCGATCACCGACTGGTTTGATGGCTACATCGCCCGGCGCTGGCAACAGGAATCGAAATTCGGCGCCATGCTGGACCCGATTGCCGACAAGGCGATGGTGGTGATCGCGCTGGTGATCATCACCGGCTATTCCGGCATGAACCCCTGGCTGATCCTGCCGGTGACGCTGATCCTGTTCCGCGAGGTGTTTGTGTCCGGCCTGCGGGAGTTTCTGGGGGCGAGGGCGGGATTGCTGAAGGTGACCAGTCTGGCCAAATGGAAAACCACGGCGCAGATGGTGGCGATCGCGGTGCTGTTTCTGGGCACCGGGCTGGAGCATCTGGAAGGCATCGCGCGGCGCGGCATGACGACCGAGCAATATGCCGATCTGGTGACACGCGGGCTGGCCGACCCGCTGCGCTCCTGTGGGGCGCGGGGATGTTCTTCGATCGCGACTCTGGTCGGGCTTTGGCTGATCTGGCTTGCGGCGGCCCTGACCATGATGACCGGATGGGATTATTTCCGCAAATCCATGCCTTTCCTGAAGGATGACAAGCCGTGATGGTCGAGATCCTTTATTTCGCCTGGGTGCGCGAGCGGATCGGGTTGCCGCGCGAGAAGGTGGTGACCGATGCCGACACGGTGGCCGGTCTGATCGATGAACTGGTGGCGCGCGAAGAGCGCTATGCGCTGGCCTTTGCCGATCTGGCCAGCCTGCGGGTGGCGCTGGATCAGGAGTTGGCATCCTTTGACGCCCCCCTTGCCGGGGTGCGTGAGGTGGCGTTCTTTCCACCGATGACAGGGGGGTAGGATGCGGCTGTCGGTCCAGAGCGCGCCGTTTGATCTGGGGGCCGAGTCTGTGGCTTTTGCCGGGGGCGCTGCGGGGGCGGGGGCGGTGGTGACCTTTACCGGCCTTGTGCGCGACAATGGCGGTGCCTTGTCGGCGATGGAGATCGAGCATTACCCCGGCATGACCGAACGCGCGATCGGCGCGATCATGGAGGAGGCGCGGGCGCGCTGGTCCTTGATTGATGCCTTGGTGATCCACCGCCACGGGCGGCTGACGGGGGGCGAGATGATCATGATGGTGGCCACCGCCGCGACGCATCGGGCCGATGCTTTTGCGGCGGCAGAGTTTCTGATGGATTACCTCAAATCCCGCGCACCGTTCTGGAAGAAGGAACTGGGGGCGGAGGGCGCGGTCTGGGTGGCGGCGAAGGATGAGGACGAGGCAGCATTGACCCGGTGGTAGTGCCCGGGCCGATGTGGGATGCGCTCCGCGCGGGGAGTATTTGGGAAGCAGCAATTGCTTGGTGGCTTTCTTGCGCGCGGGCACCGTGCTAGGTCTGGCAGATGGAACAGTTGCCCAGCAAAGAACAGATCCTGCAATGGATCAATGAGAACCCCGGCCTTCAGGCCAAGCGCGATATCGCGCGCGCCTTTGGCATAAAGGGGGGGGCGCGGATCGCGTTGAAGCGCATGTTGGCGGAGTTGGAGGAGGAGGGGCATGTGGCCAAGCAAGGCCGCAGCTACCGTGACCCCGAAAGCCTGCCCCCCGTTTCGATTCTGGTGATCACCGGGCCGGATGCACAGGGCGATGTCTTTGCCCGACCGATGGAATGGGGCGGCGAGGGCGAGGCACCCCGCGTGTTGTTCATCGCGAAAAAGGGCGATCCGGCGCTGGCGGCGGGGGATCGGATCCTGGCCCGGTTGTCGCCGGTGGATGTGGGCGAATATCAGTATGAGGCGCGGCTGATCCGCCATATCGGCACCAACCCGCTTCGGGTGCTGGGGGTGTTCCGGGCGGGTGCCGAGGGCGGGCGGATCGTGCCGGTGGACAAGGGGCAGGACAAGGAATGGCGTGTCGGGCGCGACATGACCTTGGGTGCCAAGGATGGCGAACTGGTCGAGGGCGAGGCGGTGGGGCGGCGCAACATGGGCCTGCCGCAGGCGCGGGTGACGGCGGTGCTGGGCGATCCGTCGGGGCCGCGCGCGGTCAGCCTTATTGCCATTCACCAGCATGGGATTCCCGATCAGTTCCCTGATGCGGTGATTGCCGAGGCCGATCGGGCGGAACCTGCGCCGATGGACGGGCGCGACGACCTGCGTGACCTGCCACTGCTGACGATTGACCCGGCGGATGCCCGCGACCGCGATGATGCGGTCTATGCCGAGCATGACCGCGAGCCGGGCAATGCGGGGGGCTTTGTCGTCTGGGTCGCGATTGCCGATGTGGCCTTTTATGTGCGCCCGGGGTCGGCGCTGGACCGCGAGGCGCGCAAGCGCGGCAATTCCACCTATTTCCCCGACCGGGTGGTGCCGATGCTGCCCGACGTGTTGTCGGGCGATCTGTGCTCCTTGCATCAGCATGTGGACCGTGCCTGTCTCGCGGTGCGGATGCGGCTGGATGCGCAAGGGGCCAAGATCAGCCACCGCTTCGTGCGCGGGATCATGCGATCCGTCGCCAGCCTGAGCTATGAGCAGGTGCAGTCGGCGATTGACGGCAACCCCGATGAGGCGACAGAGTCGCTGCTGGTGCCCGTGCTGCGGCCGCTTTACGCGGCCTATGCGGTGACCAAGCATGCACGGGCCTTGCGCCAGCCGCTGGATCTGGACCTGCCGGAGCGCAGGATCGAGCTGTCGGACAGCGGCGAGGTCAGGGCCGTTTCGTTCAAGGAACGGTTTGACGCCCACCGGTTGATCGAGGAGTTCATGATTCTCGCCAATGTGGCGGCGGCGGAAGAACTGGTGCGGCTGAAAAAACCGCTGCTGTTCAGGGTGCATGAGGAGCCGACGCCCGAGAAGCTGGATGCCCTGCGTGAGGTGGCGGAGGCGTCTGGTTTTGTGCTGGCCAAGGGGCAGGTCTTGCAGACCCGGCATCTGAACACACTGCTGGCAGCGGCACAGGGGACCGAGTTTGACGAGCTTCTGAACATCTCCACCCTGCGGAGCATGACTCAGGCCTATTACTTCCCGCAGAACTTTGGGCACTTTGGCTTGGCGTTGAAGAACTATGCCCACTTCACCAGCCCGATCCGGCGCTATTCCGATCTGATCGTGCATAGGGCGCTGATTGCCGGGCATGGCTGGGGCAAGGATGGGCTGTCGGCGCAGGACGTGGAATCGCTGGAAGAAACCGCCAAACTGATTTCCGACACCGAACGGCGCAGCATGGCGGCAGAGCGGGACACGACCGATCGCTATCTGGCGGCCTATCTGGCCGACCGGGTGGGGGCAGAGTTCGGCGGGCGGATTTCCGGCGTGCAGCGCTTTGGCCTGTTCGTGAAGCTGGATGAAACCGGGGCCGACGGCTTGATCCCGATCCGCAGCATCGGGCGCGAGTTTTTCCATTATGATCAGGACAGCCAGACCCTTACCGGAGCCGATACCGGCAGGACCATCGGCATCGGGCAGCGGGTGACGGTGCGGCTGGCCGAAGCCACGCCGGTCACCGGCGGCATCACGCTGGATCTGTTGACGATCGAGGGCGGCCAGATGCCGAAAACCACGCAGCGCCGGGGGCGGTCCAACCCGCGCAAGCCGGGGCAGGCGGCGGCAAAGGACAGCAAGCTGAAACGCAAGGTGCTGCGCAAGCGCCGCTAGGGCCTGCGGCGGCGGCGGTGGGCGGCGGGAATCCGCAGTTCGGCCCGGTATTTCGCGACCGTTCTGCGCGCCAGCGCCGCGCCGTCTTCACTCAGCGCTTGCGCCAGAGCCTCATCTGAAAGCGGCTGCGTGGCCTCTTCCCCGGCGATCAGCCGGGCCAGACGCGCGCGCAGGGCGGCGGCGGCGGTGTCGGACCCCATATCGGCAGAGAACAGGCGACGCAGCCACCATGTGCCATGCGGCGTGTCTACCGAAGACCCCGCAACCACCCGGCTGACCGTGGATTTGTGCAGACCGACGCTTTGGGCGACGGCCTGCATGGTCAGCGGACGCAGGGCGGCCGGGCCGCTGTCGAGGGCTGTGTGCTGATGCGACAGGATCGCTTGCGCCACAGCCAGCAGGGTTATGTTGCGGCTTTCCACCAGCCGGACGACCTCACGCGCGCGGGCAGCACCCGGCGCTTCGGGGTCAACCAGCACTGCGGGCAGGGAGGAATGGTTCAGCGTGACCTGCCAGCCGCCCTCGCCCTGACGCACCATGAGATCGGGTTCGCGCAAGGGGCTGGCGACGGCGGCAAAGCTGGTGCCGGGTTTGGGGTTGAAGCTTCGGATCAGGCGGAACCGCTTGTGGACCTCGGCTTCGGCCGCCCCGGTGAGGCGTGACAATGCGGCCCAGTCGCCCGAGGCGACAAGATCAAGCCGGTCCAGCATGGCGGTCAGGATCGGGTCCAGCACCTCGGCGTCGATCGCTTGCAGGCGCAGGCACTCGGCCAGATTGCGGGCGAACAGTCCGGGTGGGTCGATCTGGTGCAGACGGGTCAGCACACGCTCCACCGCGTCGATGGTCACGTTCAGTTCTGCGGCGATATCAGTGACCGGGTAGCCCAGCCAGCCCGAGGGTTCCAGTGCGTCGGCAAGGGCCAGGGCAATCCGGCGGTCGCCCTTGGACGGTACCAGCTCCGGAACAGCGGCCAGAACATGGGCGATCAGGCTGGGGCCGTTTGCGGCAAGGCCTGCAACCTCATCGGGGCCGCTGTGCGGCAAGACACCGGACCAGCGGGGCAGCCAGTCTCCCGCTGCGGGAAGGACGGGGCGCAGCGACAGGGCGGGGATCTCGGCGGCCTGCTCCTCCAGAAAGCGGGTCAGGCCGGCTGAATCCGCACGCAAGACCTGGAGGGCCGCCTGCAGCCCGGTGCTGAGCTGCAGGCGCTGCGTCTGCCGGACATCCAGTTTCGTGCGCACCTTCATGCCGCGCAGGTTAGGGCGTTCACCCAAGGTCAGGCAAGCGGCTTGGCGGGCGGCGTCACCTCGCCGCATGGTCGCAAAACGGCTATGGTTCCGCTCGCCCTTGGCCGCGCCAGCGCATAGGGTCGAACCAGCCCTGACAAAAGTGATCCGGTTCATGCAGACGGCCCCGTTGCCCATCACCCGTGACATCGTGCTGATCGGTGGCGGGCATGCCCATGCGCTGGTGCTGCGGATGTGGGGGATGGACCCGCTGCCGGGGGTGCGGATCACGCTGATCAATCCTGGTCCGGTGGCGCCCTATACCGGCATGCTGCCGGGGGCCATCGCCGGGCATTACACGCGCGCAGCGATGATGATCGACCTGGTGCGGCTGGCGCGATTTGCCGGGGCGCGGGTGATCCTTGACCGGGCCTGCGGTATCGACCGTGGGGCGGGGCAGGTCGTTCTGCGGTCGGGGCGGCGGCTGCGCTATGATGTCGTCTCGATCGACATTGGTATCGCCTCGGATCTGCCCGAAGTGCCCGGCTACGCCGAGCATGGTGTCGCGGCCAAGCCGCTGGGGGCCTATGCGACGCGGTGGGAGGCGTTTGTGGAGACGTCGGGTTCAGCACCGCATCTCACCATCATCGGAGCGGGTGTGGGGGGGGTGGAACTGGCGCTGGCCTCGGCTCACCGGCTGCTGGGTTTGGGCAAAACGCCCCGGATCACGCTGCTGGATCGCGGGGCCGAGGCGCTGAAGGGCGTGTCGGCGGGCACCCGGCGCAGCCTGCAGGCGGCCTTGCGCAACCGTGGTGTCACGCTTCTGACGGGCGTCAGCGTGGCGCAGGTGCTGCACGATGCGGTTGTGCTGACGGATGGGCAGCGGCTGGCGTCGGATCTCACGCTGTCGGTGGCGGGCGCGCGTCCGCAGGACTGGCTGGAGCAGACCGGGCTGGCGCTGACGGGTGGCTTTGTCGATGTCGGCCCGACACTGCAATCCTCGGACCCTGCCATTTTCGCCGTGGGCGATTGCGCCCATCTGACCTATGCCCCGCGCCCCAAAGCCGGGGTGTTTGCGGTGCGCGAGGCCCCGTTCCTGCTGCACAATCTGCGCGCTGCCGTATCCGGGGCCAGGATGCGCCGCTATCACCCGCAGCGCGACTATCTGAAGCTGGTCTCGATGGGTGGCAAGGTGGCGGTGGCCGACAAGTTCGGCCTGCGATCGGGCGGGGGCTGGCTTTGGGGGCTGAAGGACAGGATTGACGCGCAGTTCATGGCAAAATTTGCCGATTATCCAGAGATGGCACCTCCGGTTCTGCCGCAGCCCCTTGCAACAGGTCTGGCCAGGGCGATGGGCGGCTTGCCTGCGCCGTTGCGGGCCGATGTGCTGTCCGGGCTAGGCGATGACGCCGCACGGCTGCGCATCGGCGGGCAGGAACAGGTGATCAGCACCGATCATCTGCGGGCCTTTACCCATGATCCGGCGCTGATGGCGCGGCTCGCGGCAGTGCATGCGCTGGGCGATGTCTGGGCGATGGGGGCGGATCCGCAAGTGGCGCTGGCGCAGATCACCCTGCCGCGCCTGTCGGCTGCCTTGCAAGCTGACATGCTGGCGGAGGTGATGCAGGCCGCAAGTATGGTGTTCCGCGCTGCCGGGGCCGATGTGGTGAGCGGACATTCATCGGTCGGCGATGGGCTGACGGTCGGCTTTACCGTGACCGGGCTGCTGACGGGGCCCGGGCGCGGCAAGCGCGGGGCGCAGCCGGGGGATGCAATCCTGCTGACCAAGCCGTTGGGAACCGGCGTGATTCTGGCGGCGGAGATGGCTTTGCTGCGGCCAAGGCTGGACCTGACCGGCGGGTTGCTGCTGGGCGAGATATGGGCAGCCTGCATCGCCAGCATGGAGCGGCCCCTGGCACCGGCAGCGGCCATTCTGCGCACGCGGGCCAGTGCGATGACCGCTGTGAGCGGCTTTGGCCTTGCAGGCCATTTGTGGGAGATGCTGGCGCCGGCCGGGTTGGGGGCCGAGTTGTGGCTGCCCGCGCTGCCGCTGTTGCCGGGCGCCGAAGGGCTGGCGGCGCAGGGCGTTGCTTCCACCCTCGCGCCTTCAAACCGGGCGTCGTCAAACCGGGCGGAGGCCGGCTGGCAGGTGGAGGGCCCGGCGGAGCCAAGGTTCGAGCTGTTGTTTGACCCGCAGACCTGTGGCGGGCTGCTGGTGTGCCTGCCCGCCGGAGAGGCGGATGCGGTGTTGGCAGAGATGGCGCGCGCGGGCGAAATGGCGATTCGGATCGGGGAGGTGGTGGCCGGGCCGGGGCGGATCGTGGCGCGATGAGGGCAGCTGGTGCGCGCGGGGCCAAGGTGGGATGCCTCCGGCGGGAGTATTTGGAAAGCAGCAATGCGGGAGGGGTCAGGGTTTGCTGATGGTTTCGGCCAGCGTCTGCCCTTCGGCGATCAGGGCGCTGTGGGAATCCGTCAGGGCCGGAGCCTCGCAGAATAGTGGAAAACCGTTCGGGCGTGCTGCCGGCAATTGCGGGATCAATGGTCCATTGCCGCCACCTTGGCGTGGCACGGGCAGGTCACCAGATGATCATTGACCATGCCTGTAGCCTGCATGAAGGCATAAACGATCGTCGGCCCGCAAAAGGTGAAGCCCTCGGCCTTAAGCGCCTTTGACATCGCCTGTGAAACCGGCGTCTGTGCGGGCACCTGTGACAGGCTTTCCCACTGGTTCTGCTGCACTTTTCCGTCCTGAAACGCCCAGATGTAGCTTGAGAACCCTTCACGCTGCTGGATCCGCAGCCAGGCCTGCGCTGAACGGATGCTTCCCGCTATCTTGCCCCGGTGCCGGACGATGCCGGGGTTAGCCAGCAGGCGCGTGATGTCATCCTCGCCCCAATGGGCGATGATTTCGGGGCGGAACCCTTCGAAAGCGGTGCGGAAACTGTCGCGTTTCTTCAGGATCGTGATCCAGCTCAGCCCGGCCTGAAAGCCATCCAGGATCAGCTTTTCCCACAAGGCCCGACCGTCACGCTCGGGCACTCCCCATTCATGGTCATGATAATCCATGTAAATCTGCTCTGTCCCGCACCAGCCGCAGCGCGCAGAGGCCTTGCTTTCCACCATTCGTCACCTGTTTGCTTTTGATCCTGACAATTGGAACAAAATGTGAAACTTTACGCAAGCTTTACCCTTGTGGCGGCACCGTGGCGGCGGGTTCAGTGAAAGGGATTGGGATGACGCAGAAAACACTTTTGCTGCAGGATATTCCGCATAGCGTCTCCAGCCCGCTGGCCTTTGCCGTTTCGGAAAATGACCGCCTGACCATCGCAATGGTCCGCGACGCCTTGCACAGCGGTCGCCTGCGGCTGGCCTATCAGCCGGTGGTCCTCTCCGCTGATACAAGCCGTATCGCGTTTTACGAAGGGCTGATGCGGGTTCTGGACCCATCGGGCCGCGTCATCCCGGCGCGCGATTTCATGGCGGCGGTTGAAGCTCATGAAATCGGGCGCGAAATTGACTGCGCGGCCCTGGCGATGAGCCTTGCGACTTTGGTGCAGCAACCTCACCTTCGGCTCTCGGTCAACATGTCCGCACGCTCGATCGGCTATCCGAAATGGATGGCGATCTTGCGCAACAGTCTGCGCAAGACCCCCGGTCTGGGCGAGCGGTTGATTCTGGAGATTACCGAGAGCTCGGCCATGCTGGTGCCGGAGATCGTGGTCGCTTTCATGGATGATCTGCAGGCCGAAGGAATCGCCTTTGCGCTGGATGATTTCGGGGCTGGCTATACCGCTATCCGGTATTTCAAGGAGTTTTCCTTCGACATCCTCAAGATAAGCGGCCAGTTCATCCGCAATATCCACGCTGACCCGGACAATCAGGTGCTGACCTCGGCGCTGCTGGCGATTGGCCGCCAGTTCGACATGCTCTGCGTCGCAGAATCCGTCGAAACGCTGGCCGATGCCGAATATCTGCAGGCGCTGGGGGTGGATTGCCAGCAGGGTTACTTTTTCGGCGCCCCGACCGTCGTTCCGGTCTGGGCATCGCCCGCCCGGCAACATTCTGCCTGAGGCCGGTTATCTTGACGCAGGGTCTGATCCGGGCCGCAAGAATCTTGCGCTTTGCGACATGGGGCTTTACGTCAAAAGGGAAGGCGGAGGAAAGGCCCTCCGCCGCCTTGGCCTAGGGAGAGAGATCATATGACCAATGTCGTAATCGTTGCCGCGGGGCGGACCGCTGTGGGCAGCTTCAATGGCGCTTTTGCCAATGTGCCTGCCCATGATCTGGGGGCCGCCGTGATTTCGGCAGTGGTGGAGCGTGCCGGGATCGACAAGGCCGAGGTGGAGGAAACCATCCTGGGTCAGGTGCTGACCGCAGGTCAGGGCCAGAACCCCGCACGGCAGGCGCATATCAAGGCTGGTCTGGCGAAAGAGGCCAGCGCATGGTCGCTGAACCAGGTCTGCGGCTCGGGCCTGCGCGCTGTGGCGCTGGGCGCACAGCATGTGCAGCTGGGCGATGCACGCATCGTGGTTGCGGGCGGTCAGGAAAACATGTCGCTGTCACCCCATGTCGCGCATCTGCGTGCCGGGCAAAAGATGGGCGATCTGAACTTCATCGACTCGATGATCCGCGATGGTTTGTGGGATGCGTTCAACGGCTATCACATGGGGCAGACGGCGGAAAACGTCGCCAACCAATGGCAGATCAGCCGCGATATGCAGGACCAGTTCGCGCTGGAAAGCCAGAACAAGGCCGAAGCCGCGCAAAAGGCAGGCAAATTCGCGGACGAGATCATCGCCTACACGGTCAAGACCCGCAAAGGTGACACGGTGGTGGATCAGGACGAATACATCCGCCATGGCGCGACGCTGGAGAGTATGCAGAAACTGCGCCCGGCCTTTGCCAAGGATGGGTCGGTCACCGCTGGCAACGCCTCGGGCTTGAACGACGGGGCCGCCGCAGTTCTGATCATGTCGGAAGAAGAAGCGTCGAAGCGGGGCCTGACGGTGATCGCGCGCATTGCGTCATATGCCACCGCCGGGCTGGACCCGTCGATCATGGGCGTCGGCCCGATTTATGCCTCGCGCAAGGCATTGGACAAGGCGGGCTGGAAGGTCGGCGATCTGGATCTGGTGGAGGCGAATGAGGCCTTTGCCGCGCAAGCCTGCGCCGTGAACAAGGATATGGGCTGGGATCCGGCGATCGTGAACGTCAACGGTGGCGCGATTGCCATCGGCCACCCGATCGGTGCCTCGGGCTGCCGCATCCTGAACACGCTGCTGCACGAGATGGCACGGCGCGATGCGAAAAAGGGTCTGGCGACCCTGTGCATCGGGGGCGGCATGGGTGTTGCCATGTGCTTGGAGCGGTAAGATAATTCGTCACTGAGACTGCACAATGGGCGCGCAATAATCTTGCGCGCCCATTGCTTAAACGATAGCTATATTTCAAGAGACGCCAGAATAGGGAGGATACCATGGCTCGTGTTGCATTGGTTACGGGGGGCTCGCGCGGGATTGGCGCGGCGATTTCCGTGGCACTGAAAGCCGCTGGCTATACCGTCGCCGCGAATTACGCCGGCAATGAAGAGGCGGCCAACGCCTTCACCAAGGAGACGGGGATCCCGACCTATAAATGGTCGGTCGCCGACTATGATGCTTGCGCCGCTGGCATCAAACAGGTGGAGGCCGATCTGGGCCCGGTCGATGTGCTGGTGAACAACGCGGGCATCACCCGCGATTCGATGTTCCACAAGATGACGCCCGGCCAGTGGAAAGAGGTGATCGACACCAACCTGAGCGGGCTTTTCAACATGACCCATCCGCTGTGGTCGGGCATGCGCGACCGCAAGTTTGGCCGGGTGATCAACATCTCTTCGATCAACGGGCAAAAAGGTCAGGCCGGGCAGGCGAACTATTCAGCCGCCAAATCGGGCGACCTGGGCTTTACCAAGGCGCTGGCGCAAGAGGGCGCACGGGCCGGCATCACGGTGAACGCGATCTGCCCGGGCTATATCGGCACGGAAATGGTACGCGCGATTGATGAAAAAGTGCTGAACGAACGCATCATCCCGCAAATTCCGGTGGGCCGTCTGGGCGAGCCAGAGGAGATCGCGCGCTGCGTCGTCTTCCTCGCCGCCGAAGATGCCGGTTTCATCACCGGGGCCACGATCAGCGCGAATGGCGGTCAGTATTTCGTCTGACGCCAGCCCATGAAAGCAAAGGGCCGTCCCGGATGGGGCGGCCCTGTTCTGTCAGGCTTTCGCGGCATTGCCGAATGGCTTGCGGCGGAAAAAGCTGATGATGCTGCGCGCAAGGTCGGCAAGGGCTTTTGCCCGCAACGCACGCGCTTCGCGCATGATGGTATCGTGGTCGAGTTTGACTGTGTCTTCCAACATCGGACATTCCTTTATGGATATGTCCTCCCTGCCCTTGAAAATGCCCGTCAGACCAGCAGTTTGCAAGTGCAGAAACCATGCGTTTCCCGCATTGCCGCTGCCCGGAAAGCGCAAGGCCGGGCTTGACCTCCGGCCATGGCTCGCGTCTGGTCCATGGCCGTTACGGGCCATGAAAGGGCAGCAGCATGACGCAAGGCAGGGCCACCGCCATCGGGTTTTCCGCCATTCTGATGTGGGCGCTGCTGGCGCTGTTCACCATCGGATCGGCCCCGGTGCCGCCTTTCCTGCTCAACACGCTGTGCTTTGGCATCGGCGGCGCGATCGGGCTGATCTGGACCGCGCGGCGCGGGTTTGCAGTGCTGCGAACCGTGTCGTGGAAGATCTATGCCTTTGGCACGCTGGGCCTGTTTGGCTATCACTTCCTGTATTTCACGGCCTTTCGCATCGCACCAACTGCTGAGACCGGCCTGATCGCCTATCTCTGGCCGCTGTTCATTGTGCTGTTCTCCGGCCTGCTGCCTGGGGAGCGGTTGCGACCGCTGCACATCATTGGCGCGCTGGTGGCCTTTGCCGGGGCGGCGCTGATCGTGCTGCGCGGCGGGGTTGACCTTGGCGGCGCGTCAGCCCCCGGTCTTTTGCTGGGCTTTGGCTGTGCGATCACCTGGGCCGCCTATTCGGTGCTGTCGCGGGGGCTGGGCCAGGTGCCGACCGAGAGCGTCACCGTGTTCTGCCTTGCCACCGCCGCGCTGTCGCTGGCAGCACATCTGGCGCTGGAGCAGACGGTCTGGCCTGCAAGCCCGTTGGGTTGGCTGGCGGTGCTGGCGCTGGGTCTGGGCCCGGTGGGGGCGGCGTTCTTCACCTGGGATATCGGTATGAAAAAAGGCGACATCCAGCTTCTGGGCGTCGCCTCCTATGCTGCACCGTTGCTTTCAACGCTGGCGCTGATCGCCGCCGGGGTCACACCTGCCACTCCCGTCATCGGGGCCGCAGCCCTGCTGATCGCCGGGGGCGCGGCTTTGGCGGCGCGTGCAAGCGCCACCAGGCCGAAGTCACCCTAGCGTCACGCCTGCGCGAGGCGGGTGATCTCCTCCTTCAGTTTCATTTTCTGTTTTTTCAGATCGGCGATTTTCAGAGCATCCGTTGCCGGGCTGCGCTGCTCACGCTCCACCATGTCCGAGAGGTGTTCATGCTTGCGGCGCAATTCCTGCAGGTGCGAAGCAACGGTCATATTTACCCTCCTGTAATCGGTTCCAATATGACGATTGCATCACAAGACCCGAGTCGTGTCGCCATAAATCGACAGGAAGGTAACAGTGATTGCCGCAAATTCAGCGAAAACGCGCCAAAAGGTCGCTGCCGTTGCGCAAAATTGCGCTCGCCTCTTGCGTGTAATTCTCGCGGTCGCCGTCATGGGCCGCTCCTGCATGAATCACCAGCGGTGCCAGCAGGCGGAACGGGCCGCGCCCGCCCTTGCGCGCCTGCACGATGATGCGCAACGCGATACGCCCCTCGCGTGGGGCCAGCGGCAACACCGCGATGGAGCCCAGCTTTGCCATCCCGGCCAACACGGCGGGCAGTCCGTCGGTGCCGCAGATCAGCGTCAGCCAGCCACCCGGCGCCAGCCTGCGCGCGCCCGCCTGCACCCAGTCACCCAGCGGCAGATCGACCTGCATTGCGCGGGCGCGTTCCGGCACGGGGGAGCGGGTTCCTGCGGGCGGGTAATAGGGCGGGTTCATGATAACATGGTCAAAATCCAGCAGCAGGGTACTTGGCATCCGGACCAGATCGCCGTCATGTACCTGCATCGCGATGCCGTTGCGCGCGGCGTTGCGGCGGGCAAGCTCGGCATAGCCGGGCTGCACCTCCAGCCCCCAGAGCTGAGCTCCGGGCACCCGCGCGCCAAGGCACAGACTGGCCGCTCCGGCACCACAGCCGATATCCAGCACCCGGTCCCCCGCCCGCGCCGGGCAGGCGGCGGCCAGCAACACCGGATCGGTCGCCGCGCGATACCCCCTGACTGGCTGCAACAGGTTGAGCCTGCCGCAGAGGAATTTGTCATCGGTCAGGTCGGTATCGTCAAACATCTTGGCCCAGCACGCTACAACCCAAGGTCGATCGCATTGTCGCGCAGAACGCTGCGCGCCATGAACAGATCCTGATCGCGCACCATCAGGCGGCGCGGCAATATGCCAAGGCTGCCATCAAGGATGCTCATGTGGACGTCCATTTCAAAGGTCGCTATACCCTCGCCCTGTAGAAGGGCCTGTGCATAGGCGATCACCGTAACGTCTGTTGTGCGCAATAGTTCTTTCATGCGCCCAGATTTATGGTCTTTTCCATGAAAAGGCGAGAGCGGAGCGGACAGGGGATGAGTTTGGATCAGATCGCAACAGGGCAGACACCGCAAAAGCCGCAGGAACGGCTTTCTGCATGGCTGGCAGGCGATATGGCGGCCGTCAATCTGCTGATCCGCGACCGCATGGCCAGCGAACATGCCCCCCGGATCCCCGAAGTGACCGCGCATCTGATCGAGGCCGGGGGCAAGCGGCTGCGCCCGATGCTGACGCTCGCCGCCGCTCGGCTTTGTGGCTATCAAGGTCCTTATCATGTGCATCTGGCGGCGACGGTGGAATTCATCCACACTGCGACCCTGCTGCATGATGATGTGGTCGATGAAAGCAGCCAGCGTCGGGGGCGGCCCACGGCCAATCTGTTGTGGGACAACAAATCCAGCGTGCTGGTGGGCGATTACCTCTTTGCCCGCAGCTTTCAGCTGATGACTGAAACCGGCAACATGCGGGTTCTGGCGATCCTGTCAAATGCCTCGGCGGTGATTGCCGAGGGCGAGGTGTTGCAACTGACCGCCGCGCAGGATCTGCGCACCGATGAACCGGTCTATCTCAAGGTCGTGCGCGGCAAGACGGCGGCATTGTTTTCCGCCGCGACCGAGGTGGGTGGCGTAATTGCCGGGGCGGCACCGGCACAGGTGCAGGCGCTGTATGACTATGGCGATGCGCTTGGCGTTGCCTTCCAGATCGTCGATGATCTGCTGGATTACGGTGGCACCGATACGGCAATCGGCAAGAACACCGGCGATGATTTCCGCGAGCGCAAGCTGACCCTGCCGGTGATCAAGGCCGTGGCCCTGGCCACTGCAGAAGAGCGGGCGTTCTGGGAACGGGTGATCGAAAAGGGCGACCAGCGCGACGGCGATCTGGACCACGCCCGCGCCATCATGGCCAGCCATGGCACGATGGAGGCCGCACGTCAGGATGCGCTGGCATGGGCGGCAAAGGCCCGCAGCGCGCTGGATGATCTGCCCGAGCATGATCTGCGCGACATGCTGGCCGATCTGGCGGATTACGTGGTCGAACGGATCAGCTGAGCATCCGCGCCGGCGCAACCCACCACTCCGGCTGCGCCGCCTGTACTGCTAGGGCGGCCGCCTGTGCGGACGATGCATCCGCGAACAGCCCGAAACAGGTGGCCCCCGACCCCGACATCCGCGCCAGCAGGCACCCTGGCTGCGCCGACAGCGCCGCGCTGACCGCGCCGATTGCCGGGGCCAGCGCAAGCGCCGGGGCCTCCATGTCGTTGCGCATGGCTTGCAAGAACCCGGCAAGCGCTGTGACCGACGGCAGCGGGGGCACCACATCCGGCATCGGCGCATTGTCGCGGTGCGCCAGCCCGCGAAACACTTGCGGCGTCGAAACCGCCACGCCCGGATTGACCAGCACCAGCCATGCCTCCGGCAAGGGCGGCACCTCCGTCAACCTCTCGCCCACTCCCTGCATCCGCACGGCGCGAGCGCGCAGGCAGACCGGAACATCTGCCCCCAGTGCCAGCACGTCGCCGTCCGCTGGCAACACACCATGCCCCAGCCGCGCGAGGGCGCGAAGGGTGGCGGCGGCGTCTGCCGAGCCGCCGCCGATGCCCGATGCCACGGGCAGCCGCTTTTCCAGCGTGATCGCTGCCCGGGCACCCATCATCCGCGCCGCCCGCAGCACAAGGTTGTCTTCGCCCGCAGGCAGCATTGCCGCCTGCGGCCCGGTGATCGTGAGGCCCAGACGGTCGGAAGCCGTCACCGAAACAACGTCCCCCACATCGGCAAACACCACCAGAGAGTCCAGCAGGTGATAGCCGTCGGCCCGTTGCCCGATGACATGCAGGGTCAGGTTGATCTTGGCGGGCGCAAACTCTGTATCAGTCGCGGGCGCCTCAGTTGCCATTCGTCACCGTTTGCAGCGCGGGGGCGCCCTCTTCGGCGAGCACGGCATCCAGCCCGATTTCCAGCTTGCGCCGGATGCGCACCGCATCTTCTTCCTTGGGCTCGAACGACAGGGCGCGGCGCCACTGGAAGCGTGCCTCCAGATTCCTGCCCACCGCCCAATAGACATCGCCCAGATGGTCAGTGACCACCGGATCGACAGGCTCCAGCACACTGGCCCGCTCCATATGCGGCAGTGCTTCCTGATACCGCCCCAGCCGGAAATAGGCCCAGGCCAGCGAGTCGATGATATAGCCCGCATCGGGCCGAGCCGCGACGGCGCGCTCGATCATGCCCAGGGCCTCTTCCAGGTTTTCTCCCCGGTCGACGAAGCTGTAACCCAGATAGTTCAGCACCTGCGGCTGGTCCGGGTTCAGTTCCAGTGCCTTGCGGAAATCGGCTTCGGCCTTGCCCCATTGACCCGAGCGTTCATAGGCCACCGCCCGCGCATAAAACAGGCCCCAGTGCCGTTCGTTCGGTTCCGCCACCAGCGAAAGCGCCGTGTCATAGGCGCTCGCGGCCTCGTCAAAACGCTCGACCCGGCGCAGCGTATCGCCGTAGGCCATATGCACGATCAGCAGGTCCGGATGGCTTTCCGCCAACGCTTTGAGCACCGCCAAAGCCTCATCTTGCCGTTCCAGTGCCATCAGGGTGGCGGTGCGGCCGATCTCGGCGGCGTGAAAGCTGGGATGCCCCTGTGGCAGCAACGCATAGGTTTCGCCAGCCAGCTCATACTGACGCAACTGCTCCAGCAGGCCTGCCGACAGCAGGAGCGCCTCGGCATGGTGGGGGCTGAGGTCAAGTGCCGCGCGGGAATACAGCAGCGTATAGCCATCGTCCGCCTCGCCGTTCAGGGCCACGGCAACGGTAAAGAACACCTCGGCAATGCCATCCCTGGCATCGCGCACCACATCAAACGCCACCGGCGCGCCCGCCTCCAGCTGCGCGCGCAGGGCGACCAGCGCGGGCTCTGTCTCGGCCCCGAAGCTGCGCTCCATCAGCGTCAGCGCCTCATCAAAACGTTCCAGTTGGCTCAGGATCTGCATATGGGCGACGATGCCCCGGCGGTTCACCACCAAGGGCCCCTCGGCGCGGCCCGACAGGATGTCATCAGCGGTCTCGAAATCCCCCACCGCCGCCAGCGCCAGCGCCTTGTGATACAGACCAAAAGCTTTCAGCCCGTCGGTTTTGGCAATCGCGTCAAAGGCCGCCACCGCTTCCGACATCCGGCCTTTACCGAATTCGGCCCAGGCCTTTACCAGATCATCCAGCAGATTGCCGATCTTGCGCGTGTCGGGCATCGCGAGAATGGCATCATAGTCTTCGGCCTGCACATCACGGACCAACAGCGAGATGCTGGCACCGATGCTGCGCCCCTCCAGCGCGGTCAGACGGGCGGAAGCCTCGGCGGATTTCTCAAAATCGCCGATCCCGATGAACGAAAGGATTGCGCCCTCCAGAAGCCCCATGTTGTCCGGATCGGTTTCCAGCGCACGGGCAAACCAGCGCGCACCTTCGCTGAAGTTGCTTTGCGACGCCGCAGATCTTGCTGCCAGATAGGCCCCCGCATCCCCCGGTTCCATTGTCGGAGCCGGATCGGTCTGGGCGGCGAGGGGGCCCGGATGCACGGAAATCAGGGCCGCCAGGAAAAGGGCAGTCAGACGGGGCGGCAAGGCGTGGGTCATTTGGGCACTTTTCATATTAAAGACAGCGCAAAGCTAGCCCCCGCCCGCGCGGCTGGCAATGGCGGCGGGCGGTCTTGGGCGATGATCGCGCAAATGTCAGAGAAACCGCAGCACGGCAATCACAACCGCCGCCAGCAGCGGCAACCCGATCAGGATCAGCGGCACATTCAGCCATTGCCGCGAGGGTGCCACAGTCAGCACCGGATAGATCATCGGCCAGCGCCCGGTTTGCGCCGCCTGCGCCAGCGTGCCTACCGCGACCGGCAGCCGCACGCCGAACAGATGCGGCGGGGCAAACGGCCAGCCGGGGCGCAGCACCCGCGCCTCTTCGCGGTGATGGAACCGGGGCTCATAGCCGGTCAGGTTCACCGCGAACTCCGCCGCAAACGCCTGCATGAAGTCCTGTGCCGCCTTGCCGTCCAGATCCAGCGCCGTCAGCACATCGGCCTGTTGCAAGGCGGTCAGCCGCCGCCCGGTCCGGCGCTCGATGAACAGTATGATGTCTTCGCGCCCCGGTCCGTTCATGTTGCCTCACATATTGGGATAGTTCGGCCCGCCGGCACCCTGCGGTGTGGTCCAGATGATGTTCTGGCTCGGGTCCTTGATGTCGCAGGTCTTGCAATGCACGCAGTTCTGGAAGTTGATCACGAAGCGCGACTCCTTGCCGTCTTCGGCCACCACCTCATAGACCCCCGCCGGGCAATAGCGTTGCGCGGGTTCGGCGTATTTCGGCAGGTTTACCGCGATCGGGATCGACGGATCGCGCAGTTTCAGATGGGCGGGCTGCGCCTCGTCATGATTGGTGAAGCTGTAGGCCACATTGGTCAGCCGGTCGAAGGACAGCTTGCCATCGGGGCGGGGATAGTCGATCGGGGCGAAGTCCTTTGCCAGCCCGGTCGCCGCCGCATCGGATTTTCCATGTTTCAGCGTGCCGAACAGCGAAAAGCCCAGCGTATTGGTCCACATATCGAACCCGCCGCCCATCAGGCTGGCGATCAGCCCGTATTTCGACCACAAGGGTTTGACATTGCGCACCTTTTTCAGATCCTGCCCGATCACGCCGCCGCGCACCTCGGCCTCATAGGCGGCCAGCTCATCGCCCGAACGCCCCGCCTTGATCGCGGCATGCGCCGCCTCTGCTGCCGCCTTGCCCGACAGCATGGCATTGTGGTTGCCCTTGATGCGCGGCACGTTGACCATGCCGACCGAACAGCCCAGCAGCGCCACGCCGGGGGCCACCATCTTCGGCATCGACTGATACCCGCCCTCGGAAATTGCTCGCGCGCCGTACGCCACGCGCTTGCCGCCCGCCAACAGCTCGGCCACCATCGGGTGATGCTTGAAACGCTGGAATTCCATATAGGGGTAAAGGTGTGGGTTTTCGTAGTTCAGATGGACCACAAAGCCGACATAAACCTGATTGTTTTCCAGATGATAGATGAACGACCCGCCGCCTGCATTCTTGCCCAGCGGCCAACCCATGGTATGTGTGACCGTGCCCTCGCGGTGCTTGGCGGGGTCGATCTCCCAGATCTCTTTCATGCCAAGGCCGAATTTCTGCGGGCAACGGCCATTGGACAGATCATAGCGGTCCATCACCTGCTTGGCCAAAGACCCGCGCACGCCTTCGGACAGGAACACATATTTGCCCAGCAGTTCCATCCCCGGTTCGTAACCCGCCCCCGGCTCGCCGGTCGCCGGATCGCGCCCGAATTCGCCCGCGACCACACCGGCCACACGGTCCCCGTCGAACACCAGCTCCGAACACGACATGCCGGGGAAAATCTCCACCCCCAGCCCCTCGGCCACGCCCGCCATCCAGCGGCAGACATTGCCCATGGAAACGATGTAATTGCCGTGGTTGTTCATCAAGGGCGGCATCGGAAAATTGGGAATCCGGATCTGGCCCGCAGGCCCGAGCATGTAGAAATTATCCTCCGTAACCAGCGTCTTGATCGGCGCACCCATGCTGCGCCAGTCGGGCAGCAGCGCATCCAGCCCCGACGGGTCCAGCACCGCCCCCGAAAGGATATGCGCGCCCACTTCCGAGCCCTTTTCCAGCACCACGACCGACAGATCGCCGTCCAGCTGTTTCAGCCGGATCGCGGCTGACAGGCCCGCCGGGCCAGCGCCGACGATAACCACGTCATATTCCATCTTTTCGCGCACAATCTGGCTCATCTGTCGTCTCCGCTGACGGGCGGGGCCCGTGTCTGATCTGGTGATTTTGCTGGCTTCGTCATTGCCCCAAGGCAGGCGCAGGGTCAACCATAACGCAACATCACGGTGCCGCAATGCAGCATCGCCGCAATTTTATTACCCCCCGGAAAGCCGTTTTCCGGCGCTTGAGCGACAAGCCGCCACAGCGCCGCACCATCGCCTCTTGCAATTCATCCCGCCATCCGTTTGGGTGGGTTTGAGTGAGTGACGGGCCATGGCCCCCGACAGGGGCCGTGGCCTCCCTATTTCGTGGAAGATGACGATGGAAAAGATCCCGATGACCCGTGGTGGGTTCGATGCTCTGGACGAAGAGCTGAAGGTGCTCAAATCGGTGGAACGCCCGGCAGTGATCCGCGCCATTGCCGAAGCGCGTGAGCACGGCGATCTGTCGGAAAACGCAGAATATCACTCCGCCCGCGAAAAGCAGTCTTTCATCGAGGGCCGCATCAAGGAGCTCGAGGGTATCCTGTCTCTGGCCGAGGTCATCGACCCGACCAAACTCTCGGGTTCCATCAAGTTCGGGGCGACGGTGGTTTTGGTGGACGAAGACACTGACGAAGAAAAGAAATATCAGATCGTGGGCGAGACCGAGGCCGATATCGAACGCGGCCTGCTGAACATCCGCTCGCCGCTGGCCCGCGCGCTGATCGGCAAGGACGAAGGCGACAGCGTCGAGGTGAAAACCCCCGGCGGTGATCGCAGCTACGAAGTGGTGAGCGTTCGTTACGTCTGATCTCCCGGAACGGAACGAGGCGACAATGCCCGACAGTGACGACAGGAACATCGACCCCGGCATCCATGCCCGCAATGACGAGCCGGGCTTTTCGGTGACCGAAATCGTGGCGGCTGCCCTGGCGGTGGTCTGGGTGGCAGCGGTGGTCATCTATGTGCTGAACGCGCCCGAAGGCACCGGCACGCTGGGTCTGGTGATGACGCTTTTGGTGGTGTTCCTGCCGCTTGCGTTGATCTGGGCGGCGGTGACCACGCTGCGTTCGGTCCGTATCCTGCGGGCCGAGGCGGCGCGTCTGCAGACATCGGTCGATGCGATGCGCAACGCCTATATCAACAGCCAGCAGACCGGGGCAGGCGGCCTGCGCCCGTCGGTCGAGAAAAAACTGGATGACATCGCGCGCAAGACCGAAACCGCGCTGGCCACCTTCACCTCGCGTCGCGACACCGGGCTGACCCAACCCTCGGCGGATCGCAAGGCCGCCCTGATCCCGCCGCCACCGCCGCAGCCTGCCGACGAACAACCCGGCCTTGCCCTTGGCACCCCGGCCGAGTCGCTACGCCCGCCTCTTTCGGTCGCCGATTTCATCCGGGCGCTGCAATTTCCCGAAAACCCCGATGACCGCGAAGGCTTCCGTGCGCTTCGTCTGGCGTTGGAAGACCGCGACGTGGCGAAACTGATCCGTGCCGCACAGGATGTGCTGACCCTGCTGTCGCAGGAGGGCATCTATATGGATGACCTGCGCCCCGACCGCGCCCGGCCAGAGCTGTGGCGGCGTTTCGCAGCGGGCGAACGTGGGCGCGGGGTTGCCGCCATCGGCGGCGTCCGCGACCGCTCGTCGCTGGCGCTGACCGCGGGGCGGATGCGCGAAGACCCGGTGTTCCGCGACGCGGGCCACCATTTCTTGCGCACATTCGACCGGATGTTCCAGCAGTTCGAAAAGAACGCGTCGGACGCCGAAATCTCCGACCTTGCCGACACCCGCACCGCCCGCGCCTTCATGCTGTTTGGCCGGGTGATGGGCGTGTTTGATTAAGGCCGGGGCGCCGCTGCCCGCCGCAACCGGTCATTGATCGCCCGGCCAAGCCCGGTTTCCGGCACCGGCGCAAAGCCGATCCGCCCGCCCGGCCCGGCCAGGGCATCCGCCTCGCGCAGCGTCTGGAACAGCGCCGCCGCCGCCTCCACCAGATCGCCCACAGGCGACAGCGACAGCGTAGCACCCGCGCACACGGGGCCAAAGCCGACCCAGACCTCACCCGCCATGGGCTTCGTCACATTCAGCCGCACGCCAGCCTCCGGTGCATAGTGGCTGGCCAGCTGCCCCGGTGCGTTGGGCTTGTGCGCATCACCGCCCACCCCGACCGGCCCCAGCATCGCCTCCAAAGCCTCGACCGGCACGCCGCCGGGGCGCAGCAGCATCGGCGGGCCATCAAGGCCAAGGATCGTTGACTCGATCCCCACCACGCAGGGCCCACCGTCCAACACCGCATCAATCCGCCCGCCCAAACCCTGCCGGACATGTTCCGCCCGCGTCGGCGACACCCGCCCCGAGGGGTTGGCTGAAGGCGCGGCCAGCGGTCCGCCAAATGCCCGCAACAGCGCCTGTGCCACCGGATGTGCCGGGCAGCGGATCGCCACTGTGGACAGCCCCGCGGTCACCAGCGGCGACAGCCCCGCAGCTTCCCGCAGTGGCAAGACCAGCGTCAGCGCGCCGGGCCAGAACGCCGCCGCCACCGCGCGCGCGCGCGCATCGAACACCGCCAGCGTTTCCGCCATCTCCAGCCCGGTCACATGCGCGATCAGCGGGTTGAACCGGGGCCGCGCCTTGGCCGCGAAGATCCGCGCCACTGCCGCGCCATTCTTCGCGTCACCCGCCAGCCCGTAGACCGTCTCGGTCGGCATCGCCACCAGCCCGCCCGCCCGCAGAATCGCGGCGGCCCGGGCAAGCCCGTCATCCGAGGGCATCAGGTCTTGCGTAATAAGTGTCATGTGACGCAGCGTAGGGCTTGAGAGGCTGGCCCCCATGGCTAACCTATGTGCAACGCCCATACTCCCGCCCGCCGCCTTTGCCAAGGCAGGCCGCCCAGCCCCGAGGTTCCGATGCCCTACCGCGCGCCCCTGTCCGACCTGCGTTTCCTGATGGATCATGTGGTGGGCTTTGCTCAGGTCACAGCCACCGACCGCTTTGCCGAGGCCACGCCGGAAACGGTCGAGGCGGTGCTGACCGAGGCGGGCCGTTTGGCTGTAGAAGTGCTGGCCCCGATCAACCGCTCCGGCGACAAGGTGCCGGCGCGGCTGGAAAACGGCATCGTGCGCACCTCACCCGGCTTTGCCGAGGCTTACCATGCAATGGCGGAAGGCGGCTGGGTGGCGATCACCGCCGGGGCAGAGCATGGCGGCATGGGCCTGCCGCTGACACTGGCCAGCGCGGTGAACGAGATGTTTTCCGGTGCCTGCCTGTCGCTGCAACTGAACCCGCTGTTGACCCAAGGCCAGATCGAGGCGCTGGAGCATCACGCCAGTGACGCGCTGAAAGCCACCTATCTGCCCAAGCTGATCACCGGCGAATGGAACGGCACCATGAACCTGACCGAACCGCAAGCCGGGTCGGATGTCGGCGCGCTGCGGTCCAAGGCGGAACCGAACGGCGACGGCAGCTATGCGGTCAGCGGGCAGAAGATCTATATCACCTGGGGTGACAGCGATTTTCAGGCCAATACCATCCACCTTGTGCTGGCCCGCCTGCCCGACGGCGCGCCGGGCACTGCTGGCATCAGCCTGTTTCTGGTGCCGAAATTCCTGCCCGATGATGCGGGCAATCCCGGTCAGCGCAACAACCTGCATGTTGTCAGTCTGGAGCATAAGCTGGGCATCCACGGCAGCCCGACCTGCGTGATGCAGTTCGACGGGGCCAAGGGTTGGCTGGTGGGCGCGCCGCACAAGGGTATGGCGGCGATGTTCACCATGATGAACAACGCCCGCCTTGGCGTCGGCCTGCAAGGTGTTGGCCTGGCCGAGGCGGCCTATCAGCAGGCGCTGGACTATGCGATGACGCGAGCCCAGGGCCGCACCTCTGATCCTGCCACCCCCACCATCATCGCCCATGCCGATGTGCGCAGGATGCTGGCGACGATGAAGGCGCAGGTGTTTTCCGCTCGCGCCATCGCACTCTCGTGCGCTGTGGCCATCGACATGGGCCAGGCGACCGGGCAAGCCGATTGGAAAGCCCGCGCCGCCTTCCTCACCCCGATCGCCAAGGCCTATGGCACCGAAGTCGGCATGGCCGTTGCGTCCGAAGGCGTGCAGATCCACGGCGGCATGGGCTTCATCGAGGAGACCGGCGCGGCGCAGTTCCTGCGCGATGCCCGGATCACCCCGATCTATGAGGGCACCAACGGTATTCAGGCGATGGATCTGGTGGCCCGCAAGATGGCCGACAATGGCGAGGCCGCCTTTCGCCTGATCCGTGAAATCGAGATGGGTGCGCAGACCGCCCGCGCCAGCCTGCCCGATCTGGCAGAAGATGTCTGGCAGGCCTGCGAAACCCTGCGCGAGGCCACCGAGGCATTGCTCACGCAGGACCTGACCGATCGTTTCGCCGGGGCCGTGCCTTACTTGCGTGCCTTTGCGCTGGTGCTGGGCGGCCATTTCCACCTCAGGGCGGCATCGGCCGAAGGCGGCACCGGCCCGCGCGCGGCTCTGGCACGGGTGGCGATCAAACGGCTGCTGCCCGAGCACATTGGCCTGCTGGCGCAGACCCGCGAAGGTGCGGCAGATCTGTATGCGCTGACGCCCGAAGACCTCTCGGCATGAAACCCGAGAATATTACCGGCATCCGCCACCCATTCTCCGAAGCCCCCGGCGAGGGCGAAGCCACAACAGTTGCCCCCGGCATCCTGTGGATGCGCCTGCCGCTGCCGATGGCGCTGGATCATGTAAACGTCTATGCACTGGATGACGGCGACGGCTGGACGCTGATCGACACGGGCCTTGACAGCAAGCGCAGCCGCTCGATCTGGCAGAGCCTGCTCGATGGCCCGCTGGCGGGTCGCCCGGTGCACCGTGTCGTCGTCACCCATCACCACCCCGACCATGTCGGCCTTGCCGGATGGTTCCAGTCGCAGGGGGCCGGACTGTTGATGACCCGCACCGCATGGCTTTACGCCCGCATGCTGGTGCTGGACGAGCAGCCCTTGCCAGCATCAGAAGCGCAGAGTTTCTACCGGCGTGCCGGAATGTCTGCCGCCATGCTCGCGGAACGCGCGGCGCAGCGGCCGTTCAACTTCTGCGATGTGGTCGCCCCGCTGCCGCTGGGCTTTACCGTGCTGGCCGATGGTGGCAGCATCCACATGGCCGGGCGCGACTGGACCATCCGCTTCGGCTCCGGCCACGCACCGGATCATGCCACCTTCTGGTCGGGCGATCTGATCATCGGTGGCGACCAGCTTTTGCCCGGCATTTCCGCCAATATCGGCGTCTACCCGACCGAGCCGGACGGTGACCCGCTCACCGATTGGCTGGACAGCTGCCGCCGTTTTCAACCGCTGGCGCGCGAGGCGCAGCTGGTGCTGCCAGGCCATAAACTGCCCTTCACCGGACTGCCGCTGCGGCTGGGCCAGATGATCGACAACCACCTTGGCGCGCTTGACCGGCTGCTTGATCACCTCGCCACCCCCCGGACCGCCGCCGACTGCTTCCTGCCGCTGTTCAAGCGTGACATCACCGGCCCCGCCTATGGCATGGCGCTGGTCGAGTCGGTGGCACATCTGAACCATCTGTTGCATCAGGGTCGGGTTTCGCGGCACCTTTCGCCGGACGGGGCGTGGCTGTGGCAAAGGGCGTGAGAATGGCGAAACCGAGTGGCGCGATACCGACCGGCACAGCACCCGAAGCCGCGGCACCATTGGAAGCTGAAGACCTGCCGGTCCCCGCCACGGCCAGCAAACCCAAGAGCGAGGCGGAGTGGGCCTATGAGCGGGTCATCCTGTACCTGCGCAACTTCGAGGCCCAGCTCGACAATGCGCATGAGGTGGCGCTTGGCTTCACCGGCGCTTCTGCGGGTGTTCTGCAGATCGAGGGGCTGGGGTATTATGACCCCGACATCCTGACCTTTTACGGCATCGACGAAGACGGCCAGAAAACCCAGCTGATCCAGCATGTCAGCCAGCTCAACGTGATCCTGCGCGCGGTCCCCAAGCGCCGCGCGGCAGAGCCGCCGCGCCGCATCGGGTTTCGCGTGCCGACCGGCTGGGTGGGTGGCGAGTCGGGTGACGGCTCGGCCTGAGCTGGCAGGCATTGATATAAGTCACAGACTTGTTTGTCGCGCATCCGGCCTCGTGACAGGGCGCGCTGAATCGGTTATCAGCAGGAAAAGCCCAAACAAAGGACGTCGCATCATGGCCGAACACAAGCATGGCAGCATGGACATCACCGCGCAGGAAAAAACCTTTGCCGGTTTCATCCGCATGGTGACATGGGGCGCGGGCATCAGCATTGCTATCCTGGTTTTCATGGCTCTTGCCAACGCCTGAAAGGCACATTCACATGGTTCGCCTGATCCTCGCCCTTGTGGCGATGCTGACGCTTGTGGCCTGCGGGGCCGAACCGAAATGGGCCACCGATGAAGCGGTGGCACAGGCGCGCTACGTGCACAACGGCCCTTCGGCCATTACCCTGTTCACCGTGCTGTCGACCCGCGACGGGTCGGGCGCACATTCCGGGCTGCTGATCAACGGGTCCGAGCGCATCATGTTCGACCCGGCGGGCACTTGGCATCATCCCGCGCTGCCGGAACGGAACGATGTACACTTCGGCATGACCCCGAAGATGGTCGCCTTCTACATCGACTACCACGCGCGAGAGACCTTTGACGTTGTCGAGCAGACGATCATCGTCTCACCCGGCGTGGCGGAACTGGTGGCGCAGCGGGCCAAGGCCTATGGCGCGGTGCCAAAGGCGCAATGCACCCGGTCGATCTCGGACATCCTGCGTGGTGTTCCCGGTTTCGAATCGCTTCCCTCCACCTGGTATCCGGCAAAGTTCATGGAAGCGTTCGGCAAGCTGCCCGGCGTGACCAGCCGCAAGATCACCGATTCCGATGCCGACAACAACCATGGCGTGCTGCTGGTGCAGGTCAACGACCCGCGCGTTCAGTAGTCACAGCCACAACACGGCATAAAGCGTGACGCCGCCCGCAAGGATCGCACCGATCACACTGCGGGTGGCAATGCCCACGGCCAGCGTCACACAGGCCGCCGCCAGCCGCGCGGGGTCGGTCTCCCCGCCGGTTGCTGCGGGCCACAGCACCGCCGGGGCCACCAGCCCCGGAAGAATCGCCACGGCGGTATAGCGCAGCGCCCGGCGCAACCCGATGGGCAGCGGGCGGTTGCCCAGCACCCCCAGAAATGACAGCCGGATCAGATAGGTGCCAATCCCCAGGGCCGGCAGCACGATCCAGAAGGTGGCAGGATCAATCTTCATGCGCCGTGCCTCCGCGTCAGGCCAACCTCGGTCGCAGCCCCGGCGGCCATCGCCAGTACGGCCGCCAGCAACAGCCCGGTGCCGTAGGGCAGGCCATTGAACAGCAGCGCCGCCACAATCGACACCGCCGCCGCGACCACATGTGGAATACTGCGCAGCATTGGCGCGCAGATCGCCAGAAAGGTGATCGGCACCGCGAAGTCCAGAGCGTATTCGGGCGGGATCGCCTGTCCCACCACCGCCCCGGCGAAAGTGGCAACAAACCACAAGGGTGCAATCGGCGTGACCGTCCCGAAGAAGAAGGCCACCTTGTCGGGCAGCGGCTGGTCGGGCCTGCGCTCAAACTCCGCCTGGCTGGCGGCAAAGCTCTGATCCACAAGGAAATACGCCATCAGCGCGCGCATCCCGAACGGGGCCGTGCCCAGATGCGGGGCCATCGCTACCGAATACATCACCATGCGCAGATTGACCGCGAGCGAGGTCGCCAGCACCACCAGCACCGGGGCCTGATCCTGCATCAGCTGCACCGCGGCGAACTGCGAGGCACCCGCAAAAACGCTGAACGAAAACAGCATCACCTGCAAAAGGTCCAGCCCCGCCTCGGTCGCCACCACGCCAAAAAGCAGCGCAAAGGGAACCACGACAATGACAAACGGGGCTGAGGCAACACAGCCGCGCAGGAAAGGCGATCGGATGGGGGTCATGGCTTTGGCCTTTACCGTGCGTCTCTCACGGCTTAGGCATTTTAACAACGCATGAAAAGGGACAAACAGGGTGCATGTCAGGCTTGGCCTTCCCGAAAACCTGAAACCA
Organism: Paracoccaceae bacterium; assembly: GCA_046296515.1. Lineage (GTDB taxonomy): Bacteria > Pseudomonadota > Alphaproteobacteria > Rhodobacterales > Rhodobacteraceae > Pseudotabrizicola. The sequence continues at coordinate 117,803 of JBKBKR010000008.1, read as the reverse complement.
CAGGCGGCCTTGCTTTACTGGCAGGCCTTTGGCGGCAAACTGGGCCGGGTGATGGGGCCAGAGCCGCGCGCGCTTGCATTTCTGGTGCGGGTGCTGCGGGCTGACCATTGCATCTGTGCCCTGTCGGATGACGGGCAACTGCTGGGCATCGCCGGGTTCAAATCGCCGCAGGGCAGTTTCGCCGGGGGCGAGGCCGAGGATATGCGGGCGGTCTATGGCCGCATCGGGGCCGCCTGGCGCGGCGGCTTGCTGCGCCTGCTGCAGACCGACACCGACAACGACCGCTTCCTGATCGACGGTATCTGCGTGGCGCGCGATCAGCGCGGCCAGGGCGTTGGCAGCGCCCTTGTTGCCGCCTTGATGGCCGAAGCCACAGCGCGCGGCTATCATGCGATCCGGCTGGAGGTGATCGACACCAACATCCGCGCCCGCGCCTTGTATGAGCGTCTTGGCTTTACCGCATGGAGCAGCGAAACCCTTGGCCCCCTGCGCCACGTCTTCGGCTTTTCCCGCGCGGTCACGATGGTGCGCGCCTTGCCATGACAGGTCGGCGCGACAGTGTTGCAAATCCTCCCACGGTCGGGACACAAAGGCAGGTGTCACCGAAATTCCCCCTCTGAAACGCCTCCCGGCTGTGGCATAACCAATCCGCGCGCGTTGGCGTGTGTGGGCAGGCGTTAGGGGATGCGCGAATATGATAAATGAATTCAAGGCGTTTATCGCCAAAGGCAATGTAGTCGATCTTGCCGTCGGTATCATCATCGGGGCGGCCTTCACCGCCATCGTCAATTCGCTGGTGGCCGATCTGATCAACCCGATCATCGGGGTGATCACCGGCGGCGTCGATTTCTCGAACCTCTATATCGACCTGTCGGGAACCAATCCCGCCTCGCTCGCCGCCGCTCGCGAGGCGGGGGTGCCGGTGTTCGCTTATGGTGCCTTCATCACCGCGATCATCAACTTCATGATCATCGCCTGGGTGGTGTTCCTGCTGGTTAAGGCGGTGAACCGGCTCAAGGCGCAGGTGGTGCGCAAGGAGGCGGCCGAGGCTGCGGTTGCCGGGCCGACCGAACTGGATGTTCTGAAAGAAATCCGCGACTCGCTGCAACAGCGCTGATCGCCTGCGACAGGCCCCCGCGCAGCGGGGGCCTGTCATGTTCAGGCCATGGCCCCCGGGCGGGGCCGCAGATACAGCCACCACAGCCGGTACAGCGACAACACCGCCAGCGGCGTGAAATGAACCAGCGCCGGGGCCCAGCCGTTCCAGTCATGCAGCGATGCCCAATGCAACAGCGTCAGCACCGCCGCCGCATAGGTCAGCCGTTGCAGCGGCTTCCACCAGCGGCCAAGGGCGCGCACGGCAGGGTCCATCGAGGTGGCGGCCAGCGGAATGAAGATCAGCATTGCCACCCAGCCGGTTGCGATGTCGAACCGCACAGCCTCGGTCAGGATGCGGCCTATGTCTGCCTTGTCCACCAGATAGACATAGGTGTGCAAAGCCGCATAGCTAAAGGCGGCCACCCCGAAATAGCGCCGGTTCGTTTTCAGCCAGCGCGCCCAGCTGGCCCCTTTGGTCAGATACATTAGCGGCGTGACCAGCATCGCAATGATCATGAACCGCGCCGCAAATTCTCCGGTCGGGTGCAGCAGCCCGTGAAACGCGCGAGCATCATCGCCCAGAAAAACCGATGTCATGCCCAACGCGGGCACCGACAGCAAAACCCAAAGCCAATAGGGCGACAGACGTGAAAGCATGGCAAAATCTCCTGTTCTGCCGATTACACGCCACGTTGCCCCGCATTCCGTCGCGCAAACCGCGCGACGGAAAAGAGTCTTTCCGACCTGCCTTTTTTGCGTCCTACGCCCCGATCGCCGCATCGGCACTGATCGCAGGCAGGCCAAGCGCCTCGCCCACCGCCGCATAGGTCAGTTGCCCGGCATGGGTGTTCAACCCGGCCTTCAGGTGCGGGTCATCGGCGCAGGCGGCTTTCCAGCCCTTGTCGGCCAGCGCCAGCAGGAAAGGCAGGGTGGCATTGCCAAGCGCCTGGGTCGAGGTGCGGGCCACGGCACCTGGCATGTTGGCAACGCAATAGTGGATGATGCCATCCACCTCATAGATCGGGTCTTGGTGAGTGGTCGCCCGGCTGGTCTCGAAACAGCCGCCCTGATCAATCGCCACATCCACAATCGCCGCCCCCGGCTTCATCGTCGCCAGTTGTGCGCGGGTTACCAACTTCGGGGCCGCCGCCCCGGGGATCAGCACCGCACCGATCACCAGATCGGCCTGCGCCACCGCTGCCGCCGTGGCGGCCCCGCTGGCATAGCCGTTGCGGAACACCCCGGCGAACACATCATCCAGATAGCGCAGCCGGGCGAGCGAACGGTCCAGCACCAGCACATCCGCGCCCATGCCCGCCGCCACCCTTGCGGCATGGGTGCCGACTACCCCGCCACCGATCACCACCACCCGCGCCGGGGGCACCCCCGGCACACCGCCCAGCAGAACGCCGCGCCCGCCATTGGCCTTTTGCAGCGTCCACGCGCCCACCTGCGGCGCGAGGCGCCCCGCCACTTCCGACATCGGGGCCAGCAGCGGAAGGCCGCCGGCACGGTCGGTCACCGTTTCATAGGCAATCGCCGTCACGCCCGACGCCAGCAGGTCGCGGGTCTGCTCCGGATCTGGGGCCAGATGCAGATAGGTGAACAGCACCTGCCCCTCGCGCAGCCGCTTGCGCTCCACCGCCTGCGGTTCCTTGACCTTGACGATCATGCCGGTTTCGCCAAACACCGTCTCCGCATCCGGCGCGATCTGCGCCCCCGCTGCGGTGTAGTCGTCATCCGTGAACCCCGCGCCAACCCCCGCGCCGGTTTCCACCAGCACTGAATGGCCATGCGCCACCGCATCGCGCACTGCGTCCGGTGTCATGCCGACACGGAATTCCTGCGGCTTTATCTCTTTCGGGCAACCGATTTTCATGATGACTCCCTGTTGGTTTATTTGGTTTATGCCTTTCAGTGTCGCGCCGATCGCATGTCACTTCTTTGAATTTTCCGCGACATCCGCGCTGGCTTCACGTAGAATACTGCGCAGAACGCCCATCTGACGAAAGAAACCACCTCAGTCATGGATATCGACGCAACAGACCGCCGCATTCTGAATGTGCTGCAACGCGATGGCCGCATCACAAATGCCGACCTGTCCGAACGGGTGAACCTGTCACCTTCCGCCTGCCACCGCCGCACCCAGAGGCTGGAAGAGGAGGGGTATATCGCGGGCTATGTCGCCCTGCTGGATACCCGCAAGATCGGGCGACTAACGACCGTGTTTGTGGAGATCACTCTGCAAAGTCAGGCCGAAGACCTGCTTGATGCGTTTGAGCGCGAGGTGGCGCGGCTGCCCTATCTGCTGGAATGTCATCTGATGGCGGGGACGGCGGATTATCTGCTGAAGATCATGGCCGAGGATACCGAGGATTTCGCCCGCATCCACCGCCAGTTCCTGTCGCGCCTGCCCGGCGTGCGGCAGATGCAGTCTTCCTTCGCGCTGCGAACGGTGGTGAACACAACCGCCATTGCGGTATAACGGCGGCCCCGCATTGCGGGGCCGCCGGACGCGTCAGGCCAGAACCGCCAGATCGGCAGCATCAAACCCGGTCAGATCCTGCATGTGGTTTTCGCGCACCTTGCGCACCCAGTTGGCATCTGAAATCAGCGCGCGGCCCACCGCGATCAGGTCGAACTCGTCGCGTTCCATCCGCCGGATCAGCCCGTCGATCGGGGTGTTCTGCGATGCCTCACCGGCAAATGCACCGCCAAAGTCGGAATTCAGCCCGACCGATCCCACGCTGATCGTTGCCGCGCCGGTCAGCTTCTTGGCCCAACCGGCAAAGTTCAGCCCCTCTTCGCCATCCAGCTCCGGGAACTCCGGCAGCCAGAACCGGCGCTGCGAGCAGTGCAGAATGTCCACCCCTGCCTCGACCAGCGGAAGCAGCCAATTGGTCATCTCTGCGGGCGTCGTGGCCAGCCGCGCGGTGTAATCCTGCTGCTTCCACTGGCTGATCCTAAGGATCAGCGGGAAATCCGGGCCAAGCGCCGCGCGGACCGCCTTGACGATCTCGGCGGCAAAGCGCGACCGCTGTGCGATCGTGGCCCCGCCCCAGCGGTCGTTCCGCAGGTTGGTGCCGGACCAGAAGAACTGGTCGATCAGATAGCCATGCGCACCGTGCAATTCCACCGCATCGAACCCAGCCGCTTTCGCGTCCCGTGCGGCTGCGGCAAAAGCCGCGATGGTATCAGTGATATCTTCTTCGGTCATCGCATTGCCGCGCGGCGCATCGGGGCCCAGCAGACCAGACGGGCTCTCCACCGGCGCCTCCGGCTCCCAGCTTCCGCCCCGGGTCGATCCGGTGTGCCACAGCTGCGGTGCGATCTTGCCGCCCGCCGCATGCACCGCCTTGGCCACCCCGGTCCAACCCTCGATCGCTGCCTTGCCGTGGAAAAACGGAATGCCGGGCAGGTTGCGCGATGCAGGCCGGTTCACCACCGTGCCTTCGGTCAGGATCAGGCCAACGCCGCCGATCGCGCGCTTGCGGTAATAGTCTTCCTGCGCGGTGCCGGGAATGCCTTCTGGTGCCATGCCCCGCGTCATCGGTGCCATCACGATCCGGTTGGCAAGGGTCATGCCCTTGAGGGTAAAGGGGCGGAAAAGCGCTGTCGTCGTCATGCTGACGGTTCCTTCGAATGTACTGCATTGCAGCTAATCACGAACGCCGCGCTGTCAACTGCACAGTGACTGTTCAAAACAGCCCGGATTTCACCCTTGCCTCTGCTCCGCACCGGTTGGCCTGAGGCAAAGAAAAACCCCCGGCCTTGCGGACGGGGGTTGATCGTGGGGCAGGGGGATACACCCTCCACCCAGCATTCCAAGACCGACTTAAACGCCGCCTTCGCGCAATGCCTTCTTGCGCGCAAGCTTGCGCGCACGGCGAACGGCTTCGGCTTGCTCGCGCGCTTTTTTAACGGAGGGTTTCTCGAAATGTTGCTTGAGCTTCATTTCGCGGAACACGCCTTCGCGCTGGAGCTTTTTCTTGAGGGCCCGGAGGGCTTGCTCAACGTTGTTGTCACGGACGCTGACCTGCATGTGGTTGTCACCACCTTCCTAGGTTAGAGTTGCACTGTTTGTGCAGGCAGGTCGCGCTATAACAAAGGCCAGAACCCCTGTCCACCGCCATGACGGAAGGATGACACCATGACTGCCGAGAACACCGCCCAAACCGCCACACCATCGCCTGCCGACCGTGTGCTGGATGCCGCCCTGCTGCATGTACCGTTTGATGGCTGGTCCGAAACCACCTTGCGCGCCGCAATCACCGAATCGGGTGTGCATGAGGCGCTGGCCCGGTCGCTGTTCCCGCGCGGCGGGGTGGATCTGGCGCTGGCGTACCACAGGCGCGGTGATGCGCTGATGCGCGAGAGGCTGGCCGCTACCGATCTGGCCGCGCTGCGCTACCGCGATCGGATCACCACCGCCATCCGCCTGCGGCTGGAGCTGGTGGAGGACAAGGAGGCCGTGCGCCGGGGCACCACCCTGTTCGCGCTGCCGAACCACGCCGCCGACGGCGTGCGCGCGATCTGGGGCACGTCGGATGCGGTCTGGACCGTGCTTGGCGACACCAGCCGCGACGTCAACTGGTACACCAAACGCGCCACCCTGTCGGCGGTCTACTCCGCTACCGTGTTGTTCTGGCTGGGCGATGACAGCCCCGGCCATCAGGCCACATGGGATTTTCTGGATCGCCGGATCGAAGACGTCATGCAGATCGAAAAGGCCAAGGCCGCGCTGCGGGAAAACCCGATTTCCAAAGCGCTGCTTGCCGGGCCGATGAAACTGATGGAAAAGATCCGCAAGCCCGACATCCCCGACGACCTGCCGGGCAGGATGATGGACCGTTTCCGCTGAAAGGCCCCCGATGACCCTGTCCCATACTATGCGCGCCATCGAAATCTCGGAACCCGGCGGGCCTCAGGTGTTGCGCCCCGCCACGATGCCGGTGCCGGTGCCCGGCCACGGCCAGATCGTCATCCGCGTGGCCTATGCCGGGGTCAACCGCCCCGACGCGCTGCAACGCGCGGGCCTTTATGCTCCCCCCGCCAGTGCCTCGCCGCTACCGGGACTGGAGGCTTCGGGAACGGTGGTGGAGCTTGGCCCCAACGTCACCCGCTGGAGCATCGGCGACAAGGTCTGTGCCCTGCTGCCCGGCGGCGGCTATGCCGAGTACGTCACCACCCACGAGCAGCACGCCCTGCCCGTGCCGGCAGGCATGGGGATGAAGGAAGCCGCCTGCCTGCCGGAAACCTGCTTCACCGTCTGGTCCAATGTGGTGATGCGCGGGGGCCTGCGCGGCGGAGAGCGCTTCCTTGTCCACGGCGGCGCCTCCGGCATCGGCACCACCGCGATCCAGATCGCCCGCAGCCTTGGTGCCCGCGTCTTCACCACCGCAGGCACGGATGAGAAAGCCCGCGCCTGCGAAGCACTGGGGGCCGAGCGCGCCTTCAATTACAAGACCGAGGATTGGGCGGCCGAGGTCAAGGCCGTGGGCGGCGCTGACCTGATCCTCGACATGGTCGGCGGCTCCTACCTGCCGCGCAACATCCGCACTCTGGCCGATGATGGCCGCCTCGTGCAGATCGCGTTCCTGCAAGGACCGAAGATCGAGCTGAACTTTGCCGAATTGATGATGCGCCGCCTGACCCTCACCGGATCAACCCTGCGGCCTCAAACCGATGCCGCAAAGGCCCGCATCGCCCGCGAGGTGGAAACCCACATTTGGCCGATGATCGCCGCCGGCCATTTCGCCCCGGTGATGGATAGCGAGTTCCCGCTGGACCAGGCGGCCGAGGCGCATGCCCGCATGGAAAGCTCCGGCCACACCGGCAAGATCGTCCTGAAGGTCGAAACCTAGGCGCAGGGATCAGGCCCAGCCCGTGCCTTAGTGAAAGTCGCGGCTGGGGAACAGGTGTTTGGCCTGATCGCGCGGGTGATAGGCGCGCGGGGAATAGCGCTCGCGGCGCGGCGCGTCATCGGCCTGCGGCTGCGTGACGCCGATCACCTCTTCCATCGGGTGGCCAAGCTGCGCGATATGGTCCGACAAGTCCTCGATCTGCTCGGCGATCAGATGCACCACGATGCCTTCGCGCTGCAACGTCCCCGTCACCCGCAACAACCGGCCCCCCATCACGATCCGGCGGAACCGCTCATAAACCTTGGGCCAGACCACGATGTTCGAAACCCCGGTTTCATCCTCCAGCGTCAGGAAGATCACGCCGGATGCGGTGCCGGGGCGTTGGCGGGTGATGACAAGGCCACAAACCGTGGTACGCCGTAGCGGGGCCACCGCAAGCCGGTCATGCGGGGTAAGGCCGGGGATCAGGGGCCGCAGAAGTTCCATCGGATGGGCGCGCAGCGACAGGCGCATCGCGACGTAATCCTCCACCACCTCTTCGCCCAGATGCATGGCGGGCAAGCTCACCTCGGGCTCGCGCAGCCCTTCGCCATCCAGCGGGTTGGCGAACAGCGGCAGCGGTTTGGGCGCGCGGATCGCCCGCACCGCCCAAAGTGCGGCGCGCCGTGTCAGCCCCATCGTCGAGAACGCATCCGCCTCGGCCAGACGTTCCAGCACGGCAGGCGTCAGCCCGGCGCGGAGCCACAGGCTTTCGGGGTCGGGATAGCCATTGCCCCGCGCCCCCACGATCCAGCCGGCATCTTCTTCGCGCAACCCCTTGATCTGGCGGAACCCCAGCCGCAATGCCAGCGCCCCGTCGGCGCGGCGTTCCAGTCGGTTATCCCAGTCACTGTGATTGACGCAGATCGGGCGCAGCTCGACCCCATGCTCGCGCGCGTCACGCACGATCTGGGCGGGGGCATAAAACCCCATCGGCTGGCTGTTGAGCAGCGCGCAAGCGAAAATCGCCGGGTGGTGGCATTTCAGCCAGGACGACACATAGGTAAGCATCGCAAAGGCCGCCGCATGGCTTTCAGGAAAGCCGTAATCGGCAAAGCCCTCGATCTGGGCGAAACATTGCTGCGCTATCTCAAGAGAATAACCATTGGCCAGCATCCCGTTCACAAAGCGGTCCCGGTGCGCGCCGATCGTGCCCATCCGCCGGAACGAGGCCAGCGAGCGGCGCAGCTGGTCGGCCTCTTCCGCCGAATAGCCCGCGCCGACCACCGCGATCTGCATTGCCTGTTCCTGAAACAACGGCACGCCCAGCGTCTTGCGGGTCACTTCGGCCAGTGCCGGGCCAAAAGGCTCCGGCTGTTCGAGCCCCTGCCGCCGCCGGATAAATGGTTTCACCATGCCGCCCTGAATCGGGCCGGGGCGCACGATGGCAACCTCGATCACCAGATCATAAAAGGTGCGCGGGCGCATCCGGGGCAGAAAGTTCATCTGCGCCCTGCTTTCAACCTGAAACACCCCCACCGCATCGGCGCGGCACAACATGTCATAAGTCGCCCTGTCCTCTTGCGGGACGGTGTCGAGGGTGAGGCGCGTCTGCACGTGCTGTTCCAGCAGATCAAAGCTCTTGCGCAGGCAGGTCAGCATCCCAAGCGACAGAATATCGACCTTCAGGATGCCAAGCGCGTCGATATCGTCCTTGTCCCATTCGATCACCGTGCGCCCCTCCATCGCGGCGTTTTCAATCGGACACAGCGCATCCAGCCGCCCGCGCGTGATGATGAACCCGCCCACATGCTGGCTCAGGTGACGTGGAAATCCGATGACCTCGCCGATCAGCCGGATGGTCTGGGCAAGGCGGCGGTCTTCGGGGTTCAGCCCCAGTTCGCGCACCCGTGCAGGGTCGGCCCCGCCATCCGACATGCCCCAGATCTGGCTGGACAGGCTGGCGGTGACATCCTGGCTGAGGCCCATCACCTTGCCCACCTCGCGGATCGCGGCGCGGGAGCGGAAATGGATCACCGTGGCACACAGCCCCGCGCGGTGGCGGCCGTAGGTCTCATAGATCCACTGGATGATCTCCTCGCGCCGTTCATGCTCGAAATCCACGTCGATATCGGGCGGCTCGCCGCGATGGCGCGAGATGAAGCGTTCGAACACCATGCCGATCATGTCGGGGGAAACATCGGTGATGCCCAGCAGGTAGCACAGGATCGAATTGGCCGCCGAGCCCCGCCCCTGACATAGAATTCCGCGCGACCGGGCCTCGCGCACGATGTCGTAAACGGTCAGGAAATAGGCCGCAAACTTCAGCTCGCCCACCAGCGCCAGTTCCTTTGCCAGCAGGTGATGCACCCGTTCGGACGCCCCAGCCGGATAGCGGCGCTGCAACCCTTCGCGGGCCAGTTTTTCCAACCGCGCCTGTGGGGGGATGCCACCTGCAACCTCGTCGGGGTATTCATAGCTCAGTTCCGACAGATCAAAGCTGCACCGTGCGGTGATCTCCAGCGTGCGGCGGATCGCGGCGGGGTGATGGCGGTAAAGCCGCGCCATATCCGACGCGCCCTTCAGACGGCGTTCGGCATTGGGCAGGGCGCGGGTGCCGATCCGGTCAATCGTGATCCCCTCGCGCAGGCAGGTCAGCACATCGGCCAGCTGTTTGCGCCCGCCGCGATGCATCAGCACATCGCCCACCGCTACCATCGGCGCACAGGCGCGCAGGGCCAGATGCGCGCAGGCGGTGAACCAGGCCTGATCCGACCCGTCATAGCGGGGTGCCGCCCCCAGAAAGACATGGCCGGGATAATGCCGCGACAGGCTCTGCACCGGGGCCAGAACCTGCGCCAGACCACCCATGCCCTGCCCGGCAGGCGGCAGGGCGATCAGGATCATCCCCCGGCACCCCGTCTCCAGATCGGCCAGATCCAGATGACATTCGGCCTTGCCCGCGCGGCGTTTGCCAAGCGTCAGAAGCTGCGAGAGCCGCTCATAGGCGGCGCGGTCGGTGGGCAGGGCCACCCAATCCACCGCGCAATCACGCAGCACGAGCCGGGCACCGACAATCAGCTTCGGCAGGGTCAGCGTGGCGGAAAGGGCCAGATCGCGCGGCGATCCGGTTTCCAGCCGCGAACTGGCATCCACCTGCTGGCTGGACCGGACCCGCAGCGCCTCACCCGCCTGTTTGTGCAGGGTTTTCAGCGCGGAATAGGCCCGCACCACCCCCGCAAGGCTGTTGCGATCGGTGATTGCCACCGCCTTCAGCCCCAGTTCGGCGGCGCGCAACACCAGTTCCTCGGGGTGCGACGCCCCGGTAAGAAAGGTGAAGTTGGAGGTGACGCACAGCTCGGCATAGCTCATGCGAATTCCCCTTGCACGAACCAGCCGGGGTTCTGCGGGGTGTAGAACAGCCACAGACGGCGGCCTTGCCGCGTCTCCACCTTCCAGTAGTCGCGCAGGCCGCTGCGCCAGTTGTCATCCTCCAGCCACCATTCCGGCGCGATCCGCTCCGGCCCCGTGGCGCGGCCCGTGGTCAGGGTCATCGCGCGCCAGCGGAACTGTGCGGGCGGCTGGGCCGAGGCGTTGATAGTGCCGAACAGCGGCTCGGGGCGGAACAGCCGCAGCGGGCGCGGGCGGGCTGCGGCCCAGCCCCCCTCCGGCGTGCTGTGGGCCGCGGTGGCAATGATGAAGCTGCGCTCGGGGATATGGCTGTCGGCGGGCAGGAAGCGCCGGATGTTTTCCAGCCCGATCCGCGTGCCGATGCGGGTGATCAGATCGTTCAGCCGGTCAGGGTCGGCCTGTGGCATACGCCTGCCGGTCTGCTGCGGGGCGAGCGGTTCAACCAGCACCGCCTCCAGCCGGATCTGGTCGATGCCGAACCCCGAATCCACCTCGCCCACGCCGCGCGCGAACAGCGGCAGGATGCGGGCGGCATCGTGCATCGCCGCCGCCAGCCGCAGTTCCACCTGCTGGCTGCCCTGATCGACGCGGCGCAGCGTCAGCACCAGACGGCGCGCACCCGCGTCATGCGCCTTAAGCCTGGCACAAAGCGGTTCCAGCAGCCGCGCGGTGGCGGCCATCACATCATCGAACAGGCCGATCGGATCGGGGAAACTGGTGCGCATCCCGTAATGCGGTGGCTCGACCCCGGGCGAAATCGCCTCGGGCACCTGCCCGAAGGCCTGATCCAGCCGCAACAGCAGCTCTGCCCCGAACCGCCGTGCCAGCGGCGCGCGGGCAGCAGCGGCCAGATCGCCGATGCTGCGCAGGCCAAGCCTTTGCAGCGCGGTGACGGTGGCCGCATCCAGCCGCAGCGCGGCGACGGGCAGGGCGGCCAGCCCGGGCGCGGTCTCGCCATAATGCGCAAAGGCCCATGCCGCGCCACGGGTGGCCCCCAGCCCCAGCCGCAGCGTCAGCCCGGCCCGCGCGGCGCGCGCGCGCATGTCGGCCAGCATCGCGGCCTCGCCGCCCAGCAGATGATCCGACCCGGTGACATCCAGCACCAGCCCGTCCGCACCCTCACGCCCGACCCATGGGCAATAGCGGGTGGCCCAGCGGCGCAACCCGGTAAGAAACCGCGCATCCAGATCGGGGCGCGCGGGCTGGCTGACCAGATCTGGGCAAAAGGCGCGGGCATCGGCAAGGCTCATCCCGCGATGCAGGCCCCGCCGCTCTGCCGTGTGGTTCAGGCAATGGATACGGTCGGCATTGCTTTGCTTCAGGGTCAGCGCAAACGGCACATCGGACGCCCCGTCAACCGGATGCGCCCGCAGAACCCGCTCCGACGCGAGGCGGGGAAACCACATGCAGACCACCCGTCTGTGCGTTCCATCCAACATTCCAGACACCAAGAGTTCCCGATTTGTTCTTTGTAATTTCCCATCGCATCAGAGTCGAGTCCTCCCTTTCGGAATCAAAGACCGGCGTGGCGTGCCAGCGGGTCTCGGCTGCGTTCGACCCCATTCCCTCGGGGATGATACACAACCCCGTCGTGCCGCCCGCCTTCGCCGCCAGTTGTAGCCGCCGGCCCTCGCGCAGGTTCAGCGGGCGGGAAAGTTCGATCACGACAAAAGCGATCGCCCCGTCCTTCAGCGCCTCTTCTGCCACGGCAAGGCTGTTGGTCTGATCCGTCGTGCAGGCGATCAGCAGCCGGGCGGGATCAAGGAACGGCACAAGCCCAAGCGGCTGCGGCGGGTCGGTGTGCCAAACCTCATAAATCCAAAGCAGCCCCCCCCGCACCGAACCCGCAGCCATCGCCGCAAAGCCCAGAGCCGAGGGCCCGAAGACCTCATGAACCCTTGCGTGTCGCAGGGGGAATCGGATGGCAAAATCGGTTTGCATGGACAGGAACTTAAGGCGAACACGCCATATTGCCAACACATCTGCAACCAGTGCCATGCCGGCTGTGCGGGGGCTGTCACATCATCGGCGGGACACACAGGTCGAGGCTGCCTGCCGTGTGTGACAGGAGGTGTCGAGGTGATAGAAATTGTGCGGGAATTTGGTCGGAGCGAGAGGATTCGAACCTCCGACCCCCTGCTCCCGAAGCAGGTGCGCTACCAGACTGCGCTACGCTCCGACCGTGGGAAGTGCCCTAAACCCTTCGTTTGCGCTTTGCAAGAGGGGTTGCGGTGTCATTCCCCCCGCCTGGGTTCGCCGCGTTTCAGCAGCAGGCTGATGCGGGGCATCAGCCCGGTTTCGGGCCGGGATTTGTTTGACAGCACGGGGCTGTTTTTCGACACGCTGCCGGTGCCTTCGCGCAGCACGATGTAGATGCCCGAGGCGATGATCACCCCGGTTCCGACCAGCGTGTAGAAATCCGCCTGCTCGTCAAACAGCAGCGCGCCATAGATCACCGCCCAGATGATCTGCGAATATTGCATCGGGGCCACGATGATGGCGGGTGCTGCGCGGTAGGCTGCAATCGACAGCATTGCCGCGATGAAGGCCAATAGCGCGATCACCCCGGTCAGCGCCAGATGCTCCAATGGCATCGGCACATAGACAAAGGGCATCGCCGCCCCGGTCAACAGGAACGTCGCCACCATCGGATAGACCATCAGCACGGCTGATCGTTCCTCTGCCCCGATCTTGCGCACGATCACCGAGGTGAGCGACCCGGTCACCGCCGCCGACAGCGCCGCCAGATGGCCCAGCGACAGCGCGGCCGATCCGGGCCGAAGCACGATCAACACCCCCACCAGCCCGACCACCACCGCGATTCCGCGCCGGAAACCCACCTTTTCCCCCAGCATCGGAATCGCCATCACGGTGATCAGCAGCGGCATGGCAAACAGGATCGCATAGGTCTGCGCCAGCGGCAGCACGGTAAAGGCATAAAACCCCGCCGCCCCCGTTGAAACAGCCGTCAGCGACCGCAGCAGCGACCACCACGGATGGCGCGGAATCAGGTTGCCGTCGGTCCGGTCGCTCATCAGCATGAAGGTGATGAGGGGAAAGCCCAGAAGGCCCGAGAAAAAGATGATCTGGAACGAATTATAGCTTTCGCCCAGAAACTTGATGACAACGTCATGGGTCGCGTAGATCGCAAAAGCGAGCAGCGCGAACAGCGCGCCTTTCAGATTGTGTCCCATGAATTCCCTCCCGCACACAGGGGCCAAGCGCCGGGCCTGTTTGCGCTATCAATATGTGCAGAAACCGCGACAAGGCTCAACGGTTCCCGTCACATGAATGACAAAGGCCCGCAATGTGGCGGGCCTTTGTGCAACATCGTGGCCTATGGCTTACAGGCTGGCGTCCAGCGCGGCGACGATGGCATCGCCCATCTGGGTGGTGCTGATCGGGGTGCCATCCTGCGGCCCCATCAGATCGGCGGTGCGCAAGCCATCGGCCAGCACCTTTTCCACCGCCGCCTCGACGCGCGCCGCATCTTCGCCCATGTCAAAGGAATAGCGCAGCGCCATGGCGAAGGACAGGATACAGGCGATCGGGTTGGCCTTGCCCGTTCCGGCAATGTCAGGGGCAGAGCCATGCACCGGCTCGTACAGCGCCTTGGGGCGGCCATTGGCCATCGGGGCACCCAGCGACGCCGAGGGCAGCATGCCAAGGCTGCCGGTCAGCATTGCGGCGCAGTCCGACAGCACATCGCCGAACAGGTTGTCGGTGACGATCACATCAAACTGCTTGGGCCAGCGCACCAACTGCATCGCGCCATTGTCGGCATACATATGCGAAAGCTGCACATCAGGGTATTCCTTGTCATGGATCTCCTGCACCACATCGCGCCACAGGATGCCGGATTCCATCACATTGGCCTTCTCCATCGAGCAGACCTTGTTCGCGCGCTTACGCGCCAGCTCAAACGCCGAGCGGGCCACGCGGGCGATTTCCGACTCGGTATAGCGCTGGGTGTTGATGCCCACCCGCTCGTTGCCCTCCACGAAAATCCCGCGCGGCTCGCCGAAATACACGCCACTGGTCAACTCGCGCACGATCACGATGTCCAGACCGGCCACGACTTCCTTCTTGAGGCTGGAAAAATCGGCCAGCGCGTCAAAGCACTGCGCCGGGCGCAGGTTGGAAAACAGGTCCATTTCCTTGCGCAGGCGCAACAGGCCGCGCTCCGGCTTCACGCTGAAGTCGAGGTTGTCATATTGCGGGCCACCCACGGCGCCCAGCAGCACCGCATCCACCTCTTGCGCCTTTGCCATGGTGTCATCGTGCAGCGGCACGCCGTGCTTGTCATAGGCGCAGCCGCCGACCAGATCTTCGGTCACATCAAAGGTGACGCCGCGTTTCGCGCCCATCCAGCCGATGATTTTCTTCACTTCGGCCATGACTTCAGGGCCGATGCCGTCACCGGCGAGGATAAGAAGGGAAGGGTTGGCCATCACAAAGGCTCCTGTCTTGGGGTTGCCAGCGGCGTAGCCAATGGGCCGCACAGGGTCAAGCGGTGCTTGACAAAACCGCCATTCAGGGCGTGATTTCCACCCAGATCGGATGATGCCGCGCGCCCTCGGGCGTGGGGGCATGGCCCGAAGCGGTCACGCTGATCCCGGCGGATGGCAGGATATAGCTCACCCGCAATGCCCCCAGAGTGCCGCCATAATCCACCGTATCGCCCGGCAACACATCCTGCAGCCGCGCATCCGCCAGCAGGGCCCGGATCGCGCGGCGGTCGCCGTTGCCCTTCTCCGGGTCCACATTGCCCTGACCCAGCAGCACGAACGGTTGCTGCGGGGCTTGCGGGCTGTCCATGAGATGCAGCCAGAACGCGGCCTCGTCATGGTTGCGCCTTGTGTTGCGCCGCTCCGCGCCCTCAAAGGCGGGCGGCGTTGCGTGCCATGTCAGCAGGTGCAACCGGCGGCCATCCGGCAGCACCACTGCCGTGTCATGATGCCCGGTGGTCGACAGCCGCAACACCTCTGCCGCGCCTTCGGGCAGGGGGGGCAGATCCGCCCCCGGCAGATCACGCCAGAGCAGCTCGGAGTGATCCACGCTGCGCGCCGCATCCACCGGCAAGCGCGACAGCACGACCATGCCGCCCTCACCCGGGAACCGGCCATAGCCGATGGCATCGCGCGCCTCGTCACTGCGACCGTTGCCATCCAGATCAAAGCCGCTGGGAATTCCGGTATTGGGCCGCAGCGCCACCAGATGCGGATAGGGCAGGGGCAACGCCCCGTTCAGCGTCGTCAGTGCCATCCCGCCTGCATCATAGTCAAAGCCCGACAGCACCAGCAGATCGGCCTCCAGCGCTGCGATCGCGGCGACAGCCGCCGTCACATCGGCAGATGTCCCCGCCGCCAGATCGCGCAGCAGTAACCCCGGCCCGGCCCGGTTCAGCCCGACATTCCAGAACGCCAGCCGCAGCCCTTCGGCCGCAGCCGGAGCCGTCAGCGCAATCAGAACACCCGTGAGGCCCGCGAGATGGCCGAAGTATCCGCAATGCCACGGGTGCGGCGGATGTCGCGGATCATCTCGGCGATCCGCCCCAGCGCAATGCCGCGCATGAACAGGCTGGCGGGAAGAAAGGCCCATGCTGTCATCGTCCAGATCAGGGTTTGCGATGCGGTCATGCTGTCGGGGTTCACTCCCGATGACGACAGGCTGACGATAAAGGGAATGATGAAGGGGATCAGGAAGCCAAGGGCGATGTTGATCCGGCCGTCCCGCTCCAGCCGCTCCACCAGATCGCCGGCGGTCGGGTCAAAGGTGGGCAGGTTGACCCAGACATTGAAGGCCCGGTCGCGCAGCGGCCAGGCACCGACCCTCAGCAGCAGGACAAAGGCCGCAAGCGAAAACAGCGAGGTCATATAGGCGATCCCCGCCGCATCCCGTACCGCCAGAACCTGTTCGGGCGTGGCAGTTTCGTCCAGCATCAGCTTGGCAAGGCGCACGGGGGAATAGGGGAAATCCATCGCCCTGCCCACAAGATGGCCGATGGCCCGCACCAGTTCGGTCAGGCTGGTGGCGTCCGAGCGGCCGCTTTCCATCACCGACAGGCAAAAGACGGTGATGAACAGCATGCCCAGCCGCACGCGGTTGAACGGCGGCGCATCGCGGAATTCGATCAGGCTGGGCGCTTCTGCATTGTATTCCACAAAGGTGAGCAGACCGGCGAACAGGGCAACCAGCGCGGCCATCTGCTTGGCATCGACCGACACGCCCGTCAGCAGGATCGACGGCGTGACCACCACGAGCATGACCATGACGGCCCGCAAGAAAGCTCCCGAGAAACGCGAGACCACTGTCCTTTTACCTTCCACCCGGTCGGTCCCGATACTGTGCCGGGGCCTTGTTCCGAAGATTCCCCAGCCATTGTGGCGGGTTGCCTCAATCTTGCCCAATTTGTGCCTTCTTTCGCTCCGGCCCGCAATGCCTTGGCAATGTTTGCTTAAGTAATGTGGCACATTCGCGGCCAATGTGTCGCCCGATTGCATCAAGACAGCGAAAAAAAACGGCCGCCCTATTGGGCGGCCCAAGATGTTGTGGCGCAGTGGTTTTCAGGCCCAAGGCCGCAATGTGGCGGTCTTTGCCTCATAGCTGTCGATCGCCGCCGCTTTCTCCAGCGTCAGCCCGATATCGTCCAGCCCGTTCAGCAGGCAATGCTTGCGGTGGCTGTCCACGTCAAAGGAAAAGCTCTGCCCGTCCGAGGTGGTGACGGTCTGCGCCTCCAGATCAACGGTCACGCGGGCATTTGCGCCCTTGCGCGCGTCGGCCATCAGCACATCGACCACATCCTGCGGCATCACGATCGGCAGGATGCCGTTCTTGAAGCAGTTGTTGTAGAAGATGTCGGCAAAGCTGGTGGCGACCACGCAACGTATGCCGAAATCCAAGAGCGCCCAGGGCGCATGCTCACGCGAGGAACCACAGCCGAAATTGTCGCCCGCAATGATGATCTCGGCCTTGCGATAGGCAGGCTGGTTCAGCACGAAATCCGGGATCTCGGCCCCGTCCTGGGTATAGCGCATCTCGTCAAACAGGTTCTTGCCAAGGCCCGAGCGCTGGATGGTCTTCAGGAACTGTTTGGGGATGATCATGTCGGTGTCGATATTGACCAGCGGCATGGGCGCCGCGATGCCGGTCAGGGTGGTGAATTTGTCCATGGGTTATGTCCTTTGCAAACCGGCGCTCCTCCCTCCCTTGCGGTCGGTCCTCGCTCTAGCGAAGACGCCCGCAAGGGCGGATGAGCGGCCCGTCAGGCGGTTTCGGTCATCAATTCGCGCACATCCGTCAGATGGCCGGTCAGCGCTGCCGCTGCCGCCATCGCGGGTGACATCAGGTGCGTGCGTCCGCCCCGGCCCTGACGGCCCTCGAAGTTGCGGTTGCTGGTGGCGGCGCAGCGCTCGCCCGGGGCCAACTGGTCCGGGTTCATCGCCAGACACATCGAGCACCCGGCCAGACGCCACTCAAACCCGGCGTCGATGAAGATCTGTGCCAGACCTTCCTCTTCCGCCTGCGCCCGCACAAGGCCGGAGCCCGGCACCACCATGGCGCGCAGACCGTCCTTCTTCTTCTTGCCCTTCAGGATCGCCGCCGCCGCCCGCAGATCCTCGATCCGGCCATTGGTGCAGGACCCGATGAACACGGTGTCGATGGTGATGTCGGTCAGCTTCTGGCCCGGCACCAGACCCATGTAGTCAAGGCTGCGCTGCGCCGCCTCGACCTTGCCGCCGGTGAAATCGCCCGCCGCAGGCACGGTTCCGGTGATCGGCAGCACGTCCTCGGGCGAGGTGCCCCAGGTCACGACCGGGGCAATGTCCTCGCCCTTCAGCACCACCACCTTGTCCCAATGCGCGTCGTCATCGGAAAACAGGGTCTTCCAATAGGCCACCGCCGCTTCCCACTTCGCCCCTTTCGGCGCATGCGGGCGGCCCATGCAATAGGCAAAGGTCTTTTCATCCGGCGCGATCAGACCGGCGCGCGCGCCGCCCTCGATCGCCATGTTGCAGACCGTCATCCGGCCTTCCATCGACAGTTCGCGAATGGCCTGACCGCAATATTCGATCACATAGCCGGTGCCGCCCGCGGTGCCGGTGGCGCCGATCACCGACAGGGTGATGTCTTTCGCAGTCACGCCGGGGCGCAACGATCCGGTGATCTCCACCTTCATGTTCTTGCCCTTGCGCTGGATCAGCGTCTGGGTGGCCAGCACATGCTCCACTTCCGAGGTGCCGATGCCATGCGCAAGGCTGCCAAAAGCGCCATGCGTTGCAGTGTGGCTGTCGCCGCACACCACCGTCATCCCCGGCAGGGTCCAGCCCTGTTCCGGGCCGACAATATGCACGATGCCCTGCCGGACATCGGAGACCGGGTAGTAGTTGATCCCGAAATCCTTGGCGTTCTTGTCCAGCGCCTCGACCTGGATCCGGCTGTCTTCGGTCATGGTCGCGGCATTGGCGCGGTCCAGCGTGGTGGGCACGTTGTGATCGGGCACGGCGATGGTCTTTTCCGGCGCGCGCACGGTGCGGCCCGTCATGCGCAGGCCTTCAAAGGCCTGCGGGCTGGTGACCTCATGCACCAGATGGCGGTCGATGTACAAAAGGCAGGTGCCGTCTTCGGCCTGGTGGACGACATGGTCGTCCCAGATTTTATCGTAAAGCGTACGCGGAGCGGTCATGGCTCTCACCTTATCCTGGGATGGCTTTTGAAAGAGGGGCAGGGGGCAGCGCCGCAATGGGCGCGGTCAGCATCAAAGCCGTGCAAGCACGCAGCGGGTCATGCCGAAAAAGCGGGCCGGAAGCCGCGCGCGGTCGGTGATGTTGAAATAGATGAACCCGGTCATGGCCCGCTTGATACGCCCAAATCCCGTGTCAGGCAAGGTTCCATGACCGTCTTCGCTTGCGCGCGCGCAGATTCCACGCTATGGCCCCCGGCTTGCCCGATTTGTTGAGGTTGTGCCCCAAGGGTGCTACCCTGAGGGTGTCCCGGCGCCGGGGGTAGATCGGCGCGTCAGATGGAGGACGATGTCCTGTCTCACTCAGATCCTGCGACCGGGCTTCCGGTCGGACCCCGGGCGAACCGCGCAAGCGGCCCGGATTACACCGCCGAACAGCTGCTGGAGGCGGTTCTGGCCTCGGTCGACGATGACAAGGCCGAAGGCATTGTGCAGATCGACCTGCGCGGCCGGTCGGACGTGGCCGATTACATGGTGATCTGCTCGGGCCGGTCCTCCCGTCAGGTGGCGGCGATTGCCGAAAAGCTGGCCGACCGGATCAAACAGGGCTTTGGCCTGGTCTGCAAGATGGAAGGCAAGGAAACCGGCGACTGGGTGCTGATCGACACCGGCGATGTGATCGTGCATGTCTTCCGCCCCGAAGTGCGCGAATTCTACCAGCTGGAAAAGATGTGGCTGCCCTCGGGCGACGCCCTGCGCGGGTCGGTCGTCTGATCCCATGCGGGTGCATCTCTGCGCCGTGGGCCGGCTCCGCACCGGCCCCGAGCGCGCCCTGATCGACGATTACATGGCGCGATTCGACCGCACTGGCCGGGCGCTGTCGCTTGGCCCGCTGACCGAGCATGAGGTCGAGGACAAGCGCGGCGGCGGCATGGCCGCCGAGGCGGAACTGTTGTCCCGCGCAATTCCCCACGGCGCGATGATCGTCACCATGGATGAACGTGGTGCACTGGTCAGCAGCCCGGAGTTTGCCGCGATGCTGACCCGCTGGCGCGATGACGGGCGGCAGGATCTGGCCTTTGTCATCGGCGGCGCGGACGGGATTGATCCGGTGCTGCGGGCGCGGGCAGATGCCTCGATCAGCTTTGGCAAGATGGTCTGGCCGCATATGCTGGTGCGGGTGATGCTGTGCGAACAGCTTTATCGCGCGGCGTCGATCCTTGCGGGCGCGCCTTATCACCGGGCGTAGGCGCTGCGGTTGAGTGCGGGAGCCTCCGGCGGGGATATTTAAGAACAGATGAAGTTCCTCAGCGCAGGCTTGCCCATCGCTGTTGTGCTTTGGTTTCTACAGCGCAGGGTCGCGCGGCGCGCAGGCGGGTAAGGGCGGTGTCGGGGTCTTCGCCTGCATCGGTCAGCAGGCGCAGCACTGCCATGCCGGAGCGGCCACAGCCGCCCATGCAATGCACCAGAACGCGGCCTCCTTCGGCCAGAATCGCCCGGATACGGGACGAGGTTTCAGGCCAGAGTGCGGCGGTATCCCGCTTTGGCGTACCAAAATCCGGCACCGGCAGGTGCTGCCAGTCGATGCCCGCCGCCGCCAGATCGGCGGGCAGGGTGCCTGCGCCTTTGGTCGCCAGTTCCAGCTTTGAGGTCATGGTCATGACCAGTGCGGGGTGCCATGCCAGCAGGCTTTCAAGGTCGCCCGCGTAATCGCCCATGCGCCCCGGCATCGGGCAAAGGGCAAGGGTGCCGCCGAGGGCGGGAATTTCTGCAATCTCAAGGGTCATCATCGGGCCTTCGGGTGGACGCGGGCGGCAGCAACGCCTAGGTTGGGGCGACGCAACCCCGGAAGGCAGTATGTCCGACAGTCCCGCGAAATCCTATCAGGTTCTGGCGCGCAAATACCGCCCCGCCACCTTTGCCGATCTGATCGGACAAGAGGCGATGGTGCGCACGCTGAAAAACGCCTTTGCCGCCGATCGCATCGCCCATGCCTTTGTGATGACCGGGGTGCGCGGGGTGGGCAAGACCACCACGGCGCGGATCATCGCCAAGGGGCTGAACTGTGTGGGGCCGAGTGGCACCGGCGGGCCGACGACGGAGCCGTGCGGGGTCTGTGAGCCGTGCCGCGCCATTGCCGAGGGCCGCCATGTCGATGTGATGGAGATGGACGCCGCATCGCGCACCGGGGTGGGCGACATCCGCGAGATCATCGATTCGGTACATTACCGGGCGGCTTCGGCGCGCTACAAGATCTACATCATTGACGAAGTGCACATGCTCTCGACCAGCGCCTTCAACGCGCTCTTGAAAACGCTGGAGGAACCTCCGGCGCATGTGAAATTCATCTTTGCCACCACCGAAATCCGCAAGGTGCCGGTCACCGTCCTGTCGCGCTGCCAGCGCTTTGATCTCAAACGGATCGAGCCCGAGGTGATGATGGCGCATCTGTCGCGCATCGCCGGGCTGGAGGGCGCATCGCTGGCCCCCGACGCGATGGCGCTGATCACCCGCGCCGCCGAAGGCTCGGTCCGCGATGCCATGAGCCTGATGGATCAGGCGATTGCCCATGGCGCGGGCGAGACCACGGCGCTGCAGGTACGCGCCATGCTGGGGCTGGCCGACCGGGGCCGGGTGCTGGATCTGTTCGACCTGATCATGAAGGGCGATGCGGCGGCGGCCCTGACCGAAGTGGCGGGCCAATATGCTGATGGCGCCGACCCGATGGCGATCCTGCGCGATCTGGCCGAGATCACCCATTGGGTGTCTGTGATCAAGATCACGCCAGAGGCCGCCGAAGACCCGACCACGCCGCCGGATGAGCGTGGGCGCGGTCTGGATATGGCGCAGCGCCTGCCGATGCGGTCCCTGAGCCGGATGTGGCAGATGCTGCTCAAGGCGATCGAAGAGGTGGGGCTGGCCCCCAATGCGATGATGGCGGCGGAAATGGCGATCATCCGCCTGACCCATGTGGCCGATCTGCCCGACCCCGAGACCCTGATCCGGCGTTTGCAGAACAGCCCCGGTCCGATTCAGGGGGGGCCGGCGCCGGGCGGTGCCCCTGCCGGGGGTGGCAGCGTGCATGGCGCGGTGATGCGCGCGCCGTCAGCGCCGATGCGCGCGCCGATGATGAACGGCGCGGGGCAGGCGATGGCGCTTGCCGCCGAGCAGGTGGTCTATGCGACATTCGACTCGGTGGTCGCGCTGATCCGCGAGCGGCGCGACATGAAGCTCCTCTATGAGGTGGAGGAGGGGGTGCGGCTGGTGCGCTACGCCCCCGGCCGGATCGAATTCGAACCTTCGCCAAAGGCCGGGTCTGACCTTGCTGCAAGGCTGGGCCAGCGTCTGCAGGCCTTTACCGGCCAGCGCTGGGGGGTGTCTGTCGTCTCGGGCGGCGGCGCGCCGACGCTTGCAGAGGTGCGCGATGCAGATCGTCTGCAAACCGAGGCCGAGGTGATGCAGACCCCGCTGGTGCAGGCGGTGATGCTGGCCTTTCCCGGTGCAAAGATTGCCGAGATCCGCACGGCGGAGGAACTGGTGCAGGCCGCTGCCGCCGACGCGCTGCCAGAGGTCGAGGATGAATGGGATCCGTTCGAGGATAGCTGAAAGGACAAGAAGATGCTGAAAGGTTTGGGCGGTCTGGGCGATATGGCCGGGATGATGAAAAAAGCGCAGGAAATGCAGGCGAAGATGGCCGAGATGCAGGAGGATCTTTCCCGCATAGTGGTCATTGGCGAGTCGGGTGCCGGCCTCGTGCGCGCCCGCGCCACCGCCAAGGGCGAGTTGACAGGGCTGGAGATTGACCCGTCGATCTTTGTCGCCTCGGAAAAGGAAGTGGTGGAGGATCTGATCCTCGCCGCGATCAAGGATGCGCAGGCCAAAGCGGCCGACCGCAGCCGGGCCGAGCTGGCAAAGCTGACCGAAGGCCTTGGCCTGCCACCCGGCATGCAGTTGCCGTTCTAGGCGATGTCCGGCCCGCCGCGCGAGATCGAGGCCCTGATCGCGCTGATGGCGCGGCTGCCGGGGCTTGGGCCACGCTCCGCACGCCGCGCGGTGCTGCATCTGCTCAAACGCCGCGACACGGTGATGGCCCCCCTGGCGCAGGCGATGGCTACCGTGGCGCTGAGTGCGCAGGACTGCAGGGTCTGCGGAAATATTGGCACCACCGACCTCTGCCCGATCTGCGATGATCCGCGCCGTACGACCGGCGAGATATGCGTCGTTGAAACCGTCGCCGATCTCTGGGCGATGGAGCGGGGTGGCGCGTTCAAGGGGCGCTATCACGTGCTGGGTGGCACGCTCAGCGCGCTGGATGCCGTCGGGCCGGAGGATCTGAGAATTCCGGCTCTGGCCGAACGGGTCCGCAGCGAGGCTGTGGCCGAGGTCATCCTGGCGCTGAATGCCACCGTCGACGGCCAGACCACCGCGCATTACATCACCGATGCGCTGGCCCCGCTTGGCGTCCAGATCAGCTCTCTGGCACAAGGGGTGCCGATCGGGGGCGAGCTGGATTATCTCGATGACGGCACCATCGGCGCAGCACTTCGTGCCCGCCGCCGGGTCTGATCCGGTTCAGGCAGCTTCGCGCTGGACAGACTGGCAGAATTTGGCAAGCTGGGAAGTCAGGGTCGGGTCGGAACAAAACTCAGAGCACAAAACAAACCGGGCTTTCGCCCTCCGACCCGTACGGAAAGAGTAAGGCGGTCAGCGAAATCTGACCAACCCATTGGTGTGAAATGCAAGTTGTTTACTTGAACGGCAGGCGGCTGCAACTCACGTGGCGTGAAGCGCAGGGCCAGTTCCGGCATCCGCTGTTCGTCGGAATGATCATGCTTCTGTCGCTGTGCATTGTGGCCATTGGCCCCTATGACCACCTGCTGAACTTCGGCCCGCTGCGGCTGGCGATCTTCTACGCCGTATGCTTTGTGAGTTTTACAGTGCTGCTCTACCTGGCGCTCTACACCTGCCACCGCTGCAAGTGGCGGGCGTTCAGCCTTTTCACCGTCAGTTTCAGCTGTCTGGGGGCCACGCTTTGCGGGCTTGCGGCCGCGCTTGTGCTGGGCGCTCCGATGCCGACGCTCAAGGACATGGGGCTGGTGATCGGCTTCAACATTGTCTTCTGCTATCTGGGCGAGGTGATCCAATCCACCTTCATCATTCCCCGCGTGCTGGCCGACCTGCGCGGCCACCCGCCAAAGGCCGTGCTGGCTGAATTCATCGCGTCGGAGGCCGGGGCTCTGGCGGGCATGGCAACGCCTGCATTGCCCGCCCCAACCCCTGCACCCGACCCAACCCCCGCGCCAGAGCCGCCGCCCGCCACGGAAGGGCAGTACCCGCATGATGCCCGGCCCGTGCCAGAGGTCATCGCGGCGGTCCTCCCGGCGGTCACCCTCTTTGGCCAGCCTTTCGCCAGAGCCAGCATCTTTCTGATCGAAGCCGAAGAGCACTACGTCGCCGTGACCCTGCAAGAGGGCACCCGCCATCTGCTGCGCGGTCGGATCGCGGATGCGATCGCCGCGATGCCGCCAGAACTGGGCCGGCAGGTGCATCGCAGCTATTGGGTCGCCACCACAGCGGTTGCGGGATTCCGTCCCGAAAAATCCGGCGCGCACCTGATCCTGACCAATGGCCAGACCGTGCCCGTCGCGCGGCCGCGCATCCCCGAGGTTCGGGTCTGGGCCGAAGCAGCGCTGTTGGCCCAAAGAAAAAAGGCACCCCAAGGGGTGCCTTCCGTGTCGCTCTGACAGATCACGCGCCGGTCAGCGGCGCGGATCGTCATCCTCTTCATCGTCTTCGTCAGCATCATTCTGCGGCAGGTTGAAAAAGCTCTCCGCATCCGAGAAATCGGCGGGCTTCTCGTCCTTTTCCTGCCGCTGGAACACTTCAAGCCCCGAAGGCATCTTGGGCTCTTCCGACATGCCCAGTGACTGTTCGGTCGATACCAGCTTGCGACGCTCGTCATCGCTCATCACCACACCCTCGGACGCGCGACGGCGCACGGCGGCCTGCACGGCGATATCCAGCTCCGACTGTTTGCACAGCCCAAGCGCCACCGGGTCTACCGGGGTGATGTTGTTGATGTTCCAATGCGTGCGCTCACGGATCGCCTGAATGGTCGGCTTGGTGGTGCCGACCAGCTTGCCGATCGCGCCGTCCGACAGCTCGGGGTGGAACTTCACCAGCCACAGAATGGCGGCCGGGCGGTCCTGACGCTTGGACAGCGGCGTATAGCGCGGGCCACGGCGTTTTTCCTCACCCACAGCCGCCGCGTTGAACTTCAGCTTCAGCTTGTAGAGCGGGTCTTTCTGACCCTTCTCGATCTCGCCGGCGTCCAGCTGATTGTTGGCGACCGGGTCAAACCCCTTGACGCCGGGGGCAACATCGCCATCGGCAATGCCCTGGATCTCCAGCTCGTGCATGCCGCAGAAATCCGCGACCTGCTTGAATGACAGGGTGGTATTGTCCACGAGCCAGACGGCGGTGGCCTTTGCCATGAGCGGCTTGTTCATGCCCAACTCCTTTACAAATCTGTCCCGTGCCGGGAAAACGGCTGCAGGCGCTTTGCCTGCGATTTCCACGATGTCGGGGAATTCAAGGCTCATATAGGCGGTTTTGACGGATAGGGGAAGCGAAAATGCGGGGGCTGTGGCTGGCACTGGCGCTGATCTGCGCAAGCGGCGGGGCTCTTCGCGCCGAAGGCGAACGGGCGGGGGAGTTCGACTACTATGTGATGGCCCTGTCATGGTCCGCCAACTGGTGCGCGCTGCAAGGCGACGCGCGCCGCGATCCGCAATGCGCGCCGGGTCGGGGCACGCCTTTCGTGCTGCACGGAC
The DNA here is from genome assembly GCA_046296515.1 of Paracoccaceae bacterium. Classification (GTDB taxonomy): domain Bacteria; phylum Pseudomonadota; class Alphaproteobacteria; order Rhodobacterales; family Rhodobacteraceae; genus Pseudotabrizicola. Next base: position 91,935 of record JBKBKR010000008.1, on the reverse strand, counting down.
TCTGGCCGCAATACGAACGCGGCTGGCCCAGCTATTGCCGCACTGGCGCTCTGGACCCGTCGCGCAGCGACACGGCAGCGGTGGCCGATGTGTTCGGCGGGGCAGGGGCGGCGTTCTATCAATGGAAGAAACACGGGCGCTGCTCGGGCCTGTCCGCGCGCGACTATTACGCGCTGGCCCGCAAGGCGTTTCAGTCCGTCAATATCTCGCCGGTCTTTCCGCGTATCAACAAAGATCTGAAAGTTCCCGCCGAAGTGATAGAAGGCGCGTTCATAGAGGCCAACCCCGGCCTGCAGCGCGATCAGGTCACCGTCACCTGCCGCTCTGGCATGATCCAGGAGGTGCGCATCTGCCTCACCCGCAATCTTGAACCGCGCCGCTGTGGCGCCGATGTGATCCGCGATTGCACCTTGCAGGACGCCGGGTTGAACGCTGTCCGCTGACCGCGCAGAGCCCCGATTTTTCGCAGAAAAATCGTGCTGCGCGGCCCGCCGGAACATCAGGTTTCCGGCACCAGAATCTCGCGCTTGCCGACATGGTTGGCCGCGGTCACCACCATCTGCTCTTCCATCTGCTCCACCAGCTTTGCGGCCTTGTTATAGCCGATGCCCAGCTTGCGTTGGATATAGCTGGTCGAGCATTTGCGGTCCTTGGCCACAATCGCCACCGCCTGATCATACAGCGCATCATCGCCGCCCTCGCCGGTGGAAAGCCCCAGCACCACGTCGATATCGCCGACCGAATCCTCATCCGGCCCCTCGACCACGCCCGACATATAGACCGGCGGGCCAAACGATTTCAGATGGTTGACGATTTCCTCAACCTCTTCATCGCTCACAAACGGGCCGTGGATCCGGGTGATCTTGGCACCATTGCCCATGTAAAGCATGTCGCCCATGCCCAGCAGCTGCTCCGCGCCCTGCTCGCCAAGGATCGTCCGCGAGTCGATCTTGCTGGTGACCTGAAACGAAATCCGCGTCGGAAAGTTCGCCTTGATCGTCCCGGTAATGACATCCACCGAAGGCCGCTGCGTCGCCATGATCAGGTGGATGCCGGACGCCCGCGCCATCTGCGCCAGCCGCTGGATACAGGCCTCGATCTCCTTGCCCGCCACCATCATGAGGTCAGCCATCTCGTCGACGATCACCACGATATAGGGCAGCGCCACCGGTGCGAATTCCTCGGTCTCGAACACCGGCTCGCCGGTATCCTCGTCAAACCCGGTCTGGATCGTGCGCTTGAACATCTCGCCCTTGGCCAGCGCCTCGCGCACCCGGCCATTGAAGCCCTCGATGTTGCGCACGCCCATCTTCGACATCTTGCGATAGCGCTCTTCCATCTCGCCCACGACCCATTTCAGGGCGACAACCGCCTTTTTCGGGTCGGTCACCACCGGCGAGAGCAAATGCGGGATGCCATCGTAAACCGACAGTTCCAGCATCTTCGGGTCGATCATGATCAGCCGGCATTCCTCGGGCGACAGCTTGTAGAGCAACGACAGGATCATGGTGTTGATCGCCACCGATTTGCCCGACCCCGTGGTTCCGGCGATCAGCAGGTGGGGCATCTTGGCCAGGTTTGCGACAATCGCATCGCCGCCAATGTCCTTGCCCAAAGCCAGCGGCAGCCGCATGTTGCTGTCGCCAAAGTCACGTGCGGCAATGATCTCGCGCAGCACCACCTTTTCGCGCGTGGCATTGGGCAACTCGATCCCGATCACCGACCGCCCCGGCACAGTCGATACCCGTGCAGACAGCGCCGACATGGAACGCGCAATATCATCCGCCAGCCCGATCACCCGGCTGGCCTTCAGCCCGGGTGCCGGTTCAAGCTCATACATGGTGACCACCGGGCCGGGACGGACCGACACGATCTCGCCCTTCACGCCGTAATCATCCAGCACCGATTCCAGCATCCGCGCGTTTTCTTCCAACGCCTCATCCGAAAGCGCAAACCGCTCCACCGTTGACGGGCTGGACAGCAGCGACAGCGGCGGCAGTTCATAGGGCTGGCTGACCCGTTCCTCAAACCGAAGGCGCGGCTGGCTTTCGGCCATTGCCTGCCGCGACGGGGTCATCGGCTTTTTGACGATATGCTGCACCACAGGCTTGCGCGCCTCGGCCACGGGCACACGCGGCATCACCGGGGCAGGGTCATAATCCGGCTCGAAATTGTCATCCGGCTGCCATCCATCGCCTTCGTCATCGGCAAAGGCGGGCTCTGGTGGCAGTTCGGGGGTAAAGATGTTGGCCTCATCCTCCCAGTCTTCCACCGCAACCTCCGGCTCCGGCGCATAGGTCCGGGGCAGCGGAGCGATGCGGGGCGGCAGCGGGGCAGGGGGGGCAGCGGTGATCTGCGCGGCGGTCAGCGGCGGCTCGGGCGGCAGGCCAGCGACCGGCGGCACACCCTTGCGCGTATCGGCAATCAGCGGTTGCGGTCCGCGCAGGCGCTGGGTCAGGCTGCGCGCCACGGGGGGCTCGCGCCGGGCCTGCACGGCGGTGGTGACCGGGTTCAGCACCGGGCCGGGGTGGCGCATGCGCGACCGGATGGCATCAGAAATCCGCGCCTTGATCCGGTCGTCATCCGGGGCCAGATCGTCGGAAAACTCCGGCAGCACCGGCTCCACCAGTTCCGGCTCCGGATCAGCGGTGCGGCGCATCAACTGCGGCATCCGGGCCAGCAAGCCCACCTTTTCGCGCGGCGGCGCGTAATGCGCGGCCTCTGCCATCGGTTCCGGATAGCGCGGATCGGCGCGCAACGTGCTGCGCAGGGCCGATGGCCGTCCCCATTCATTCGCGTGGCCCGCCGCAGCGGCCACCGGCTGTGCGGCCCCCGGCGCACGGTGAATGGCAGCACTGCGCGCGCCCATCGCCGCCACCTGCGGCTCGTCAGCCGCATCAGCCCAGGCCTGCGACCGGGTGGCTCCGCGCTGCGCCATCGCTTCGGCCTTTACCGCCCGCCGCTCGGCCAGCGCATGCGCGGCGCGGCTGGTGCCGCGCCCGGCCAGATGAATCACGCTGTCATAGGCAAAGATCGACCCCAGAGCCAGAAACCGGGCGATCGCCGCCAGTTCGGGCAGGGTGAACCCGGTCACCCACAGCCCCATCACCAGCAAAAGCCCGCCCAGCAGCAGCGAAAACAGCGTCAGCCCCACTCCGGCGCTGACCGGGGCCACCCCCAGCAATGTGCCCAGAATGGTATCGCCGAACAGCCCGCCCAGACCGAATGAATGGGGCCAGCCCGCCCCCGGCACCAGCGTTGCGGCAAAGACCGAGGCCAGCGCCACCGCAATCACCGCAAAGACGATGCGCCCCACGGCCCGCTCCGCCCCGCGATGCGACACAAACCGCACCCCCCAGACGCCAAGGATCACCGGCAGCATCCAGGCACCCTTGCCGCCGATGATCATCAGCGTTGACGCCACCGCCGCACCGAACCGGCCCAGCGCGTTGTTGGCAGGCTCATCCGTTGCCACCATCCAGCCCGGATCTTCGGGCGAATAGCTCCACAGCATCAGCGCAAACAGCACCGCCACCAGCAAAAGCCCCAGCCCCAGCAGCTCGCGCCCGCGCCGTTCCAGCATGGCGGCGGTCTCCTGATCCAGAAGCGGGTCGCGTTGACGCATGTTGATGGATGCCATGACCTTACCTGTCCTCAATCGTAGAGGCAGTCACGAAGGCGGATCAGCCCGTGCTGCAATTCTGTTTGTGGGGCGACCAAGGCCACCCGGATATAGGCCTTGCCGGGGTTATCCCCCCCGACGTCGCGCGACAGGTAGGCACCGGGCAAAACCCGCACCCCTGTCCCGCGCCACAGTTTCACCGCCGCCGCCTCGCCGTCGCCATCCGGCACCGGAAGCCACAGGAAAAACCCGCCTTCCGGAGCCACCCGGTTGTGCCGCCCGGCAAAGACCTCATCCGCCATGCGGAACTTGGCCTGATAAAGGGCAAGGCTCTCTGCCACATGCGCCTCATCATTCCACGCCGCCTCGGAAATCCGCTGGATCGGCAGCGGCAAAGGTGCTCCCGCAAAGGCGCGCAGCTGGCGGATGTGCGCCATACTTTGCGGCCCGGTGGCGACAAAGCCGGACCGCAGCCCCGGCAGGTTCGACCGTTTGGACAGCGAATGGAACACCGCCACCCGTTCCGGGTCGGTGCCGAAGTCCTGTGCCACAGCCAGCGCGCCGGGCGGCGGCGCATCGCGCCAGATCTCGGAATAGCACTCATCGGCAAAAATGCGGAAATCATGCCTTTCCGCCAACGCCATCAGCCTTGCAAGATAATCCGCCGGTGCCACCACCCCCTGCGGATTGGCGGGTGAGCACAGATAGGCCGCCGTCACCCGGTCCAGCACATCCGCAGGCAGGCCCTCATAATCGGGCAGGAACCCGGTCTCGGCAGTGGCGGGCACATAGACCGGCTCCGCCCCCACGGTCAGCGCGGCCACGGCATAGACCTGATAGAACGGGTTCGGCATCAGAATGGCCGGGCGCTTCCCGCCCTTGGTTTCCGGTGACAGCGCAAGGGCCGCGTTGAACAGCCCCTCCCGTGTGCCGTTCAGCGCCATGATCTGATCCGGGGCAAGCGCCACGCCATAGCGCCGCTGCAGCCATCCGGCGATCGCCGCCAGCAATTCCGGTGTGCCGTCATTCGGCGGATAGACCCCGAAGCCGTCAAGGTTCTGCGCCAGAATCGGCCCGACAAAGCCGGGCATCGGATGGCGCGGCTCGCCGATGGTCATGTGGATGGGCTCGCCAGCCGGCGCATGCGCCTCCAGCAGCTTCCGCAAACGCGGAAACGCATAATCCGGGAGGGTCAGGAACCGCTCTGGAAACGCCATATCTGCCTCATGTTCAGGGTCGTATCGCCCCGTTTTGACCAAGGATAGCCCCTCGCACCGGCGCGGTCCAGAAAAAGCCGCGCGGGCTTGGGGTTAGCCGCAACCGATTGTGTCTTTTTCGCCCGCCGCTCCTCGCTCCCTCTCGGTCGATCCTCGCTACCTTAACGCCCGCTCCGCGGCCGCCCCCAGCCGCAGCAGACGCTCCTCCTGCCCCGGCCCCGCCATCAGGCTGATGCCGCAGGACGGCTCCGACGTTGGCAAGGTCAGCGCGCAGCCCCCCATCAGATTGCCGATCCGCGTGTTGCGCAGCGCCAGCAGGTTCTCGGAAACATAATAAGCATCATCCGTCATAAGCCGCGCGGCATCGGGCGGCAGGATCGGCGCTGTCGGCACCAGCACCGCATCATAGCTCGCCACCGCCTGCGCCCAAGCCCTGCGCAATTCATGCAGCCGCCGCCACGCCGCCACATACTCCGCCGCGCCAAACCCGGCCCCCGCCCGGAACCGCTCCAGAATACGCGGAAACATCTTCTCCGGCGCGGCCTCGATCACCTTGCTCCAGATGCCGTAAGCCTCCGAAGTGAACAGCACCGCCGTCAGCGCCATCGCCTCCGCCACTTGCGGCACCACGCCCCGCTCTATCCGCGCGCCCGCCCGCGCCAAACGCGCCAGCGCATCATCAAACCCGCGCGCCGGGCGGTCGCGCAGTTCCTCCAGCGCCACCGTTTCCAGCACCAGCAGACGCGCGCCGGGCAAGCTGGCCCCGGCCAGATCCGCGACCCGCCCGCCTTCCAGCGCGGCCAGCAACAGCGCGCAATCCTCCACCGTGCGGGCCAGCGGCCCGACCGTATCGAACATCTCACACAAGGGCACCACGCCCCGTGTCGACAGCCGGCCATGCGTGGTCTTCAACCCCACCAGATCATTCCACGCGGCGGGTATCCGCACCGACCCCCCGGTATCCGACCCGATCGCCGCCGGGGCCAGCTCATGCGCCACCGAGGCCGCCGCCCCGGAAGACGAGCCGCCCGCCACCGCCGCCTCATCATTGATGCAGGGCGGGGTGGCGGTCACCGGGTTCAGGCCAAGCCCGGAAAACGCCAGCTCCGACATATGGGTTTTTCCAAGACATACAAGACCTTGCAGGGTCGCTGCCCGCAGCACCCCGGCATCCGCCACAGGCACCCGCCCGCGCAGCAGCGCCGACCCCGCCTCGGTCGCCCGGCCCGCCGTGTCGAACAGATCCTTCCAGCTGACCGGCACCCCGTCGAGCGGCCCGCGCCGCAACCCCTCCTTGGCGCGGGACGCTGCAGCCAGCGCCTCGGCCCGGCAGCGGTTGGGCATCACCCTTGCATAGATCCGGTCGCGCAGCGGATGCCGGTCGATCGCGTCCAGCTGCATCTCGCACAGCTCCACCGGGTTGATCCGGCCCGCGCCGATCCCGGCGCCCAACTCTGCCGCCGTCATGTTCGCCCAAGTCTTTGCCATGCCATTCCCCAGCCCGCCTGCGGCAAGGCTAGCGGCAAGGCAGCGCATGGACAATTCCGATCTTTGCCCCATAGTCCCCGGCATGACATATGACAGCGACATCCTGATTGCCGGGGGGGGATTGAACGGCCCGGCACTGGCGCTTGCGCTTGCTCAAGCGGGCCTGAGCGTCACCGTGGTCGACGCCCGCCCCGCCCCCGCCCGGGCCGAGGCCGGCTTTGACGGCCGCAGCTACGCCCTTGCCATCGCCTCCAAACGCCTGCTGACGGCGATCGGCATCTGGCCTGCCGTCGAGGCAAGGGTGCAGCCGATCCTGCAGATCAAGGCCTCGGACGGCACCGCAGGCCAGGGTGCCGCCCCGTTCTTCCTGCACTTCGACTCGGCCGAGATCGAAGAGGGCCCGATGGGTTTCATGCTGGAAGACCGCTACCTCTACCGCGCCTTCCTCGCGGCGATGGAGGCCGCGCCGGGCATCACCCTCCTGTCCGGTGAAACCGTTGTCGCACAAGAGGTGACCCCGCAAGGTGTCACCGTCACCCTCGCCTCCGGCGAACGCCTGACCGCCCGGCTGCTGGCCGGCTGCGACGGGCGCGGATCAGGCACCGCCACCCGGGCGGGGATCCCCCGGGTCGGCTGGGGTTACGGCCAGACCGCGCTGGTCACCGCGATCCAGCATGAGAAAGACCATCAGGGCATCGCCCAGCAGTTCTTCATGCCCGCCGGTCCGCTGGCCATATTGCCGCTGCCGGGCGGCCACCATTCGTCGATCGTCTGGAGCGAGACCGACAGCGCCGCCGCGGCCATTCAGGCGCTGGATGATGCCGCATATCTGGAAGTGTTGCGCCCGCGCTTTGGCGATTTTCTGGGCGAGATCACGCTGGCAGGCGCCCGCTTCACCTATCCGCTGTCACTGAGCCTGGCGCAAAGCTTCATCGCCCCCCGTGTGGCGCTGGTCGGCGACGCCGCCCACGGCGTCCACCCGATTGCCGGGCAGGGGCTGAACCTCGGGCTGCGCGATGTGGCAGCCCTGGCCGAAGTGTTGGTGGACGCCACCCGCCGCGGCGAAGACCCCGGTGCCCCGGATGTGCTGGAGCGCTACCAGCGCTGGCGGCGGTTTGACTCCACCACGCTGGCGCTGGGCATGGACAGCGTCAACCGATTGTTTTCCAACGACAACCCCGCCCTGCGACTGGCGCGCGATCTGGGAATGGCGGCTGTGAACGCCATGCCGGGCCTGCGCCGGGGGTTCATCCGGCAGGCTGCTGGGCTGAGCGGAGACCTGCCGCGCCTGCTGGCGGGCCAGAGGCTCTGACCTTTGCGCAGGGGCCGTCACGGGTGGCATCGAGCCACCCGTGACGGCGTTGCCACGGATGGGGGCACCGTCGGTTGCAGCCCTGGAAGTCTTGCGTCTTTTGCGGCTGTGGGTGCCTCCGGCGGGAGTATTTGGCAAGCAGCAATGGCCAGAAAGCGCTTAACCGGCTGTTAAGGTCGGGGTGCCAGGATGATATGGCGGCACAGGGAGGAGTCCCGTTGGCCGTAAGCAGCAAGTCGCCCCGGTCGTGTGGAAAGCTCTTCCTGTGTACTGGACCGGTGCCGTTGGCCGGGGCGCGCTGTCCTTTGCGATTGCTGCTTTCCAAATACTCATGATGCAACCGCACCGCCTGTGCGACGGGGGTATTGCTTTACCAGGCCAGATGCGGCCGGAAGCTGCGGACCACTTCGTCATAGACCGCGCGTTTGAACGGCACGATGGCTTCGCACATTTCGCTTGCGCCGATCCATTTCCATGCCGCGAATTCCGGGTGGTCGCGGTCAATGCTGATCTGGTCATCGCGCCCGAGGTAGCGAAACAGGAACCATTTCTGCTTTTGCCCGCGAAACCTGCCCTTCCAGACCTTGCCCAGAAGCTCTGGCGGCAGGTCATAGGTCAGCCAGCTTTTTGTCTGGTCCACTATTTCCACCAGATCGCGGGTCACACCGGTTTCTTCCCACAGCTCACGCAGGGCGGCGTCGCGGGGGGGTTCGCCGTCATCAATGCCGCCTTGCGGCATTTGCCAGGCGGGAGAGGCGGAGTCGAGGCGTTGGCCGGCCCAGATCTTTCCTTCGGGGTTGATCAGGGTGACCCCGACGCAGGGGCGATAGGGCAGGCTGTCCGGGTCAATCAGCATCGGGTCCGCCGTCTGGTTGGGTGGGGCAGGGGGGCGTTGCCCCCCTGTTCCGATCATTGGGTCAAGAGCGACAGGGCCGGAGTCATTGGGCCACCGCCTGCAAGCCACGCAGGATGTCGACGGCATAAGCCAACTGGTAGTCCTCATCGCGCAGCTTGGCGGCTTCCTCGGTGCGGGCGCGTTCGTCTTCCAGCAGCTTGCGCTCATCCTCGGACATCGAGTCATTGGTGAGGGTGCCGCGCAGGTCGGCTTCCGACCTTTGACGCGGCACGGCGCTGGCCGGTTCTTCCGGTTTCGCCTCGGCGGCAGGGTCGCGGCGGGGCTGGTTGACCACGATGTCGGGCATCACGCCCAGCGCCTGGATCGAGCGGCCCGAGGGCGTGTAATAGCGTGCGGTGGTCAGGCGCATCGCGCCTTCGCCGCGCAGCGGGATCACGGTCTGGACCGAGCCTTTGCCAAAGCTCCTGGTGCCGACCACGATCGCGCGGCGGTGGTCCTGCAATGCGCCCGCCACGATTTCCGAGGCCGAGGCCGAGCCGCCGTTGATCAGCACCACGATCGGCTTGCCACCCGCCAGATCGCCCGGTTTGGCGTTGATCCGCTCGCTGTCCTGCGGCTCGCGGCCGCGGGTGGAGACGATCTCGCCCTTGTCGAGGAAGGCGTCCGAGACGCGGATCGCCTGGGTCAGCAGCCCGCCGGGGTTGTTGCGCATGTCAACGACAAAGCCGTTCACATTCTCCATCCCGCCCAGTTCGGCGACCGATTTTTTCAGGTTCTCTTCCAGCCCGGCATAGGTCTGGTCGTTGAATGTGGTGATCCGCAGCACCACGGTATCACCCACCACGCGGCTGCGCACGGCGGTCAGCTTGATGGTGTCGCGGATGATCGAGACGTCGAACGGTTCGGCCACATCCTTGCGCACCACGGTGATGATGATTTCCGATCCGACCGGGCCGCGCATCATTTCCACCGCCGCATCCAGTGTCAGGCCCAGCACCGACTCGCCATTCACATGGGTGATGAAATCGCCGGCCTCGATCCCGGCCTCATCGGCGGGCGTGTCGTCGATCGGCGACACCACCTTCACGAAGCCGTCTTCCTGCGTCACCTCGATGCCAAGACCGCCGAACTCGCCCCGGGTCTGCACCTGCATGTCGCCGAAATCCTTCGGCGCGAGGTAGTTGGAATGTGGGTCAAGCGAGGTCAGCATGCCGTTGATCGCGGCTTCGATCAGCTTCTTGCTGTCGACCTCCTCGACATATTGCCCACGCACCCGCTCGAAAATGTCGCCGAACAGGTCCAGCTGTTCATAGACATTCGCGTTGCGCGCGTTTTCCTGCGCGATCAGCGGGGCGGCCAGCTGTGTCGTCAGGACGACCCCGGCCACGGTGCCGCCGATAGCGGCCATCACGAACTTTCTCATCGCCTCGTCCTATTCCCTCAATGCAGCGAACCATTCGGCCGGATCGACCGGGTCTGCCCCTTGCCTGAGCTCCATATAGAGCGTTTGTGTGCCTTGCACGCCACCACCTTCTTGCGCGGTTGCCAGAAATTCGGCAACCCCCGGCTCACCCCCGCCCATCAGGCCCAGCGCTGCGCCAAGGCCCAGCACCTCACCAACCTGACCATAAACGGTTTCCAACCCCGCAAGGATCAATAGATAGCCCCCTCCGGGCTCCAGCACGATCACATTTCCGTAGTCGAGCAGGGGGCCAAGGTAACGGATTGTTGCGGGCCATGGTGTGGTGACCAGCGCGCGCGGCCGGGTGGCCAGGGTCAGGCCGGGGCGGCGCACCCCCACCGCATCCGATTCCATCGACCGGCGCAGCACCGTGCCCAGCACCGGCAGCGGCAGACGCCCCTTGGCATCGGCAAAGCTGCTGGTGTCGCGCGCGTCCAGCGCCAGGCCTGACGCGAACGCCTCCAGCGTGTCGGCACTTTCCAGCAGCCCGCGCAGCGTCTGCGGGTCTTCGGTGAACCGGCGCGGCAGCTCGGTGCGGTCGGAAATCGCCTGGCTCAGTGCGGTGCGCGCGTCCTGCGCCACATCCAGCCCGGCCAGCAAGGTCGCGCCCGCCGCTTGTTGCAGCGCGCGCAGGTCGCGCAATTCGCTCAGCTCGGCAGCCAGCGTCTCGGCCTCGGCATGCAGGGCCGGGGTCACATCCGCCAGCATCATGCCAGACCGCACCGTGCCCAACGGCCCTGACGGGTGCAGCAGCAACAACGGGCCGGGGCGGCTTTCCATCTGGCTCAGCACGCCGACCAGTTGCGCCACCCGGTCGCGCTTGGCCTGAAACTGCAGGTCGAGCGTGGTTTCGCGCAGATGTGCCTGCCGCAACGCCTCGCGCAGCGCCGCCAGCCCGGTCTCATAGGCGCGGATCGTCCGGGTCAGCGCCGTTACCCGGTCGCGCGCGCTTTTGGCCACCTCCAGCTCTGCGACGGCCACTTTCAGATCGGCCGAGGCCAATGCCGCCTGTTCCGCCACGCCCTGCGCTTGCGCCGGGGCGGTCAACAGCATCAGGCCAAGGGCAGCAGCGCGGATCATGTCAGCAGGCTGATCCCGGTCATCTCGGGCGGTTGCGGCAGGCCCATCAGTTGCAGCACCGTTGGTGCAAGGTCGGCCAGCCGCCCGCCGTCGCGCAGGCGCGCGCCCGCAGGTGCGCCCATCACGATCACGGGAACCGGGTTCAACGTATGCGCGGTATGCGGGCCATTGGTCACCGGGTCCCACATCTGTTCGCAATTGCCGTGGTCGGCGGTGACGATCATCGCGCCCCCGCGCGCCTTCAACGCCGCCACGGCACGGCCCAACCCATCATCCACGGCCTCGCAAGCCTTGATCGCCGCCGGCAAGATCCCGGTATGGCCCACCATGTCGGGGTTGGCGAAATTCACCACGATCAGATCATATCCGGCCTCGATCGCCCCCACCAACTGATCGGCCACTTCCGGCTCGCTCATCTCGGGTTGCAGATCATAGGTCGCGACCTTGGGTGATTGCGGCATGAACCGCTTCTCGCCGTCAAACGGCACCTCTCGCCCGCCGTTCAGAAAGAACGTCACATGCGGGTATTTCTCGGTTTCGGCCAACCGGAACTGGGTCTTGCCCTGCGCCGCCACCCATTCGCCAAGGCAGTTCACGATCACCCGCTTGGGGTAGGCCGTGGCGAGATAGGCGTTATGCGCTTCGGAATATTCCACCATGCCCAGCATGGCCGACCAGATGGGCCGCGTGCCGGTCTCGAACGCGTCAAACCCCGGCTGCCCCAGCGCCGCCAGGATCTCGCGCGCGCGGTCACCGCGGAAGTTCAGGCAAAACAGCCCGTCGCCATCCTTTGCCCCGGCATATTTCCCGATCACCGTGGGCGCGAGGAATTCATCGGTCTCGCCCTTGGCATAGGATTGCGCAACGGCGGCTTCTGCATCCGACACCCTCTCAGCGTCCGCATGCACCATCGCGGCGTAAGCCCGCGCCACCCGGTCCCAACGGTTGTCACGGTCCATCGCCCAATAGCGCCCGGTCACCGTCGCCACCCGCGCACCCTCGGGCAGCCCCGCCACCAGTTGCGCCATGAACCCGGCGGCGGAGGAGGGCGGCACGTCGCGCCCATCGGTGATGGCATGCAGGGCCACCGGCACACCCAGATCGGTCAGCGCGCGGGCGGCCGCCAGCACATGGGAAATATGCCCATGCACCCCGCCATCCGAGACAACCCCCATCAGATGCGCCGTGCCCCCGGCGTGCTTTACCTTGGCAGCAAAGGCCAGCAACTCGGCGTTGACGGCAAAACTGCCATCCTCCACCGCCAGATCAATCGCCCCCAGATCCATCGCCACCACCCGGCCCGCGCCTATATTGGTGTGTCCCACCTCGGAATTGCCCATCTGCCCGCTGGGCAGCCCGACATCGGGGCCGAATGTGGTCAGTGTGGAATGTGGGCAGGTCGCCATCAGCGCATCAAAGTTGGGCGTCTTCGCCATTGCGGGCGCATCCCATTCCCGCACCGGGCCAAGCCCCCATCCGTCAAGGATGCACAGGACAACGGGTTTCGGGGCAATGGTCATGGCGCGGCCTCACTTTTCTATGCCCTAGGGTCATAGCCCTTGTGACCGTGCCGGGCAACAGCCTCGCACCGTCGGGCGAGATTGTGGCTGCGGAGGAAATTCTTAAAATTTCCTTAAGCCTGACATGTCAAGCTATTGATTTATATGGATTGACTGCCTTGTAACACAGGGGGAAACCCGCCCCGCCCGCGTTTCGCGATAGACAAGCCCTCGCCCATCGGAAACAACAGGGCAAAGGTCACGGCAAAGGAGCAGGATATGACGGTTTCCTCTGGAAAAGGCCTCACCCCCGGCCTGTCGCGGGTAGAGTTCCAGTCCATGCAGGACAGCGTCTACGACCAGATCCGCAGCGTCCTGATGCGGGGCGGCTTTGTGCCCGGCCAAAAGGTCAGCTCCCGCAAACTGGCCGCCCAGCTCGGCACCAGCGACATGCCCGTGCGCGCCGCCCTCGGCCGCCTGCTGGCCGAAGGCGCGCTGATCCAGAACACCAACGGCACCTTCGCCGTGCCCGTGATCAGCCTGCGCCGCTTCCGCGAGGTGATGACCCTGCGCGCCATGCTGGAAGCCGAAGCGACAGCACAAGCCTGCGGCCAGATTGACCAGGCCGGGTTTCAGGAACTGCACCTGTGCTCCGAAGGCCTGAGCCGCGCGATCAAAGCCAATGCCATCGACGACTACCTTGACTATAACCAGCGGCTCAAGTTCACCATCTACCGCTACTCCTCCTCACAAACCCTTCAGTCCGTGATCCGCCTGATGTGGCTGCAAGCCGGCCCGTTCCTGCGCCACCTGAACAAGGGGTTGGACCGGATGATCGAGGCGAACTTCCACGACGAGGCGATCACCGCGCTCGCCAAGGGCGAGAAAGAGATGGCCGCGCAGGCGATCTCCCGCGATATCCTCGCCGGGATGGCCTTCCTGACCCTGCACGGCGATTTTTCAGAAGGCTGATCCTCAGACCGAGAAGCCGTAAAGCGACCACTCCGCCTCGCTGACCTCCAACGCCATCTTCATGTATTCGGCATTTTTCACCGCGACAAAGCCCTGATGCAGCATGTCGCCCAAGATGCGGCGCGAAAACGCTGACTGCTCGAACCGCTCGATCGCCTCCAGCCAGTAACGGGGCAGATCACTGGCGGGGGCGTTCTCATAGGCGTTGCCGGTGACTGCTGGCCCCGGATCGGCCTTCGCGTCGATCCCATCCAAAGCACCGCCAAGGGTCAGCGCTGCCACCAGATAGGGGTTGGCATCCACCCCCGCCACCCGATGTTCAAAATGCCGCGCCTTGGCGCTGCCCGACGGCACGCGCAGGGCCACGGTGCGGTTCTCGAACCCCCAGGTGTCATTGCCCGGCGAGTAATTCACGCTGGCAAAGCGCCGCCACGAGTTCTGGAACGGCGCCAGCACCGCCATGGTGTCGCCGATCGTCGCCCTGATCCCGCCGATCGCCTGCAGCATCAGCGGCGCAAGCTCGCCCTCCGCCGGGTCAGCAAACAGGTTGGTGCCGGTCTCATTGGCCAGCGACAGATGCAGGTGCATGCCCGACCCCGCCAGCTGGCCAAAGGGTTTGGCCATGAAACAGGCCTCCATCCCGAAACGCCGTGCGGTGCTGCGGATCAGGCGTTTGGCGATGATCACATCATCGGCGGCGCGCATCAGGTCGCGGTAGCGGATGGTCAGCTCATATTGCCCGCAGGCATATTCTGAAATCAGCGCCTCCAGCGGCAGATCCAGCGTCTTGGCCCCCTCATAAACCGCATCAAAGAACGGCGACATCTCGTCCAGCTCATCCACCGACATGGTGTTGGTGTTGAGCGAGCGCCGTCCGGTCAGCGGGTAGCGCGCGGGCTGCATCCGGCCGTTGGAGTCGCGCTCGCGGTCCACCAGATAAAACTCGACCTCCAGCGCGCCCATGGGTTCGAACCCCATCTGCCGCGCCCGCAGCACCTGACGGTGCAGCGCATGGCGTGGCTCGGCGGCAAAGCCGGAGCCATCGGGGTTGTACATGCTGATCAGCACCTGACCGCGCCCGGTGGAGGGCATGTAACCCAGCGACCCGGCCACCGGCCAGCAGCGATAATCACCGCCGCCATCGTTCAGCACCAGCCCGGTGCCGTCCACATCATCGCCCGCCACATCCTGCGCGAACATAGACGCGGGCAACCCGCGCCCCGAGGAGAACAGGCTTTCCAGCTCGTGCCGGCGGATCGACTTGCCGCGACCGATGCCGTGGCAGTCGGTCATCAGGATGTCGATGGCCTGCACCTCGGGGTGCCGGTCCAGAAACGCCTGCGCCTCGGCCAGTGTGGCCCCGCTGGGGGAAGATGTCGTCATCGGTGAACGTCCTGTGTCGTGTGGTCGTCAGGCTGAACACCAGCCCGATTGATTTTGCAAGCCGGGATCAGCCCGCAAAGCTGTAGGCGGTTTTGGTGGCGGTGTAAAAGTCCACCGCATGCCGCCCCTGTTCGCGCGGGCCAAAGCTGCTGCCGCGCCGCCCGCCGAATGGCACGTGGTAATCCACCCCGGCAGTTGGCAGGTTGACCATCACCATGCCTGCGGTGGAGCGGCGCTTGAACTCGCGGGCGCTTCGCAGGCTGGTGGTGCAGATGCCCGAGGACAGGCCGAACTCGGTGTCATTGGCCACCGCCAGCGCCTCGTCGAAATCGGCCACCCTGATCACGCTGGCGCAGGGGCCAAAGATCTCCTCACGGGCCGATCGCATCTGGTTGGTCGCGCCGACAAACAGGGCAGGGCGCTGGAAATACCCTTCTGTCAGCCCGTTCAGCCGCTCGCCGCCCAGCACCTCGCAGCCCTCATCCCGGGCCAAAGCCACATAGCCAAGGTTGCCCGCAAGCTGCCCCTCCGACGCGACCGGGCCGATCTGCGTGGCCGCGTCCAGCGCCGGGCCGACTTTCAGCGCCTGCATCTGGCGCGACAGTTCCGCCACAAAGGCATCATGGATCCCGGCCTGCACGATCAGCCGCGACGAGGCGGTGCAGCGCTGCCCGGTGGAGAAGAACGCGCCGTTCAGGCAGACGCCAACGGCGGTGGAAAGGTCCGCGTCATCCATCACCACCATCGGGTTCTTGCCGCCCATTTCCAGCTGGACTTTCTTCATGCCCGCCGCACAGGCCGCCGCGATCCCGCGCCCGACCGGCACCGAGCCGGTGAAGGAAATCGCCGCGATCAGTGGATCGGCGGTCATCGCGGCACCGATGCGCGATCCCGGCCCCATCACAAGGTTGAACACCCCCGCAGGACACCCGGCCTCGGCGATGATCTGCGCCATCAGATAGGCGCAGCCGGGGGTCAGGTCGGCGGGTTTCAGCACCACGGTGTTGCCATAGGCAAGGGCGGGGGCGGTTTTCCACGCCGGAATGGCAATCGGGAAGTTCCACGGCGTGATCAGGCCCACAACGCCCACGGGTTCACGCAGGATTTCGATATCGACACCGGGGCGGATCGAGGTCACCGCCTCGCCCGGAATACGCAAGGCCTCACCGGCATAGAAGCGAAAGATCTGCGCGGCGCGGCGGGTTTCTCCCAGGGCCTCCGACAGGATCTTGCCCTCTTCGCGGGCCAGCATTGTGGCCATCTCATCCTCGCGCGCCTCGATGCCACGGGCGATCTTTTCCAAGAGGTCGGCGCGGGTCTGGGGTGAGGTGAAGGCCCATGTCTTCAACGCATCGGACGCTGCTGCGGTGGCGCGGTGCAGATCATCGGCGGTGCCCCGGGCGTAAAGGCCGATCAGGTCGGACATGTCCGACGGGTTGCGGTTCTCGGTTGCCTCATCCGCGCCAACCCAGGCGCCTGCGATCAGGTTCTTGTGCATCTCGGTCATCGTGGCCTCGGGGTGAAAGGGTTATTGGGCAGAGGTGCCGCCATCAACCGGGATCAAAGCCCCGGTCATGAAGCTGGCCGCATCGGAAAGCAGGAAGGCGGCAACGCGGGCGACTTCCGCAACCTGAGCCACCCGCTTCATCGGGATGCCAGCCGCCAGCGTAGCCACCTTGGCGGCGCGGTCATCGCCGGGATAGGCAAGATCCAGCATCGGGGTATCGGTCTCTCCGGGGCAGATCGCGTTTACGCGGATGCCCTCGGCGGCATAATCCAGCGCCATGCAGCGCGACAGCTGCGCGATGGCGGCCTTGGAAACGCCGTAAGCGGTGGCCCCCGGCGCGCCCATCAGCGCCCAGTCGGACGCGACGTTCAGGATCGCCCCCCCGCCCGAAGCGCGCAAGGCAGGCACCACGGCGCGCGACATGCGAAAGGCGGCGGTTACGTTAACCTGCATCACCCGGTCCCAGTCGTCATCGGTGCAGTCTTCCACCGTGCCGTTGATCAAGAGGCCTGCATTGTTGACCAGACCGTCAACCTGGCCAAAGGCGGCGAGCGCGGCGGCGATGATGGTTTCCGGTGCGCTGCGGTCGGTGACATCGGCGGCGATAAACAGGGCCTGTGTGATGGGGGAAAGCTCGGCAGCCAGCGCTTCACCTTTTGCGGCATTGCGGCCAACCAGCATCAGCCCGTGACCGGCAGAGGCCAGTTCGCGTGCGATGCCTTCGCCGATGCCGGATGTCGCGCCGGTAATGATATGGCATTTGCGCGGCTGGGTCATCGGGGTGGTCCTTTCCGTTTCACAGCATAGTAAGAAGTGCGATCGCAATAGCAAGGGAAACTTGCTCGGCGAACGGAATTTTGATCAAATTTTTGCCCTGCTGCTGCAGACCAGGGGCGCTGCGTCGCGCAAATAGCCCGCGGGCGCGAACATGGGAGGGGGTAAGCAGTGTCGAGCGCTGCTCATAGCCGTTGCTTTGTCCGAACTTTGGCGATAATAATGCGATCGCAATTTAGAAAACAGGGGCGAGATAATGAGCGCGAGCCAGTCAGGAAACCGGACGATCGCCGTTGTTGGCTGCGGGCTGATCGGCGAAAGCTGGGCGGCGCTGTTTCTGCATCATGGCTTTGACGTGCTGGCCTGGGACCCGAATGATGTGGCAAGGGACAGCTTTGCGCAGCGCACGCGGCGGCCTTTGGGCCAGCTTGCCGAACTTGCTGCGCCTGCGGGTAGCCTCGGGCGGCTGACGGTGGTGGCGACGGTGGAGGAGGCGGTTGCCGGGGCCGCGCTGGTGCAGGAAAACGCGCCGGAGAACATCCCGGTCAAGCACGCGCTCTACACGCAGATCGAGGCTGCGGCGGCGCCGGATTGTATCATCGCGTCCAGCACATCGGCCCTGCGATGGTCGGATCTGTCGCCCGGCATGGCGTGGCCGGAACGGCTGATCACCGCGCATCCGTTCAACCCGCCGCATCTGGTGCCGCTGGTCGAGATGTTCGGACCGGATGCACAGGTTCTGGACCGGGCGGAGGCGATCTACCGCGCCATCGGCCGGGAGCCGGTGCGGATGACCAAGGAGGCGACGGGACATATCGCCAACCGCCTGGCCTCTGCCCTGTGGCGCGAGGCGGTGCATCTGGTGGCCGAGGGTATCGCCGATGTCGGTGCGATTGATGCCGCGCTGAAACATGGGCCGGGGCTGCGCTGGTCGGTGGTGGGGGCGCATATGGCCTATCATCTGGGCGGTGGTCCAGGCGGGATCGGGCATTACCTGTCGCATCTTGGGCCAAGTCAGGAACGGCGCTGGGCCAGCCTTGGCAGCCCCAGCCTGACGCCCGAGGTTTGCGCACAGATCGTGCAGGGGATCGAGGCGGAAGCCAGCGGGCGGACGATTGCCACGCTGGAGGCCGAGCGGGATGCGGCCTTGATTGCGGTGCTGAGGGCGCGCAAAACGGCAGGGCCCGTATGAGCGGCCCTCGTATCGCCCTGATCCATGCGCTGGAAGAATCGGTGCTGCCGATCCGTGCCGCCTTTGCCAGGGGCTGGCCCGAGGCGCAGGGCTTTGACCTGCTCGACACCTCGCTGGCGGTCGATCTGGCCGATGCCGGGCAGCTGGACGCGGCGATGATCGCGCGGTTCCAGATTCTTGCCGGCTATGCGGCCACCATCAAGGGCAAGAGCGGCACCGCGCAGGCGATCCTGTTCACCTGTTCCGCTTTTGGCCCTGCGATTGAGGCGGTCAAGGCCCGCCTGCCGATTCCGGTGATGCGCCCCAATGAGGCGGCGTTTGACCGGGCGCTGGATCTGGGCGAGCGGCTGGCGCTGGTGGTGACCTTTGCGCCCTCGCTGCCCTCGCTGAGTGCCGAGTTGCAGGCAATGGCCGCTGCCCGGGGCCGCGCTGTGACCCTCACCCCGGTTCTGGCGACTGGCGCTTTGGCCGCGCTGAAAGCGGGCAACGGCGCGGAGCATGACCGGCTGGTGGCCGAGGCCTGCGCGGATATTCCGCCGCAGGATGCGGTGGTGCTGGGCCAGTTCTCGCTGGCGCGCGCCGCCAAAGTCCTGCGCCCTCTGTTTGACTGCCCGGTGCTGACCACACCCGACTGCGCCGTCGAGGCGCTGAAGGCCCGACTTGACCCCCGATCCCCGACCTAACCCCGATCACGGAGCATGTGATGAACCACACCCCGAATTTCTCACTGGCCGAGATGGACAAGGCCAGCCTGCTGCATCCGGTGACCTCGATCGCTGATATTCAGGCCAATGGTCCGGCGATCTATACCGGCGGGCAGGGGGTGGAGCTGACCAATGCTGATGGCAAAAGCCTGATCGACCTGGGTGCGGGGTTGTGGTGCGTGAATGTGGGCTACGGCCGCACCGAACTTGCCGATGCCGCCCATGCGGCGATGGTGCAGCACAGCTTTCAGCACCTGTTCGGTGGGGCCAGTTGCGAGCCGACGATCCGGCTGGCCGACCGGCTGCTGACGCTGTTCCGTGATACGGTGCCGGGGTCGGATATGGCGCGGGTGTTCTTTGGCAATTCCGGGTCCGATGCCAATGACACGGCGGTCAAGCTGGTGCGCTACTACAACAACCTGCGCGGCAAGCCGTTGAAGAAAAAGCTGATCTCGCGGATCGGCAGCTATCATGGCGTCACGGTCGCCAGCGGCAGCCTGACCGGGATCGCGGGCTATCACAAGGCGTTCGATCTGCCGGTGGAGGGGGTGTTGCACACCGCCTGCCCGCATTTCTATGCCTTTGCGCAGCCGGGCGAGACCGAGGCCGCCTATACCGACCGGCTGGTGGCAGAGCTGGAGGCGCTGATCCTGCACGAAGGGCCGGAGACCATCGGTGGGTTCATCGCCGAGCCGGTGATGGGCACCGGCGGCGTGTTCCTGCCGCCTGAAGGGTATTTCGCCAAGGTGCAGGCGCTGCTGGACCGCCACGATATCCTGCTGATCGTGGATGAGGTGATCACCGGCTTTGGTCGCACCGGGCAATGGTTCGGCTGCGGCACCTACGGCATCCGCCCCGATATCGTCTCGCTCGCCAAGGGGCTGACCAGCGCCTATTTCCCGATGTCGGCCTCGATCATCTCTACCCGCGTCTGGGATGTGCTGAACAGCACCTCGGCTGAAACGGGGGCGTTCATGCACGGCTTCACCTATTCCGGCCACCCGGTCGGCAGTGCGGTGGCGATGGCCAATCTGGATGTGATGGAGCGGGACGGGCTGGTGGAGAATGCGGCACGGCTGGAGGCAACCCTGCTGGGCGCGCTGCGCGACCAGGTGGGCGACAACCCGTTTGTCGGCGATATCCGGGGTGTTGGTCTGATGGCGGGGGTGGAGTTTGTTGCCGACCGCACGACCAAGGCCGCTTTCCCGGCGGGCAGCGCGCCGCACCGGATCGTGGCGAAACATGCAACCGCAGCGGGCGTGCTGACCCGGGCGCTGCCGTTCCTGCCGGTGAATTCGTTCTCGCCGCCGCTGTCGATCACCGGGGACCAGATCGAGGAAGGCGTGCGCCGTTATGCGGCCGCGCTGAATGCGGCGATGCCGGAGCTGCGGGCCTTGCTGGGCAAATAGGCCGGAGACAAATGGCAAGGCCCGCTCTTTGCAGAGCGGGCCTTGTGCCTTTTCAGTGGGTCAGCGGGCGATGATGCCTAGCCGATGCCGCGCGCCTTCGGGCGAGGCGATGCCCCGGCCAAGGGTGCGGGCGACCTGCACGATATCTGCCACCAGTTCCGCATTGGACGCCGCAAGCTGGCCCTTGCGCAGATATACATTATCCTCGAACCCCACACGCACCCCATCGGCCCCCAGCAGGATGGCGAGGGACAGCGCCCGGCGCTGGTGGCGGCCAATCGCCGTGACCGACCAGCGCACATCATCCGGCAGCGGGCGCAGCAGGGCGGCAATTGCCTCGGGTTCGGCATCAATCCCGCCGGGCACGCCCAGCACAAGATTGACGTTCAGCGGGCCCATCAGATGGCCTTCGCGCAGCAGCCGGGCGGCGGCAACGGCGTGGCCCACATCGAACAGCTCGATTTCGGGCACGATCCCGGCGGCATAGGCGCGGTCGGCGGCGGTGATGCTGTCGGGGCGCGAGGTGAGGAACAGATCATCACCAAAGTTCATCGACCCGGTTTCAAGGCTGCACATCTCTGGCCCGGCCTCAATCGCGCGCATCCGCTCGTCGATCGTCATCCACACTGCGCCGCCGGTGGAGACCATGATCACCGCATCGGTTTCCTGCCGGATGCCCGCGATAGCGCGGCGGAACAGATCGGGGTCACCGCTGGGGGTGCCATCGTCCAGCCTTGCGTGCAGATGCACGACGGAAGCCCCCGCCTGAACCGCCGCCACCGAGGCGGCGGCGATTTCATCGGGAGTATAGGGCACCTGCGGGTGATGATTGCGCGTCACCTCGGCCCCGACCGGGGCCACGGTGATGATCAGCGGTTCGGCGTTCCAGGGTTTTTGCATCGTCCCTGCTCAGACCAGACCCTGCGTGCGCAGGTCGGCCAGGGTCAGGTCCAGAATTCGGTGCGCCTTTTCCACCATCTCATCAGCTTCCGCGTGGGTCAGCACCAGCGGCGGCGCCACCACCATCCGCTCGCCAACTGCGCGCATGATCAGACCGTTGTTGAACGAATGTTCGCGGCAGATCATCCCCACCTTGGCCTCTGACGCAAAGCCCGCGCGGCTGGATTTGTCGGCGGTCAGCTGGATCGCGCCGATCAGCCCGACCATCGGCGACTGGCCAACCAGCGGGTGATCCGACAGCGCGGCCCATTTGGTTTGCAGATAGGGGCCGATATCATCGCGCACCCGTTCGACGATCTTCTCGTCGCGCAGGATGTTCAGGTTGGTGATCGCCGCGGCGCAAGAGGCCGGATGGCCGGAATAGGTGTAGCCATGCGCAAATTCGCCGCCCTTGCCGATCAGCACATCGGCGATGCGGTCAGACACGGCAACTGCGCCCATTGGCATGTAGCCGGAGGTCAATCCTTTGGCCAGGGTCATGAAATCGGGCTCGGTGCCATAGGTTTCGCAGCCGAACCATTTCCCGGTGCGGCCAAAGCCACAGATCACCTCATCCGAGATCAGCAGGATATCGCGGTCTTTCAGCCCCTTGGACAGGGCGGGCCAATAGCTGTCTGGCGGGATGATCACGCCGCCCGCGCCCATGATCGGCTCGCCGATAAAGGCCGCGACCCGGTCGGCGCCGATGCCGTCGATCAGCGCGAGGGTCTCGGCCACGGTTTTCAGGCCGAACTCGTCGGGCGACAGATCGCCGCCGTTCGACCACCAGTCCGGGGCCGGGGCGTGGAAGATATTGCCGACCGGCACGCCCTGATGGTCATGCATGCCGCCAAAGCCGCCCAAGGCCGCGCCCGCAACGGTAGAGCCGTGATAGCCGCCGCGCCGCCCGACAAAGATGTTGCGCTTTGGCTTGTCCATCAGCTGCCAGTAATAGGTGACCAGCTTCAGGATGGTGTCATTCGATTCCGACCCCGACCCGGTGTAGAAGAAATGGTTGAACTGCGGCGGTGTCACCTCGGCCAGCAGCGCCGACAGTTCGGCCACCGGCGGGTGGGTGGTGTTGAAGAAGGTGTTGTAAAAGGTCAGCTCCTTGAGCTGCGCCGCGACCGCATCGGCGATTTCGGCCCGACCAAAGCCCACCGCTGCGCACCACAGCCCCGCCATGCCATCGAGGATCTTGTTGCCCTCACTGTCCATCAAATGAACGCCCTTGGCGGACACGATCACGCGCGGGCCCTTGGCATTCAGCTCGCGGGTATTGGTAAACGGGTGCAGGTGGTGGGCGGCATCGGCGGCCCGGATCTGCGCGGTGGAGTTGAGGATGGTCATGGCATCTCCTTCGGGAAAGCGGGCACTGCCGGGGCAGGGAAATAATTTGATCAAATTAATACAGACTGCGATCGCAGTTTGCAAGCCTGATTTCGTCCCCCGCCGATCAGGCCTGCCAGACCGTCCGGCCATCCACGATCGTCCGCGTCACGCTCAGCGTGCCGATCTGGTCAACCGACACGGTTTCGATATCGTCGGACAGAACAATGACATCAGCCAGATAGCCAACTGCCAGCCGCCCCTTGCGATCCTCATTATGGGTCGCATATGCCCCGCCATAGGTATAGCCCGCCAGCACCTCAGGCAGGCTGAGCCGGTCATCCGGCCCGCCGGGATAGCGAGGCCGGGTCATCGCCGCCTGCACCCCGCGCAGCACGTTCACGTCGGCAATCGGCCAGTCGGAGGAGAAGCACTGCGCCGCCCCAGTCTCGGCGATCGAACGCAAAAGGTAGGCGTGCGACCAGCGCAGCCCGGCGATATTGCCATCCGGATCCAGCGGCGGGAAATCCATGGCCCCGGGCGCGTTGCAGGGTTGCAGGGACGCGACAATGCCCGATGCGCCCAGACGGGGCAGGTCATCAGGGTGCAGGAATTCGATATGCTCGATCCGGTGGCGGCTGTCGCGCGGGCCATTGGCCGCGCGCGCCGCGTCAACCGAGTCAAGCACGGTGCGCACCGCCCGATCCCCGATCGCATGCACCGCAATCTGCAAGCCGCGCCGGTCGGACTCCGTCACCAGCGCCGCGAAGTCCTTGGGCGAGAAAATCAGCTCACCCTTCCAGCCGGGTCGATCCGGGTAATCGTCGACCATCGCCGCCGTGCCGCTTTCCACCACGCCATCAAGGAACACCTTGACGAAGCCGCAGGACAGCCATTCATCATTGTAATCCTTTGACATTTCCGATGCCTGTTCCAGATCGGCCAGTGTACGCCAACTGCGGTAATGGAACGGCACCTTGACCCGGGCGGTCAACCGCCCCTCGGCCCTCAGCCTTGCCAGCACCTCCAGCATGTAGCGGTTGCCGTCCATGTTCACCATGCTGGTGATGCCGAAACGGGCGACGTGTTCCAGCCCGCGCGCCAGAATATCGGCGTCAAACGCCATCTCATCCTCGGTCGGCGGCGTTTCAGGTTCGGCCCCCGAGTGGACGCCCAGCGTCACCCGCTCCTCCCCTGCCAGCGCCATGATCGGCGAAATCGCCTCGACCTCGCGCAGTTCGCCGGTTGCGAGCCCATCCTCGCCCATCACGATCTCATTGCCCGGCGTCACGGTCTTGCCCCGCAACAACCCCGCCGCCTTTAGCGCCGCCGTATTGGCCCATGCGGTGTGGTGGTCGGCCCCGTTCAGAATGAAGGGGCGGTCCGGCAGCATCCGGTCCAGCGCCTGCCGGGTGATCGGCTCGCCCAGCATGTCATAGCTGACACCCTGGCCCACCAGCATCGGCGCATCCGGGTGGGCGGCGGCAAAATCGCGGATCGCCGCGGCCATCTGATCAAACCCTTTCAGGCCCCAAAGCTGGATATGGTTCAGCTCTGCCGCCGCGACGAACAGGTGAACGTGGCTTTCAATGAAACCGGGCAGCACCGTGCGCCCCCTGGCATCAATCACCTCGGCCTCCGGCCCGGCCAATGCCGCGATCTCAACTGTGGTGCCGACTGCGGCAATCCGGTTGCCCGTGATCAGAACGGCCTGCGCGCGCGGATGCGCGGGGTCCATTGTCAGCACGCGGCCATTCACGATTGCAGTGCGGATGTCTGACATTCGGCGGGTCCCTTCACAATTGCGATCGCACAACGAGAAATATGTATCCTATGTAATAGATATCCCGTATATCTAATAGGGCAAGGCGAATCTTGGATGCGTCGGCACAACAAGACCAAGAACACGCAACATGGAGGTTGGAATGAAACACTCAATGCTCGCGACGGTTTCGCTGCTGGCGCTGACCCAGATGGCGATGGCAGATGGCGGCACAGTCAACGTCTACGCCTGGGGCGGCTATATCTCGCCCGCCACGACCGAGGCGTTCAAGGCCGCCACCGGCACCACCGTCAATGTGGTGGAATTCGCCGGCGTCGAGGACCCGGAAACCCGGCTGCTGACCGGCGATTCGGGGTTCGATCTGGTGGTGACGGCCGGTTTCACCGTGCCGCGCCTGATCGGGGCCGGGGCGATTGCGCCGCTGGACAAATCCGCGCTGCCGAACATCGGCAATATTGATCCGGAGTTCATCGAGTCGAAGCTGTCGCTGCTCGATCCCGGTCTGGAATATACCGTGCCGGTGAACATGGGCTTCACCACTATCGCGATCAATGCGGACAAGGTGAAAGAGCTACTGGGCGAGGATGCCCCGCTCGACACTCTGGACCTGCTGTTCAACGCCGAGACGCTGGCGAAACTGTCCGGCTGCGGCGTGTCCTATCTGGATTCTGGTCTGGAAGTCATCGGGCTCGCCCTGCTGGCCACCGACGTTGAATACCAGTTCAAACCAACAGATGAAGAACTGGCCCGGGCCGAGGCGCTGCTGAAAGGCGCCGTGCCGCATGTGCGTTATTTCGACAACCTGCGCTATGTGCAGGATCTGGCCTCGGGCGATCTGTGCATGGCCATGGTCTGGAACAACGATGTGGTGCGTGCAACCAAGATGGCCGCCGATGCGGGCAAGCCTCAGAACCTGCAGATCCTTTACCCCAAGGAAGGCGCGCTGCTGTGGTCCGATCACTACGTGATCCCGGTCGATGCGCCGAACCCCGACGGTGGCAAAGCCTTTCTGAACTTCCTGATGGAAGGGCAATGGGCGGCCGAGATCACCAATAACTTCTCGATGGCGGCCCCGAACACCAAATCGGTGGAGTTCGTGACGCCCGAGTATCGGGAAGACCCGATGATCTGGCCGCCGACCGACTGGCTGGCTACGCTGAAGGTGAACGATACCTTCACGCAGGAAACGGTGAGCAAGGTGATGCGCGCCTATACGGTGGCGAGAACCGGCGGCTGACCTCCTCTCCCCGGTCCCGGTTTTCGGCAGGCACCGGCTGATCGCAAGATCAGCCGGTGTTTTTCTGTGCGGCGGGGGGAGGGGTCAGGCCGGTGTGCGGCGGGCCATGCGCTGCGAGATGATGTAGTAGATCAGGGTGCCGGTCGCCACGATCCCCAGCAGGATGGTGGACAGGGCGTTGATCTCGGGGTTCAGCCCTTTGCGCAGGGAGGCGAACACCGCCATCGGCAGCGTGGTGGTCGTGGCCCCGGCGGCAAAGGAGGTGACCACCAGATTGTCCAGCGACAGGATGAATGACAACAGCCAGCCCGAAATCACGGCTGGGAGGATTCCCGGCAGCGTGACCCGGAAAAACGCCGAGGCCGGGCTGGCACCCAGATCCAGCGCAGCCTCCTCCAGCGAGATGTTGAAGGTGGCCAGCCGTGCCCGCACCGTGATCGCCACAAAGCACAGACCAAAGGTGGTGTGGGCAATCACGATGGTGCCAAAGCCGCGCCCGATGCCGAGGGCGACAAAGGCCAGCAAAAGCGACAGGCCGATCACCACCTCAGGCATCATCAGCGGCGCAAGGGTCGCGCCTTGCAGAAAGCCGCGCCCGCGGAACCGGGCATGACGCACCAGCGCAAAGGCCGCCATCGTGCCCAGCACCGCCGACAAAAGCGACGAGACCAGCGCAATGCGCAGGGTGGTTCCGGCGGCGTTCAGATAGGTCTGGTTGCCCATCAGGGACACATACCATTTGGTGGACCACCCGCCCCAGAAGGTCACAAGGTCAGACCCGTTGAAGCTGTAGACCACCAGAACGACCAGCGGCAGATACAGGAACGTCAGGCCCAGAACCAAAGCCACGACGTTGAAAACCGAAAGTCCCGCCCTCATGCTGACCGCCTCCGCAGGTGTTGGTAAATCGCGATCGGCCCCATCAGCACCAGCAACAACAGAACCGCCACCGTTGCCGCCATGGGCCAGTCACGGCTGGCAAAGAACTCATCCCACAGCACCCGTCCGATCATCAGATTGCCGGAGCCGCCCAGCAGGCTGGGGATCACAAATTCCCCGACCGAGGGCACAAAGACCAGAAACGCCCCTGCGCCCACACCGGGCAGCGACAGCGGAAAGGTGATCCGCCAGAACGCTGACAGGCGCGTGCAGCCCAGATCGGTGGCGGCCTCGATCAAGGATCGGTCCATCTTTTGCAGCATCGCATAGATCGGCAGCACCACGAACGGCAGATAGGCATAGACCATGCCGATATAGATCGCCCCGGTGGTGTTCAGGATGCGGATGGGCGCATCGGTGATCCCGGCCCATTGCAGCAGCTGATTCAGATAGCCGCTGTCAGACAGGATGCCCATCCACGCATAGACCCGGATCAAAAGCGAGGTCCAGAACGGCATGATCACCAGCGTGATCAATGCCGGCTGAACGCGCGGTGAGGCGCAGGCGATGGCATAGGCTACGGGATAGCCGATCGCCAAAGTCACCAGAGTGGCAATGGTCGCGATCTTCACGCTGTTCAGATAGGCGCTGATATACAGGCTGTCGCCCAGCACCCTTGCGTAATTGTCGAAGTCCAGCCCGGCGAGGAAGGCACGAAACCCCTCCCATCCGGCAGAGATGTCGAAATGCGGCGCATAGGGCGGGCGGGCGAGGGCGGCATCGGACAGGGACAGCCGCAGCACCAGAAGGAACGGGATGACAAAGAACAGCACCAGCCAGACCGAGGGTGGCAGGATGATGATCCACTTGCGCAGGCGGGTGAACAGATCCTGTGTCATGATACCCCCTTATCGGTCCAGCAACGTGGCCGCGTCTTCCGACCAGCTGACCCAGACATCCTGCCCCGGTGAGACGGCCCGTGCGCTGTCATGGGTGCTGTTGGCGCGCTGCGCGCGCAGGATGCTGCCATCACCCAGCCGCACCCGGTAGGTGGTGACATTGCCGAGGTAAGCCATATCCTCCACCCGGCCCGGCAGGGCGTTTACCGCATCTGGCTTTACCGGCGACAGGGCGATCTTTTCGGGGCGCAGGGCCAGCCACACCGGCTTGTCTGTCGCGAGCGAGGCATCCGATCGCGCCTGAACCACGCCACCCGGAATGGTCACCGCATAGCGCCCCGAACCCATGGGCCGGGTGCTGCCTTCGATCAGGGTCACCTCGCCGATGAAATCGGCGACAAAGCGGCTGTTCGGGGCCTCGTAGATTTCCAGCGGGGTGGCAACCTGTGACAGCCGGCCGCCCTTCATCACCGCGATCCGGGTGGCGACGGTCATCGCCTCTTCCTGATCATGGGTGACGATGACAAAGGTCATGCCCAGCGACTTCTGGATGTTCACCAGCTCCAGCTGGGTTTCCTGCCGCAGCTTCTTGTCCAATGCCCCCATCGGTTCATCCAGCAACAACAGGCGCGGGCGGCAGGCCAGCGCGCGCGCGAGGGCCACCCGCTGCTTTTGCCCGCCGGAAAGCGAGTCGGGCTTGCGCCCGGCAAAGGGGCCAAGCTGCACCAGCGCCAGCATTTCCGCCACGCGGGCGCGCACTTCGTCGCGCGGCAACCCGGCGCGCTCCAGACCAAAGGCCACGTTCTTTTCCACGCTCATATGCGGGAACAGTGCGTAGCTTTGGAACATCATGTTGAAGGGACGTTTGTTGGGCGGCACTTCTGCGATGCACTTGCCATCCAGAAACACCTGCCCCTCGGTCGGGGTCTCGAACCCGGCCAGAATGCGCATCAGCGTGGTCTTGCCGCAGCCGGACGGGCCGAGCAGGGCAAAGAACTCACCCTGTTCAATCCGCAGCGACACATCTTCCAGCGCGCGATAGGTGCCGAATGTCTTGCCGATCCCGGTCAGTTCCAGCAGCGGCTGGCCAGAGGTGCGCATGGGGGCGGTCGGTGCGTCCATCATCTTGTTCATTCGCATCCCGGATCTGGATTTTGCAGCGCGAGGGGAAACATGGCGGTGATGAATCTGTTTCCCACTATACTTTTATCATTCACTTCTGTTATATACAATAACTATTTGATCAAATGCCGGGGAGGCGCATCGTGACTGCACAGGAATTGGGCGCGAAAGCTGCGCCAGGACAGCCGGAACTGACGTTCGCAACGGCAATCCGGGCCGAGATCGCCGCGCCTTTGGTGGTCGGCGCCGTCGATGGCGCGGTACGCGAGATTTTTCCGATCACCGGCGGCGCGGCGCTTGGCCCGCTGATCACCGGGCGCGTCGTGCCGGGTGGGGCTGACTGGGCCCTGCGCCGTGCCGACGGATCCTACCGGATCGAGGCGAAGTATTGCATCGAGCTGACCGACGGCACGCTGATCACCATTACCAATGCAGGCCGGATGTGGCCGCAGCCGGATGGCAGCTTCGCGGGCCGCACCAAGGCCGAGATCGAGGTCGGCCCCGGCCCGCATGAGGCCCTTGGCGACATGATCTTTTTCGGCACCGCACTGGCCGAAGCAGACCGGGAAGACGCGGTGTTCATTGAGCTGTACCGCGCCACTTGACGCGGCCTACAGCCGCAACAGCCGCCGCGCATTTTCCTTCAGGATCAGCGGGCGGACCTCATCACGGATCGGCAGTGCCTCGAAGTCCTTCAGCCAGCGGTCGGGTGTGATCGCTGGCCAGTCCGAGCCGAACAGCATCTTGTGCTTCAGGATCGTGTTGGCATAGCGCACGAAAATCTCGGGGAAATACTTCGGCGACCAGCCGGACATGTCGATATGCACATTCGGCTTGTGCTGCGCCACCGCCAGCCCCTCCTCGGTCCAGGGAAAGGACGGGTGGGCCAGCACGATCGGCATCTCGGGGAAATCCACCGCAACATCATCGACATGGATCGGGTTGGAGTATTTCAGCCGCATCCCCATGCCGCCCGGCATGCCCGACCCCACCCCGGTCTGCCCGGTGTGGAACAGCGCGATTGCGCCCTCTTCGGCAATCGCCTCGTACAGCGGATAGGCCATCCGGTCATTGGGGAAAAACCCCATCATAGTCGGGTGGAACTTGAAGCCCTTGACGCCGAACTCCCGCACCAGCCGCCGCGCCTCACGCGCGCCCTTCTTGCCCTTGGCCGGGTCGATGCTGGCAAAGGGGATCAGGATATCGCTGTTTTCCGCCGCGTGGCGGGCGATGTCCTCATTCGAGTGGCGGTGAAACCCGGTCTCGCGCTCGGCATCCACACCAAAGATCACGGCGGCAATCCGGCGCTCACGGTAATAGGCGGCGGTTTCCGGTACGGTGGGCAGCATGCCCTTGCTGCCCGCCGGGTTGCGGAAATAGGCCGCCATCCCGGCCTGAAACTCGTTGTAGCCGTCATCGCGGAGGCAATTGCACGGCTCTTCGGCATGGGTGTGGAAGTCGATGGCGATGATGTCGTCAAGGTTCAACGGCGTGATCCTTCTGTCAGGGGCTGGAGCAGCGGCGGCATGCCGATGAACTTGCGCAGCAGCCGTTTCAGGGTAACGGCCTCGGGCGCGGTCAGGCCGGTCGCGACGCGGGATTCGCTTGCACAGACGCTGGGCCACGCGGTTGAAATCATCGCCTGCCCGGCATCGGTCAGCCAAAGCTGCACTGCGCGGCGGTCCTCGGCGGGAATGGTGAACCGACACAAGTCACGCTCGTCGAGCGCCTGCACGATCTTGGTCATATGTGCGCGCTTGATCCGAAGGGCTTTGGCCAGCACACCCTGCCGGATGCCGGGGTTCAGCTGCACCAGATGCAGGATCGACAGTTCCGTGAGGCTGGCATCTGTCAGCGCCTCACCGTCAAACAGGCGCTCATAGGCGTCGGTCTGGGCCAGCCGCAACAGGAACCCCAGCATCCCGGCCATATCGCCCATCTCGATCTGCTCGGGGTTGTTCACCATCGGCTATGCGTCCGGAGCCCGCAGCCGCGCCGTGCGCTTTTCCAGAAAATCGCGCAGCCGCTCCTTGGCATCGGGGGTGGAGGAGGTGAGCGATGACATCAGCGATTCGACGAACAACCCGTCCTCGGACGACATATCGCGGATGCGGGGCAGCGCGTTGATGATGGCATAATTGGACATCGCCGCGTTTTGCGCCGCCACCTGTGCCAGTTCGAGCGCGCGATCCAGCGCCTGCCCCTCGGGCACCACATAGGACAGCCCACCCCAGACCTCCATCTGCGCCGGGCTGACGGTGCGGCCGGTCAGCATCATGTCGGCCATCCGCTGCGCCCCGATCAGCCGGGCGATCCGCACCGAGCCGCCGCCGCCGACAAAGATGCCGCGCTGGCCCTCTGGCAGGCCAAAGAACGCGGTCGAATCGGCCACACGGATATGCGCCGCCGCCGCCAGCTCGAACCCGCCGCCCACAACCGCGCCTTGCATTGCCATCACAAAGGGGATGCTGCCGCGCTCGATCCCGTCAAACACCCGGTGCCAGCGGCGCGAGCCGCGCACCGCGTCGATCAGCGGTTTTTCCATATGCTCGGCCAGATCCAGCCCGGCGCAGAAATGCGTGCCTGTGCCGAAGATCACTGCCGCTTTCGCCTCGGTCTGTGCACGCTCCACCGCCAGATGCAGCGCCTCTACCACGCGGTCGCTGATGGCGTTGCGCTTTTCCGGACGGTTCAGCCCGATCAATGCGATGGAGTCGCGGATTTCAAAGGTGATCAGCGACGAAGGCGATCCGTCCATGTCATGCTCCAGGAGTGGCGCCCCACAGTGTGAGTGCAATACCAATGTAATATAGAATAAAAGTATCCAAGTAAACAAGTCTTGCTTGACGGCCCGGCGTCGAATATTGTTATTCAACATAAACACTCTTTGACGGGTGATGGCGGTTGGGGGGAAATATGGCTGACGTGAAGGGAGCACGTGATTTGAGTTCCGCTGCGCCGGAACTTATCATGGAGCAGAGGGCAGATCTCAGTATTCTGGTGCGGCAGGTGCAGGGCCTTGGTCCATGGCACCGCTGCATCACCGAAAGCCTGTTGCGTGGTGCGAACCGCCACCCCGACCGTACCTGGATGGCCGAACGCGGCCCGGATGGCGGTTGGCTGCGCACCACCTATGCCGATGCGGCGCGCGCGATCGAATCGATCGGCTCGGCTCTGCTGGAACATGGGCTGAGCGCAGAGCGCCCGTTGCTGATCCTGTCGGGCAATTCGGTGGCCCATGCGTTGATGGCGCTGGGTGCACAGCATGCCGGCATCCCCTCGGCGGCGCTGTCGCCCGCCTATGCGCTGACCAGCGGCGACCGGGGCAAGCTGGCCGCGATCCGCGACCAGCTGACGCCGGGAATGATCTTTGCCGATCACTCCGAACGTTTCCTGCCAGCGATCGACGCGCTGTTCGCCGGTGATGTGCCCTTGGTCTGCCTGACCGGCGCGGCGCAAAGCCGGACCGTGCTGGGCTTTGATGGCCTGAGCAGGGGGCCAGTGAGTGCCGCCTTGCGGCAGGCCCATGCCGCCATCGGGCCGGACACGGTGGCAAAGTTCCTGTTCACCTCCGGCACCACCGGCAGCCCCAAGGCGGTGATCCAGACCCATGGCATGCTATGCTCCAATCAGGCGATGGTGGCACAGGCCTATGATTTCCTGAATGACGAGCCGCCGGTCCTGGTCGACTGGGCCCCGTGGAACCATACCGCCAGCGGCAACAAGGTGTTCAACATGGCGCACTACCATGGCGGCACCTATTACATCGACGATGGCCGCCCGACCCCGGACATGATCGGCCGCACCATCCGCAATCTTCAAGAGGTTGCGCCAACGTGGTATTTCAATGTGCCGATCGGCTATCAATTCCTGCTGGACGCGATGGAGCGCGATACGGCGCTGGCGGGCACGTTTTTCTCGCGACTGCGGATGATGATGTATGCCGGGGCCGGGATGAGCCAGCCGGTCTGGGACCGTCTGGCCGCGTTGTCGGCGCGGATGGTGCCGGGCGGCGTGCCGGTGGTGTCGGGCCTTGGCGCGACCGAGACCGGGCCGTTTGCGCTCTATCACACCGATGCCAAGGATCGCCCCGGCAACATCGGCTTTCCGGCGCGCGGCGTCACGCTGAAACTGGTGCCGCAGGACGGCAAGCTGGAGGCGCGGCTGAAAAGCCCGTCGATCACGCCCGGCTACTGGCGCAACCCGAAGCTGACGGCAGAGGCGTTTGATGACGAAGGTTACTACCGTCTGGGCGACGCGCTGCGCTTTGCCGTGCCGGGAAAGCCCGAGGCCGGGTTCCTGTTCGATGGCCGTCTGGCCGAGAATTTCAAGCTGGCCACCGGCACATGGGTTGCGGTGGGGCCGCTGCGCGCGGCTTTGGTTGGCGCGATGGGGGGGCTGATTTCCGATGCTGTGATCGCGGGCGAGGAACGCGATGACCTGCGCGCGCTGCTGGTGCCCGACTGGGCGGCGATGCGGGCGCTTTCGGGGGTGGGCAATGCCACGCCTGAGGAGCTGGCTGCGCACCCAGCGGTGCGGCAGGCGCTGGCCGACGGGCTGAGCGCGCAGGCGGCGGCGGCCACCGGCAGTGCCACGCGCATTGTGGCCGGGCTTGTGCTGACCGAGCCGCTGAGCTTCGACCTGGGCGAGGTGACCGACAAGGGCTCGGTCAACCAACGCGCAGTGCTGCGCGAGCGCAAGGCGCTGGTAGAGACGCTGTGGTCAGACAATCCGGCCTTGTTGAAGGCAGCACCGAAAGGACGCAAGGCATGAAATTGCAAGGCAACCACATCGCTGTCACCGGCGGCGGCTCGGGTCTGGGCGAGGCGACGGCGCGGGCGCTGGCCGCTTCGGGTGCGCGGGTGACGGTGATCGACCGGGCGGGCGATGCTGCCGCGCGGGTCGCTGAGGTGATCGGAGGCCACCCGCTTACGCTGGATGTCACTGACCCGGAAGCAGGCGCGGCGCTGGATGGCGCAATCGCAGTTCAGGGCCCGCTGCGCGGGCTGGTGAACTGTGCCGGGATCGGCGGCGCGCAGCGGATTGTGGGCCGCGACGGGCCGATGCCCCTGGAGGCGTTCCAGCGCACGGTGCAGGTCAATCTGGTGGGCACCTTCAACATGCTGCGCCTTGCCGCCGCGCGGATGATGGGCAACGCGGCGGAAGACGGCGAGCGGGGGGCGATCGTCAACACCGCTTCGGTCGCGGCTTTTGACGGGCAGTTGGGGCAAGCGGCCTATGCCGCCTCCAAGGGCGGGATCGTGGCGCTGGCGCTGCCGGCCGCGCGCGAATTCGCGCGCTCTGGCATCCGCGTCAATACGGTGGCACCGGGCCTGTTCCTGACCCCGTTGCTGGCCGAGTTGCCGGAGGAGGTGCAGCAGGGCCTTGCGGCCAGTATTCCCTTTCCCGCCCGTCTGGGTGATCCGCAGGAATTTGCGCAGGCGGTGGTCTTTTGCCTGACCAACGCCTATCTGAATGCCGAGGTAATCCGGCTGGACGGGGCTTTGCGACTTCCTCCGAAATAGCGTGGCGGCAGATCGTGATGCCTGCCTACTATGGTAGCATCCAATCATTACAGTGGCGGTTTCCTGCCAAGGCTGATAGTCAGGGATTAAACAATCTGATGCAAGGAACGCCACATGCAGGTTACCCCGACCCTGCCCGACGCCGCTCAGGACGCGGGCGAAGACCGCGCGCTCAAGGATTTGCTGGGCTATAACCTCAAACGCGTGCTGAGTCTGGTGCAAACCGATCTGGCCCGCGTGCTGGGGGAATTCCAGTTGCGGGCGGTTTCCTTTTCGGCGCTGTCGGTGGTGGTGCAAAGTCCCGGCATCAACCAGACCGAACTTGCCGAAGTGCTCAAGATCGAGCGGTCGAACCTTGTGCAGATCATTGACGAACTTGCGGGCCGCAAGCTGATCGCCCGCACCCCGGTGCCAGGCGACCGCCGCCGCCACGCGCTGATGCCCACGGTTGAAGGACAGACCCTGCAGGCGACGGCGCAAACGGCGGTGATGGATCACGAAGATCGCTTGTTCCAGATGCTGAGTGACAAGGAACGGGTGGAACTTCTGCGCATATTGCGCAAGGTTCGGGCGGGGGTAAAAGGTTAAAGCTGCGCCTCGGGCAGGTGCACGACCAGCCCGTCCAGCGCGGGTTCCACGCGGATCTGGCAGGACAGGCGGCTGTGGGGCTGCATTTCCGATGCGGCGAATTCCAGCATGGATTCCTCGGTCGCATTGCGGCCGCCGGTCCTGGCCCACCACTCGGCATTCACGATCACATGGCAGGTGGCGCAGGCCATCGCGCCGCCACATTCCCCGACGATTCCGGCCACACCGGCGGCAACCGCAGCCGACATCACGCTGTCACCTTCGCGCGCCTCGATTTCCTGGCGGGTTCCGGTGGGGGAGACAAAGACAAGTGCGGGCATGGCAAAGCTCTCAGTTCAGGGTTACGGGCAGGTTGACCGGCCCCCGGAACCCGAAACCGTGCCAACGCACGACAGTGGGATCGGCAAGCCGCATCTTGGGAAAGCGGTCGAACAGCAGCGGCAGCATGATCTGCCCTACCGTGCGCCGCGCGATATGCGCGCCGGCACAGTGGTGCGGGCCGGAGCCAAAGCTCTGGTGCGGGTTCGGGTTGCGGAAGGCATTGAACAACTCGGGCCGATCGAACAACTCTTCGTCATGGTTGGCCGAGGCCTGAATCGTCATCACCGTATCGCCCGCCGGAATCAGGCAACCCCGGATCTCCACATCCTCCAGCACGCGGCGCGAGGAGGCCTGGATCGGTGCAACCCAGCGCACGCCTTCCTCGAACGCCTGCATCCAAGCCTCTTGCCGACGAACCTCTTCCAACTGGTCGGGGTTGGTCAGCAGGCCGAACACAATGGTCGCCAGACCATCACGCGGTTCGTTGATGCCGCCGCCGATGGCGATCTTGATGTTGGCGAAGATCTGACTTTTCGGGATCGGGTCAGCCGCATTGACCATCACCGCATAGGCCGAAGGGCCGGGGGTGGCGCGGTGCCGGTCCCAAAGCTGCTCGAACAGCGCGTCCATTTCCACATTGGCGGCATCAGAGACGGCGAACGGGCCGTCGCGCCAGCCGAAGTTTCCGGCCCCATCCATCAACGCCTGTGACCACTGCTGCATTTGCGCATCACTCGCTTCGGGGATGCCCAGAATATGCGCCAGGATCCGCGCAGCAACCGGGCCGCAAAGCGTGTCGAACAGGTCCACCGTTTCCCCGCGGGGAAGCCGTGCGATGTAGTCTTCGGCGATCTGCTGATACAGCGGAACCCAATGCGTCATCAGGGTTTTCGGCATGAAGGCCGACATCATCGCCATGCGCTCGCGCATGTGATCGGGGCCATCCTTGCGCATCAGCGTGTGCGACTGGAACGCCCGTTTCATCGGGGTATTGGGGTCGTCAGAGCTGAAGATGGCGGGCGTGTCCTTGACCCGCCGCGTATCTGCCGCCTTTGTCAGAAACGTGCGCCCGACCGAGGCCACCCGCAACACCGGCGCCTCGGCCCGCAGGCGACGATAGATCGGGTAGGGGTCGCGCATCAGTTGATCAATGCTGATATCGCTGTCCAGCGGTGCAAGCGGTGCGGATGTCATGCAAGTTCTCCCCTCCTTGCCAAAGACGCGCCGCCCGGCCCGGGGGACCGGATCAGCACATCCTACTTGAGGGTTCAGCATATCAATTATACAGTATAACTGTCTACCGAAATCTTGTCAGGTGGTCGCGCAAGCCGGATCTCAACCCTGCATGCCAAGCAGATCGGCGGTGGTGCCGACACGGGCATAGCCGGCGGCGAGCGAGGCCCCGACAATCTCCTTGATCCTGTCTTGCGTGGCGCTTTCGGACAAATGCGGGCAGCCGGTCGCATCCATCGGGAAATCGACGTAGTAATCAAGGTCATGCCCATGCCGCGCCGTGGTCTCGCAGCAGAAATTAGTCATGAACCCGGTCACGATGATCGTGTCTACGCCCCCGGCCTGCAGCATTTCATGCAACCCGGTGCCGATAAAACAGGAATAGCGCTGTTTGAGGATTTCTGCCGCGCCCGTCACCTGCAGCAACCGTGGATCATATTCCGCCTCAAGACTGCCCGCGACAAAACCGATCTCTTCCACCGTGCCGGTGAAGTCGAACATCCGTCCGGCGTCGCTGCCATCGGCCTGATGCACATGGCGGACATAGATGATCTTGTCACCCGCCTTTTGGGCGGTGGTAATCAGGGTGTTGATGTTGTCGATCGCCCTGCCATTGTCTTCGCAGAACAGTGGCGAGGCGGGCAGGGTGTAGACGTTTTGCACGTCGATGACGATCAGGGCCTTTGCCATGGTTTTTCCTCTCAATAGCCAAGCGCCAGACCGTCCTTGCGGGGGTCTGATCCCCCCGTCAAGGTTCCGGCCTCCCAGTCGATCCAGATCGCCTGACCGCCGCCATGCGGCTCTGCCGAAAGCACCACCCGGTGGCCGCGTGCCTGCAATCCGGCAATGGAGTCGGTGGGCACACCATGTTCTGCCTGCACCTCGCCGTCCTGCCAGAACACACGCGGGCAATCCATCGCCTCTTGCAGGTCCATCCCGTGATCCAGCAGGTTGGTCAGCAGATGCACATGGCCAAAGGGCTGGTAATCGCCGCCCATCACGCCAAAGGGCATCGTGGCCCGCCCGCCCTTGGTCACCATGCCGGGCATGATCGTATGCATCGGCCGCTTGCCCGGGGCCAGGGCGTTGGGGTGATTGGGGTCCAGACGGAAGCTCGCACCCCGGTTTTGCAGCACCACGCCGGTTTGTGCGCAGGTGATGCCGCTGCCAAAGGCGTGGTAGGTGGAGTTTATGAAGCTGACCGCGTTGCGGTCTTCGTCCACGATGGAAATGTAAACCGTATCGGCCTTGGCCAACCCCGGATCGGGCAGATCGGTCATGGCGCGGTCGGGGTCGATGGCAAAGCGCATCCGTGCCGCCCGCGCGCCGGACAGCAGGGCGGAAACGGTGTCATCCTCTGGCGGCAGATCGCCCAGACAGGCGTTGCGGTCGCGATACGCCAGCCGTGCCGCCTCGATCTCCAGATGCAGCCGCTCGGGGCCGAGCGGGGCGAGGCCAGACAGCGGAAAGCCGGAGAGGATGTTCAGCATCAACAGCGCGGTCAGCCCCTGATTGTTCGGCGGCATCTGGTGGATCTGGTAGCCGCGATACTCAGCGGAAACCGGCGTGACGTAATCGGCCTTGGTTGCTGCGAAATCGGCCAGCGTGTGCAGCCCGCCAAGCGCGCGCAGCCGCCCGACGATCGCCTCGGCCACGGCCCCTTCATAAAATCCGGTGCGGCCCTTTTCCGCGATCAGCCGCAGGGTTTGCGCCAGCGCGGGCTGGCGGTGCAGGTCTCCGGCGCGCGGCGCGCGGCCACCCGGCATGAAGATCGCCGCAGAGCCTTCATCCTGCGACAGCAGATCGCTGGCCCCGGCCCAGTCAAAGGCGACCCGGTCCTGCACGACATAGACGGTTTCCGCATAATGGATCGCCGGGGCCAGCACCTTGTCCAGCCCCAGCCGCCCGTGATCGGCGGACAGGCGGCACCATGCGTCAACCGCACCCGGAATGGTCACCGCATGCGGGCCATAGGTCGGCACCTTCTCCATCCCCAGTGCGCGATAGGCGTCGATCGTCGCCGCCGCAGGCGCGCGGCCCGAGCCGTTCAGCGCAATCACCGGCTCCTGCCCGTTCAGGCACATCAGCACAAAGCAATCGCCGCCGATGCCGGTGGATTGCGGCTCCACCACCGCCTGCACCGCTGCGGCGCAGATAGCGGCATCCACCGCATTGCCACCCGCGCGCAGGATCTCCAGCGCGGCGAGGGTGGCCAAAGGGTGCGAGGTGGCGGCCATCGCACCTGTGGCGCGGGCGGGGGAGCGGCCGGGAAGCTGGAAGTTGCGCATCGGTTCTTTTCTTTCATTGGGGTGCCCCGGCCCGGTGGGGCCGGGGCAAAGCGGTCATTTCATCAGATCGGTCCAGATCGAAGTGTAGAGCGCATCCACCTCGGGCGCGCAAACCTCCTGCCAGCCGCCAAAGGCCTGAAACTCCTCTGGCACGTTCAGTTCCGGCGCGTCCTTCATGCTGGGCAGCATGAATTCTTCCGACCCCAGAATACCGTTTCCATAGTTGGCGAAGTTCGAGATCAGCGCGGCGTTTTCCGGCGCCATGATGAAGTTCATGAACAGCTTGGCATTTTCCGGATGCGGCGCATCGGCCAGCACGGCGGCGCTGTCCATGAAGATGTGATAGCCTTCCTTGGCATAACCATAAGCCACATCGGCATTCACCGCCCGCGCCCGGAAGGCAGCCCCATTGTAGTAAAGCTGGGCCAGCGTGTCGCGGCTGTCCATCTTTTCGATGCCGTAATCCATGGAAATCCAGTGCTGCTTGGCCTCCACCAGCTTGTCACGCACCTTGCGCAGCATGTCGCGGTCGCCGTCACACCATTCACCGCCCATATAGGCGATCGCGGCATAGAGCACGTCGTTCTTTTCCGGAGCAACGTTGATCTTGCCCTTCAGCTCATCCGGCGGGTCCAGCCAGATGGCGTGGGTGTTGATATCGCCCTTGTAATAGTCGGTGGCCACCACCGGCCCCATGGTGCCCCATTGCCATGGCACGGTGAAGCGGCGGCCCGGGTCCCAGTCCACATCAATCCAGCGCGGGTCCATGTTGACGAAGTTTTCCAACTGGTCGGGGCGTGATTCCAGCAGCAGCCCCTCTGCGATCCAGATCGGCACGAAGTTGGCGGAGGGCACCACGATATCATAGCCCGACCCGCCCGCGCGCACCTTGGCAAGAGCGGTGTCGTTGGAATCGTAATCGGTGACGGTGACCTTGATCCCGGTTTCCGCCTCGAATTTGGTCAGCAACTCGGGGTTGGTGTAGTTGCCCCAGTTGTAAAGGTTCAGCGCCTTTGCCTCTTGCGCGGATGCCGACCCTGCCATCAGGGCAAAGACCATCGCAGTGGTGCAATAGATATGTTTCATGGATACCTCCTTGTTTTGTTATGTTTTTCTGCGGCTGACGATATAGAACGCAACAACAAGCGTGACCGACAGCAACAGCAGCATGGCGGCGGCGGCGTTCACCTCCGGCGTCATGCTGCGGCGGAGCTGGCCCAGCATGTAGGTGGGCAGCGTGTCCTGACCGCCGGATTTGACGAATTCGGTGATGATCACATCATCCAGCGAGACGACAAAGGCCAGCATGAACCCGGCCAGCACACCGGGCCAGAGCAGCGGCAGCGTGACATGGCGGAAGGTGGGCCATGGCCGCGCGTAAAGATCGGCGGCGGCGGTTTCCAGTGTCAGATCCATGCCTTCCAGCCGCGCGCGGATCGGCAGGTAGGCAAAGGGGATGCAGAACGCGGTGTGGGCCAGGATCAGGTAGCCGAAACCGGAATAGCCGGTCCAGATCCTGACCTGCGCGAACACGATCAGCAGCGCGATGCCGGTGACGATCTCGGGCACGATCAGCGGCTGGTTCAGCGCGGCATATTTCAGCGTCATCCCCGGATAGGGAGCGGTGCGGGTGGTGGCCAAAGCGGCCAGCGTCGCCATCACCGTGGACAGCACCGCCGCCACCCCCGCCAGATACAGCGAGTTCAGCGCGGCCCGGCGGATCGCCTCGTTCTGCCAGGCCATCTCGAACCAGCGCAGCGAGAACCCACCCCAGACCCCCAGCGAGGCAGTGGCGTTGAAGGCAAACACCACCAGCACGATGATCGGCAGATACAGCGCTACAAAGATCAGCCCTGCGATCAGGCCAAAGCCGGGCTGCGCCTTGGTGTCGAAGCCCTTAGTGGCCATGGCCCGGCCCCCCTTTCGCAGCATTGCGGACGTAAAAGATCAGCGCGACCATCACGATCGCAAGCAACGTGATCGACAGCGCCGATCCCAGCGGCCAGTTGCGGCCCTGCCCGAACTGCAACTC
The DNA here is from genome assembly GCA_046296515.1 of Paracoccaceae bacterium. Taxonomy (GTDB): domain Bacteria; phylum Pseudomonadota; class Alphaproteobacteria; order Rhodobacterales; family Rhodobacteraceae; genus Pseudotabrizicola. Next base: position 51,283 of record JBKBKR010000008.1, on the reverse strand, counting down.
GATCAGGTTGCCGACCATCATGTTCTTGCCGCCGCCCAGCACGCGCGGGGTGACATAGGCGCCGATCGCCGGGATGAAGACGAGGATCGACCCCGCGATCAGCCCCGGTTTGCACACCGGAATGACCACATGCCACAGCACCTTGAGCCGGGTGGCGTAAAGGTCATAGCCCGCCTCGACCAGCCGGAAATCGAACCGCTCCAGACTGGCATAGACCGGCAGCACCATCAGCGGCAGGTAAACATAGACCAGCCCCGCCAGCACGGCGCCATCGGTGAACAGCATCTGCAGCGGCTGGTCGATCACGCCCAGCCAGATCAGCGTGTTGTTGATGATGCCCTGATTGCTCAGCAGGCCCATCACCGCAAAGGTCCGCACCAGAAGGTTGGTCCAGAACGGGATGATGATCAGCAAAAGCCAGAACGGCCGGGTCTGTTCCGACCTTGTGGCGATGAAATAGGCGGTGGGGAAGCCGACCGCGAGCGAGAACACCGTGGTCAGGAACGCCATCTTGATCGAGCGCCAGAAGATGCTGACATGCGCATCGGCCAGATGCAGGGTGTCGTCGAAGATATCGCGCGCAACCAGCACGCCGACCCAGCCATCCAGACTGAATTCGCCCATCCGGACGCCGCCGAAATCGCCCTTGGCCATCACCGAATAGACCAACACCACCAGAAGCGGCCCAATCGACGCCGCCAATACGGTCAACAAGGCCGGGGAGGACATGATCCAGCGTTTGCGGATATCGGCCTGTCTTGCGGCGGTTGCGGTCTGTTGTGCCCGGGCCATCTCAGCCCCTCACCACACGGGCGGCATCGGGCTGCACGCCAAGCCACACGCTTTGGCCCACGGCTGGCCCCAAGGCCCCACCTGCGCTGTTCTGGCCGCGCACGGTGATCTCGGTGCCGGAGTCCAGCCTGACCCGGTAATGGGTGTCGGTGCCGAAAAACACCGCATCGGTGACCGCGCCCGACAGACAGCCAGTTGCAGGGCCGGGCAGGAAATCCAGATGCTCGGGCCGGATCATGACGGTGATGTCCGTGCCCACGGACAACAGGTGATCGGTTGTCACCCGCAAGCGTGCGGCACCCAGTTCGGCCAGAACGGTGCGTCCGTCATGCCCGCTGACCCGCGCCGCCAAAAAGTTCGATTCGCCGACAAATTCGGCCACAAACCGATCTGACGGCTCGTGATAGATCTCGCGCGGGGTGCCGACCTGCAATACCCGGCCCCGGCTCATCACCGCGATGCGGTCGCTCATGGTCAGGGCTTCTTCCTGATCATGGGTCACGAAGATGAAGGTGATGCCGGTTTCCACCTGCAAGCGCTTCAACTCGGTCTGCATTTCCTTGCGCAGCTTGAAATCCAGCGCCGACAGCGGCTCGTCCAGCAGCAGCACCTTTGGTTGCGGCGCAAGTGCACGCGCCAAAGCCACCCGCTGCTGCTGCCCGCCCGAAATCTGGCTGGTGCGGCGGTGCGCCAACGGCTCCATCTGCACCAGCCGCAGCATGTCCGCTACGCGCGCCGCAACTTCCGCCTTTGGCCGCCCCTGCATCTTCAACCCAAAACCGATGTTCTCGGCCACGGTCATGTGGGGGAACAAGGCATAGCTTTGGAACACCGTGTTGATGGGTCGGTCAAACGGGGGCAGGGGGGCGATCTCCTTGCCATCCAGCAGGATCGCGCCGTCGCTGGGGGACTCGAACCCGGCAATCAGGCGCAAAAGCGTGGTCTTGCCGCAGCCCGAGGGGCCAAGCAGGGTGAAGAACTCGTTCTGGCGAATCTCCAGATCGACCCGTTCCAAAGCCTGCACCGCGTGTTTGCCGGTCCCGAAGGTCTTGACCAGACCTTCGATCGCGATCGAAACCGGGCGGCCATCAACCGGAAAGCTGCGATCATGCTTCATGGGTGATCTTCCCGCCACAAATGGTGAGCGCGGCTTTCAGCCCCGGAATGGCCTCCGGTGCCACCGCTTCGATATCGCCCGTCAGCAGCACCAGATCGGCGAAATAGCCTTCGCGGATCATGCCCTTTCGGTCTTCGGCATGTTCGGCATAGGCACCTTCCAGCGTATAGGCCGCCAGCGCCTCCAGCACGGTAAAGCTCTGGTCGGGCAGGTCCGGCTCCCAGGGTTTGCGGGTGACGGCGGCGTGGATGCCCGCCATCACGTCGATCCGCGCCACCGGCCAGTCCGACGAAAACGCCACATGCGCGCCCGCGTCTTTCAGCGTGCGCCAGGCATAGGACAGATGCCAGCGCTTGGCCCCGATCCGGGTCTTGCCCGGCTCCAGCGGGAAATCCATGATCCCGGGCGGATGCGGCGGCTGGACAGATGCGATCGCGCCCAACTCCGCCAGACGCGGCAGGTCGTCGGTATGGATCAGTTCAATATGCTCCACCCGGTGCCGGGCATCGCGCGCGCCGTTGGCGTTTCGCGCCGCCTCATAGCCATTGAGAACTGCCCGCACCGCACCATCGCCACAGGAATGCACCGCAATCTGCAAGCCGCGCCGGTCCGCCTCCACCGCCATTTCGTTGAACTGCTCTTGCGTGAACAGCGGCTCGCCGTGGAAATCGGGGCGGTCGGCGTAGCCGTCGATCAGATAGCCGGTGAATCCCTCCATCACGCCGTCATAGAACGCCTTGACCATGCCGGAATTCACCCAGTCGCCGGTATAGGTTTCGTGCATCAGGCTGGCCTTTTCCAGCATGTCGATCTTCATGAAGTTCTTGAAATGGAACGGAACCTTGACCCGGCATTTCAGCCCGCCATCCGCCTCGATCTCTTTCAGCAGCTCCAGCGTGTAAAGGTTGCCATCCATGTTGTGCACGGATGTGATGCCATGCTGCGCGCACCAGTCCAGTCCGCGCTCAATGGCATAACGGTCTGCCGCGCGCTCCTCGGCGGTCGGCGTCTCGGGCGGCTCGCCCCCTGTCGCCAGACCCAGAAACGACCGGAATTCGCCGGAATAGACGTCGATCGGGCCAAAAGCCTCCACCTCGCGCAATTCGCCGGTGGCCAGACCATCGGGCCCCATGACAATCTCGTTGCCCGGTCCTAGTGTTTTGCCGTGCAACAGGCCAGCCACTTCCAAAGCCATGGTGTTGGCGAAATAGGTGTGGTGGTCAAAGGCGACAAAGACCATCGGCCGGTCGGCAATGATGCTGTCCAGCAGGTGCCGGTCAAACGGCACGCCATCCAGCATGTCATAATCGGCCCCGTCGCAATACAGCACCTTGTCGTCTGGCCGGGTCGGCGCATAGGCCATCACCTTTTCGCGGATCGCATTCATGCCCTTCAGCCCGGTCAGCATCAGGTGGTGCAGCCCCGCCCCGCCGCCGAACAGGTGCATATGCGATTCGATGAAACCGGGCAGCAGCGTGGCACCCCGCGCGTCGATCACCCGGGTCGAACTGCCCTTGTGGGCCAGTACCTCGGCATCACTTCCCAAGGCCAGAATGTGGCCTGCCTGCAGGGCGACAGCAGCAGCGCGGGGCCGGGCCGCGTCCATTGTCAGCGCGCTCGCCCCGGTGATGATCAGATCTGCCGTCATGTGTTGTTGTCCCCTGCTAGCTTGTCTTATGCGATCCGAGATCACGATTTATGGATTTATTTTTGTATACAAAAGCACGATGCATTTGCCTGTCAAGCGCGAATGTTGCTAGACTGGCGGAGTCATCCGTCGATCAGGACCTGTTCATGAACCAACCCAGCCCCGGATTGTTGCGCCAATCCACCTATGAGGCGATCAAGTCTCTGATCATCACCGGGCAGATCGCATCCGGCAGTCGGGTGACCGAACTGGACCTGTCGGAACGGCTTGGCGTCAGCCGCACCCCGGTGCGTGAGGCGTTGAACCGGCTGGAGCGCGATGGCCTGGTTATCCAACGGGCAAAGCACGGTTTTGCGGTGGCAGACTTCGATCTGGCCAAGGCGCGGGATGTCTTTGCCCTGCGCGCTGAGCTGGAGTGTTTTTCGGTCCGGTTGGCCTGCCGGAACATTGATGACACCGGGCGCACGCGCCTGCGCCAGATGATTGCCGAGTGTGACGCGCTGGCCGCTGTCCCTGAACGGACCATACATCACAACCTGCTGGAGCTTCAGATCGGCCTTCGCCTTCACCATGTCATTGCTGAAATTTCAGGCAATGCCACGCTGGCCGATACCGTGAACGGCCTTCTGGACCAATGCCAGATCTACATCTGGATGGACCTGACCCGATTCGACCATTGGGAAGACGCCCGCGCCGAGCATCGCGCGCTGGTCGATGCGATCTGCGCAGGCGATGCGGAACAGGCCCAAAGCATCGTGCGGGGGCATGTCGAGGATTCAGCCAGCAATGTCATCGCCCTGCTGACCATGCGCAAGGATATCTGGGCCGCGACACTGCCCCGGCTGTGAGTATGCCGGGGGTCGTCAGCTCCGCTGGACCGCCTGCACATCGGCATTCGGGCGGATCGGGATCGGCCGGCCTTCGGCATCCAGCGCGACAAAGGTGAAATTCGCCTCGGTCACCTTTTCGGTGCGCGCCACTTCGCGTGGGCGGCGCCAGGCATCGACATGGATCGTCATCGAGGTGCGCCCAAGCCGGACCAGCGAGGCATAAAGCGACACCTCATCCCCCACCTTGACGGGCCGGTGAAAGATCATCGCATCCACGGCAATCGTGGCACTGCGCCCGCCGGAGGTCCGCGCCGCGACGCTTCCGGCGGCAAGGTCCATCTGGCTCATCAGCCAGCCGCCGAAAATATCGCCCGACGGGTTGGTATCGGTGGGCATGGCGATGGTGCGGATGGTCGGGCTGCCTTCGGGTGGCTGGTCTTCACGGCTCATGTTGGTCCTTCGGGGTTGGGATCGGGTCTTTCGATCCTATCAGATTACCCAAAGTGCGGTAGGTCCGAACCTGACCAATTGTTGGGTCACGGCCAAGCCCGCATTGCATATACCTATGCCACAGTGACCGGACAGGGAGGCGCAGGCCGATGGACCATGTGACAGTAGAGACAAGCGGCGATCTGGCACGCGTGACCATCGACAACCCGCCGGTCAATGCGCTGGGTCAGGCGGTGCGGCAGGGGCTGATGCAGGCGGTGGCCGATCTGTCTGCGCGCCCGGGCATCAAGGCGGTGGTGCTGGCCTGTGCCGGGCGCAGCTTTGTGGCCGGGGCCGATATCCGCGAGCTGGGCCAGCCGCCCGCCGCGCCGTTCCTGCCCGATGTGCTGGCCGCGATCGAATCCGCGCCCATGCCATGGGTTGCCGCGATCCATGGCATCGCACTGGGCGGCGGGCTGGAACTGGCGATGGCATGCCACGGGCGGGTGGCTGATGCAGGGGCAAGGCTGGGCCTGCCCGAAGTGACCCTCGGGATCATTCCCGGCTCGGGCGGCACCGTGCGCCTGCCGCGTCTGGTGCCGATGGCTGATGCGATCGCACTGGTGACCGGGGGTAAGCAAATCGGCGCGGTGCAGGCGCTGGGCATCGGGCTGGTTGACCGTCTGGCACAGGGTGATCTGATCGCCGGGGCCGAGGTATTGGCGCGCGAGCTGGCCGGTCAGGCCCTGCGCCCGACCCTGTCGCGCAACCTGATCCCCGGTGACCCCATCGACTGGCCCGCACAAGAGGCCGGTCTGCGCAAGCGCAGCCGGGGCGCCGCCGCGCCGCTGGAGGCACTGGCGGCCTTGCGCATGGCCTCCCAAGCCTCGGCTCCCGAGGCGTTGGCGGCGGAGCGTGAACGCTTCCTGCGGCTCGCCGCCTCGCCCGAGGCGGCGGCGCTGCGTCACATCTTCTTTGCCGAACGTGCAGCGGGCAAGGGTCTGAAGACCGACGGGACCGCCCCCGCCGATCTGGCGCATGTGGGCGTGATCGGTGGCGGCACCATGGGCGCTGGCATTGCCACGGCACTTCTGCTGTCCGGATCGGATGTGCATCTGGTGGAGCGTGATACCGCCGCCGCCACTGCCGCACAAATCCGCGTGGCCGAGACGCTTGCCGCCAGCGTCAAGCGCGGGGCCATCTCGCAAGCCAAGGCCGATGCCGCGCTTGCCCGCCTGACCACCGGCGAAGACTACGCTGCCTTGGCGGCTTGCCCGCTGGTGATCGAGGCGGTGTTCGAGGATATGGAAGTAAAGCGCGCGGTCTTTGACCGGCTGGATGCGGTGATGCGGCCCGATGCCGTGCTGGCCAGCAACACCTCCTATCTCGATATGAACAGGATTGCTGCCACCACCCGCGACCCGTCGCGCATCCTTGGCCTGCATTTCTTTGCCCCCGCCCATGTGATGAAACTGCTGGAGGTGGTGAAGGCCGATCACACCAGCCTGCACGCGCTGGCCACCGGGGCCGCGCTGGCGCGGCGGCTGGGCAAGATCGCGGTGATGGCGGGGGTTTGTGATGGGTTCATCGGCAACCGGATCATGTCGGCCTATCGCCGCGACTGCGAATTCATGCTGGAGGAAGGCGCGCTGCCGCACCAGATCGACGCTGCGATGGAGGCGTTCGGTTTCGCGATGGGGATCTATGCCGTGCAGGACATGAGCGGGCTGGATATCGCATGGGCGCAACGCAAGGCCCGCGCCGCCACACGCCCCCCCGGTGAACGCTATGCCCATATTGCCGACCGCATTTGCGAGGCCGGGCGGCTGGGGCGCAAGACCGGCAAGGGCTGGTATGACTACGGCACCGGCAGCCCCCGCGCTGACCCGGACGTCGAGCGGATCATCCTTGAGGAAAGCGCAAAGGCCGGGCAGACCCGGCGCGTCTTTACCGGCGACGAGATCATGGCCCGCATCCTGCGCATCATGCAGGCCGAAGGGGAGGCGCTGCTGGCCGAGGGCATCGCAGAAAGCGCCGGCGATATTGATGTGGTCTTGGTCACCGGCTTTGGTTTTCCGCGCCACAAGGGCGGGCCGATGCATATGGCGGCAGCGGGCTGACCGATGATCCCGGTCAGGGGCGCCTGCGCGCCTCTGCCCGGTCGATCAGCCGGATGATCCAGGGGATGTTCGGCATGAACAGGAAAATCCGCGTCAGCTGGATCGCGGTGACCAGCGCCACTTCGGCCCCCAGAAACTTCGCCGTCAGCGCCATTTCCGTCACCCCGCCGGGAGCGGCCCCCAGAACCAGCGTCTCCCATGGGTGACCGCCCAGCTGCGCCAGCCCCAGTGCTGCGCCGGAAATCAGCACCAGCAGCACCAATGCCGAAACCGAGGTCGCCGGAATATGGCCCTCGCCCGAGGTGAACAATTCCCGCCGGAAGGTGCTGCCCAGCCATGTGCCAAGGGCGATCTGCGCCAAGGCCATGACCAGCAGCGGAAACGGCGGCAATGCGATGCCAAAGGCCGCAACCGCCGCCGATACCGCCAGTGGCCCGAGGAAATACGGGTTCGACAGCCGCAAGCCACGAAACAGTAGCGCCCCGGCAATCGCCAGACCCGCCAACCCGAGATGGCCCGGGGCAAACCCCTGCGCCACGCCGCCAGCGCCGCGATCGGGCATGCCGTCGACCAGATAGATCGACATCGGCACCAGAAACACGATCATCGCGATCCGCATCGTCTGCGCGACAATGACCGGCGCTGGTGCGATGCCCAGCCGTTCGGCGATCACCGCCGCCTCGACCGGGCTGGTGGGAAAGGTGCTGACAAAGGCCTGTGCCAGCCGCATCCCGGTGGACCGTGCCAAGGCAATTGCCACCAGACTGGCCAGCACCCCGCTGACCACCGCCAGCCCCACGATCAGGGGCGCAAGGTTCAGAAGCGAGGCAAAGGCCGCCGGGGTAAAGGTCAGACCGACCTGTGCGGCCACGGTCATCTGGCCAAAGGGCCGGGTGCGCACCGGCACCCTGACCTGCCCCAGCCCGCTGACATAGACCGCAGCGCTCAGCACCAATGGCCCCAGCATCCATGGCAAGGGCAGGCCGATGCGTTCGAACCCCCAACCCGCCATTGCCGCCGCTGCATATAGTCCCGCAAGAAAGGCCGCGTGTTTTGCTGTCGTCTTCATTCAACTTCCGGAATTGCATATGAACGCGGAAAGGGCCGTGTTGAAGCCTTCCGGACATTCGATATTCACCGAATGTCCCCCCGGCAGATCGACAATGCCGATCTGCGGATGCGCCAGAGCCAGCCAGTCGCGCAGCGGCTGGAACCGTCGTTCATGGCTGCCGTTGATCAAAAGACAAGGCGGCCGCAGCTGCCCCAGCCGGTCGCGCAGGGTCAGGCGTGGCATCGCCTCTTGCTGAAGCAACGCCACGGTTTCGGGGGTCACCCGTCCGGCCTCGACCACCAGCGCAGCGCGGAAGGCGGGGGGAAAGCGGCGGGCGTGGGCGGGGTGGTATGGCATGGCGTGCACCGCTGCCTCGCCGCCTGCGCGGATATGCGCGGCAAGGTCGGATTGCGCCTGCATTTCCTCGACGCTCCACACCCCGCGCAGCGCCGAATTGCCGTTGGTGAAGCTGACGCTCTGGCAGGCACCGGGATGCTCCAGCGCATAGCGCAGGGCAATCCCGGCCCCGAAACTGGCCCCGCAGACATGCCAGACGCCAACACCAAGCGCTTGCCGCACCTGCTCTAACGCGGCCACGATCGTATCGGGCCGCGCCGCCTCTGGCGTCATCGGCGGCGCGGATGCGCCATGCCCCGGCAACTCCACCCGGATCAGACGGAAGCTTTGCGACAGCGCCTCATTCGGTTGCCAATGCAAAGCGCTCGACAACATGCCGTGTATCAGCAACAGCACCGGGCGGTCACTCTCCGGATCGGCCTGAACTGCAAGCGGCAGTGCTGCTGTCATGCCCCCGCCCGTTGCGAAAAGCTGCGGCCAAAGATGCCTTCGGCGATACGGTTCCTCAGTATCTCCAGCGATCCGCCCGCGATCATCCAGCCACGCGTGCGGCGCAGGCAGTATTGCGCGGTGCTGTCTTCGGAAAAGCCAAGCGCGCCCATGACCTGCAACGCTTCATTGGCGGCCTGGAACCCTGCCTCGTTGCAGGCGAGTTTCGCCATCGCGGTCTCCTGCGCCGACGGCAGACCGCCCCCCGCGTTCACCGCAGCGCGCATCAGCAAAAGCTGCGCGCTTTCCAGCCGCAGCGCCATATCGGCGAATTTCCACTGCAGCCCCTGGAACTCGCACAGCGCCCGGCCGAACTGCTTGCGCGTCAGCGCATGGTCGCGCGCGAGGTTGAACGCATGACGCCCCACCGCCACCGCGCGCGCCGCATTGCCCAGCCGTTCCACATTGAACCCCATGATCTGCTTGCGAAACCCGCCCGCACCCAGCACCACGTTTTGGGCAGGTATGCGCAGATTGTCAAAGTAAAGCTGCGCCCAGTCCTCGCCATTCATGAAGGCGGTGGGCTGGCCCACGGTCAGCCCCGGCGTGCCCTTTTCAATCAGCACCGACCCGATGCCATCCAGACCGGGGCCGAAACGCACATAGACCAGAAACACCCCGGCCTCACTGCTATGGGTCCCGAAAATCTTGGTGCCGTTGATAATGAACCCGTCGCCATCGGGCGTGGCGGTGGTGGCAAGTTCCGTCACCGCCGACCCGGCCTCCGGCTCGGTCATGCCAAGTGAGATCACGGCGCGGCCTTCAAGAATCGGCCCCAGATACCGCGCCTTTTGCTCTGGCGTCGCATATTCGGCAAAGGTGCGGACCGGGCCAAAGTTTCCTGCCTGAATGACATCACCACTGCGCGGGCAGGCCTCTGCCACTTCCTGAATCGCGATGATCGCATCGACCAGCGAGCCGCCAAGGCCACCATCGGCCTCCGGCAGTGCGATTCCCATCAGGCCAAGCTCGGCCATCCGCGCGGCTACATCCCAGGGGTAACCCTGTTCGCGGGCGCGGCGTGCGGCGTGCGGGGCCAGCTCGGTCTGGGCGAAACGGCGTACCATGTCGCGGAACATGGTCTGTTCTTCGGTCAGCGCAAAATCCATGGGGCAAACCTTTCTGCAACGGATGCCCAACCCTAGGGGGCCACCCGCACCGGATGAACTGACCGGAAGTTTGGCCGGAGCAGAGCAAATGTTCACGCAGCCGCCCCGAACCCGTTGTCGAAGGGAATCGAAGGTCTTGCCCAACATTTCGTCAGTTCAACAAAACCCGCACTGCACCGAGACTGGGGAAGGATCGTCCGGCACCTTTGATGCCAGACGTCGGAGGAGGGTTTCATGGCCGACACGACAGAGCCGGGCCGCGCATCGCGGTTCGGGGGAAACGAACTGCGCCTGCCGATGTGGCTGTGCGAATTGCTGGGCAGCGCCGCCCTGCTGTGGGTGTTCTGGGACTACTTGCAACAGGCCCGCGCCCTGCGCCGCCCGATGAACCCCGCCGATATCGGCGCGGGCGGGTTTCCCGGCCTGCTGGCGACCATCGCGATTGCCGCGTTGGTCCTGCTGCTGGGGATCATCATCTTCCGCAAGATCGTCGCGCGCAACCAGTCCACTCTGGTCATACAGCGCCCGGTTTATGTTCTGGCGGCCATGGGGCTTCTGGTGGCGCAGGCGGTGCTGTTTGACAGGGTCGGGGCCATTGCCTGTGTCGGCATCTTTTCACTGGCTGTGCTGCTGGCTTGCGGTGAACGACGTCCCGTTCATCTGATCGGTGTGCCGCTCGCCCTGACCGCCTTTATCTATGTCGTTTTTGTTGTCGCCCTTGGCGTCAGATTGCCCTGAGGAGGCCGGAATGTTTGAAAATCTTGCGCTTGGATTTGCCTCCTTTTCCGATCCGATGGTCTGGGCGGCAGTGTTTTTCGGCGCCTTTGCCGGCTATCTGATCGGGGCCATTCCCGGCCTTGGCCCCAGCCTTGGCATCGCGCTGCTGATCCCGTTCACCTATGGCATGGACCCGGTGGTTTCCATCGTCGGGCTGGTGGCACTTTATGTCGCCGCCGAATATGGCGGGGCGATCTCGGCCATCCTGATCAACTCTCCCGGCACGGCGGCGGCGGTGGCCACCGCATGGGACGGCTATCCGCTGACCAAGCAGGGCAAGGCGGGCGAGGCGCTGACCGTCTCGATTGTCTCGTCGGGTATGGGCATCGTTGTCTCGACGCTGTTTCTGGTGGCCACAGCGGTGCCACTGTCGGAATTCGCGCTGAAGTTCGGCCCCGGTGAATATTTCGCCCTGGCGCTGGTTGGCCTCAGCCTTGTGTCGGGCCTGTCCACCGGCTCGCCAGTCAAGGGCGCAATCGCCATGTTCATCGGTCTGGCACTGGCAACCGTGGGTCTGGATGTGCAGACCGGCGTGCCGCGTTTCACCGGCGGCGACCCGAATTTCTTTGAAGGCCTGCCGCTGGTGCCGATCCTGCTGGGCCTTTACGCGCTGACCGAAGTGCTGGTGATGATCGAAGACGGCGCGGCGGCCAAAACCAGAAGCGCGCCGATCAAGAAGCTGCTGGCGGTGCCGGTAAGCACGCTGTTCGGGCTGAAAACCGTGATCGCCCGCAGTTCGCTGATCGGCTATGTCATCGGCGTCATTCCCGGTGCGGGTCCGTCCATCGCGGCCTTCCTGTCCTATGCGATCAGCAAGAAGCTGTCGAAAACGCCGGAACAGTTCGGTAACGGCTCGCTGGAAGGGCTGTCCTCATCGGAGGCCGCGAACAATGCCGCCGTGCCCGGCTCGCTCGCCCCGCTGCTGGCGCTGGGCATCCCCGGGTCCGCCACCGCGGCGGTGATGATCGGCGCGCTGATGGTGCAGGGCATCCAGCCCGGCCCCCTGCTGTTCACCAAATCGCCCGAGATCCCTTACACGATCTTTGCTTCGCTCTGGGTCGGGGTGCCGGTCATGATGTTCCTCGGTCTGGCGGGGGCACGGGTCTGGGCCAAAGTGGCCGATATCCCCCGCCCGGCGATTGCCGCGATTGTGGCGGGCATCTGCTTTGTCGGGGCCTATGCCTCCAGCAACTCGATGTTCCCGGTCTATGTCATGGTTGCGGCGGGTCTGGTCGGCTATGTCCTGCGCAAGCTCGATTTCCCGCTGGCCCCGGTCATTCTGGCGCTGGTGCTGGGCGAGATGATGGAAATCAACTTCCGCCGCGCGTTGATCACCACCCAAGGGGACTGGGCCGTGTTCTGGTCGTCCCCGCTGACCGTGATCCTGCTGGCGATGGCCGCCCTGGCCTTCGTGCTGCCCGCCTTGGGTGCCTTGCGAACCTTTGTCCGCAAGCGGCGCGCGGCCTGACCAAACGAAACATGCGGCGTGGGCTGACCAACACTCAGTTCACGCCGCCGCTTCGAAATCACACACTGAACACAGGGAGAGCGGTCACTCAGACCGCACCATCAAAAGGAGGAATTACATAATGACACTCTGGAATTTCAAAACCACGTTCACGGCCGCAGCCTGCGCCGCGGTGCTGGGTCTTGCCGGCCCCGCCGCCGCCGATGACGTCTGGAAGCCATCAGGCCCGGTCAGCTTTGTGATGCACACCAAGCCTGGTGGCGGCACCGATGTGATGGTCCGCGCGCTGGCCCATTCGCTGGAGCCGATGATCGGCCAGACGCTGGTGGTGGAAAACGCCCCCGGTGGCGGTGGTGCCACACAGATGGCCAAGGTCCGCACGGCAAAGCCCGACGGCCTGACGCTGGGCATCAACACGGTCAGCCACTTCACCGCCTTCCTTACCAACCTTGACGGCGTGTTCAGCGCGGATGATTTCGAATGGATCGCCCTGATGCAGATCGACCCCATTCTCGTTTTCTCGGAAAAGGATGCTTCGGTCGCCACCATCGCCGATCTGGTCGAACTTGCCCGCAGCAAGCCGGGTCAGGTCAACGTGGGCGGCTTTGGCCCGGTCGGGTCGATGCAGCACCTTGGCATGACGATGCTGGAGCAAGAGGCGGGCGTGACCTTCAACTGGGTCGCCTTTGAATCCACCCCCGATATCATCGCGGCCGTCATGGGTGGCCATGTCGATGTCGGCGTTGCCAACCTTGGCCCGGTGATCGAATTCTTCGAGGCTGACCGGCTCAAGGGCCTTGGTGTGCTGGGCGATGAGCGTCTGGCCAGCGTGCCCGACATGCAGACCTTTGGCGAGCAGGGCTTCAACGTGGATACCAGCTGGCTGCAGGTGCGCGGCGTCTTCGGCCCCAAAGGCATTGACCCGGCGCTGCAACAGCAGATCGCAGATGCGATCTTCACCGCGATGGAAGCCGAGACCTATCAGACCTATGCCCGCAGCGCCGGGGTTGAAGACGGCACCCAGGGCCCGGTCGAATACACCGCCTTTGTGGACCGTATCCTCACGATCGCCGAGGCGCAGCTCAAAGCCGCCAACATGCTGTCGCAATAAACCCTTCCCCCGCCGCATCCCCTGCGGCGGGGCCTCCATCAGAACAGACGGAAACACCGCCATGACCCCTGCATTTTCCGGCCTTCGCGTGATCGACACCACTCATGTCCTGGCGGGCCCGTTTGCAAGCTATCAGATGGCCCTTCTCGGGGCCGAGGTGATCAAGGTCGAAAGTCCGAACGACCCTGATCAGGCCCGGTTCCAGGGCGCCGACCGCGATCTGGTCCGCAAGGACATGGGCGCGGCCTTTCTATCGCAATCGGCGGGCAAGAAGGCGCTGGCGCTGGATCTGAAAACCGAGGCCGGGCGCGAGGCGCTGAAACGGCTGGCGGCGACGGCGGATGTCTTTGTGGAAAACTACCGCCCCGGCGCGTTTGACGCACTCGGTCTGGGCTACGCCGATCTGGCGGCGATCAATCCGGGGCTGATCTATTGCTCGATCTCCGCCTTTGGCAGCACTGGGCCCAAGCGCACGGCGACGGGCTATGACAATGTGATCCAGTCCTATTCCGGCATCATGGATGTAACCGGCACCGGCGATGGCAACCCGCTGAAATGCGGTGCCCCGGTGATCGACTATGCGACCGGCATGACGGCGGCCTTTGCCATCGCTGCGGCCCTGTTCCAGCGCAGCCAGAATGGCGGCAAGGGCCAGCACATCGACGTGTCGATGCTGGAGGTGGCGCTGACGCTGCAAACCTCGCATGTGACCGACTACCTTCACTCCGGCAAGCACCCGAAGGCCAAGGGCAACAGCTATGCCTTTGCCACCATCGGCCTGTATCAGGCCTCTGACGCGCCCCTTATGGTCGCCGCCTCCAACCTGCGCCAGCAGCGCCGGTTGTGGATCGCGCTGGGCCGCGAGGATCTGGTCAAGACCAACAACTTTGACCGCATCGACATGGCGGCGGAGGAACGTGAAGCCCTCACCGAGATCATTGCCACAATGACGGCAGACTATTGGGAGGCGTTCTTGAACGAACGCCGCATCCCCGCCGCCCGCGTGCGCCGGATGGAAGAGGCGCTGAACGACCCGCAGACGCAGGCACGCGGGCAGGTGCTGCGCGTCGCCGACCCTGCGGGCCATGTCGACGGGTTGCAGATCCTGTCCTCCGCCTTTCGCATGACCGGATCAGCCACCGGCACCACTCTGGCCCCGCAAGCCGTGGGCGCGCAGACCGTGGACCTGCTGCGTGAGGCCGGGCTGACCGAGGCCGAGATCGAAGCGATGCTGCAATCTGGTGCCGCACACCAGGCCCCCACCGCACGGACGGAGGCGGCAGAGTGACCGACAACCCGCTCCTGCGCCTCGCCGGGCTGGCGGCTGACTGGCACACAAAGCTGGTTGACCAATGCGTGGATGCCGCCGTGCGCAACGCCACGCTGGACTGGTTCGCCACCACCTTGCCCGGCACGATCCGCGCGCCCGCCACCCTGCTGGCCGGTGCTGACATGGGCACCGGAACCGGCTGCGGGCAGGCGATCTGCTATGTCGGCGGCGGTCGCACCAGCCCCCGGCGCGCGGCCTTCCTGAACGGCACCGCCAGCCATACGGTCGAATTCGACGACATCTACCGTGACGGCGGCTATCACCCCGGCTCACCCACCATCGCCGCCGCCCTGGCCGTGGCGCAGGACCGGGGCCTGTCGCGCGAAGCCTTCGATCGCGCCGTGATCGGCGGGTATGAGGCGGGCTGTCGCCTCGCCAGCGCCCTGCAACCGGGCCATTATGAGTTCTGGCACATCACCGGCACCGTCGGCACCATCGGCGCGGCTGTGGCGGGCGCCATGCTGCTGGGGCTGGACCGGGACGGGATCGCCAATGCCATCGCCATCTCCACCAGCTTTGCCGGGGGCCATCAGCAGAACCTGCAGGGGCAAAGCATGGTCAAGACCATGCACCCCGGCCATGCCGCCGATGCCGGGTTGCTCGCCGCCTATGCCGCTGCCGCCGGGGCCACCGGCGCGCTGGACAGTCTGCACGGCCCCTTGGGCTATGCGCTGGCCACCGGCGCGGGCGCGGGCAACTGGGACGCCGCCTTTGACGGCGCGGGCGAATGGACCCCGATCACACGGATG
Source organism: Paracoccaceae bacterium (assembly GCA_046296515.1). Taxonomy (GTDB): domain Bacteria; phylum Pseudomonadota; class Alphaproteobacteria; order Rhodobacterales; family Rhodobacteraceae; genus Pseudotabrizicola. The sequence continues at coordinate 35,906 of JBKBKR010000008.1, read as the reverse complement.
ACGGTCAAGCTGCACGGCTGCTGTGGCCACATCTTTCCGGCGCTGGATGGGCTGGCGGCACTGATGGCGCAGCACAACCTGACCCCCGGCCAGATCGCCGCGATCCATGTCGAAGGCTATGGCCCCACCAAAACCATCTGCGACCGCCCCGATCCGCAATCGGCGCAAGAGGCACGGTTCAGCCTGCAATACTGCCTTGCCGCCCAGATGATCCTCGGCTCCGTTCGCCTTGCCGCGACCGAACCGCAGGCACTTTCCGACCCGCGCATCCGCGCGCTGATGCCGATGATCACGGTCGCCCGCGCCGACGACCTTGCCGCCGAATACCCGCGTCGCCGCATGGCGCGGCTCTACCTGCGCCTGAAAGACGGGCGCACGGTCGACCATTTCCAGCCCACCCGTCACGGCGACCCGGACGATCCGGCCAGCACGGATGAGTTGATCGCCAAATTCCACGAACTCGCCGACCCGGTGCTGGCCCCGGGCGAGGCCGACCGGCTCGCCCAGCTCATCCTCGACAGCGACACGCTGCCGGACAGCCTGCAAACCGCCCCCGCGTGACCCCCAAACCACCGTGCCAACCGCACCAGACACGATCGGACCCCATCAGATGAACACCGCAGCCACCCTTCCCGAATTCATCACCATCTCCTACACCAACGGCATCGCCACCATCACGCTGAACCGCCCCGATGTGCGCAACGCGATCAATGACAAGATGCGTGCCGAACTGATCGACGCATTTTCCGAGGCCGACCGCGACCCGGAGGTGCGGGCCATCATCCTGACCGGCGCGGGCAAGGGCTTTTGCTCGGGCGGCGATATCGGCGGCATGCGCGGGCGGCTGGATGCCCCGGCGGGCGATGTGGCCTTCAACGGCTGGAAACGCCAGCGCAGCACCCACAAGGGCGTGGCCGCGATCCACGGCGTCACCAAGCCGGTGATCGCGGCGGTCAATGGCGCAGCGTTCGGCCTTGGCCTTGATATGGCGCTGGCCTGCGATTTCATCATGGCGGCCGAGGGCGCCAAGCTGTCGATGAGCTTCATCAAGCGGGGCCTCGTCTCGGATGGCGGCGGCATGTATTTCCTGCCCCGCCGCGTTGGCCTGACCCGCGCCAAGGAACTGATCTTCTCGGCCCGCGTGGTCGAAACCACCGAGGCGATGTCCATCGGTCTGGTGGATCGTGTGGTGGCTCCGGATGAGCTTCTGGCCCGCGCCCAGACCTGGGCCGAGGAACTCAGCTTCGGCTCCCCCACCGCGATCGCCCTGTCGAAAGAGATTCTCGACAAGACCTTCGAGCGCAGTGATGAGGAGATTTTCGCCATGGGACGTCAGGCGCAGGCGATCTGCTACACCACCGCCGAGCATCGCCAGTCGGTGATTGATTTCCTGAACAAGACATCGAAGTGAGCCTGACATGAGCGTGATTTCCGCCATCCTGAACCCGAAAAGCGTGGTCGTCGTCGGGGCCTCCAATGATGCAGCCAAACTGACCGGCCGCCCGATCGCCTTTCTGCAAGCGCAGGGCTACAAGGGCGCAATCTATCCGATCAACCCACGCTATGACGAGATTGCCGGGCTGAAAAGCTATGCCAGCGCCGCCGATCTGCCCGAAGCGCCCGATCTGGCGCTGGTGCTGGTGGGGGCGAACCGGGTGATCGAGGCGGTGCGCGATCTGTCGGCGAAGGGGACCAAAGCGGCAGTGGTGCTCGCCTCGGGCTTTGGCGAGTCGGGAGACGAGGGCCGCGTGCTGCAAGCCGCGCTGCACGACGCGGCGGGCGATATGCGCATCCTTGGGCCCAACACCATCGGGCTGGTCAACCTGACCGACCGCATCCCGCTGACGGCCAGTGGCGCGATGGAGATGACCGATTTCCCCGTGGGGAAAGTGGCGCTGCTGTCGCAAAGTGGCGGCATCCTCGGCTCCCTGCTGTCGCGGGCCGTGGCGCGGGGCATCGGGTTTTCCAAGCTGGTGGCAACGGGGAACGAGGCCGATCTGGAAGTGTCGGATTTCCTTAACGCTTTGGCGACGGATGACGCGACGCAGGTGGTGGCGCTCTACCTTGAAACCATCCGCAACGTGGCTGCCTTCCGCAAGGCGGCGGCCATGGTGATCGCGGCGGGCAAGAGCATCGTGGCCTACAAGGTTGGCCGCTCGGAATCCGGCGCGCGCTCTGCCGTGTCGCATACCGGCGCATTGGCCGGTGCGGATGAGGTGTATGACGCCTTGTTCGCCCAGCTTGGCGTGATCCGCGCCCAGACCTTTGCCGATCTGATCGACATTCCGGCAGCATTGGCGCAAGGCCGTGTGATGGCGGGCAAGCGGGTGGCGATTGTCACCTCGACCGGCGGGGCGGCAACCGTGGTGGCCGACAATGTGGGCCTGATGGGCCTTGACATGCCGCCCCCCGATGCCGAGACCTCGGCCAAGCTGCTGGCGCTGGAGCTGAAAGAGGCGGCGCTGGACCGCAACCCGATCGACGTGACGCTGGCCGGTCTGCGGCCCGATCTGTTCCGCTCCATCCTGCGGATTCTGGCGGAAAGCCCGTCTTATGACGCGATCGTCGTGGTGGTCGGCTCCTCCTCCATCGCGCAGCCCGATCTGGTGGCGCAGCCGGTGCTGGAGTCGCTGTCGCTGACCGACAAGCCGATCCTGGCCTATGTCAGCCCCGATGCACCCCATATCGTGCGGCACCTGAATTCCAGCGGTATCCCGGCCTTTGCCGCGCCCGAAAGCTGCGCCTCGGCGTTGGCCGCACTGGTGCCGGTGGCAAAGGTGAAGGCATCCGAGGCCCGCGCCACCAAATTGGTCGATTGCTCCGACATCCCCGCCGGGTCGCTGAACGAGGCCGATGCCAAGGCGCTGTTTGCCCGCTTTGGCGTGCCCGTGACCCGCGAAGTGGTGGCGACGACTGCAGAAGACGCGGCAACAGCGGCGCAGGGCTTTGATGGCCCGGTGGTCATCAAGATCCTGTCGAACGAGATCCTGCACAAATCCGAGGTTGGCGGCGTGGCGCTCGACGTGGCCCCCGCCGATGTGGGCACCACCTGCGCGCAGATGCTGGAAAAGGTGCGGGCCGTGACCACAGCCAAGGTCGATGGCTTTCTGGTGCAGGAAATGGTCAAGGGTGGGGTGGAGATGATCCTAGGCTTCAACCGCGACCCGCAGCTGGGCAACTATCTGCTGCTGGGGGCAGGGGGGGTGACGACCGAGCTCTATCAGGATGTCGCCCTGCGCCTGCTCCCGATCAGCCGTGCCGAGGCGCGCAGCATGATCGACGAGGTCAAGGCGGGTGCCTTGCTCAAGGGTTTCCGCGGCAAGCCGGTGGCCGATATCGACGCGCTGGTGGATACTGTGCTGGCATTTGCCGATATGGTGGAAACCCTGGGTGACCGACTGGAAGAGGCCGAGATCAACCCGGTCTTCGTGCTGCCGCAAGGGCAGGGTGCCCGCGCCGGGGACAGCCTGATCGTCCTGCGCTGAACGCATGGCCGCTCGGGAAACCGGGCGGCCTAGGCCTCTGCCTCCGAACGCATGGTGTCGCGCATCCAGTCAAGAAACTTGGTCAGCGGCGGCGACGGTGGCACGGTTTTCGGCCACGTCAGGAAATACCCCTCACCGCTGAAGCATACCGTATCGAACGGCGCGATCAGGCTTTCGGTCTGCAACTGCCGCTTCACGAACATCTTGACCGCCAATGCCACGCCACTGTCCATCGCCGCCGCCTCATAGGCCAGCGCCGAGCTTTCAAACCGGATGCCGTGCGAGGTGTCCACCGCAACCCCCGCCCGCTTGACCCAAGCCTGCCAGTCGGTTGGCCGCGCCATCGAATGCAACAGCCGCACTCGGCGCAGATCATCGGGGTGGCGCAGATTGTGCTGGCGCTGGAACGCGGGCGAGCAGATCGGCACCAGTTCGATATCCACCAGTTTCTCGCAATGCAGCCCGTCCCAGTCGCCCTTGCCGGCGCGGATCGCGGCATCCAGATTCTGGGTCTCGAAATCGACCGGCATGATCGAGGAACTGAGCCGGATTTCGATCCTGGGGTGCGCATCATGGAAATGCGTCAGCCGCGGGATCAGCCAGCGTTGCGAGAAAGTGGTATAGGACTGGATCGCCAGAATATCGCGCCGCCCGCGCCGCGACACCAGCCGTGTGGCGTTGGAAATATCGTTGAACGCCCGGCTGACGCCTTCGTACAACAGCCGCCCCTCATCGGTCAGCTCTATGCCCCTGTGCAACCGGCGGAACAGGATCACGCCCAGATATTCCTCCAGCACCTTGACCTGACGGCTGACCGCCACCTGCGACACGTTCAACTCCTCAGCCGCAAGGGTCAGGCTGCACACGCGTGCAGCCACCTCGAACGTGCGCAAGGGGTTCAGCGGCGGGAATGATGTCTGCATAGGTGCCCGATGTCTCCTCCGATCCGGCAAGAAAATTCTATCCCCCTCTCTCCCCGGGGAAAAGGATTAAAGTCATGGCATTGCTGCTTCGCTCCGTACAGGTTCAGGCCGGTCAGCCCGGGAGCCGTGCGGATCAGAATCCGTGCAGCCGATCTGCCCATTGCCACCCGATCATGATCCCCTTGACCCGGGGCAGCATCAACAGGCTGCCGACGACCACCACCGCACTGATCGAAAGCGCTGTCGCCATCGGGCCGAAGTGACTGTAGACAATCATGAAATGCAGCATGAAGCCCGCAATGTGGCACATCACCAGAATGGTGAAATAGGCCGGGCCGTCATCGGCTTTCTGCTGGGTAAAGCTCTGGCCGCAGACATCACAGGCAGGTGCAACCTTCAGATAGCGGGTGAACAAGCGCCCCTCGCCGCAATTCGGGCAGCGCTGGCGCAGGCCATTCAGCATCGCGGGTTTTCTCTGGCGCAAGTCGTCTTGCATCGGGGTCTCCTGTCATTGAATGTAATATATACCATCAATGCTTCCATTCAATAACTTTGGTTGCGACCATTCAACTCAGTCTTGTACGTCAAACCGCACCGCTCTCCAGCCATAAGATGGATAGGTGGCGCGTCGGATTGATCCTTGCATCTTTGGCATCAATACATACAATCAAAATCAATCAAGCCGAGACCGGAGCCATTCATGAAAGCCTGGGTGCCAAACCTCGGGACCAGCGGGAAGCCGCGCTATCTGGAGATCGCCGATGCGATCCAGCGCGACACCGACAATGGTGTGCTGACGGCGGGGGACAGGCTGCCGCCACAGCGGCGTCTGGCCGCGCAACTGGGGCTGGATTTCACCACCGTCAGCCGGGCCTATGCCGAGGCGCAGTCGCGCGGGCTGGTCGAAAGCCATGTAGGACGCGGAACCTTTGTTCGCGCCAAACCCCTGCCGAACCGCCCCACCGGCGATCCCCGGCGCACCCGTGAACAGGATCTGTCGATGAACCTGCCTCCCGAGCCGGATGACCCGGCATTGCTGTCCGCCATGCGCGCCGGGCTGGAAACGGTGGGTCTGAACCTTGTGTCGCTCTTGCGCTACCAATCCGCCACCGGGTCCGGGATGGACCGCTCTGCCGCTTTGTCCTGGCTGTCAATGCGCGGCATGGTGCCCAACCTTGACCGGATCGCGGTAACGCCGGGGGCCCATGCCACGATGACCGCCATTCTGGGCAATCTGGCCAGCTCCGGCGATGTGGTCCTGTGCGAGGGCATCACCTATCCCGGCCTGCGCTCCATTGCGGCGCGGCTGGGGCTGGCGCTGATCGGCCTGCCGACGGACCGCAGTGGCATCCTGCCCGATGCTTTGGGCGCGGCGATCCGCACACACAAGCCAAAGGCGCTGTATCTGAACCCCACGCTGCACAACCCGACCACCCGCACCATCCCCGCCCCGCGCAGGATGGAGATTGCCGAAATCCTGCTGCGCCAACGCCTGCCGCTGATAGAGGATGACGCCTATGGCTTCATCCAGCCCGGCGCGCCCGCGCCCTTTGCCACGCTGGCACCCGATCTGACCTGGCATGTCGGCGGGCTGGCGAAATGCATCGGCGCGGGTCTGCGGCTGGCTTTCACCGTTGCCCCCGACAGCCGCGCCGCCTGGCAACTGGCGCAGACGCTGCGGGTGACAAATGTCATGGCGTCGCCCTTGACGATGGCGCTGGTGACACGCTGGATCGAGGATGGTACCGCAGACCGCATCTGCAGTTTCATCCGCGCCGAGACCGCCGCCCGTCAGGCCATTGCCGCCGATGTGCTGCAAGGCGTTCAGTTCGAGGCTGACAGCCATGCCTTCAACCTCTGGCTCAGCCTGCCCGCAGGGGTCAGCCGCGCCGAGTTGATGGGCCGGATGACGGGTCACGGCATCGGGCTGATGCCATCAGACGCCTTTACCGTTCTGGGCACGCCGGATGAACATATCCGCATCTGCCTTGGCGGCTCGATCACCCGCGAAGGGCTGCGCCACGGGCTGTCCTTTTTGGCCAACACCTTGAACGACGAGGTCTGGCTGGGCTGACGCGGGCGGTCACGGCCCGGATTGGCCCGACCGCCCGTTGCTCTCAGCCGGCCTGCCGCCGCAGTTCGCGCAGCTGGTCCGCTGTGATGTAGCCAGAGGCGCGAAGCCCTTCATCGCGTTGCCAGGAGGACAAGGCGCGGCGTGTGCCCGCGCCGAAAACGCCATCCACCCCGCCAGGTCGATAGCCCAGCCTGGTCAGCCGTCGCTGGATGTCGCGGCGTTCTTCCGCGGTCAGGCCCAGCAGCTGTTCTTCGGTGCGGTCGTCAACCGTGTCTGACCCGCCCGGAGGTGTGGTTCCCACCACAGGACCGGCCTGCTGCGCGATCAGCCGCACCTGTTGCGTCGTGACATAGCCGGTGGCGGGCAGCTTGTTCGCGGTCTGCCAGCGGCCAATGGCGGTGCGGGTGTTCGACCCCCAAAGCCCGTCGGCAACGCCGGTGGCATAGCCAAGCGATGTCAGCTGCGATTGCACCTGCACGCGCTGCGTGCGCGTCAGGCCGATCTGCGCCTCGACAGAGGCGGGCCGCACATCTGCGCTGGCGGGCGGAGGTGAGATGGGGGCAGGGTTTGCAGGGCCGGGTGCCACCGAAGCGCCAAACCTTGCCAGAGCACGTTCGGCATTGCTGCGGTATGCGCCCTTGGGGAACCGGGCAAGGTAGCTGCGATAGGCCTCGGCGCTATTTGCACTCTGGGCTTGCGCGAACGCGTTCTTGTCCAGTTCCTGATCCACGAGCGAACGGGCAACGCCGGTCAGGATGTCGCCGATATCGGTCTGGGCGACCGCGGGACCGGTGAGTCCGAGGCTGGTGGCCAGCAAGAGGGGAAATATCAGTTTTTTCATTGCATGACGTCCTTTCGGACCAAACGGCGGAAATGGTGCCACGATCCTGCCTGAGAACGCGCGGGCTGCGAAAGGGTTCCCCCCTTCACGTGCTTTGCCGTGACAAGGCTGCATGGCCGCGACAATTTTGCAGGGGCCGGTCAAGGCCTCACGCTGCGTCGCAGGCTGTCAATGCGCCCTTGTCGCAGACCAAAACGCCATACAACCATGCCGCAGAGGGGCGACCGATGCAGTCAACAAAAGAGGGAATGGGTGAGAGGCTGGACAACGACCCAAGCGGGGCTCGTTACGGCTGCTTCCTTCCGGACCTGACCGGGTTGGCGAGGCGCTCGCCCGCGCCAACCTCTCAAGGGGTCAGATAGGGCAGGGCAATGGCGTTTGCAAGCCCCCAGATCGGTCGCCGGTCAGTCCCAGATCCCCGCCCAGCGTGCGCCATCGGTCAGGCTGGGGGCGACGTGATGGGCAAAGCGCCCCGAGGCCGGGATGATGTCGGGCACCTGAACCACGGTCATACCCGCAGTGAACGCCGCCTCGGCCCCCGGTTCGCTGTCCTCGAACACCAGACAGCGGGCGGGATCGACGCCCAGCCGGGAGGCCGCCAACAGATAGGGCTCGGGATGCGGTTTCGGCGCGGTCACATCATCGCGCGTGATCACGGCGCGAAAGGCGGGGCGCAAGCCTGCCTGCACCAGCCGCGCCTCCGCCGGATCGCGGCGTGATGAGGTGACAAGCGCCAGCGCGTGGCGATTGCGCAACCCGTGTACGATGTCTGACGCGCCGGGCTTCAGCAGCAGATCAACCGCCTGCGCCGCCAGAAACGCGGCTTCCCATGTCGTGTTCAACCGGTCCAGATCCAGCCCCGGAAACCGTGACAGGATCATGCCGGCGCTGGTGATCTGATCGACGCCGACAAGGCTGTGCAGCAGGTCTTCGATATCGCTGTGACCCTGTGCGGCAAATGCCGCCGCCCCGGTCTGCACGGTCAGGCGCTCACTGTCGACCAATGTTCCGTCAAGGTCAAAGAATACGGCATCAAACACGGGATCGCTCCTTGCAGCACCGGGGGCGGCAGGCCCCCGGTTTGGCGTTTGGGTAGCAGATTGCCCCCGGATGAGAAAGGTCAGCCGCCGCCTAAAGCGTCAGCCGCAGCCGCAAGAAACCTTCATCGGTAAGGCAGAGCGGGGTGAGGGACAGATGCGGTTGATCACCCAGACAGGCCCGGGCCAAAGGGCTGGTGTCAAACACCACCGAGGTTCCCGGCAGGGGACAGAACCGCCAGGCCGGGGGTTCGGGCATCAGCGTGGCGGTGCCTTCGGACAGTACACGTGCCAGATGCGCAATCAGGATGTCGCGGTTGGCGGTCTGTTCGTCCAGCACCACAGCGGCGCTTTCCACCGGGGCATAGCCACCGTTGCCGGTGCCGCGATAGCTGTTGGTGGCAAGAATGAACTCCTGCGCCGGGTCGAGGGGCCGGTCCTGCCAGCGCAGGTTGCTGATCCGCTGCCCGCCCTGATCCAGCGGCGGGGCAGCAAGGTCGATCTCATAGGTCAGCCCGTAAATGGTGTCATAGACAAAGGACGGCAGGGTCGGACAGAACAACGGCTGATCCGCCACGCCCGGCCGCACCCGCAGGTAACCGCGCACCGAACATTCCAGCCATTTGCGCAGTTCTGCCCCGGTCACCCGCAGCGCCATGATGGTGTTGGGGTGAATATAGAGATCCGCCGCGTGACGCAGCAGGATATCTCCCGGCGGGATATGGGTATAGTTTTCGGGGCCACCCAGACCCCCGGCCTTGAACGGGGCGGTGGCGGAGAGCACCGGAAGCTGCGCCAGCGGCCCGCCGGCCAGACGCTTGGTCACATGGGCGATCTGTGCCTGATTGATGATCTGCACTGAAAAGCAATCGGTGACCATCGCGAAAAAGCTGTGAATGGCCTGTGACGTGCGGCCGACCGGCCTGCGCGCCCAGGTTCTGGTCGCCTCGTGCACGGGGCGGACCAGGTCCAACAGGGCCGGGTCCGGTGCGACCAGTCCCACACATGTCCCGTCCGCATCCCGTCTGGCGATGGCCCGCGCCTCGACCCGGTGCCCGGTTACATGCCAGCCGTCATCGGCCCGGGTCAGGTCAAGGTCTATCACCCCAAGGTGCGACCCGAAAAAGCCCGGCATCACCGCAGGCTTGCCGTGAAGGGTCGCCGCCTTGGCATCCATGCCCGGCATCGCCGCCAGTCCGGGGCCGGGAAAGACGGTGTGGACATGCCCCATGACAATCGCATCCACCCCGTTGATTGCGGCAATGTCCAGCGCGGCCTCGTCCGCGCCGCTGCCGTCGCTGTCCGTGCCTATGCCGCAATGGGTGAGGGCGACAATGACATCCGCCCCGGCGGCGCGCAGATCGGGGATATGGCGGGCCATCGCCGTCACCATAGGGGACATCCTTGCCTGACCGTCAATCGACTGCCGGTCCCAGATCTCGGTGTCCCGGGGCAGCACGCCGATGACCCCCACCCGCACAATATGGGCCTGACCGTGCCGGTCGGTCAGGCTGCGCTCCACGATCACCCATGGCCGGATCAGCCGACCAAGCGGGCTGCCCGCCACGGGCAGGGTGTTGGCCGACAAGACCGGAAAGGTCGCGTCTGTCAGCGCGGCGGTCAAGGTGCCGATCCCGTGCGAGAATTCATGGTTGCCAAGGTTTACGGCATCATAGCGCAGATGCCCCATGGCCTGAACCATCGGGTGCGGACGCAGGTCTGCCTGTGCCACATAATCGCCCAGGGGGCTGCCTTGCAGAAAGTCGCCGTTGTCCAGCAACACCGAACCCGCAAGCTCTTGCCGGGCCTGCGCGATCAGGGTGGCGGTCAGGCAAAGCCCCTTGCGCGCACAGGGGGTATCGGCGTGGTAATCGTGACCCGACAGATGCATGTGCAGATCGCTTGTCGCGAGAAGCCGGAGCTGAACCCGCCCAGGCGTGGCAGAGGCGGGTTGGTCACGGAAGGTTGCTGCGCGACGCGAGCCTGGTGTCATATTATGGCAATAGAGACATCTGGTTAAGGTGAAATTCGCCGATTCACGCGACGGTTGAGTCTGAGTAAGACGAGTTCATGTGTAAGAAATACGAAAAATGTAACTGTGACAACTTGTTCTTCCTGTAGTTGCATTTTGACACTGCCCCGTCACGGCTGGTTTACGCCAAGGTGCCAGATGTGCCATCACGGGCCGCGGCCATACAGTATGGGCGGGGGCAGGATGATGCGGACGGCGGAAACGGTGACCTTCGGCGGCTCTGGCCTGAAGCGCGCGGCAGAATTGCGCGGTGATGTGGCGGCGCAGGCCGCAATGCTGGCGCGGGGCAGGGTGCTGCCGATCTGGCGCGGCAAGCCCCTGATGCATGCGGACGGTCTGGGTTGGGTCGGGTCCGACTCGGTTGTGCTGCACCATGCGGGCGCGCCGGTGTTTCTGGGGTTTGATGCGGATCAGCCCTGCTTTGCCGCCGATATCTCGGACTGGTTGCCCGAAGCCGGGGCCGAGGCGGTGCAGGCCGGCTTCATGGACCAGAGCGAGCAGCATCACCCCGGCCTGCCCGACAGCTTTGCCTTTGCCGAATTGCGCGCCGCGATGCTGCGCCTGACCGCGCGCGAGGCGGAATTGGCGGCAATGGCCAAGGCGGTGCTGCAATGGCACCGCAGCCACGGGTTCTGCGCGGTCTGCGGCGCTGCCTCGGTGCCGGTGATGGCGGGGTGGCAGCGGTTGTGCCAGACCTGTGGCGCGCAGCATTTCCCGCGCACCGATCCGGTGGTGATCATGCTGGTCACCCATGGCAACCGCGCGCTGCTGGGCCGCAGCCCGGCCTGGCCCGAGGGGATGTATTCCTGTCTGGCAGGCTTTGTCGAACCCGGCGAGACGGTGGAGGCCGCCGTCCGGCGCGAGGTGTGGGAGGAGGCGGGCATCCGACTGGGCGCGGTGCGCTATCTGTCCAGTCAGCCCTGGCCGTTTCCCGCCAGCCTGATGCTGGGCTGTGCCGCCGAGGCGCTGACCGATACGATCACGCTGGACCCGGTGGAACTGGAACATGCGCTCTGGGTCACGCGCGAGGACATGGTTTCGGTGATGGCGGGCACGCATCCGCAGATCAAGCCCGCCCGAAAAGGCGCAATCGCGCATTTCCTCATACAGAACTGGCTTGCAGACCGGCTGGATTGACGCCAGATTCGCGCGCAACGGGCGCAGACTGCCCGGCAGCGTATCGGGCACCGGATCCATCGCCGCAAATCACCCGACACGGGCAGGGGCAACAGGATGCATCTTTCGTCACGAACCGATATCGAGGCCCCGATCGACTTTGTCTACGCCGCCCTGTCCGATTTCGAGGGCTGGGAGCGGGCTGCGATGCGCCGGGGCGCAGAGGTCAGCCGCACCGACAAGCTGCGCGCGCCTGGTCCCGGGATGGGCTGGCATGTGGTCTTCCGCTTTCGCGGCAAGGAGCGGATGGTCGATATCCGTCTGACCGGGCTGGACCCCGAGGCAAAGCTCGCCTTCACCGGCAAGGGTCGTTTGATCGAGGGCGACATGTCGATCGAACTTGTTTCCCTTGCCCCCCGGCGGACGCGGTTGGTGCTGCATATCAAGGTGCGCCCGCTGACCATTGCTGCACGGCTGTTCCTGCAGTCGATGAAACTGGCAAAAGGTCGGATCCAGGCCAAGCTGAACACGCGGACAGAACAGGTCGCGACCGATCTTGAAACCCGCTTTGCGGCCTCCCTGCGCCGGTGAAAGCTGCCCGTGAAAGCTGCCCGCCGCGCGGTCAGCCGCGGGCGCGGTCTGACGGATAAACGCCCATGATCGTGACATTCTTCGTGAAATACACCAGTTCCTCCAACGCAAGTGCCACGTTGGCATCGTCGGGGTGCCCTTCGATATCGGCATAGAACTCGGTCGCGATGAAGCTGCCGCCGACCATATAGCTTTCCAGCTTGGTCATGTTCACGCCATTGGTGGCAAAGCCACCCATCGCCTTGTAAAGCGCAGCCGGAATGTTGCGCACCTGAAAGGTGAAGGTGGTGATCATCTGTCCGGAGCGGCGGCTGTGGTCGGCCTCACGGCTCATGACCAGAAAGCGGGTGGTGTTGTTCTTCTGGTCCTCGATATGGCGGGCCAGCACATCCAGCCCATAGATCTCGGCCGCCAGCTCGCTCGCCAGTGCGGCGCGGGTCTTGTCCCCGGCCTCGGCCACTTCTCGCGCGGCGCGGGCGTTGTCGGAACTTACGCGCCCGGTGATGCCATGGCTGCGCAGAAAGCTGGCGCATTGCGGCAGGATCACCACATGGCCATGCGCCTCCGTTACATCGGCCACGACAGCGCCCCGCACCCCCAGCAGGTTGACATGCACCCGCACAAAGGCCTCGCCCACAATATGCAGGCCGGATTTCGGCAGCAGGCTGTGGACATCTGCCACCCGGCCATAGGTCGAGTTTTCAACCGCCAGCATCCCCAGATCCACCGCGCCCGAGCGGGTCATCTCGACCACATCCTCGAATGTGGTGCAGGGCACCGCCTCCATCCCCGGGCGGGCCTGCTGGCAGGCCTGATGCGAATAGGCCCCGAGTTCGCCCTGAAATGCGATCCGACCAGTCATGTTCCGGGCTCCGATTGATAAACACATGTCAAAAAGGGGCGATTGGTCGCGCACCTACACCTTGAAACCTGTATAGGGAAGCGGGTAGAAGCCGTGAAACGAGAATGCCAAGGGAAAGCGCGACATGTTCGACACGATGACGATGACCAAGGTGTTGGGGGCGGTCTGCGGCTCGCTTCTGGTGTTTTTGCTGGGTGGCTGGGCGGCCAGCGCGCTCTATGCCACCGGAGGCGGTCATGGCGATGGTCATGAACAGGCCTATGTGATTGACACAGGCGCATCGGATGCCCCGGCTGCCGCCGAAGCCGAGGCCCCGGATTTCGAAGCGATATTCGCCGCCGCCGATGCTGCCGCAGGCCAAAGCGTGTTCGCCAAATGCCGCGCCTGCCACAAGCTTGACGGCGCCGACGGCGTCGGCCCGCATCTGAACGGCATCGTCGACAAGGCCAAGGCGGCGTCAGAGGGCTACGCCTATTCCGACGTGCTCAAGGGCATGGCGGGTGAAACCTGGACCCAGGAAAATCTGTATGCCTTCCTGCAGAACCCGCGCGGCTACGCGCCGGGCACCAAGATGGCCTTTGCCGGGCTGCCCCGCAGCGACGAGCGTGCCAACCTGATCGCCTATCTGGCGACCGTGAACTGATACCGGCGGCACCGCCGGGCCCAAACAGCGGGCAGGGGCCGTTCCTTTGGAGCGGCCCTTTTCGATTCTTGTGCTGATCACGCAAACGCCACTTGAGCCATCGACAAAGCGCGCTTTACTTCCCTTAATGAACCAAAGCCGCGCCAAAGCGGCAAAGGCACAAAGGGGAAGGTCGAATGGCAATGGCATATGGCAAATTCGTGGCGCTGGGCGCGGCATTGGTTGCCTGCCCGCTCTGGGCACAGGAAAACGTGATCATCTCGCACGGGATCTCGACCTTTGGCGAATTGCAGTTGCCCGCCGATTTCACCCATCTGCCCTACGTCAACCCCGAGGCGCCAAAGGGCGGCGAGATCTCGATCTGGGCGTTTGGCGGGTTTGACAGCATGAACCCCTATTCGGTCAAGGGCCGCGCGGCGGGCCTGTCTTCGGCCCCTTACGAGTCGATCCTTGCGGGCACCGCGGATGAGATCGGCGCGGCCTATTGTGTCCTGTGCTCCACGCTGGAATACCCCGAAGACCGCTCCTGGGTGATCTTCAACCTGCGCCCCGAGGTGACCTTTTCCGACGGCAGCCCAATGACCGCCGAAGATGTGCTGTTCAGCTATCAGACCTTTCTGGAAAAGGGCCTGACCGATTTCCGCACCGTGCTTGCGACACAGGTTGAGAGCGTCGAGGCGCTGGGCACACACCGTGTCAAATTCACCTTCAAGGCGGGCTTTCCTTTCCGCGACCTGCCAGCCGACATGGGTGGTCTGCCGGTGCTGTCGAAAACGCATTACGAGGCGAACAACCTGGATCTTGAGGAATCCAGCATGACTCCTGCACTTGGCACCGGGCAATACATGCCTGGACGGGTGGATGTGGGCAAATCGGTCACATGGGTCCGCAACCCCGATTACTGGGGCAAGGATCTGCCGATGAACAAGGGGCGCGGCAATTTCGACACCATCCGCATCGAATACTACTCCGACTACGACGCTGCGTTCGAAGGGTTCAAGGCCGGCAATTACACCTTCCGCAACGAGGCCAGCAGCATCAAATGGGCCACCGGCTTTGACTTCCCCGAAGTGGCGAACGGCCATATCGTGAAAGTCGAGCTGCCGAACGGCAACAAGGCCACGGGTCAAGCCTTCCTGTTCAATCTGCGGCGCGACAAGTTCCAGGACCCGCGCGTGCGTGAAGCCATCGGGATGATGTTCAATTTCGAATGGTCCAATGCCACCCTGTTCTACGATCTTTATGCCCGCATCAACTCGGTCTGGGAAAACTCATGGCTGGAGGCAACCGGTACGCCCACCCCGGAAGAAGCCGCCATCCTGCAACCCCTCGTCGATGAAGGCCTGTTGCCAGCCACGATCCTGACGGATGAAGTGGTGATGGCCCCCACCTCGGGCGGGCGCCAGTTGGACCGCGCCAATCTGGGCCGCGCCAGTGACCTGCTGGATGAGGCGGGCTGGACGGTGGGCAGCGACGGGCAGCGCCGCAATGCCGCAGGCCAGGTTCTGACGGTCGAAATGCTAAACGACAGTCCCAGCTTTGACCGGATCATGAACCCCTATATCGAGAACCTGAAGGCACTGGGCGTCGATGCGAAGCTGACCCGTGTTGACAATGCCCAGATGGAGGCACGGACCCGCCCGCCATCCTATGACTTCGATCTCATCACCGGCAATGCCCGGTCCAACTACATCTCCGGTTCTGAACTCAAGCAGTTCTACGGCTCGGAAACCGCCGATGTTTCGGCTTTCAACATCATGGGGCTCAAAAGCCCGGCCGTTGACAAGCTGATTGATGTGGTGATGGCCTCGGACTCTCTGGATGATCTCACGGTCGCCACAAAGGCGCTGGACCGCGTGCTGCGCGCGGAACGGTTCTGGGTGCCGCAATGGTACAAAAATACCCATACCGTCGCCTACTACAACATGTTCGAACACCCGGAAACGCTGCCACCCTATGCACTGGGCGAACTGGATTTCTGGTGGTACAACGCCGAAAAGGCAGAGGCGCTGCGGGCCGCGCGCGTCTTGCGATAACAAGAACAACAGGCAGGCAGGCCATATGGGCGCCTATATTCTCCGGCGGATCTTTCTGATCATCCCCACGCTGATCGGGATCATGATCCTGAACTTCGCGCTGACCCAGTTCGTCCCCGGCGGGCCGATCGAGCAGGTTCTGGCCCGCATCGACGGTGGCGGTGATTCCATTCAGGCGATCAGCGGTGCCGGTGACGCGGGCATCGCCCAGCAGGGCAACGAGTCCGGCTATGTCGGGGCACAGGGCCTCGACCCCGGCTTTCTGGCCGAGCTGGAGGTGCAGTTCGGCTTTGCCCGTTTCATCTGCGAACCGGGCTTCAGCGGCAGGCCATCGGCCCGCGCCGCCGAATGTGTGAAAGAACCGATCCCGGCGTGGGAGCGGTTTTTCATCATGATGTGGAACTACATCCAGTTCGACTTTGGCCAAAGCCATTTCCGGTCGATCGGCGTGCTGGATCTGGTCTGGGAAAAGCTGCCGGTGTCTTTGACCCTCGGCCTCTGGTCCACCCTGATCGCCTATGCCATCTCGATCCCGCTGGGCATCCGCAAGGCGGTGCGTGACGGATCACGGTTTGATACATGGACCAGCGGCGTGATCATCGCCGCCTATGCAATCCCCGGCTTTCTGTTCGCCATCCTGCTTCTGGTGCTGTTCGCGGGCGGCAGCTATTTCCGCTGGTTCCCGCTGCGCGGCCTCACCTCCGACAATTTTGCCGACCTGTCGATGATCGGCAAGGTGCTGGATTACCTGTGGCACATCACGCTGCCGGTGCTGGCCTCCACCATTGCCAGCTTTGCCACACTGACATTGCTGACCAAGAACAGCTTTCTGGACGAGATCAAGAAGCAATATGTCATGACCGCCCGCGCCAAGGGCTTGCCGGAACACCGGGTGCTTTATGGTCACGTATTCCGCAACGCCATGCTGATCGTGATCGCGGGCTTTCCGGCGCTGTTTTTGTCGGTGTTCTTCGGCTCCAGCCTGATCATCGAGACGATCTTCTCGCTTGACGGCCTCGGCCAGCTCGGCTTCCGTGCAGCCGTCGAACGCGACTATCCGGTGATTTTCGGCACGCTGTTCTTCTTCGGCCTGATCGGCCTTGTGGTCGGTATCCTGTCCGACCTGATGTATGTCTGGGTGGACCCGCGCATTGATTTCGAGCGGAGGGGGTAGCATGGCGCTTTCCCCGTTGAACCAGCGCCGCCTGCGCAATTTCAAGGCCAACCGCCGCGCCTACTGGTCGCTGATCCTGTTTTCCATCCTCTACGGCATTTCGCTCTGCGCCGAACTGGTCGCCAATGACAAACCGCTCTTGGTGCAGTTTCAGGGCGAATGGCATGCCCCCTTTGCCCGCTTCTACCCCGAAACCGCCTTTGGTGGCGATTTCCGCACAGAGGCGAAATACAAGGACGTCGAGGTGCAATGCCTGATCATGGCCGCCGGGTCCGAGGCCTGCTGGGACGACCCAGAGGGTATTCTGGCCGAGGCCACCACCAACGGCACCGCCGCAGGCGAGCCGATCGAGAAAGGCCGCATCATCTGGGCCCCGGTGCCCTACAGCTTCACCACCATCAACGACATCGGCAAAGCCGCCCCCTCTGCCCCCGACGCGCAGCACTGGCTGGGAACCGATGATACTGCGCGCGATGTGCTGGCGCGGGTGATCTATGGCTTTCGCCTTTCCGTCACCTTCGCGCTGATCGTCACCTTGCTGACCTCTGTTATCGGCATCGCCGCAGGCGCGGTTCAGGGCTATTTTGGCGGCCTCACCGATCTGATCTTTCAGCGTATCATCGAGATTTGGGGGGCCACGCCCTCGCTTTACGTCATCATCATCGTGGCCGCGATCTTCACCATGAACTTCTGGATACTGGTGTTCCTGATGGTGCTGTTCGGCTGGACCGCGCTGGTGGGCGTGGTGCGCGCCGAATTCCTGCGCGCGCGCAATTTCGAATATGTCCGCGCCGCCCGCGCGCTGGGCGTGCCCGACCGGGTGATCATGTTCCGCCATGTGCTGCCCAACGCGATGGTCGCCACCCTGACCATGCTGCCCTTCATCATCACAGGCACCATCGGCGCGCTCACAGCACTTGATTTTCTGGGCTTCGGCCTCCCGTCCTCTTCGCCCTCTCTGGGCGAGATGACACAACAGGCCAAGCAGAACCTGCAGGCACCATGGCTCGCCTTCACGGCATTCTTCACCTTTGCCATCATGCTGTCGCTGCTGGTGTTCATCTTTGAAGGCATCCGCGATGCCTTTGACCCGCGAAAGACCTTTCAATGAGCGTTCTTGCGGTCAAGGATCTGAAGATCAGCTTCCGGCAGGATGGCCGTGTGATCGAAGCGGTCAAGGGCGTGTCGTTCACCGTCGGCAACGGGGAAACTGTTGCCTTGGTTGGCGAGTCCGGCTCGGGCAAATCTGTCACCGCGCTGTCGACGGTGGGTCTGCTGGGCGACAATGCCATCGTCGAAGGCTCGGTCACCTATCAGGGCGCGCAGATGGTGGGGGCCACGGAGGCGGACCTGCGACGGGTGCGCGGCAATGACATCAGTTTCATCTTTCAGGAACCGATGACCAGCCTCAACCCGCTGCATACGATTGACCGGCAGTTGGGCGAAAGCCTGGCACTGCATCAGGGGCTGGTCGGGCAGGCGGCGCGTGCCCGCATCCTCGACCTGCTGGAAAAGGTCGGCATCCGCGATGCAGAAAGCCGCCTCGGTGCCTATCCACACCAACTGTCAGGCGGGCAGCGCCAGCGGGTGATGATCGCCATGGCATTGGCCAATGGCCCCGATCTTTTGATCGCGGATGAGCCGACCACGGCGCTGGATGTGACCATTCAGGCCCAGATCCTTGAGCTGCTCTCTGACCTCAAACGATCCGAAGGTCTCAGCATGCTGTTCATCACCCACGACCTTGGCATCGTGCGCCGCATCGCCGACCGGGTTTGCGTGATGCAGGGCGGCGAGATTGTCGAACAGGGACCGACGGCGGAAATCTTTTCCAACCCGCAGCACCCCTATACCCGCAAACTGCTGGCCGCAGAACCAAAGGGCCTGCCAGACCCGGTGCCCGAAAATACTGCCGAGGTGGTCAGCACCAAATCCCTGCGGGTCTGGTTCCCGATCACGGCGGGTTTTCTGCGCAAGACTGTGGGCCATGTAAAGGCCGTCAACGATGCCACCCTCTCGGTGCGCGCCGGCGAGACGCTGGGGATTGTCGGCGAAAGTGGGTCTGGCAAGACCACGCTGGCCCTCGCGATCCTGCGGCTGGTGCCGTCGACAGGGCCGGTGGTGGTTCTGGGCCGCGATATCTCTGGCCTCTCGGGCTCTGCCCTGCGTCCCGTCAGGCGTGACATGCAGGTGGTGTTTCAGGACCCGTTCGGCAGCCTGTCGCCGCGCATGACTGCCGAGCAGATCATCGCCGAGGGGCTGGCGCTGCACGGCCGCGACACGCCCGCGCAATCGCGCGACAAGGTTGCCGCGATCATGACAGAGGTGGGCCTCGACCCCGCCACCATGGGCCGCTACCCGCACGAGTTTTCCGGTGGACAGCGCCAGCGCATCGCCATCGCCCGAGCGATGATCCTGCGCCCGAAACTGGTGGTGCTGGACGAGCCGACATCGGCGCTGGACATGACCGTGCAGGTACAGATCGTGGATCTTTTGCGCGATCTGCAGCGCAAATGGGGGCTCGCGTATATCTTCATCAGCCACGATCTGCGCGTGGTCCGCGCCCTGTCGCACCAGGTGATGGTGATGAGGGCGGGCGATGTGGTTGAACAGGGGGATGCCCGCGCCGTGTTCGATGCCCCGGTGTCGGATTACACCCGTGCCCTGATGCTGGCCGCCTTTGGCGATGTGCCGGGGGCGCAGCCAAAGGCCAAGGCATGAAACTGCTGTTCCTGCACCAGAATTTTCCCGGCCAGTTCCTGCATCTCGCCCCGGAAATGGCCCGGCGCGGCCATGAGGTGATCGCGATGACCGATGCCGGAAACAACCGGCAATCCTCGGTCAAAACCATTCGCTACAAGCACGACGCGCCCAGGGTCGATCCGGCCCAGACCCGGCTGGGTCGCAATTTCACCCTGATGTCGGATCGCGGCGTTACCGTCGCCCGCGCCTGCGCCCGGCTGCGCGATGCCGAGGGCTACGTGCCCGATGTGATCTTCGGCCATTCCGGCTGGGGCGAGACGCTGTTCCTGAAAGAAATCTGGCCGCAGGCCCGGCTGATCGTCTATGCCGAGTTCTACTATCGCGGGGTCGGGGCCGATGTGGGATTTGACACCGAATTCACCCCTTACGGCCTTGACCAGATCCTGATCGCACAGGGCCGCGCCGCACATCTGGCGCAATCGCTTGTTCATGCTGATGCCGGTGTCGCCCCCACCGCATGGCAGGCCAGCACCTACCCCGAGGCCCTGCGCAGCATGATCAAGGTGATCCATGATGGCGTGGATTGCACCGTGATGCAGCCCGACCCGCATGCCAGCGTCACCCTGCCGGGTGGCCGCATCCTGCGGGCGGGCGATGAGGTGCTGACCTTCCTCAACCGCAATCTGGAACCTTACCGCGGCTACCACATCTTCATGCGCGCCCTGCCCGATGTGCTGCGTGCGCGCCCCGATGCCCATGCGGTGATCGTCGGCGGCGATGAGGTCAGCTATGGCGCCGCACCCAAGGGGGCAAAGGGTTGGAAAGACCTGATCTTGTCGGAAGTGCAGGGCCGCTTGCCGATGGACCGGGTGCATTTCATGGGTAAGGTGCCCTATGCCACCTTCGTTTCGATCATGCAGATCAGCCGGGTTCACGCCTACCTGACCTATCCCTTCGTGCTGTCATGGTCGATGCTGGAGGCGATAGCGGCGGGCTGTCTGGTGGTCGGGTCCAGAACCGCTCCGGTGGAGGAGGTGATCCGCCATGGTGAAAACGGGTTGCTGGTCGACTTCTTTGACGTGCAGGCCTGGGCGCAGATCCTGACCGACACCCTCGCCAATCCGGGCCGCTACGACCTCCTGCGCGCTGCCGCACGGGCGACGGCACATCAAAACTACGACCTGCGCGGCATCTGCCTGCCGCGCATGGTCGATTTTGTCGAAAGCTTCGGCCCGCAGGCCTAAGCCGCCCGTGCCTGCGTCAGTTCCGCCAGTACCTCTGCCGCAATCGCAAACGACCGCAGCCGCGCGGAATGGTCATGGATCATCCCGGTCACCATCAGCTCATCGGGCTGGTAGCGCTCGATCATCGCCGCAAGTTCGCGGCGCACCGTCGCGCGCGACCCCACCGCCGCCACCGACAGAGCGGCTTCGACTCCCGCCATCACCGGAGCCGGGATCTGCGACTCGATATCCGTCACCGGGCGCGGCAGCTTGCCGGGCTTGCCGGTGCGCAACCGGGCAAAGGCCAGCATCTGCGAGGTGCGCAGGAACTGCGCCTCGGCATCCGTCTCGGCGGCACAGACCCCTGCCGCCATCATCGCATAGGGCTGGGCCAGAAACCGCGACGGGCGGAAAGTGGCGCGATATGTCGCCAAGGCATCCTCCAGCATCGCGGGCGCGAAATGCGAGGCAAAGGCGTAAGGCAGCCCCAGATAGGCCGCCAGCTGCGCACCATACAGGCTGCTCCCCAGGATCCACACCGGCACCTGCGTGCCCGCCCCGGGGACCGCCTGCACCGCCGCGTTTTCGGCTGGCGTATCGAAATACCCGATCAATTCCACCACATCCTGCGGGAAAGAATCTTCCGGTGCCATATGCCGCCGAAGCGCCCGCGCCGTCGCCATATCGGTTCCCGGCGCCCGGCCAAGCCCCAGATCAATCCGCCCTGGATACAGCGTCTCCAAAGTGCCGAATTGCTCGGCCACGATCAGCGGTGCGTGGTTGGGCAGCATGATGCCGCCCGCACCCACCCGGATGGTCTTCGTCGCCCCCGCCACATGGCCGATCACGATTGCCGTCGCCGCCGAGGCGATGCCCGGCATGTTGTGATGCTCGGCCAGCCAGAAGCGGTGATAGCCCGACGCCTCGGCCAGTTGCGCAAGCTGAACCGTATTTGCCAGTGCGTCAGCGGTGCTGCTGCCCTCGGGCACGGGGGAAAGATCGAGTAGCGAATAATGATGCATGGCGGTGTCTCCTGCCCGCCGATCTAGGGGCCGTGCCGCCGGAATGTAAGGCCCGCGCCTTCAGACCGCTGCCGAATGCTGCGCCTTGCTCTGGTCATAGGCATCAAAGGCCCGCGCCACCATCCGCGTCAGCGGCCGCGCCCTGACCGGAATCGTCAGCCCGCTGTCATCCAGCGTGACCATACCGTCAAACCCTGCCGCAGCACATTGCAACAGCCCGTCCAGCCGCTCTGCCGTGACATCGAAATCGCGCAGGATCTCGGCGCGCGACACATGGAAATCGCACATCAGCGCCTCGATGATCCGGGCGCGCATCTTGTCTTCACCGGCAAACACATGGCCGCGATGGGTTGGGAACGCACCCGTCCGGATCGCCTTGGTGTAATCCGAGGTGCCGCTGACATTCTGCGCAAACCCCTGCGGAAACCGGCTGATCGACGATGCGCCCAATCCGATCAGCACCGGGGCGGTGTCATCGGTGTACCCTTGGAAATTCCGCCGCAACGTGCCCGCCGCCAGCGCCTGCGCCATGCCATCGCTGGGCCGCGCGAAATGGTCGATGCCGACATCGACATAGCCATCCCAGCGGAACAGCTCCGCCGCCGTCTCGAACAGCCGCAACCGCTCCTGCGGGGTGGGGATGGTGTCGGACGGGATCATCTGCTGGCGGCGGCTCATCCACGGTACATGGGCATAGCCATACAGCGCCACCCGGTCGGGCGACAGCGTCAGCAGTTTTTGCACCGAATCAGCGATCCGCGCCGTGGTCTGGTGTGGCAGGCCATAGAGGATATCGGCGTTCAGACTGTGAACGCCTCGGTTGCGGATCATCTCCGCCACGTCCCGCGTCAGCTCATAGCTCTGTTCGCGCCCGATGGTCTTCTGGATCAGCGGATCAAAATCCTGCACCCCGATCGAGGCGCGGTTCATGCCGGCCGCCGCCAGCGCATCCAGCCGGGCGGCATCAATCTCGTTCGGGTCGATCTCGACCGAAAACTCCGCCCCCGCCCCCAGAGGCACCGCATCGAACACCGCCGCCGCCAGCCGCGCGATCTGATCTGCAGGCAACAGCGTCGGCGTGCCGCCGCCCCAATGCAGCCGCGACAAGGTGACCCCGCGTGGCAGATGCCGCCGCAGCATGGCGATTTCCGCCAGTAGGGTATCGGCATAGGCAACCACCGGCCCCTCGCTCTGCGTGCCCTGGGTCCGGCAGGCGCAGAACCAGCACAGCCGTCGACAAAACGGCACATGCAGGTAAAGTGAGATGGGTGACCCCTCGGGGATCGCTTCGATCCATGCGGTGAACTGCGCCGGGTCCACCGAGCTGCCAAAATGCGGAGCCGTAGGATAGCTGGTATAGCGCGGCACGCGGGCGTCAAAGAGACCTAGCCGGGCAAGTTGCGGATTGTGTGTCATTCCGGTATCTTCGCCGCACAGAACCAGATCTGCCTTGATGCAGATCAATCAAGGAAGGGGTGGCAATGTCCGTTCACCGTGACATCCGATCACCAACCCAGGACTGCGGTGAATGTCCGATCCGTCACCGTGCGGTCTGCGCGCGATGCGAAGCGGAAGAGTTGGTCCAACTGGAGCAGATCAAGTATTACCGCAGCTATCAGGCGGGGCAGACCGTGATCTGGTCCGGCGACAAGATGGATTTCGTGGCAAGTGTCGTGACCGGCATTGCCACCCTGACCCAGACGATGGAGGATGGCCGCCGCCAGATGGTCGGCCTGCTGCTGCCATCCGATTTCGTCGGAAGGCCGGGGCGGTCCGCCGCCGCCTATGATGTGACCGCCACCACCGATCTGGTCATGTGCTGTTTCCGCCGCAAGCCGTTCGAGGAGCTGATGTCCAGCACGCCGCATATCGCGCAGCGCCTGCTGGAAATGACCCTGGACGAGCTGGACGCCGCCCGCGAATGGATGCTGCTTCTGGGCCGCAAGACCGCGCGGGAAAAGATCGCGTCCTTGCTGGCCATCGTCGCCCGGCGCGATGCCAGCCTGAAAGAACCGCGCGCCAATCTCGCCGCGATCACCTTTGATCTGCCGCTCACGCGCGAGGAAATGGCCGATTATCTTGGTCTGACGCTGGAAACCGTCAGCCGCCAGATGAGTGCTTTGAAACGCGACGGCATCATCATGCTGGACGGCAAGCGCCATGTCACGATACCCTCGGTCGATGCGCTGATGGAAGAAACCGGAGATGACAGCGATGGCGGCTTTCTCGTTTAGGTCGGTGGTTCTGGCGCTTGCACTGGCACTGCCCGCTCAGGCGGCCCTCGCCAAGGATGTGACGCGCTGCGGCTGGTATGCCAACCCGACACCCGGCAACCACTGGCTGACCGACCGCGACGGCACATGGCTGCTTGCCACCCAAGGCGGGCGCGAGGTTCCGGGCTGGATGGACCTGCCCGCAGAGGCCTTTGACTTTGACCCGGCCTCGAATTGGGTCGCAACCAACGGGTCGTACGGCTACGGCTGCGCCTGTGTCACCGCGCATTTCGGAGCCGCCTATCGGGGCCAGGTGGTCCGTGTCCGGAGCATGAAGGCCCTGCCGCTGTCGCGCTGCGAGGCTGACCGCAACCTGCCTGCCGCCGGGGGCTGACCGCCCCCGGTTGCCGCTTCAATGCGCCATCAGCACTGGCACCGTGGCCTGTTCGAGCATGTTGCGCGTGGCCCCGCCCAGAATAGCCTCGCGGAACCGCGAATGGCCGTAGGCCCCCATCACCAGCAGATCGGCGCTCATGTCGCGCAGATGGCGCAGCAGAACATCCGACACCCGGGGCAGAGTGCGGGCCAGCACCGTCACCTCGGCGTGGACGCCGTGGCGTACCAGCATCTGGCACAGCATCCCGCCGGGGTCCGACCGTTCGGGGCCATGCACCGGCGGGTCGATCACGGTGATCGTCACCTGATCGGCCTGTTTCAGCAGGGGCAGCGCCGCGCGCACCGCCGCCATCGCCTCGCGGCTCTGGTTCCAGGCGACGACGATGCGCTTGGGCGTGGCGCTCAGCAACCCTGTTTCCGGCAACACCAGCACCGGCGCGCTGCCCTCGAACATCGCGGCCTCCACCACGGCTTCGGCCTCGGCACCCTGTTCCTTGCCATAGGGCCGCGCCAGCACCACCAGATCGGCAAAGCGGGCGCGTTGGGCCACCAGTTCGGTCAAGGCCCCGATATGGGTGACTGCCGCCTCCACCCCGGCGCGCAGCCCCGGCGCTTCGGCCCGCACCGCCGCTTTTACTGCTTCTTCCAGCAGGCGCGCATCCTCTTCGGCGCGCTCCTGCGCCACCTGCAACAGCACGGCCCCCGAGCCGATATAGGCATAGCCGACCTGGGTGCGGTCAACCCCCAGCGCCAGCACGTCAAGATGCGCGTCGTTCTGTGCGCAAAGCTGCGCCGCCGCCGAGATGGTCAGCGGCACATGGGCGGCATGGGTGGCAACGGTGAAGATGGATTTGTAGGTCATGGACAGGCCCCCTGTTTCCCGGTTTCGCCGCACCCGGGTCGTTGTCCCTGAGTGATGACGTCGCATTGACCTTTATCACCCATAAGGCGACCATTGGTTGATATGGATCAAGGCCTCGTCCCGCCCGCTCGCGCACAAGCAGCTTTGTCGGAAAGCGCGTGGACACCCTCCCCGAATCAAACCGGGGCCAGATCCAGCCAAAGACGAAGGGACGCGGAATGTGGGATTATCTTAAACTGGTCGTTCTTGGACTGATCGCCATCGGTGCGGCGATTGCAGCCAATTACGCCTGGGACCTGGCCTATATGGTCAATGCGGTCACCGTCATGCTTGCAGCCGGTATCACCTTTCTGGTGGTGCTGCGCGGCGTGGGCGAGGTGAAGACCGTCAACAAGAATGAATATATGGACGGGGTGGTGCGCGCAGGCGTGATCGCCACCGCGTTCTGGGGTATCGTCGGCTTTCTGGTCGGGGTTGTCATCGCCAGCCAGCTCGCCTGGCCCTGGCTCAATTTCGAGGCATTGCAAGGCATCGGCAACTTCGGCCGCCTGCGCCCGCTGCACACCAGCGCGGTGATCTTTGCCTTTGGCGGCAACGCCCTGATCATGTCATCGTTCTACATCGTGCAGCGCACCAGTGCGGTGCGGCTGTGGGGCGGCAACCTCGGCTGGTTCGTGTTCTGGGGCTGGCAACTGGTCATCGTGCTGGCCGCATCGGGCTATATCCTCGGGGCCACGCAGTCCAAGGAATATGCTGAACCCGTCTGGTATGTCGATATCCTGATCACCGTGGTCTGGGTCGCTTTCCTTGCCGTCTTTGCCGGCACGCTGATGAAGCGAAAGGAACCCCACATCTATGTGGCCAACTGGTTCCTGCTGGCGATGATCATCACCATCGCCATGCTGCACCTTGTGAACAACATGGCGATCCCGGTATCGTTCTTCAGCTCGCAATCGGTGCAGGTCACCGCTGGCGTGCAGGATGCGATGATCCAGTGGTGGTATGGCCACAACGCGGTGGGCTTTTTCCTGACCGCCGGCTTCCTCGGCATGATGTATTACTTCGTGCCGAAACAGGCCGAACGCCCGGTCTACAGCTACAAGCTGTCGATCATCCACTTCTGGGCGCTGATCTTCCTCTATATCTGGGCCGGCCCGCACCACCTGCACTATACCGCGCTGCCCGACTGGGCCTCGACGCTGGGCATGGTGTTCTCGGTCATCCTGTGGATGCCAAGCTGGGGCGGCATGATCAACGGTCTGATGACGCTCTCGGGTGCATGGGACAAACTGCGCACCGACCCGGTGATCCGCATGATGGTGGTCTCCATCGGCTTCTACGGCATGAGCACATTCGAAGGCCCGATGATGAGCATCAAGGCCGTGAACTCGCTGTCGCACTACACCGACTGGACTATCGGCCATGTCCACTCCGGCGCGCTTGGCTGGAACGGCATGATCACTTTCGGCGCGCTTTACTTCCTGACCCCACGCCTGTGGAACCGCGAACGGCTTTACAGCCTGAAGCTGGTCAGCTGGCACTTCTGGCTCGCCACGATCGGCATCGTGCTTTACGCCTCCGCCATGTGGGTGTCGGGCATCATGGAAGGCCTGATGTGGCGCGAAGTCGATGCCAACGGCTATCTGGTGAACGCGTTTGCCGATACCGTTGCCGCCAAATACCCGATGAATGTGGTGCGGATGCTGGGGGGCCTTCTTTTCCTCTCGGGTGCTCTCATCATGTGCTACAACCTGTGGATGACTGTGCGTGCGCTGCCCTCAAGGGTGACGTCACATGCGGCTGTTCCTGCTGAATGACCGGAGGGCAGGACAATGGCTTTTCTTGACAAACACAAAGCAATCGAAACCCATGCCACGCTTCTGATGGTGCTCAGCCTGCTGGTTGTGTCCATCGGCGGTCTGGTCCAGATCGTTCCGCTGTTCTATCTTGAGAACACGATCGAAAAAGTCGAAGGGGTCCGCCCCTATACGCCGCTGGAACTGACCGGGCGTGACATTTACATCCGCGAAGGCTGCTACAACTGCCACAGCCAGATGATCCGCCCGATGCGCGACGAGGTGGAACGCTATGGCCATTACTCGCTGGCAGCCGAGTCGATGTATGACCACCCGTTCCAATGGGGGTCGAAACGCACCGGGCCGGATCTGGCCCGGGTCGGCGGGCGCTATTCCGACGAATGGCATCAGGATCACTTCACCGACGCCAAATCGGTGGTGCCTGAATCGCTGATGCCGCCCTATGGCTTCCTGTTCAACCGCGAGATCGACGGAAAGTATATCGAGGCTGTGGTGAAAACCCACGCAATGGTCGGCGTGCCTTACACGCAAGAGATGATCGACAACGCGCGCGCCGATTTCGCCGCGCAAGCCGATCCGAACGCCGACAGTTCCGGCCTGCAATCACGCTATGGCGCGGCAGGGGTGCCGAACGGGGCCGATGTGAACGTGCGCAACTTCGACGGCCAGCCCCAGCTGACCGAAGCCGATGCGCTGATCGCCTATATGCAAGTCCTGGGCACGATGGTCGATTTCTCGACCTTCACGCCCGACGCAAGCCGCTAGGGGGGGCGACATGGAAACCTACAGCTTTCTGCGTGAATTTGCCGACAGTTGGGCCTTGTTGTCGCTGTTTCTCATCTTCCTTGGCGTCGTTGTCTGGGCCTTCCGCCCCGGCAGCCGCAAGGTGCATGACGAAGTGGCCAACTCCATCTTTCGCAACGACAAAAAGCCCGCCGCAGCGGATGACCCCAAACCCCACGTGAAGGAGGCGTGACAGCATGTGCGCCAAGAAAGTAACGCAAAAACCGGGTGAAGTGCCGACCACCGGCCACGTCTGGGACGGGATCGAGGAACTCGACAACCCGATGCCGCGCTGGTGGGTCTGGGTATTCTATGCCACCATCGTCTGGGGCATCGGCTACACCATCGCCTATCCGGCCTGGCCTTTGATCAACGGGGCCACACCGGGCCTGCTCGGCGCATCGACCCGAGCTGATGTGGTGACCGAGATCAAACGGTTTGATGACGCCAACAGCGCCATCAAGACCCGTCTGGTCGAGGCGGACATGACGACGGTGTCGCAAGACCCCGACCTCATGTCCTTTGCCCAGAACGCCGGGGCCGCCGTGTTCCGCACCAATTGCACCACCTGCCACGGCTCGGGTGCCAACGGGATTGCGGGCAAGGGCTATCCCAGCCTCCTGGATGATGACTGGCTCTGGGGCGGTGATATCGAGAGCATCCAGACCACCATCACCCACGGTATCCGCAACACCACCCACCCCGAGGCCCGCTATTCCGAGATGCCGCGTTTCGGGGCGGATCAGATCCTGGAACGTCCGCAGATCGCCGAAGTGGTGGAATATGTCCTGAAACTCTCGGGACAGGAGCATGACGCCGCCCTCGCTGCGGATGGCGAAGCGGTCTATCTCGACAACTGTTCTGCCTGTCACATGGAAGACGGCTCGGGCGACATCAATCAGGGCGCGCCGAATCTGGCCGATGCAATCTGGCTTTATGGCGGCTCGCGTGATGCGATAACCTATTCGGTCGTCAACGCCCGGTTCGGCGTGATGCCCGGCTGGAACGACAAGCTGACCGAAGACGAGATCCGCGCTGTGGCGCTCTATGTCCACAGTCGCGGTGGTGGTCAGTAACCAGTGGCATACCCCCGGACAGGGCCATCCCTGTCCGGGGTCTTTTCCCTCAGCGACACCGGGCGCAATCGCCCCCGACAGCCGCATCCGACCCGATGCGGCGTTCCGTCACTCCTCCCTGATTTCCTGATATTTCAAGCCCCTCCGCGCCCATCTGCCACATCGAAACCTGCATCTGAGACGCGCATTTTGATACAGGTCAATGTCCTGCCAGACGCCAGGGCGTAGCAAGACCCGAATACGCCAAGATCGGAGCCACTTCGTGAGCACCCCAGAAGCCACCGAACCCCCCAGCCTTTATGCCGCGCGTGAACCGATTTTTCCGCGCCGCGTCTATGGCACATTCCGCACCCTGAAATGGTGGCTTCTGGCGCTGATGCTGGGGATCTACTACGTCACCCCGTGGATCAGGTGGGACCGGGGCCCCAGCCTGCCCGATCAGGCGGTTCTGCTCGACCTCGCCCACCGCCGGTTCTTCTTCTTCATGATCGAGATCTGGCCGCATGAATTCTATTTCGTCGCTGGCCTGCTGGTCATGGCGGGTCTTGGCCTGTTCCTGTTCACCTCGGCCGCCGGACGGGTCTGGTGCGGCTATGCCTGCCCGCAAACCGTCTGGACCGATCTGTTCATTCTGGTCGAACGCTGGGTCGAGGGCGATCGCAACGCCCGCATCCGCTTGCACCGCAAAAGCTGGGATGGCGAGAAGATCCGCAAACGCGCCGTAAAATGGGCGGCATGGTTCCTGATCGCCATGGCAACTGGCGGTGCCTGGGTGTTCTATTTCACCGATGCGCCGACGCTGCTGGTTGACCTGTTCACCGGGCAGGCCAGTCCCGTGGCCTATCTCACCATCCTGTTCCTGACCGCCACCACCTTTGCCTTTGGCGGCTTCGCCCGCGAACAGATCTGCATCTACGCCTGCCCATGGCCGCGCATCCAGGCCGCGATGATGGATGAGGACACCCTCACCATCGGTTATCGTGACTGGCGCGGCGAACCGCGCGGCAAGCTGCACAAGGGCGAGATCGCGGCAGGGCAGGGCGACTGCATCGACTGCATGGCCTGCGTCAACGTCTGCCCGATGGGCATCGACATCCGCGACGGCCAGCAGCTGGCCTGCATCACCTGCGGGCTGTGCATCGACGCCTGCAACGACACCATGGACAAGATCGGCCGCCCGCGTGACCTGATCGGCTATCTGGCGCTGACGGATGAAACCGCCGAACGCGCCGGGGCAAAGGCCAAATCGGTGTGGGCCCACGTGTTCCGCCCGCGCACCATCCTGTATACCGTGCTCTGGGCCGGGGTCGGCGTCGGGCTGATCGTGGCGCTGTTCTTGCGCTCGCCGATTGATGTCAACGTAACGCCGGTGCGCAACCCCACCTTTGTCACCCTGTCTGATGGCACCATCCGCAACGCCTATGACGTGCGCCTGCGCAACAAGCAGGGCGCGGATGCGGTGTTCACCCTTTCGGTGCCCTTCGACTCCGGCCTCGCGCTGGAGCTGGAGGGGCTGTCGGGCCCTTCGGTCACCGTCAATGCCAATGAAACCCTGTCGCAGCGGGTCTATCTCAACGCCCCACGCGGCTCCACGCCCGCCACGATCGACCGCACGCAAATCAGGATGTGGTTCGAGGAGTTGGGCACGACGAACCGGGTCCATCATGATACCGTGTTCAACGGAAAGGACGATTAGATGTCGGAATTCACCGGCCGCAAGATGGCCATTGTCATGGTCAGCTTCTTTGGCGTCATCATCGCGGTAAACTTCCTTATGGCCTACAAGGCCGTCAGCACCTTCCCGGGGCTGGAGGTCAAGAACTCCTACGTCGCCAGCCAGAAGTTCGACACGATCCGCACAGCGCAGGAAGACCTGGGCTGGACGATGACGCCGGAATATGATGCCGCTGACCGTAGACTCTATCTGGCGTTCACCGATGCCGAGGGCCAGCCCGCCAGCCTTACCGACCTGACGGTGCTGGTCGGTCGCTCCACCGCCGCGCGCGATGACCAGACGCCCGATTTCACCTATGCCGCCAACCTCTGGACCACGCCGATTGATCTGGAACCCGGCAAATGGCTTTTGCGGGTCGAAGCTCGCGCCGCCGATGGCACTCTGTTCTCGCAGCGCGTCAGCATCATGGTGAAAGGCTGATCCCATGACCCTCGCCGCAGGCCCCCTGAACCAGCCCGAACCGATGCGCGCCAGCCTGTCGGCCTGCCCGGCCTGTGTCGCGGCCCCTTCGGCGGAGCGCCTGGCCCAGATGGCGCAGCCCACCTCTGCCCGCCTGATGCTGTCGGTGCCGCTGGCGCATTGCGCGGTCTGCATCTCCAGCCTTGAACAGGCGATGACCGCCGTTCCCGGCGTCACCTCTGCCCGGCTGAACCTGACGCTCAAGCGCATCAGCGTCGAGGCGGAGCCTTCGGTCACCGCCGACACCCTGATCGCCGCCGCGGCATCAGCGGGCTATGAGGCGCATGAGCTGGACCCCGGCCTTCTGTCCAGCACCGAAACCGACCGTCAGGGCCGCGATCTGCTGATGCGGCTGGGGGTTGCGTTCTTTTCCATGATGAACATCATGCTGTTGTCGGTCGCGGTCTGGTCCGGCGCGACCGATGCCACCCGTGACATGTTCCACTGGATTTCCGCCACCATCGCCCTGCCGACAGTGGTGTTCTCCGGCCAGCCCTTCTTCAAATCCGCTTGGCGGTCTTTGCGCGCGGGCCGGCTTGGCATGGATGTGCCGATCAGCCTGGCGCTGATCCTCGCCTCCTCGATCTCGCTGTTTGAAACCTGGATGTCCGGCCATCACGTCTATTTCGATGCCGCCGTGATGCTCACCTTCTTCCTTCTTCTGGGCCGCTATCTCGATCACCGCACCCGCGCCGTCGCCCGCTCCGCCGCCGAAGAGCTGGCCGCACTGGAAGTGCCGCGCGCCACCGTCCTGCGCGACGGGGTGGAATCGGTGGTCAGCATCACCGAGGTTGCGATCGGCGATCTGGTCCGGGTCCGCCCCGGTGGCCGGATGCCGGTGGATGGTGTGGTGACCGATGGCACCTCGGAACTCGACCGCTCGCTCCTGACCGGCGAATCGCTTCCCGTTTATGCCGGTGTTGGCTCCGTGGTCTCGGCGGGGGAGGTGAACCTGACCGGCCCGCTGACCCTGCGGGTGACGGCGGCGGGCAAGGACAGCAGCTTGCACCGCATGGCCGATCTGGTGGCGGTCGCCGAATCCGCCCGCACCAAATACACCAGCCTCGCCGAACGCGCCGCTGCCCTCTACTCGCCGCTGGTCCATATCCTGTCCTTCGCTGCCTTCGGCTTCTGGATGTGGAAAACCGGCGGCGATCTCCGCTATGCGATCAACATCTCCGCCGCCGTCCTCATTATAACCTGCCCCTGCGCGCTTGGCCTTGCCGTGCCCGCCGTGGTCACCTCCGCCTCTGGTCGCCTGTTCCGCAAGGGCCTGCTGATCAAGCAGGGCACCGCGCTGGAGCGTCTGGCCGAGGTGGATACCGTGGTGTTCGACAAGACCGGCACGCTGACCATGGGCGCGCCGGAACCGACCAACATGGCGACCCACCCGCGCAGCGCCACCGAAGTCGCCTATGCACTCGCCGGGGCCTCGTCGCACCCGCTGGCCATCTCACTGGCCGATGCCGCGCGCCGCGCGGGCCTGCGTCCCGAACGGGTCGAGGATATCCGCGAGGTGCCCGGCTACGGCATCGAAGGCATCTGGAAAGGCACAAAAGTCCGCCTTGGCCGCGCCGAATGGTGCGGCGGGCAGGGGCTGGATGTGACCGCGACCTACCTGTGCACCGGCACCGGCCCCGCGCGCGCCTTCACCTTCGCCGACCGCCTGCGCCCCGGCGCCGAAACCGCCGTCGCGGCACTGAAAGCGCAGGGCAAGACCATCAAACTGATCTCCGGCGACGCCCCCGGTGCCGTGCGCGAACTGGCCGACCGGCTTGGCATCAGGGACTGGACCGCCGGCGCGCTGCCTGCCGAAAAGGCGCAGACCGTGGCAAGGCTGACCGCACAGGGCCACAAGGTGCTGATGGTCGGAGACGGGCTGAACGACACGGCAGCGCTCGCCTCTGCCCATGTCTCGATCTCCCCCGCCTCGGCGCTGGATGCGGCGCGGGTGGCCTCTGATATCGTGCTTCTGGGGCAGGATATGTCACCCATCGCCGATGCCGTCCGCATCGCGGGGCAAGCGACCAAGCGTATTCAGGAAAACTTCGGCATCTCGGCGCTTTACAATGTGGTTGCCGTGCCCTTGGCGCTGGTTGGCCTCGCCACCCCGCTGGCGGCGGCGCTCGCGATGTCGCTGTCGTCAATCACCGTCTCGCTCAACGCGCTGAGGCTGAAATAATGGAGGTTCTCGGCCTGCTCATCCCGGCCTCGCTGCTGCTTGGCGGTCTTGGCCTTGCCGCGTTCTTCTGGGCAATGCGTACCAAGCAATTTGATGACCCCGAGGGCGATGCCAACCGTATCCTGACCAAGGAATATGACGACAAGCCAAAGCCCGACAAACCCGAACCCTAGGAAATCGTGACCACCGCCGGGTCCAGCCCGTCGATCGTCACCGCGCAAAGCTGCCCGCGCTCCAGCGGGCCGACGCCTGCCGGGGTGCCTGTCATGATCAGATCGCCGGGGGCCAGTTCGACCAGCCGCGACAGGTAAGCGATGATCGCAGGCACCGGCCAGATCATATCTGATACCCGCGCCTCTTGCCGCACCTCGCCATCGACCGTGCAGCGGATCACTGCCGCCCCATCCACCGGGCCGGGCCGCAAGGGCCCGACCACGGCAGATCGGTCAAACCCCTTCGCCATATCCCAGGGCCTGCGCGCCGCCTTGGCCTGCGCCTGCAGATCGCGCCGGGTCAGGTCATTGCCCGCTGCATGCCCCCAGATCAGAGTGTCGGCCTGATCCTCGGGCACCATGAAACCGCCACCACCCAAGGCCACCACCAGCTCGGCCTCATGGTGGAAATCCGCCGTTGCCGACGGATAGGGAATGGTGCTGCCACCTGCCACCACCGCATCGGCGGGCTTGGTGAAGAAAAACGGCGGCTCGGCCTGCGGATCATGCCCCATCTCGCGGGCATGTTCGGCATAATTGCGCCCGACGCAGAAGATCCGCCGCACCGGAAAGCGGTCAGTGCTGCCGGAAACCGCCAGACTGACCGGGGCGGGGGGGGCAAACACGAACCCGCTCATGACTCATGGCCCGATGGCAAAGCATTGCACCGCACGGGCCTGCAACCGGCGGCAGGCAAGGTCTGCCTGATCCTGCGTCAGCCCCATGAAATTGGCGTCATAGCCACCAGCCCGCTGCACCACCTTGCGCAACCCGTCATTCAGCGTGGCACTTTCGGCCAGCTGGGTTTTCAGCAGCAACCGTTCGGCCGCAGAGCGGGTGTTGAACTTGCCCAGATGCACGCCCCAATGCCGCGCGCTTGATGTGGACAGGCGGATCACCACCGGCTCCTCCACTGCCCGCGCCTGGGGTGCTTCGGCCGCGCGATCAAAGATCGGAGCATTGCGCTTTGGCGGGGCCGGGGCTGCAGGCGCAATTACCGCCGCCAGCTGCATCGGGTCAGAAACGATCAGTTCATCGCCGGGCAGGGCAGAGGCAAACTGCGCGGCCTGTGCGTCATGCGTCGGTTCCGCAGCCAAAGCCATGGCTTGCGCCTCCAGCGTCCCCGGTTCCGGGGCAGCAGCGACCACCATGGCGGCAGGCTCTTGCGGGGCAATCTCGGGGGCAATCTCCGGTGCTACCGCTGCCACCAGCGTCTCTGGCCGCGCGGGCGGGGCGGCAATGGCGGGTGCCCCGGCCATGGCCACGGCCTGCGCCTCCAGTGTTCCGGGCGGCGGCGCAGCGCCCACCGCTTCGGCCAGGGCCGCCGCGATACTGTCCTCGATCGCGGCCACGGCCACCTCGGTCGCGGCGATCTTGCCCGCATCGGGGCGCGTCACCGGGCGCGGCGATTTCGCCACCGCCGTCTGCAGGCGGAGTGTCTTGCCCGCGCCGCCGGCCACTTCGGGCAATCCGTCCGCTTCGGCCATCAGCACAGCCTCCACATCCGCCGAATAGCTGGGCGCCTGCGGCACGTTGGTCGGTGCATTCGCCGGCGCCTTCTTGAACCCGATATCCAGCAGTTGCGCCACCTTGGCATTGCGCGCCGCTGTCGAGGCCCCGCCGAACACCGTGGCGATGATCCGCACATTGCCGCGCTCGGCCGAAGCGGTCAGGTTGAACCCGGCGGCATTGGTGAACCCGGTCTTGATCCCGTCGGCACCGCGATAGGCATCCAGAAACCGGCTGTTGGTGTTGTTGACCTGCGCCACCCCGGCATCGGCGGACCGGCGTGAGAACAGGTTGTAATATTGCGGGTAATCGTAAAACAGCCGCCGCCCCAGCGTGTTCATGTCGCGCGCGGTCGACAGATGCCCGTTGGCGGTCAGCCCGTTTGCGTTCTTGAAGGTGGAATTGCGCATCCCGATCGCCTTGGCCGTCGCGTCCATCCGCTTGGCAAACCCGGCCTCGGACCCGCCGATATGGTCGCCAAGCGCCGAGGCCGCGTCATTGGCCGACCGCACAGCTGCCGCCCGGATCAGATGGCGCACGGCGATTTTCTGCCCGGTCCGCAGCCCCAGTTTCGATGGCGGTTTTGACGCGGCATTGGCGGTCACCGTCACCATGGTATCCAGTGAAAGCCGTCCGCGCTGGATTTCCTCAAAGGCGATATACAGCGTCAGCATCTTGGTCAGCGAGGCCGGGTGCAACCGCGTATCGGCATTTTCGGCGAACAGGACTTCACCCGTCCGGGCATCCTGCACAATCGCGGCATAAGGGGCTGCACCTGACGGCTGCGGGGACGAACAGGCCGCCACCACGATAAATGCCACCAGACAAACGAAATTGCGGGCACGACGCCCCAGAAGCGTTGTCATGATGTCGTTCCTTGCTCTGCCTCGGCCCGCCCCG
>JBKBKR010000007.1:0-215322 GCA_046296515.1 Paracoccaceae bacterium | reverse complement strand
TGGCATCAGTCATGGGATCGTCTCCTGATAAAAGGTTGGTCTTGAGCAACCAAATCTTCCCATCAGGAGGCCATTCCCGCCAACACTGACACCACTCCCGCGTCAGCGGGTTCGTTCAATCGCCTATCTGACCGGGCAGACGGCGACAGACCGCACCCAGGACGTGCAGGGCCAGACCAGGGAAGTGCTGGCAAAGATTGACCGGCTGCTGGCAATCGCAGGGACCGACAGGACGAAGATCCTGTTCGCGCAGGTCTGGCTCAAGCATTGCGTGAAGGACTTTGCCGACATGAATACCGTCTGGGACGATCCGGAGCATCTGCCGGCCCGCGCGACTGTCGAGGCCAATCTGGCTCATGAGAGTATTCTTGTGGAAATTGCCGTGCAGGCCCGGATCGACTGAGCGGCAGCTTGCGCGCAATCCAAAGGATGACCGCAGCGTGACAGAATCTGGTGAAGATCCGGCAGCATCATGCTTCAGGGTGCCATGACACCGTCCAACCGGATTGTGGGGCGCGGATCGAACAGGCTGGCACCCGCGGGCGCACTGCTGCCGTCCAGCCCCGGGATCCCGCCCGCGCCGACGCACCCTGCGCCGTCGTCACCGGGGCAGGGCATATAAAAGAATCTGAAGAGCCTGGATAAATTAAAGTTTCTGGTGCCCACCATCCCCCTATGACATCGTCACATCATGCCTCTGCCAAGTTGCAATATCGGATGGATTGCGCGCCCGGCATTTATTGGAGAGCCCCTGATGAGCGACACAGCTGCCCGCACAGATGAACCTGTCGTGGATATGTTTACAATGGTAGTCTTGCGACGCCAGATCGAAGCGGTTATCCGCGACATGATCAATACGCTGTTCCGGACCGGCCGGTCTGGTGTTCTGAATACCGCCATGGACTTTTCCTGCAGTGTCACCGACAGCGATTTCCAGACAGTCAGCACGGCATTGGGGCTTCCCGTTCATGTGGGCGCTATTGACCTTATTCCAAAGGCGATTTCCGCAAAGTTTGGTAACGATATCCATCCGGGTGATTGCTTTGCAAACAACAGCGGATATCACGGCAATACCCATTGCGGCGATTTCACACTCTGCTCGCCGGTGTTCTTTGAAGGCGAGGTGATCTTCTATGCAATCGCGCGCGCCCATCTTGGCGATATCGGCTTTCCCACGCCGACAACCTACGGTCCGCTGTCGCGCGACGTCTATGAAGAGGGGCTGAAACTGCCCTGCGTCCGGATCCAGCGCGACAATGCCGACATTTCCGAAGTGGTGGATATCTGCAAGGCAAATATCCGGGCGCCGGAACAGTTCTATGGCGACTATCTGGCGACGCTGGCCGCCGTGCGCACCGGCGAGATCGGCATGCAGAAGATCTG
The DNA here is from genome assembly GCA_046296515.1 of Paracoccaceae bacterium. Lineage (GTDB taxonomy): Bacteria > Pseudomonadota > Alphaproteobacteria > Rhodobacterales > Rhodobacteraceae > Pseudotabrizicola. The sequence goes on along the minus strand of JBKBKR010000007.1, from coordinate 213,939 downwards.
CGCCGCACATGGTGTCGATGTGGTGCGGCGGTTCTTGAAACAGTTCCAGACCTATGCCGAAACCATGGCGGTGGAAGCGATCCGCAAACTGCCCGCAGGCAGGGTGACGCGCGAGGCGCGCTACGACTCCGAAACCGATCTGCACCCCGACGGCATCCCCGTCCGCGCAACGGTGGAGGTAGATTCCGAAGCGGGCACGATCACGGTGGATCTGACCGACAACGTCGACAACCTGCCCCTTGGCATCAACCTGACAGAAGCGACTATGCGCGCCACCTGCCTTACAGCGGTGCTGACCGTGCTCGGCCCCGACGTTCCGCGCAGCACGGGCGCCTATAGCCGCATCCATATTCTCAGCCGCGAAGGGGCGGCAATTGGGCGGCCGAAGTTTCCGGCCGCCACCTCCTGTGCAACGACCAACCTGACGCAATTGCTGGGTCCTTTGGTCCGTTCAGCCTTTGCCGATCTGAAAAAGGGCCTTGGCAGTGCCTGTGGCACTCTGGGGATGCCCGCCTCTTGCCCGGTAGTCAGTGGAACCGATCCGCGGCGGGGCGGCGAGCGGTTCGTCAACCAGATCATCATGGGATACTGGGGCGGGCCGGGGTTGCAGGGCCATGACGGCTGGTTCACGCATGGCGGCAGCGGGTCGATGGGGCAGTTGTGGCAATCCAGCGTCGAGGTGGTGGAGCAGCAGCAGCCGGTGCTGGTCGAGCGGCTGGAAATCGGCGTTGACAGTGGTGGCGCGGGCGAGTTCTGCGGCGCCCCCGGCGCGGTCTGCGTGTTCCGCAGTCGGACCGACGGCATCCGTTACACAGGCAACGCCGCCGGGCATGACTTCCCCCCCTTCGGCGTGGCGGGCGGCAAATCGGGCGGTGCCAACGATGTGCTGTGGGAAAGCCGGACCGGCGCACGCCATACACTTGCCAACTCATTCGACGTGGTGCTGAACACCGGCGAAAAGCTGGTCTCGCGGGCATCGGGCGGTGGCGGATATGGTGACCCGCTGGATCGCAGCCCCGACCGCGTTGCGCATGACACACAAGAGGGCTGGATCAGCGCCGAACGCGCGCAAAAGGTGTTCGGTGTGGTTCTGCACCGGAAGGGCTCCACCTTCCGTGCAGATCCTGACGCGACCAAAGCCTTTCGCGAACAGATGCGCGCCCGCACGCCTGTTGCCCTAAAACCCGAATTCGCATCCTGAGAAAGGCCGCACCGATGGCTTATGAGCTTTCCGCCGATGTTGGTGGCACTTTCACCGATCTGGTTCTGAGAACCGGCCGGACCAAAATTGAAATCTTCAAAACCTCGACCATTCCCCAGAATATATCACGCGGAATTCTGAATGGTGTGACCATGATTGCGCAGACTTTGGGAATCAGCACCGACAATTTCCTGCAAGACTGCGAATCCTTTGCTTGCGGCACCACAATCGCCACAAACGCCATTCTCGAAGGTCGGCAGGCCAAAACCGGACTTCTTTGCACCGAAGGCTTCCGCGATACACTTTTAATCCGCGAGGGCGGCAAACCGGATTCCTATGACTTCTATGTAGATTACCCTGCCCCTTATATTCCGCGCTATCTGACAATCGGTATACCGGAGCGGGTAAATTCCGAAGGTGGCATTGAAAAGCCACTTGATGAAAAGGCTGTGCGTAAAGCCCTCGCCCAGTTCCGCGAGGATGAGGTTGAGGCCATTGCCGTATCGCTTATCTGGTCCATCGCCAATTCCGCGCATGAAAAGCGCATCGGCGAAATCATCGCCGAAGAAATGCCGGACGTGCCCTTCAGCCTTGGCCATGAGGTCAACCCGTCGGTGCGTGAGTACCGTCGCACATCGGCCGCCGCAATCGACGCTTCGCTGAAACCGCTGGTTCAGGCCCGGATCAACGAGATCGACACGATGCTTACAGATGCGGGCTTCCGTGGCGTGTTAACCTTCATCACCAGCAGCGGCGGGCGCACCTCGCCGACGGAGATCGTGCAGCGCCCGATTTCGCTCTGCCTGTCGGGCCCTTCGGCGGCACCACAGGCCGGGTGTCGCCTGGCACGGTCCGAAGGAGTAGAGGTCGGCAATATCCTGACCACCGATATGGGCGGCACCAGTTTCGAGGTGAGCGTCAGCGTCGGTTGGAACACCCCCATGCACCGCGAGGGCATGATCGGCGACCATATGTTCGGGGTGCCGTCGGTCGAGGTCAAAACAATCGGCGCGGGCGGCGGGTCCATCGCCTGGATCGACGCGGGCGGCTTCATCCATGTCGGCCCGGAAAGTGCGGGGGCCTTTCCCGGTCCCGCCTGCTATGGCCGGGGCGGCAATCGGCCCACGGTGACAGATGCCAATCTGGTACGCGGCTTCATGCTGCCGCAGACCTTTGCCAACAAGCAGTTCGATCTGGATGTGGCCGCCGCCGAACGGGTGATCCGCGAGCAGATTGCAGAGCCGTTGGGGATGGGTCTGCAAGAAGCGGCGAACCTGATCTGCATGGTGGCAGAGCAGAACATGGTGTCGGCAATTCAGGACATTACCATCAAGCGCGGCGTTGATCCGCGTAACTTCACCCTGGTGTCGGGCGGGGCGGCCGGCGGCCTGCATGTCGGGTCGATCGCGCGCGAGCTTGGCATCCGTCAGGTGCTGATCCCCCGGGCGGCGGGCGTGCTCAGCGCCTACGGCATCATGACCGGGGCGATCAAGATGAGCTTTGCCCACTCGCTTTTCACCCATTCGCATGACTTTGATTTTGACGGTGTCAATGGCCTGCTAGAAAAGCTGCGCGATGACGGTCTGGCCTTCCTGGACCGGATGGCCGTTCCGGTCGATCTGCGTGAGCTGAAATTTAGTGTCGAGGCGCGCTATTCCGGTCAGGTCTGGCAGATCACCCTTCCCTTCGCCACCACCACGCTCGACGAGGCCAACCTTGCCGATCTGGTGGAGAAGTTCCACGCGCTGCACGAAACCTATTATGCTGTGCGGTCCTCCGGCGAGCGGGTGGAATTCACCGAATGGAATCTGGAGGCGATGGGCCCAACCACCGGAGAGCAGGTCGAAACCGAATCGGTTCTCATCCCAACCGCCGCTGCAGCTCTGATAGGCACCTCGCGCAGCGAGATCCGCGAATGTGGCGGGCAGGTCGATATCCCGATCTATGCCGGCACACAGCTCCTGCCCGGCACCACCATCCCCGGCCCGGCGCTGGTGCAGGAGGCGGTGACCGTCAATTTCATCCCACCGGGGGCCATCGGACGGGTAACGGCGCAGCGCGGGCTGTTGCTGAATATCCCGGTCGAGAACAGCCAGAGCCGTGTCGCTTGACCGCGCTGCGGCAGATCTGATGCCCCGCAGATCCGTCCTGCCCCGGCTATCGAGGCAGGCAGCAAAGGAAGCGACATGCGCCACCTGATCACATACCGGATCGGCAGCAACGGCCCGGGCCTGCCGGGGACGAGGATGCCATGAGCCGATACACCACCTCGCATTGGGGCACCTACCAAGTGCACGGGGGGGCGGACGGGCAACCGTCACTCTCCCCGCTTCCCGGTGATCCGCATCCTTCCCGGATCGGCCTGCACCAGATCGCTGCTAGTCGGGCGGCGTGCCGGGTAACATGCCCAGCAATCCGCGAAAGCTGGCTGCGCGGCGGGCCGGGCTCGGCCCCGCCAATGCGCGGCGAAGAGCCTTTTGTCGAGGTGGACTGGGATACAGCGCTTGATCTTGTGGCGGGCGAACTGGGTCGGGTGCGTGACCGGCATGGCAATGCGGCCATTTTCGGCGGGTCTTATGGCTGGTCCAGCGCGGGCCGGTTCCACCACGCACAAAGCCAGATCCACCGATTTTTGAACAGCATCGGCGGCTATGTCCGGCACCGCGATTCCTATTCGATCGCGGCGGCACAGGTGATCATGGGCCATATCGTCGCCCCGATGTCGGAACTGGAGTTCACCCACACCTCATGGCCGGTCATGCAGGCCCATACGCAGTTGTTTGTGGCGTTCGGGGGGGTGCCGGTCAAGAACACACAGGTCAGCGCCGGCGGCGCGGTGCATCATCGCGTTGCCGAAGGGTTGGCGGCGATGGAGCGGGCGGGATGCCGGTTCATCAACATCAGTCCGGTGCGCGACAACCTGTGTCTTGATGGTGCCGAGGTTGAATGGATCCCGATCCGCCCAAATACCGATGTGGCGCTGATGCTGGCCATCGCCCACATGCTGGAAACCGAAGGGTTGGCGGATGCCGGGTTTCTCGACAGCCACACCACTGGCTACGCGGTCGTGCGGGATTATGTGCTGGGCCACACCGACGGCGTTGCGAAAACCCCAGCCTGGGCCAGCTCCATCTGCGGCGTCCCTGCCGCGCGCCTCCGCCTGTTGGCGCATGAGATGGCGCAGCAACGCACCATGATGAACGCCGCATGGTCGCTGCAACGCGCAGCGCATGGCGAACAGCCCTATTGGGGGTTGGTTCTGCTTGCCGCCATGCTGGGGCAGATCGGCTTGCCCGGTGGTGGCTTCGGCGTCGGCTACGGGATGACCAACAGCGTCGGCAGCCCCGAACGCAAACTGCGCGGGCCGACCCTGTCGCAGGGGCACAATCCGGTGGAGGCCTTCATTCCGGTGGCGCGGATCGCAGACATGTTGCTGAACCCCGGCGCGGTTTTTACCTACAACGGCGACACCCGGACCTATCCTGATATCCGGCTGGTCTATTGGGCCGGGGGCAACCCGTTCCACCACCATCAGGATCTGAACCGGTTGCGGCAGGCATGGCAGAGGCCGGAAACGATTGTCGTGCACGAGCAAGTCTGGACCGCAACGGCCAAACACGCCGATATCGTTCTGCCGGTTACCACCAGTCTGGAACGCGATGACATCGCCTTTGCCAACTGCGAAGGGCATTTGGTGGCCATGCGCCGGGTGTTCGACCCGCCCGGTCTGGCGCAGGATGATTACGCCATCTTCACCGCCCTTGCCGAACGGATGGACACCGACGCTGATTTCACCGAAGGGCGCAGCGTGGACGGTTGGCTGCGCGCGCTCTACGACACCACGCGCGCTGATTGGGTTGATGCGGGCCTTTCGGTTCCACCTTTTGACCAGTTCTGGCAAGACGGGCTGATTGCCCTGCCTCCCCCCGACGCGCCGGGCACTATGCTGGAAGCATTCCGCCGCGATCCAAGAGCACATCCGCTCGGCACGCCATCCGGGCGGATCGAGCTGTTCTCGCAGGTGATTGCGGGTTTTGATCTGGCCGATTGCCCCGGACATGTCTGCTGGCAGGAGCCACCCGAATGGCTTGGCGCGGCAGCGGCGCAGACCCATCCGCTGCACCTGCTCAGCGACCAGCCCACACGACGCCTGCACAGCCAGCTTGATCATTTCGACTGGAGCCGCGCGGGCAAGATCGCCGGACGCGAGCCGGTTTATATCCACCCCGACGACGCGGCAGTGCGCGGGATCACGCAGGGTGATGTGGTGCTGCTCTCCAACAATCGTGGCCGCTGCCTTGCAGGGGCGATTGTGTCGGATGTGGTGATGCCCGGCGTTTTACGGCTGGCAACCGGGGCCTGGTATGACCGCGACCCTGGGAGTGATCTGGAAAAACACGGCAACCCGAATGTGCTGACGCTGGATAGCGGCTGTTCCGGCCTGTCGCAGGGCTGTTCGGCACAGACCTGTCTTGTGCAACTGTCTGGCCCGGTCACCGACCCGCCCCCCGTCACCGCCTTTGACCCACCCCAGTTCACCACGCTTTGACCGCCCGCCGCCAACAAGGACACTGAGCATGACCCAACGCAGCTATACCGAGATCAACCTGTTTATCGGCGGCATCTGGCGCGGTGGGGCCGGGGGCAAGACATCCCACATCTTCAACCCTGCCACTGGTGAGGTGATCGGCCAACTGCCCCATGCCACGCTGGCAGATCTGGATGAAGCTCTGGCTTCCACCGCCAAAGGCTTCGCGATCTGGCGCAACACCAGCCCGACCAAGCGCGGCATCATCCTGCAAAGGGCTGCCGAACTGGTGCGCGAGCGCGCCGCACGCATCGCCGAAATTCTGACGCTGGAACAGGGCAAACCCTACCCCGAGGCCAAGGGTGAGGTTCTGAAGGCCGCCGACATGATCGAATGGGGCGCGCAGGAAGGGCGGCGCACCTATGGCAAAACCGTGCCCTCCGGGCCCGAGATGCGGCTGTATACCGTGCAGGAACCGGTAGGCCCGGTTGCAGCCTTTGCGCCGTGGAATTTTCCCGCGATTTCTCCTACCCGCAAGCTTGCGGGATCGTTGGCGGCAGGGTGTTCCTGCATCCTGAAAGCGGCAGAGGATGTGCCTGGCACCGCCGTGGAAATCGTGCGTGCCTTTGTCGAGGCAGGGGCGCCGGATGGCGTGATCAATCTGGTATTCGGCGACCCGGCGCAGATTTCCACCCACCTCCTGACCTCGCCCGTCATCCGAAAGCTGACCTTTACCGGCTCGGTCCCGGTCGGCAAGCATCTGGCGGCGATGGCGGCGCAGAACATGAAGCTGTCGACGATGGAACTGGGCGGTCATTCGCCGGTGATCGTGTTCGATGATGTCGATGTGGAAAAAGTCGCGACCCTGTCGGCTCAAGTCAAGTTCCGCAATGCCGGGCAGGTCTGCACCGCGCCCACCCGGTTCATCGTGCAGGACGCGGTGTTCGATGCGTTTGCCGCCCGGTTTGCCGAGGTGACCGCCGCTTTGAAAGTGGGCGATGGCTTTGCACCGGGAATTGAGATGGGGCCGGTGCTGAACGAAAAGCGCATCGCCGCGATGGAGGGTCTGATCGGCGATGCCGTGGAACAGGGTGCGCGGTTGTTGACCGGCGGCGCGCGGCTTCAGAACCGTGGCAGCTTCTTTGCGCCCACGGTCCTTGCAGAAGTGCCGCTGTCGGCGCGGATCATGAATGAAGAACCCTTTGGCCCGGTCGCGTTGATCAATCGCTTCGCCACGACCGATGAGGCGGTGACCGAGGCCAACCGTCTGCCCTACGGTCTGGCCGCCTATGCCTTCACCCGGTCGATGGATCGCGCGGCCTCCGTGTCACGTCGTGTCGAATCCGGCATGGTCGCGATCAACGGGCTGACCGTGTCTTTCCCCGAAACCCCGTTCGGCGGCATCAAGGACAGCGGTTACGGTCGCGAAGGCGGCAGCGAGGGCATCGAATCCTACACCACCAAGCGGTTGGTGATCGAACAATCGCTTTGATCGCCTTCCCTGACCCAGAAAAGGCCACAGCATGCCCCTGATCTTCGAAACCCACGGCAAGACCACACTGATCTCGCTCAACCGACCCGACCGGCTGAACGCGATCGACAGTGCGACCGCATTCGAGTTGCAAGCGGCATTTCAGGAGTTCGAGGCGTCGGACCAGCGCGTTGCGGTGCTGACCGGGGCGGGCGAGTCGTTTTGCTCCGGCGCGGATGTCAGTGATCTGCCCGAATTGTGGCGCTGCATTCCCGGCATCGGCTTTGCGCTGTCCAAACCGCTGATCATGGCGCCTGCAGGCTGGTGTGTTGGCGGGGCGATGGTGATGGCGATGAAATCCGATCTGATCATCGCCTCGGATACAACCAAATTCTACTACCCCGAGGCATACCGCGGATTTACCGGCGGCATGATTGCGGGCCTTGCTGCCCGCATCCCGCACAAGATCGCGATGGAGGTGATGTTCATGGGCGAAAACCTGACCGCACAGCGCGCCTATGAGGTCGGCTTTGTGAACCGTGTCGCGCCGCAGGGTGAGCATCTTGCGTTGGCTCTGGAATGGGCCGACCGCATCGCCTCGGCCGCGCCGATGGTGTTGGAGTTGTTCAAATCCTTTGTCAACACCGCCATCCTGCCCGAAGGCCCGTCGGAAAAGGCCGCCTGCGTCAGCCGCGATATCGCCCGGATCAAGACCAGCCATGACCGGGACGAAGGTTTGCTTGCGCTCCGCGAAAAACGCAGGCCAGTATTCGAAGGGCGCTGACACCCGCCAGAAGCGGTGTCTGAACGCAAGACAAGGACACCTGGATGAGCCGCGGACTGGCCCATTTCGACCTGCTGACCGCGCGCTTGTTTGTCGCCGCTATTGATCTTGAAAGCATCGCTGAAGCCGCCCGGCTGAACGGAATCGCCGCCTCGGCGGTCAGCAAACGGATCAAGCTGCTGGAACAGGAGATCGGTGCGCCGCTGTTGATCAGGCACCGGCGCGGCGTGGGCGTGACAGATGTGGGCATGATGGTGCTGCGCCGTGCCCGCGCCATGCTGCACGAGGCCCGGCAGCTGGAGGCGGATCTGGTGGCAACCCGCAAGGGGCTCAGCGGGCGCGTGGTGATCAGCGCCAACGAGACCACCCTGATGGAATTCGTGCCCCGCATCCTGCCCCGCTTTGTCGAGGCGCATCCGGCGGTGCAGCTGGTGCTGGAAGAACGCGCCAATGCCGCTGTGGTGCGGGCGGTCTGGCAGAATGCGGCCGATATCGGCATCTATGTCGGCGATGTGCCTCCGGTCGAGCTTTGGCACCGCCCCATCTTCCGCGATGCGCTGGTGCTGGTCGTGCACCCCGATCACCCGCTGGCCCGGCGTGAGGAGGTGTCGATGGAGCATATCCTGCACTACGAAGTGGTGGGTCAGGCGACCGAAGGCACCCTGATGGCCCTGCTGACCCGTGCCGCATCTGCGCTGAACCGATACTTGAAGATCAGGCTGTTTGCCGATGGCTATGACACGGTCTGCGCCATTGTCAGCCATGGACTAGCTATAGGCGTGGTATCGGAAAGTTCCGCCCGGCTTTTCGCTGTACGCCTTGGCCTTGTGACCCTGCCGATCGGCGACGCCTGGGCGCAGCGCGAGCATCATATCTGCGTGCGGGCGCTTAAGGATCTGGCCCCAACGCAACGTGCTGTGCTTGATCACCTGATCCAGGCCAGCGATCACGCGAATCTCTGACCCACCGTCGAACCCGGGGGCCAAATACTGGCGTCTGCCATCTCCGACAGATACGGCTGAATTCCCAAATGCCGTTTCACGGCATCAAGCCACGCGGTCTAGGCTCGGGCAGCATCACCAGAACCGCAAAGCGGAGAGAACGCCTTGAACAAGCTCAACATGACCCTTCATGACCGCGATATCGCCTCGGTCGTCCATCCGCAGACCAACCTGAAAAAGCACCTGACCACCGGGCCCAACATCATCACCCATGGTGAAGGCGTCTATGTCTTCGACGACTCGGGCAAACGGTTCCTGGATAGCGGGGCAGCGCTCTGGTGTTCTTCGCTCGGGTTCAAGAATGAACGGGTGGCCAAGGTCGCCTATGAGGCAATGCAGAACCTTCCCTATTTCCAGCTGTTCCGGGGCTATTCGCACGGGCCTGCGATCGAGCTTTCGGAAAAGCTGCTGGAACTCGCGCCAGTGCCGATGTCAAAGGTGCTGCTGCAATGCTCTGGGTCCGAGGCGAATGACAGCGCGGTCAAGATGGCATGGTATTACTGGAACGGCGTCGGCAAGCCCGAAAAGCGCAAGATCATCACCCGCATGGGCAGCTATCACGGCTCCACCTGCGTGGCGATCTCGATGACCGGCAATGCCGCCTATCATCGCAGCTTTGGCCTGCCGTTCGACGGCTTTATCCACACCGACGCGCTGAACTATTACCGGATGGCAAAGCCGGGCGAGACCGAAGAGCAGTTCTCCCAACGTCTCGCCGACTCGCTGGAGGCGACGATCCTGCGTGAGGGGCCCGAGACCATTGCCGCCTTCTTTGCCGATCCGGTTCAGGGCAACGCGGGTGCGCTGCCCCCTCCGGCAGGCTATTTCGAAAAGGTGCAGGCCCTGCTGCGCAAACATGACATCCTGTTTGTCGCGGATGAGGTGATCTGCGGCTTTGGACGCACCGGCAACATGTGGGGCAGCCAGACCTGCGGGCTGCACCCGGACATGATCACCTGTGCCAAGGGGTTGTCGGCGGCCATGTTGCCGATCTCGGCGCTGCTGATCAACAAGCGTGTGTTTGACGTGATGGCCGGCGAAAGTGACCGGATCGGCGCATTTGTCCACGGATTCACCTATGCGGGCCACCCGGTGGCTTCGGCGGTCGCGCTGGAGGTTCTGCGGATCTATGAAGAGATCGACATCGTCTCGCGCGTCAAATCACTCGAAGCGCCCTTTGTCGAAATGCTGAAGTCCCTGACCGATCATCCGCTGGTCGGCGATGCCTCCGGCGTCGGCCTGCTGGGCGGGATCGAGATTGTCGCCGACAAGGAAAGCCGTACCAGCTTTGCCCCCGATGTCGGCATCAACAAGCTGATCGACCGTCACGCCGAGGCAAATGGCATCATCCTGCGCACCACGCCCGCAAACCGGATCGCCTATTCCCCGGCCCTGATCATCAGCGAGGATGAGATCGCCGAAATGGGCCGCCTGACCCGTATTGTGCTGGATGGCGCTTTCGCCGATCAGCGCAAGGCCGCCGCCTGATCAGACAAAGGCAGGCCTACCCCTCATTTCCCGAAGGCTCCCGATGGATAAACAGCAACACCGCCCCGATACAATCAGCCCCGAAGAATGGGATATCCGCTGCGATCTGGCGGCGCTTTACCGGCTGGTCGCACATTACCGCTGGACCGATCTGATCTACACCCATATCTCGGCCCGCCTGCCGGGGGCCGAGCATCATTTTCTGATCAACGACTACCGCCGCATGTTCCATGAGATGCGCGCATCCGATCTGGTCAAGATCGACCTGACCGGCAAGAAGGTGGACAATCCCGCTTCTGATCAGGTGGTGAACGAGGCTGGCTTCGTGATCCATTCGGCGTTGCACGCCAACCGGGATGACCTGATGTGCATCGTCCACACCCATACCAAGGCCGGGATTGCCGTTTCTGCACAAAGGGACGGGTTGCTGCCGATGAGCCAGCATGCGCTGAAATTCTACGGTCACCTCGCCTATCACAAATACGAAGGCATCGCGCTCAATCTGGAAGAGCGGGACCGGCTGGTGCATGATCTGGGGCCCAGCCACCGCGCGATGATCCTGCGCAATCATGGCCTTCTGGTCGGTGGGCGGACGATCCCGGAAGCGTTCGACCACATCTACTTTCTTGAACGCGCCTGCGAAGCCCAGATCGCCGCGCAATCCGGCGGGTCCGAGCTGGTGCTGTGCCCCGAGGAAGAAATTCGCGAGCATACCGCAAAACAGTTCCGGCATGACGAACTGGTGCCGTGGTATGATATGGCCTGGACGGCAGCGCTGCGGCAGATCAATCCGGAAAACAGCGATGTCTGGACCTGAGTCCGAGACCATTTCCTTTCACAGGATCCAGCGGCAAAGTGCGTTTTGCATTTTGCCGCTTATTAAATCCGGCAGCGGATTGTTGCGCATATTTCTTGCGACAAGAATCGAATATCTCTCGCAGCAGCGATTATTCTTCCGCGATTTAACAAATGGGGTTCAACGACGTTATTCGCACAACAACCCGCCGGTCGAACTTTCTCTTGCGACTCCGGCCGCGTTCCACGACGCACGCCTTTACCAGGAACTATATGGTTGTATTTCTATCGGAACGGGCATCATCCGATCGAGTGCCGGCAGTGACGGATCCGAAAGAAACGTCAGCAAATATAGTCTGTTGAGGGGCAAAGCGCTTTCTGAAACCCTCTGGAGCCGAGGGGCGGGGCCGCCGCTTATGGCTGTTCATCACGCAATCTTATTTGTCCCTGTGATGCGCCCTTGTTACTCTGTTTTTACATATCGGAGATGGGGATCGCGAAGCATCACCGACCAGAGATTCTGTAATAGGACTTTCGGTCCCGTAAAACCCTGAAATACGTGCAGCCGAAAGTCAGGACACAAACCACCGACCATTTCCAGAAACACGAAAAGTGTCAGAGAAATCAGCCCAACAGCAAAACGAGGTATCATGATGAACTTGACCAGACGGGCATATTTGGGCGGCAGCGTCGCCCTTGGCCTTGCATCCACCCTGGCCCTCCCGACCTTTGCGCAAAGCCGTGAGGCAACCCTGCGCCATGTTATGGGCGGCAACGTCAACTCGCTGGACCCGACAATCCCCGGCGCATCGCGCGAATCCGCGGGTCTGAGCATGAGCATTTACGACCGGCTGATCCGTTTTGGTCGGGTAAAGGTCAACGATCAGTGGGTGTTTGACCAAAGCATCATCATCCCCGAACTCGCAGAGTCAGTCGAGCGGAGCGCCGACGGCCTGAAACTGACCTTCAAGCTGCGGGCCGATGCGACATGGCATGATGGCACGCCCGTCACGGCCGAAGACATCAAATGGTCGCTCGACCGTATGGTTTCCGCAAAATCCCTGGCCCCGTCGCAATTCCAGAGCGGCAGCATGACCATCCCCGACCAGTTCGTGATCGTGGACCCCGATACGATCGAGATCAACCTGCCCGAGGCGAACCGGCTGGCGCTGGCCAACCTGGGCCTGCCCTATGCCATCATGATCAACTCGAAAGTGGCAAAGGAACATGCCACCGAAGAAGACCCTTGGGCGCTGGAATGGCTCAAGACCAATCACGCTGGCTCGGGGGCCTACAAGGTGGAGGCATTCCGTCCGGGCGAGCAGGTGGTGCTTGTGCGCAACGAAAGTTGGTCCGGTGGTGGCGAGGACAAGGCGCTCGGCTTCGAACGTGTCATCATTCAGACCGTACCGGAACCGGCGACCCGCGCCAACCTAGTCGAACGCGGCGATGCCGATCTTGCGGTCGACCTGCAGGCCAGCGATCTGACGTCGTTGCGCGAGCGTGGCATCGCCAAGATCGTGTCGAACCCGCAGACCAACGGTTTCACCCATATTTCGATGAACACCCAGATCCCGCCGTTCGACAACGTGAAGGTGCGTCAGGCCATCGCAGCCGCCCTGCCCTATGAGGATATGTTCCAGGCCGCCCTCTTCGGGCGCGGGCGCAAGCTGTTCGGGGCCGACTGGACCGGCACGCCGCCCACTTCGGATTTCCCCGAACCAATGCCCAACCGCACCGATCTGGACCGCGCGCGCACCCTGCTGGCCGAGGCGGGCTTCCCCAACGGTTTTGACACCACCTTCACCTTCGCGATCGGCTATGCGGCCGTTGCCGAACCCATGGCCGCGCTGCTCAAGGAATCGCTGGCAAAGGTCGGCATCAACGTCACTATCAACAAGGTGCCCGACGCGCAGCTTTCCACCATGCAGTCGGAAAAAACTCTGCCGTTCTATGTTGATACCGGCAATGCATGGCTGCCGGAAACCTTCTACTTCTTCTGGGTCTACTTCACCCGTGATCAGCGTTGGAATCTGGCAAGCTGGAAAAACACCCGGATCGAAGAACTGGTCGCCCTTGCGCGGATCGAAACCGATGAGGCGCAATATGAAGAATACTGCAAGGAAATGATCGCGATCATGGCTGAAGAACAGCCCTTGATCATGGTCTATCAGGCCAATCTCGATGCCGTCATGGCTCCCACCGTCGAAGGCTTCACCTACCGCTTTCACCGGCAGGTCGATTACCGGGATCTGGAACGCGTGTAATGGCCCTGCAAGCAGTCTCGCGCCGCATATTGCGGCGCCTGATCTCCTCGCTCCCGGCAATTCTCGGGGTCGTTATGGTCACCTTCATCCTGATGCGGGTGCTGCCGGGAGATCCGGCAGTGTTCTTCGCCTCTAGCCCCTCTGCCGGGCAGGAGGAAATCGACGCCCTGCGCGAACAGATGGGGCTGGACAAGCCGCTGCCAGTGCAGCTGGCGCTGTATCTGCGCGATGTGGCGCGGGGCGATCTGGGCAAGTCGATGCTGACCGGCCAGCCGGTCACCAAGGATATCGCGCAACGCCTGCCCGCCTCGCTTGAACTGACCATCGTCGCGCTGATCATCGCGCTCAGCGTCGCCATCCCGCTGGGCGTGTTGTCGGCCTTGAAAGCAGGATCATGGGTGGATCATCTGGTGCGCTTGCTCTGCACCTTTGGCGTCTGCATGCCGACATTCGTATCCGGCCTTTTGCTGATCTTTGTCTTCTATTACCTTCTGGGCATCGCGCCGGACCCGACCGGCCGCATTGATATCTTCACCGCGATCCCGCCCGAGATCACCGGCTATCTGCTGATTGATTTCGCCATTGTCGGCGACTGGCAAGGCTGGCTTTCGGCCGCGTCCAAGATCATCCTGCCGGCCTGCACCATGGCGCTGTTCGTCCTTGCCCCACTGGCGCGAATGACCCGTGCCTCGATGCTGGCGGTTCTGGGCAGTGAATTCGTGCGCACCGCGCGTTCGGTTGGCATCCCCGACGGCCGGGTGATCATCACCTATGCGCTGCGCAATGCGCTGCTGCCGGTGCTGACCATCGCGGGGATCGTGTTTTCGACCATGCTGGGTGCCAATGTGCTGGTGGAAAAGGTGTTTTCATGGCCGGGCGTCGCGTCCTACACACTCGATGCGCTGCTGGCGTCTGATTATGCCCCGGTTCAGGGCTTTGTGCTGCTGATGGCGGGCATCTTCGTTCTGGTCAATCTGGTCGTCGACATCCTTTACGGCATCGTTGACCCACGGGTGAGCATCACATGAGCAGCAGCACCGCCTCCCACGCCGTCTGGGTCATGCGCGGCAATCCTGTGACAGCGGGAGCCATCGGCGTCATCTGTCTTTTGTGCATCGTCGCCGTGCTGGCACCCTGGATCACGCCTTATGATCCGCTGGCGTCCAACGTCTCGATCGCGCTGCAACCCCCCAGTGCCGCACATCTGTTCGGCACCGATCAGCTGGGGCGCGATATCCTTTCCCGTCTGATCGTCGCCACCCGGCTTGATCTGTCGATCGCCGCCTCGGCTGTGATCATCTCCTTTGCGATCGGCGCGCTGATCGGGGCGCTTTGCGGCTATGCCGGGGGCCTGCTCGACAAGATCGTGGGCCGGTTCGTCGATGTGCTGATGGCCTTTCCACTGTTCGTGCTGGCCATGGCGCTGGTCGCGGTGCTGGGCAATTCGGTGCAGAACATCGTGATCGCCACCGCCGTTATCAACCTGCCCTTCTACATCCGCTTTGCCCGGGCCGAGGTGAACGTCCGGCGCAATTCCGGCTGGGTGGAGGCGGCACGCGCAGGCGGTCACAGCGACCTGTCGGTGGTGCTGAAATACCTGATCCCCAACATCATGCCTGCGATGGCGGTGCAGATCTCGCTCAACCTGGGCTGGGCGATCATCAACGCGGCGGGCCTGTCGTTTCTGGGTCTGGGCGTGACCGCGCCGACGCCGGAATGGGGCATCATGGTTGCAGAAGGCGCGCGGTTCATCACCGCCGGGCAATGGTGGCTGGTCGCCTTTCCCGGCCTTGCGCTGATGCTGACCGTGTTGTGCTTCAACCTGATGGGCGATGGGCTGCGGGATATTCTGGACCCGAGGATGCGCACATGAGCAATCTGCTTTCCATCAACGACCTGCGCGTCACCTTTTCCACCCGCAATGGTCTGGTCGAGGCGCTGCATGGCGTGTCGCTGGATCTGGCCCGGGGCCAGACCATGGGTCTGGTCGGCGAAAGTGGCAGCGGCAAGTCGGTGACCGCTTATGCCATCACCCGGCTCCTGGCCAAAGCCGGCAAGATCACCGGCGGCCAGATCCTGTACAACGGCACCGATGTGACCCGCGTGCCGGAGCGCGATTTGCGCGTGCTGCGTGGCGCGGCGATGTCGATGATCTTCCAGAACCCGCGCGCGGCGCTGAACCCGATCCGCAGTGTGGGCCTGCAAATTGCCGACGCCATCCGCGCGCACAGGGATGTATCGGCGAAGGAGGCCCGCCAACAGGCGCTGGACCTGCTGAAAGCGGTCTTGATCCGCGACCCGGAACAGCGACTGGATGCGTATCCGCACGAATTGTCGGGCGGCATGTGCCAGCGCATCATGATCGCCATCGCCATCGCCTGCCAGCCCGACCTGCTGATCGCCGATGAACCCACAACCGGCCTTGATGTCACCACGCAAAAGACCGTTATGGACCTGCTGGCGCGGATCGCGGCAGAGCGCAACATGTCGATGATCCTGATCACCCATGATCTGGGTCTGGCGGCACAGTATTGCGACGATATCGTTGTTATGGAGAAGGGCCTGATCGTCGAACGGGGTGAGACGCGGACGATCTTCCTGTCGCCGCAGCATCCCTATACCCAGCGGCTGGTCGCGGCCTCGCCCACCCCGCACTCCACCATCGAGGATATGGGCCGCCTGTCCGACGACCCGCCGCCCCCGGCACGCAAGACAGTGCCCTTCCCGGCAGGCACTGCCGACGCCCCTCCGATCCTGCAGGTGCGCAACATCTTCAAGCATTTCGGCAAGCAGGTCACCGCCGTGGATGATGTGTCCTTCGACATACCGCGTGGTGGCAGCCTTGGCCTTGTGGGCGAGTCCGGCAGCGGCAAAAGCACGCTGTCGCGCATCATCTGCCGCTTGCTGGAACCCAGCGACGGCACGATCCTGTTCGATGGCAAGGACATCAGCGCGATGCCCGCGCGATCGTTCCACAGCGCGCCGGAACGCCGCGATATCCAGATCGTGTTCCAGGACCCCGATGACAGCCTCAACCCCCGCTTCTCGGCCTTTGACTGCATCGCCGACCCGCTGAAAAAGCTGGAAGGGCTGCACGGCGGGTCCGCGTTGCGCGCCCGTGTGCTGGAGGCCGCCACGCGGGCAGGTTTGCCCGAAGACCTTCTGTCACGCTTTCCGCACCAGCTTTCGGGCGGCCAGAAAGCCCGCGTCGGCATCGCGCGCGCCATCGCCGTGCGGCCGCGCCTGCTAGTGCTGGACGAACCGACTGCCGCGCTTGATGTGTCGGTGCAGGCGGTCATCCTGACCCTGCTGGACCGGCTGCGGCGTGAAGATGGCATGGCCTTCCTGTTCGTCAGCCATGATCTGAACGTGGTACGGATGATGTGCGAAAAGGTGGTGGTGCTGCGACTGGGCAAGATCGAGGAAACCGGCGACCACACGTTGTTTACCAACCCGCAATCCGGCTACACGCGCGACCTGCTGAACGCCATTCCCCATTTCGAGCCGGAAAAGGCGGCAGACCGCGCCCGCCCGCAGCCTGCGCGCAAGAGTGTGTGACATGAAACAGACCGTCGCCTTTGAAAAACCCGACGCGCTGAACAAGGGCCCGATGGACGGTCTTGTGGTCGTGGACCTCACCCAGATCTACAACGGGCCTTACGCGACCTTTCTGGCCGCCATGGCGGGTGCGCGGGTGATCAAGGTAGAGCCGCGCGATGGCGAACACCTGCGCAAACGCGGCGCGCGCAGCGGGGCGGCGCTGCCCTTTGCCCTGCTCAACGCCAACAAGGAAGCGATCACGCTGAACCTCAAATCACCGGAGGGAAAGCGTATCTTGCTGGAACTGATCGACCGCGCCGATGTGCTGGTTGAAAACTACGCCCCCGGCGTGATGGAGCGGCTGGGCCTTGGCCCCGACACCGTGCGCGCCCGCAACCCGCGCATCATCTATGCCTCGGGCTCGGGCTACGGCAAGACCGGGCCATATACAAGCTATCCGGCCATGGATCTGACCGTGCAGGCAATGTCTGGCGTGATGAGCATCACCGGCACTGCCGATGGCCCGCCGCTGAAGGCAGGCCCGGCGATCTGCGACTTTTTCGGCGGCATCCACCTTTATGCCGCGATCGCAACCGCGCTTCTGGGGCGCGAGCGCACCGGGGCAGGGCGGGTGGTCGAGGTGTCGATGCTGGAGGCCGTTTATCATTCGCTCAGCTCGTCGCTCGGCCTGATGTATGGTCAGGCCGATGGCACCAGCCTGCGCACCGGCAACCGGCATGGCGGCATGTCGCTGGCCCCCTACAACGTGTATCCCACGTCTGACGGCCACATCGCCATCATCTGCAACAATGATGACCATTGGACCGCCCTGACTGGCGTTATGGACCGGCCGGACCTGCCCGCTAACCCGTGTTTTGCCACCATGCCCGACCGGGTGCGCAACATCGACCTGCTGGATGATCTGGTGGGCGAATGGTGTTCGCAGTTCCCCAAAGCCGCGCTGTTTGACCGGCTCATCGCCGCGCGCGTGCCCTGTGCCCCGATTCGCACGCTGGAAGAGGTGACAACCGACCCGCACCTGTTTGAACGCGGCATGCTCAGCCCGATGCAGCACCCGGAGTTCGGGGCGATCACCATGGCGCACAGCCCGCTGCGCTTTCCCGACACGCCGATGATGCCCCTGCGCCCCAGCCCGCGCCTAGGAGCTGATACCGACCAGATCCTCGGCGCTGAACTGGGCTATGACTCCAATCAGATCGACGCGCTGCGCGCCAGCGGCGCGATCTGACGGGCACCGGCATGAGCAAACCATCGTCACCCAATCACCCGCGCCGCTACACCGCGGCGCATTGGGGGGTATATGAGGTCGGAACGGACCCGGATGGCATCATCAGGCTGACACCTTGGCACAAGGATGCCGATCCGGCTGAAATCGGCTTTGACCGGGTGGATGCCAATCTGAACCGGATGCGGGTGGAACGCCCCGCGATCCGCCGGGGCTGGCTAGACAACGGCCCCGGACCGGCAAACGGGCGGCGCGGACAGGACAGCTTTGTCGAGGTCGATTGGGACACGGCGCTTGACCTTGTGGCCGCCGAGATCGCGCGTGTCCGCGCGCAGCATGGCAACAGCGCCATCTATGGCGGATCGTACGGCTGGGCCAGCGCGGGCCGGTTCCACCATGCGCAAAGCCAGATCCACCGCTTTCTGAACTGCGCAGGCGGCTATGTCGCGCATCGCGACACCTACAGCCTTGGCGCCGGGCGGGTGCTGATGCCCCATATCGTTGCCCCGATGGACCAGCTGATGGCCGAACACAACTCGTGGGAGGACATGGCCCGGCACACGCAGTTGTTCGTGGCCTTCGGCGGGGTTCCGGCGAAGAACGCGCAAATCTCTTCTGGCGGGGCCAGCGAACACCGTACCAATGCCGGGCTGCGGGCAATGGGCGCGTCCGGCACGCGCTTTGTCAACATCGGCCCGGTCGATGACAATATAGAAGTTGGGACCAGCCATCGCTGGATTGCGCTGCGCCCCAATACCGACACCGCCCTGATGCTCGCATTGGCGCATGTGCTTTACACCGAAGACCTGTGGAACGCGGATTTCGTGCGCCGCTATTGCACTGGATTTGACCGCTTCCTGCCCTATCTGCTGGGCGAAACCGACGGCGTCCCGAAAATCCCCGACTGGGCCGCCCCGATCACCGGCGTGGCAGCGGATGCCATCACCGGGCTGGCGCATGACATGGCCAGCAACCGTACCATGATCAACGCGGCATGGTCGCTGCAACGCGCTGCGCATGGCGAACAACCGTTCTGGATGCTGGTCACCCTTGCCGCCATGCTGGGCCAGATCGGGCTGCCGGGCGGCGGGTTCGGTGTGGGGTATGGCACAACCAACGCCATCGGCAGCGCGCATCCGCTGTTGCCCGGCCCTACGTTTCCGCAGGGCCGGAACCCGGTAGCGGCGTTCATTCCCTGCGCCCGCATTGCCGACATGCTGCTGCACCCCGGCACCAGCTTCACCTACAACGGCGGCATCCACACCTACCCCGATATCCGCCTGATATATTGGGCAGGCGGCAACCCGTTCCACCACCATCAGGATCTGCCGCGGCTTGTCACCGCATGGCAACGCCCCGATACCATCATCGCGCATGAACAGTTCTGGACCGCCAATGCCAAAATGGCAGACATCGTGCTGCCCGCCACCCTGTCGATCGAGCGCAACGACATCGGCCACGCCAAGCGCGAGGGCGTGCTGATCGCCATGCGTCAGGCGGTTGCACCGCATGCCGGGTCGCTCAGCGATTTCCACACCCTGAGTGGTGTTGCCGCGCGGCTGGGGCTGGAGCAGGATTTCACCGAGGACCGCGATGAAATGGGCTGGCTGGAGCACTTGTACGATACCTACCGCAGCGAACAGCAAACAAATCTACCGCTGCCGTCCTTTGCCGATTTCTGGGAACAGGGCCTGCTGGATTTCCGCGATCAGCCGCAACCGGCAGTTCTGCTCTCACAATTCCGGGCTGATCCGAAAACCCATCCGTTGCCCACCCCCTCGGGCCGCATCGAGATTTTCTCCGAAACCATCGCCGGTTTCGGGTATGCCGACTGCCCCGGCCACCCGGTCTGGCGACAGCCGTTCGAATGGCTGGGGGCGGATCTTGCGGCGCGCTGGCCGCTGCACCTGTTGTCAGACCAGCCGCGCTTTCGTCTGCACAGCCAGCTTGACCACGGCACCAACAGCCACAAGGGCAAACGCGACGGGCGCGAGCAGTTGTATCTTTCCCCCACCGACGCCGCCCCGCGCGGCATCCGTGACGGCGATCTGGTCGAGGTCTGCAATGACCGCGGCCGCTGCCTTGCCACCGCCACCGTGAGCCCGGCACTGATGCCAGGGGTCATTCGGCTGGCCACAGGCGCTTGGTATGATCCGGGAGCGGATGCCGAGGGCATGATCGAAACCCACGGCAACCCCAATACGCTGACGCTGGATCGCGGCGCATCCAGTCTGTCGCAAGGCTGCGCCGCGCAGACCTGTCTGGCCGATGTCCGCCGCTACACCCGGACACCGCCGCCGATACAGGCGCACAAAAGGCCGGAACTGCACAGCCAGGCCAAACCACAGGAAGAGGAGGACCGATATGACCGACCACCACCATCACCCGCATGAACCGGCCGAAGACCGCTGGAAACATGACGGCATCCGCGTGATCAAGGGCGATCAGCTGGATGACAACACCGCGCAGACCCCGGGCATGTACCGGCAGGCCGCCATCAACCATGCCCGTGTGGGTGCAAAGAAAATCTGGGCTGGCACTGTTTCGATCGAGCCCGATGCCAAAACCGGCGTGCATCACCACGGAGAGCTGGAAAGCGTGATCTACGTGCTGCGCGGCAAGGCCCGTCTGCGCTGGGGCGAACGGCTGCAATTCGTGGCCGAGGCGAACCCCGGCGACTTCATCTTTGTGCCGCCCTATTGTCCGCATCAGGAAATCAATGCCGACCCGGATCAGGTGCTGGAATGTGTGCTGATGCGGTCGGACAACGAGGCGGTGGTGGTCAATATCACCAATGTCGACCCGGTTGAAACCCCGTCAGAGGTGTATTGGGTCGACCCGATCCACAAAAAGCCCGAAGCCTGAACCGGCTATGCCCGGGCGGCAGAGGCACCACCTTCCAACGGTGTCTTTGTATCCGGCACCGAACAATAGGGGTTGGCGTGCAGCAGGTTGCGCACCACCTCGCCAAACAGCTTTGCCGCATTGGACAGCGGGCCGTTGCCGGACCATACCAGCCAGCGATCCCGCTCGATCACCGGCTCGGAAATCGGGGCAACCGCAAATTCCCCCGCAGGCATTCCGCAGAACGCACTGGCAGGCAGGATCGAGAACCACCCCGGTTGCCGCAGCATGCCAAAGATGCTGTTTGCGGCATCCACCTCAAGCGCGGCTTTCAGCTCCACCCCGGCGCGGGCAAAATCATCCTCGAACCGGCGGCGCAGAACCGGGCTGAGCACGAGCCGGTAATCGGCGATCTCTGCCGCCGAAATGCTTTCCATCCGCTCCAGTCCGGTCCCCGGCGCGCCGACAAACAACAGGCGTTCGGACCCAAGGTAATCATGTGGCAGGCGTTCGTGTTTCTTGATCTGGCTGACCACGGCGATATCAACCAGCCCCTGCGACACCCGATCCAGCAATTCCTCGTTGAAACTGTGGCGGCTCGTGATGCGGCAGTTGGGAAACGCCTCGGCCACAGCACTTAGCGCAACCGGCAACAGGCTGTATTCGCCCGAGGGCAAAGACCCGACCGTCAGCGTCTGCGGCGCCTCCACATCATCGCGGCGCAACACATCCGCCGCCGCCGCCACCTGATCCAAAATCTGCACGCAGATCTCGTACAGACCCCGCGCCTTCTGGCTCACCTCGACCCCGCGCGCAGTGCGGTCAAACAGCACCACGCCGAACTCATCCTCCAGCTTGCGCAGTGACATGCTGACCGCAGGCTGCACCACGTTCAGCCTGCGCGCAGCACCCGTCACACTGCCCTCCTCGACAAGGGCGACGAAGCATTTGATCTGACGAAGATCCATCTTGACCCCTTACGATTGCAGCAGCATCAGACTCTATGAAGCCACCCAGAACGGCACATTGTAAAGACATGTTTGAAATGGACGCGATCGCCGATCGCAAGTTTACGAAAGGTCGCTTCCGCGCAGCACAACCGCTTCATTCTTGCGCAGTCCATAAACCATGAGAGGTCCACTCCCGACCCCGCGCCGGACCAGTCAGTATCCACGCGACGGATCGACCAGATACTCGGGGTTCGCGCCGCGGGCGATCGCATCAAGCCCGCGCAACACCCGGGCCTGAAAGGCGGCCTGCCAGTCATCACCTGACCAGGCATTGTGCGGCGTGATCAGAATATCCGGATGGTCCAGCATCGGATGCCCCGCGGGCAAAGGCTCGGGCGTCGTGACATCCAGCGTGGCATAGCCTACCTGCCCGGCCCCGATCGCGGCCAGCAGCCCATCCTGATCCAACAGATCCCCGCGCGAAATGTTGATCACATGCAGCCCCGGCCGCGCCGTCATAAGCCGTTCCCGGCTCAGGATGTTGCGGCTTTCCGGCGTGGACGGCAGCGCAAGCACAAGGTGATCGGCCCAGGGCAACAGATCGTCAATCCCGGCGCAGAACCGCACGTCACCCGACTCCTGCACCGCAGGACTCCGACGCACTACGCAGATCTCCATATCAAACGCGCTGGCCCTCCGCACAATCTCCTGCCCGATCGCGCCGAAGCCGACAATCCCCAGCCTTTGGCCCGCCACGCTGGCCAAAGGCATCTCGTTCCAGTTGCCCCCGCGCACCGCCGTTGCCTCCAACGGCTTTTGCCGCCGCAGGATCGCCGCCATGACATATTCCGCAATCCGCGACGCCGTCAGACCGCGCCCGGTAGACACCAGCCGCCCTTGCAGCAGCCAATGCGGAAAGCTGTCGATGCCCGAAGACACCGTCTGGATCCAGCGCAGCCGCCGGTTTGCGTCGGGCCGCACCTCCGGCGCATCCCGCCAACCCCGCAAAGGCCCGGTCACCAGAATATCCGCGTCCTCCCGCATGACCCAGGGCTCTCCCGCATCGGGAACAGTCTCCACCACCGGCGCGCAGAAGTGACCGGCCAGGGCAGCGCCAAGCGTTTCACTCAGTTGGTTTACAATGACAAGTCGGTCTGGACGGTCCATTGCGCTGTGGAATTCAGGCCAACGCCAGGATCAGGCCCAGCGAGGCCGTACCCAAGCCAACGCTTCGCGACGGCCAGTTGGTCTGCACACCCAGCCGCGCCTCGATCCGGCCAAGCGACATCCCGATCCCGATTCCGGCCGCATGCAGCAGCGCTGTCGCGCAGACAAAACCAAGGCCAAACCCGCCCGCATCGGCACTGCCCAGTTCCGTCGCATGCGCATTGCCATGAAACAGGGCAAACAGCCCGACCAGCACAACGCAGATCCAGACATCCGGCCTGACCGCCAGCGCAACGACCAGCCCTAAGACCACCACCGACGCCAGGATCATCGGCTCGACAAATGGCAGGGTGACATGGGAAAGGCCCAACCCAAACCCCGCAATCATGCTCAGCGCAAAAGCCACCGGCACCACAAGCACGGCGCGACCACCAATCCGCTGCGCCCAGAGACCGACGGCGAGCATGGCCAGAACGTGATCCGGACCAAAGACCGGATGGGCAAGCCCCGACAGAAACGACAGACTTTCGCCTCCCGGCGTATGAGCCAGCGCCGGGGTCGCACCAAGAAGTGCACCCGCAAGGGCCGGAAGCAGCATGGAAACAGGGGGCTTCATCGGGGGAATCTCCTCTCTGGGGCAATGGGTCCGGGTAAGCGCGTCAACCCGTTCATCCGGTTGCAACGAACCGCCTGACGCGCCGTCCACAGCCAAAACTTATATGCGGCACGGACCTGCCAGAAACAGCATTTCAGCAATCAGACATCGCATGGCGCGATGGCTGACAGGTTCAGCGCCAGCCACGCGCGATCAGCCGCCCCAAAGCCACACCACAGTTCAGCACGGCAATCGCCAGCGTCGCCCACAGCAAAAGGTCAACCCCCGCCAAGGCCACCAGCTTGCCCGCCACTGCGGCAAAGCCGAACACGCCTACAAAATACGACAGGCTGAACAACAGCAGCGCTTGCGCGACCACTTCCCTTGGAGCCTCATTCGCTGCAAGTCCGTTGATGACAGAATAGGTCAGCCCATACCCTGCGCCCAGCATCATCGCCGCCGAGAGGTACAGCTCCCAGCTGCCCGCTGTGCCAAGCAGCATCAGAACCGCCAGCACCATCAGAAACGTCAGCACAACCGAGGCGCGGTAGGGATTCTGCCGTGTCACAAGACCGGCCAGTCCAAGACGGCCCGCCACAACCGCAAACATGAACCCGAAGAAAAATACCGCATAGTCCAGCCCGCGCACAGCGGCATAAACGGTCTGAAAGCTGGACAAGCCGCCAAACACCGCGCCGCCAAGCCCGACCATCAGGATCGGCCATCTTGCGTCCGACCGGAGCACCTGCAAAGTGCTGGCGCGCGTCAGTCGATACACGCCGGCCCCCCCCTGCGCCGTCGTGCCGCGCACAATGCCGCGCCGCAGAACCAGATAGCCCAGCCCGCCCGCAGCACTGGCAAAGGCTGCCACCCAGAACACCGCCTCGACCGGCAGAGATAGCTGCGCGACGAGACGCCCCAAAAGTGGCCCGGTGCCGATCCCGGCCATCATGCAGCCTGACAGCATGGCAAAACGCCGCGTTCTCTGGCCCGCTTGAGTGAATCCAGCCACAACAATCGGGCTGATCGTATAGAACGTGCCCCAGCCCACCCCAAGCAAAGCCCCGCAAACCAGCATCCCGGGACCAAACCCCGGCATCATGGCGAATCCACCGCAGCCTATCCCAAGGATCAGCCCGGACACCCCCACTGCCCGCGGCGCGCCGATGGCATCGCTCAGATGTCCGGATCCCAGCACCGCCATCACGGTGCAGACCGTCGCCGCCGCGAAAATCAGCGCCGTGTCACCTTCGTCTCCGCCCCGCGACAGGACAAGCAGGGCCAGCAAAAATGTCGTGCCGTAGGCCACGGCCAACAGAAACCCGCCCAAACAGAACAGAGGGAACATCACCGGCGCGCGGGCGCGGGCCGGATTCGAGCGGCGTTGGTTCTGATCGGGGGCGGTAGAGTTGAGGTGCGTCATGGCCGGACGTTAACAAGAATCCGGCTGCACCTCTTGCGATGCTATGCCATATTCTGTCGATGAACAGACAAAATGCAGACTCTGCCTTCGGCCTCTGGCGCGCATTGCAGGTTCCGGCAGGCAGCGACCCCCCGGCACCGCTGCTGCTCCGGGTCGAGACGATTCCCGGCCGGTGCTATTTTCCGGGGCACCAACATGATTGGGGCCAGTTGGTCTATGCGATCAGCGGAGTGCTCAATGTGGCATTGGACGGCCGCTGCTTTGTTATCCCGCTCGGACAGGCGGTATGGCTGCCCGGCGGAACGCCGCACAGTGTCGGCTCTTTGCACGGGGCCGAATTCAGAAGCTTGTACATTTCAGAACAATCGAGCACGGCACTGCCCCCGCACCCGACAATTCTTGTCGTCACATTGCTGGTCCGGGAACTGATCATCGCAGCGACGGAAATGGATACAAGGGGCGAGCTTTCGTCGCCCTATGGCATGCGCGTGGTTGACCTGATCATCGACAGCCTTGCGCGGCTGGACCCGTTGACTTTTTCCCTGCCCTGGCCACGCAGTGGCCCCCTGCTGACGCTGTGCGAGGCATTATTCGAGAATCCTGCGGATGAGCGTAGCCAAGAAGAGTGGGCCCGCGCCTTGGGCATGTCCGGCCGCACGCTGGCGCGGCGCTGCGAAGCAGAACTGGGGACAAGCCTGCGCTCCTGGGAGCGCAGCCTGCGGTTGTTCCGGGCCATCGAACTTCTTGGTGCCGGGGCCAGTGTAACCGAAGCCGCGCTGACTCTGGGGTATTCGTCGACATCGGCATTCATACATATGTTTCGCAGCAGCACAGGCCAAAGCCCGCGCCGCTATGTCGGAACCAGAGGCGCCGCCTGAAACAACAATTTGCCGGGGTTGTCGTGTCAATCCGCGTTTCCTTGCAACCACGCACATCGGGGGGAAAGGTCGGGATCAACCCAACTTCCAGCAGGCGCAAGACTGCAATGTTCCTCCGCACAGCTTCGCTGACCTTGCGTAAGTGTCCGGTCTGACCGCCCTGCCGCGGGCTGAGAGTGCGGGATAGTGTCCACCATCGATAGTGGACACTATGGTGATGGCGTGGCGCGTCGGACGAAGCGGCTTTGGACGGATGATGAGAAGCGGTCGATCTGCTTGCAGACGGCGGCACCTGGTGTGTCAGTTTCTCAGGTGGCGCTTCGCTACGCCGTGAATGCCAACCTGATCTTCAAATGGCGCCGCGATCCTCGCTATGCGCCGGACCCGGTGCCAGCGCCAGGTTTGTCGGAGGGTTCGCGCTTTCTGCCGGTGGAGATCATCGAAACGGTGAAGCCACCATCTGCCGCGCCCGTAGCCGAGAACCTTGTCGAGATCGACTTGGCGGGCGGGCATCGGCTGCGGATTAGTGGGTCCTATGATCCCGAGGCTCTGGCCCGGCTGATCCGTGGCCTGTCGAGATGATCCCGTTTCCGATGAACACGCAGGTCTGGCTGGCGGCAGGGGTGCCGGATATGCGCAAGGGCTTTGCAGCACTTGCGGCCCAAGCCGAGCAGACGACGCAACAGAACCCGTTCAGCGGCCATATGTTTGTGTGCCGGGGGCGGCAGGGAGATCTGATCAAGATCATCTGGTGAGATGGGCAGGGCGCGTGTCTGTTCTCAAAACGGCTGGAGAAGGGTCGGTTCGTCTGGCCTTCGTCCAAGGACGGCAAGATTGCGCTGACCTCTGCCCAGTTGGCGATGCTGTTGGAAGGCATTGATTGGCGGTTGCCACAGCGCACCTGGCGGCATTTGACGGTAGGATGAATTAAGAGATTTTGGGGTCTGGGGATTCCCGCAAAAGGCTTGTTTTGCTATACTTTCGCCATGTTGGATGTCACCAAATCGCTGCCGGAGGACCCTGCGGAATTGCGGGCGTACACCGCACTTTTGCTGGCCGAAGTGCAGTCGCAGGCGGTTCTGATGGCGAAGCTGCGGCAACAGTTGGCTGGCCAGCGCGCCCATCGGTTTGGGCCATCGTCGGAGGCATCCGAGCAGTTGCAACTGGCGCTGGAGATGACCATCACGGTCTTTGCCGGTGATCAGGCGGCACTCGATACTGAAGTGGCCCGCATCGGCGGCATCGCTCACCAGAACGGCATGCGGCTCGTCCGCGAGGTGACAGCCCTCGAAGCGGCGTTTTTCGCCATGCATCCCGGCTTTATGGATTACCGGGCGCGGGACATGACGGTTTCGTCCTTGAACTTCGCCGATATGGCGGTGCTGCATGCCGCAGACACCGGGACCGATGCGGCCCGCCTGCCGTGGCAAACGCCGCTGACGCTGTTCCAAACCCTGCAAGGCTCGCTGCACCGGTTCAGCTTTCACGAACCCGGCGATCCAAAAGCCGAGCCGACCAACGGCCACACCCTCGTCTCGGGCAAATCTGGCGGCGGCAAGACCACGACCGTCGTCTTCCTCGCCGCCCAAGCCCAAAGGGCAGGGGGCCGGACCATCATCTTTGACAAGGAAGCGGGCCTCAAAATGGCCGTCCGCGCCCTTGGTGGCCGTGACGCAGAAATCCGGGCCGGCAGGCCAACGGGGCTGAACCCGCTTGCCACTGAATCCGGAAAACGCGGCGAAGCGTGGTTTCTAGACTTGCTGGTAGCCCTCCTTGAACAGCGCAGCGGGCCGATGACACCGTTGCAATCCGAGGCTTTAAAATTCGCGATTTCCCAAAACGGCAAAGCCCGGGAAGGTCTGCGGAACTTCCGGGCGTTTCAAGAGCTCTTCGGGGATCTCGGAGACGGTCTCGATCTGGCGCAGCGCATCAGCGAATGGGGGCCCGAGGGTCGTTATGGTTGGGTTTTCGGGGAAGCCGAAGAGCCTGTGGTCGATTTCACCAGCAGTGATGTCACAGCCGTCGATCTGACAGAAACCCTCGATCTTGGCACCGAACGCACGGCGATCCTCGGCTATCTCTTCCGCCGCATAGAGATGCTGATCGAAGAAAAGCGCCCGACACTGATCCTGATCGACGAGGCCTGGAAAGTGCTCGACGACGAATACTTCGCCAAAAAGCTCGCCGAATGGCTGGTGACCGCGCGCAAGAAGAATGTGGTCGTGGTGATGATGACCCAGTTCCCGAGCCAGATCCGGGGATCAAAAGCCCGCTCCATCCTCGAAGCGCTGCCGAACCAGCTTTTGTTCCCGAACGGCCAAGCGGCCAGCGCCGACTATGACGGCTTTCGACTGACCGATGGCGAGTTGGACTTCGTCCTGAGCCCGATCCCCGGCCAGCGCATGGTGCTGTCGCCCACGCCGCGCATCCTGATAACGCTGGATGCGGCAATCACCTCAGCCGGGCGGCAGTATTTCGAGGCGACAGCCGGTGCTGTCGGGCCAATCTACACGACCTTGCTTGCCCTACTGCTCGTCATGGTCGGGATCAACGCGGCCCTGAATGTCTACCGGATTTCTATGCGCGAGGCGGTGCAACTGTCGTTCCGCATCGTCATGGTTCTGATGTTTGGCTCAACTTGGTCGAACTTCACCCAGATCTATGAAGCCGCCAGCAACGGGCTCAGCGCCTTGGCGCTCGAGTACTTCCGTTTGGGTGGCGGTGGTGTCGGCGCCTCTGCAACAGCGGCCATGGATGACATGGCCAATATGATGGCCGGGAACGTCGACTCTGTTTCCTCCGCGATGTCCTCGATCATGCGGGGCTTTGACCGCGCCGGAACATTTCGCTCAGGCGCTTCTGACCCCGCTTGCTGGCGATCCGGAACCGCTCAAGGGATCGAGGGGTTTTGCCGACGCCTTCGAAATTGAACTTGTGCCTGAGCCGACCGGAGGATGGCGCATTGGCAGACTCGCCGTCGGGTCGGCCGCATGGTTCAGATTGACCAGCGGCGATGACATATCGGGAAGGCGCGTCAGCGAGGTGCAAATCACGCCTCATGACTGGGGGACGGAAAATGGCGCACGCTGCACCGATGATGAATGCCTCGGGCAGGCCATAGCCACGATTGTCGTCGGTGACTCGGTACAGGCCATGGGTGCGGGGCATTCGTTTAGATTTCGTGTTGCAACGCCGGAAAATGCCCTGTGGATCCCTTCCTCTGCCGCAATGTAGACTGCGAGGCGGACCTATTTGGCCCAATTCTCCTATGCACGGACCGGTCTGTTGCTGGCGGACGGAGAGAAGGGAGACATTGTAGTGGTTAGCATCGCGCCCGGCAGTCCTGCGGCAGCTAGGCAGATTCGCGTCGGCGACCGGCTCGGGCGGATCGGCGCAAAAGAGTCGGGGGGCCAATTCTATCTGACGGGTGGTGCAAACGGTGTACACAATCTGCTTGGGCGTGCAGGCGAACCGCTAAAGCTGCCATTTCTGCGCGTCGGCCCGGAGACCATGGTTTACCTTCCCCGCCTTTCCGGTAGCAAAAGGTTCATCTAAGGTCTTCCAACAGTCGATTCCGGCACGCCTGAAATGTGAAATGAATGAAAGCCGCACCATCCGCCCGCCGCCACCTCCGGTCTATGACATTCACCTTGGCGATTTGCAAAATGATGTCAGAACCGTTTTGCAGCTGATCCATGACGGCAAACATGACGAGGCGCGACGGCATCGTCGGCAATCAACCTTCAGCACCTTCAGCGTGGACGCAATGATTGACGATGTATACAATATTCCCCTGATCGAAGTGTATCAGCGACAAGGATGGCGAAGGATCGCGGTGGATTACGGCCCTGCCCTAGCGGCTTTTGTAGGGCGCTGCGGCGATGTCGTCGCGACGCACATCATAACGACAACCACCCGGAACGGCAACGAAGTCGGCTCGGATCAAAAGACGTTCCACTATCTACGTGGATTGCGAGAATCGATACTGGATCATATCGAAAGCCATCAGTCGAACCAGATTGCTTTGGGTCTCGATTTGCGGCTTGGGGGCTGGACGACGTTTTTCGCTCGGTGCCCTTGTGGCAGCGCTCAGATTGAGAAAATGGACGCCGAGATGATCGCCTTTTTCGCAGGGCCGTAACATCCGTCCGATACTAGGTTTTCAGGAGGATTTGGAATTGACCCACAATACGTTTTTAAGACTGTTCCTGGCTGCTTTTGGCCTGTGCGTCACAACAGCCTCGCCCGTTGTGGCCCAAGAGGGGAGGTGGCAATTTGCAACCGACGCGGAACGGATCATTGGCTCGTCGGACCTGGTCCGCGCCGATGGCCGCCCGCTTCTGGCGCTGCGTTGCCTCACGCCTTCGCTTTCTGTTGCGGCGCGTCTGGCGCATCCAAGCGCGGTCGGCCGGATTGCTCCCAACGGCTTGCTTGCAGTTCTGATGGCACCCGATCTGCTGGCTGATCCTACGGCGGTCAATTCAGTTGTCATTCGTGCCGCCACCGGGGCGGCCGAGACCCTGAGGGTCGCTGTCGAACAGCCCGACAACGTGCCGATGGCGCCGATCAGTGCCGGATCATCGCTGTTCACAGCCTTGGCGAACGGGGGTCCTGTTGCCTTGGAAGTAACGGGTGCCACGCCGGTGGCCCTGAGTGCGCCGGGGTTGGCTGACGCGATCCGCCAGTTGAGCACCCATTGTGGCTTTCCTCTGCAACCCCAGGGTTCGCCGCCTGTAGCGCCGGCATTGACGCCATTTGCCGGGCCTACGGACACTGTCACGAGCGGGCAGGCCGCACCGTCATTGCCTTCGCAAGCCACTCAGGGTCAGACGGCGCAGACCGCACCCGGTGCGGGGCAGAGCGTAGTTATGCCAACGGCGGACACGCTGCTCACAGCGGCGTGGACGGATCAAGATAGGTTCAACACCGAAGTGCTGCTTTGGGCGCTGGGCCAACTGCCAGAATTTGCTCAAGGGAACTCCCTGCTAATTGACCGTGTCCTGACCAAGGCCGCGTTGCCGCCCGGATACCCCGCCTATCCTGCCGCCATAGACACCAAAAACCGAAGCGCCGACTTTACCGCGAACCAGCAACAGAACAAGGCATGGCTCGAATCGGTCGTTGCAACGGCTGCTGCCCTCCCTGCCCCGCCTCCCAGCCGCTATCTGTTTGAGGAGACGGTTTACAGCTACCTCGAGAATGACAGGTGGCACGTGAGGATGGGGGGCCGCCGGGTCCAGCACCTGGGCGAAGCCGTCAACGATATGGACATCACCATCCGCAGGATCAGACACGAACTGCCCGTCAATTCGCTGCTCGCTTTCGAGATGACAGAGACCGAGCCCATGCCGCTGACCATCCCGGATCAGTTGATCCCCCGCCTGCAGGACGATCGCAACAGCCCCTCCTTCATGCTGCGCGCGGCCATCACTTTGTCGGATCAGGCCACGGGAGTGCAGGCAGGGCGGGCCGCCCGCAACAGCTCGACCATGTTCGGGGCCGACATGCGGGTTGAGCAGGTTGTTCTGCACGAGGTGATCCGAACCGGAAATACATTTGAGGCTGGGCCCGCTATCCACGTCTGGAACCGTGCCGACATGCAACCTCCACCGGCACAACCTACACTGGACCCATCGTCTCCCGACCCTGTCATGATCGGCGACATCTACGGCACTTCGCTGCTTGACGGGCGGATGTTGACAAACCTTCATCTTGACGGCGGCTTCGGTCGCGATGAGCTGTTTCGCACGCAACCTTCCCGCTTTGACCGTGCTGGCTTTGTGGCGGATCGTCAGGCTGAATTCGCGATGCGCCTTGCCGCAGTTTTGCGTGCTAGTCAAGATCGTCCGTTGTCGCCGCCGCTAGCAATGCGCGTCGCAAAGGAACTACTGACGCAGGCAGAGCGCGACCGGCTCTTGCCTCTCCGGATATTTGATAGAAACTACACCGAACTCGAGCGAGATGTAGCCCTGCGTGCCGCAGATGCGGAACTGAAGGCTGCGGTCCTGCGGATCGGAATCGCGGGGGAGGTTCCGGCTGTTGAACTCAAGAGGATCAGCACGCGGACCTGGGATAGGGCGGCGGGCGGGATTCCCGTCAGTGGCGGGCAGACCGAGCGGCTGTGGTTTGGAGAGGCTGAACCACCCGTGACTTATCCCAATCTGTTGCCGATGACCGAAGAACAGGCGCTGCAACTGCTCCGCATCCAGCAAAATGACGGAACCGACAACGCGTTGATATCAAGAGTTGATTATATTTTCGGGCCGGCCACGGCTCTCATCGGGCGGATGGGCCCGATCGAGGAACGTGAACTGGCTGGCGTCCGGATTGCAGCAACGCCGAACCGAGTGGCGCTTTTTGCAGACCTTGCCATGACGATTCCGCTCTATCAGGCCGACTCCGCTCCACCACCCTCCGCGCGTGGCGCGCCCTTGCCGCCAGAGGTCGCGCTGACAACTCCGGATAGCATGCTTGCCACCTATGACTGGATGTTACCCGAGGACAGACGTGCGCAGAGCCGGCTGCTGGAGGAGGCCGAGGGCGCTGTCCAGCGTCAGAATCTGCCCGAGTCGCAGCGCGCCGCCGCTTTTGAGGTCGAAGTCACCCGGCTGCGCGGTCTGGCCCGTGAGGAGCTTTGGCTGTCCTGGCCGGTTGCTTTGGGAGCCTATGACGAAGCGAAGTCTGGTTTCCCGATCATCAATTCCCAAGGAATGCGGGTGCCGATAAGTGGTATTGACCATCTTGATGTGGTCGAACCGTTATTCGCGCGCAAGGAGCAGGCCACATTTCTGCCCGTTCCCCCGGCACACCGGGCAGATGTCGAAGGCTTGGTCGCGGGCCATTACCTGCACACATTGGTGCGCATGATCCCCGCCTCGGTCATAGAGTCTGATCGGGGTCACCTTGCCCTCACACCGGCAGAATTCATTGTCGGCCCGCTGAACCGCGACCGGCTGGTGGCCTCTGTCACATTGCGCCTACCTTGGCCCGAACCGAAACAGGCGCAGGCTGCAGTAGTGGCGCCGGTCGATGCGCCCGAAAAGCTGATCCTCGATCCCGAAGCGCTGGACCTGATCGTGCTGGCAAAGGCACCAGAGCTTTACAACGACACTGCAATTGAGCGCATGTTGATCGAAAGGCTGGCGCGAGAGCGTGCCGCACCCGAAGGAGCAACGCTGCCTTGGGGACGGTTCTTCGCCGACCCTACGCTCGGCCTGCCGCCGCAGGCACGCCGCGCCTTGCTGCCCGCATTCCGGGCATGGTCCGAAGCCCGCGCCGCCCAATTGCCGAAGACGGTCGTGATGGCCTCAGGCATGGACCGCCGGGACCGCAGCGGACATGTGCCTGACTGTGGAGGCCTGCGCCAGATGGACGCTCCACGAGGCCATCCGGTTGAAACCGTGGTGGATGATGTGTTGGGCACTGGCACCCTCGAACGCTTTCGCCAGGCTGCGATCCACCGGGCCTCGAACCCCTACGCGCAGGAGGCCCGCGCCATCGGACCGTTTGCGTTCACGCTGCATGACCGCCCCTTCTTTGGTTCTAATCTCTCAGCGGAGCTTTGCCCGTCGGCCGAGCAGAGTCTACGGCGCGGGCGAGGGGCAGAACCGTTCAGCGAAGGGTTCGACGCTCTTGCCGCAGGCCATGCCGATCTGATCTTGATCGCCGATGGCCATGCACATCATCATCCGATGGCGCGTGGGCTCTTCATCAGCCATGAGATCCCCACACCAAACGTCGGCGTGCGCCCCGTGCGTCCGGCTGCCGACGGCGCACCGGGTCTGGTTGCCGCAGTCGTCATCGGTGGCGCGGTGGAGCGCATTTCCGCGCTTCAGGCCGGGGTGCTGAACGAGCCGCCAAAGGAAGTCGAGGTCTGGTCGGCGGCCGCGCAAGAAGCGTTGCGCGCCAAGCTTCCCGATGCCACTGACATCCTCGGGCTGACGCTTGGAACTGACCGTGCAACATTCGAAACCCAAGCGGCCGCGCTGTACAGCGCCCCCGTGCGTGTGACCCTGCAATCCCGCCAGCCCGGCGTTTTCGGCGATGCTTTCGGTTTCTTTGATCCAGACCAGCGCGAATTGCTCATTGGGCTGACTCCTTCCGGCCTACCCGATGGTCCCATCATCGCCATTATGAGAGCGATTAACTTTTCTGAAGGTACCGCAACGCAGGAAGCACTAGTCGCACAGCTTTCAGAGAAATACGGACCACCGGCAGCCAAGGGCGAGGGTGCTGTCGCTCGGATGGACACTTGGGGCTTGCCGAACAACTCGATAGACCGCAGGGGCAGTTGTGGCGGCAGAATGCATGGGCAAAGCAGGCCGGGAAACTTTGAGCTGCCGGATGTGCCCGCCGAGGAGGCGGCAGCACAGCTGCGTGCGCTGAATCCACTTTCTGGCCAGGGATGGCCGAGCGAGTCGGATCTGAACGCGGCCGGAATCGCCGGATCAGCAACGCTGGATGAATGTGGTCCCGCGCTTGTTGCGATTTTTGATGCCCCTGCCGCAACGTCCATGACGCTTTGGTTGGTAGACATGAAGGCGGCCTCTGCAACACGCGATTTGCCTCGTCTGGTTCCCGACATGCCAAAGATCAGACTATGACCTCTGCGGGAAAGGGATCTGCGATGGATATGGCCTGCATGGTCCGCTTCACATTACGCAATCTACGGCTGTTCGCGCGGTTCCTCGCCATTCTCGTACCCGGCCTCGGGGCGAGCCCTGTGGTTGCTCAGGATCTTCTGGGCAGCTACTATGCTGAGATCGCACCCCAAGACCGTCAGAACTCCAGTGGCATGACGTTGACCAACGCGGGTGACATCCTTCAGCAGGACCGTGCAAACGTTCATCGCTTTGGTGTGCGCCAGCCCGGAGATCAGGTCGATCGTTTTTTTGCATCGCAAGATCAGCGCAGTAGATTGCCGACGCTGTTCGCAAGTGGCAGCATCAATCCAGCAACTCTCAGCATGATTTTGGAACCTGCGGTCGGTTCGGTCCAATTGCTGATTCTAGTCTGTGGACGCAATGATCGGATTGCCTACCTAGCTGTCGGCCCGGCGGAGGCTGCAGTTCCCTTGAACTGCTAGGAGGTGTGTTGCAGATCGCGGTGCATCGAAATTCATTGGCCCGCGTTGCGGTGTGACGTTCCCGATGTGACGTTTGCGTGAATAAGATGCACATTTGAACAGGCAGAAGCAGAAATGTTGATTTTCACCGAGAAGTGAGCCACCTCTGATTATGGATTTTGGGTCACGGCTGGGTCAAGGGTGTCAATCGGCTTGCAAAACTGACCCCGTATAGGCGTCCAAAATTGATGAATTGGACGGCCCCTGTCCCTACCGTGGCGTGGATTGCCGCCAAGGTGCACGATCAGGGTTCCATGTCTGGACGGCCCCTGATGCGCAAGCTGGGATTCTGACGAGCCTATGCCGAAAGCAGTCATGTCTACGGCCTGTTTGCGGTGCAAAGCCGCTGGCCCAGATGAAGTCCGCAGATCAGGTTCCAATCAAAATTGCGCGCTCGATTTGGCCCCTTGACCCCTTGGGCTGCCCTGAACCGCGCCGGGTTTGCCGGAGGCTGATTTCATTTAGCAGGTTGCGAAGAAGCCGGCCCTTGGCCGGGCTTCAGGAACATGATTCACCCTGCGCAGGCTTTGATGGGGGGTGAAGATTCGTGGGGCGGACGAGACGAGCGGTGCGCTGTTCAGCTATGTCGATCTGGAGGAGCGGATCCCGCCGAAACACCCACTGCGCAAGATCCGGCAGGTGGTGAATGACGCGCTTGCCAGCCTCGATGCCGAGTTCGGGGTGCTTTACACGGATTTCGGCCGCCCCTCGATCCCACCGGAACGGCTGATCCGGGCAAGCCTGCTGCAAATCCCGTTCTCTGTCCGCTCCGAGGGGCAGTTGATGGAGCAGATGGATTACAACCTGATGTTCCGCTGGTTTGTAGGTCTTGGCATCGACGATTCAGTCTGGATGCGGACCGTGTTTACCAAGAACCGCGACCGGCTGCTGACCACCGAGATGTCGCGCACGGTGATGGCGGCGATCCTGGCCCACCGCGAGGTGGTGCCGCTCTTGTCGGATGACCACTTCTCGGTCGATGGCACGCTGGTGAAGGCTTGGGCGTCGATGAAGAGCTTCCAGCCAAAGGCCGATGCCACCTCGCCTGACGATGAGGGGTCCGGCGATCCACCCGCCTCCGATACCACTCCCGAGCCCGCGATTTCCGAGACCCCAGCCGAGACCGATCCGATGCCCCGCAATTCCCATCGCCACCGTAATGCCGAGGTCGACTTCCGGGACGAGAGGCGCTCGAATGCCACCCATACCTCGACCACCGATCCCGACGCACGGCTCTACAAGAAATCCCCTGGCACCGGCGCAATGCCGTGCTTCATCGACCATGCCCTGATGGAGAACCGCAACGGCCTGATCGTGCAGGGTGACCTGACCCAGGCCGACGGTCATGCCGAGCGCAAGGCGGCGCTGGACATGGTGCATCGCCATTCCCCCGGATCGACCCGGCAGCTGACACTGGGAGCCGACAAGGGCTATGACGCAGGAGGGTTTTTTCGCGATCTGCGCCGAGCCTGCGTCACGCCCCATGTTGCTCAGAAATCGCGATATTCAGCGATAGACAGCCGAACCACCCGTTATGAAGGCTATGCCCTGTCAACGAAGCACCGAAAGAAGATCGAAGAGGCATTCGGCTGGGCGAAAACCGTCGGGGGCATGGCTCACACCATGTATCGCGGCATCGAGCGTGTCCGTTCGCGGTTCATCCTGACAATGGCCGCAAACAACCTGGCCCGACTGCCGCGGTTGCTGACCGCGTGAAGCAGGGAAATGGCCCCAGCGCATATACCCACCCGCCAACCAGCAGCGCGAGCGCGCCATGTAGCGCCGATCATGGGAAAACGTTCTGCCTTGGGGACTATTTCAGCGACCTGTTAAGGGTCGCAGCCATGCAGAGGGGCGGCCAGGCCGATTGTCTGCCAGCGTTCCGGCCGGTCTTGAGCGTCGGAAAACGAGGAGAGTGTCAGACGCTCAGCGTTTCTTGCCTTTGGCCTTGCCGCCGCCACGGCCTTTCTTGCCGCGATCCTTGCCACCGCCCCTATTGCCATTGTCGATACGGACGGGCGCCAGATTGACGACCGGGGGCGATGCCGGAGCGGGCGCAGCCAGCGCCGCGGGCGGGCGGATTGCCCCGAGCTGCGCAGGCGCAAGGCCGGTTTCCTCTGCCATGAAGGCTTGCCAGATCCGTGCGGGAAGGTCGCCGCCTGTGACGCCGGGCATGGGCGTGTCGTCGTCGTTGCCTACCCATACCCCGACCACAAGCTGATCCGAAAATCCGACGAACCACGCGTCGCGGTTGCCCTGGCTGGTACCCGTCTTGCCCGCCGCAAAGCCATCAAGAGCGGCGTTGCGACCGGTACCATTGCGCACCACCCCTTCCAGCAGCGTGATGAGTTCCGCATGGTGATCCAAGGCCCGCGTGGCCGGATGGGGAAGTGCCGCCAGCAGCCCACCGTTGCCCGTCGTCGGTGCAAGGCTGGAGATTGCCCACGGTTGAACCGGCATCCGGCCTGCGGCGACCGACGCGAACGCGCCGGTAAGGTCAAGAAGGCCAACTCCTGATGTGCCAAGCGACAGGCTGAGGTTGCGGTCCAGTTCTGCATCGATGCCAAGATCGCTGGCCGCAGCGATGATGTCGTCGATACCGACTTCTTGCGCCAGACGCACGGTTGCCGCGTTGAGTGACTGCGCAAACGCCTGATCCATGTGCACGCGACCAGCATAGTTTCCGGCATAGTTTTCGGGCCGCCAGTCGCCGACCTCGATCGGGGTGTCTTGCAGGGGAGTGTCGAGCGTCCAGCCTTTCCGAAGCGCCGCCAGATAGACGAACAGCTTGAATGTCGATCCCGGTTGGCGCCGCGCCTGCACAGCCCTGTTGTACTGGCTGGTTGCGTAGTCCCGGCCTCCGACCATGGCCACCACCGCGCCATCAAGGGTCATCGCGACCAGTGCCACCTCTATGGTGCTACCGTCCGCCGTATCGGCCAGCTTTTCGGCAATCACGCGTTCTGCCAGGGCCTGCGACTTCGGGCGGAGTGTTGTTTTGGCACGGACCGAGCCCAGCGCGGGCCCGACCATCGCCGAGGCCTCGCTCAGGACAAAGTCGGCAAACCAGCTACCACCATCCCGGCTGGGCGCACTGGTGTTGGGCGTCGCTGGCGTGGTTCGCGCGGCCAACGCTTCGGTTTCGCTCAGCACACCGGATTCCACCATGGCACCCAGCACCACGTTGGCGCGGGTCTGTGCGTCTTCTAGGTTGTGCAGGGCATTGGCCTTGGACGGCGCGCGGATGATGCCGGCCAGCATGGCGGATTCGGCAAGGGTCAAATCGCTGACCGGTTTGTCGAAATAGGCAAGCGCCGCCGCCCCGATGCCGACAGCGCCGCCGCCGAAATACACGGTGTTCAGATAGCGGGTCAGAATGTCGTCCTTGGACAGCCGCGCCTCCAGCCGCAGCGCGATCAACGCCTCGTCTGCCTTGCGCTTCATCGAGCGCTCACTGGTCAGAAACTCGATCTTGGCCAGCTGCTGGGTGATCGTGCTGCCGCCTTCGACCACGCCATTGGCACGAAAGTTACGCCAGGCCGCGCGCGCAACCCCGCGAAAATCGATGCCGCCATGGCCAAAGAAGCGCCGGTCCTCGATGGCCACGATGGCTTTGACAAGGTGATCGGGAAGATCTGCCCGCGCAGCCGGGGTGCTGCGCAACTCGCCGCGCAGCCCGATCAGCGTGCCATCGGCGGCTTCGACAATCACCGCCGGTGCAGCCTCGGTCCGATCCGTGGCAAGGTCAAGCGGGACGGCATAGACCAGCCAGGCCAAAGTGCCGCTGCCAAGAAGGGCAATGACCGTGACTGCGGCCAGGACTACCTTCAGGACCATTCGGCCACGACGACGCCCAAGACGCGAAGGTGGACGGGTCACGGAGGGCGGAACTTCAGTCATGTG
The DNA here is from genome assembly GCA_046296515.1 of Paracoccaceae bacterium. Taxonomy (GTDB): domain Bacteria; phylum Pseudomonadota; class Alphaproteobacteria; order Rhodobacterales; family Rhodobacteraceae; genus Pseudotabrizicola. The sequence goes on along the minus strand of JBKBKR010000007.1, from coordinate 174,734 downwards.
AATTGTGCTCTGATACCGGTCGGGCTTGCAGGGCACGAACCACTGGTTTGCGGGACTTCTTCACATTTCATGAAGAATTGACGAAACAGTTTCGCGACCGCGAAAACCCGATTGTCAGATCGCATGAGCCTTCTGCCATATGGCTCCATGTGTCAACGCAATGTTCACCTTTGGGATTTCGAACGCCCATCCGCACAATCACATCTTCGCGCTCGGCCGCGTCAGGTCGCAAGGTGCACGGCTATCCATGCCAGCACCAGATAGCGTCCGCCCTTGGCAGGGGTGACGATAAGCACAAAGCGCCACAAGGGTTCGCACAGCACGCCCGCGACCAGCGTCAGCGGATCGCCGATCACCGGAAGCCACGCGCCAAGCAGGCTCCAATAGCCCCAGCGGGCATACCAGCGCGTGGCCTTGTCCATCTGGCGTTGTGAAAAGGGAAACCAGCGTCGATCCGAATACCGGATGAGAAACCGCCCCATCACCCAGTTTACAACAGAGCCCAGCACATTGCCCGCCGTGGCCACGACCAGCAGCAGCCAGACAGGGTGAACCCCTTGCACGATCAGCGCGACCAGCACCGCCTCGGATTGTGCCGGGATCAAGGTGGCTGCGACAAGGGCTGCCAGAAACAGTCCCGCAAGCGCCAGCATCGGTCAGGCTGCCCTTGGCCAGCGGGGGTGGATTTCGTCAATCACAAAGGCATGGCTGTGCCGGGGGCCGTGGTTGGTCAGATGTGGGTGATCGGGGGGGAGGTCGGGGTGGCCATGCGCCAGATCGCTGGCATCTTGCGCGGGCCATATCCGCAAGACCGCCATCAGCCCCAGCGCTCCGATCCCGGCAAGGATCAACGCGGCAACAGAAAGCCCTGCGCCAGCACCAACCCACCCGGCCATCGGATAGGTCACCAGCCAACAGGCATGGCTTAGCGCGAATTGCGCGGCAAAGACTGCGCCCCGGTCGGCTTCACGAGCGGAACGGTTGATGATCCGTCCAATCGGTGTCTGCGTCAGCGAAAAGCCAAAGCCTATCAACGCCCAAATGGCGATCAGGCTGGCAAGGCTGCCCACCAGTGGCACCAGCGACACGCCGGCCACCATCAGGCCAGCCCCGCCGATCATCACGGGCCGATCCGACAGATGCTCAAGGATGCGCGGCAGCAGGAACGCGGCCAGCATCGACCCCGCGCCGAAGCCCGCGAAGGCCAGCGCGACAGATTCCGCGCCCAGCCCCAACCGGGCCTGCACCAGAACCACCGTATTGACATAGACCATCGCCCCGGCTGCGGCGACGGCCGCCTCCATCACCATCAGCCCGCGCAGGCGGGGTGTTCGGGTATAGATGCGGATGCCTTTGGTGACATCGGCCCAGAAATGGCTGTTCTCGCCCCGAATCCGGTCCGGCAGACGCGCGGTCATCACCAGTAGGGCCGAGGCGACGAAGCCCACGACTGTACCCGCAAACAGCACTGAAAAGCTGACCACCGTCAGCAGCAGCGCTGCGATCATGGGGGAGGCGAGTTGTTCCAGATCCTCGGCCAGCCGCAGCAGGGACAGGGCGTTGGTGTAGTCATCTTCGTCCTTCAGCACATCCGGAATGACCGCTTGAAACGCAGGAGTAAACCCGGCCGATGCCGCCTGAAGAAAGAAGATCAGCAGGTAGATCTGCCAGACCTGATCGACAAAGGGCAGGCAGGCGATCACGCCCGCGCGGATCAGGTCCAGCGCCACCAGAAACGCCCGGCGCGGCAGGCGTTCGGCCACGGCTGCAGCGACCGGCGCCAGCGTGACATAAGCCACCATCTTGATCGCCAGCGCCGTTCCAAGAACGGCCCCTGCATTGTCGCCCGCCAATTGCCAGGCGAGCAGCCCAAGCGCCACCGTCGCCAGACTCGTGCCCAGCAGAGCCACGATTTGCGCTGCAAAGAGGTGGCGGAAGGTCGGGTTGCGCAGGGTCCTCAGCATCTAGAGGAGCTTTGTCAGGGATTTGATTTCGGCCAGATCGTGATCGCCCCCGGCGGTCACACAGTGGTCGATATGATCATGGATCAGCGCCCGCTTCGCCTCGGCCACTGCGCGCTCAACAGCATGAAGTTGCGTGGCAAGATCAACGCAGGGCCGACCTTCCTCAATCATTCCGATAACCCGTCGCAAATGCCCCTCGGCGCGCCTCAAGCGGGTGGCGATGGCAGGGTGGGATGCGTGGCGATGAGGTTCTGGCATGTGAAAGGCCTATCCCCCATGGGGGGATAACGCAAGAAACAACAAGGCCCCGAAAAAGGGGCTCTGAGAAGCAGATGCGCTGGTCTGTCCGCGCGTTCGCGTGGTGCTGGCATACCGGTGCAAGGCGTCTGGCTTGGCCGGTTTGGCGAAAGCCTGGAAAGCACCTTTGGAACAGTTGGACCCCGCAACGATCCTGGTTGTCACCACCTTTGCCCAATGAACTGTTCGCCTTGGCGTCCGGCAAGCGGGAGGCATGGTCTGCAACACGTTCGATGTCGGCACCTTATCAGGGCGAAGGCCATAACGTTGAATAGCGAATGGCCTGTATGTGCCATCCAATTGTCAAGTCAGAAGCCTTGGCGGCCCAGTTCTTCGGCGATCCGCGATCTGGACGCGGTGTCTTGGGTGGGAAAGGCGGTGAAGTAATGCGCGGCACTCGCGTCAGGCTTCAGTCGCCGGACCGTTTGCCGCCAGCGCGCGGCCTGTTCGTGTCGCCCGTCAAGACCGTTGGACGCCATCGCAATCATGGCAATCAGGTAGTGCGCGCCGGGCGTGGTGGCGGCCCTGTCGCCCCATCGGGCAGCAGCGGCATAGTCACCTGTTTGCATGAACAACTGCGACCGGACGCCGTGAATGCCATAGAGCAGCGGGTCAAGCGGGCTTAGCCGCAGCGCCATGTCCAGCCCGGCTTCGGTGGCTGCCACGTTGCCTGTCAGCATCGAGGTCAGGGCACAGGAATAGAACCCTTGGGCATAATTCGGGTTGAGCCGGGTCGCCCGGTCCAGCCATTCCGCCGCGGCATCAAGATCGTGGGTAAGCCAATGCGAGCGGCCCATGGTGAAATTCGCGAACGGGTCGAGCGGGTCCAACTCCAGCCCGCGTTCGGCATGGCGGCGGGCCGCGCGTATTGCCTCTGCGTCGTCAGGGCCAAGGTGAAGAAATGCCTCCAGAAAACTGGTAAACGACAAGCCCGCGTGTGCGCGGACAAAACCCGGATCCAGCGTGAGCGCCCGCTCAAAGCACCCCTTTGCACGCAGATTGTCGGGGGCAGTGAAGCGATAGAGATGCTGCAATCCCAGGTGGTAGTGGGCCCAGGCATCCAGCGTTTCGATCGGGGCCATCTTGGCACCTCTTGCCTCGTTCAGCGGAATATAGACCTCCAGCGCGGTGACAAGATGCGCCACGATGCGGCTGCGCAGATCGTCGATGGCATCCAGAGGTGCGGCAATCCGATCGCCCCAGATCACCTCATTATGGCTGCTGTCCGAAAGTTCGAGCGTGACTGCAAGCCCTTGCGCATTGGCTTCGATAATCCCCGACAACACATAGCGCGCACCGAGCGCGGTTGCGACCAGGTCAAGGTCCAGGTCAGGTTTGCGGAACCGGAAGGACGACCCGCGCGCGATCACCGCCAGCCAGCGCAGGCGCGACAGGGCCTGAATGATTTCGTAGGGGATGGCATCCGCGAGGATCGCAAGGTCTGGTGCCATGACCAGCGGGCGAAACGGCAGAATGGCGATCGAGGGCCGGCCCGTCAGCACGCTTTCCGGCTGCGGGCGGGCCGTTGCAGCCGCGACCTGCGCAGGCCTGGTTTCCGCAACTTCGGCCATGAACCGAAAGCCTTTTCCATGCACGGTGCGGATCATCGTCTGGCTTTGTCCATTGTCGCCCACCGCCTTCCGCGCCGACCGAATGCGGCTGGAAATGCTGGCATCCGAGGCGATGCGACCGGGCCAAACCTCTGCGGCGATCTCGTCTTTTGTCACCATGCGGTCGCGATGGCGGACCAGATGCACAAGCAGCGCAAGCACCTGCGGCTCCAACCCCACCGGATCGGTGCCGTGGCGCAGTTCGAACCGTTCCGGGTCGAGGTGAAAGCCACCAAAAATCCATGCCATGCGGCAGAATACCGCAGAATCTCTGGTTTCTTCAGAAAATCTTCAGGAACAGATCAAGCATTTTCGCGCCACGGGCTTAGCCTTGTCGAAGTCGCGGGGCATGGGGCCACGCAATCTGAACCACGGGGGCCAAGTCTATGGACGCGATGCCGATACGGACCACCAAGGGACGTGGGATGCTTTACGACAGCATTCTGGACACTGTGGGCGATACGCCTGTCGTGCGGATCAACAACCTCGCCCCGAACGGGGTGCGGGTCTATGTCAAGGTCGAGGCGTTCAATCCGGCGGCCTCGGTCAAGGACCGGCTGGCGCTGAACATCATCGAAGCGGCGGAGCGTGCAGGCACCCTGAAGCCTGGTCAGACCGTGGTCGAGGCAACCAGCGGCAACACCGGCATCGGGCTGGCGATGGTCTGTGCGCAGAAGGGCTATCCGTTGGTGGTGACGATGGCCGACAGCTTTTCGGTGGAGCGGCGGCGGCTGATGCGGATGCTGGGCGCAAAGGTGGTGCTGACCCCGCGCGCGCAAAAGGGCACCGGCATGTATATGAAGGCGGTTGAGTTGGCCGGGAAACACGGCTGGTTCCTTGCCCGCCAGTTCGAGACATCCGCCAATGCCGACATTCACGAGGCGACCACCGCGCGTGAGATCATCGGCGATTTTACCGGGGACCGGCTGGATTATGTGGTGACCGGCTATGGCACCGGCGGCACGGTCGCAGGCCTTGCACGGGTGTTGCGCCGTGAACGCCCCGAGACGCGGATCATCCTGACCGAACCTGCAAACGCGCAACTGGTCGGCAGCGGCGTAGCGCAGCAGCGCGACGCAGGTGGCGCACCCGCCGCGAGCCACCCAAGCTTTGAGCCGCATCCCATACAGGGCTGGACTCCGGATTTCATCCCAAATGTCTTGCAGGAATGTCTGGACAGCGGCGGTTATGACGATCTGATCCCGGTCGCGGGGGCCGATGGCGTCGGGTGGGCGAAAAAGCTGGCACAGCGCGAAGGGATTCTGACCGGCATTTCGGGGGGCGCGAGTTTTGCCGTTGCGATGGGCATCGCGGAACGGGCGGAGCCGGGATCCGTGATTCTCGCGATGCTGCCCGACACGGGCGAGCGGTATCTGACGACGCCGCTTTTCGCCGACATTCCCGAAGACATGGATGCGGACGAGGTGGCGCTGTCGGCATCGACGCCAGGCTTTCAGATGGGATGAACCGACTGCGGCAGTGACAGGGAGCACAACATGACAGCGCAGGATATGATTGTCGCAGAAGAAACCCTCGACCCCGCCGACTGGTCAGAGGTCCGGGCCTTGGCGCACCGGATGGTGGATGACGCCATCGACCATGTGTCCGGGGTGCGTGCCCGCCCGCTCTGGCAGGAAATGCCCAAAGACGTGCGCGGCACTTTTGCAGGCCCGGTGCCCAGGAACCCGCAGCCACTTGAGGCGGTCTACGACGAAATCAGAGAAAATCTGATGCCGTACCCGATGGGCAACGTCCATCCGCGTTTCTGGATGTGGTACATGGGGGCGGGCAATTTTACCGGCGCAGTGGCCGACTTTCTGGCGGCAATCGACGGCTCAAACCTTGGCGGCGGCAATATGGCGGCGGCGCAGGTGGACCGCCAGGTGACGGACTGGATCCGCGACATGATGGGCTTTCCAGAAGGCGCCAGCGGCACTTTGGTCAATGGCGGGTCGATGGCCAACATCATCGGGTTGATGGCCGCACGCAATGCGATGGCGGGCGTGGATCTGCGACATCAGGGGGTGGACGTCATGCCGCAGCCGCTGCGGTTTTACGCCTCCGATCAGGTTCACAACTGTCATCAGAAGGCAATGAATCTGCTGGGGTTGGGCAAGCGGGCGCTGCACAGAGTGCCGTCGAATGACGCCTTCCGCCTGGATCTGGGGGCATTGAAAACGAGGATACGTGCCGACCGCTACTATGGCGAACGTCCGGCCTGCGTGATTGCGACCGCAGGCACCACCAACACCGGGGCCATCGACGATCTGCCCGCCATTGCCGATCTGTGCGCCGAAGAAGGGTTGTGGTTGCATGTCGATGGGTGCATCGGTGCCCTGATCGCGATTGCCCCGGACCACCTCCATCTTGTTGCGGGGATCGAGCGGGCCGACTCCCTTGCACTCGATCTCCACAAGGGGCTTCAGGCACCGTTCGATGTTGGCTGCGCCCTCGTGCGCGACCGCAAGACGCATCGGCAAACCTTTGCGGAAGATGCCGAATACCTTCAGAAAATGTCACGCGGTATCGCTGCCGCCGAATTCCTGCATGACTACAATCTGGACACGACGCGCGGGTTTCGGGCGCTCAAGATCTGGATGATGCTCAAGGAACACGGGGTCGCCAAGTTTGGACGGCTGATCGATCAGGGAATCACGCAGGCGCAATATCTGACCGGGCTGATTGCGCGCGACCCTGCCTTGGAGATGATGGCGCCGACGGTGACGGATGTGGTGTGCTTTCGCTTCAATCCCGGCGGAATGGAGGAAGTCGCGCTGCGCGACCTCAACATCGAGATCATGCTGCAGCTGCAGGAGACCGGAATTGCCGCCGTGTCGGATACCACTGTGAAGGGACGTCACTGTCTGCGTGTGGCCATCTGCAACCACCGGACGAAGCGTGCCGATCTGGAACTTCTGGCGACCGAGGTGCTGCGATTGGGGGCAAGTGCAACCGGGCCTGCGCAGGCAAAGCGCTTCATGTGACGATACCGCGTCCAGCGTCGCGCGGTACCAGTGTTTCTTGTGGCATTTTCCGGCAGTTGGTGGTGCAGGTTCCGCATGACGACATGGCATGCTGTGAATTGGTCAAGTTGATTTACAGGCCGCCAGCAAATGCGATTTCGAGACTCAGGCTTCTCCAATTGGCAAGTTCACCACTGCCTCAACGCCACCTTCGGGACGATTGCGCAGAACCACGGTCCCGCCATGGGCCTGAATGATTGTTGGGGCGATGGCGAAGCCCAGACCGACACCGCCGGTATCGCGGTTGCGGGATCCTTCAAGGCGGACGAAGGGTTCAAAGACTGCCTCAAGCTGATCGGCGGGCAATCCTGGGCCCTTGTCTGCGATGGTGATGGTCACCAAGCCCGGCTCCTGCGCCAAGGCCACCTGCGCCGAGCCGATCTGCCGGGTTCTGGAGAACGCACCATCGACGTATTATGCCGTCAAGGCCGTGGAGCGCGATCCGGATTTGGCATCGGACCGGGCCAAACAGGATCAACTGGACATGGCTGCCATTAAAGAGGCCTTCGAGGGCAGCCGAGGGCGATATGGCTCACGCAAAGGTCTGGCACCAGCTGCGCCGTGATCGGCATGACATCGCCCGCTGCACGGTTGAAAGGCTTATGAAGGCTATTGGATTACAAGGGGTTGTGCGCGGCAGACCGGTGATCACGACCAACCCGGATGCGGCCCAACCCTGTCCGGACGATAAGGTGAACCGGGTTTTCGTGACCGCCATGCCGAATCAGCTTTGGGTCAGCGACTTCACTTACGTCTCCAGTTGGCAGGGAATGGTTTATGTAGTCTTCGTGATCGATGTCTTCGCTCGCAAGATCGTCGGTTGGCGCGTTTCGACCTCGATGAGCACTGGCTTCGTCCTCGATGCCGTGAACCAAGCCATCTGCCAAAGAGCACCATCCGAGGCGGACAAGCTGATCCATCACGGTGATCGAGGCAGCAAGTATCTGTCGATCCGATACACGGAGCGGCTGGCTGAGGCTGGGATTGATACTTCGGTGGGCAGCGTTGGTGACAGCTACGATAACGCCCTGGCCGAGAGCATCATCGGCCTGTTCAAGACCGAGGTCATCAAGTTTCTCGGCCCATGGAAATCGGTCGGCCAGGTCGAATGGGAAACTCTCAAGTGGGGCGACTGGAATAACAAAACGTGCCTGCACAGCGCCATCAGATACACCACACCGAACGAAGCAGAGGAGGCATTCTACGCAAACTTGAAAGTTGGCGAAAAGGCAGCGTACTCATTGAACCAGAAACTCTCCGGTAAACCCGGGGCGGTTCACAGCTACAGAAGCCTCAAGTAAATCAATGGGTCCTGACCCTGTGCAGCCGCTTACCTTCGGGGGGATCTGCACAATACGTATGACATAAATGCATTGATGCGGTCGATGGTGAAAACGCAGACGAAAGCTTGCGCTGTCGCGTGCTTTCACATAGTCGGCGCTACCGCAGTCGACTGACGAAGAACCAATTGATGCGCAATGGAAATGGTTTTTGTGCCATCAAGCACTCCTGTCAATGCTCGCCCGACCAGCACGGCTACTTGGTGACCGATCTCATTCGGCAGCGGATCAACTGTTGTCAGAGTGGGCACGCAGACGCCTGCAACCTCATAGTTGCCGAACCCGGCAATCCAGATCTTGCCGGGCACGTTGATGCCTCGTCGTTGACACTCCGTGAGCGCCCCAAATGCGGCAAGGTCCGATACGCAGATCACCGCCTGAGTGTCGGGCCGGGTGTCCAACAGCTGGGCCATGGCCTCGGCCCCCTCGCGCATTGACACGGGCGGATGACCCAGACCGACCAGCCGATCGGCATCCATTCCGTAACGTCGCATTGCCGCGACGAAGCCGTGCCGCCGATCAGCGCCGCGTGTGTCGCGGTTGATGTCACCACCGATGAAAGCGATTCGCGAGAGCCCCGCTTCGACACAGTGATCCACCAATCCGCCCATCGCGGCCGCGTTTGAAAACCCGACGACATGGCAGATCGGAGCCTTTGGCAGATCCCACATCTCTACCACCGGAATACCCGCTCCGCTCAACAGCTTTCGCGCGCGGGGTGTGTGGGTGCCACCAGTGACGACTATGGCTTCAGGTCGGCGGCGAAGCAGCTGCTCGATCAGGTCTTCTTCTTTCTGAATATCGTAGTCGGTGTAGCCCAACAGGATCTGAAGGCCCTGACCTTTCAGGCCATCGGTCAGCCCCCGCAGCGTATCTGAAAAGTTGGCATTGTTGATGGATGGAATGATAACCGCAACAAAACCCGTCCGCTGCAAGCGCAGCGCTGCCGCTGTGCTGTCAAAAACATAGCCCATACCTTCGGCGGCGGACATCACAGCATCGCGTGTCTTTTGGCTGACCGTTCCATCGTTGCGAAAGGCGCGGCTGACCGTCATGGGCGATACGCCGACCACGCGGGCAATGTCTGTCATCCGGGGTGGCTTGTTGTCAGCGCGCATGACATCCTTTGGCTTTTCCGTTGCACAGTTGAACAGGGCGGTCAGAAAAGTTCAATCGCCGGTATTGCGCAGACTGGCCGCGATCATCTCGGCCAACACCTTGGTGGGGTGCGCAATATCCACAGTCTGGGCCTCGTCGGAACCGGGAGCTTCCAGCGTGGCGAACTGACTTTCGAGCAGCGAAAGCGGCATGTAGTGACTGTCGCGCTGCGCAATGCGGGCAGCGATCTGGTCTCGACTGCCTGCCAGATGCACAAATCGCACGCGCCCCCCGGCCCGGGCCCGGATGTGGTCGCGATAGATGTGCTTCAGGGCGGAACAGCCCACAATCACAGGGGCGCTGTCGGACAGCACGTCGGCCACCCGGTCCAGCCAGGGCCAGCGGTCGTTGTCGTTCAGTGCGATACCGGCGGCCATTTTTGCGACATTTGCCGCAGGGTGCAGATCGTCGCCGTCGACATAGGGCACAGCAAGCAGTTCGGAAAGGGCTTCCCCGACACTGGATTTGCCGCAGCCAGAAACACCCATCAGCACCACGCGCAGCATCAAAGCGACGCCGTGATGCCGCCGTCCACATAAAGTATATGGCCGTTCACAAAGCTGGAGGCATCGGACGACAGAAAGATACAGGCCCCGACAAGCTCCTCGACCTTGCCCCATCGCCCTGCAGGCGTACGCTTCTCAAGCCAGGCCGAAAAGGTGGGATCAGCCACGAGAGCGGCATTCAGCGGGGTGTCGAAGTATCCCGGTGCAATGGCATTGCAATGCAGGCCATGTCTTGCCCAGTCTGTTGCCATGCCCTTGGTCAGGTTGCCGACCGCGCCTTTCGTTGCGGTATAGGGCGCTATTCCGGGACGGGCGAGCGCGGTCTGCACGCTTGCAATGTTGATGATCTTGCCTTGACCGCGGGCGATCATGTGGCGAGCCACAGCTTGGCCTACGTGAAATACACTGGCGATGTTGGTTTGCAGCAGACGCTCGAACGCCTCCGCCGGAAAATCTTCAAGCGGGCTGCGATGCTGCATCCCGGCATTGTTGACCAGAATATGGATCGGGCCGGTCGTGGCCTCAAACGTATCAATGGCAGAGCGCACCGCGTCATGGTCGGTTGCGTCAAACGCAAGGGTCAGGGCACCGGGAATCTGCGCTGCGGCTGCGGCGAGTTTTGCCTCGTCGCGCCCGTTCAGCACGACGTCTGCCCCCGCAGCGGCCAGTCCCTTGGCGAGAGCAAAGCCTATGCCCTGTGATGACCCGGTAACCAGCGCGCGGCGTCCGGACAGGTTGAACAGGGAAAGTGTCATGTGGTCCTCCAATGGTTCCATCGCTGTGCAAATGTAGAGAGTGATGGTTTTCGTTCTCGACAAAGCTGAGTGACCTTGCTTATGTTAACGATAACATTGCATGTCAAGCACGAAAAGAACCGGAGATGTCATGACCAAACCCCAAATTCTGCAAATGGGCCCCTATCCCGAATGGGACCAGATTCCGCTTGAACAAGCTTTCGATGTCCACCGCTACTTCGAGGCGACGGACAAGGCCGCCTTTCTGGCGCAAGTAGGGACAGAGGTGCGTGGTATCGCCACCCGTGGGGAACTGGGCGCAAATGCAGCTCTCATCAATGCCTGTCCAAATCTTGAAGTCATCAGCATCTATGGCGTTGGGTTCGACGCGGTGGATCTGGACGCAGCCCGCGCCCGCGGCATCCGTGTGACGAACACGCCAGACGTTCTGACCAATGACGTGGCCGATCTGGGCGTTGCCATGATGCTGGTCCAATCGCGTGGCATGATCGGCGCGGAGCGTTGGGTGCGTGACGGGTCGTGGGCGGCCAAGGGGTTGTATCCGCTGCAAAGCAAGGTCTGGGGCCGGAAGGTTGGCGTGCTGGGCCTTGGGCGGATCGGCTATGAGGTGGCCAAGCGGCTTGCAGGTTTCGACATGGATATCGCCTATTCCGATGTTTCAGCCAAAGACTATGCGGGTGACTGGGAATTCATCGCCGATCCCGCGGCGCTGGCCAGCCGGTCGGATTTCCTGTTCGTGACTTTGGCCGCGTCAGCCGCCACACGGCACATAGTCGGGGCCAAAGTCATAGAGGCATTGGGCCCGGAGGGCATGCTGATCAACATTTCCCGTGCTTCGAACGTTGATGAGGATGCGCTGCTGAATGCACTTGAAAGCCGTCGCCTCGGCTCCGCTGCGCTTGATGTGTTCGAAGGGGAACCGGCGCTGAATCCCCGCTTTCTGGCATTGGACAACGTGCTCTTGCAGCCGCATCACGCCAGCGGCACGGTGGAGACCCGCAAGGCCATGGGGCAGTTGTTGCGCGACAACCTGTCAGCGCATTTTGCGGGGCTTGCTTTGCCATCGGCGGTGCTGTGATGAAAGCCATTGTCATCCATGCCGCCCGCGATCTGCGCATCGAAGACCTTCCAGAAGAAACCCCCGGACGAGGGCAAGTGCGGTTGCGGCTGGCAACGGGGGGCGTTTGCGGATCTGATCTGCACTATTACAATCATGGCGGCTTTGGCGCGGTGCGCCTGCGCGAACCTATGATCCTTGGCCATGAGGTGTCGGCGTTTGTGGAAGAAACCGGACCGGGAGTACCAGGCTTTCTGCCGGGCCAACTGGTTGCGGTGTCGCCCAGCAGGCCATGCGGAACATGCCGCTATTGCCTTGAAGGGTTGCCCAACCAGTGTCTGAACATGCGGTTCTATGGCAGCGCCATGCCGTTTCCGCACATTCAGGGCGCATTCCGCGAGAGCCTTGTGGCCGATGCCAGCCAATGCGTCGATGCCACCGGCCTGACGCCCGGCGAGGCAGCCATGGCCGAACCGTTGGCGGTCACACTGCACGCAACCGGAAGGGCAGGGGGGATGCTGGGCAAACGTGTTCTGGTCACCGGGTGCGGGCCGATCGGCGTGTTGTCAATTCTGGCCGCACGGCGGGCCGGCGCGGCCGAGATCGTCGCGACGGATCTTTCGGATTTTACGCTTGCACTCGCCAAGCGGGCAGGGGCAGACCTCGTTTTGAACACGGGAGCCGACCCCGAAGCGTTGGCAGGCTATGCTGCGGACAAGGGGTACTTTGACGTTCTGTACGAATGTACCGGGGTTGCCGCAGCACTGACTGGCGGCATTGCGGCGTTGCGTCCGAGAGCTGTCATCCTGCAACTCGGTCTTGGCGGCGACATGAGCCTGCCGATGATGGCAATTACCGCAAAAGAGCTTGATCTGCGTGGCTCCTTCCGTTTTCACTCCGAGTTTGGCGTGGGTGTCGGATTGATGCAGAAGGGTTTGATTGATGTGACGCCGCTGATCACCCATTCAGTGCCCCTGATGGAGGCGGAGCGCGCATTCCGCCTTGCCTCTGACCGCTCGCAGGCGATGAAGACCCAGATTGTCTTTTCGAGCTAGCGCGGGCGGGAGCAAACGCATGCGCAAAGCTGAAAGCACCCGAACGCCGGAAGCGGAGCACAGATTTAGGCTGCGGCCCTGCGCTTGCCCTGCGCAGGAAAGCCGCCCGACCGGCGGGGAGCAGAACCTGCGCCGGTTGTGCTGTTCATTCGCTTTCTGCAGGTCGTATAGTCAGACAAAATTCAACAGTCGGGAGCATTGATGGATATTCGGCGTCTTCACGCTTTCGTTCGCATCGTCGACATCGGCAGCATCACCCGTGCCTCTGTCATTCTTCGGATTGCGCAGCCGGCGCTGAGCCAGCAGATCGCCGCGCTTGAGACGCATTTCGGAAAGCAACTTCTGGTCCGGTCGAAGCGGGGGGTTGTTCCGACCGAAGCCGGAAAGCTGTTGTACCGGCATGGTCTGAAGATACTCAGTCAGATGGAGCAGGCCGAGCTGGAAATCGGCACTTCGACCGAAGACCTGACCGGATTTGTCACCGTGGGGCTTGCGCCACTTGGCCTTGGCACTCTGATCGGGGTCAGGCTGATTTCGGCCGTGCGGGAAAGGTTTCCTGGTATCGTGCTGCATATCAATGAAAATGTGGGTGGCGGTGTGATCAGTGAAATGATCATGACCGGAAAGATGGATGCCGCCCTGATCTTTGATCCGGGTGGAATACCGGGACTGGCGATGGAGCCCGTCACAACTGAAGAACTCTACCAGGTCTCGATGCGCGAAGGTGAGGATGAGGTCAGCCTGGCTGAGGTGGTGGAGCACGATCTTGTGCTGGCTGGTCGGGTTCACACGATTAGGCAGGTCATTGACACGACGCTGGGGCGGGCCTTGCTCAAGGCCAATGTTGTAGCCCAGACGGAATCCGTCTCGCTTTTGATCGGCGCACTGAGACAGGGACTTGGCGATACGGTTCTGCCTCTGTCGGCGGCGCGGGCGGTCATCTCCCGCCTGCCCGGGGCAAGGATTGCCCGTATCCGCAAACCAAACATGAAGATCACGACGTCTATCTGTGTTTCTGCCACGCTGCCCCTGTCGGAGTCCGCGCAAGCGGTCAGGGATCAGATGCTCTGGCTTGTCCGTGACTACCTAAAATCGCATCAGCTCTGACAGAAACCGGCTTTCCGACAACCGTGGTCATTGCAAACCGCTATCACGACAGATCGACATAGTCTTTGTGCATGCAGGCCGTGGGTGGCACGCTTTTGAGATGAATGATGAGAGGAACCCCGCCGGGACCCGACCATCCATTCCAGACAGATCGGCTGGCCGAGGAGCAAGATTGCCCTGACACCGCTCTGGACAAGAACCTCGCGAAAAGCGTCACATCAGGGAGACTGCCAATATGAAAAATCCATCTACGTTCCTTCGTCGGGCACTTTTTGCGGGCACGGCGCTTGCCATGTTCGGCGGTGCGGCCCTTGCTCAGAATGTCGTCATCGCCGTTGATCCGGGTTCGGCCGAATCCAACCTTTATTGGGAAACCATCGGTGGGATGATCCCGCCGAACATGCAGTCGCTGGTCGGGAATGATCCGGTCAGCGGGGTCTACGATGCCTCGGCGCTTGCAGAGTCCTGGGAGCCCAACGAGGATTTCACCAGCTGGACCTTTCGTCTGAAGCCGGACGCGGTGTTCAGTGGTGGCTGGGGGCCGGTCACCGCTGCCGACGTTGTCCACAGCGCCGCCCTGCACATCGGTGAAAACTCGCGTCTCAGCGGTATTCAGGGATTGCGCGATGCTGTTGTCACCGCAGTCGATGATGCCACCGTTCGCTTCGACCTTCCGAAGCCGGACCCGGATTTTCTGTTCCTGCATGGGGGCCGGGCAGTTCTGGTCATCTATTCCAAGGCGCAGTTTGATGCCGAAGGGCTTGATGGTTATGTGGCCAACCCGGCGGGCAGCGGGCCTTTCTCCTTTGTCAGCCGCGATCTGGGAAACACACTGAAGTTCGATGTGGTCAAGGACCACTGGAGCGGCGTCGAGATTGACTATGACAGCCTGGAATTCCGCTTTGTGGGTGAACCGGCAACGCGGCTTGCCATGCTGGCGGCGGAAGAGGCCGATATCGCCAGCCTTCCACGCGAATTGCAGCCCGATGCGGTGTCCAGCGGTGCAGAGATCCTGACCTCGGCGCAGGCGGCGATGCAGAGCACGCTGGTATTTTCGGGTCTGTTCATGGACCCGGCCGGGCCGGCATCGAAACTGAACCTGCCCTGGCAGGATGTGCGGATCCGAGAAGCTATGAACCGCGCGCTTGATCGGGAAGCCATGATCGACGTGCTGTATGACGGGCGAGCCGAACCCCTGACCGTATTTTCGATGGACCCACGCTTTGATGGTTATGCCGAAGAGTTGGAAGCGCGGTTCGACGAAGCCTATGGCTACGATCCCGAAAAGGCACGGGCGCTTCTGGCCGAGGCGGGGTATCCCGGAGCCTTTGCCGATCCTGTAATCCGTATCGCGGCGACGGCTCTGGGAGGCAGCCCGGAGTTCGGACTGATGGCAGAACTCGTGCAGTCGATGTTTGCCAGTATCGGCCTTCAAACCGAAATCCGCGAGATGGACTGGCCGACTCTGCAGAATGCCCGACTGGGGTTCGAGGCCAACTTTGTCCATCCGATGCGCAATGCGCCGGTTCGGCCCAATGCGATTGGCGTTCTTGCCTCACACGCAAAGCAACTGAGCCCGGCCTACAGCATCGGCAGCGCCGAACTGGACGCCATGGGGGATGAGCTGGTCGTGACCAAAGATCTCGCTGCCCGCGCGGCATTGGTGGAAAAGATGTTCACCTTCGTCTTTGACAACTATGCGCACATGCCGCTTGCGACCGTTTCAGCCGAAATCGCGGTGAATCCCAAGAGCATCACTGGATGGCAGTTTCCGGGCTCGTCCTCCAGCGGGTTCAGCCATTTTCACCTGATCGACACGGCCGAATGACCTGAACACCACCTCGGCCGGGGAGCCCCCCCGGTCGAGGCGCACACGGAGCACACATGACCAAGTTCCTTCTCATACGGACAGCCGAGGCATTGGTTGCCCTGTGGGCAATCACCCTTATCGTCTTCGCATTGACCCATTTTTCAGGCAATCCGGTCGGCGCGCTGCTGCCTGACGATGCATCTCAGGAGCAGATCGATTTTCTGATCCGCAAGCTGGGTTTGGATCAGCCCATCCACATCCAGTATCTGACCTTTCTCGGCAATGCCTTGCAGGGTGATTTCGGCATATCGATGAAATGGCCTGGCGAAGACGCAATGTCTGTCGTGCTGGACCGCCTGCCGATTACGCTATTGCTTGGTGGGGTTGCGATGGTGTTCAGTGTCATCATCGCTGTTCCACTCGGCGTCATGGCGGCCGTACACAAGGGCCGCCTCATTGATACGGTTGCCCAGATCGTCGCCCTGATCGGGCAATCCATGCCGAGCTTCTGGCTGGGGATTATCCTGATCTGGGTCTTTGCCGTGGGCCTTCGCTGGTTTCCGACATCCGGCAGCGGGACAGTAGGTCATCTGATCCTGCCGGCCATTTCGATCGCGTGGTTCCAGATTTCGGCACTGACCCGGCTCACCCGTTCGGCGATGCTGGAGGTGCTGGACATGGAATACATCAAGCTTGCCCGCGCCAAAGGTGTTTCCGAGACAAAAATCACCTGGAAACATGCGCTGCGCAATGCAGCCATCGTGCCGCTGACCTACTTCGGCGTGCTGGCTGGGTCGGTTCTGACGGGCTCTGTTGTGATCGAAACGGTGTTTTCTTGGCCTGGGCTGGGCTGGACCGCCATCGAGGCGATCAAGGCGCGTGACTTCCCGGTCGTGCAATCCGTGGTGGTGGTGTTTGCCATCATCTTCATTCTGGCCAACCTTCTGGTGGATGTCCTATATGCTCTCCTTGACCCCCGTATCCGCTGAGGCGGCCTTTCCCGGCAAGCGTCGTTCCGGGTTCCTGCGCCCGGGGGGCTACCCGGTGATACCGATTGCAGTATTGCTCTTGGTGCTTGTCATTCCCGGGTTGTTCTCGACTTGGATCGCTCCGTTTGGTCCCGAAACCACTGATCTGCGGGCGCGCTTGCGGCCACCCGTGTTTTTCGGAGGCACGTGGGACCACGCGCTCGGAACCGACCGTTTGGGTCGCGACATCCTGAGCCGGACGATGCACGGCGCATGGTATGCGCTCTCCATTTCGGCAGTGGGAATTTTTGTGGGTGTTCTGATCGGGACGACACTTGGACTTATCGCCGGCTATGCACGGGGTTGGGCGGACACCATAATCATGCGCCTTGTCGACATTTCCCTCGCGCTGCCCGCGATGCTGCTGGCCCTTGCCCTGGCTGCGCTTTCGGGCCCCAGTTTCAGATCGGTGATCATCGTGGTTGCATTTGTGCTCTGGGCCTATTTCGCCAGACAGGTCCGCGCCGAAGTGCTGTCCCTTCGCGAAAGGGATTATGTCGCCCGGGCCATCGTGGCCGGAACATCGCACCCCATGATCCTGTGGCGCCACATCCTGCCAAACGTGACCAACACCATTGTGGTTCTGGCGACCCTGCAGGTGGGCATTGTCATCACATTGGAGGCATCCTTGAGCTTTCTTGGAATAGGTATTCCAAGACCCACGCCGACATGGGGTTTGCTGGTATCGGATGGTCGCCAGCTTCTGACAAGCGCATGGTGGCTCAGCTTCTTTCCCGGAATGGCGATCTTGTTGACCGTGTTGTCGATCAATCTGTTTGGCGACTGGCTGCGCGACAAACTTGACCCCAAACTGAGGGAGCGCTGAACCATGATCTCTGAAATCGAGGAGCCGACGCTTGCCGTGCGTGATCTGCAAACGTCGATCGCCACCCGTCAGGGGGTTTTCAGCGCCATTGATGGCGTGTCTTTCGAGCTTTACCGCGGGGAAACGCTTGGTCTGGTGGGGGAATCCGGCAGCGGCAAATCCATGACGGGTCTGTCCCTGATGCGCCTGCTGGCCAAGGATACGGCGCGGATCACCAAGGGCAGTATCCGTCTTGGCGGGCGGGAGTTGACCAGCCTCGGTGAAGCCGAGATGCGGAAGGTTCGCGGGAAAGAGATTGCGATGATCCTGCAGGATCCGCAAACATCGCTGAACCCTTCTTTTCGGATCGGTGATCAGATTGTCGAAGCGCTGGAGTTGCATCGCGATGCAGAACCGGGCGGCTATCTGCAAATGGCCGTGGACGCCCTGCGAAAGGTTCGTGTGGCAGCCCCCGAGATGCGCGTGCACGCCTATCCCCACCAGATGAGCGGCGGGATGCGGCAACGGGCAGTCGGGGCCATTGCGATTTCCTGCATGCCGCAGGTGATCATTGCGGATGAGCCGACGACCTCTCTCGATGTCACGGTGCAGGCACAATATCTGCGGTTGCTCAACGACCTGCAAAAGGAAACGGGACTTTCAATTCTGTTCATCACGCATGATTTCGGAATCGTCGCGAGGGTTTGCCACCGGCTGGCTGTGATGTACGGCGGGCAGATCGTGGAATATGGGCCGGTGCGCCGCATTTTCGACCGGCCCTCACATCCCTATACCCGCGCGCTGTTGGAATCCGTACCAAAGCTGCATGGCCAGAGCGGGCGTCTGCCTGTGATTGAGGGTACTCCCCCGGCTCTGTGGAACAAACCGAAGGGCTGCAACTTTGCTCCTCGCTGTCCGCTTTCAGACGCGCGCTGCCATGCCGAGGAACCGCCGGCGATGGAAATCGGCGGCGAGGGGAAAGATCGTCACACCGCCAGCTGCTGGAGGCTTCTGCCATGACCGACAATTCCCCCCCCGTTCTGGAAGTGCGCGATCTGGCACGGCATTTTCTGGTGTCATCCGGCATGTTCTCCTCGGCCAAGGCAACTGTGAAGGCAGTTGACGGTCTCAGCTTCACCATAAATGCAGGGGAGACGCTTGCTCTGGTCGGTGAGTCCGGCTGCGGCAAGACCACGGTTACAAGGATGATCCTCCGCCTTGACAAGACCACGCAGGGGCATGTCCTTGTCGACGGGCAGGATGTGCATGCGCTGAAAGGGGCCAGTCTGCGCGCACTTCGGGCCAAGATGCAGGCGGTGTTTCAGGATCCGTGGTCGTCGCTGAACCCGCGCATCCGCGTGCGCGACCTGATCGCAGAGCCGCTGATGGCAAGCGGAGACATGAGCCGCAAGGATATGGATCTGCGGGTGGGGCAGGTGATGGAAGCCGTCGGGTTGCGGCCTGATCAGGCCCAGAACTATCCGCACGAGTTTTCGGGCGGCCAGCGACAGCGCATTGCGATTGCCAGTGCGCTGGTGTCCAACCCGCGGCTGATCGTGCTGGACGAGCCGGTTTCGGCACTTGATGTGTCGATCCGGTCGCAGATCATGAACCTGTTCAAGGATTTGCAGGAAGAGTTCGGGATCAGCTACCTTTTGGTGGCGCATGATCTGGCCACCACTCGCTATCTCGCCCATCAGGTTGCCGTCATGTATCTGGGGCGTATCGTCGAAATCGGGCCATCGGATCAGGTGTTTGCGAACCCACAACACCCCTATACCGAGGCGCTGTTTTCGGCTGCGCTGCCAGGGCACCCCGATGATGTGCATGAGGAAATCCTGTTGGAGGGTGAGCTGCCTTCGCCTCTGGACCCGCCAAAGGGCTGCCCGTTCCATCCCCGCTGCCCCCGCAAGATCGGCGCCATCTGCGAAACGCAGATCCCTGTGCTGACAGCGCATGAGGGTCGCCCGAAAGTGGCCTGCCATCTTTTCTGAAACCGGCGCGCCCGCGCCTTTCCGGGCTTGCCGCAACTGCGCGGGCACCGGGTTTTTCCCTCTGAAAGGACCACAACATGCAGCTGACTGCAGTGACCAATGAAGTTTTGCCCGATACCACCCCCGGCGCATTGGCGCGCATCTTTCGTGCGGCCGTCGATGCGGGTGTAACCACCTTTGAGGTGCGCACCCTTGAAGGAAAGCGGTTTCCCGCGATGGAGCCGGACGCTTGGACGCAGCTTCGCACGGCAGCGAAAGAGTTTGGCATTTCCTATTCTGCTGTGTCGCCAGGGCTGTTCAAGGCTGGGCTTGCCAGCGATCTGATCGAGGTTCAGGCCCGCCATGTCCTGCCGATGAGCCTGGATCTTGCGGAAAAACTGGATGTGAAAACGCTGATCGTCTTTGCCCCCATGCGCAGCGCCGGCGACCCTCCGTCGGCCTTCGCGCGCATTGTCGATCTGCTGGGGGATACCGCAGATCGCGCGGCGGCGCGCGGGTTTGAGGTGCAGCTGGAGAACCTGCCGGGATCGTGGGCGGATACCAGCGATGCCTGCCTCTCTCTGCTGACCGAGGTCAACCGGTCGAACTTCGGCTATGTCTGGGACACCGGCAATCTGTATGAGGCCGAGGGCGTGACCTTTGAGACCGGCTTCGAAAAGCTGAAGCCTTTCATCCGCAACGTCCACATGAAGGATGGCCGGATCGAAGGCGGAAAGATGGTCTGGCAGCAATACGGCAAGGGCGTTACCAACGTCAAAGGCCAGATCGCAGCGTTGAAGGCGCATGGATTTGACGGAACCCTTGTGCTGGAAGCCGCGTGCCATCCCCATGCGCAGGATGATTTCGTGAACTCGCTGGGTTATCTGCGCACGATCCTGTAACATAGGCAAAAGCCCCGCTGGTGATGCCAGCGGGGCTTTTTTCTGTAGCGCTTGGCGCTGCGGTTCAGGTCAGATCGGCGACGGCCTGTGCGATGCGGTCACAGGCGGCTTCCAGAACCTCCATAGAAGTGGCGGTCGAGATGCGGAAGTAGGGCTCCATCCCGTAAGCCCCGCCGTGAACCGAAGCCACGCCTGCAGAGTCCAGTAGATACAGCCCGAAATCCAGATCGCTGGTGATCACCGTGCCGTCGGGGGTGGTCTTGCCGATCACACCCTTGCAGCTTGGGAACAGATAGAACGCCCCCTCCGGCAGGGTGCAGGCCAGCCCGGGAATGGCATTGATCAGCGCATGGGCACGGTCGCGACGGGTGCGGTAGACCTTGACGGTTTTCTCGACCTCGCTCTGATCGGCGGTCAATGCAAAGGCCGCCGCCGCCTGACTGATCGAAGACGGGCAGGACGACATCTGTGACTGCAGCTTGTTGATCGCGTTGATCAGCGCCAGCGGCCCGGACGCATAACCGATACGCCAGCCGGTCATGGCGTAGGATTTCGACACGCCGTTGGCCACCAGACAGCGGTTTTTCAGATCCGGGGCAACGCTGACCATGCTGACAACTGAAAAGTCAGCATACCAGATCCGGTCATAGATTTCGTCGCACAGCACCATCACGTGGTGGTGACGGCGAAGCACCTCTGCCAGTGCCCGCAATTCGTCCGGCGTATAGGCAGCGCCGGTGGGGTTCGACGGCGAGTTCAGGACGACCCAGCGGGTGTTGGGCGTGATTGCCGCCTCCAGCGCGGCGGGCGTCAGTTTGAAGCCCACATCCTCGGCACAGCTGACGATGACGGGAGTCCCACCGTTCGCCATCACCATATCGGGGTAGGATACCCAGTAGGGGGCGGGAATGATCACCTCGTCCCCTTCTTCAACTGTCGCCATCAGGGCAAGAAACAGGATCTGCTTTGCTCCGCCGCCCACACAGATCTCATCCAGCGTGCAGTCGATGCTCAGGCGCGTCCGGTAATCGTGCTGGATCGCCTTGCGCAGTGCCGGTGTTCCGTTGACCGGAGTGTACTTGGTCTCCCCGGCATGAATGGCCGCAATGGCGGCGGCCTTGATCGGATCGGGGGTATCAAAATCCGGCTCGCCGACGGTCAGGTCAAGAATGTCGCGGCCCGCCGCTTTCAACTCGCGCACCTTTTGCGCCGCCGCCGTGCTGGGCGAGACCCGTATCCGGGCAACCCGCTGGGCCAGTTTGATATCTGTCATGTTATCCTCCTCCGGGCCGCAGCCCTCATTTCGCGCCGGTCAGGATCACCTCGTCGCCGACCCGTTTGCCGGTCCGCAGTCCGCCCGGCACCTGAAGCGTGGGCAAAAGCTCGATAAGGCCGATGTTCACGTATTGCGGCGTGCCGATGGCGTATTCGATCGCATCCGCAATGTCGGAGACCTGCGGCATCTCGAAGCCTTCGAAATACTTCCGCTTTGCTTCGGCCGGATCGATCTTTTCCACATTGGCGAAGATGTCGGTTTCGGTGCGGCCGGGGCTGATCTCGGTCACGCGGACCCGGCGGCCAAAGGCATCCACACGCAGCTGGCGGGACACCACATGCATCGCAGCCTTTGTCGCGTGATAGGCGATGTGGCCGCCGAATTCGTAGTGGCCAGCCATCGAGGTGATGTTGATGATATGGCCACGGTCGCGCGCCATCATGCCCGGAAGCAGGAGACGGGCGAGATGCAGACCGGCGCGCAGGTTGACGTCGATCTGTTCGTCGATGTCGAACGCATCCGATTGCAGCAGGCTGCCCGGACGCGACACGCCGGCGTTGTTCACCAGCACGTCGATTTCAAGGTCTTTCAGGGCTTCGGTCACGGCGGCAGTGTCGGTCACGTCCAGTGCCAGCGGCACGACACCGCATTCGTCGGCAAGTTCCTTCAGTTTCGCTTCGCTGCGCGCCAGGCCATAGACGGTCAGCCCCTTGGCCGCCAGCCGCTCCGCGATGGCGCGGCCCATGCCGCCCGATGCGCCGGTGACAAGCGCAGTCTTGTAGTCGGAAAATGGCATCTGATATCCTTCTCTTCTGGTTGATTGGTTTCAGCTCTGCTGCCCGTGACGGGTCAGCGGAGCCAGCGTTTGTCCGGCCTCGCGGATGACCCTGTGCAAGGCCCGTGCAAGCGCAACGGCGCCGGGCGTGTCGGAATGAACAAGGATCGATTGCACCGGCATGGCGATGGTCTGCCCGTCGAGGGTGTCGATCACCCTGTCGCGCACCACGCGCAGAACGCGGGCTGCGGCTTCGGCAGGATCATGGATCACTGCTCCGGGCAGCTGTCTCGGGGCGAGTTGCCCGTCTGAGGTATAGGCGCGATCTGCAAGGAACAGTCTTGCAACCGGGCTGCCCGCGCTGGTTGCCGCCTGTTCCAGCGCGCTTGTGGGCAGGACGAGAAAAGCGATCTGCGGATCGAAGTCCCGGACGGCCCGGACCAGCGCCTCCGCAATCACCGGATCGGCACTGGCAAGGTTTCCAAGGGCCCCGTGCGGGTTCATATGGGTGATATGGTGGCGCGCGCGGCGGGCCATCGCCTCAAGCGCGCCCAGTTGAAACAGCACATGCGCTTCGATTTCGGCCGGTGGCATGTCGATTCGACGACGGCCAAAGCCCTGAAGGTCGGGAAAGCTGACATGGGCCCCAAGGTCGAGCCCGCGTTCTTTCGCCATGGCAACGGTGCGTTCCATGATCACCGGGTCGCCCGCATGGTGACCGCAGGCGACATTGACCGAGCTCACATGATCCATCAGCGCGGCGTCATCCGCCAGCCGATAGGGACCGAAACCTTCACCCATGTCGCAATTGATGTCGATCATTCCACGGTCCTTTCCATGTGCAACACGGCATCGCCGTGCCCGAAAACCTGCCCGTTCAGGGGCAAGCTGCCAACAAGAGTGCCCTGGACCGGCGTGGTCAGAACCTGCAGCACAGCGCCTTGCGCGATGTAGCCAAGGGTTTCCCCTGCCTGCACTGCAGCCCCATCTTCGAGCGGAGGGAAACCGTCGTCACCGCCGCGCGCGACAAAGGCACCAATGCCCGGTGCCGTGATGCTCCGCCTCTCCGGGGCGGGTCGTTGCACGGGTGCCAGCGGTTCAGAGCTTTCAGGCAATGTCAGGCACAACCGGGTGCCCTTGCGCAGATGCTCCCATTCCAGGCGGTTGACGCCGTTGGCGTGCATGGCTTCAATAAGCTGGTCAATTTCTGCGAATGTCATCGCCTCAACTCCACGCAAGGTGCTGGGCGGTGACGTCGGCCAGTTGCTTTTCGACCGTTGCCATTGTTTCAGAAAGCTCCCGCTCTGCATCGGCCGCGCCGCGCGCGTCGGTTTCCACAAAATGCAGTCTGTCGCCCGGCCGCGCCTGTCCAAGCCGCCAAAGATCGGCTTCGATGACCGCCGCAATTTTCGGATAGCCGCCCATGGTCGCGGAATCGGCCAGCTGAATGATCGGTTGACCACCATTCGGCACCTGAACGATACCCGGCACGATGCCATGTGATCGCAATTCCTGGCTGGATGTTCGCGACAGGTCTGCGCCTTCAAGCCGATACCCCTGCCGGTTGCTTTGCGGCGTGATCTGATAGGCACCGGACCAGAAAGCGGCCTGTGCGGCAGGTGTGAATTCATCATATTCTGCGGCGCGCAGGGCGCGCAGCTTGATGGTTCCGGCGGGCAGAGGGAAAGTCGGGCTGGTCAGCGACAGGCCGTTCGCGGGCAAGCAGGGCAGGCGGTCTGAAGCTGGTTGTAGCGTGTCGCCCGGTCTGAGCACGCGGCCGGCAAAGCCGCCGAACCCCTCCCGCAGCTGTGTGCTGCGCGATCCGAGAACCATCGGCACATCAATGCCACCGGTCAGCGCAAGATAGACCCGCGCGCCGGATTGCATCGGGCCCAGTGCGAGCGTCTGACCCGCCTCGGCAATTCCCGCAAAGATGCGCGGCAGGGGGCGGCTGTCCAGCATGGCCCCGCAGGCAGCGCCAGTCAGTGCAAACGCCATCCGGGCACCAAATCGCAATTGCCCGGGTGTCATCGGTATTTCCAACGTTGCCGCTGTGACGTCATTGCCCAAAAGCAGATTGGCCAGCCGGTGCGACACCGGGTCCATGGCCCCGGCGCGGCCAAGCCCTTGCGCCCAGTAGCCGTCACGCCCCAGATCCTGCACCGTGGCCAGCGGGGGAAGGGAACGGACCTCGATCATGCGATCACCTCGGCTGGGATCAGGCGGATGCGGTCGCCGGGTTGCAAGAGTGCCGCCGGCGTTCGTGCAGGATCAAAGAACGCCACTTCAGCGGTGCCAACGGTATTCCAGCCGCTTGGCCCGGTGGAGGCTGAAATGCCGGTCTGCAATCCCGCCAGCGACAAGGACCCACCCGGCAGACGCGGCAGCGGCACCTTGCGGCGCGGTGTTTCAAGCCGCGGATCAAGTCCTCCAAGGTAGCAATAGCCTGCGTGGCTGCCAAGAGCGTAAACGGTGTAGTCAGGCGCGACATGGCGTCGGATAACTTCATCAATCGACAAACCGGTGATGTCGGAAACCTCTTGCAGATGTGGGCCACCCTTGCCGCCATAAATGATCGGAACTTCAAGGAGCCGGCCCTTTGGCTTCTTGCTGCGGCCCGTGTTCCAGAGTGCCGCCAGATCTTTCAGGATCCGGTCGGGCTCAGACGGCACGGCTTCGAGCAACAGAGTGAGGTTGGTGATGCCCGGCACCGCTTCGCGCACGCCGGGCCAGTCGGCGGCCTCCTCCGCCAGCGCCCAGATTCGCTGCTGGCTGTGCAGGTCGAAAGCGCAGGCGGGCTGGAACAAGAGCGCGCGGCTGCCGATAAATGAAATCGCGTGGTCAGTCATGCTGTGCCTCCGCACCGGCAAGAAGCTGTTCAAGGTGGTGGATGTTGACTCCACCGTCGGCAAACCCAGGGTTCTGCAACAGACGCAGGTGCAGCGGGATGTTGGTTGGCACCCCCTCGATCCGCATTTCGACCAAGGCCCCGCGCAGGCGGTCAAGCGCCTCGGCGCGGGTAGCGCCATGCGCGATGACCTTGCCGATCATCGAGTCGTAGAACGGTGGAACTTCGGTTCCGGGTGTGGCATGGGTATCGACCCGCACGCCCGGACCGCCCGGCAGATGCAGCGCGTCAATCCGCCCCGGTGCCGGGGCAAAGGTGTCGGGGTTTTCGGCATTGATCCGGCATTCTATGGCATGACCGAGGCAGGGCACATCGTCTTGCGACAGGGGCAGCGCTTTGCCGCGTGCGACCTCGATCTGCATCGCGACAATATCCAGCCCGGTCACCATTTCGGTTACCGGATGCTCCACCTGAATGCGGGTGTTCATCTCAATGAAATAAAACTGCCCGTCCTGATACAGGAATTCAAACGTTCCCGCACCGACATACCCGACGTCGAGGCAGGCGCGGGCACAGCGGGCACCGATATCCGCGATCAGATCACGGGCGATGCCGGGGGCCGGGGCTTCTTCGATCACCTTCTGATGGCGGCGCTGCATGGAGCAGTCGCGATCCCCCAGCCAAAGTGCATTGCGATGGCGGTCGGCAATAACCTGAATTTCCACATGCCTGGGGGCTTCCAGAAATTTTTCCATATATATCTGGGGATTGCCGAAGAACCGCTGGGCTTCCTGCATCGTCAGCATCAGAGCGGCCTCCAGTCCGGCCGCGTCTCGCACCATACGCATGCCGCGCCCACCGCCGCCACCTGCCGCCTTGAGAATGACCGGAAATCCGATCTGACGCGCGATGGCAGATACCTCGGCCATATCCGCAGGCAGAGCGCTGCCGGGCCCCGGCACGCAGGGCACGCCAGCCGCGATCATTGCTGACTTCGCAGCCACCTTGTCACCCATGACGCGCATCGCAGCCGGATCTGGACCGACAAGGACAACCCCGGCTGCCGCAAGAGCTTCGGCAAAGCCCGCGTTTTCAGACAGAAATCCATAGCCCGGATGTACCAGGCCGGCTCCGGTGCTGTGTGCTGCCGCAATGATGGCGGGAATGTTGAGATAGCTTCTGGTGGCATCTGCCGGGCCGATGCACACCACCTGATCGGCAAGCTTCAGATAGGGGGCCGCGCGGTCCGCCTCTGACGTGACGCAGATCGCCCGAAGGTCCAGACGCCGGCACGCCCGCAGGATGCGCAGTGCGATCTCACCCCGGTTGGCAATCAGGACCGTATCCATTCCGTCGGAGGTCATGGCTGCACTCCGATCAGGCCATCGCCCGCAAGCACAGTTGCACCGTTGGTGACATGGATTTTCGTGACAATGCCGCTGTGAGTCGCGGCCACGGCGGTCATCACCTTCATCGCCTCCACGATGCAGATTGTTTGACCCGCGCTAATCTGCATGCCCTCGGTCACAAATGCCGGCCCGGTTGGGTCTGGCG
Organism: Paracoccaceae bacterium; assembly: GCA_046296515.1. Classification (GTDB taxonomy): domain Bacteria; phylum Pseudomonadota; class Alphaproteobacteria; order Rhodobacterales; family Rhodobacteraceae; genus Pseudotabrizicola. The sequence goes on along the minus strand of JBKBKR010000007.1, from coordinate 147,891 downwards.
ACAGATGGCACAGGCCCGGGAGCGGGGCACGCACGATGATCGCCCCCGCATCGGCGACAGACCCGGCGTCGGTCACGTCAGGCGTCGGTCTGCGCGGTGAAACAGAGGAGGAATCTGTGTCGTCCCCTTCACGCCAAATCGCAAGCCGGGTCTTCCCGTCCGTTTGGGCAAAATGGCGCAAGCCGCGGTCAGCAGCAAATTCCATTGCGGAAATGAGATCCTGTACTACGGACGACATGGTGAGGCATGTCTCCTTTCAGAGGGAACGCGGTTCATGATCGAAACCCTAACATCCGGAAATCGCGATGATGTCAGATGGATTTCGGATGGACCCGCCAGCCCCATAGCGATCCAAGATCATGTCAGACCGAGTTGGTCTTATGTCCACGCTGTCTGGCCCGGTAGACTTCATCCAGACATCACGGCCGGAAAAACGCGCCGTGCGGAGAGACACTAAGAGGGAGATCAGCTTGCCACACATAATCACCAGGATCGAACGGGCGACGGCCGGCGACGTCGCCGCCTTGGCAAGGTTCGGCACCGCCACAATCCATGAGGCGCAAGGCAGGCTCGGCGCCCTGAGTTCGCGTATCAAGCCGATTGATCGGCATATGTCACTGTGTGGCCCGGCCTTTACCGTTCAATCCTCGCCGCGCGACAACATCATGCTGCAACTTGCGATCCACTACGCACAGCCGGGCGATGTCATCGTCGTGTCTGCGGGGGAATATGAAGAGGCCGGTAGCTTTGGCGATGTTCTGGGCAATGCCTGCGTGGCCAAGGGAATCGCCGGTGTGGTTACAGACACCGGCGTGCGCGACACGCAGGCCCTGATCGAGCTCGGTCTGCCCGTCTTCTCGCTCAGCGTCTGTATCAAAGGCACGGTGAAGGAGACGCTTGGCCAGATCAACGGCGAGATCATCGTCGGGGGAGTGGTCATCCGACCGGGTGACGTGATCCGGGGCGATGCCGATGGAGTTGTTACAGTGCTCAAGGAAGATGCCGCGACAGTGGCGCGCCTTTCCGAAGAGCGGGAAGCTGCGGAAGCAGGCTATATTTCCGCTTACAAATCAGGACGCACAATCATCGACGTGTGCAATCTGGAAGCTGTTCTGATGGCAAAGGGCTTAACGACAGACGTTTGAGGAATGCGTTTCTGGTCGATGTGGCTGTTGCGTCGACGTGTCTAAGGAACGTCAGATCAACGGCTTCGGCTGCGCCAAGATGGCAGCCTGACCGCACATCCGGCGGCGGGATGGGCTTTTGTGGCCCGGCATCGCGCTTTCAGGACCGCCCCAGGGGCGGGTTTCCGGCTCTCGGGCAGACTCGTCCTCTTGCCAACAGCCTCCGTCGCACCAGGAACAGATTGCCGAGCGCGAACAACGTGAAGATCTGGGCGGTTCTTGGCAAGGCCGATGGTGCAAAAGGCAGGAACGCAGCGGGCGTTCGCGGAAAGCACATGCGGATCAAGGAAGGCACTTTTGCCTGCCTCGTCGACGTAGGCGGGCGAGAGGAGACGATGTGGATAAACCTGCACGGATCATCTTCGAAGGGGCTGTTTCTGCGCTCGCTGGAATCAAGTTCCGCCGAACTCGAAGGGACCATCGGCGCGGCGTTTGTCGACCGGCTACTGAACAATCATCAACTTCTCTGTCAGGATCTGCCGGCATCGCACGCCAGACTGGCAATCCGTCTTGCCGTTGATCTTGGTATCGACCCGGATAACTACGAGAATGCAGATATGCGGGTGCTGTGCAATTTTGCGGCCGTGTGGCTGGCTGGTGATCGAGCGGCCTCAATGGGCATCCTGCCGCGCTCTCGAGATGAAGTCGAAAAGGCCGTCAAGACCGCCGCGAACTCTTGGGTAAAAATTCGCCAGATCGGAAAGCATCGCTCATACGCAAGCACGGCGAGCACGGCCGCCGCCAATCGTTACCCGGCAACGGTTTGCATTCAAACCGTGAGAGGGGGCGCACGGTCCATCTGGCCATGGACACCGCAACTTCTCACATCTGCGCGGTGGAGTTCACTCCCATCAGCGATGGCGACAGGCCGGTCTTGCCGGAGTTGCTCGACCAGATCCCCGATGATGAAGAGGTCGGCACGATGACCGCCGACGGTGCCTATGACACCCGCCGTTGTCACACCGCCATCAGGGACCGAAAGACCACCCCGATCATCCCCATCCGCAACAACGGGCGACCGCGGAAAGAAGATTGTCCTGCCGCATTCGCGCGAAACGAAACCTTGCGCTCCACCCGGCACTACGGCCGGGCGTTCTGGAAGCGATGGACCGGATACCACGCCCGTAGCAAGATCGAAGCAGAGATGCGCTGCCTCAAAGCCGTCGGAGAACGCATCGCCGCAAGACACCCCGACAGCCAAACCGCCGAATTCCAGATCCGCGTCCCCCTCATCAACCGCTTCAACGCCCTTGGCACCGCCGAGATCGTTCGCGTGGCCTGAGTTCAACGGGAAAAGGAAAGTATCGCTTCAAGCTTGAGTTGCGCAACAACGCCCATCACTTGCATCAAATAGGGCACCCACACACGCTTCGCCGATCCCGTACAGGCCAATGGGGTAATCCCCCCATTTCTAACGGGGTGCATTCGTAGAATTCACGCGGCCATTTTCAGTTTCATGGCGGGTGTGATCCCGCCGATGCCCATGTTGGGGCGGTCGTTGTTGTAAGTCCACAACCATTGTGTGGCTTGGTCCTGTGCCTCCTCGATGGTTTCGATGATGTGAGCTACCCCCCGAAAATCGGACAGTGACGGAAGCTACGATCTGAGGTCTGTTGATCCCCAAGACGAGCAGATCAAGACATGTCGAAACGCAGGAACCATGACGCCGCGTTCAAGGCGCGTGTGGCACTGGAGGCGCTGAAGGGTGAGCGCACGGTGTCGGAATTGGCGGCCACTTATGAGGTCCATCCGACGATGATCCATCAGTGGAAGAAGGCTCTGCTGGAGGGGGCCGCTGGCATCTTTGAACGTGGCGGTCAGGCTGCGGCCACCGCCGAGACTGCCGAGGAAACGGTCCGTGATCTGCATGCAAAGATCGGAGAACTGGCCGTCGCCAACGATTTTTTGTCACGAAAGCTCAAGCCCTGGATCGGCAAGTGAGGCGCGGGATGATCGAACGAACCCATCCCAAGCTGTCGGTCGGGGCGCAATGCCGTCTGCTCTCGATCTCGCGGTCATCGTTCTATTATGAGCCGCAGGGCGAGACAGCGATGAACCTCGACCTCATGTTGCTGATCGACAAGCAGTTCCTGGACACGCCGTTCTATGGCGTCCGGCAGATGACGTGGCACCTGCAGAATGAGGGGCATGCCGTGAATGAAAAGCGCATCCGGCGGCTGATGCGCCTTATGCGACTGATGCCGATCTATCAAAAGCCTAACACCAGCAAGCCCGCGAAGGGGCACAAGACCTATCCGTATCTGCTGGGCGGGCTGCGGATCGACAGGCCCAATCAGGTCTGGTGCGCGGACATCACCTACCTGCCCCCTCTCGGCAGATTGCGTTGCAATCGCCTGCCGGGCAACGGATGCGCAAAGGCTTTCTCTACCTTGTCGCCATCATGGACTGGTTCACCCGCAAGGTGCTGGCCTGGCGCATCTCGAATACGCTGGAGGCAGACTTCTGCCTCGAGGCGCTGAACGAGGCCATCCACAAGTTCGGCGCGCCCGAGATCATGAATACGGACCAGGGGTCGCAGTTCACGTCCTTCGACTGGACCGACCGGCTGAAGCGGGCAAAGACCAAGATATCGATGGATGGCAAAGCCCGGTATCTGGACAACATCTTCATAGAACGCCTCTGGCGGTCCCTGAAATATGAATGCGTCTATCTGCACGCCTGGGAAACCGGGTCACAGGCCAAGGCAGGCGTCGGCAGCTGGATTACCTTTTACAACCACCTGCGGCCCCACGCCGCCCATGGCGGACAACCGCTCGCCGTGGTCTACTTCAATGCAACCCAAACCGATCAGCAGGTGCAGGCAGTAGCTTAAATCAACCCGGAAACTGTCCAAGAGTTGGGGAGTAGCTCACTAGCTGCGCAGGGTCGCAGGCAAATCCCTTTTCCTCTTGCTTTACTTTCAGCGCAACACTATTCCCGGTGGTGGGACACCCTTCCCCAACGAAGGGCATTTATCTGTGAGGATACCATGGCTGATCTGATCGCCCCGGCGTTGCGCCCGGCAAACCCGCGCTTTTCTTCTGGCCCTTGCGCCAAGATCCCCGGCTTTTCCCTTGATTTGCTTGACGACGCGCCTCTGGGCCGCTCGCACCGCGCCGCTGTCGGCAAGGCCAAACTGAAGGAAGCCATCGAGCTGACCCGTGAGATTCTGGGCGTTCCGGCCGACTATCGCATCGGCATCGTTCCCGGTTCTGATACCGGCGCTGTGGAGATGGCGATGTGGTCGCTGCTGGGGGCACGCCCGGTTGAGATGCTGGCATGGGAGTCGTTTGGTGAAGGTTGGGTGACCGATGTGGTCAAGCAGCTGAAGCTGGATGCGGTGGTGAAGAACGCCCCCTACGGCCAGATCGTGGATTTTTCGACCGTCGATTTCGACAAGGATGTGGTGTTCACATGGAACGGCACCACCTCTGGCTGCCGTTTGCCCGATGCCGATGCGATTCCGGCCGAACGGGCAGGGCTGACGATTTGTGACGCCACCTCCTCGGCATTCGCGATGGAGATGGACTGGGCCAAGCTGGATGTGGTGACCTTCAGCTGGCAAAAGGTGCTGGGCGGTGAGGGTGCGCATGGCGTGCTGATCTTGAGCCCGCGCGCGGTGGAGCGGCTGGAAAGCTATACGCCCGCCTGGCCGCTGCCCAAGATTTTCCGGCTGACCGCCAAAGGCAAGCTGATCGAGGGCATTTTTGTCGGCGAGACGATCAATACCCCGTCGATGATGGCGGTGGAGGATTATCTGGTCGCGCTGAAATGGGCGAAATCGGTGGGCGGGTTGCAGGGTCTGGTGGCGCGCGCCAAGGCCAATGCGCAGGTGGTGTGGGATTTCTGCGCCGCGAACCCGTGGCTGCAGAATCTGGCAGAGACGGCGGAGATTGCCTCGACAACTTCGGTCTGCCTGAAATTTGCCGACGGTCGGATCACCGATGGCGAGGCTTTTGCCAAGGCGGTGGCCAAGCGGCTGGAAAAGGCCGGGGTCGCCTATGATATCGGGGCGTATCGCGATGCGCCTGCGGGGCTGCGGATCTGGTGCGGATCGACGGTGGAAACCGCCGATGTGCAAGCATTGATGCCGTGGATCGCGCATGCCTTTGAGGCCGAGATCGCCGCGCAAGCGCAAGCGGCCTGACCCGGACTTCACGCTCATCGCTCCCTTCGGGCGCTCTTCGCTGAGAAGCGCCCGCGGGGAGCGACGAATCCCCCCCAAACAGATTTCTCAAGGATATCATCATGGCCCCCAAGGTTCTCGTTTCCGACGAACTCTCTGAAACCGCCGTCCAGATCTTCCGCGACCGTGGCGTCGAGGTGGATTACATGCCGAAACTCGGCAAGGACAAGGACGCGCTGCTTGCCGTCATCGACCAGTATGACGGGTTGGCGATCCGGTCGGCCACCAAGGCCACCGAAAAGCTGCTGGCCGCCGCCACCCGGCTGAAGGTGATCGGCCGCGCCGGGATCGGGGTCGACAATGTCGATATTCCGGCGGCGTCGAAAAAGGGTGTGATCGTGATGAACACGCCCTTCGGCAATTCGATCACCACCGCTGAACATGCCATCGCGATGATGTTTGCCGTGGCGCGGCAATTGCCCGAGGCCAATACCAGCACCCATGCCGGCAAATGGGAAAAGTCGCGGTTCATGGGGGTGGAGCTGTTCAACAAGACCCTTGGCGTGATCGGCGCGGGCAATATCGGCGGCATCGTGTGCAACCGCGCTTTGGGCTTGCACATGAAGGTGGTGGCCTATGACCCCTTCCTGTCGGAAGAGCGTGCGGCGCAGATGGGTGTCACCAAGGTGGAGCTGGACGAGCTGCTGGCGCGGGCCGATTTCATTACCCTGCATGTGCCGCTGACCGACAAGACCCGCAACATCCTGAGCCGCGAGGCGCTGGCCAAGACGAAAAAGGGCGTGCGCATCATCAACTGCGCCCGGGGCGGGCTGATCGACGAGGCCGCATTGGCCGAGGCGCTGACCTCGGGCCAGGTCGCGGGGGCCGCGCTGGATGTGTTCGAGGTGGAGCCGGCCACCGAAAGCCCGCTGTTCAACCTGCCCAATGTGGTGGTGACACCACACCTTGGCGCATCGACCAGCGAAGCGCAGGAGAATGTGGCGCTGCAGGTGGCCGAACAGATGTCGGATTACCTGCTGACTGGCGCTGTCACCAACGCGCTGAACATGCCCAATGTCACCGCCGAAGAGGCCACCGTGATGGGCCCCTGGGTCAAGCTGGCAAGCCATCTGGGAGCATTCATCGGCCAGATGACCGACGAGCCGATCAAGGCGATCAACATCCTGTATGATGGCCGCGTGTCCGAAATGAACATCGCTGCGCTGAACCAGTCGGTGATCGCAGGGGTGCTGAAAGCGCAGAACCCGGATGTGAACCTTGTCTCTGCCCCGATCGTGGCGAAAGAGCGCGGCATCCAGCTTTCCACCACCCGGCAGGATAAGTCGGGGGTGTTTGATGCCTATATCAAGGTGACCATGGTCACCGACAAGCGCGAGCGGTCGATCGCGGGCACTTGTTTCAGCGACGGCAAGCCGCGGTTCATCCAGATCAAGGGCATCAACATTGATGCCGAGGTCGGCGAGCATATGCTTTACACCACCAACGAAGACGTGCCGGGCATCATCGGTTTGCTGGGGATGACGCTGGGCAAGAACGGGGTGAACATCGCCAACTTTACCCTTGGCCGGTCGTCGATCGGTCAGGATGCGATTGCGCTGCTGTATCTGGATCAGGCGATCGACCCCAAAGTGGTGGAGACGCTGGACAACACGGGCATGTTCCTGCAGGTCAAGCCGCTGGTGTTCGATGGCGCGTAAGGCGGCTTTCGTCTTTCGGTCGTTTCATTTTTGACCTATCCACAGGGTCCGGAGGCACAGCCTCCGGACCCTGAGCCTTTCGAAAGGAACGACCATGCACACTTACGCCATTGGCGATATCCACGGACATTTCGATCTTTTGCGCGGCGTGCATGACCTGATTGCGGATGACATGGCGCGGCATGGCGCGGGGCAGGTGGTGCATGTCGGCGATCTGGTGGATCGCGGGCCGGACAGCCGGCACGTGGTGGACTATCTGCGCACGGGCATTGCCGAAGGGCTCGACTGGGTTGTGTTGAAGAGCAATCATGACCGCTTGTTCACAATGTTCATGGCTGACCCAAAGGCAAAGGACCCGTGCCTGCGCCCGGATTACAGCTGGCTGCATCCCAAGCTGGGGGGCGCGGTGACGCTGGACTCCTACGGGGTCGCAAATGCAGGGGATCGCCCGATTGCAAAGGTGCATGCCGATGCGCTGGCGGCGGTGCCGCAGGCGCACATCGACTTTCTGGCCAGCCGCCCGGCCTGGCACCGGGCCAGCGGTGCGATCTTTGTCCATGCCGGGGTGCGCCCGGGCCTTGCCATCGAGGAACAGGCCGAAAATGACCTGTGCTGGATCCGCAAGGGGTTTTTAGAACATGAAAAACCCTTCGAGGCGCTGATCGTGCATGGCCATACGGCCATTGATGCGCCGACGCATTATGGCAACCGGGTCAACATCGACTCCTCTGCCGCCTATGGCGGGCCGTTGTCGGCGATCGTGGTCGAGGATGGCGAGGTATTCCACCTGACGGCCAGGGGCCGTCAGCCCTTGCGGCGCTGACGGCTGCGGGCGGGACTCGGCCAGCGGATTGCACCCGGATGCCCCGCTCTCATCTGCGCAGTCCGCGCAGCGCCATCACGGCCGAGCCGCCGAAGAACAGCCCGGCAAAGCCCACCACCTCGATCAGCCCGGGCCCTTCGGGCCAGCCGCGCAGGACGATGGCGGCTGCCAGCAGGCAAAGCCCGCCCAGTGAAATGACCAGCCGGATCATGTATTCCCCGCGCGTGGGGCCGTATTTGTTTGCGTCTTTGACCATGGGCGCAAGACTGGCCTAGCGGCGCAGCTCTGGCAAGCGGCGATAAAGCCGGAGACCGAACAGGGCGCAACTGGCGGCGACGGCGGCGATGATGATGAAAAACCCGGTGCCACCCAGCGGTTCCAGCAGCGGTGCCAGCAGCACGGGCGCGAAGATGCCGCCGAGCAGACCGGCAGCGATGATGGTGGTGGCGGTGCGGGGGTCATCGCCCATGCGCTTGCTGGCGGCGACATAGAAGCCGGGGAAGAACAGCCCGGTCGACAGGCCCATGGCAACAAAGAACAGGCCGGGGCTGACAAAAGCGGCAAGGCTTGCCAGCACGGCCGCCATCGCCGTCGCGCCGACATAAAGCAGAAAGGGCGGCATCAGATGGGCGGTGAAGATCAGCGCGGCGCGCGCGCCCAGAAAGGCCACGAAAAACGCGCTCAGATGTTGGGCGGCTGCGGTCTCGGACAGGCCGGAGCGGATCAGCGCGCTGGGGCCAAGGCCGATCAGCGTCGCCTCGATCCCGATACCGGCGACGGCAAAGAGCTGGAAGGCAAGCATCGGGCGGAACGGGCCGGAGGCCCCGGCCTCGGGCGGCGGCGCGGCGCGCCCGGCGGGGCCCGCACCCAGCCAGATCAATGCAATGAGGCCTGCGACGAAACTATAGGCCAGCGCGGGGTTGGAGCCGAGCCAGACAAAGACCAGAGGGGCGGCGATGGCGCCGATACCAAAGCTGGCGTTCACCAGACTGACCATGGCGGTGCCGCGCGCGCCATAGGCGCGCAGGATGCGCGGGTTGAGCACCGCCGCCGCGATGCCATAGCCGCTGCCAAAGACCAACGCCCCCGCAAAGGTGGTGATCACCCCAGGACCGGCGGCAATCGCAGCGGCTCCGGCAGCCATCAGGCCAAGCGCCATGCGGGGCGAGATCCGCGCGCCCCAGCGATAGGTCAGCGCCACGCCGATGGCGCAGCCGACCCAATGCGCCGAAACCAGCCATCCGGCCTGCGCCGTGCTGAGCGCCAGCGCCCGGCCAAAGGCGGGCAGGGCGGGGCCATAAAGCGATTGCCCGGCCCCCATCATGACAAAGGTAGCGATCCCGACAAACAGCAGGCCGGACGTGGCCCGGTTCAGGTCTTTCATCATGGCCTCGGATGGATGGGCGGCAGGGGGTATTGACGGCCCTCCTTCTCTTGGCGGGCGTGAAGTGTCAATCGACGCCGCGTCGCTCTTTCCTCTGTGGCGGGAAAGTCGTTAGGATTGCCTGAATTGCAGGAGGTTCCGATGGCCAGCGACTCGAATGATGTGTTTATCCTGTCTGCCACACGCAGCGCGATTGGTGGTTTTGGCGGGTCTCTGGCGGCAGTGCCGCCGATTGACGTGGCTGCGCAGGTGATTGCTGCGGCGCTGCGACAGGCCGGAATCAGCGGAGCGCAGGTCGGGCATGTGGTGATGGGCCATGTCATCAACACCGAACCGCGCGACATGTATCTAAGTCGGGTGGCGGCGATGCAGGCGGGAATACCGGAAACCGTGCCCGCGATGAACGTCAACCGGCTGTGCGGATCGGGCGCGCAGGCGGTGGTGTCTGCGGTGCAGGCGTTGATGCTGGGGGATTGTGATGTGGCGGTGGCGGGGGGGGCCGAGAGCATGAGCCGGTCGCCCTATATCCTGCCCGCCGCGCGGTTCGGGCAGAAGATGGGGGATACAAAGGCGCTGGACATGATGACCGGCGCGCTGACCTGCCCGTTCGGCACCGGGCATATGGGCGTGACGGCCGAGAACGTGGCGGCGCAGCACGGCATCAGCCGCGCGGCACAGGATGCCTTTGCGCTGGAAAGCCAGAAGCGGGCGGCGCGGGCAATTGCCGAGGGCGTCTTCACCAGCCAGATCACGCCGATCCGGGTAGAGACCCGCAAGGGACCGGTAGAATTTGCGGTGGACGAGCATCCCAAGGCAACCTCGCTGGAGGCCTTGTCGGGGTTGAAAACCGTCTTCCAGAAGGATGGCACCGTGACGGCGGGCAATGCCAGCGGCATCAACGACGGCGCGGCGGCGATTGTCCTGTCGCGCGGGCTGTTTCCGGGGGCAAAGCCCCGCGCTCGGGTGATGGGCTATGCCCATGCCGGTGTGGACCCGAAGGTGATGGGCATCGGCCCGGTTCCGGCGGTGGAGGCGTTGTGCGCGAAGTTGGGGATGAAGCCAGGCGATTTCGATGTGGTGGAGTCGAACGAGGCTTTCGCCGCGCAGGCGATCGCGGTCAACCGCGAGTTGGGTCTTGATGTGGCGCGGGTGAACCCGAACGGCGGCGCGATCGCGCTTGGTCATCCGGTTGGCGCGACCGGGGCCATTCTGGTGGTCAAGGCGCTGCACGAGCTGGAGCGCAGCGGCAAGCGCACCGCGCTGATCACCATGTGTATCGGCGGCGGTCAGGGCATAGCGCTGGCGATCGAGCGGGTCTGAAGGCAGGCCCTAGCGCCCCCGCGTGAACCCGGCGCCGCCGCGTTTCCGGCGAACGGCCAGCGACACCGCCGCATAGGTGGCAAAGCCCGCCGGGTCCGCGAAGGCCAGCCGTAACAGGGCCGTTCCGGTCAGCGGCGGCTTGCTCTCGCGCGTGAGCAGTCCCGGATACAGTGCGTCGAGCTCGCTCACCCCGGCATTCTGCCGGCGGCGCACGCGGGTCAGGGCGGCAAACCCTTCGATCATCGGCCAGAGATAGGGGTCATCGACCTGCACCCGCTCGCCCGGCAGGAACTGCAGCCGCACGAAGGTATCATCCGAGATGATGGCCGGAAAATCACCCCAGCGCGCCCGCCCCGCCGCATTCACCGCGAACAACCCATAGCCGGGGGCTGCAGTCTGGTTGAACGGCAGCCTTTGCCAGAACCGGGCATAGGCGCGGGTCACCGCGCTTTGCGCGCGCGGAATCACCGGCGTGCCGCTGGCATAGCGCGGGGCATCGGTCGCGAGGGCCCGCGCAAGCGCCGTCAGCAGCCCCGGCGACACGCTGACATCGGCATCCAGATAGACCCGCATCGGATGCGCCGCTGCCGCATCGCCCGCGTTCAGCGCAGCAGGTTTCGAGCCCAGCGCCAGATCCAGCACCCGGCTGGTCCAACCGTTCGGCAGATGTTCGGCCAGCGTCTCGCGCGCCACGTCGGCGGTGGCATCGCGGCAGCCGTTCGCCACCACAATCACCTCTGCCCCCGCCGCGTCTGACGCGCACAGATGCCGCAGGCACCCGCCGATATAGGTCGCCTCGTTCGAGGCCGGGATGATCACACTCAGCACGCAAGGCACCCCTTGGCCAGAACCTGCCAGCGCGGGTTGTCATCGCCCAGATGCCGCAACGCGCCCCAGCTGCCCCACTTGCCGGGGCTGGCCAGATCGACAAAGGCGTTGAAGGGCTCCGGCGTCACCGATGCCCAGCCTTGCAACACCCGGTCATAAAGCTGCGCCATTTCAGGTGTGTAGCTCAGATGCACGAAAAACGCGGTCAGCAGATCATCATCCACCAGCGCGCCCTGTCCCACCACATGGCTGCCGCCTTCATACATCATCAGCCGCAGGCCATGCGCTGCCGCCACCTGTGCCTGATGCGGCAGGATTCGGGTCAGGAAATCGGCCACGCTGTCCTCTGGCTTGCCGGTCACAGCGCCGCTTTCCAGCTCCGTCACCGCCTTTGCCACCGCCAGGTCAAAGCGGTGGCGCGCTACAAAGGCTTCCGCTTCTGCCCCCTGCAACCCTTGCGCCTGTGCCACCGTGCGCGCCTCCGCCTCCGATTCGACGATCCAGCCGCGCACTACAGGGGCCTTTTCGGCGCTGCCCAGAAGCGCGCTGAAATAGCCGGTTATGGCGTAGGCATCGAACAGCGTGGCCGGGGCCGCCCCGCCCTCGGCGATCACATCCGGCGCGTTCAGGATCTGATCCTCCAGCCCCAGCCAGCCGGTCTGTGTCGCCAGAACCCGCACCAGCCGCGCGCGCGCCTCATCGCCATAGACATCGGCCCAGATCGTTGCCACCTCACCCGCGCGCAGGGCGTAATACTGCACCCATTTCGCGTCGCCGCCCCAGCGCGCGAGGCCCTGTTCCTCGGCCCATGCGGCCTGCGCGAACTGCCAGTTCCAGACCTCGTTGGAGAACTCCACATGCGCCACCAGCCCCGGTTCCAGCCCGTCGCGCGCGGCTGTCGCATAGAACCGCACCAGATCATCATCCGCCAGATGCGGCATGGTGAACCACGGGTTGGCATCCAGTTCATTGGCCAGCTCCACCATCACCTCTATCGGCGCGCCGGTCCGCGTCCAGGTATAATCCTGTGGTTTGGGACGGTCCTCCAGCCGCGCGAGCGTGCTGTCATTGGTGCGCATCCAGTCCATCAGCCGGATGGTTTTCACCCCGCGCAACCGCGCCAGCCAGTCGGGGTTGAAAATCTGCCCCCCGGCCAGCAAGGCGGCACGATCCTCGCGCACGATCACGATATTGCGGATCGGGTCGGTGGGGTCGATGGAGTCCAGCGTCAGAAACACCCCGCCCTCACCGGGGGCAAAATCAAACTGCGCCACCCCGTCGCCGATTGCCACATCCGTTGCGCGCCCCTCGATCCGCAAGCTGCCCTTGCCTTCGAAATGCACCAGATAGCGCCCGGCGACACCGCCCGCATCGGCGGGCAGGTCCACCAGCACCAGCGTTGAAATCCCGGTGACTTCGGGCGGAATCGCAATCGGCCAGCCATCCGGCCCCAAAGCACCTGCCGCCTCCAGCCGTGCGTGATCCCAGCCGCCATACTGGCCGGGCAGATGCCCGGTCCATTCGCGGGCGGTCTTCATCACATCAAGGAAAGGCTTCTGCACCGACCAGTCGGTGATGCCATGCAGACCCAGCGCCAGATTGGGGTTGGTGATGGGGGTCAGCGTGGCGGGGTCGCCCGCCGCCTGATCCGGCGGGGGGGCCACAGTCGCCGGGGCAGGGTGCGGTTCCGCCGCCACGGGCACAGGCTCTGCCGCCGCCGGATCAGGTGCCGCAGCCTGCACCGCTTCGGGCGCATACCCGCTCACCGCCTCCCATGCCAGACGCTGCAACACCGCCGCCAGATCATCGTCGATCACCGCATCGCGGCTTTTCCAGCTGCGGGTCATCTGCGCCGGCAGGCCTTCGGGCGAGGCCCCGGTGATCGCGGCAACATGCACCAGCGCCACGAAATACAGGCCCTTGCCCGACAGATGGATGTCATCGGCAAAGAAATCGTCCATCGACGCCACCCCCGGCACCTCGCCTGCCGCCACCGCATCCGACAGCCGCGCCATCGCCTGCCCCGCCGGGATCAGCGCCACCTCGGCCCCCGACGCGCGCAAGGCCCCTTCCCACAGCGGCAGGTCCGCCGTCAGCCGGTCGCGCCACGGCAAGGCGGCGTTCGGATCGCCCTCGGTGACCGCGCCGGGGGTGCGGCTGTGCCAGGTCTCATAGACAAACACCCGCACGTCGGGGTTGCCCGCTTTCGCCAGATCGGCATAGGCCGCAATCACCCCCGGCGTGTCGTTCCAGCGCAGATGTTCGGCCAGCGGGATCGCTTCGGTCAGGATCAGCACCTTGGTCTGCCCCTTGGCCAGTTCGGCACGGGCATCCACGCCTTCGGCTGTGGCCGAATTGTCCATGTTGAACCGCAAGGGCGCGCCGTTGATGATCTGAGCCGAGACGCTGGCGGGCCGGTCCATCAGTCGCAATCCGCCCTCGACCAATGGCGGCAGGTCAGGCCCGACAAGGCTATGGCCTATGAAAAGAACATCCGTCAACAGCGCGAAAAAGCCCACCGTTCCACCCTAACCGTTTGAAACACCCGTCAGACTATAGCCCGAGATCACCTCCCAGACTATCCGCTGCAGGGCCAGCGCCGTTTCTGCTGACAGCTCTGTGACCGGGGTGCCGTCGGCGCGGGTCAGATCCCGCGCCAATCCCTCCGGGCTGCGCTGATAGATCACCGCGTAATGGGTCAGTGCCATCAGATAGGCGCCGATGTCATTGAAATGGATCGTGTCCACGGCCCCGCTGTCACCCCTTGCAAACAGGTCATCGCGCGAAGTCAGTCCCGGAACCTGCCCCGCCTCGATCGCGCGCACCGCCGCCGCCATCACCGGCCCGCCGGGGATGACGTAAATCTCGCCCACCCCGTCCTGCGCCATTGCGCCCGCCAGCAGATCGCCATGCCAATAGCGCGCGCCGTCGCTGTCGATCCGCTCCAGCCAGCCCTCGGGGTCGTCGGTGTTGTGCCATGTCTCGTAGAGATAGAGCCGCACATCGGGCCGCGCCTTGCGCGCGCGCGCAGCCCAGAGCGCCAGATGCCGGGCGCTGTCATGATAGCGGATCGCGGCGCGGATCTCGACCATCTCGGTCAGCACCACCACCGGATAATCGCCGCTGTCCAGCGCCTGCCCTGCCGGGCGGTGGCGGGCATGAGCGTTTTCGGTGTCGAACCCGGCGATGTCGCCGGTCCAGTGGTCCTTCAGGCTGCTGCCCCAACCGAGCTGGCTGGCGTGATCATGCCCGGCCATCTGCGCCAGCATCGCCGGCATGTCGCGCCCGACCAGCGAGTGCCCGAGGTGATACACCGCCACCGGCCCCTCTGGCGGGGGCAGGGGCACCGCCAGCAGCGCCGCCACCGCGTCCGGCGTCAGCGGCTTGGCCGAGCGCGCCTGTTGCCACCACCATACCCCCCCGGCCAACGCGGCAACCATCAGTGCAAGCATCCCTTTGCGCATCGCATTTCCCTCTGTTTCCCGCTGTCATATCTGATAACCCTAACCCCGGAAGACCAGATGGAGGCCACCTTTTGCTGACCTTTCTCATGACCCGCACCGCGCAATCCCGCGCCCGCTTCTACCGGGTGGAGGTTGCCTATAACCTGTTCGGTGAATACTCGGTGGTGCGCGAATGGGGGCCAAAGGGGCGCGGCGGGCAGCATCTTCTGGTCTGGTTCTCCAACCTGCGTGATGCCTGCATGGCCGCTGACCGGTGGCGCAAACGGGCAATACGGCGGGGCTATGTTACCGAAGGAACAACCGTATGACACATCTGTGGGTCCGGGCCGAACAGCGCCCGAATGAGGAACGCGCAGGGCTTACGCCCGAAGGTGCCGCCGCTTTGGTGCAGGCCGGCCTGCGGGTGACGGTGGAGAAATCCTCGGTCCGCGCGATTCCGCTTGATGGCTATGTGCAGGCCGGTGCCGAGATCGCTGATGAAAACAGCTGGCCGCAGGCCCCCGCCGATGCCATCATCTTCGGGCTCAAGGAACTGCCCGAAGACGGCACCCCGCTGCCGCACCGCCACATCATGTTCGGCCATGCCTACAAGGGCCAGCCTGCCGGGCGCGACCTGCTCAAACGGTTCAAGGCGGGCGGCGGCACGTTGTATGATCTGGAATATCTGGTGAATGAGGATGGCCGCCGCGTCGCCGCCTTCGGCTATTGGGCAGGCTATGCCGGGGCGGCCGTGGCGCTGAAAACTTGGGCCGCCCAACAGCGCGGCGAATTGATCGGCCCCATCGCCAGATATCCGGGGCGCGAGGCGCTGCTGGATGATCTGGCGCAGGAAATCCATGCCATGCTGCGCCCCCGTGCCATCGTGATCGGCGCTTTGGGCCGGGTCGGCACCGGTGCCAGCGATCTGTGCGAGGCTTTGGGGGTGAAAGTCACCAAATGGGATATGGCCGAGACCGCCCACGGCGGCCCGTTCCCCGAAATCCTGCAGCACGAGATTTTCCTGAACTGCATCCTCGCCCGCCCCGGCTGCCCGGTCTTCGTGCCCGCCAGTGCGAAAACAGAATCCCGCGCGCTGACCGTCATCGGCGATATCGCCTGCGACCCCACCTCGGATTTCTCGCCGATCAAGGTCTATGACCGCGCCACCGACTGGTTGGCCCCCGCCCTGCGGGTGGCCGAGCATCCGCCGCTGGATGTGACGGCCATCGACAATCTGCCCTCGTTGCTGCCCGTGGAAAGCAGCGAGGATTACGCGGCCCAACTCCTGCCCAGTCTGCTGACGCTGACCGCTCTGGATGCGGGCGTCTGGGGGCGGGCAAAGGCGGAATACGACCGCCATATCGCAACGGTCTGAAGGGGATACCAACATGACAATCCATTGGTGCGGCACCGGCCTGTCCTCGGTCCCCGGCCTGCGGCGGCTGATCGACGGCGGGCATGATGTGGTGGTGTGGAACCGCACGGTGGACAAGGCGCGCGAGGCGGTGGGCGACATCGCAACCGATATCCGCGCCTTTACGATGCAGGCCTTGGCCGATGCCCTGCAACCGGGCGATATCGCCATCTCGATGCTGCCCGCCGACCAGCACGTGCCGATCGCCCAGCTTTGTCTGGAACACGGCGCGCATTTCGTATCGTCCAGCTATATCGCGCCGGAAATGCGAGATCATGACGAAGCCTTCCGCGAAAAAGGCCTCGTCTCGCTCAACGAAATCGGGCTGGACCCCGGTATCGACCATCTGATGGCGCATGATCTGGTCGCCCGTTACCGCGCCAGCCCTGCTTATCACACCGACAATGTGCTCAGCTTCACCAGCTATTGTGGTGGGGTGCCCAAGGTTCCCAACGCCTTCCGCTACAAATTCTCATGGGCCCCAGCGGGTGTGCTCAAGGCCCTGCGCTCCCCTTCGCGCAGCTTGCGCAACTTCTCGGAACTGCGGGTCAACCGTCCGTGGGATGCGGTCACCGCTTATGACGCGCCGCTGCCGCAGCCCGAATCGTTCGAGGTTTATCCGAACCGCGACAGCCTGCCCTTCATCGCCGACTACCGCTTTGATCCGGAATGGAAACTGCGCGACTTTGTGCGCGGCACCATTCGCCTGAACGGCTGGGCCGAGGCCTGGTCGCCGATCTTTGCCGAGATCGAAGCGCTGGAGGGATCGAGCCCCGCCGAGATCGACAAAGCCCTGACCGCCCGCGCCAATGCGCTGCTGAAGGACAACGCCTATGCCGAGGGCGAGCCGGACCGAGTGGTGCTGTTCGTCAGCCTGAAAGCGGAACGTGACGGCAAGCCGGTGTTTCATGAAACATGGGCGATGGATGCCGCAGGCGATGCACGGGGCACCGCCATGGGTCGGCTGGTCTCGGTCCCTGTGTCGTTGGGGGTGGAGGCGGTGGTCAACCGCGAGATCCCCGCTGGCGTTCATGCCGCGCCGCATGACCCGAAACTGATCGCGCGGTGGCTGGATCAGGTGCAGGGGCTGGTGCAATACCTTGAGCGTGTCGATCATCTGGCGTGACCTGTGCTGCGCGGGGTGACAGAAGCCCCGCGCTTCGTCTATGGTCATTGCTGACAAGCACCGGGAACCGGGCGGGCAGGGCGGGCGGAACCTCATGGCCAGACATCGCGCATCTCAGGGCGGCTTTGGCGCGGGCGGCTGGCGTGTGCGCTTTGCCGTCTGGCAGGCCGCGCGCGGCCCGGTGGCGCAGGGCTTCACCTCATCGCCCGAACCGCGCTCGATCGGGTTGTTCGCCCGGGGGCGGCAGCTGGTGGCGGGCAACTTCCTGTTCGCGGGCCATCTGGTAGAAGCTCCCGGCACCGGGTTGTGGGACATTGACCCGCCCGACGCCGATTATGCCGCCGAACTGCAGGGCTTTGTCTGGCTGGATGATCTGGCCGCCCTTGGCGATGCGCAGGCCCGCGCCCGCGCGCAAGACTGGACGCAGGACTGGATCGCCCGCTTTGGTGCAGGGCGCGGCCCGGGCTGGACACCGGATCTGACCGGGCGGCGGGTGATCCGCTGGATTCACCATGCGCTGTTCCTGCTCAACGGTGCCGACCGCGACGCGACCGAGGCCTATTACCGCACGCTGACCACCCAGACCCGCTATCTGTCGCGCCACTGGGCGAAAGCCGCCCCCGGCCTGCCACGGTTCGAGGCGCTGACCGGGCTGGTCTACGCCGGGTTGTCGCTGATCGGGATGGAGCCGCTGGTGGCCCCTGCCGTCGCAGCACTGGCGACCGAGGCGCAGCGCGAGATTGACGAGGGCGGCGGCATTGCCACCCGCAACCCCGAAGAGCTGCTGGAGGTGTTCACCCTGCTGAACTGGGCCGCACAGGCGCTGACCGATGCGGGCCACAAGGTGCCCAACGACCACCTTCGCGCGATCGAGCGCATCGCCCCGACCCTGCGCGCCCTGCGCCATGCCGATGGCGGGCTGGCGCGGTTCCATGGCGGTGGGAAAGGGGCCGAGGGGCGGCTGGATCAGGCGCTTGCCAGTGCCGGGGTCCGCCCGCACAAGGCGCTGGGCCATGGCAATGCGCCCGCGATGGGCTTTGTCCGGCTGTCAGCCGGGCGCACGTCGATCCTGCTTGATGCCGCCGCACCGCCGGGCGGGCGGGCAGGCGGATCGGCCCATGCCTCGACACTGGCGATGGAGGTGACATCGGGGCGCAGGCCGCTGGTGGTCAATTGCGGCTCTGGCGCGCCCTTTGGCACCGAATGGCGGCGGGCAGGGCGGGCGACCCCGTCTCATTCCACGCTGGGGATCGAAGGCGTGTCGTCTTCCCGCTTCGGCGCGGGCAGCGGCGAGGTGCTGGAAGAACGTGCCGTGGTGCTGACCCTGCGCCAGCAGGCCACCCACGAAGGGGCGGCCCTGCATGCCGCGCATGATGGCTGGGCGCTGACCCACGGTCTGACCCATGCCCGCGATCTGGCCCTGTCGTCCGATGGACGCCAGATCGCCGGGGCCGATACGCTCATTTCGCTGAACCCGCAGGGCAAGGCCCGGTTCGAACGGGTGCTGACCGGGACCGGCTTGCAGGGCATCGCGTTTTCCATCCGCTTCCATCTGCATCCTGATACTGATTCGACCCTCGACATGGGGGGCAACGCGGTGTCGATCGCCCTGAAATCCGGCGAGATCTGGGTGTTCCGCCACGACAGTCAGGCCAGATTGTCGCTGGAACCGTCGGTCTATCTGGAAAAAGGCCGGCTCAAGCCGCGTGCGACCAAACAGATCATCCTTTCCGGCCATGCGGCCCGGATTGAAACGCGTATCGGCTGGACCTTGGCAAAAGCACAGGATACTCCGCTCGCCATCCGCGATCTGGACCGCGATGACACCCCGGTCCCCCTCTGACCAAAGGGCTGCCTCATGACCAACCTCGTCCCCATCGGCCGCGCGCTGATCTCTGTCTCCGACAAATCCGGCCTGCTGGATCTGGCCCGCGCCCTGCATGGCATGGGGGTGGAGCTGATTTCCACGGGTGGCACGTCCGGGATGCTGCGCACCGCAGGCCTGCCGGTGCGCGATGTGTCCGAGGTGACGGGCTTTCCCGAAATGATGGATGGCCGGGTGAAAACGCTGCATCCGCTGGTGCATGGTGGCTTGCTGGCGCTGCGCGATGATGATGAACATCTGGTCGCCATGGCCGCCCACGGGATCGAGCCGATCGACCTATTGATAGTCAACCTCTACCCGTTCGAGGAAACCGTGGCACGCGGCGCCGATCACGCCACCTGTATCGAGAATATCGACATCGGCGGCCCCGCCATGATCCGCGCGGCGGCGAAAAACCACAAGTTCGTCGCCGTGGTTACCGACCCCGCTGACTATACCGCTTTGCTCGACCAGATAAAGGCACAGGACGGCGCGACCAATATGGCTTTCCGCCGACAACTGGCGCTGTCGGCCTATGCCAAGACCGCAGCCTATGACACCGCAGTCAGCACCTGGCTGGCGGGAGAGCTAAAGGAAAAGGCACCGCGCAACCGCTCTTTCGCGGGGAAACTGGCGCAGACCCTGCGCTATGGCGAAAACCCGCACCAGTCGGCAGCCTTCTACGTTGACGGCTCAAAGCGCGAAGGCGTGGCCACCGCCCGTCAGTGGCAGGGCAAGGAACTGTCCTACAACAACATCAACGACACCGACGCTGCGTTCGAACTGGTGGCAGAGTTTGCAAATCAGGGTCCGGCCTGCGCCATCATCAAGCACGCTAATCCGTGCGGCGTAGGTCAAGCTGCCAGCCTGAAGGACGCCTATATCCGCGCGTATCACTGCGACCAGACCTCTGCCTTTGGCGGTATCGTCGCGCTGAACCAGCCGCTGGATGCCGATACCGCCGAAGAAATCGTCAAGATCTTCACCGAAGTCGTCATCGCCCCCGGTGCCAGCGACGAGGCAAAGGCGATCTTTGCGACCAAGAAAAACCTGCGCCTGCTGACCACCGCAGGCCTGCCCGATCCGCGCGCCGGGGGGCTGGCGTTCAAGCAGGTCTCTGGCGGGATGCTGGTGCAGGACCGTGACAACGGCTGGCTCAATGTCGCCGACCTGAAGGTGGTGACAAAACGCGCCCCGACCGAAACCGAGCTCGCCGACCTTTTGTTCGCGTGGAAAGTCGCCAAGCACGTCAAATCCAACGCCATCGTCTACGTCAAGGATGGTGCCACCGTCGGCGTCGGCGCGGGTCAGATGAGCCGGGTTGACAGCACCCGCATCGCCGCCCGCAAATCGCAGGACATGGCCCAGGCGCTGGGTCTGCCGCAACCGCTCACCATCGGCTCTGCCGTGGCCTCGGATGCGTTCTTCCCCTTCCCCGATGGTCTGTTGACCGTGGCCGAAGCCGGGGCAACGGCGGTTATTCAGCCCGGCGGCAGCATGAACGATGCACAGGTCATCGCCGCGGCGGATGAGGCGGGCCTTGCCATGGTCTTCACCGGCATGCGCCATTTCCGGCACTGACCCATGCGCACAGCCAGCATCACCGCCATCGCGACCTTTGCCATCGACCAGATCTCCAAACTGGCGGTCGTTCAGGGGCTGAACCTGATCGAACGCGGCGTGATCGAGGTGGTGCCGCCCTTCCTCGTGTTCCGCATGGCGTGGAACCGGGGCATCAACTTTGGCCTGTTTGCCAATGACGCCGATCTGGTGCGCTGGGGCCTGATCGTGGTGTCGCTGGTAATTTCGGCATGGGTCTGGATCTGGGTCCGGCGTGAAAATCCGGGCCGCTGGGCGCAGATTTCGGCGGGCCTGCTGGTTGGCGGTGCTCTTGGCAATGTGATTGACCGGATCGTCTATGGGGCGGTGGCCGATTTCCTGAACATGTCCTGCTGCGGTTTTGAAAATCCCTATGCCTTCAATGTGGCCGATATCGCCATCTTTGCCGGTGCGGCAGGGCTTGTGCTGTTCACCGGGGGCGGCAAAGATAAGACAGCGCGCAAACCGCGCCGAAAGACCCCGTGACGCGGCGGGTTGATTGCGCTAAGACAGGGGCACTGGGCTTGGTGGAGGCGATGATGCAGGCAGCACGGATAATCCTCGCAATGACATGCGCGGCGGTTCTGGCTGGTTGCGCCAATGGTGACAAGACGCCGCAGCTGATGAACATCCGCTCCACCACCGCCGGGCCGGATGAATTCGGCATCCTGCCGCCCAAACCGCTGGAAATGCCGAAGGATCTGGCGCAACTGCCTGAACCCACGCTGGGCGGCACCAACCGCACCGACCCCACGCCGGAGGCGGATGCCATCATTGCGCTTGGCGGCAGACCCGGTGCCGGGGCAGGGCTTGATGCCGCTCTGGTTGCCCATGTTTCACGCTATGGCCTTGCCGCAGGCATCCGCCAGACCACCGCCGCCGAGGATCTGCAATGGCGGCGCGACAACAACGGCCGGGTTCTGGAACGGCTGTTCAACGTCAACGTCTATTACCGCGCTTATGAGGATCAGCAGTTGGACCAGCACGCCGAACTTTGGCGCTGGCGTCAGCGCGGCGTGCGCACCCCTTCGGCCCCGCCGCCCAAAGACGGCGAATGATCCGCGCCCGCCCGGTCACTTTGCCGTAGGCGGGGCTTGCGCATCGCGTCCCGCAGCGTAGCTTTGCCGGGCAACGATCAAGGATTATCCCGCAATGCTGCGCCGCACTCTTGTGCTTTGCCTTCTGGCCGCCACCCCGGCCCTTGCCGAAGATGTGACCACCTTCCAGCTTGAAAACGGCCTCGATGTCGTGGTGATCGAAGATCACCGCGCCCCCGTTGTGACGCAAATGGTCTGGTATCGTACCGGCGCCGCGGATGAGGCGCCCGGCCGCTCCGGCATTGCGCATTTTCTGGAACACCTGATGTTCAAGGGCACCGATACCCTTGCCCCCGGTGAATTTTCCGCCACGGTCGAGGCGCAGGGCGGCAATGACAACGCCTTTACCAGCTGGGACTACACCGCCTATTTCCAGCGCGTCGCCGCCGACCGGCTGGATCTGATGATGAAGATCGAATCCGATCGCATGCGCAACCTGCAACTGTCCGAAGATGACATCACCACCGAACGCGCGGTGATCATCGAGGAACGCAAACAGCGCACCGACAGCAGCCCCGGCGCACTGTTGCGCGAACAGATGCGCGCCGCCCAGTTCCTGAACCACCCCTACGGCATCCCGATCATCGGCTGGATGCACGAGATGGAGGCGCTGGACCGTCAGGCAGCACTTGATCACTACGTGCGTTTCTACGCCCCCAACAACGCCATTCTGGTGGTCGCGGGCGATGTGACCCCCGACGCGGTTCGGCAGATGGCGCAAACCCATTACGGCCCACTCGCCCCCTCGGACGCGATCACCGACCGCATCCGCCCGTCCGAGCCGCCGCAGATCGCCGAACGCCGCCTGACCCTGGCCGATCAGCGCGTTTCCGAACCCTATGTCCTGCGCACCTACCTCGCCCCCGAACGCAACCCGGGCGATCAGCAACAGGCCGCTGCGCTGACCATTCTGGCCGAACTGCTGGGCGGCTCCGGCCAGACCTCGCTGTTTGCGCAAGCACTGCAATATGGCCCCGATCCTGTCGCGGTCTATGCCACCGCCTTTTACGAAGGCACCACGCTGGATGACGCCACCTTCGGTGTCGCAGTGGTGCCGATGCCCGGCGTCGATCTGGCATCGGCGGAAGCGGCCATGGACGGCGTGATCGCCCGGTTCATCGAAACCGGCCCCGATCCCGAGGATTTCGCCCGCATCAAGACCCAGATCCGCGCCGACCAGATCTATGCCCGCGACAATGTCGATGGCCTTGCCCGCCGCTATGGCGAGGCGATGGCGGTGGGGCTGAGCGTGCAGGATGTGCAGGACTGGCCCGCCGTGCTGGATGCCGTCACCGCCGAACAGGTGCAGCAGGCCGCGCGCGATGTGCTCAACCGCAACGCCGCCGTGACCGGCTGGCTGATGCCGACCGAGGAAGCCGCAGAATGAAAATCCTCCGCACCGCCGCTTTGTTGCTGGCCTTCGCCCTCCCCGCCCATGCCGAGATCGAGATCCAGACCATCACCTCGCCCGGCGGCATCACCGCATGGCTGGCGACCGAGCCGGGCATCCCTTTCACCGCACTGGAAATCCGTTTTCGCGGCGGCACCTCGCTGGACGCACCGGGCAAGCGCGGGGCCATCAACCTGATGACCGCGCTGATCGAGGAGGGCACCGGCGATCTCGACTCGGTGGGCTTCGCCCGGGCCCGCGATTCCCTTGCCACCAGCTACAATTTCTTTGCTGATCAGGACAGCATCGGCGTTTCCACCCGCTTTCTCACCGAAAACCGGGATCAGGCGGTTGACCTGTTGCGCCGCGCTCTGACCGAACCGCGCTTTGATGCGGAGGCCATAGAACGCGTGCGCGGTCAGGTGCTTGCCGGCCTGCGTCAGGATGCCAAAGACCCGGGCACCCTTGCCAGTCAGCGCTTGCGGGCGATGGCCTTTGCCGATCACCCCTATGCCACCAGCGGCGACGGCACGATCGAGGAGGTCTCCGCATTGACCCGCGACGACATGCTGGCCGCGCACCGCGCCACCATCGCCCGTGACCGCATCTATGTCGCCGCCGCAGGCGACATCACGGCCGAAGAACTGGGCCCCTTGCTTGACACCCTGCTCGGCGGCCTGCCCAGCGCCGGGGAACCGCTGGTTGACCGCGCCCCGATGAACCTGACCGGCGGCATCACGGTGCAGGATTTTCCCGGCCCGCAAACCACCGTCCTTTTCGCGCATCAGGGCATGAAGCGCGACGATCCCGACTTTTTCGCCGCCTCCATCCTCAACGAAATTCTTGGCGGCACCCGATTTTCCGCCCGGCTGATGACCGAGGTGCGCGACCGTCGGGGCCTGACCTATGGCATTGGCAGCTATCTGGTGGGCTATGATCAGGCCGAATTGCTGATGGGCCAGTTCTCCTCCGCCAATGCCACCGTGGGGCAGGCGATTGAGGTCATCCGCGACGAATGGCGCAGGATCGCGACCGAAGGCGTGAGTGCCGAAGAGCTGGAGCGCACCAAGACCTATCTCACCGGCAATTACCCGCTGCGCTTTGACGGCAACGGCCAGATTGCCGCGATGCTGGTCGGCATGCAGATGATCGGCCTGCCGTCCGATTACCCGCAGACCCGCAATGCCAAGGTGGAGGCGGTGACGCTGGACGATGTGAAACGGGTGGCCGCCACCTTGTTCCGCGAGCGTGACCTGCGCTTCGTCGTCGTCGGCCAGCCCGAGGGGGTCAGCTCCACCGACTGACCGAAGCGATAAACCGAATCTGTGGCCCTTCCCACGAGGCGGTGCTAGACTTGGGGGTATGAACATCGCGACCCCCAACATATCCACAGACCGCCCAGAGTCCCGGCCCGTGATCCGCGCCTTGGATGAGGCTGCGATCAACCGCATCGCGGCGGGGGAGGTGGTGGAACGCCCCGCCTCGGCGGTCAAGGAACTGGTGGAAAACGCGCTCGACGCCGGGGCCACCCGCATAGCGGTGGATTTCGCGGGTGGCGGCAAGACCCTGATCCGGGTAACAGATGACGGCTGCGGCATGACCGCCGCCGATCTGCCGCTCGCCATCGCGCGCCATGCGACATCAAAGATCGACGGCTCCGACCTGCTGAACATCCACAGCTTTGGCTTTCGCGGCGAGGCGCTGGCCTCGCTCGGCTCGGTCGGCCGCCTGACGCTGACCTCCCGCGCGCAGGGCCATGACGCGGCGCAGATCAGCGTGGCGGGGGGCCGGATTGGTGACGTGCGCCCCGCAGCCCTCACCCGGGGTACGGTGGTTGAACTGCGCGACCTGTTCTACGCCACCCCCGCCCGACTGAAATTCCTGCGCACCGACCGGGCCGAGGCGCAGGCGATCGCCGATGTCATCCGCCGTCTGGCGATGGCAGAACCGCATGTCGGCTTCACCCTGACCGAAACCTCGGGCGGCGAGAGCCGTGTCATCTTCCGCGCCGACCCGCAGTCGGGTGATTTCTTCGACGCGCTGCACGGCCGCCTCACCGGAATCCTCGGCGCGGATTTCACCACCAACGCCCTGCGCATCGACATCCCCCGCGACGGGCTGCACCTGACCGGCTATGCCGCCCTGCCCACCTATTCGCGTGGCTCCGGCGCGCAGCAGTTTGTTTTCGTCAATGGCCGCCCCGTGCTCGACAAGCTGCTTTTGGGTGCCCTGCGCGTGGCCTATTTCGACTTTCTGTCGCGCGACCGCCACCCGGCAGCCGTGCTCAACCTCGCCTGCGATCCCGAACGGGTCGACGTCAACGTCCACCCCGCCAAGGCCGAGGTCCGCTTCCGCGAACCCGACGCCGCCCGCAGCCTGATCATCACCGGATTGCGCACCGCCCTGTCGGGCGCAGGCCATCGCGCTTCCACTACCGTGGCGGGTGAAACCCTCGCCGCCATGCGCCCGGAGCGCCCCGTTTACCAGATGGACCGCCCGTCACAGGCCAGCCTCAACCGCGCCTTCACCTTTCAGGCCCCCGCACCCACGGGCTTTGCCGAAGCGCCGACAGGCCGGATCGACGAGCGCAGCGCAGCAAGCGATGAGACCCCCGCCGAAAACCACCCCCTCGGTGCCGCCCGCGCACAAGTGCACGAAAACTACATTATCGCCCAGACCGCGACCGGCATCGTCATCGTCGACCAGCACGCCGCCCACGAACGCCTCGTCTATGAACGGCTCAAACGCCAGATGGCCGACACCGGCATCACCGCCCAAGCCCTTCTCATCCCCGAAATCGTCGAACTTTCCCCGAGCGACGCCGCCCGTATCCTCGACGCCGCCCCGACGCTCACTGAGATCGGTCTGCACATCGAACCCTTCGGCGGCAATGCCATCGCCGTGCGCGAAACCCCCGCCATCCTTGGCACCGTCAACGCCGCCGCCCTGATCCGCGACGTGCTGGACGAACTCACCGATGCCGGCCAATCCCACCTGGTCCGCGCGAAAATCGACGCGGTGATGTCGCGCATGGCCTGTCACGGTTCCATCCGCTCCGGCCGCCAGATGCGCGCCGAAGAGATGAACGCGCTCCTGCGCGAGATGGAGGCGACGCCACATTCCGGCCAGTGCAACCATGGCCGCCCCACCTATGTGGAGCTGAAACTCCACGATATTGAACGGTTGTTCGGACGCAGATGATCACCCTTTTCGGCCAGACCTTCGCCCCCACCGACCCCGAGGTGCTGCTCTTCGGCGGCGTGGCGCTGATCCTCTTGATCTTCCTCGCCCTGATCCTGCGCGCCGCAGGCCGCTCCGCCACCATGGCCGCGCCCCTGATGCGTGAAATGGGCTGGCTGTCCCAGCGCGTGCAGCAGCTGGGCGACGGGCAGGAACGGCTGGCCGGCGGGTTGCATCACGTGTCCGAAGCGCAGGCGGTCAGCCAGACCGCCATGCTGCAGGTGATGGAACAGCGCCTTGCCGAAGTCTCGCGCCAGATGGGCGAGTCGCTGCACGGCACCTCCACCCGCACCGCGCGATCCTTGGGTGAGTTGCAGCAGCGGCTGGAAACCATCGACAAGGCGCAGGCCAATATCGAAAAGCTGTCCGGCAATGTGCTTTCCTTGCAAGACATCCTGTCCAACAAGCAGACCCGTGGCGCTTTTGGCGAGATCCAGCTGCATGACATCGTGCAAAAGGCCCTGCCGAAAGACGCCTATACCATGCAGGCGACCCTTTCGAACAACCGCCGCGCCGATTGCCTGATCCACCTGCCCAACCCGCCCGGCCCCATCGTCATCGACGCCAAATTCCCGCTGGAGGCATACGAGGCGATCCGCCGCGCCGAAAACCCGCGTCAGGCACAAGAGGCCGCCACCCTGATGCGTGGCGCGGTGCGCCAGCACATCCGCGCCATCGCCGAGAAATACATCATCGAGGGCGAAACCGCCGATGGCGCGTTGATGTTCCTGCCGTCTGAGGCGGTCTATGCAGAACTGCACTCCAACTTCCCCGAAATCGTGCGCGAAGGCTTTGCGGTAAAGGTCTGGATCGTCTCGCCCACCACCTGCATGGCCACGCTCAACACCATGCGCGCAGTGCTGAAAGACGCCCGCATGCGTGAACAGGCCGGGGCCATACGCAAGGAACTGGCCCTGCTTTACGCCGATGTGGACCGTCTGGGCAGCCGCGTCGAAAACCTCGACCGGCATTTCGGGCAGGCCGCCAAGGATATCGAAGAAATCAAGATCAGCTCCGACAAGGCCACCAAACGCGCCCGCCGTCTGGACAACTTCGATTTCGAGGAGATCGCCAACACCCCGCCCACGCCGGTCATCCCCAGCGCGGCAGAGTGATCAGATCCGGAAGAACGGTTGCGCCAGTCGCGGCAGCAGCGCGTTGAACTTCAACGACCCTTCGGTGGCCACCAGACAGATGCAGGCATCGCCCGGTTCGGCCACCGGCGTATGCTCGACCGTATCATCCGCCATTTCCACATCGCCGCGCCCGAACCGGTCCGCCTCATCGCGGAACGCGCCCTGCAACACCAGCGTCAGTTCCATCCCCCGGTGGCCATGGTCCGGCATCGCCGCCCCGGCGGGGATATACAGCAACCGGGCCGAAGCCCCCTTGTCCCCAGTCTTCAGAATGGCCTGCCGCACCCCCATCCCCAAAGACCGCCATTTCACCGCCTCCAGCCCACCGCCAACATAGTCCTGCACCGGCGCAGGAAGCACCGTAGCGGCCTGCCGCGCCACCGGCGCAGCCGCCTGTTCCAACCCGTCGATCCGGGCGAGACACGCCGCCAGACTGCCCGCCGACATCTCGCAGGTGCTGTCCTCGATCACAGCCCCGCCCAATGCATCAAAGGCGATCGACCGCGCGCGACATTCGTCGCACAACGACAGATGCGTTGCGATCACAAGGTTGAACGCCTCGGGCAGTTCCGCCGCCGCATAGGCCATCAGCAATTCATCCGACAGGTGGTGCTTGATCGTCATGGTTCTGTTGCCTTCACGTCCATCTGATGGCGCAGCCGTTCCAGCGCCAATCGTATCCGCGATTTGATCGTGCCCAGCGGCAGCCCGGTTTCAGCGGCAATCTCGCTGTGCGAGAGATCGCCGAAATAGGCCCGTTCAATCAACACGCGCTGTTTCAGGGGCAGTTGGGAAAGCGCCGCCCCCAGCCGTTCGGTTTCTTGTTGCGCCTCAAGCACCTCGGCCTGATCGGGCTCAGGCTCCGGCCCCCAGGGCAGGTCTTCCGGCTCCGGGCGGCGCGATTTGCGCAGCGCGTCGATCCGTCGGTTGCGGGCGATGGTGAACACCCAGGTCGAGACCGAGGCCCGTTCGGCATCAAACAGCCGCGCCTTTTGCCAAAGCGTTGCCATGACATCCTGTGCACATTCCTCGGCCAAAGCCTCCGACGCACCGGATTTCATCAAGAACGCCTTTACCCTTGGCGCGAAATGCCGGAACAGGGCGGCAAAAGCCGCCTTGTCCTGATGGTCGCGCACCCGGAACACCAGCGCCGACCAGTCTGTTTGCTCCGCATCCGCCACCAAGCGCAGGTTCCCTTTTCGCCGCAATGCCTTCATAGCGCCCGCAGCATAGGGCTGTGGCGCGACAGGTGCATCCGGTTTCTCGGGGCTCATGGCATCGAACATCATGAACTGTCTACGCGGCACAACTGCGGCTGGATCACATTTCGGGGATGTGGATTTATGTGACAGGTCGTCAAGCCCGGACTGTCAGCAGAACTGGACAAGTGATCCGGCAGGCCGCATCCGCGTATAAGAAGAAACCTACGCAAAGAAAGCCCGCCCATGCCGTTCGAAACCGCCACTGCCCCCCGCCGCATCGCAGTCATCGGGGGTGGTGTTTCCGGCATGTCTGCCGCGCATTTTCTGGCCGATACCAACCAGGTGGTGCTGTATGAGGCCGAGCCGCGTCTGGGCGGTCATGCCCGCACTGTGATGGCCGGCAAGCGCGGCGATCAGCCGGTGGATACCGGCTTCATCGTGTTCAACCAAGTGAATTACCCGCATCTGGTCCGGTTGTTTGAAAAGCTGGACGTGCCCACCGCCAAAAGCACCATGAGTTTCGGGGCCAGCATCGACGGCGGCCGCATCGAATATGCATTGGCCTCGCTGGATACTCTGTTCGCGCAGCGCAGGAACCTGCTGAACCCGAAGTTTCTGGGCATGATCCGCGATATCCTGAAGTTCAACAAACACGCGGTGCGGGTGGCAAAACCCGGCATGGTGATCCGCGATCTGCTGGCCGCCCTCGGCACCGGCGACTATTTCCGCGACTATTACATCACCCCGTTTTCCGGCGCGATCTGGTCCACGCCGACCAAGGGCATCCTCGACTTCCCCGCCGATGCGATGATCCGGTTTTTCGACAATCACCGCCTGCTGCACACCGAAGGGCAGCACCAGTGGTTCACCGTTCAGGGCGGCTCGGTGCAATATGTCCAGCGCCTGCAATCGGCGCTGACCCGGCAGGGCGTTGACCTGCGCCTTGGCTCCGCCATCGCCGGGGTCCGGCGTCAGGGTGGCATGGTCCAGATCCGTGCCCATGGCGCGGAGTGGGAGGCGTTTGACGATGTCATCTTTGCCACCCATTCCGATGACACCCTGTCGCTGCTGTCGGACCCGTCAGAAGCCGAGCGTGCAACTCTGGGCGCAATCCGCTATCAACCGAACGAGGCGGTGCTGCATTGCGACGAAAGCCTGATGCCGAAACTGCGCAAAACATGGTCCAGCTGGGCCTATGTCGAACCAAAGGGCGGGCCGGGAGAGCGGATCGACCTGACCTACTGGATGAACAGCCTGCAACCCATTCCGCAGGATGACCCGCATTTCGTCACGCTCAACAGCAACCGCGCGATACGGGAGGAGTGTATCTATGACAGCGTCACCTTCCGCCACCCGGTCTATGATGCCGCAGCCCTCGCGGCGCAGGGCTCGATCCGCGAAATGAACGGCACCGCCAACACATGGTTCTGCGGCGCCTGGATGAAGAATGGCTTCCACGAAGACGGCATCGGCAGCGCGGTGGATGTGGTCGAGGCGATGCGCCAGCGCAGCGCCGCCGGCGTGGCCGCATGACGGTTGACATGATCCATGGTGAAACCTTCCACGGCCGCAAGGGCGCCGTAAAGAACAGCTTCCGCTACACCGTGGATTACGTGGCACTTGATGCCGAAGCGCCCGTGCATGGCCCCACGCTCTTTGGCCGCAACCGCCGCAACCTGACAGCGCTGTGGGACAAAGACCACGGCGGCCCGCCGGGGCAGGGCAGGGGTGCTGCATGGGTGCGTGAGGTGCTGGCGACGCATGACCTGCCCGCACCCGCCAAAATCATCCTGATGGCGCAGCCGCGCATTCTGGGCCATGTCTTCAACCCGGTGTCGTTCTGGCTGTGCTATGATGATGCCAACACCTTGCGCACCGCCATTGCCGAGGTCTCCAACACCTATGGCGACCGCCATGCCTACCTTGCCCATCACGACAACCATGGCCCGATCACCCGGACCGACACCTTGTCCGCCCGCAAGATCTTCCACGTCTCGCCGTTCCAACCGATCGGGGGCGGCTACGCCTTCCGCTTCGACATCACCGACAGCCGCATCGGCATCTGGATCGACTACACCACCCCCGGCGGCGGGCTCTACACCAACCTGACCGGCCCCCGCGTGCCGCTGACCAACACCGGCATCCTGCGCGCTTGCCTGCGCCGCCCCTTCGGCTCGCGCCGGGTGCTGGCGCTGATCCACTGGCAGGCGCTGAAACTGGCGCTCAAGGGCGCAAAATTCCGCAGCCGCCCCGCGCCCCCCGCCGAGGACGTCACCCGATGAGCCGCGCCCCGCTTTGGCCATGGTCACTGTTCGCGGCCATGATCGCAGCGGCAGGCCTACCGATCTATATCCACGCGCCGAAATTCTACGTCGATACCTACGGCACCAGCCTCGCCGCCCTCGGCTTCACCCTGGCGGCCCTCCGGCTGATCGACGTGGTGCAAGACCCGTTGCTGGGCTGGCTGGCCGAAGCCAGCCGCAAACGCCGCGCCACCCTCGTCTGGGTCGCCGCCGCCACCATGGCCCTCGCCATGACAGGCCTGTTCGCCGTGCCCCCGCCCATCGCCCCCTTGGCATGGTTCGCCCTGACCCTCACCCTGCTGTTCAGCGGGTTTTCCTTCCTCACTATCACCTTCTACGCCCAGGGCGTCGAGAAAGCCGCCCAACTCGGGCCAAAGGGCCACTTTCGACTGGCTGGCTGGCGCGAGACCGGCTCGCTGCTCGGCGTCTCAGCCGCCGCCGTGGCCCCCGTCGCCCTCGCCAGCCTGACGGCAACGCCCTTCACCGGCTTTGCCATCGGCTTCGCCCTGCTTGCCCTTGCCGCCACCCTCTCCATGCGCCGCGAATGGACCGGCCCCACATCCCAACCCCCAGCCCCCACCGCAAACCTCTCCCTGTTCCGCCCCATCCTCGCCGACCGGATCGCCCGCCGCCTGCTTCTGATCGCGCTGCTGAACGCGGCACCCGTGGCCGTCACCTCCACCCTGTTCCTGTTCTTCGTCGAAAGCCGCCTCAACGCCCCCGGCCTTGAAGGCCCGCTGCTGCTGCTGTTCTTCCTCTCCGCCGCCGCCTCCGCGCCCCTGTGGAGCCGCGCCGCCGCCCGCTTTGGCGCCAAACGCAGCCTTCTTGCCGCCATGGCCCTCGCCATCGCCGCCTTCCTCTGGGCGGTGGCCCTGCGCGAGGGCGATATCCTCCCCTTCGCCCTGATCTGCGCCGCTTCCGGGGCCGCCCTCGGGGCTGACCTCACCCTGTTGCCCGCCCTCTTCGCCCGCCGCCTTGCCACCCTTGGCAAAGGCGAAGGCGCAGCCTTCGGCCTGTGGTCCTTTGTCTCCAAACTCTCGCTGGCGCTGGCCTCCGCGACGCTGCTCCCCGCTTTGCAGGCCGCGGGCTTCACCCCCGGCTCCGATAACCCGCCCGAGGCGCTTTTCGCGCTGTCGCTGCTCTACGCAGCCCTCCCCTGCGCGCTGAAACTGCTGGCCATGGCGCTGCTTACGGGCACTCAAACCGCCGAAGCTGCCGCATCGCCGCCGCATAGGCCTTGACCCGGGGCCGGGCCGATACGACCTTGAGGGGAGCAGACCCGATCCATCTGACGGAAAACGGAACCATCGCAGCCGGCCCCCGTTGCCTGATGCGGGCGGGATGTCCGTCAGCCCAAAGCCATTTGTCAAGGAGACCTATAAAATGAGAGACTGGACAGGAAAACGCTATTGGCTGGTGGGCGCATCCGAGGGGCTGGGCCTTGCGCTGGCCCAGATGATCTCGCGCGCCGGGGCCGAGGTGATCCTGTCCGCCCGGTCCGGGGACCGGCTTGATGCGGCCGTCGCCACGCTGGCGGGCAAGGGCAGCGCCGTGCCCTGTGATGTCTCTGACAGCGCTTCGGTCAAGGCCGCGGCCGACCGGATCGGCCCGGTCGATGGCGTGGTCTATCTGGCAGGTGTCTACTGGCCGACCAAGGCGCAGGACTGGAAGGCGGATGAGGTCGAGGCGATGTGCGACGTCAACTTCACCGGCTGCGCCCGGGTGATCGGCGCGGTGCTGCCCGGCATGGTGGCGCGGGGGACTGGCCATGTGGTGATCACCGGGTCGCTGTCCGGGTTCCGTGGCCTGCCGGGCTCCATCGGCTATACCGCGTCAAAGGCGGGGGTGATGTCGCTGGCCGAATGTCTTTACGCCGATCTGCGCGACAGCGGCATTGATGTGCAGGTCGCCAACCCCGGTTTCATCCGCACAAGGCTGACCGACAAGAATGATTTTCCGATGCCCTTCCTGATGGAACCGGAACAGGCCGCGCGCGAGATGTTCGAACACATGAACAGTGATACGTTCAAGAAAAGCTTCCCGCTGATGTTTTCCTGGCTGTTCCGCCTGTCGCAATTCCTGCCCGACTGGGCCTATTTCCGCCTGTTCGCCCGAAAATAGCCGCTCCTCCAGCCTGACGGCTGTCCTCGCTCGCGTCCCAGCGCGGAGCGCCCGTCAGGGAGCGACAAGCGTTGCGATGAAGAACCCGTCCATCCCGCCCCAATAATCCGGGCGTAGCCGCAGCCCGCCCTGCGCTGTCACCCATTCGGGTGGCAGCCACGGCAGGGCAGGCGGCACCACCGCCAGCCCCGGATGGCGCAGCAAGGCCGCCGTCAGCTGATCCTCGCCCTCCGCTGGCAGCAGCGAGCATGTGCAATACACCAACCGCCCGCCCGGCTTCAGCCAGCCAAGCGCCCGGTCCAGCAGTGCCGCCTGCAATTCCACCAGCCCCGCCACTTCCGACCCGTCCTTGACGTGCGGCAGGTCCGGATGCCGCCGCAGCGTCCCGGTCGCCGAACAGGGCGCATCCAGCAGGATCGCGTCGAACCGCTCCTCGGGCTCCCAATGCAGCGCATCCGCCACCACCAGCCGCGCCGCAAGCCCGGTGCGCGCCAGATTCTCTGCCACCCGCGCCATGCGCGGGGCCGATATGTCCAGCGCCGTGACCTCTGCCCCGGCATCCGCCAGTTGCAGCGTCTTGCCACCGGGTGCGGCGCAGACATCCAGCACCGCTTCGCCGCGCTGCACGCCCATCAGCCGCACCGCCATGGCGGCCGCGGCATCCTGCACCCACCAGTCGCCAGCCTCATAGCCCGGCAGTTGCGTGATCTGCCCCGGCGCGGCCAGACGGATGCTGCCTGAGGGTAGCCGCTCGCCGTCCGGCACTGAAACCGCCGCCGCCTTCGGCGTCACATCCACCGGCGGCACCAGCGCCTGCACCGCCTCGATCGCGCTCACCGCCTCACGCCCATAGGCATGCACCATCGGCTGGCGCAGCCAGCGCGGCATCTGCGGCGCGGGCAGGGCGGCCAGATCAATCCCCTCCGGCAGCGCGCGCAGCACCGCATTCACCAGCCCTGACAGATGCATGGTGCGCTTGCCGCGCCGGGCCAGCGCCACCGCCTCATTCACCACCCCATGCGCCGCAGCGCCTTCGGCGCGCTCGCACACCGCCAGCCGCAGGATGTTCAGCACACCCAATGGCGGTGCCTTGCGCAACAGGGGCCTCAGCACCCGGTCGATCCGGTCCAGCTGCCGCAGCACTTGCGTCGCCAGCCGCTCCGCCCGCGCCCGGTCCGGTCCCGACAGGCCCTCGGGCAATACCACCTCCGACAGCATCGCCCCCTCGCCCAGCACCGCGTTCAACACGCCCACGGCTGCACTGCGTGCAGTAGTGCTTTCGGTTCCGGCCTTCATCCTGCGACGCCCCCCATGTCTTGTCCCGTGCTTCTTGTCTCGCTGGCCAAAGGCCGTATATCAATCCTGCAACACAGGAAAGCCGCCATGACCGACACCCCCGATCTGCCCCCCGCAGCCCAACGCGCCCTTGCCGAAGCGGAAGAGCGCCGGCGGAACGCCGAAGCGATGACGCTGCCGCCGGAACTCGGGGGCAGGAAAGGCCCCGAGCCGGTCCGCTATGGCGACTGGGAGAAAAAAGGGCTGGCCATCGACTTCTGAGCGCTACCGCAACCGGAACAACGCCGACTGCCCCCGCCCATTGTCCGAGGTAAAGCGCAACCGGCTGGCATCCACCGCCTCGACCAGCTGGCAATTATACGGAATGGCGTAGCCGCTCCAGTCGATGTCCCGGCAGAAATACCCATCCTGCCACGACCAGTTGCCGGTGATCCCCCAGCCCAGCGCCGATCCGGTGATCTTGCCATCCGGCGTCAGTTTCAGCGACAGGTTGTAAAGCCCGATCCGCAATGCCTTGCCCTGCACGGCTGACAAGAACGCATCCTTTTCGCGGATCGGCCCGGGCGGGCTCGCCGCAGTCAGAGACGGCAGGGCGATCAGCAGCAAGGCAAGGATCAGATGGCGCATGGCGACCTCGGCTATGAACACCGAGTCTATACGCAGGCCGGACGCGTCCGGTTCACTCTGACCGTGCTACAGCCCCAGAACATCCATCATGTCATAATGACCGGGCTTCTGCCCTTGCCCCCACAGCGCCGCCCGCAGCGCGCCGCGCACAAAGATCACGCGGTCGGTGGCCAGATGGCGCAAGACGATCCGCTCGCCATCGGCGGCAAAGATCACGTCATGCTCTCCCACCACATCACCACCGCGAATCGCGGAAAAGCCGATCGTGCCCCGCTCGCGCGCGCCGGTGATCCCGTCACGCCCCGAAACCATTGCGGCGTCCAGCGTCACCCCGCGCCCCTCGGCGGCAGCCTGCCCCAGCATAAGTGCTGTGCCGGATGGCGCATCCACCTTCATCCGGTGATGCGCCTCCACCACCTCGATATCCCAATCGGCATCCAAAGCCTGCGCCACCTTTTGCGTCAGCCGCACCAGCAGGTTGACCCCAAGGCTCATGTTTCCCGCCCGCACGATCACCGCATGCCGCGCCGCCGCCTCGATCGCGGCGATATGCGCAGGCTCCAGCCCGGTGGTGCCAATCACATGCACCGCCCGCGCCTGCGCCGCGAGCGCCGCAAATTCCACCGTTGCGGCGGGCGCGGTGAAGTCGATCACGCCCTGTGCCTGCGCAAAGGCCTCCAGCGGGTCATCGGTCACCTGCACACCCAGTGGACCGCCACCCAGACATTCGCCCACATCGCGCCCGACCCAGGCATGACCCGGCCGTTCCAGGCACCCCACCAGCCGCGCCTTGTCTGACGCCGCAATCGTGCGGATCAGCATTTGCCCCATCCGGCCCGAAGCCCCGGTCACGACGAGTCCCGGCAATTCCTGCATGATGCTTCTCCGTTGTTGTTCCCGCGCGGTGTAGCCCATGGCACCGCTTCGCAAAAGCCCGCCGTTGCGGGGCGGGCAAAAACAGCTTACATGCCCCCCATGTCGAACAAACGCAATTCCCAGGGCGATGGCCCCAATCAACGCCAGCTCCGTGTTGGCGAACTCATCCGCCGCACGCTGGCCGATGTGCTGAACCGGGCCGAGATCCATGATCCCGAGCTGAACCGCATGTCGATCACGGTGGGCGAGGTCTCTTGCTCCACCGATCTCAAGGTGGCCACGGTCTATGTGATGCCGCTGATGGGCTCGGTCCCGGTCGAGGATGCCATCGCGGCCCTTGCCCGCAACAAGGCCGAACTGCGCCACCGCGTTGCCTCGCAACTGACGCTGAAATACGCACCCGACCTGCGCTTCCGGCCCGATGAAACCTTTGACCGGCTGGACGAAACCCGTCGCCTGTTCGCCGACCCGAAAGTGGTGCAGGATCTGGCCGCCCCCGATGATGCGGACGAGGACGACGCCTCCGGCGACCGCGACAGGGACGCTTGAACCGTGCTGCGCCTTGCCGCCCTGTTCGCGCTCCTGTTGCCGCTGCCGCAGGTGGCGGCGGCAAACATCTGCAACACCACCCGGTTCGAGAACACCTCTTTTACCATCTGCGAAGTCAGCGCCACCGATGACCTGCGCATCTTCCATTCCGGTCCCACCGGCCCGCTGGGCAGCTTCAGCGCGGTGAACGCGGGGCTGGCAGCCGAAGGCAAGACGCTGGGCTTTGCCATGAATGCGGGCATGTATCACCCCGACCGCGCGCCGGTGGGCCTGCTGATCGAGCAGGGCGTCACGCAATCCGAAATCGTCACAGCCAAAGGGCCGGGCAATTTCGGCCTGCTGCCCAATGGCGTGTTCTGCATCGGAGACCGCTTTTCGGTGGTGGAGAGCCGCGCCTTTGCCGCCAGACCGCCCAGCTGCACCTTTGCCACCCAATCCGGCCCGATGCTGGTGATGGGCGGCGCCCTGCATCCGCGCCTGATCCCCGACAGCGACAGCATCTATATCCGCAATGGCGTGGGCGTCAGCGCCGATGGCAGGCGTGCGGTGTTCGCCATCTCCAACGACCGGGTGAACTTCCACCGCTTTGCCCGGTTCTTCCGCGATGCCCTCGGCCTGCCCGATGCGCTCTATTTCGACGGCAAGATCTCGCGGCTTTATGCGCCAGCGATCCGCCGCAACGACATTGGCTTTGCCATGGGGCCGATCGTCGGCACCGTCGTCAAAAAGGACTGAATCCATGGGCCGCGTGAAAAAGGGCCGGGCCGTTTCCGGCTGGGTCATCATCGACAAACCGGCGGGGGTGGGATCGACCACCGTGGTCAACAAGGTGAAATGGGCGTTTCAGGCGCAAAAGGCCGGCCATGCCGGCACGCTGGACCCGGACGCGACCGGCGTTCTGGCTATCGCGCTGGGGGAGGCGACAAAGACCGTGCCTTTCGTCACCGACGGACTGAAATGCTATCACTTCCGCGTGGCTTTCGGCGCGGCCACCAGCAGCGATGATGCCTCGGGCAGCGTGCTGGAAACCCGCGACCAGCGGCCAACGGATGCCGAAATCGAGGCGGCACTGGCCGCCTTCCGTGGCGACATCATGCAGGTGCCGCCCCAGGTCTCGGCGGTCAAGGTCGAAGGCGAGCGTGCCTATGATCTGGCACGCGAGGGGATAGAAATGGACCTCGTGGCCCGGCCTTTGTGGGTGGAACGGCTGGCCGTGCTGTCGCGCCCGGATGCCGATCACGTCGATCTGGAAATGATCTGCGGCAAGGGCGGCTATGTGCGCGCCATCGCGCGCGATCTGGGGCAGGCGCTTGGCTGCCTCGGCCATGTCGCCTGGCTGCGCCGCACCTGGTCCGGCCCTTTCGAGACAGAGGGTGCCGCGACGATGGCAGACATCGAACGTCTGGCCCGCACCGACGAGATCGACACCCTGCTGCGCCCGCTGGAACTGGGTCTGACCGACCTGCCCGAATTGCCCGCCACACCAGAGGGAGCCGCCCGGATGCGCAACGGCAATCCGGGCATGGTGATCGCGTCTTCGGTAGAATGGGGCGACGAGGCCTGGGCCAGCCATAAGGGCCGCGCCGTGGCGGTTGGGGTTTACAAGGCCGGGGAGTTGCATCCGAGCCGGGTGTTCAACCTGTAGACCGGCAGCCGCCGCGCGGGGCATCGAGCCCCGCCCGGCGGCATTGCCATGGCTTTGACTTTTGGTGGCGGTGCGGGAGGGGATGTGGGAGCCTCCGGCGGGAGTATTTGGGAAGCAGCAATTGCAAACGGGTGCGGAATGGGTTGTGCGGCGGCATCAGAAGGGTGATGCGGCGTCGGAGGCGGTGTATTCGCCTTGTGCGTGCTATCGCTATCTGTTGACGCGGGTCTGGGACCGTGCGGGGGAGCGGGCGTTGTTTGTCATGCTCAACCCCTCGACTGCGACCGAGGCGCAGAATGACCCGACGGTGGAGCGTTGTGAGCGCCGCGCGCGGGCGCTGGGCTTCGGGGCGTTCCGGGTGGTGAACATCTTTGCCTTCCGGGCGACCGACCCGAAGGTGATGCGCGCGGCTGGTGATCCGGTGGGGCCGGGCAATGATGCGGCGATCCTGGCGTCGGTGCTGGATTGGCGACCGGACAGGGTGGTCTGCGCCTGGGGCGGGCATGGGCTGTATCTGGGGCGGGGCGACGCGGTTGCGGGGTTGTTGCGTGGGACCGGGGTGCCATTGTGGCATCTGGGGCTGACGGCTGCGGGGCAGCCGAAGCATCCGCTCTACATCGGCTATGCGCAGCAGCCGGAGCTGTGGGACCGGGTGGGCGCGTCAGGCCGCCCGCAGGCTGATCAGTGACAGGTCAAGGCCCGCCGCATTGCGGATCAGCGCGACGGCCACACCGTCGAGCAGCAGGGTGACATCCTGCGACCCCGCGACCGGTTCGGCACTCAGGGCCGGGGCGCTGTGGACCGTGGCATCGTAGAGCACCACGATTTCATCCTCGCGGGGGTTGTAGTCCACAATCTCCGACACCGGCAGGCCGGGGCCGAAGTCCTGCAGCTGGAAGGTATCCGACCCGTCGCCGCCCATGGCGATATCGCCCGGACCGATGCCGAGAAAGTCATCGCCCGCGCCGCCGTTCAGCACATCCGCCGCCGCATCGCTGCGGCCGTTGAACCCGCCCCAGAGCGTATCATTGCCGGTGCCGCCGTCCAGCGTGTCCTGCCCGCCGCCGCCGATCAGCAGGTCATCGCCCGCGCCACCCGCCAGCCAGTCGCGGCCCAGGCCGCCGTAGAGGCTGTCCAGCCCTTCTCCGCCCATCAGCTTATCGGCGCCGCCGCCACCTGTCAGCCGGTCATCGCCCGCGCCCCCGGCCAGCTGATCCGCGCCCTTGCCGCCGAACAGCACATCGTCGCCTGCCCCGCCATTGAGCACATCATCGCCGCCCTGACCGCGCAGGGTGTCGTCGCCGTCCCCCCCCTCCAGCCAGTCAGCCCCCGGACCACCCGCCATCCGGTCATCGCCGCCGCGCCCGGTCAGCTGGTCATCGCCTGCGCCGCCCGACAGCCGATCCGCCCCGGCCCCGCCGCTCAGGATATTGTCGCCTGCGTCGCCGGTCAGGCGAACCGGAGCCTCCACCGGGTCGGCGATGTCATCCGACACCGGCAGGCCGTCATCGACAAAGCCGGAGGGCGTGCCCTCTGCCGTTTCCGGCCTGTCATCGGCAAAATCATCATCGGCAAGACCATCATCGGCAAAGATCCAGCCCATCGCCGGGGCCTCTGCCCCGGCATCCGGTGCATCAGGCTCCTCCGGCGAGTCGCCCTCGTCGGGTTCATCCGACGACCCGGAGGGCCGGATCAGACTGTCCGCCACAATCCCCGCCCCGAACACGCCCAGAATGGCCAGAAACGCCAGCATCACCCATACCTCTTGCCGCCGCACGTTAACCAAGTTCCACCGCAACCCACGGATCGCAAACGAAAACCCCGGTTCTCATACCTATCACGAACTGGTGCGCCGTTACAGCCGGCACGCGGGAAATCTGGGCGCATCGTTAACGCTTCCTTGCCCGCCGCCCGCAGATCCGGGCTTCCCTTTGCCGGCAATATCCCCTATATGCGCGCATCCCCCGGTCCTTCGGGGGGCACATTGGTCTTGCTGGACGACATCCCGGCTGGCACCTTCACCCTTCTGCACAAGGAGATTTCCGATGTCGATCACCGTCGAAGAAAAAGCCCGCCTGATCACCGAATACGCGACCAAGGAACATGACACCGGCTCGCCGGAAGTTCAGGTCGCCATCCTGTCGTCGCGCATCGCGACCCTGACCGAGCATTTCAAGAGCCACAAGAAAGACAACCACTCGCGTCGTGGTCTTCTCATGATGGTTGCCCAGCGTCGCAAGCTGCTGGACTATCTGAAAGCCAAGGACGAACAGCGCTACACCACCCTGATCGGCCGCCTCGGCCTGCGCCGCTAAGCGGTTTCAACCCCGGTTGAAACAGCGCCCGCCCCGCAAGGGGTGGGCGTTTTGCGTTGGGGGGCTCTGCCACACGACGCATCATGGCCAGCGCCGCCCCACCCGGCAAGCCCCTGCTTTGGAAAGACTTCGCGCCTGCGCTTGCATTGCGGCGGGGCGGGCCGCATGCTTGCCTGCGAGGAGTGAAAGACCATGTTGGAGTCACTGACAGCACTGGGCGGCATCGGCATGTTTCTGCTCGGCATGAAGATCATGACCGAGGCGCTGCGCGAAGCGGCGGGGGCAGATCTGCGGCGGCTGCTGGCGCGGTTCACCTCCACACCGCTGCGGGGCGTGGCGAGCGGCGCGGTGACCACGGCGATCATCCAGTCTTCCTCGGCGACCACGCTGATGACGGTGGGCTTCGTCGGTGCGGGGGTGCTGAGTTTTCCGCAGGCGCTTGGCGTGATCTACGGGGCCAATATCGGCACCACGGTCACCGGCTGGATCGTGTCTCTGGTCGGCTTCAAGCTGCAGCTGGGCACGGTGGCGATGGGGCTGTTGTTCGTGGCAAGCCTGACGCTGCTGTTTTCGCAAGGGCGTGCCGCACGGGGCGGGCGGATCGTGGCGGGTTTCTGCTTGCTCTTCATCGGGCTGGACATGATGCAGGAGGGCATGTCCGGCGCCGCGGGCTGGATCACGCCAGAGCGGACGCCCGGAACCGGGCTGGGCGGAATGCTTGCCATGGCGGCGCTGGGGCTTGCACTCA
Source organism: Paracoccaceae bacterium (assembly GCA_046296515.1). GTDB lineage: Bacteria > Pseudomonadota > Alphaproteobacteria > Rhodobacterales > Rhodobacteraceae > Pseudotabrizicola. Next base: position 106,517 of record JBKBKR010000007.1, on the reverse strand, counting down.
CGGTGGTGATGCAATCGTCGTCGGCCGCTGTCGCGGTGGTTCTGGTTCTGCTGAGCAGCGGCGCTTTGCCGCTGATTCAGGCGGCGGCGGCGGTGATCGGGATGAATCTGGGCACTACCCTGACCGCACTGGTCGCCACGATCGGTGGATCGCGGGCGATGCAGCAGACCTCTATCGCCAACCTGCTGTTCAATGTCGGGACCATGATCATCGCCTTTCCCTTGTTGCTGGCGATCGCAGGCCAGTTGGAGGGCTTGGCTGCGCGGACCGGGGCAGATACCGCGCTTGTGCTGTTCCACACCGGATTCAATCTGTTGGGCATGCTGGTCTTTCTGCCGGTGACTGAACGTTTCGCCGCGTTGGTGGCAAGGCTGCGGCCCGATCTGAGCGGGCGCGCGGCCCCGGAACTGGACCGTCGCATGCTGAGCGATGAAGGTGCGGCGATGCAGGCCGCGCATGGCGCGGTCAGCTGGGCCGCGCGCGAGATTTTTGCGGCCTATGCGCTGGCCCTTGGACCGGAAGGTGATTTGCGCCGCCTGTCGGCGCTGGATCCTCGGGTCACGCTGACGCTGGAGGATCTGAAGGACTACATGGCCCAGATCTCGGTGCCGCGCAACAAACCCGCCGACGCCGCCGCCTTTGCGGCCTTGATGCATCAGGCCGACCACCTTGCGCGCCTTCTGGAACAGGCGGGGCAGCGCGGTTTCATTCCGGTGCTGAGGCACGACGCGGTGACACGGCGTCCGGCGGGGTGGTTCGCTTCATGCTTGTCGCCGGATCGCGCCCAGGAGCTTCCCGGGATCGGCAAGCGTATGGCGCGTATGGCCGGCCCGGTCGCCCATCGGTTCAGGCGGCACCGGCGCGGCCTTCTGTTGGGCGAGCATGCGGGGATCTATTCGATGGAGGATACTTTTCAGACGACCGATGCGATGCGGTGGTTCTTGCGTATCATGCATAACGTCCAGCGCGCTGGCGAATACGACCACGAGGTGCAGGTCTGTTTGGGCTATGGGGGCGCGCCGCTCTCCAGCGCATAGCCCATGGTCTGTTCCGGTGCGCCGGAAATGAGAAAACTCCCCGGAGATCTTAAAATACCCTTAACTCCAACACCATAACCCATTGAAATACCTCACGCCACTCCCTTGTAACACAGTGGGCAACACGCCTCCCCCTTGCATCCGCGGCCCCTTACCGCTAACCCGAAATCGCATATTCCAAGGGGACGCGACATGGACCTGACCAACCTGCGAGGCAAGTATATCGAGGCCGTGGCCGGGGCCGCGACCGAAGCCGCGCTGGAAGAGGTCCGCCTCGCCGCCCTGGGCAAGAAGGGCGAGATTTCCGCCCTGATGGCGACCCTCGGCAAGATGGACCCCGACCAGCGCAAGGCCGCCGGAGCCGCCATGAACCTGTTGCGCGACGAGATCGACGCCGCCCTGCGCGCCCGCAAGGTCGGGCTTGCTGACGCCGCCCTCGATGCCCGGCTGCGCTCCGAATGGCTGGACGTGACCCTGCCAGGCCGGCCCCGCCCGCGCGGCACCATCCATCCGGTCAGCCAGGTGATGGAGGAGCTGACCGCCATCTTCGCCGACATGGGCTTTTCGGTGGCCGAAGGACCGCAGGTGGAGAGCGACTGGTACAATTTCGACGCGCTGAACATCCCCCCCGAACACCCGGCGCGGCAGGAGCATGACACCTTCTTCATGCACCGGGCGGAAGGCGACAACCGCCCGCCCCACGTGCTGCGCACCCATACCAGCCCGGTGCAGATCCGGGCGATGACCGAACAGGGCGCGCCGATCCGGGTGATCGCGCCGGGCCGGGTGTATCGCATGGACATGGACCAGACTCACACCCCGATGTTCCATCAGGTCGAAGGTCTGGCGATCGGCCGCGATATCTCCATGGCCAACCTGAAATGGACGCTGGAAGAATTCTGCCGCGCGTTCTTTGAGGTCGAGCGGGTGGAACTGCGGTTCCGTGCCAGCCATTTCCCCTTTACCGAACCCTCAGCCGAGGTGGATATCCGCTACTCGGTGGTCGGCGGCCAACTGCGCATCGGTGAGGGCGACAAGTGGATGGAGATCCTCGGCTCCGGCATGGTGCACCCTAAGGTGCTGGCGGCGGCCGGGGTGAACCCGGATGAATGGCAGGGCTTTGCCTTTGGTCTGGGCATCGACCGGATCGCCATGCTGAAATACGGCATCCCCGACCTGCGCGCTTTCTTTGAATCCGACCTGCGCTGGCTGCGGCACTACGGGTTCGCGGCGCTGGATATGCCCGATCTGGCCGGCGGCCTCAGCCGCTGAGCCGCCTTACAGCGGCAGCAGGTCTTTGCTCACAGGCTGCATCCCCTGCGACGCCAGCACAAGGCACAGTGCGGCGATCCCGATCATCAGGATAAGGGGCCAGGGGTTCCTGACCTTGTGGTTCTTGGGTTTTGCAAACATCGGGTCCATCATGCAAAACAGTCTACAGGACTGGCCGAGCAAGAATGTGGCGAACTGCCCCGGTGTGGTGCGACAACCCGTTTCCAATGCGGAAACCCCTTTGCCCCGCTTCCCCTTCACCCGGCTTTGCGCTAAGCCCGAACCCAAGAAATCCAAGGGACGTTCGCGATGAAATTCACCCTCTCCTGGCTCAAGGACCACCTCGACACCGAGGCTTCGCTTGATGACATTCTCTACGCCCTGACCGATCTGGGGCTGGAAGTGGAAGAGGTGGTGAACCCCGCTGCCAAACTTGCGGCCTTTACCCTTGCCAAGGTGCTGCATGCCGAACAGCATCCCGATGCCGACCGTTTGCGGGTCTGCCGGGTGCTGACCGACGAGGGCGAAAAGCAGATCGTTTGTGGTGCCCCCAATGCGCGGGCGGGGATCACGGTTGTGCTGTGCAAGCCGGGCGACTATGTGCCGGGGATCGACACCACGCTGGGCGTGGGCAAGATCCGGGGCGTTGAATCGCACGGCATGATGGCATCGGAGCGCGAGCTGGAGCTGTCGGACGAGCATAACGGCATCATCGAGCTGGCCTCGGGTGAGGTGGGCGACAGGTTCACCGACTGGCTGGCCGCGAACCGTCCCGGCACGGTGGACCCGATGATCCATATCAAGATCACCCCGAACCGCCCTGATGCTCTGGGCGTGCGCGGCATCGCGCGTGACCTGGCGGCGCGGGGTCTGGGCACGCTGAAACCGCTGACCATTCCGCAAATCGTGGGGCAGTTCGATTGCCCGGTGGTGGTGCAGATTGATCCGGCGCTGAAGGCCAGGGGCTGCCCGCATTTTGCCGGGCGCCTGATCCGGGGTGTTACCAATGGCCCGTCGCCGGACTGGCTGCAACAGCGGCTGAAGGCGATCGGGCTGCGGCCGATCTCGGCGCTGGTCGATATCACCAACTATTTCACCTTTGGCCTGAACCGCCCCTTGCATGTGTTCGATGCGGCCAAGGTGCGGGGCACGCTGCGCATCCATCCGGCGGACGGGGGCGAGGAGATGCTGGCGCTGGACGGCAAGACCTATGCCCTGCGCGCGGGCATGATGGCGATTTCCGATGATGCGGGCGTGGAGTCGCTGGCCGGGATCATGGGTGGCGAGGTGTCGGGCTGCACGCCGGACACCACTGATGTGTTCCTTGAATCGGCGTGGTGGGACCCGATCACCATTGCCGCGACGGGCCGCGCCTTGCGGATCAATTCCGATGCGCGCTATCGGTTCGAGCGCGGGGTGGACCCGGAATTCACCCTGCCGGGGCTGGATCTGGCCACGCAGATGGTACTGGACCTGTGCGGCGGCACCCCAAGCCACATTGCGCAGGACGGCGCGCCGATCGACACCACGCGCAGCTATCGCCTGAACCCGGCGCGCGTGATCTCTCTGGTCGGGATGGATATCCCCGAGGCTGAACAACGCGCGACGCTGACCGCTCTGGGCTTCACGCTCCACGGCAATATGGCCACTCCGCCAAGCTGGCGGCCCGATGTGTTGGGCGAGGCGGATCTGATCGAAGAGGTGGCGCGTGTCGCCTCGCTGACCAAACTGGTCGGCAAGCCGCTGCCCCGGGTCGATGCGGGCGTGCCAAGGCCGATCCTGACACCGCTGCAACAGCGCGAGCGGACGGCGCGGCGCACGATTGCGGCTTTGGGATATAATGAATGTGTGACCTACAGCTTCATTGATGAAGCTGCCGCGCAATTGTTCGGCGGCGGTGACAATGCGGTGCGGGTGGAAAACCCGATCTCGTCGGAGATGAGCCATCTGCGCCCCGACCTTTTGCCCGGTCTGTTGCGCGCTGCCGCGCGCAATCAGGCGCGGGGCTTCATGGATCTGGCTTTGGCCGAGATCGGCCCGGCGTTTTCGGGCGGCGAACCGGGGGAGCAGCACTTGCAGGCCAGCGGCCTGCTGATCGGGCAGACAACGCCGCGTGATCCCTTTGGCAGCCGCCGTATGGTCGATGTGTTCGACGCCAAGGCTGATGCCGAGGCGGTGCTGGCCGCCCTTGGTGCGCCCGCACGGGTGCAGATCAGCCGCAAGGTGGCCGCCTGGTGGCACCCGGGCCGGTCCGGCGTGATCGGGCTTGGGCCGAATGTGATGGCAACGTTTGGCGAGGTTCACCCCAAGGTTCTGGCCGAGATGGGCATCAAAGGCACGGCGGTGGCCTTTACCGTTCTTGTTGCCAATATCCCCACTCCAAAGGCAAAAACTCCGACCCGCCCGGCGTTGGTGATCAGCGATCTGCAGGCGGTGGACCGCGATTTCGCTTTTGTGGTGGATCAGCGGGTCGAGGCGATGACGGCGGTAAATGCGGCCCTTGGCGCCGACAAGGCGCTGATCGCTTCGGTCAGCCTGTTTGACCAGTTCACCGGCGACAAGGCCGAGGCGCAGATGGGGGCGGGCAAGAAATCCATCGCCCTCACCGTCCGGCTGCAACCGGCGGACAAGACCCTGACCGAGGCCGAGATCGAAGCGGTATCTGCCAAAGTGATCGAAAAGGTGACCAAGGCCACCGGGGGCACCCTGCGCGGCTGACCCCGCCAATGCCGCGCAGCGAAGTGTTGCGCGGCTACTTGCGTGGTTTGCTGCGCCAGGTTGCCAGCCAGGCGCTGATGCCGCCAAAGAAGCCCTTGGCCCGGTCACGCGCGGCATCGGCGCGCGCATCCACCGCATCCCAGGTTTCCGATGCATCCTCCAGCGCCGGATCAATGGTGCGCTCGCGGAACTGCATCCAGATCCGCCGGATCATGAACAGCACCAGCGCGAGGAAGGTCAGGATCACGATGTTCAGCCATGGCACGATGGTCACATCCGGCCCCGCCACCCGCTTGATGCCGACAGCATTGGGGAAAATCGTGAAGAACTGGTTGCGCCAGCCGTAGTGACGCAGCGCCACCCAGATCGGCGCCGCCTCGCTGGAGGCGGATTCCTTGGCCTGTGTCTGCAAGCCGAAGCTGTTGATCTTGAAGTAGGGCGGCCAGCCCCAGCCGGTATCTTCGTTGCGGTATTCCATCGTGCGGCCGTTGGGGTAAACGGCGTTGATGAAAAACACATCTCGCGAGGTCGATTCCGACATTCCTACCTCGGCCCGGCTCCAGAAGATCGAGTTCTCGCCGATATCCACCCGCCGGTTTTCGGTGCCGACGATTCGCACGATATCGGTCTGCGGCAGGGTGTAGTGCAGAAAGCCAAATACCAGCGTGGCCAGCATCAGCCAGAAGCCCCATTTCACATAACGCATCGCCGCCTCACTGGAAATTCAGGATATAGAGCGTTGCCAGCACGGCAACGGTCGGGATGATGTAGATGAGCCAGAGCAGCCGCTTCTTCAACCCCCTCTCATACATCGCCATGCCTCTTTCGATATAGGCCGCCCGGTCGCCTTCGATGCCGCCCGCGTCGAACCGCTTTTCCAGCCGCTCACGCCGGACCGAGCGCAGGTAGATGCGCATGATGAAGAACACCACCGTCAGGCCAGCGTAGCCGAACACCGCAAGCCTGAGCCAGCCAAGGATCATCCGCGCCCCCTTGCCTTGCCCCATGGCCCCGCTACAGGGCCAAGGTCACGGGCCGGTTTAGGGTCGGGTCTTGGCCGGTCATCCATACCCGGTTCTGCCCCGAACAGGGCCGCACGCGCACCCTGCTTGTCTACCACATATTCGCGTTCCAGAAAATCCGCCACATATTGGCGCTTGCGGTCGGACCAGCCGGCATAGCTGGCATAGAACAGTTCCTTGTGGACGATGAACATCTGCCGCACGTCCATCGGGGCCAGTTCCGACAGCAGCATGTTGACCAGATCGCGGTCTTTGTGCGGCCTTGCCCGCAGGGTATAGAAATAGGCCGGGTGTTCGCTGGTGATGCGCGGCCAGGTGCCCCCAGCCTCGATCCAGCGCAGAAGGGCGGCGAGGCCCTGAAACTCCAGCGGCAGGCTGGTGCCGAGATGATGCGCGATCTTGCGCAATTCCGTGCGCCGCGCATCGCCGATGTCCAGCCCGAGGGTATCCGCCGCCTCGACCAGAATGAAATCCATCTTCTGCCGGATCACCGCCGCCGCATCCATGCCGCGCGCCTGCACGATCGGCTCGGCCAACTGGTTGCGCTCCAGCCAGTCGGCGATCTGGTTGCGTTGGCCCATGTCGAACACCGGGGCGATCGGCACCGACCCCAGGCTTTCGCGGGGCAGGGTAGAAATCACGGCGGGAAAAGCCACGTCGCGGAACACATAAAGCCCGCCGAAATGGCTGGTCCAGAAATTCGGCTGCTCAAAGCCCATCTGCGGCAGGTGGATCGGCACCCGCGTCACATCGCCGGTTTTCCGGGCAAGCGTGATCATCTCGGCAATCAGCAGATCATCGCGCCAGCCATCCGGTTCCTGCCGGAACCGCTCGATCAGCTTCGCCAGCTTGCCCGCATCGGCGACATGGCCGCCGATCGTATCGGCCTCCACCGTGATCCGGCGGATCTCCAGCAGCCTGGCGGGGGTGGAGATTTCAAATACCGAATTCTGCAACTCCCCGGCCACCGCATCCCGCGCGGTCAGGGCAAAGAGCTGCGCCTCGTTGGTCTCGATGAACTGGCGAATGATCCCGCGCGAGGTGGAGAATTTGGCGTTGAGCAGGGGGGCATGCTTTTGCGCCGTGGTCAGCAGGATGAACTGCCGGTTGGCCCCGTTGGGGTTGAGGTAGAGGTCATCATTGAGTTCGGCGCCGATTTCCGGCGAATAGCCGGAAATGTCGATGTGAAAATCGGTCAGCTCGGTTTCTTTGCCGCACAGATGCTTCATCGCCCGCTTGTAGCGGTCGATGAGGGCCGGGGAGGTGACCTCGATCAGATTGCCGAACATCAGGCCTTTGGCGATGAGGCGTTTCATGGGGTAACTCCATTTTGCGCCGAATCTGCAACCCGTGAGCCGCCCCCCACCCCCGGCCCCTCCCCACAAGGGGGAGGGGAGGCACTGGTCATTTCACCCGGGCGCAACCTTGACCGTTCTGCGCCTCCCTCCCCCCTTGTGGGGGAGGGTTGGGGTGGGGGGGCGTCGGGCACTGGCTGGAGTTCGTCCAGAATTAGTTGCATCACGCCCTCAAGATTGGTGTTTACCTCATTGTTCCAGACCCTCAGCACCGTGAACCCCTGCGCCCTGAACCAGTCATCTCTTGCCGTATCCTTAGGCCCGCCATGGCCGCCACCATCAATCTCGATCACCAGCCTGCGGCCAAGGTCAGCAAAATCCGCGATATAGGGGCCGACTGGCGCTTGCCTGCGAAAGTGCAGCCCCAGCATTCGGTTCAGCTCGCGCAATTGGGTCCACATCCGGCGCTCTTGTGGTGTCATCTCGGCTCGCAACCGGCGGGCGTGGCTTCGGGTGACGGGATGGATGCCACTCATGTGGCGCGTTCTTCGTCCAAGGCCCCCCACCCCATCCCTCCCCACAAGGGGGAGGGCGAGTCTGGCTGCATGCCGCCTGCGCTGATGCCGAATCGGAGCAGACTATTCTTTGCTCCTGTGAAGACGGGCACCGCCGCGCCAACCGTGCAACAGGCCCCCTCCCCCTTGTGGGGAGGGATGGGGTGGGGGAGCTCGGGCCGAAACTGCATCATCCGGTTTTCCCCTCCAGATACCGCCGCTTCGCCTCTTCCGTGCGCTGGTAGTCCCGCACCATCCCCTCAATCGCCACCTCATCCGATTTGTCGGCATAGCGGAACTCGCTATCGGCGTAGCGGTTGACCTCCTGGATCACCATGTCCACCGTGATCGGGGTCATCAGATCGCGGATCATGGCCAGCTTTTCATCATAGGGCTTGAACAGGAACAGGTCGGGGGTTTCCATCCATGCATCCGGCAGTTCAAAATCCATCGCCCGCACCTTGACCGCATCGGTGATGTTCTTGATGGCGCGGCCGGTGAACCGCTCATCCGCCTCCTGAATGGCTTTCAGATAGCGGCCGATCTTGGCGATGGTGTCCAGCGGACCAAGCTCCGCGGCAATTTTCTCCCAGACCCGCAGCAGCCCGTCTTCATGCGGGCGTGCGTGGCCTGCGAAACTGGCGGCGACGGCTTTCCTGATTTCCTGCGCTGCAAACAGCTCATGATCGCCCAGTGGAATGGCGTGGTTTTTCCCCAGCAAGAGCGACAGGATATCGATGTAATCCTCGCGCGTTTGCGGTCCGTCGACCAGAAAGCGCGCTCCTGCCCGCTGGCGCAGGGCATCGTCCACATTCTCGGGGTAGTTACTGAACATGCCAAAGCTGCAATTGCCGCGCACCACCGTCCCCGCCCCGGCAAAGGCCTGCATGAACACCGCCGTCACCTCCTGCTGGCCCGCCGAGGATTGCCGGTCGCCGCGTTTGCCTGCGACCTGATCAATGTCGTCGATGGTGCCAAAGCCGATCACGCCGGGGTCGAGCACAGTGTCGATGAAGGCCTTGGCGTTCTGGCCGGATTTGCCCTGATAGCTGTCGATCTGGTCAATGGAAAAGTTCTGATAGCGGAACGGATAGCCCGCATGGGTGCAATAATCGTTCAAGAGCCCCGCCATCATCTGGATCAGCGTGGTCTTGCCGGTGCCAGGTTTGCCGTCGCCCATGAAGGTGAAGATGAAGCCGCCTAACTCTGCAAAGGGGTTCAGCTTGCGGTCAAAATCATAGGCCATCAGCATCTTGGCCAGCCGCAGCGACTGATATTTGGCGATGTGGTTGCCGACCACCTCATGCGGTTTCTTGAACTGCATTGACAGTGCGCTGCCCTTGGCTGCACGGGCAGGGTTGAACCCGGCGATGGTCAGGCCGTCGGCCTCCACCTTCCAGCTGGCGCCGGTAAAGGCCTCCAGTCGGGGGGCGGTCTGGGCGCGCAGGGCGAGTTTTTCCATAAGCGCCTCAGCGAAACCGGCGACGGTTGCAGCGAGTCGGGGTTCATCGGTGGCAAAGGTGGCGATGTCCTGATCCAGCTCCCACAACGCACCTTGCAGGGCGAGCGGGGTGTTGTCGGTCAGGATTTCATCCACCGTGCCGACTTCCACGGTCGTGCTGCCCAGATGCGGGGCCAGCAGGAAGGCAGTGGCATTCGCGAAGGTGTAGAGCACCAGAAGCGCCTCGGCTGCGAGAAGCTCGGTGAATTCGGCGCGGCGCAGGTCGGGCAGGCGGCCCTCCAGATTGGCCTTTTTCAGCTCCCCCAGCGGCGATTGCGCGGCAAATGTCTCGCCCAGGGCCAATGCGATGGCCAAAGCCCGGCGCAGGGCATGCAGGACCGAGGCTTGGGCGGGGGAGATCAGACCATCCGACCCGGATTCGATCCGCTCGATAATCCGCACGCCGCCGGGGCGGGTGGTGGGGCGGGTGACGAGGCCGGGCGTGGTGGAGCGGAAGCGCGGGCGGTTGCCAAGGCCGGAGGAGCGCTCTTCCACCCTGTCGGGTGTCATCGCCTTGCCCAGCCGGGGGGCGTGGTCGAACCCGGTCAAAAGGGCAAGCGCCGCGTCATACTGGGCGCGGATCATGTCTTCTTTCAGTTCCATCGTGTCGCGCGTAGCCATGCTGTTACCTACCGTGTTGCGATGATGCGGCCACCTGTGCCGACCACGAATTTGCGCACATCCCGAAAGCCGGGCGGGTTCAGTTCGGCCAGTGCCTGATAGGGCTGTTCGGGCAGCACCACCATGCGCTCCATCCGGGTGGTGCCGGTATCGGCCCCCTTTCCGGCAAAGGGGTCCAGTGCGAAGATCTGCCGCTCCACCGTACTGAACCATCCGGCCTTGATCTGCTCCACCCTGTCGGCGCGCAGATCCTCGACGGTCCAGACCAGCGCCCAATCCTGCCCCTCAGGCGCGCGGGCGGTGGAGAGCACATCGGAGATTGGCCCCGATTGCAGGGTGAAACTGTGCGAATACATCGGGCCCAGGTGGATGCGGCGCAGCCGCTTGGGGTGCAGGCTGGGGAAATCGCTATCAAACCCCTGGGCGATGGTCAGCAGTTTCAGCCCGGCGGCGGATTGCGCCATCAGATGGTGCTGCGCCTGAGGCCAGCGGCCATCATCATTGGGCAGCGGGCGCTTGCCGCTGTCTTCCACATCCATCAGGTAAACCACCGGCAGGTTGACCTGCGTGTCATAGACCGCCCAATGCACCAGATACTGGCGGCGGCCCTTGCGGTCCTCGATCCATTGGGCGTCGGGGTCGTTGCGGGCCAGAAACAGCCCGCCCTGTGCGAGCGCCTCATAATACAGCCGCTGCGACAGGGCAAATTGCAGATCGGTTGGCAAGGCCAGATCACCGACAATCCTCCGGATCATCCGGTCTTTCAACTCCTCGACCGAGGCGCTGCCCGACAGGTGCTTTTCCACCTGCGCAGCATCCACCGCCATCATCATCAGCTCCTGCGCCACCGGAAAGCCGCTTTCGTGCCGGTCGAAGGTCAGGCGCAGGGCGGCATCGTTGCGGCCGGTCATCAGGTACTTGTTGGACAGCGCCCGGAAGGTGGCTGCAAGGGCGGTAATATACCGCCCCAGCACCCGCGCCTCGGTGCGGGTCAGCGTGCCTTCGGATTCCAGCTCGCCCGAAACCCGGCCCAGATGGGCCGAGATGCGGTCGAACTTGGCAAAATAGCGCCGCGCGACCAGCGTGTCATAAAGTTCGGTATGGTCGCTTGTCAGCTGGTCCTTGACCTCGTTCGCCACTTATTCCCCATACGCATTCTTGTCGTGCTTTTCGACAATCGCGGCAAAGCGGCGGTTGAACCGCTCATCCGCCTTGGCCTTCTGCTCCAGGATCTTGCGGGCAAAGACCATGTGCCCCTCATGCGCCTCCAGCATGCCCGCCATCCGGTCATTGGTGGCCGAGCCGATGGCGGCCATGGCGGCCTGCGCCTCTTGGTCCGTCTTCACGCCGATCTCGTTGATCCGGTGCGCCACATCCTGCTGCTGCGCGGTTTTCAGGCTGCTCGACAGGGCGTCATAGAGCACAACGCGCTGCTTGGTGTCGGTTTGCAGCTTGTTGATCAGCACCAGCTGGGTGGCCGCCTGATTTTGCAGGCTGTCCATCCACGTCTTGCCCTTTTCGATATAGCGCTCCAGCGTCTGGCTTTTCGCGAGCTGCACCTGTTCATCCTGCACCAGCGCGTTGAACCGGGTGTTGATCCCGGCCAGTTCGGTTTCCAGCTTGGTACGGGCGGCGGCATCCTGTTCGACGCTGATCCTGTTTTCCAGCTCGATGATCTTCGGGTCCATGCCCGCGATTTCCACCCGCACCGCCTCCAGCGCGCCGACGGTTTGCTCACGCTCGACCAAAGTGGCGGACAGGTTCGACTCAACACTGGCCTTTTGGCCGTTGAGCAGATCAAGCTGGCCCTGCAGCAGTTTCACGATCACATCGGATTTGGCGATCAGATCCTGCAGCTTGTCGTCGATGCTGGCGGTGCGCATCCGCTCCTGCCGCATCGATTCCGCCTTGGCGTTGCTGAAGATGCCGATAAAGCTCTCGACTCCGGTTTTCGACCGCATCTCGTCGAAATCCTTGGAGAAGGCTGACGTCACATCATCCAGCCCCATGATCAGCTCGGCGATATTGGCGTTCATCAGGTCGGTGTGCTTGTGCACGTCTTCCAGCGTCGCATTCTCGATGTCGATTGCGGGCTCGCCCTGATCCAGCTTTTGCCGGGCCACTTCGATCCGGCTGGTCACCGCACTGATCTTGGCCTGTGCTTCGGCCACCTGTTTCTGGCTTTCGAGAATTTGCGCATTGAAATCGGCCATGATGCCCTCCGCTGGACGATGCCACAGTGTTCATATGGGGAATGTAAAGGCGAATTACATTCCCCGCTACGGGGAAATTGAAAACAAGAATGACAGGACTCGCGCCACGCCACCCCAAAAGTCAGTCGCCACTATTCTTGCCGCAGTCGGTGCCGGACGCCAAGAGCTTATCGCCCGGTTGCATCAGCCGGATGACCGGGTAGGTACATATGGGCGCGGCAAAGCAAAAGTCCGGGGGTCTTGCCCCCGGACCTTGCCGATTTCAGATCGCCGGACGTGCCGCGAATTACTCGGCCGCATCTTTCACGGTGAAGTCGTAGCCCGAGATGCCCTTGGGTTCGAGAAACTCTTCTAGACCCCAGATCCCGCCTTCACGGGCGCGGCCCGATTGCTTGACGCCGCCAAAGAACGACCCGGCCCCGCGCGATTTGCCGTTCATCTCGACCATGCCGGATTTCACGGCACGGCCAACGCGGTTGGCGCGATGGGGATCGCCGGATTGCACATAGTTGGTCAGGCCATAAGGCGTGTCATTGGCGATGCGGATCGCCTCTTCCTCGGTCTCGAACGGCACGATGGCCAGCACCGGGCCAAAGATTTCCTCACGCTCGATGGTCATGCCGGGTTTCACATCGGCAAAGACCGTCGGCTTGACATAGAAACCACGGTTGAAGCCTTCCGGCAGGCCGGGGCCACCGGCAACCAGCCGCGCGCCCTCATCAATGCCCTTCTGGATATAGCCCTGGATCTGCTCCCACTGGCGCTTGTTGACCACAGGACCAAGGTGCGGGCCCGCCTCATGCGCCGGGCCGACCGCGATGCTGTTGGCCACTTCGGCGGCCTTGGCAACAGTCTGGTCATAGACGCTCCGCTCCACCAGCAGCCGTGACGGCGCGTTGCAGCTTTGCCCGGTGTTTTCCATCATGCGGCGCACCGACCATTCCACGGCCGATACATCGGCATCGGCAAACAGCAGGTTCGCGCCCTTGCCGCCCAGTTCCAGCGTGACCCGTTTCAGGGTCTCGGCTGCGGCTTTGGAAATCGCCTTGCCCGCGCGGGTGGAGCCGGTGAAAGAGATCATCTCGACATCGGGGTGAACAGACAGCTGGCTGCCCACGCCCATGCCATCGCCGTTCACCAGGTTGAACACGCCCGGCGGAATACCGGCATCATGGCAGAATTCGGCGAACAGCATCGCGTTCAGCGGGCTTTCTTCCGATGGTTTCAGCACACAGGTGCAGCCCGCCAGCATCGCCGGAATCGCCTTCAGCGCGATCTGGTTGACCGGCCAGTTCCATGGCGTGATCAGCCCGACCACACCGATCGGCTCCATCACCACCGCTGAACCGGGGGCCTGCGGACCCAGAGGGCGGACCCATTCGATCTGCTCGAATGCTTTCAGGAAGTTCTTGGTGTGCCAGGGCAGGCAAGGCGCCTGATCCGACAGCGCAAAATCAATCGGTGCGCCCATTTCCATCGAAATGGCTTCGGCGAATTCCTGCAGCCGCGCCTCGTACTGATCCAGGATCGCAGCCACCAGCCGGGCGCGCTCTTTCGGCGGGGTCGCGGCCCAGCCCGGCAGGGCAGCCTTGGCGGCGGCGACGGCGGCATCGGTATCGGCCTGATCGCCCAGCGAGATCACCGCGCAGGGCTCTTCGTTCGACGGGTTGATCACCTGATAGTCGCGGGGCGCCTTGGGGGCGACCCATTGACCGTTGATGTAAAAATCGCGTTTCGTCAGCATGGCTGTGCTCCCGTTGGAAATTTGATCATATTGTGGACCGAGGGGCGCGAACCTGCAAGCAACTTTGCGACCTGACGCAGTGCAGGATGACGGGTTCAGATCATTCCTGTCGTCAGAACGGCCGTTGCCGTGTTTCACGCGCCAGCCCCCAGACGGAATGATGGTATCGCCAGACGGCCCATCTTCGGTCGTTTTTCCCCATTCGGCGCATCTTTGACGCAGGGGGGTGAAATGTTGTTCCGAAACGACTAGCTTTGCCGAGACAAACGAAGGAGTCGTCCATGTCGATCCGCATCAATGACATAGCCCCAGATTTCACTGCCGACTCGACCGCCGGCACCATCCATTTTCATGATTGGCTGGCTGGCAGCTATGCCATCATCTTCAGCCACCCGCGCGATTTCACCCCGGTCTGCACCACCGAATTCGGTGCAGTGGCCCAGCTTGCCGGTGAATTTGCCAAGCGCAAGACCAAGGTGATCGGCGTTTCCGTTGATTCGGTCGAGGATCACGGCAAGTGGGTGCGCGACATCGCCGCCGTTGCCGGTGCGCCCGCCGATTTCCCGATCATCGACGATACCAGCCTGACCGTGGCCAAGGCCTATGACATGCTGCCCGCCGAATTCTACCTGCCACAAGAGGGCCGCACCCCGGCCAATACCGCGACCGTGCGCACCGTCTATATCATCGGGCCGGACAAAAAGGTGCGGCTGACCATGACCTACCCGATGTCGGTAGGCCGCAACTTTGCCGAGATCCTGCGCGCATTGGATGCCGTGCAGGCCACCGATGGCGTGCCGATCGCCACCCCCGCCAACTGGGTGCCGGGGCAGGATGTGATTGTGGCGCTGTCGCTGAATGACGAGCAGGCGCGGGAGAAATTCGGCGAGCTGGATATCAAGCTGCCCTATCTGCGCTTTGCCAAACAGCCGGTTTGAGCGCCGGACATGATCAAAGGCCCCGGAGTTCTCCGGGGCCTTTTGCTATTGCGGGTAGTCGTTGCCCCAAACCTGCGCCGCCTCGCGCCGCAGTGTCGCCCGTTCGGCGGCGGACAGGCGCGCCAGTGCCGCATCCGGGCAGCCGGTTTCATGCAACGCACGCGACCACAGCCTGCGCAGGGATGTGGCGCTCCACGGCAAGGCCGCCTGCGCCGCCCAGGCCCGCAGCGGTGCGGGCAGGCCGTCATGCGCCGCCATCGCGTTGCCCGACCGCCACCGGGCGCGCGGAGAGGTCAGGTTGCGCATCATGCCGCCTGCTGCCGCCGCCAGGCCGGGAACGGGTCGGGCAGACCGGCCCACAGGTCCGGGGCGTAGACCTCTGCCTCCACCAGTGCCGCATCCAGCGCCGCTGTCAGCGCGTCCCGGTCCATCCCCGCGCCGATGAACACGATCTCCTGCCGCCGGTCGCCCCAAGGCTCCTGCCAGTGCCGCGCCACTTCTGACAGTGCGTCCGGATGCGTCGGCCAGCGTTCACGCGGGACCGAGGCCCACCAACCCCCCAAAGGCGTGACCGAAGACACCGCCCCCGCCAAGGAAAACTCCGCCACCCAATTCGGGCGGGTGGCCAGCCAGAAATGCCCCTTGGCCCGGATCACCCCCGGCAGATCACCATTCAGTACCGCATGCACCTTTGCCGGATCAAACGGACGCCGGGAGCGGTAGACGAAAGAGGTGATGCCGTATTCCTCGGTTTCCGGCGTGTGATGCGCAAAGCCATACAGCTCTTTTGCCCAAAGCGGATGTTCCTGTGCGCGGTCGAAATCGAACAGCCCGGTGCCGAAGATCGCATCGGCGTCCACGCGGGAATGATCCGCCTTGATCAGCCGTGCATCGGGGTTCAGGGCGCGGATGATCTTGCGCGCGGCATCCACCCGTTCCGGCCCTGCGTCACTGCATTTGTTCAGGATGACGACATTGGCGAATTCGATCTGGTCGGTCAGCAGGGTGACCAGCGTGCGCTCATCACCCTCGCCCATCACCTCACCCCGGTCGGCGAGGAAATCATGGCTGGAGAAATCTCGCAAAAGGTTGATGGCATCCACCACCGTCACCATCGTATCCAAGCGCGCCACGTCGGACAGGCTGTCGCCCGCCTCATCGCGGAAATCAAAGGTTGCGGCGACCGGCAGCGGTTCGGCAATGCCGGTGGATTCGATCAGCAGATAGTCGAACCGCCCTTCCTGCGCCAACCGCCGCACCTCGATCAGCAGGTCATCGCGCAGGGTGCAGCAGATGCAGCCATTGGTCATCTCCACCAGCTTTTCCTGCGTGCGCGACAGATCGGCTCCCTCGCGGATCAGGTCGGCGTCGATGTTCACCTCGCTCATGTCATTGACGATCACGGCCACGCGGCGGCCCTGACGGTTGTTCAACACATGGTTCAGCAAGGTGGTCTTTCCGGCGCCCAGAAAGCCGGAGAGAACGGTGACGGGCAAGCGATCGGGCATATTGGCTCCACATGTTATAGTATAACATATCTAGATCATGTGACGTGGCGTCTCAAGTCAAATTTCTTGAACGACGTTCAAGCCTGATCTATCCATGATGAACATCGTTCATGGAGTTTCCGATGCACACATTGGCCGATACGAAACAGCTTACACTTGATGGAATTATCACCGCTGAACAGGCGCGCATCATCGACTCCCGCGCGCGCGAGGCGATGGTCGCCATGGGCATCAACAGCCTGCTTTGCGCCGGGATCATTGCGGCGACCCTGGGCACCATCTTCTGGCTGGCAAGCGCACCCGCCGTTGCCGTTTTCGGCTCTGGCCTGCTCGGGGCGGGCCTGCTGATCCTCGCACGCGGGGGCGATCTCTACCGCATGTTCGGTAACGCCGCCGCGCTGATCGGTGCGGGCATGCTGATTGGCGGGGCGGGGATCGAGCTGGTGGACAAGTACTACAACGTCGCCCCGTGGATCATGCTGCCGGGCGGTGCTCTGGTCGCGCTGATCGCTGGGCGGGCGCTGTTGATGGGCGGCCTGACCACCCGCTTTGTGCAGGGTGCGATCCTGCTGATGGGCATTGCCCTGCATCTGTCAGGTCTGGGCCTGATGATGGAACAATGGCAGATCGGCGGGCCAATGGTGCCCGTGCTCTACGGCTACACCGCCGCTCTGCTGGCCCTGGCGGGTTGGACCACTGATGTCCGCCTCGTGACCGCGCTGGCCATCGTGCCCTTTGCGCAGATGCTCTCCACCGGCACCAGCTATTTCCATGCGGCCTATGTCTTCATGTCGCCCGAACCCACGCTCAGCATTCTGCAGATGTCGGCGCTGGTGGTGGCGATGGTCTGGCTGGGCAGCCGGGTGGAGGAACGCACGGCACGGCACAGCCGCATACTTGCCACCATCGGCTTCATCGTCGCCAACCTTTGCGCGCTGGTCGGGTCACTCTGGGGCGATGTGGTGGGGCAGACGATCTGGGGGCCGGGCTATGACTGGTCCAGCGATCTGAGCTATGAGCAGTATGATGCCGCGCGTCAGGCGTTTGAGGCGGGTGCGCTGGTCATCTCGGCCAATGTCTACTCGATCCTCTGGGCCCTGGCCCTTGTGGCGATCATCGGCTGGGCCGCGCAGACCAACCGCCGCGCCCTGTTCAACGCAGGCGTCACCTTTGCCGCGATCCACGCCTATACCCAGATGTTCGAAAGCTTTGCCGATGAACCCTTGGCCTATGTGATCGGCGGCTTTGCCGCGATCCCGCTGGCCTGGGGGATGTGGCGGCTGAACCACTGGCTTGCCACCCGCACTGCGTGATCAAGTCCGGCCCCGACAAGGGGCCGGGCTTTGGCGTCAGGCCGCGGCGCGTTTGGAATAAAGCACAACATTGGCCCCGATCGGCACCATGTCGTAAAGCTGCTGGATATGCTCATTGGCAAGACGCACACAGCCGTTCGACACCGCTGAGCCAACCGTCCAGGGCTCGGGCGTGCCATGGATGCGCAGGAAGGTATCGCCGCGCCGCTCGTCAAACAGATACAGCGCCCGCGCGCCCAACGGGTTGCCGGGGCCGCCCGGCATGCCATCCGCATATTTCGCATAGGCCCCGGGGTTGCGCTCGATCATGCTTTTGGTGGGCGTCCAACTGGGCCATTCCTTCTTGGCCCCGACGGTGAACCGCCCCGCCTCATACAGATCGCCACGACCGACCCCCACGATGAACCTGACGGCGCGCCGGGGTTCCAGCAGCCAATACAGCGAGAATGTGTTGGGATCGACCAGCAGTGACCCCGGCTCGAACGTGTCGCGCAGCCGCACGATCACCGGCTGATGCTCTGGCGGCACCACATAGGTTTTCAGGCTGGGTTTGGTCTGGGCGATCGCGGGGCTGGCCAGAAGCACAGCCGAGGATGTCAGCAACAGGCGGCGTGTAAGGTCGAGCGGCATAAAAGTCATTCCCGGTAAGTGTTTCGCTACGTTTGCCACAGTTATGATTCGATGGAAGTCGCTGTGACCGAATTCACGCGCATGTGTAGCTTTGTGTCCTCATCCGGTTATCAAATTGCAAAAAGCCCCGGCATTTGCCGGGGCTTTTCTTCGGGTCGGGGCCGGGTCGATCAGGCCTCGGACGACTCTTCTTTCTTCTCGGCGACTTCTTCGCCGGTTTCCTGATCGACCATCTTCATGCCAAGGCGCACCTTGCCACGGTCGTCAAAGCCCAGAAGTTTGACTTTCACTTCCTGGCCTTCTTTCAGGATCTCGTTCGGGTGGTTCAGGCGCTTGTTGGCGATCTGGCTGACGTGAACAAGACCGTCACGCTTGCCGAAGAAATTCACAAACGCGCCGAAATCGACCAGTTTGACAACCTTGCCGGTATAGACGCGGCCTTCTTCCGGCTCTGCCACGATCGACCAGATCATGTCATAGGCGCGTTTGATTGCGGCAGCATCGCTCGACGCGATCTTGATGATGCCTTCGTCGTTGATATCGACCTTGGCGCCAGAGGTTTCCACGATCTCGCGGATCACCTTGCCGCCTGAGCCGATCACTTCGCGGATCTTGTCGGTCGGGATCTGCATGGTCTCGATTTTCGGCGCATACTGGCTGAAAGCCTGTGCTTGCGTAAGCGCCTTGGCCATCTCGCCCAGAATGTGCAACCGGCCATCTTTTGCCTGCGCAAGCGCCTGCTCCATGATCGAAGGCGTGATGCCGGCAATCTTGATGTCCATCTGCAGGCTGGTGATGCCGTTGGCGGTGCCTGCCACCTTGAAATCCATGTCGCCGAGGTGATCCTCGTCGCCCAGAATATCGGTCAGGATGGCATATTTGCCGTCATCTTCCAGGATCAGACCCATCGCCACACCGGCGACCGGGGCTTTCAGCGGCACGCCCGCATCCATCATCGACAGCGACCCGCCGCAGACCGTGGCCATCGAGCTAGAACCGTTCGACTCGGTGATCTCGGACACAAGGCGGATGGTATAGGGGAAGTCGGTGCCAGCAGGCAGAACCGCCTGCAACGCACGCCACGCCAGCTTGCCATGGCCGATCTCGCGGCGTCCGGGCGGGCCGAAACGGCCGACTTCGCCGACCGAATAGGGCGGGAAGTTGTAGTGCAGCAGGAAGTTCGACCGCGAGTTGCCGGTCAGCGCGTCGATCATCTGCTCGTCTTCGCCGGTGCCAAGCGTGGTCACCACCAGCCCCTGGGTTTCCCCACGGGTGAACAGCGCCGAGCCATGGGTCCGCGGCAGGATGCCGGTTTCCGATACGATCGGGCGCACGGTCTTGGTGTCGCGACCGTCAATCCGCGCGCCACCGTTGATGATGTCGCCGCGCAGGATGGAGCTTTCCAGCTTCTTGATCGAAGCGCCCAGGTTTTCGTTGGCCAGGTCTTCTTCGGTCAGCGCGCCCTTGATCTCCGAAACGGCAGCCGAGATCGCGTTGGTGCGCTCTTGCTTGTCCTTGATCGCGAAAGCGGCCCGCATCTGCGCTTCGCCAGCGGTTTTCACCTTGGCATAGAGCGCCGAATAATCGGCGGGCTGGAAGTCGAACGGTTCTTTCGCGGCTTCTTCGGCGAAGTCGATGATCAGGTCGATCACCGGCTGCATCGCGTCATGGCCGAACTTGACCGCGCCCAGCATCTCGGCTTCGGTCAGCTCATAGGCTTCGGATTCCACCATCATCACGGCGTCTTTGGTGCCAGCGATGACCAGATCAAGGCGTTGATCCGGGTTGTTGCGCAGGTTCTGCATGTCTTCGACATCGGGGTTCAGAACGTATTCACCGTTCGAGAAGCCCACACGTGCGGCCCCAATCGGGCCCATGAACGGCACGCCGGACACGGTCAGCGCGGCGGAAACTGCGACCATGGCAAGGATATCGGGCTCGTTGACCAGATCGTGGCTGAGCACGGTCACGATCACCAGCACTTCGTGGTTGAAGCCGTCGACAAACAGCGGGCGGATCGGACGGTCGATCAGGCGCGAGGTCAGCGTTTCCTTTTCCGAAGGACGCGCCTCACGTTTGAAAAATCCGCCCGGAATTTTGCCGGCGGCGTAGTAGCGTTCCTGGTAGTGTACGGTCAGCGGGAAAAAGTCTTGTCCCGGCTTTGCCTTCTTGGCAAAGGTCACGTTGGCCATGACAGAGGTGTCGCCCATGGTGGCGATCACCGAGCCGTCGGCCTGACGGGCAACCTTGCCGGATTCCAGTGTCAGGGTTTCCTGGCCCCACTGGATGGATTTACGAGTCACGTTGAACATCTATCGTTCCCTATATGGAAGCACCCACGGCCCCTGCCGTGTCTTCCCTTTGCATGGCGGCCCCATTGCCGCCGCCCCCCAATCCTTTGCATGCGGCCGGGGGCGGGCCTCACGTCACAGATGGCCGGGCCTTACAGGAAATCGCGGCCTTTGGGAAGCAGGCTGTTGGGGGGAGGGGGGTGCCCCCTGTGTTACAACGAAGGCATCCGTTTGTTATCAATGGGTTGACCTTGCCGCGTTAACCGGGCGTTAACTTTTGGCCTGCGCCCGCTGCCCGCAGACGGCTTCCCTTTGACTGAGGCTGCCGCCGAACTGAGCTCATTCCACACCAACGGGAGGTCAATCCCACGCTTTCTAAGACGCGCCTTCAAATGGTCGCGCGGAGGCCATTTTTGACGATAGGCTGGCCACCTGAAGCGCTGCAACGGGGTGATGATGTGAGCAATCTGGCCGAGTCCATCGAGGAAATCATCGCAAATATCGAGACCCTGTTCAGCTATGCACAGAGCGCTGATCAGGCGGAACGCAGCTTTCACCACAAGCGTATCAAGAACGGAAAGCTCTTTGCGGCATTTCATGCAGAGGCCGGATACCGCTTTGCCCCCAGCAAGTTTGCGGGTTACGCGGCAAATGATCTGAGGCATGCAGAGATGTTGCCGGAACGGGACGGACGGATCACAAATGGCGTGATGAACCGTTTTGCCGGAAAGCCGCTGGCGCCAGGCGATAGCGGCTACGCCGGGATTGACCGGCAGTTCATGGGCTATTGCAGGACGTGGGGCATAGAACCCTCAAGGCACCATCGCCCGCGTCAATACTGGAGGGTCACGGCACCTTCCGCCTTTACATTCCCCGAGGAGGTTGGCGACGACAGGTTTTGGGAAGGCGCAACGATTGCGGTGTCCGTCAACCGCTTTGAGAGAAGCAGAACCGCGCGCGACAGGTGCCTTGCGCATTTCGGCTACGCCTGCATGGCCTGTGGCGTCATGCTGGAGGATATTTACGGGGAACTTGGAAAGCAGCTTATCCACGTTCATCACGTGGTGCCGCTGTCAGTGATCAAGGAGGACTATCAGGTCGACCCGATAAAAGATCTGAGGCCGGTCTGCCCCAACTGTCACGCGATCATTCACCGCCGCAAGGAACCGCTGTCGGTTGAAGAGGTTCGGGGTATTCTCCGACCAAGATAGAGCGTCAGCCCTCTTTGGGCCGCCGCCAGCGCCCGCCGCCCGCCGCATTCCCGGCCAGATCCCGCCGCCATGACTTGGCAAGACTTCGTCACCGATCCATGCTATCGCCCGACCCCGGAGACCGACAGCCAGGCACACATGATGACGCCCAACGCGCTTGCCTATCTGATGCTGGCCATATGGCCGGTGGTTTCGTGGATCTTTTTCACGAAGATGGACCCCGCACGCGCGCTGATCTGGACGGTTCTGGGGGCCTATATGCTACTGCCGCCGGTGGTGGTGTGGGATCTGCCGCTGGTGCCCGATGTTGACAAATATTCATCGGCCAATCTGGCGGCGCTGGTGGGGGTGCTGGTCGTGCTGCGCCAGCGGGTGGCGTTCCTGCCCGCATCCCGGATCGCGCGCGGGTTGATCGTGCTCTATATCCTCAGCCCCTTTGCCACGGTCCTGACCAATACCGACGAGATCGAGTTTCTGGAAGCGACGCTGCCTGCGCTGCGGCTGTATGACAGTCTTGCCATCGTCGCCAATCAGTTCATTGATCTGATCCCGTTCTTTCTGGCCCGCCAGTTTCTGGCCGATGAAAAGGCCATGCGGACCATCATTGTTGCGCTGATGGTGGCAGGGCTGGTCTATTCGCTGCCGATGCTGTTCGAGGCGCGGATGGCGCCGCAGCTGAACCTGCGCATATACGGGTTTTTCCAGCATGATTTCAGTCAGGCGATCCGCTTTGGTGGCTTCCGGCCCTTTGTCTTCATGCAGCACGGCTTGTGGGTCGCGTTTTTCGCGATGATGTGTTTCATCGCGGCGGTGGCCTTGTTACGGGTGGGCCCGGCGGAGGCCCGGCCGCGCTACGCGGCTGTAGCGCTGTATCTGCTGGTCGTGCTGGTGTTGTGCCGCAGTGTCGGGCCGATGCTTTATGCGATGCTTCTGGTGCCACTGGTGATGATCGTGCCACGCCGGTTGCAGCTGCTGGCTGCCGGGTTGATGGCCTTGGTGGTGATCACTTATCCGCTGCTGCGGGGCCTGCATCTGGTGCCGGTGGAAGACATGATGAACCTGGCCATAAGCCTGAACGCCGAGCGCGGGGAATCGCTGCAGTTCCGCATCATCAACGAAGAGTTGTTGCTGGACCGGGCCGCAGAGCGCCCGTTGTTCGGCTGGGGGCCATACGGGCGCGGGATGCTGCATGACCCGGTAACGGGGCAGATCAATGTGATCGCCGATGGCGGCTGGATCATTGCGCTGGGCACCTTTGGCTGGCTTGGCTACATCGCCGAATTCGGGTTGCTGGCTCTGCCGGTGGCGCTGATGGCGCGGGAGGCGTGGCGGCACCCCTCTGCCGCGCTGTCGCCCTTTGCCTGTGCGGTGGTGCTGATCCTGGCGGTCAATCTGGTGGATCTGCTGCCGAACGATACGGTGATCCCGTTTACATGGCTGATGGCGGGGGCGGTGCTGGGCCATGCCGAAGCGCTGCGCGCGGCCTTGACGGCGCAGCGCAAGGAGCAGCGCGCCGCACAGTTCAGGCCGGGGCGGACGGTGTTGTGAGCGGGAAACCCTTTGCCCCGGGTCGCCCGGACCCGCCGATCGGCGTAGAGTCCGGGCGACGGCCATCGGGGACCGACCCCGGAGTTCGGCAGGCCCGACCTGCCCGCGCCAGGGCACGTCAGGGTCTGTTCCTTAATTTGGTCAAGTTCGCTATATAGTTGGAGGCCATCCAAGCCCCCCGAGTCCCCCGATCATGCCTGATTCCCTGTTGCCACCAGAGCTTTCCGACACCGACATCGCGATTGTCGGCATGGCCGCGCATTTGCCGGGGGCCGCCGACATTGACAGCTACTGGCGCAATCTGCGCGACGGGGTTGAGTCGATCCGGGTGCTGGACCGGGCGGACCTGCTTGCCGCCGGGGAACAGCCTGCGCGGATGGCCAGGCCGAATTACGTGCCTTCGGCTGCGGTGCTGGAAGGGTTTGAAGGCTTTGACGCCGAATTCTTCGGCTTTTCCCCGAAAGAGGCCGCGATCCTCGATCCGCAGCACCGCCAGTTCCTGGAGGTGGCCTGGGAGGCGCTGGAAAACGCCGGCCACCCGCCCGAGGGCTTTCCCGGCCCGATCGGGGTCTGGGCCGGTTGCGGCATGGGGTCGTATTTCTATTTCAACCTGTGCTCGCACCGCGATCTGGTGGACCAGACCGGCATGTTCCTGTTGCGCCACACCGGCAATGACAAGGATTTCCTGGCCACCCGCGTCAGCCATATCCTTGATCTGAAAGGCCCCAGCATCAATGTGCAGACGGCCTGCTCCACCAGCCTGGTAGCAGTGCATTATGCGTCACAGGCATTGTTGAACGGCGAATGTGATATGGCGCTGGCGGGCGGGGTCACCATCGAACTGCCCCATGCGCGCGGCTATCTTTACACCGAGGGTGAAATCCTGTCGCCCGACGGCCATTGCCATGCCTTCGATCACCGGGCGCAAGGCACGGTGTTCGGCTCCGGCGCGGGCTGTGTCGTGCTGCGCCGGGCGAAGGACGCTGTGCGCGACGGCGACCATATATGGGCGGTGATCAAGGGATCGGCGGTCAACAATGACGGCGCGGCCAAGGCCGGCTATCTGGCGCCCTCGGTCGACGGTCAGGCGCGCTGCATTACCGAGGCGCAGGCGGTGGCCGGGGTATCGGCCGACACGGTCACTTACGTCGAGTGCCACGGCACGGGCACCTACCTGGGCGACCCGATCGAGGTGGCCGCGCTGACAGCGGCGTTCCGCGAGACCACCAATGCGGTGGGGTCGTGCCGGATCGGATCGGTCAAGACCAACATCGGCCATCTGGATACGGCGGCTGGGGTTGCCAGCCTGATCAAGGTGGCGCTGGCGCTGCATCACCGGCAATTGCCACCCTCGCTGGGCTATGAGGCACCGAATCCGGCGATTGATTTTGAGACATCGCCGTTCCGGGTCAATGACCGGCTGACGCCATGGCAGGGCCCGGTGTTGCGGGCGGGCGTGAACTCGCTGGGCGTGGGGGGCACCAACGCCCATGCCGTGCTGGAGGCCGCACCCGCGCGCGCGCCTACGGGGGAAAGCGACTGGCCGTTCCAGCCGCTGGTGCTGTCGGCCCGGACCAGGGGCGCGCTGGACGCCGCCTCTGCCCGGCTGGCCGCACATCTGCGCGACCACCCCGAACAGCCGCTGGCCGATGTGGCCTGGACCCTGAAACAGGGCCGCCGCGCGTTTGACAAGCGCCGGGTTCTGGTGGCAGATAGCCACGACGCAGCGGCGGAGATTCTTGAAAGCGGCGATCCGCGCCGGGTGTTCACCCATGACTGGCTGGGCGATGACCCCGAGGTCATCTTCATGTTCCCCGGCGGCGGCGCGCAATATGCGGGCATGGCACGCGATCTGTATGAGACCGAGCCGGTGTTCGCCGACTGGATGGACCGCGGCCTTGCGGTGCTGGAACCGAAACTCGATTACGACATCCGCGCGCTCTGGCTGCCGGAGCCGGGGGCGGAAGCCATCGCCGCCGAAGCGCTGAAAAAGCCCTCGGTCCAGCTGCCGCTGATCATGATCACCGAATACGCGCTGGCCAAACTTTTCGAGAGCTGGGGCGTGACCCCCACGGCGCTGGTGGGTCATTCGATGGGCGAAAACACCGCCGCTGCCCTCGCGGGCGTCATGAGCTTTGAAGATTGCATCGGCCTCGTCCACCTGCGCGGCACCCTGTTCGATACGATCTCGCCCGGTGGCATGCTGTCGGTGCCGCTGTCGGAATCTGACCTGCGCGCCGCTCTCGACCGTCTTGGTTTTCATCTGTTCAAAAATATCCCGGGGGTCCGGGGGCTGGCCCCCGGTCCGACGGCCCAGCTGGATATTGCCTCGATCAATGCTCCGGACCTTTGCGTCGTCTCCGGCCCGGATGAAACCCTTGCCGCTCTGGCGGAGACACTCGCCGCCGAGGGCATTGAAACCCAACGCATCGCCATCGACATCGCCGCGCATTCGGCGATGCTGGAGCCGATCCTGCAGCGGTTCGGCGATTATCTGCGGTCGATCCCGCTCAACCCGCCGACCCTGCCGATCATCTCCAACCGGACCGGCATCGCTCTGACGGCGGCGCAGGCGACCGATCCCGACTACTGGGTGCAGCACCTGCGCGGCACGGTGGATTTCCGCGCCTGCATGGAAAGGCTGATGGCGGAACCGGGGCGGGTCTATATGGAGATGGGGCCGGGCAGGGCGCTGTCGTCGCTGGCGCAGGCCAATGGGGTGGCCTCCGGTCAGGTGATCCCGGCCTTGCGCCATCCCGATCAGAAGATGGCGGATGACGCCTGGCACATGGTCACGCTGGCGCGGCTCTGGGCCTGCGGTGTTGCAGTGGACTGGGAGCCGGTCTGGGGGATCGGGCCGCGCCAGCGGGTGCCGTTGCCGGGCTATGCCTTTCAGCGCAAACCCTATTTCATTGCGCCTGCCGAGGGGCAGGCGGCAGAGGCCGAGGCTTTGCCCACGCGGATCGACGATCTGGCGGGCTGGGGCTGGGCATCACACTGGCGGCCGGTGGCGGCGGGGTTTGATCTGGATGATCTGGCCGGGGCGGCGGCCGAGACCTGGCTGGTGTTTCTCGATGACACCGGGCTGTGCGCGGCGGTGGCTGACCGGCTGGCTGCGGCCGGGCACCGGGTCGTGCGGGTACGGGCGGGCGATGCCTTTGCGCGCGACGATCGCGGTGACTACCGCCTGTCGCCGGAGCGCGGGCGCGAGGGCTATGACAGCCTGATCCGCGATCTGGTGGCGCGGGGGCTGGCACCCAGCCGCATCGTGCATGGCTGGCTGGTGACCGGCAAGGAGAGCTTCCGTCCGGGGTCGAGTTTCCTGCACCGCAATATCGAGCAGGGCTTCTATGCGCTGCTGTTCCTTGGGCAGGCTTTGGCCGGGGAAAACCTGCCACGCCCGATCCGCATCACGGTGCTGACCACGGGTGCGGCGCAGGTCAAGGCCGAGGTGCTGGCCTATCCGGAAAAGGCCATGGTGCTGGGCCCGTCGCGGGTGATCCCGCGCGAGGTGCCCGGGGTGCTGGTGGGCCTCCTGGATCTCGGGACTGTGATCGCAGGGCCGGATGAGGCGGTGGATGTGGTGCTGGAGGAGGTGCTGTCGGAGACCCCTGCGATTGCCGCATGGCGCAAGGGGCGGCGCTATGAGGCGGGGGTGCGGGCGGTGGCCCTGCCCGAGGGCGGGTTTGACCTGCCGCGCGGTGCCCATGTGCTGATCACCGGCGGCTTTGGCGGCATCGGGCTGACCGTGGCCGAGGATCTGATCCGGCGCTTTGGTGTGAAGATCACGCTGATCGCGCGCAGGCCCTTGCCCGAGCGCGGGCTGTGGCCTGCCGTGCTGGCCAAGGCCAGCCCGGATGACGCATTGTCGCGGCGGATTCTGGCGCTGCAACGGCTGGAGGCCATATGCGCCGAGGTTGGGGGGGGTGAGGTGCTGGTGGCCCGCGCCGATGTCGCCAATGTGGTCGAAATGGAGGCTGCGAAGGCAGCGGGTGAGGCGCGCTTTGGCGCGGTGCATGCGGTGATCCATGCGGCGGGTGTGGTCGATGACGGGCCGCTCATGGTGAAATCGCCTGCCGAGGTCGAGGAGGTGTTCGCGCCGAAGCTGCACGGCACGCAGGTGCTGGAGCGGTTGTTCCCCGATGGCAGCCTTGCCCTGCTGGTGCTGTTCTCGTCGACCTCGACCGTGACCGGCCCTGCCGGGCAGATCGACTATGTTGCGGCGAATGAATACCTCAATGCTTATGCCAAACACCGGGCGGGCGGCAAGACACGCGTGGTTTCGCTGAACTGGGGGATCTGGCAGGGCGTCGGCATGGCGGCAGAGGCCTTGGCCGATCGTGCCGGGCGGGTGGAAAGCCCGCGCGTGCCGATGGATGCGCGGATGCTGGACGAGGCCGGGTTGGACCGAGACGGAAACCGGGTGTTCCATGCGCGTTATGGGCTGGACCGCTGGGTGCTGGATCAGCATCGCACCAAAGGCGGCACCGCGCTGATCCCCGGCACGGGCTATCTGGAAGTGATGGCCGAGGCCTGGGCGGCACAGGGTGAGGGCGACGGGTTCGAAATCCGCGATCTGACTTTCTTCCGTGCCCTTGATGTGGGCGCGGAGCCGCGCCCCATACGGGCGCGGCTGCTGCGCAGCGATGAGGGCTATGGCTTCGAGCTTCATTCGGGACTGACAGTGAAGGGGCGGACCGGCTGGCTGCTGCATGCCTCTGCCCGGTTGCTGCCGCTTTCCTTGGCAGCCCCGCGCATGGATGTGGCGGCGATCGCGGCCCGGTTGCCGGTGGCTGAGACCGGCACGGGGCTGGCCAGCCCGCAGGAGGCGCATCTGGATTTCGGCCCGCGCTGGCGCGTGCTGTCGTCCCGCAGCATCGGCATGGCGGAAGGGCTGGCGCATCTGTCTTTGCCGGTGGCGTACCGGAAGGAGCCGGATCAGGGCTGGCACATCCATCCCGCGCTGATGGATCTGGCGACCGGCTGGGCGATGGGGCTGATTGACGGCTACCGGCCCGACCACCTTTGGGTGCCGGTGTCATATGCGAAGGTGCGGGTTTACCGCCCGCTTCCCGCGCGGATCGTCAGCCATATGCGCAATGCAGGGGCCAATACGGCGGCGCGGGGGACGGCGGTGTTCGACATCACGCTGGCCACCCCCGAGGGCGAGGTCTGTATCGAGGTGGAGGGCTTCACCATCCACCGGCTGGAGGGCGGGCTGAAACTGACACCACCTGATCCGCGCAGCCTGGAGTTTGACGAGGTGCAGGCCCGTGTGATGTCGCCCGTCGAGGAACGCCTGCTGCATGCCTTCTCGCAGGGCATCCGGCCCGCCGAGGGGGCCGAGGCCTTTGGCCGGGCGGTGGCGTTGGGGCGCAGCCAGATCATCGTGTCCTCGCTCGACCTGCCTGCGCTGATCCGGCAGACGGCGGTGGTGGAGACTGCGCGCGCGGAGGGCACCAGTTTCGAGCGGCCCGATCTGGACAGCGATTATCTGGAGCCGAGGAGTGACATCGAACGGACGCTGGTGGGCTTCTGGCAGGAGTTGCTGGGAGTGGCGAAAGTGGGCGTAGAGGACAGTTTCTTTGACCTTGGCGGCCATAGCCTGATCGCGGTGCGGCTGTTTGCGATGGTGAAAAAGGCCTACCGGGTGGATTTCCCGATTTCGGTGCTGTTCGAGGCCCCGACGATTGCGGGTTGCGCGGCACTGATCGAGGAACAGATCGGGCCGCAGGACAGTGGCGTGGCGATCGCGCCGGTGGCAAAGGCCCCGTCGCGCCGGTTTACCCATATCGTTCCGATGCACAGGGGCGAGGGCGGGGTGAAGACGCCGTTCTTCCTTG
The DNA here is from genome assembly GCA_046296515.1 of Paracoccaceae bacterium. GTDB lineage: Bacteria > Pseudomonadota > Alphaproteobacteria > Rhodobacterales > Rhodobacteraceae > Pseudotabrizicola. The sequence goes on along the minus strand of JBKBKR010000007.1, from coordinate 77,258 downwards.
TGGCGGGGATGTTCGGCAATGTGCTGAACCTGCGCCATCTGGCGCAGTTGCTGGGCGGCGACCGGCCGTTCTATGGCTTGCAGGCGCGGGGGCTTTATGGCGATGCGGTGCCACATTCCGATTTTGTAAGCGCAGCGCGCGACTACATTGCCGAGATGCGGCAGGTGCAGCCGGTCGGGCCGTATCTGTTGGGCGGATTCTCGGGTGGTGGGCTGATCGCCTGGGAGATCGCGCGGCAACTGGAAGCGGCGGGCGAGTCGGTGCCCCTGGTTGTGCTGCTGGATACGCCGGTGCCGATGCGGCCTGCGTTGACCAAGCTGGACAAGCTGATGATCAGGGCGGCGGAGGTGCGGGCCGAGGGCGCAGCGTTCTTTGCCCGCTGGTGGCGCGAAAAGCAGGCGTGGAAGCGGGCGCAGGGGGAGGTGGCCGCACAGGGCGAGGCCGAGTTCCACAATGCGGCGATCGAGGCGGCGTTCCGCGCCGCCCTGCCGGGGTATGACATGGCCCCGCGCGCAGGCGCGGTGGTGCTGTTCCGCCCGCCGCTGGACAAGCGCTGGCAGGTGACCGGCGGGCGCTGGGTGAGCACAGCACGGGAGTTTGTGCTGCATGACAACGACCTTGGGCAATTTGCGCCCGCGCTGGAGGTGATCGAGGTGCCGGGCGATCACGATTCCATGGTGCTGGAACCCAATGTGCGGGTGCTGTCGGCACGGATGCGGGCGGTGATCGAGGGGGCCGAGGGGCCTTCGCCGGTGACGCGGCTGGCAACGGCGGCGGAATAGGCATGGCCAGCGTGTTGACGGTCATCCTGAACTGGCGGACGGCGGAGATGACGCTGCGCTCTGCCGAGGCGGCGCTGGTCGCGATGCAGGGCATCGACGGCGCGGTGGTGATTGTAGACAACGACTCGGGCGATGGCAGTTTCGAGCGGATGGCGGCGGAAGTGGCGGCGCGCGGCTGGAACCGGGTGCGCGTGGTGCAGTCAGGGCACAATGGCGGCTTTGGCGCTGGGAACAACTTTGGCATAAGGGCGGGTCTGCCGGGAGGGGCTAGGCCGGATTACGTCTATCTCCTGAACTCGGACGCCTTTCCCGCGCCGGGTGCGATCCGGGCGCTGCTGGCGCATCTGGAAGCGTATCCGCAGACCGGGTTTGCCGGAAGCCATATCCACGGTGCGGACGGCGAGCCGCATCGCACCGCCTTCCGCTTTCCTTCGGTGGCGGGAGAGTTCGAGCAGGCGGCGCGCCTTGGCCCGGTTTCGCGGCTGCTGCGCGGGTCGATCGTCGCCCCACCCTTGCCGGAGGTGACCGGGCGGGTGGACTGGCTGGCCGGGGCCAGTGTGATGATGCGGCAGGCGGTGCTGGACCGGATCGGGCTGTTTGACGAGGTGTTCTTTTTGTATTTTGAGGAAACCGAGTTGTGCCTGCGCGCGGCGCGGGCCGGGTTTCCCACCGATTACGTGGTGGAAAGCCGGGTGATGCACATCGGTTCGGTCTCGACCGGGATGAAGGGCTGGCAGCGGATTCCACGGTTCTGGCTGGATTCGCGGATGTATTACTACACCAAATCGCATGGCCGGGCCTATGCGCTGCTGGCGACGGCGGCGCATGTGGCGGGCGGGCTGATCTGGCGCGGACGGGCCTTGATCCAGCGCAAGGAAAGGGCCGATCCGGTGCTTTACCTTTGGGATATGTCGGCCCATGCCGTGACTTGGGCGTTTTCCGGGTTCCGGCCCGTGGCGGGAAAGTAAGTCCGCTTTGGCGGCGAGGAGTAAGTGATGAGTGGCTTGAGCGCGCTGTTGATCGGCAATGAAAGCCTGACGCAGGCTTGCGGTGCGGCGTGGCTGGCGCGCGGGCACCGGCTGGCGGCGGTGGTGACACGGGATGCTGGCGTGCGGGCCTGGGCTTTGGCGCAGGGATTGCGGCTGGAGGTGCCGGGCGCGGGGCTGGAGGCTCGGCTGGCCGGGGTTTCGTGCGACTGGCTGCTGTCGGTTGCCAACCTGTCGCTGGTGCCTGCGGGCGTGCGGGGCATGGCTGTGCGGGGGGCTGTGAACTTTCACGACGGGCCGCTGCCGCGCTATGCCGGTCTGAATGCGCCGGTCTGGGCCTTGCTGGCGGGCGAGGCGCGGCACGGGATCACCTGGCATCTGATGACGGATGGGGTGGATGAGGGCGACATTCTGGAGCAGCGTTTGTTCGACGTGGCTCCGGGGGAGACTGCGCTGACGCTGAACACCCGCTGCTTTGAGGCGGGGGTGGAGAGTTTTCCCGCAGTGATGGTGCAGATGGAGGGTGGTTTGCGCCCTGTGCCGCAGGATTTCGCGCAGCGGCGGGTGTTTGCGCGGGCGGACCGGCCTGCGGCGTTCGGGCGGCTGGATTTCTTGCTGCCTGCGGAGGACGTGGCGCGGATGGTTCGGGCGCTGGATCATGGCCGCTATTGGAACCCGCTGACCACGGCCAAGATTGCCGGGTCGTTCGGGGTGCTGAATGTTGGAGCGGCCGATGTGGTTGATGGGACGGGGCTGCCGGGTTCGGTGCTGTCATCCTCGCCTGACGGTGTTGTGGTGGCCTGCGGGGCGGGGGCGGTGCGGCTGCACCGGCTGACCTGTCAGGCGCGGGGGCTGGCGGTGTGCCCGTCGACGGTGCGGGATATCGCGGCTTTGAAGGATGCGGACGCGCTGACGGCGGCGCATGCGGCCTTGGTGCCGTTCGAGCCTGCGGTGAGGAAGCGGCTGGCGGCGCTGTCGCGGCTGGTGGTTACCGGCGCGGGTGCTGGCGCGGGCTGGTTGCGGCTGGCGGTGGCGGGCGATGCCGCCACGCTGGCGGTGGCGCTGGCGCGGGTGACGGGGCAGGAGTGCCCCGATGTGGCGCTGTCTGTCGCGCCGGGGCTGGCGGGGTATTCCAGCGGCTGGGTGCCGGGGCGGGTTCTGACCGATCGCACGGTCGGCGCGGCGCGCGCGGCGCTTCTGGCGGAGCGCGCACCGGGGTTCGCGCTGGACCTGATGACGCGGGATGTGGCTCTGGCCGATCTGGCGGTGCCGCAGGTGGGCGTATCGCTGCATGGCGCGCCGGTGCCGGAGACGGTGGTGACGCTGTGTGATGGTGTCTTGCACGCCGATCTGGCGCGGATCAGCGCGAATGAGGCGCGGGCGCTGGCGGCGCGGCTGGGGTTTGTGGCATCATTGGTGGCGGAGGATGCGCAGGTGTCGGCTCTGCCGATGCTGTCGCCCGCAGAGCGCGACGCGGTGCTGCATGGCGCGAACCAGACGCTTGGTGCTCGTGCGGAGGGTTGTGTGCATCAGGCGTTCGAGGCGCAGGTGCTCCGCTCGCCCGAGGCGGTGGCGATCAGCTTTGAGGCGGTGAGCCTGACCTATGCCGCGCTCAATGCACGGGCGAACCGGGTGGCGCAGGTGCTGCGCGGCATGGGCGTGGGGCCGGGGGTGCTGGTGGGGCTGCATATCCGCCGCTCGCTGGATATGCTGGTGGGGGCCTTGGCGATCCAGAAGGCCGGGGGGGCTTACGTTCCGATGGACCCGGCCTATCCGCCAGAGCGGACGGCGCTGTTCATCGAGGATTCGGGCTGTCCGGTGATTGTGACCACCAGCGATCTAGCGGCGGGGTTGCCGGGGCAGGCGGAGGCCTTGTGTCTGGATACCGACGGGCGCATCCCGGCGGCGTCTGACGCGAACCCGGAGAGCGGCGTCGGGCCGGGGGATCTGGCCTATATGATCTATACCTCCGGCTCGACGGGTCGGCCCAAGGGGGTGATGGTCGAGCATCGCAATGTGGTGAACTTTTTCAACGGGATGGATCAGCGCATCGGCACCGAGCCGGGGGTGTGGCTGGCCGTTACCTCGCTGTCGTTCGACATTTCGGTGCTGGAGCTGTTCTGGACGCTGGCGCGCGGGTTCAAGGTGGTGATCTCGTCGGATGAAAACCGGGCCTTGGTGTCTTCGGGGCGGATCACCTCGGCGCAAAAGATGGATTTCTCGCTGTATTACTGGGGCAATGATGATGGTGTCGGGGCCAAGAAATACGAGCTGCTGCTGGAGGGCGCGAAATTTGCCGACAGCCACGGTTTTGTGGCGGTCTGGACGCCGGAGCGGCATTTCCATGCCTTTGGCGGGCCCTATCCGAACCCTTCGGTGACGGGGGCTGCGGTGGCCGCTGTTGCGAAGAATATCGGTGTGCGGGCCGGGTCTTGCGTGGTGCCGTTGCACCATCCGGCGCGGATTGCCGAAGAATGGGCGGTGATCGACAACCTGACCAACGGGCGGGCGGGGATGGCGATTGCGAGCGGCTGGCAGCCGGATGATTTCGTGCTGCGCCCCGAGAATACGCCGCCGCGCAACAAGGCGGCGATGTATGCGGCGGCAGATCAGGTGCGGCGGCTGTGGCGGGGCGAGGCGGTGGAGTTTCCCACTGCTGACGGCACGATGTTTCCGGTGGTCACGCAACCGCGTCCGGTGTCGGCGGAGTTGCCACTGTGGGTGACCACGGCAGGCAACCCCGAGACATGGCGCGAGGCGGGGGAGATGGGGGCCAATGTGCTGACCCACCTGCTGGGCCAGTCGGTGGAGGAGGTGGCGGGCAAGATCAAGTTGTACCGCGGGGCACGGGCCAAGGCGGGCCATGATCCGGAGGCGGGGGTGGTGACGCTGATGCTGCACTCCTATGTCGGGCGCGACCGGGCGCAGGTGCGGCGGGTCGCGGAAGGGCCGATGAAGGCTTACCTCGCGGCGGCGGTGGGCTTGGTAAAGCAATATGCCTGGGCGTTTCCGGCCTTCAAGAAACCGCAGGGCGTGACCAACCCGATGGAGATTGATCTGCGGTCCCTGAGTGCCGAGGAGAATGAGGCGATTCTGGATTTCGCCTTTCAGCGGTATTTCGAGGACTCGGGCCTGTTCGGCACGGTTGAGGATGCCTTGGCGCGGGTCGAGCAGCTCAAGCGGATCGGCGTGGGCGAGGTGGCCTGTCTGATCGACTATGGCATCGCACCGGAACAGGTGATGGAAGGCCTGTATCCGCTGGCCGAAGTGGTGCGGCGCGCCAATGCGGGCGGCGGGGTCGAGGCGGATGATCATTCGATCGCGGCGCAGCTGATCCGGCACCAGGTGACGCATCTGCAATGCACGCCGAGCATGGCGCGGATGATCGCGATGAATGACGAGTCGCGCGGGGCGCTGGCCGGGGTGAAGACAGTGATGGTGGGCGGCGAGGCGCTGCCGGGGGCGTTGGTGCAGGATCTGCGGGCGGCGTCGGGCGCACGCATTTTGAACATGTACGGGCCGACCGAGACCACGATCTGGTCTTCGGTGGAGGAGGTTGGCGCGGTGGAAGGGGTGTCGAATATTGGCACGCCACTGGTCAATCAGCAGATGTATGTGCTGGATGAGGCTTTGGAGCCGGTGCCGGGGGGCACGGCGGGGGAGTTGTGGATCGGCGGCGACGGCGTAACGCGCGGCTACTGGCAGAGGGATGATCTGACGGCGGAGCGGTTTGTGGCCGATCCGTTCGTGACGGCGGATCGCGCCTGCCCATGGGGCGCGCGGATGTACCGCACCGGCGATCTGGTGCGGCGCAGGGCGGATGGGAAGATCGATTTCCTTGGCCGCACCGACCATCAGGTGAAGCTGCGCGGCTACCGGATCGAGTTGGGCGAGATCGAGGCGGTGCTGGAGGCGCAGCCGGGGGTGACGCAGGCCGTGGTGATGGCGCGTGAGGATACGCCCGGTGATGTGCGGCTGGTGGGCTATGTGAGCGGCGCAGCGCAGGAGGCAGGGTTGCGCGCGGCATTGGCGGTGGCCTTGCCGGAGCATATGGTGCCTGCGCATATCGTGACGCTGCCGGCGTTTCCGTTGACCCCCAACCGCAAGGTGGACCGCAAGGCGCTGCCGCTGCCGGGGGTGCGGGTGGAGACGGCGGCCTTTGTGGCCCCCGTATCGGATATCGAGGCGCAGATCGCGGCGGTCTGGGCGCGGGTGCTGGGGGTGCGGTCGGTCGGGGCCAAGGACAATTTCTTTGCGCTGGGCGGGCACAGCCTACTGGCGGTGCAGGCGCATCGCGAGATCAGGGAGGCCTTGGGCACGGCGAAGCTGTCGATCACCGATATCTTCCGCTTTCCCACCCTGCAGGCCTTGGCGGCGCATCTGGATGACGGGCCGAAGCCCGCCGTGGCGGCGGTACAGCCCGCAGGGCTGGCCGCACAGGCCGATGCGCGGGCCGATGCCATGGCGCGCAGGCGGGCGATGCGGGCAGGGCGGACGGGCGTGGATGCCTGACGCTGGCCTGCTGGCGGCGCTGCGGGGCGTGGCCCCAGCGGGCGCGGGGGTGGGCTGGGCCGATCCGCGTGTGGCGTATCCGCTGATGCCGGGTGAGGTTTTGCCGGGGGCGGTGCCCGCACGGCTGCGTGAATTTGCGGCGGGGCGGGCGGCGGCGCGCGATGCGCTGGCCGGGATCGGGGTTGCGGCAGGGGTGATCCCCAAGGGGGGCGACCGGGCGCCGGTCTGGCCGGGGGGCGTGGTCGGGTCGATCACCCATACACGCACGGCCTGTCTGGCGGTGGTGATGCCTGCGGCCTCGTGCTGGGGGATCGGGATTGACCTGGAAATCGACAGCCCCTTGGAGCCTGAGCTGTGGGAGATGATCCTGCGGCCCGAAGAGCGGGCGGGGATGACCGGCGCGCAGGCCAAGGCGGTGTTTTCCGCCAAGGAAGCGGCCTATAAGGCGCAATATGCGGTCAGCCGTACGCTGTATGGCTTTGACGGGATGCGGGTGGAGATGGAGGGCGACCGCTTTTCGGCGGTGTTCATGCAGTCGGTGCCGCCCTTTGCCCCCGGCGACCGGATCGCGGGGCGGATCGTTCGGGCCCAGGGGCATGTGCTGGCGCTGGCCGGCCTTTGATGCCGCAGTGCAGCGACGAATTGTCGCGACAGGCGCGCGCGATGCGCTATCATTCCAAAAACCGCATGTCTTGAGGCGGGCGCGCGGTCTGTTGGAGGTTGATATGAACAAACTTGTTGCGCTGGCCTGCGTGGTCAGCTGGTCCGGGTTCTGGGCCTTTGGGTATCTGGCGCTGTCGGCTGATATTCAGGATCAGGGGCAGATTCTGGTGGCCGGTCTGCTGGCCGCGCTGGGCTTTCTGACCGGAGTGTTCGCCTATATCAAACTGGCCCGCGACAGGCCGGTGGATTACACGCGCGTGCGGCAGAGCTAAGCCGGGGGTAAGCCGGGGCTGAACACCGCTTTGCCCTTGTTCGATGGCATGGTCCGGCTTACCTCTGGGGCATGAAACACCTCATTCCCTTTCTGCCCAGACCGCCCGTGGTTCCTGTCATCCGCCTGCAAGGCGCGATCGGCACCGGCGGGCGCAACCTGTCGGATCAGGCGCTGGCCCCGTTGTTTGAACGCGCGTTTTCGCGGGGCAAACCGGCGGCGGTGGCGCTGGTCATCAATTCCCCCGGTGGCTCGCCGGTGCAATCGTCGCTGATCGCGGCGCGCATCCGGCGGCTGTCAGAGGAGAAAAAGGTGCCGGTGCATTGCTTTGTCGAGGATATCGCCGCTTCGGGCGGCTATTGGCTGGCGGTGGCGGCGGATCATATCTGGGTGGACGAGTCCTCGCTGGTGGGCTCCATTGGCGTGATCTATGCCAGCTTTGGGTTCCATGAGCTGATGCAGAAGAATGGCGTGGAGCGGCGGGTGCATACGGCGGGCAAGTCGAAATCTTTCGCCGACCCGTTCAAGCCGGAGCGGCCCGAGGATGTGGAGCGTATCCACAAGATGCTGGCCCCGCTGCATGAGAATTTCATTGCGCAGGTCAAGGCGCGGCGTGGGGCGCGGCTGAAGGCGGATGCCGATCTGTTCAACGCCGATATCTGGGTCGGCCGCGCCAGTGTGGAAAACGGGCTGACCGATGGCGTAGGTCATCTGGTGCCCAAGATGAAAGAGCTGTTCGGCGACAAGGTGCGGCTGGTGCCTTACGGCATCCGCCGGGGCCTGTTGCAGCGCTTTGGGCTGGCGATGAGTGACACGTTGATGGCATCGGTCGAGGAGCGTGCCCTGTGGGCGCGCTACGGGCTGTAGATGCTGTTCAAGATCATCATGATTTTCCTGCTCGCCATGGTGCTGGTGGGGATGATCGGCAAGCTGGTGTTTCCGTCGGCGATTGACCGGATGAAGAACAAGGCGCTGGGTCGTGGCCCTGTGTGCCGGGCCTGCGGGCGCTATATCATCGGCAAAAGCTGTGATTGCGGGAAAAAGGGCTGAGACATGGCGGCATTGGTGACCGGGGCGGGCAAGCGGCTTGGCCGCGCTATGGCGCTGTATCTGGCCGGGCGGGGCCTTGATGTGGCGGTGCATTACGCTTCGTCTGGGGATGAGGCCGCGGCTGTGGTGACCGAAATCGCGGCGCTGGGCCGGCGGGCGGTGGCGGTGCAGGCCGATCTGCTGGATGAGGCGCAGGTGAAGACGCTGGTGGCGCGTGCGGCGGCGGCGCTGGGGCCGCTGACGGTGCTGGTCAACAACGCGTCGATCTTTGAGTATGATACGGTGCAGACCGGCACGCGGGCCAGCTGGGACCGGGCGATCGAGTCGAACCTGCGCGCGCCTTTCGTTTTGACACAGGCATTTGCGGCGCAATGTCCGCAGGCAGAGGCCGATGAGGATGGCGAACCCATGGCGCAGGGGCTGGTGGTGAACATGATCGACCAGCGGGTGCAGAAGCTGACACCCGAGTTTGCCAGCTATACCATTGCCAAGATGGGGCTTTGGGCGTTGACCCGGACGGCGGCGCAGGGGCTGGCGCCGCATGTGCGGGTCAATGGTATCGGGCCGGGGCCGACCTTGCAGGGTGGGCGGCAGTCGGATGAGCACTTTGCCCGGCAACGCGCGGCGACCGTTCTGGGGCGGGGGGCGAACCCGTCGGATGTGACGGCGGCGCTTGGGTTTTTCCTCGATTCGCCCTCTGTGACCGGGCAGATGATCGCCGTGGACGGCGGCCAGCATCTGGGCTGGAAAACCCCCGATGTGCTGGGTGTCGAGTGATGCTGACAGGAACGCAGCGGCAAGTTGTCCACTTTTCGTAAGATGTTCACACATGCGTTACACAAGCCCCTGATTTTGCATGGATTTACAGTGATGATAAAAATATATCGTTAAATTTCATAATGTTATGTTTTCGCCCAAAAAATGGGCATCTTAACGAAATGGTCGAAAAACAAGGGAAATCCGGCTCTCGTGAAAGTTTCTCCGCAGGTTTATCCACAGAAACGGTGGACTTCTTCCCTCTTGCCCCCTGCGCGATATCATTGCAGCGGTAGGGCAGAATCGATGACTCCGGGCGGGGTCTTTTCAAAGGGGGCGGGGTGACCGACGAGAGTGCAGAAACCACGACGGTTGCCACCGGGCAGGCGGTGATTCAGGGCTATCTGAAAACGCTGGACGGCTCGCCCGGCGTGTACCGGATGCTGAACCCCAAGGGCGAGGTGCTGTATGTCGGCAAGGCGCGCAACCTGAGGGCGCGGGTGTCGAATTATGCGCGTGGGACCGGCCATTCGGCCCGGATCGCGCGGATGATCTTCGAGACCGCCAGCATGATGTTCCTGACCACCCGCACCGAGGTGGAGGCGCTGCTGCTGGAGCAGAACCTGATCAAGCAGCTGAAACCGCGCTACAACGTGCTGATGCGGGATGACAAGAGTTTTCCCAATATCCTGATTTCCAAGACCCATGCCTATCCGCAGCTGAAAAAGCATCGGGGCAAGAAGACGGAAAAAGGAGCGTATTTCGGGCCGTTTGCCTCGGCCGGTGCGGTGAACCGGACGCTGAACCAGTTGCAGAAGGTGTTCTTGCTGCGCAACTGCACCGATGCGATGTTTGAATCGCGCACCCGGCCCTGTCTGCAATACCAGATCAAGCGCTGTGCCGCGCCTTGCGTCGGCAAGGTCAGCGCCGAAGGCTATGCGCAACTGGTGGCCGATGCGGAACGCTTCCTGCAGGGCAAGACCACCACGGTGCAGGCCAATCTGGCGGGAGAGATGGCGAGAGCTTCGGATGAGATGGAATTTGAGCGGGCGGCGGCGCTGCGCGACCGCATCCGCGCGCTGACGCAGGTGCAGCAGACCCAGGGCATCAACCCGCGCGGCGTGGCCGAAGCGGATATCGTGGCGCTGCATCTGGAGGGCGGGCAGGCTTGTGTGCAAGTGTTCTTCATCCGGGCCAACCAGTCATGGGGCAACCGCGATTTCTATCCGCGCACCGGGGCGGGGGCGGAAGAGGCGGAGATCCTGACCGCCTTCCTGACGCAGTTCTATGACGACAAGGAGCCGCCGCGGCTGATCCTGCTGTCGCATCCCGTGGAAGATGAGGATCTGGTGGTGCAGGCGCTGTCGGACCGCGCCGGGCGCCGCGTGGAACTGGCCGTGCCGTTGCGCGGCGAGAAGGCGGAGCTGGTGGAAAATGCCACCCGCAACGCGCGAGAGTCTCTGGCGCGCAAGATGGCCGAGAGCAGCACGCAGAACAAGCTGCTGGCGGGGCTGGCCGAGGCGTTTGATCTCGATGGCCCGCCGGCGCGGATCGAGATCTACGACAACGCGCATATTCAAGGCTCGGACCCGGTGGGCGGCATGGTGGTGGCGGGGCCGGAGGGATTCGTGAAATCCCAATACCGCAAGTTCAACATCCGCTCGGCGGCGGGGGCGAATTCCGACGATTTCGGCATGATGAAAGAGGTGCTGACCCGGCGGTTCGAGCGGCTGCTGAAGGAAGACCCGGAGCGGAAGTCGGATATGTGGCCTGATTTGCTGTTGATTGACGGCGGGGCAGGGCAGGTTTCTGCCGTGGGGGGAATTCTGGCCGAACTGGGGGTGGATGACGTGCCCTTTGTCGGCGTGGCGAAGGGGATCGACCGTGATCAGGGCAAGGAAGAATTCTACCGCCCCGGCGCGCGGCCCTTTGCGTTGCAGCGCAATGACCCGGTGCTGTATTTCGTGCAGCGGTTGCGCGACGAGGCGCACCGCTGGGCGAACGGGGCGCATGTGGCGAAGCGGGCGAAGCAAGTGGGGGTTACGCCACTGGATGACATTCCGGGCGTGGGGGCGACCCGCAAACGGGCGCTGCTGGCGCATTTCGGCAGTGCCAAGGCGGTGTCGCGGGCGGGGCTTTCCGACCTGACGGCGGTGGATGGCATCTCCGAAGCGATGGCGCAGGTGATCTACGACACGTTCAACGCGCGGGGATAGGCGGTTCGCGCTGCCAGCCGGGGGCATAATCGCAGGTGGTGCAACTGGAAAAGGCGGCGAGGCGGTCAAGCTCGCGCGCCAATTTTGCGGTGCGCGCCTTGGTCAGGCGCAACCCCGGTTCCGGCCAGAAGGCGCGGATGCGCAGGGTGGCGCTGGTCCGGTCGGCCTTCGCGTCGATCCGACCGGTCAGGCGCGTGCCTTCGAGCACCGGGAAGACGTAATAGCCGTATTGGCGTTTGGCTTCGGGGACGAAGACCTCGATCCGGTAATGGAAGCCGAACAGCCGCTCGATCCGTGCGCGGTCGCGCAGGGCGGGGTCAAAGGGCGACAGGATGCGCAGCCCGGTGGGGGTGTCGGGCAGGGCGGCGATGCGCGCGGCCAGATCGGGGCGGGCGAGCGCGGCGCGGGGGCTGCCGTCGGCCTGTTCGACAGTGATGCGGATCAGGCGGCCAGTTGCGGTTTCGTGTCGTGCCCAGTCCTGCACCGCCGCTTTGTCAACGGCGTGCCAGTAACGGGCGATTTCCATCTCATCGGCAAAGCCAAGGTTGGCGAGGGCTGAGCTGCAGGCCCAGTCGCGGTGCTGTTCGGGGGAGGTATCGGTGTTGAGGTATTGTGCTGGGATCACATTTTCGGTCAGGTCATAGACCTTGCGAAAGGCATCGCGGCGGGTGACGGAAATCTTCCCGGTGCGCCAGAGCCATTCCAGCGCGGTTTTTGACGGGTGCCAGTCCCACCAGCCGCCTTTCCCGCGCACTTCACCGATCCCCACATCAGCGCTGCTGACCGGGCCATCCTGCGCGATGCGGTTCAGGATGGTGTCGAACTGCGCCTCGTACCCATCGCGGAACCAGCGCTGCCAGTTGGCATGCAGGCGGGTGGTGTCGCGGGCAAAGCGGTGCTTCCACTGCGGAAACAGGGCGACGGGGAGGATGGAGGCATCATGCGTCCAATGCTCGAACAGGGCGCGATGCTGCTCCAGCAGCGGTTTGAGCGCCGGGGGGCGGTAGGCATGGCGGCGCGCCCAGAGGATCATGTGATGCGCGCGTTCAACGGTGGTGATGCTGTCGACCTGCACAAAGCCGATACGGTCGATCAGGGCAGAGAGGTGGGGACCCTTGGCCGGGCCATGGCGCGGCTCGGTCAGGGCGTGGTGCCGCAGGAACACATGGCGGGCGGTGGCGTTGGGTAGGTGCATGGCGGGAGGAAAGGCCGGAAGGCACGGGCGGTCAATGGGGATTCGTCTGCACCCGGAATTGCCAGGCCTGGGAATGACCGGGAAACGGCGCCTGAAACTTGCGCAGCAGGGCGGAATAGCTGTGGCCCAGTTCAGAGCCTTTGCAGAGTCGTTCGCCGTGCGGATGGGTGATCAGCACAAGGCCGCCACCGGATTCGGCCAGACGGTAGCCTTTGGCGATTAGGCGGGTCTGCAGATCGTTCCCTGTGCGCGCATAGGCGCAATCGTCAGCGAGGAGCGCCCGCAAGGGAGCGACGAGCCGCTCATCCGCCCTGACGGGCGTCTTCGCTGTGGCGCGGCGGCGCAATTCACGTTCCACCGCGTCACGGATCAGCTGGCCGGGGGTGACATCATCCTCCGTGGCCAGTCGCCGCAGGGCGGCGACGGTGGCGAGGGGCAGTCTGAGGGTGAATTCTTTCATCTTCATGCGCCGATCCTGTCAGCACATGGTTAAAGCAGCGTTAAACCAAGACAGCCTTAAGCCCGTGTCAGGCAGTCCGCGCCGCCCAGACCTGCCGCGCCTCGCGGAAGGTGACCAGACGCCGCCCCGCCTCATCCCACAGGTGCAGGCGGGCGCAGGACAGGCTTTCGCGCAGGGTCAGCACCTGCGCCTCGGCCAGTGCCGGATAGTCGCGCAGGATCTCGGACAGGCGATAGAACGGGATGCGACTGTACAGATGGTGCACATGGTGGATGCCGATATTCGCAGTCATCCAGCGCAGGGGCTGCGGCAGTTTGTAATGCGAACTGCCCAGAAGCGCGGCATCATGCATCTGCCAGTCGGCTTCCTGATCCCAATAGGTGTCTTCGAACTGGTGCTGCACAAAGAACAGCCAGACGCCGATGGTGGCGCCAGCGACAACCGTGGGGAAGAAGATCAGCACCGGCACCTGCCAGCCACCCAGCAGGAACAACCCGATGAGCAGCGCCGCCAGCACAACGTTCGTGCCCATGGCCGACAGCCAGTAGCGCCAGCCCGCATTCATCAGCCCCAGCGGCAGACGGTATTCCAGAATGAACAGATAGGCCGGGCCGATGCCGAACATCACGATCGGATGGCGATAGGCGCGATACATCAGGCGGCCAAGCCAGCTGCGCTGATGATACTCATCCACCGTCAGGGTCATCACATCTCCGATGCCGCGCCGGTCCAGATTGCCGGCATGGGCGTGGTGGATGGAATGGGTGCGTTTCCACACGGTATAGGGAGTCAGGGTCAGCACGCCGATGGCGCGGCCAACCCAGTCATTCACATCGCGGTTCGCAAAGAATGACTGGTGGCCGCAATCATGCTGGATCAGGAACAGGCGCACCAGCCAGAAGCCATTGAGCACCGCAATGCCGAGCGCCAGCCAGGGGCTGACCGACAGCGCTGCCCAGGCGGCGGCCCAGAAGGCGAGAAAGCCCGCCAGCGTCACGGCCAGTTCGAACAGCGAGCGTGGGGTCGAAGGGTCACGGTATTTGGCCAGCAAGGGCACCCATTTTCTGGCGCTTGCCTCTTGGGCTTTCGCCAGGTCGTTCTGCATCATCGTCATTCAGGGGCCTTTGCGGCTTTTCGTTCGGCTGTCTTGGTGCGGATGAGCCGCAAGAAAGCGGCCCCAGACTGGTATGTCGGGTAGCATAATTTAGCTACAGAAAATTGAACATGTGCTCGAACGCGGCAAATCGCCCATCCGGCGTCATCCATGCGCAAGGCCCGCCTCGGCCGCGACGGCGCGAGAGGATTTGCGGGCGCGTTCGGTGGCCGATTTGAGCTGACCACAGGCGGCCATGATATCTTCGCCGCGCGGGGTGCGGATCGGGCTGGCATAGCCCGCGTTGTGGATGATGTCGGCGAAAGCATGGATGCGGTTGCCGGACGAGCGCTTATAGGGCGCGCCGGGCCATTCGTTGAACGGGATCAGGTTGACCTTGGCCGGGATGCCGCGCAGCAGTTCCACAAGGCGGTAAGCGTCTTCCTTGGTATCGTTCACCCCGTCCAGCATCACATATTCAAAGGTGATCCGTTCGGAATTCGACAGGCCGGGGTAGTCGCGCAGCGCATCCAGCAGGGTGGCGATGTTCCAGCGTTTGTTGATCGGCACCAACTGGTCGCGCACGGCATCGGTGGTGGCATGGAACGATACCGCCAGCAGGCAGCCGATTTCGGTCGCGGTGCGGGCGATTTCGGGCACCACGCCAGAGGTGGACAGGGTGATGCGGCGGCGGCCAAGGGCGATGCCCTCGTTGTCCATCACCACTTTCATCGCGTCGCGGACGTTTTCGAAATTATACAAAGGCTCGCCCATGCCCATCAGGACGATATTGCTGATCAGCCGGGTCTCGATCTTCGGCGCGCCCTGCACCGGCCATTCGCCCAGATCGTCGCGGGCCAGCATGACCTGACCGACAATCTCGCCTGCCGTCAGGTTGCGCACCAGCTTCTGCGTGCCGGTGTGGCAGAAGCTGCACGTCAAGGTGCAGCCGACCTGGCTTGAGATGCACAGCGTGCCGCGATCGGTCTCTGGAATATAGACCACCTCCACCTCATGCCCGCCCGCGATGCGGACAAGATACTTGCGGGTGCCATCCTCGGAAATCTGGCGCGTGACCACCTGTGGGAGTTCAATCACGAAGTGTTCTGCCAGCAGGGTGCGGTAATCCTTGGCCAGATTGGTCATCAGGGCAAAGTCGCGCACGCCCCAGTGATAGACCCATTGCCAGACCTGCCCCAGCCGCATCTTTGCCTGCTTTTCCGGCGTGCCTGCAGTGATCAGCGCGTCGCGCAACTGATCACGGGTCAAGCCGATGATGTTGGTCAGCCCGCCCTCGGGAAGCTTGCGCGGCAGGGTCAGCACGTCCTGGGTGATCGGGGCGGTCGGGGTCATCGGTGTATCCATTGGCGGGGCAAGGTAGTCATATAGGGGATTCGAGGTCAAAACGGAACCGGGCAATACGAAAGCGTGCGAATTGCGGACCTGCACAGGGCGGGTGGCAATAGCAAAACGCCCCGGAGGGTCCGGGGCGCCGTATCAGCTCTGCGCCGCGCGCTTATTTGCAGCGGGCTTCGGCCTCTTGCATGGCGGCGGTAAAGCCGCGCAGGCTGAAGGTATCCTTGGTCTGGGTGCCACGGCCCGATGCTGCGGTCAGAACGGCAGTGGCCCCGCGCTTCATCGCCGTAAGAAGCGCTGAATCCGCCTCGGCACTTGCGGGCCAGGCCCATTCGCCATCGGCGAACAGATCGTAGTTCTGGCCGTCGATCTCGACCTTGACGGTCGAGCCGGTGGCAAAGGGGTAGCCGCCGGTGAACGACACCTCGCCGCGCGCGCCAGCGCCGGGACGGAAGGTGACGAACAACAGGATGTCGCCCCGGCGCACCGAGACCGGCTGACCGCTGCGGGTGTTCACGGTTTCCTTGGGGCTGGACACGCCCCAACATTCCTTTGGATTTTCCTCGGTGAACACGCTCCAGTCAGTTTTGGTGGCGACGCGGTTCGTGGATTCCTGTGCAGTGGCGGACGATGCGGCCAAGGCCATGGCAACGCCAAGTGCGGTGCGCACGAAGATGGATGTCATAATGTTACAGCCTCCAAGCTGTCCTTTGCCTCTGCCCGTCTGCCGCCGCTTTTGTGATGCGGCTTTTCCTGTGGCATGGGGGCGTTCAACCCGATATCCCATCCATAACGCAAAAAGGCCAATCCGCGAAAGCCCCATGGGCAACAAATCGCGCATCTGTGACGGGGGACACCGATCAAAAACGCGCAGCCAATGGTGGAATTGTGGCGCGGCGGGCGGCTGGAAAGCTGCCACGCAGGCCATGCCGTGATCTGGGGCGACGGGGGAGAGG
The DNA here is from genome assembly GCA_046296515.1 of Paracoccaceae bacterium. Classification (GTDB taxonomy): domain Bacteria; phylum Pseudomonadota; class Alphaproteobacteria; order Rhodobacterales; family Rhodobacteraceae; genus Pseudotabrizicola. Next base: position 60,962 of record JBKBKR010000007.1, on the reverse strand, counting down.
TTGAAAGCTGGGGGGATCCGGCAACGATCATATTCCCCCGGTCTTCGTGCAAGATGATCCAGGCCTTGCCGCTGGTGGAAAGCGGGGCCGCAGATGCGGCGGGGTTGACCGACCGGCAGCTGGCGCTGTCCTGCGCCAGCCATCAGGGCGCGGCGCTGCATGTAGAGGCGACGGGGCGCTGGCTGGCCGGACTGGGCCTGGGCGAGGCGGACCTGCGCTGCGGATCGCACGAGCCCTATGACCGGGAGGAGCGCAACCGCCTGATCCGCGCGGGCGAGGGGCCGTGCCAGTTGCACAACAACTGCTCGGGCAAGCATTGCGGGTTTTTGACGACAACCCAGCATCTGAAGGCCGGGCCGGAGTATTTGGAACTGGATCACCCGCTGCAACGCGCGATCCGGGCCGCCACCGAGGAAGTGACCGGAGAGGCGGTGGCGGGCCATGGCATCGACGGGTGCTCTGCGCCGAATTTCTCGATGTCTCTGGCCGGGCTGGCGCGGGCCATGCAACGCTTTGCCGCTGCGCGCGATACGGGTGACGCGCGGCAGCGCGCCATGGCGCGTCTGCGCAAGGCGATGGCGGCGCACCCCGAGATGGTGGCGGGCGAGGGCCGGAGCTGCACGGAACTCATGCGCGCCATGGGCGGGCGCGTGGCGATCAAGACCGGGGCCGAGGCGGTGTTTGTCGCGATGCTTCCCGATCAGAAGCTGGGGATCGCGTTGAAGATCGCCGACGGCGGCACCCGTGCTGCCGAGGCGGCGGTGGTCGCCCTGCTGGTGCGCTCGGGCGTGCTGGAGGCAGGCCATCCAATGGCCCAAAAGCGGCTGCCGGGCGTGCAATGGAACTGGCGCGGGATCGAGACGGGCGAATTGCGGCTGACCAGCGGTTTTGGCTGATGGAAAAGCCCCCGTCGCTGTGACGGGGGCCCTCTGTCGCAGCGTGACGGTCCGGGAGCCGGGCATCTGGGCGGGGGCAGTCAACACCCGGCCCCCGGACTTCACTCACACTACGTATGGTCTGTATCGCGCGCCTATGTGGCCGTATTCCGGTGGGCGCACGGCGCGCGCAGGGCCTTTTCAGGGTGAAACTGTGGCGCTGCAAGCGGGCTTGATTTACCGGTGCCGGGCGGTAAGCTGGTCGGATGACGGTTCAGCCCCCGAGCCACTACCCCTTTACCACATCCCTGCCCGAGCAGGTCTGTTTCGACCGGCATGAACTGTCTGCGATTCTGGCGCTTTATGGCCGGATGGTGGCCACGGGCGAATGGCGCGATTACGGCATTTCCACCCTGCGCGATTTCGCGGTGTTCGAGATCTATCGGCGGACGGCAGAAAACCCGCTGTACCGGATCGAAAAGCGGCCCAAACTGCGTGGACGGCAAGGCATCTATGCGGTGGTCGGGATGGATGGCCAGATATTGCGGCGCGGCGGTGATCTGGCGCAGGTGCTGCGGGTGCTGGAGCGCAAGCTGATCCGGCCGGTCGATTAGGGGCCGCTCTGCCGCCCTGACGGGCGTTTTCGCTCGGGTCCGTCACCGAAGAACGACCGTCAGGGAGTGATGAGGCGCCTGCGGGCGGTCACCGGGCCGCCGTCCTGCGCCAGAATACGGGCGATGGCGGTGGCGACCGGCTCGAAGGTCACGCTCATCGTCTGCCCGTTCGCATGCAAAAGCCGCCGTTTGTCGGCGACCCAGGCGACGTGGCCCTGCCAGAACAGCAGATCGCCGCGCTGAAGCGGGCTCTTGTCCGGCAGCGCCTGCCCCAGCGCCTGTTGCTGGTCGCTGTCACCGGGGCAGGGAAGGCCGCAGGCCAGCATTGCCGCCTGCACAAGGCCCGAGCAATCCAGCCCCGCCGCAGAATTGCCGCCCCAAAGGTAAGGCGTGCCGACAAAACCTTCGGCCACGCCGACCGGATCAGCGGGGCGATCGTTCAGTGCGTTCAGGTGCTGATGCGGCACAAAACCAAAGGGCGTTTCGGCAAAGTTGCCGGTGGTGCCGGTCACGGTCAGCCTTGCGCCAAAGGGCAGGACAGCGGTTTCGGGCGATTGTACCTTTGGCGCGATGTAAAGATGGCTGGACCGCGCGCTGACCCAATGGGTCGGCCGGGTGGCCGGACCGATGGCCGCGGCATCAAGCCAGCCACAATAGCCATCCTTGGCCGCCTGCACAAAGGCGTGCCCGTCCCGCAGGTCGATCACGGTAACCGCATCGCCCAGCACAAGCTGCCGGTCGCGTGCGCCGTGCGGATGCGCCAGCAGATCGGCGAGCGGGCGGGTGACGTTGGCCTGCTCGCCATCGGTAAAGGTCGCCTCGACCCGCCCGCGCAAGGCGGGCAGGGCGAAGCGGCCGGAAAAGGGTGTGCTGCGACGGTCCATCACCGGAGGGCCATCACAGACCAAGGATTTCGGGCAGCGCATAGAGCAGCGCCCGCGCACCCTGACCCGCGCCGCCCTTGGGGCGGGCGGGCAACTCGGCGGGGATGTGACCATAGATGTCGAAATGCGCGTAGCGCGGGGTATCGACAAAGCGGCGCAGGAACAGCGCGGCGGTGATCGCCCCGGCAAAGCCACCCGATGGCGCATTGTCCAGATCGGCAATGCCGGGTTCGATCATCGGCTCGTAAGCGTTCCAGAACGGCAGGCGCCAGACCGGATCGAACCCCGTCGCCGCCCCGGCGGCGATGGCCGTGGCCATGGCGGGATCATCGGTGAAATAGGGCGCAAGATCCGGCCCCACCGCGACGCGGGCGGCCCCGGTCAGCGTCGCCATCGAGATGATGGTCGCCTCCGGTTCTTCGCTGGCAAGGCTCAGCGCATCGGCGAGGATCAGGCGGCCCTCGGCATCGGTGTTGTTCACCTCCACCGTAAGGCCTTTGCGGCTGCGCAGGATGTCGCGCGGGCGCATGGCGGCCCCCGAGACGCTGTTTTCCGCCACCGGCACCAGCACCCGCAGGCGCAGGGGCAGGCCCAGACGCATGATCATCAATGCAAGGCCCATCACCGTGGCCGCCCCGCCCATATCCTTTTTCATCAACAGCATACCGGCAGAGGGCTTCATATCCAGCCCCCCGGTGTCAAAGCACACGCCCTTGCCCACCAGCGTGAGCTGCGGGCCTTCGCCTCCCCACCGCATATCCAGCAGGCGCGGCGCGCGGGGCGAGGCGCGGCCAACGGCGTGGAGCATTGGAAAATTCTGCACCAGCAGGTCATCACCCACGATTGCGGTGGCGGTGGCACCGAATTCTTCGGCCAAGGCGAAGAATGTGGCCTGCAACTCCTCCGGCCCCATGTCATTGGCTGGGGTGTTGATTAGGTCGCGGGTCAGGTATTCGCCGGCGGCCATGGCGAGCAGGGTTTCGCCATCCAGCCCCTCGGGCAGTTTCAGGCGGGGCATGGTAGGGGCGGGCTTGCCGGGGCGATAGCCGTCAAAGCGGTAGGCGGCCAGCAGCCAGCCCAGCACCGCCTCTTGCGCCTCCGCCTCGGTCAGCGTGCCCGACAGGTGCCAGTCTCCCGGCGGCAGGGCCGCGACCGCCCTGGACAGGCCAAAGCGGCCACGGGCGCGGGCCGTGGCGCTGCCGTAGCCGATCACCGCGCCGGCAAGCCCCTCGGTGCCGGGCAGCAGGCGCACCTCGCCCAGAGCCGCCTTGAAGCCACAGGCGGTCAGCCAGCCCGCCCAACCCGCGCCGGTGCCCGCCAGCCAGTCGGGCAGATCATCGGGCAAGATCACATGCAGCGGCAGGGAATTGGCATCGGCAGGGGCGAAGGCGGGCATCGAGCGGTTCCTTTGAGGGGGTGCCCCGAGCCTAGCGGTTCCGGTGCTGCCTGCAAGCCCCGCCAGCCAGGGCCGCGTTAAATCAGCGACTGATCCAGCAGAGCCCTGTCCGGCGCCAGAGAGCGTTCCGCGATGCGGATCAGCCGTGCCCAGACCGCCGCAAAGGCCGTCGAATCGCCGGAGGCGAGGCAGGCGCGCACATCGGCGGCCACCAGACCCAGCGACACCATTCCCAGATTTTCCGACAGGCGCTGCAAGCGGCGCAGGTGGCGCGACAGATCGGCCAGATCATGCGCCCGCACCTGATTGGCCAGCCCGGCCATGGTCAGCGCCAATTCACCCAAGGCGCGGCTGACCACCTGTTCCGCAGAATCCGTGCCCAGATTCCGATAGATTGTGGCAATCGGCCCGCCATCCTGCCGCACCCGTTCCAGCGGAAGCAGCCATACCACATTGTCAGCCTGCATGGCCCACACCTCTTGTTTCACACCCTTGTCCAGACTGCGCCTGCCATCCTGAAGAAAAGGTTGCAGGTGCAGAACAATCCCTCTCGAATTTTCTGCGATTGCGGCTTATTTGGTCTGTTGTTCATTCAAGGAGGCCCGACGGTCATGGATATTGCTCGCCCCCTTCCCCACTATCTGATCCAGCGCTTTCACGGCTGGCGCGCGACCACCTACAAGGACAACCGGGCCTGGTTCCGACGTCTGGCCGAAAGCGGCCAGCATCCGCGCGCCATGGTGATTTCCTGCTGCGACAGCCGGGTGCATGTCACCTCGATCTTTGGCGCGGATGAGGGTGAGTTCTTCATTCACCGCAATGTCGCCAATCTGGTGCCGCCGTTTTCGCCCGATGGCACCTATCACGGCACCTCGGCGGCGGTGGAGTATGCGGTTACATCGCTCGGGGTTGCGCATATCGTGGTGCTGGGCCATTCCAACTGCGGTGGGGTCAAGGGCTGCCATGACATGTGCATGGGCCATGCCCCGGCGCTGGAGGAAAAGACATCCTTTGTCGGCCGCTGGATGGACATCCTGCGCGCCGGCTTCGAGCGGGTGCGCGACCTGCCCGACGCCGACCGCCCGCGCGCCCTGGAGAAAGAGGCGGTGCTGGTCAGTCTGGAGAACCTGATGACCTTCCCCTTCGTGCGCGAGGCGGTGGAGGCGGACCGGCTGACGCTGCACGGGCTGTGGAATGACACCGGCGAGGGCATGCTGGAGCACTATGACCCGCTGCGTGGGTTTGTGGCGGTCTGACCCTTCGGGAGCAGACATGAAAAAGCCCGCCGGATGGCGGGCTTTTTGCATGGAGAACCGGGCGGATCAGCCCTTTTTCAGGCAGCGCTGGCCCAGCACTTCGGCAATCTGCACCGCGTTCAAGGCAGCGCCTTTGCGCAGGTTGTCGGAGACGACCCAGATGTTCAGGCCATTTTCGATCGTCTCATCCTGACGGATGCGGCTGATATAGGTGGCGTATTCACCCACGCAGTCGATCGGGGTGATGTAGCCGCCCGGTTCGCGCTTGTCGATCACCAGCACGCCTGGCGCTTCGCGCAGGATGTCGGTGGCCTCTTCCCAGTCGAGGTAGTCTTCAAACTCGATGTTGATCGCCTCGGAATGGCCGACGAACACCGGCACGCGGACGCAGGTGGCGGTGACCTTGATCTTCGGGTCGAGGATTTTCTTGGTCTCGACCACCATTTTCCACTCTTCCTTGGTGTCGCCGGAATCGAGGAAAACGTCGATGTGCGGGATCACGTTGAAGGCGATCTGTTTGGGGTAGACGCTTGGCGGCACTTCTTGACCCGGCACATAGATGCCCTTGGTCTGGTTCCAAAGCTCGTCAATCGCTTCCTTGCCGGTGCCGGAGACGGATTGATAGGTGGAAACCACCACCCGCTTGATCCGCGCGCGGTCGTGCAAGGGTTTGAGCGCCACGACCATCTGCGCGGTGGAGCAGTTGGGGTTGGCGATGATGTTCTTGTTCTTGTAACGCACCACGTCATCGGCGTTCACTTCGGGCACGATCAACGGGATTTCCGGATCGTAGCGGTAGAGCGACGAGTTGTCGATCACCACGCAGCCCTGGCTGGCGGCCTTTGGCGCATAGATCTTGGTCGCGTCCGAGCCGATGGCGAACAGGGCGATATCCCAGCCGGTGAAGTCGAACGTGTCGAGGTCCTTGGTCTTGAGAGTCTTGTCCCCAAAGGAGACTTCGGTCCCCAGCGACTTGCGGCTGGCAAGTGCGGTGATCTCATCCACGGGAAACTCACGCTCGGCGAGGATGTTGAGCATTTCCTTGCCCACATTCCCCGTCGCGCCCACGACAACGACTTTATAGCCCATCCGGCCCTCCATGCGTCAAACGACGGGGCTCCTTACCGCAAAGGGGGGGGCGGGGGAAGGGTTGATAAAGAAAGAGGGGGGGGGGGGGGGGCCCCCCCCCCCCCCCGCGAGGTTTGAAAAATACCGGGGGGGGGCGCGCCCCCCGGACCCCCGGGATATTTATGAACAGATGAAATCAGTCGGTGCGATCTTGCGAAAAGGCGTAGACGGCAAGTCCCGCGGCAAGGAACAGGGCAATGAAGCCGAAGATGGCCGCGGTAGGGGCGGAGGCCGGGTCTGCAGGTGTGGTGGCGTGGATGCGGCCGGTGGCCAGTTGCAGCAAGCCAACGGGGGCAATGCCGAACAGGTTCAGCAGCGTGACGCCCCGCCCGGTCAGATGCGCCGGGATAAAGGCACGGCCATGGGCGATCACCATGGGAAAGGAGGCCCCGGCAAAGCCGAGGCCCGCCAGCAGGGCGATGGTGAGCGCGGGGCTTTGCGGGGCGAGCCAGAGGCCGGTGAGGCAGGCCAGTGCAATCGCATTGCCGCCGAAGATCAGCCATTTGCGGGTGCCGAGCGCGCGTTCCAGCGGGCCATAGGCAAAGCTGCCCGCCACCATGGCCAGCCCCATGATCAGGCTGACCTGCCCGATCCAGGCCGCATCCGCGCCGAACACATCGCGGAACAGTGGCCCGACCCAGAGCCCCCGGATCGAGGCGGCGGGGGCGTAGCACACCGCCATCATGATCAGCATCGGCCAGAGCTGCGGCATGCGCAGCAGGTCGAGCAGGCTGCCCTTTTGCCCGCCAGGGCTGCGGGGCGGGTCGCGCAGCAGGGTGAGGATGGCGAGGGCCACCAATGCGGTGATGGCCGCCAGCCCCCAGAGCGAGCCGCGCCAGCCAAAGGCCTCCACCGCCAGCGACAGAGGCAGGGATGAGCCGATGTTGCCCAGATTGCCGATGCCCACGGTGGCCCCTGCGAGGGTGCCGAACACCGCAGGCGCGTAGCTGCGGGCAAAGATGTAGTAAGACGCCATCAGCACCGACGAACAGCCCACCCCGATCAGCACCATGGCCACCTTGATCGCCCCCGGCCCGGTCGCCATGGCAAAGATCACCGCCCCCACCGCGCCGATTCCCACCAGCGCCGCCGTGGTCAGGCGCGGGCCGATCCGGTCCAGCGCCTCACCTACCGGGATCTGCATCACTGCAAAGGCGAGGAACCACAGGCCCGAGGCGGCGGCCAGATCGCTGGGGCTTGCCCCCAGATCGGTCTGCAGCACCGGAGTCAGCACTGCCAGAAAGGCACGGTAGAACTGGCTGAGCACATAGGCTGCCAGCAGGGCTGCAATTCCGGCGCGCATGTCTGGTGATCCTCCCCGTGGAGCGCGACCATTGCAGGGTCGCGGGGGCTGGTCAACCGGAGGATCAGCCGTGCGGGACCGGCAAGGCCGGTCTTGCCGAAGTGGTGCGGCGCGGGCATTGTGCCCGCGAACCCGTGTGGAGAATTGTGATGCGTTTTTCTGGACTTCTCGCGGCGGCACTTGTGCTGTGCTCTGCCCCCGTGGCCCGGTCCAATGACGGCTTTGGCGGGTTGAGCGCCACCGGGCTGACCTTCGGCACGACCGATGCCATCGCGATGGAGGAGGAAGACCTGTTCCTCAGCCGCGAGCAGGTTCGGGTGGATTATGTGTTCCGCAACCTGACCGACCGGGATGTCACCGGCGAGGTGATCTTTCCGCTGCCGCCGATCGCGCTCAGCTATGTGATGAATTCGGAATACAACCTGCCGGACAACCCCAGCCAGCCCGATCTGGTCAATTTCCGCGCCGTGGTGGAGGGGGTGGAGGTGCCGGTCCGCATCGACCGGATTGCCGTATTGGAGCCGCTGTGGGAGGAGGGCCGCCCGGCATCGCAGCGATATGACACCCCGGGTCAGGATGTGACGGCCTTGTTGGCCGGTCATGGCATGCCGCTGGTGCCCGATGCCGATGCGGTGCAGGACGCGCTGATGCGGTCGGATGCCCCGACCCTGCAGGCCATGGTGGCAGATGGCTTGCTGGAGACGTTCCGCCACGGACCGGAGCTGACCGGCGAGGATGTGATGCCGCTGTGGTCGGTCATCCTGCGCTATCACTGGACCCAGACCTTTCCTGCCGGGCAGCAGTTGCGGGTCTCGCACAGCTATGACAACCGACCGCCGGGCGGCATCTTTGTCTGGCAGGATCCGCCAAAGGCCGAATGGCTGGCCGGGCTGGGCCAGAAATATTGCATCGATGCGGTCACCTCGCGCGGGCTGGCAAAGCAACTGGCCGCGTCAGAGGCGGATGGCATGGTGACCGGCGTGGGCTGGCACCTGTCTTACGTGCTGCGCACCGCCAATTCGTGGGCCGGGCCGATCGGGCGCTTCCGGCTGGTGGTGGACAAGGGCGATGCTGGCAATATCCTGTCGCTCTGCGCCGAGGGGGTGAAAAAGACCGGGCCGACCACGTTCAAGGTGGAAAAGCGCGATTTCACCCCGCAGGCGGATCTGGAGATCCTGATCGTTTCCCCGATGTGAGGGTCAGACGGGCAGGGCTGCCAGCGGCCTTTCCCGGATCGGCAGGTGGACAATGGCGGAGAACGCGCCGACGCCCACCCCGATCCACCAGACCAGCGTATAATCGCCGGTGATGTCATACATCCGGCCCCCCAGCCAGACGCCCAGAAATCCGCCGATCTGATGCGACAGGAACACCATGCCATACAGCGTGCCCATATAGCGCAACCCGTAGATATGGGCGACAAGGCCGGAGGTCAGCGGCACCGTTGCCAGCCACAGCGACCCCATCACAGCGGAAAAGATCAGCACCGATTCCGGCGTGATCGGCAGCAGGATAAAGGCGGCGGCGGCGATGGTGCGGGCGACATAGATGCCGGTCAGCAGGTATTTCTTGGTATAGCGCTTGCCCAGCCATCCGGCCGTCAGCGTACCCACAATATTGGCCAGCCCGATCACCGAAATCGCCACCGCCCCCAGCGCCGAGGTCGTGTTGATCCCCATCCCCGCCAGCATGCCGCCGGGGTCAATCGGGCCGCAGAGCTCGGTCACAAAGGCCGGGAAATGCGCGGTGATAAAGGCCAGCTGATAGCCGCAGCTGAAAAAGCCAAGGAAAATCAGGCTGAAAGACGGGTCCTTGAAGGCGCGGAGCAGCACGGTGTCCATGCTTTCTTCCAGCTCCGCTCTTGTCGCGACATGCGGCGAGCGGATGAAGGGCAGAGCGAACAGGCTGCTCAGGATCAGGGCGGCGAAGATCACGAACACCTCCTGCCAAGCGTAGGATTGCAGCAGGAACTCCGCCAGCGGTGCGCCGAACACCTGCCCCATCGAGCCGGCGGCGGTGGCAATGCCCAGCGTCATCGAGCGATGCTCGGGCGCGGCGGCCCGGCCCACCACCGCCAGCACCACGCCAAATCCGGTGCCCGCGATACCGAACCCCACCAGGATTTCAAGAAACTGATGCTGGCCCGGCGTCACCGCAAAGGAGGACAGCACCAGCCCGGCGGCATAGGTCAGCGCCCCCGCAATGATCGCGCGGCGGTCGCCAAAGCGCTCGGCCATCGCGCCAAACAGCGGTTGGCCGATGCCCCAGGCCAGGTTCTGGATCGCGATCGCCAGCGAGAATTCCGCCCGCGCCCAGCCGAACTCCTCGGCAATCGGAATCTGGAACACGCCGAAACTGGCGCGGATTGAAAAGCCCAGCATGACGATCACGCATCCGGCAATCAGGACGGGGGTGATGATGGGGGCTTTTGTCTGGGTCATCGCAGCACTCCTGTCCGGGGCGCGACGATGTGCCCGGACCGGGGCGGCGTCAAATGCTGTTTTGTGATCCGCACAATCACGCGCGGGCGTGGCAAGCCTAGCTGAACTGACGCGGGTCCGGCCCGAGGCGAGTGTCCGTGTCCAGCGTCGCCATCGCCGCCATTTCCTCGGCGGTCAGGCTGAAGTCACAGATATCAAGGTTCTGCGCCAGCCGCCCGGCATCTGTGCTGCGCGGAATCACCGAACACCCCAGATGAACATGCCAGCGCAGGATCACCTGCGCAGGGGTCTTGCCGCTGCGCGCACAAACCGCCCGCACCGGGGCCGCGTCAAAGGCCTGGCCCTTGCCCAGCGGGGTCCAGCATTGGGTCACGATCCCCAGCCGGTCATGCAAGGCGCGCAGCTCGGCCTGCTGAAAGCCGGGGTGCAGCTCGATCTGGTTCAGAACCGGCGTCACCCCGGTCTCGCCGATCAGCCGCTCCAGATGGTCGCCCATGAAATTCGACACCCCGATGGATTTGACCCGGCCCTCCTCGCGCAGCCGGATCATGGCGCGCCAGGTGTCCAGATACAGACCCTTTTCCGGGCAGGGCCAGTGGATCAGCAAAAGGTCCGGCTCAAGCCCCAGCCGCGCCACCGATTCCTCAAAGGCGCGCAAGGTCTCGTCATGGCCCTGACGGTCGTTCCAGATCTTGGTGGTGACAAAGACCTGCTCACGCGCCACGCCGCTGTCGCGCACACCCGCGCCCAGGCCCGCCTCGTTGCCATAGATCGCCGCGCCGTCGATCAGCCCATAGCCCATGCCAATGGCGCAGGCCACGATCTGCCCGGTCTGATCTGCCGGAATCTGCCAGATCCCCAGCCCCAGCGCCGGAATCCGGTTGCCGTCATTCAGCTTCATCACAGTCATCGCTGCCTCCCGTCCGTCAGGGCCGCAGGGAACAGATTTCGGTGCGGGGATGCAAGCAAGAACTCGCCGATCCCCGGCTTTGCTGCTTTCAAAATACTCCGGGGGAGTCGCGCATCACCGCGAAACGGCCAGCCGGGGGCACGCCGCTGCGCGACGGGGGCGGAGCCCCCCGAACCAAAAAGCTTGCCCCCGCCCTTCGCGGGGGCGCAATCGGATCACGCGGGCGGATCACGCGGGGTGGCAGATCACGCCGGTCGGCGCATAGGCGGCGCGGGTCAGGTCAACTGCCTGGCCTGTGGCCGCACTTTCCTGCGCGGCCATGCCGATCGCCACGGCCCACCAGCCATCCAGCAGGCTGACCTCTGGCGATTGCTGTCCGCGCACCATGCGGGCAAAGCCCTGATGCTGGTAGAAAGTGCTGCCATTGTGATCGCCCGCCGCCAGCAGCGCCGGGTCCACCGGCACATCCAGCACCAGGGGCCCCTTGGGGCTGCGCGGGCTGACGATCACCTGCGGCACCGGGGGCACGCCCAGATGGATCGGCCAGAACCGCCCCGGCCCTGGCACCAGACATTCGATCTTGCCCAGGGGGCCCACCGCCGAAATCGCCTCCTGATAGCGCGCGCCTTCGGCGAACATGCACAGTTCCAGCATCGCGCGCAGGCCGTTTGCGAAGTCCACGATCACATAGGCATTGTCCCAGATATCGGGGGTCCGGCCGCCATAGCGCTCGTCCAGATGGTTCACCGCCTGCCCGGCGCTTGCCATCACCCGCACCGGATCACAGCCCGCGATCAGCCGCATCAGATCAAAGAAATGGCAACATTTTTCCACCAAGGTGCCGCCGGTGTTGCGGTTGAAGCGGTTCCAGTCGCCGACCTTTTCCAGAAAAGGAAAGCGGTGCTCGCGGATGGTCAGCATCTTGATGCCTCCCGTGGCGGCTTCCGCTCGGCTGATAAGATGCGCCACGGGGGGCATGTAGCGGTATTCCATCGCCACCCAGATCGGGGCCGGATAGGCGCTTCGCAAAGCGGCCAGACGCGGCGCATCGGCGGGATCGGTGAACAGTGGTTTCTCGCACAGGATCGGCAGGGGGCGGATCGCGGCGATCTCTTCCAGCTGGTGCAGGTGCAGGCAATTCGGCGACACGATCAGCAGGCAATTCACCGCCGGATGCGCCACCACATCGGCGAGGCTGTCCAGCATCACCGCCCCGGGTGCCAGCTTTGACGCCTGCGCCCGCATCACGGCGTCCGGCTCGAAGATCGCCGCCACGCCGGCGCCTTCGATCAGGGCGATGTTGCGCAGATGCTCCTGCCCCATCATGCCGCAGCCGATGATGCCGTATCTCAGGTCCATTGCAGTCCTCATTTCAAACGGGCCACATAGGCCACGCGGTCAGGGTCATACCAGGTGAAGGACGCCTCGACCGACTGGCCGTTCTGTCCCTGGCTGATGCGGGTGATTTTCGGCATCGGCGTGCCGGGGCCGTGCGGGAATTCGGCCGGGGCCCAGGCGGGCAGGGGGTCCATGCCGATCCGGTCCTCCGCCCGCGCGATCCACAGGTTCAGCCGCTGGCGGTAATACAGGTAGAGCGACTCTGACAGGTCTTCCGCCGCGATCCGGTCCGCCTGTGCGCCATCCAGCCAGATCTCCTCCACCGCCGCCACGATGCCTGACAGAGACCGCAGGCGGCGGATGCGGTGGCCGTCGGGGCTGGTGCCAAATGCGGGCAGGGCAGGGTCTTTGGCCAGCCGGTCCACCGAAAGCACGCGGGCTGTGGGCAACCCGCCGCCATCCAGCAACTCAAGCCGGAACAGCGCATAGACCGAGGATGGGTCGGGTTTGGCCCGGATGTAATTGCCCGACCCCTGTATCCGCTCGATCAATCCCTTGGCCGCCAGTGCCTGCAGCGCCTGCCGCAAGGTGCCGACGGCAATGTGCAGACCCGCCGCCATTTCCCGTTCGGGCGGCAAGCGTTCGCCGTCGATCAACCGGCCCGACGCAATGTCGCGGATCAACAGCTCGCTTATCTGCAGATACAGGGGCAGGGCGCCGGGAACTGACATTCGCTGTCCGTAAATTGATATACGATTGATCTATAGAAAATCCGATGCTACGCAAGAGGAAAGATGAGTCCCCGGCAAGGGATTTCAGGGAGGGAAAAGCAATGACAGTGGTGCCCGTCACTTCGGCGGATCTGGAGGCGAGCGAGGTCAGCTGGTTCGCGGCCCTGTGTTCGGATGATTACGAATATCTCGGCGTGCCCGACCCGGCCTTGCGGTCCAGCTGGGCGCATTGTTCCGGTATCGTGCAGCGGGCTGAAAGCCATGGGTTTCGCAACATCCTGTGCCCGTCCTCCTATCAGGTGGGGCAGGATACCCTTTCATTCGTTGCGGGCTGTGCGCCGATCACCACCTCGATCAACTTCCTCGCCGCTATCCGTTGCGGCGAGATGCAGCCGGTGATGCTGGCCCGCACCGTGGCGACGCTGGACCACATGCTGCAAGGGCGGCTGACGCTGAATGTCATCTCGTCGGATTTCCCCGGCGAGGTCGCCCCCAGCGCATTCCGCTACCGGCGCAGCCATGAGGTGGTGGAGATCCTGCGGCAGGCCTGGACGCGCGATCACATCGAGTATTCGGGCGAGGTCTATCAGATCAGCAAGATCAGCGCCGATCCGGCCCGGCCGTATCAGCAGAACGGCGGGCCCTTGCTGTATTTCGGCGGCTATTCCCCCGATGCGCTGGAGCTTTGCGGTGCGCAATGCGATGTGTATCTGATGTGGCCCGAAACCAAGGATATGCTGGCGCAGCGCATGCGCGATGTGCATGCCCGCGCCGCCGCCCATGGCCGGACGCTGGACTATGGCCTGCGTGTCCACATGATCGTGCGCGACACAGAAGCCGAGGCGCGGGACTATGCCGAGCATATAGCCAGCAAGCTGGATGACGAATACGGCAAGCTGATCCGCGATCGGGCACATGACTCCATTTCGCTGGGTGTCGCGCATCAGGCGCGGGCGCGGGAGCTGGCCGACCAGTTCGGCTATACCGAGCCGCATCTGTGGACCGGGATCGGGCGGGCGCGGTCGGGCTGTGGCGCGGCGCTTGTCGGATCGACCGATCAGGTGTTGAGCCAGCTCGAAGACTATCGCAAAATGGGCATCCGGGCTTTCATCTTTTCGGGCTATCCCCATCTCGAGGAATGTGACCACTTCGGCACCAAGGTGTTGCCGCAGCTGAAAACCTGCTCTTTGCCCCATGAATATGGCCGGGTGCCCGCCAGCACCCCCGCCACCCCTTTAGGAAACGGACCCCGCCGCTGATGGAAAAGATCGCCCTTCTCCCCGAAGTCTCGCTCTCGCGTCTTGTCTATGGCATGTGGCGGCTGGGCGATGACTCTGACACCTCGCCCGCGCATGTGCAGGCCAAGGTGGAGGTCTGCCTTGAACAGGGCATCACCACCATGGATCAGGCCGATATCTATGGCGGCTATACCGCCGAGGCGATCCTTGGCGCGGCGCTGCGCGCGGCCCCCGGCCTGCGCGACCGGATCGAGATTGTCACCAAATGCGATATCGTCGCCCCCGCCGGCCGCCATGCCGCCGCCCGGGTGAAATATTACGACACTTCCGCCGCCCATATCACCGCCAGCGTCGAGACGTCGTTGCGCGACATGGCGACCGACCGGATTGACCTGTTGCTGATCCACCGCCCCGATCCGTTGATGGATCATCACGAGACCGGCGCGGCACTGGATGCGCTGGTCGCCGCTGGCAAGGTGCTGGCAGTGGGGGTGTCGAACTTTCGCCCCTGGGACTTTGAGCTGCTGCAATCGGCGATGAAATCCCCGCTGGTCACCAACCAGATCGAGGTCAGCCTGAGCGCGCATGCTGCCTTCACCAATGGCGATATCGCCTTTCACCAACGCAATGGCCAGCCGCTGATGGCATGGAGCCCGCTGGCCGGGGGCAGCCTGCTTTCCGGGGCTGATCTGCGCCTGCGCGACGCGCTGCACCGGATCGCGGGCGAGCAGGGCACCGACTGGTCGGCGGTGGCGGTGGCATGGCTGTTGCGCCATCCGGCGCGGATCATTCCGGTGATGGGGACCAACAGCCTTGAGCGGATCGGGAAACTTTCTGACGCCTGCCGGGTCGAAATGGATCGCCAGACCTGGTTCGAGCTCTATACCCATGCCATGGGGCATGAAGTGGCGTGACGGCGGATGGAGCCTTGATGACCGGGATGCAGTTCACACCAGAGGGCAACCCGCGCGCGTTCCGCGATGCGCTGGGGCGGTTCGCCACCGGGGTCACCGTGGTGACCTGCGCCACGGCAGAGGGACCGATGGGGTTCACCGCCAACAGCTTTGCCGCCGTCTCGCTGGAACCAGCGTTGGTACTGTGGTCGCCCGCGAAGGGCTCCAGCCGGTTTGTGCATTACGCGCAGGCGCAGCATTATGCGATCCATGTGCTGGATGCGGATCACGCCGGATGGGTGACCCGTTTCGGGCGCGGGGGAGATGGCTTTCACGGGCTGAGCCATGAGGTGAATGGCGAAGGCGTGCCGGTAATCCATGGCGCGCTGGCCCGGTTCGACTGCGCGCAACACGCGACGCATGAGGGCGGCGATCATCTGATCGTGGTGGGGCGCGTGCTGCGCGCGGCGTACCGGGAGGGGGCACCGCTGGTGTTTTCGCAAGGCGCTTACGGGCGGTTCAGCGGTGGGCTGTGAGCGGGCAGCCTTTTGGCGTGGCGCTGGTGGTGAGGTTGGACTGGGGCTCTGCCCCAGACCCCGGGATATTTAAGAACAGATGAAAGGGTAAGAAGCAGGGGTTCTGCGGTCAGTCGCGCGCATTGGATTTGAAAACGACGCTGATGGAAGGCGTGTGCCCGTTTGTGCAGGTCGGCTTGCCGGTGCCGTGCCTGACCGGCCTAAACCGGGATGTTGTCGATCAGCCGCACGCCATCGAGCCAGCAGGCGGCCAGCATCCGGCGCGGGCTGGCGGGGTCGTCCGAGGGCATCAGGGTGGCGGCGTCACGCAGCTCGATATACTCCACCCGCTCGAAGCCTGCGGCGCGGATTGCCTCGGCGGCTTCGCGGATGGCCATGCGGTCGGATTGCCCGGCGCGAATATCCTCGGCCGCCGCCGTGATCGCCGCGTAAAGCACGCCCGCCTTTGCCCGACCTTCGGCCGTCAGCCGCACATTGCGCGACGACATCGCCAATCCGTCCGACTCACGGATCGTCTCACAGCCGACGATATGCACGGCCATGTTCAGGTCGCGCACAAGGCGCAGCACGACCTGCAACTGCTGCCAGTCCTTCTGGCCGAAATAGCCCCGGTCGGCCATGGTCATGCCAAAGAGCTTGGTCACCACCGTCGCCACCCCGTCGAAATGACCGGGGCGCATCCGCCCCTCCAGCGGTTCGGACACGCCTGCGACGGAAACCACGGTTTTGAAGCCTTCCGGGTAAACCTCTTCGCGCGCGGGCGCAAAGATCAGGTCCACCGGCACGGTGGACAAGAGCGCGGCATCGGCTTCTTCGGTGCGGGGGTATTTCAGCAGGTCATCGGGGTTGTTGAACTGCATCGGGTTGACGAAGATTGTGGTGATCACCCGGTCGCAATCGCGCCTTGCGGCACGGGCAAGGCTCAGGTGGCCATCATGCAGGGCCCCCATGGTGGGCACAACGCCGATGACGGAGCCTTCGGCCCGCCAGGCGCGGGTATGAGCGCGAAGCGCGGCGACGGTGCGGACGATTGTGGGCAAGGTCACGGCTTGGCTTTCACGGGCAGCACATCGGCAAAGGCATGTTCGGGGCCGGGAAATTCCCGCGCACGCACTTCGGCGGCATAGGTGGCGATGGCGGCATCGGCCAGCCTGCCCAGTTCGGCATAGCGTTTGACGAATTTCGGGCGGAAGTCGGTGAACAGGCCCAGCATGTCGTCGATCACCAGCACCTGACCGTCGCAATCCACCCCGGCGCCGATACCGATGGTGGGGATGCCCAGTGCCGCCGTGATCCGGCCCGACAGCCCTTGCGGCACCTTTTCCAGCACGATGGCGAACGCCCCCGCCGCCTCGCAAGCTTTCGCATCGGCCATCACCTTTTCGGCCTCACCATCGCGGCCCACCACCTTGTAGCCGCCAAGGGTGTTCACCGATTGCGGCGTCAGGCCGATATGCGCCATCACCGGCACCCCGCGCGCGGTCAGGAAAGCAATGGTCTCGGCCATATGCACCCCGCCCTCCAGCTTCACGCACGGCGCGCCGGTTTCCGCCATCAGCCGGGCGGCGTTGCGGTAGGCTTGGGCCGGGCTTTCCTCATAGCTGCCGAAGGGCATGTCGATGATTGCCATTGCCTTTGACAACCCGCGCACAACCGAGCGGCCGTGCAGGATCATCATCTCCATCGTCACACCAACGGTGGACGGCATGCCATGCAGCACCATGCCAAGCGAGTCGCCGACCAGCGCCATATCGCAATGCGGATCGACCAGCCGCGCCATCGGCGTGGTATAGGCCGTCAGCACCACCAAGGGCGCGCCCCCCTTTCGGGCCTTGATATCGGGCGGCAGAACCGGGCGGACGGGGGTGGTGGCGCTCATGATCGTCTCCTGCCTGTGACGCCGCGGGGGCGTCCATAAACTGCCCGACATCAGTGCATGACAGCGCCGGGATGCGCAAGAATATTGCGCCGCAGCGCGGCGTATCGGGCGGGCTTGACGGAGCCGGGGCGACTGTGCCCCATGGCATCAGCAAGAATCCGGAGGCCGACGTGACGTTGATCCAACCCGTGACCCGTGCTGCCACAGCACCCGAAGAAGAACGGCCCGACCCCGAAAAGGTGGTGTCTGGCGATCCGGTGCATACCACATGGAACATCGAGGAGGTGGACGGCCTCTACTGCGGCATGTGGCAATCTACCCCCGGTGCGTGGCGGGTGTCCTATGCCGAATGGGAATATGTGCACATCCTGTCGGGCCATTCGGTCCTGCGCGGGGACGACGGGTCCGAAACCCATCTGCGCGCCGGCGACAGCTTCATCATCCGCCCCGGTTTTGCGGGGGTCTGGGAAGTGGTGGAAACCACGCTGAAGGATTACGTCATACGGGCCTAGGTGGCCTGGCCTTGCGGCTGACCATCGCCACGCCCGCGCCCGCAAGGCCAAGGCCGAGCCACGCCATAAACGGCATCGCCTCGCCCAGAAGCGGCCAGGCGAACAGCGCCGACATGGCGGGCACCAGATAGAACAGCGCTGATACCCGGCTGACCTCGCCCACCCGGATCATGGCGAGAAGAAGCGACATGGCCAGCAACGAATTGCCGATCACCAGATAGGCCATCACGGCGATGAATTCGGCATCCCATGATATGCTTTGGCTTTCGGTCAACAGCGCGATTGGCAGGGTGAACGCAGCCCCCACCGCATATTGGATCAGGTTCGACGTTACCGGATGCTGACTGACCCCGAAGCGCTTTTCATAAAGCGTGCCCGCCGTGATGCCCAGCAGCCCCCCCACCGCCAAAAGCAGGCCCCATGGATTTTCCGCCTGCACCTGTGCGCGCGCCAGGATCACCACCAATGCCCCCGCCAGCCCAAGGCCCAGCCCGGCCCAGGCACGGCGACTGACGATTTCGCCGACAAATCGCGGCGCGATCAGCGCCACCAGAATGGGTTGCAGGCAGACCACAATCGCCACACCTGCCGCCGATACCCCCGATTTGAACGCCAGATAGCACAGGCCGAAATAGCCAACCTGAATCAGGAAGCCGACCACCGCCACATCCAGCCAGCCGCGCAAGGTCGCGGGCATCGGCGGGCGCAGGGTCAGGGCAAAGGGCAGCAAGACAACCAGCACCAGACAGTAGCGCAGCGCCAGGATCGTTATCGGCTCAGCATGGTCGAGCCCCACTTTGGCAATGGCAAAGCCAGCCGACCACAGGACCAGAAACACGGCGGGGGCGGCGATCAGCCAGAGGGGGCGCGAGGATGTCATGCGGCGGACTATTGCCGGGGCCGCAGCGAAAGGGAAGAGGATGGCGCTGCCCTTGACCAAGGATCAAAGGCAGCGCGTAAAATTACAGCCCTACATAGTCGCCGCCGGCAACCGGCGCACCGTCGCGCGGGTCATCGAACACCGGGGCCTGCGTATTGGCGTCGGGTCCGTAGATCAGCTCCGGGTCAACCGTGCGCGACGGCAGGTCAAGGCCGCGCCCGAAATTCTCGGGGTCCACCCGCAGCGCTTCGGCCTCGGTGCGGACGTGGACCGGGGCACCGACCGGCACCAGCTCGAACAGGTCGATGATGTCCTGATTGAACATGCGGATACAGCCAGCCGAGCCGGAATTGCCGATGGATTCCATGTCATTGGTGCCATGGATACGGAAATAGGTGTCACGCCCGCCCTTGAACAGATACAGCGCCCGCGCGCCAAGCGGGCTGCGCAGTCCACCCGGAATACCCCTGGCAAAGGGGCCATACACCTCGGGTTCGCGCCGGATCATGTTGCGCGTCGGTGTCCAGCCCGGCCATTTCCGTTTCAACTGGATGGTGCCGTTGCCGGCAAAGGCCAGCCCGGCCCGGCCCACGCCCACGGGATAGCGCACCGAGTTTGCCCCCTCACGCACGAAATACAGGAACTTCGAATAGGGATCGACGTCGATCGTGCCGATCGGCTGCTCCCCCAGATACTGGCCGGTGATCCTGCGGTTCGGGCTTTGGGTGTATTGGCCCGGCACGCCGGGCAGCGCAAAACCGCTGTCGAAGATCGGGCCGTAACCGGGCAGGAAACCGGCTGAAAAGATCGGCTGATCCGAGCCGGGCACGGCGGGCGCACAGGCCGAAAGCGCGGCAAAACCGGACAGGGTGAGAAAGCTGCGGCGGCTGAAGGGGGCAAAAGACATTGGAGGCCTTGATAATGCGAGTCGATTGTTACCTATCATGAGGTTTTGCAAAACGGAAAGACCCGGACAGCGTTTCCTGTCCGGATCGGTGAATCGTTGCATGATTGTGATAGGGCGGGTGTGATGCGGCGGGCGAGGGGGGCGTCCCCCGCGCCCGTGGTTTCGGTCAGTTCACCGCGCCGATCGACCAGAACAGCGTCTCGCCCGAGGAGTCGGACACGCCGTCATTGTCGGTCACCACCCAGCCGATCCCGGCAGCGTCGATGGCAAAGCCTTCGATCTTTTCCTGCGTATAGCCGTTGGTCACCGCCAGATCGGGCAGGAAGTCGCGGACCAGTTCCTTGGTCACCACCGGCAGGGTGCCGCCCAGCTCGGCGGGCTGCATTTCGGCTGCGGGAACACGGTAGAGCTTCTTGGTCTGCGCCTTGCCTGCGATCTGGTTGTCACGCTCGATGACATAGACCCAGTCGCCGTGCAGGGTGATTTCCGACAGGCCCATCCAGGCGCCTTCGGCAGCGGTATCCAGCGGGTAGTGCACAGCACCCCATTTCTTGTCGGCGGTGTTGTAGCCCAGCAGCTTGACCATGCCTTTCGGATCGTCTTTCCATTCGCGCTGCACCGCCATCCACAGCCAGTCACCGGCCACGGTGATACCTTCGAACCCGTAGCGGATCTCATGCGTCAGCAGCTCGGACGGCAGGGCGATTTCCTGTTTGATCTCGCCCTTGTCGTTCACATTGTAGATCGCATGCGGGATCAGACGGTCGGTGCGGCCTTCGGAGGCCAGCCAGAAGCCGCCCTTGCCGTCCAGCGCGATGCCTTCCAGATCGAGTTTCTGTGCCCGGTCGCCGCCACGGGTGATGTCGAGTGCTGCGGTGATTTTCGCCGGGGTCTGGGTGGCGTCGATGGTGTAGATGCGCGGCATTGCGCCGTAAACGCTGTCTGAAACGGCATAGAGCTGGCCGGGCTCGGTGCCGGCGGTCAGGCCCGACAAAGCGCCCCAGCCGATCAGCGGATCGGAACCGGCGCTGGTCAGCATCGGATAGGCGGCGGGGCTTTCCGTCAGTTCATAGAGCATGACATGGGCCGGAGCGCCGCCATCCTCGCGCAGGTCCACCTCATTGGCGGTGATCAGCAGGTTGCGGGCCGGAATGGTGGCGATGCCTTCGGGCGAGATGCCCGAGGGCAGCAGCTGTTTCAGCACCGGGCTGGTCGGGTCGGTCAGGTCATAGACCGCGATGACCGAGCCGCGTTCCGAGGCGACAAAGGCCATCGGCACGCCGCCGAATGTGTCGAACTTGACCGATTCAAGCTCGGTGCCCTTGGTGTGGCTGCGGTGTTCGGGGTAGTGGCCGATTTCGGCAATCGCGCGTTCCAGCGAGGCGCCCGAATCCCAGACCAGCGTGCCATCCTTGTGGAAAATCGACCAGGTGCGGCTGCCGCCCTTCCAGTCGCCCTCGTTCGCGGTGGCGAAGTGGTCGCCGTCGATCCAGGCGATCGCATCGGGTTCGCGCGGCACCGCGCCCTTGGTGGCGGTGAAATCCAGACGGCCATCGCGCTTGGTGTCGATGCCGGAAACCTCGACCTCACCGGCGCTGAAGTGGTTGGTCACTGTGCCATCGGCCCCGATCACCACCAGATGGTTGTTTTCCTGCAGGGAAACGATGATCTCGCCCGCTGCGTTTACATCGACATATTCCGGCTCCGGGTCTTCGCCGCCGATGTCGGCAAGGCCGGTCAGGTCGATGCGGAGCTGTGCCGCGCAGTCGGCAACACCGTCCACGACAGGCAATTTCACCACATAGCCGGCAGGCATCTGCGGCAGACCGCCATCGCCCAGATCCTCATCCCGCTCGTTCTCGATCGCGATCGCCAGGAAAGACCCGTCCGGGGCCTTGGCCACCGCATCGGGCTGGCCGCCGATATCACATTCCGCGGTGATCGCACGGGTGGCAGGATCGATCGTCACCAGCTTGCCCGACGGATTGGCATAGCTTTCCGATGTGTTCACCCCGCTGAAGATCTTGTCGCCAATGAACACCGCCGTCGTCGGCTCGCCGCCCACATCGATGTTGCCCATGGCTTTGGGCGCGCTTGCGTCGGTGATGTCGATCAGGCCGATCACGCCCAGCGGGCTGTCGGTATAGACCAGCGTCATGCCATCTTCGGAGGCCGAAATGATCTCGGCGCTGGTCTCACGGGCCAGATCCTCGCCCGCCGCCATGTTGTCCGGGGTGGCAAAGCTGGCAATGCGGTTGAAGTTCATCTCGGCCAGCGCCGGAAAGGCGGCAAAGATGGCCAGGGCAGAGGTCAGGCCAAGGGTCTTGATCGGCATCGGATCGGTCCTCGTTGGGATGGGAAATCTGCGCGAGGCTTGGGCCGGTTTGATTGCAGGCCGATGACAGGCAAATGTCGGTTGTGCGAATTTTCATATTGGCGGAATTTTGCCGGGAACCATTTTGCCGTTACAAGAGTTTGTGATCATAGCCCCCGCAAGCGGGGCATCAGAAAGGGACTATGATGGGTATTGAAGCACTTCTTATCATTCTGCTGGTCGGTGCGATTGCCGGCTGGCTGGCCGGACAAATCGTAAAAGGCTACGGCTTTGGCCTGCTGGGCAACATCGTTGTCGGCATCGTCGGCGCGCTGATCGCCGGCTTCCTGTTCCCACGCATCGGGCTCGGGCTCGGCGGCGGAATTCTCGGCTCGATCATCGCGGCCACGCTGGGGGCAGTGATCCTGCTGTTCCTGATCCGGCTGATCAAACGCGCCTGAGCGCGAAACGCGACAAGACCGAGGGCCGGGGATTTTCCCCGGCCTTTTCGTTTACCCCACCACGTTGAACGCCGGGCCGTAGGGATAGTGCGTGATATCTACCGGCGCATCATCAGTGATGATCAGGATATCATGTTCGCGGTAGCCGCCCGCACCCGGCTGGCCATGGGGAATCGTCAGCATCGGTTCCATGCTGACCACCATGCCGGGTTCCAGCATGGTATCGACATCCTCGCGCAGTTCAAGCGCCGCCTCGCGCCCGTAATAATGCGACAGGATGCCGAAGCTGTGGCCATAGCCGAAAGTGCGGTGCTGCAACATGTCACGCTCGGCCAGGAAGGCGTTGATCTTGCCGGTGATTTCCGCACAGCTGCTGCCGGGCCGAAGCAGGGTCATGCCGTATTCATGCGCGGCGATATTGTGCTGCCAGATTTTCAGGCTGTCCTCATCCACCTCACCGACAAACAGCGTGCGCTCCAGTGCGGTGTAATAGCCCGAGATCATCGGGAAACAGTTGAGGCTGAGGATATCGCCACGCCGCAGCTTGCGGTTGGTCACCGGGTTGTGCGCGCCGTCGGTATTCAGCCCCGACTGGAACCAGACCCAGGTGTCGCGATACTCGGCATCGGGAAAGCGTCTGGCAATCTCGCGCTCCATCGCGTCGCGACCCGCGATCGCGACCTCAAGTTCGGTCGTCCCCACCCGGATCGCCTCGCGGATGGCATGGCCGCCGATGTCGGCTACATCTGCCCCGTGCCGGATCAGCGCGATCTCGGCAGGCGATTTCACCATGCGCTGCTGCATCGTGGCGGGGGCGATATCCATGCCGCGCTTGGGCTTGAGGAAGGTGTTGAGCTTTTCCGCCCGCTCCATCGTCAGGTGATCCGCCTCGCATCCGATCGCGCGGCCGGTGCCGGTCAGGCGTGCCACCACGCGCCAGAAATTGTCGCGCGTCCAGTCGGTATAGGTGATGTTGTCCCCGACAGAGCGCCGCCAAGGCTGGCCCGCATCAATGCCCGCGCTGACGGTAATGCAATCGGTGCCAGTCACCACACAGGCATAAGGCCGGCCGAAGGAACAATACAGAAAACCCGAGTAATAGGCGACGTTGTGCATGGAGGTGAGCACCACGGCATCAAGGCCGTGCAGTTCCATGATGTCGCGCAGGCCGGCAAGGCGGTCGGCGTATTCCGCGTCGTCAAAAGGCAGGGCATCTTTCGCGACACCGTTGTACAGTCGGTAGTGGTCAGGGCGGATCAGTTCCATGTCAGACCTCATTCATGGGGCCGGACATGCGTCCGGAACCCCGAAAGGTCCCGGCGTGCAGGACGAAAACGGCAAAGCCGCAAGCAGCGGGGGTTTCCCCTTGTGGCGACGCCATCGCCACGGCTCGACCGGAGTATGCCCGGCACCACCGCCTGCCGCAAGGGGAGGTGGGTGCAAAGCACCCACCCTACTGCGCTGCACTGTGCCGTAGTGGGGTAGGGTGGGTGCTCTGCACCCACCATCCGACGGTTACAGCCCGTCGAAATCCGCTGCCGAATGGCGCTCGGGCAGCTGCTCGTGCGGCTCGCCCCAGTCGCGGTTCACCTTGCGCCCCCGGACCACCGCCGGGCGCGCGTCGATCCGCTCCGCCCATTTCACCACATGGCGATAGCTCTTCACATCCAGAAACTCCGCTGCATCATAACCGCGCCCCAGCACCAGCCCGCCATACCAAGGCCAGATCGCCATATCGGCGATGCTGTAATCATCGCCCGCGATATAGGCGCGCCCGGCCAGCTCCCGGTCCAGAACATCCAGCTGCCGCTTGACCTCCATCGCATAGCGGTTGATCGGGTACTCGTATTTCTCCGGTGCATAGGCGTAGAAATGCCCGAATCCACCGCCCAGAAACGGCGCCGACCCCATCTGCCACATCAGCCAGTTCATCACCTCGGTCCGCGCCGAACCTGAAGCAGGCAGGAACGCCCTGAACCGCTCGGCCAGATGGATCAGGATCGACCCGGACTCGAACACCCGCACTGGCGTATTCCCGGAATAGTCCATCAGCGCCGGAATCTTGGAATTGGGGTTCGCGCCCACAAACCCCGAGCCGAACTGGTCGCCCTCGCCGATCCGGATGATCCAGGCGTCATATTCGGCGGCATGCCCCGCCTCCAGCAGCTCTTCAAACATCATCGTCACCTTCACCCCGTTGGGCGTGGCCAGCGAGTAAAGCTGGAACGGATGCTCGCCGCGCGGCAGATCCTTGTCATGGGTCGCGCCCGCAATTGGACGGTTGGTGCTGGCAAATTGCCCGCCGTTTTCCTTGTCCCAGGTCCAGACCCTTGGCGGAACGTAAGCAGTGTCGGTCATGTCGCTACCCATCTGATTTGGCATGTTCGCGAAAATGGTAAGGTGCCACGCCGATATCGGCAATGGCACCGAACTGCGGGGCAGCTGTGCGCCTGCGCGCTCAGCGCCGGATCACGAACCGCCCCGGCCCCGCCGCGGCAAGGATCAGCAGCCCCCCGGCAACCGACCAGTTCTTGACCATGATCGTCACCTGCCAAGGGTCTGCCCGAAGTTGCCAGTGGAAATAGCTGGTCACCAAGCAATAGACTGCCAGAGACCCCGCCCAAAGCACCACGCGCGGCCCCAGCAACAGGCCCAGCGCCGCGATCAGGTTGAACGCCGCCACCGGCCAGACCAGTGCCTCGGGCAAGCCCACCCCGGCCAGCATCGCCTGCACCGGCGCGGGGTCGGCCAGCTTTTGCACGGCCCCGCCCGCGAACAGGACCGCCAGCAGCATCCGCCCGGCCAGATCAAGCCAATCGCGCATCAGGCCGCCCCCAATCCCCGACCGGGCTGCCGTGACCACCGCTACCTTGTGCATCCGCAGCCCCTCCGTGATTTGCCGCAGCGTCGCACAGCCCGCTGTCAGGGGGAAGTCCGGGCACCAGATTTGTCTTGCCAAGCGTAGCACTTTGCCGCCCCCTTGGCCCATGCGCCCCGGACCCCGAAACCTGATCACCGATGTCCCTGGCCTGCTGGTCGGGCAGGCGTATGACACCGCCTTGCGCTCGGGCGTCACCGTGCTGACCGCCGACCGCCCCTTCACCGCCGCCGTGCATGTGATGGGCGGCGCGCCGGGCACGCGCGAGACGGATCTGCTCGCCCCCGACCGGCTGGTGCAAGAAGTGGATGCGCTGGTGCTGTCGGGCGGCTCGGCCTTTGGCCTCGACGCCTGCTCCGGTGTGGCCGATGCGCTGCGCGCCGTGGGACGCGGCTTTGCGGTGGGGGGGCAGCGGGTGCCGATCGTGCCCGGCGCGATCCTGTTCGACCTGCTGAACGGCGGCGACAAGGCCTGGGCTCGCAACCCCTACACCGCATTGGGCGCGGCAGCCCTGCACGCCGCAAGCGCCGATCTCACCCTCGGCACGGCAGGCGCAGGCTATGGCGCGGCCACGCAGAACTGGAAAGGCGGCATCGGCTCCGCCTCGGCCGTGCTGCCCTCGGGCCTGACCGTCGGTGCACTGGTTGCGGTCAACGCCCTCGGCTCCACCACGGTCGGCGACAGCCGCCACTTCTGGGCCGCCCCATGGGAGGAAGGCGACGAATTCGGCGCCCTCGGCCCCGCCCCCGGCTTCCCACACCAAGACGCCCCTCTGCCGCAAAAACGGATGGGCGAATCCACGACCATCGCCATCGTCGCCACCGATGCCGCCCTCACCCAGGCACAGGCGCAGCGTATGGCCATCGCCGCGCATGACGGCATGGCTCGTGCGATTGTGCCCTCGCACACCCCGCTCGACGGCGATCTGGTCTTTGCCGCCGCCACCGGCGCGCGCGCGCTGACCGATCCGCTGACCGACAGCTTCCAGCTCGGCCATGCCGCGGCCACCTGTCTTGCCCGCGCCATCGCCCGCGCGGTGTTCAGCGCGACGGCGCAGCCCGGCGACCGGCAACCCGCCTGGGTCCGACCGCATTGAATTGCTGCTTCCCAAATACTCCCGCCGGAGGCTCCTGCCGCTGCAATCAGCGCAGCCGGTCGAGAACATCCAGACTGGCATAGCCATCCGGAACCAGCCCATTGGCGCGCTGGAACGCCTTCACCGCCGCAATCGTGTTCGGCCCGATCCGCCCGTCCACACCCTTCGGATCAAACCCGGCCGCACCCAACCGCTCCTGCAGTTCCATCCGCTCCGCCAGGGACAGCGCCCGCAACGCGCGCGGCCAGCTGGCCGCAATCGGGGGGGCGCCCCGCAAACGGTCGGCCAGATGGCCCACCGCGATCACATAGGCATCGGCGGTGTTGTAGCGCTCGATCACCTGAAAGTTGGAAAAGATCAAGAACGCTGCGCCACGCGCGCCACCGGGCAGCAGCACCGAGGCCAGACCATGATCCGGCAGATCACCGCCTGCCATGGGGGCCACCCCCATCTGCGCCCACTCGGCCACAGGCTTTTTCACCCGCTCGGTGGTCTGCTCGTAATCGAACGCCTCGGGCAGGCGCACCTCCAGCCCCCAGAGCGCGCCATTGGTCCAGCCCCAGTGCCGCAGATAGGCCGCAGCGGAGGCCAGCGCATCGGTCGGGTCGTCCGACCAGACATCGCGCTTGCCATCCCCGTTGAAGTCCACCGCATGGGCCCACCAGCTGGTCGGCATGAACTGCGTATGCCCCATCGCGCCCGCCCAGCTGCCGCGCATCGCGTCAGGCGTCACATCGCCGCTTTCAATGATCCTCAGCGCCGCGATCAGCTGTTCTTCGAAAAACGCTGCCCGCCGGGCGTCATAGGCCAGCGTGGCCAGAGCCTCGATCGTGGGGATATCGCCGCGAAAGCTGCCATAGGCCGATTCCAGCCCCCAGATCGCCGCCACCACATGGCGGTCCACGCCATATTCCGCCTCGATCCGCTCCAGCAGCACGCCATGCTGCGCCAGCGCCCGCTTGCCATGTGCCACCCGGTCATCCGATACGGCAGTGTCAAGGTAGTCCCAGATCGTCTTGGTGAACTCATTCTGGTTGCGGTCACGCTCGATGATCTTCGGGTTGAACCGGGCCATCCGCAACGCGCGTTCCAACGCATCGGGCGCAATCCCCGCCTCCAGCGCGCGCGGGCGGAAGCCGGTCAGCCACTGCGCAAACCCCTGCTCGGTTCCCATCGCAGTCATCTCAACCCTCTCCGTGGAATTGTCCTGCTCACTGGTGTTCAGAGATTGCGCGCCCCCCGGCTGTGCCATCCCCAGCATCACAAAGATCAGACCTGCCCGCATGTTCTGTGCCCCGTTTTCCGCCAGCCTAGCGCCCGACGCGGCAAAGGGCAAACCCCGGCTCGGCGCTCCCTTGCGGGCGCGTCTTGCGCTGGGGAAGGGCGCAACTCGCGCAGAGGGACGGATATGGACCGATAAGCGCCCTGCTGGCCGATCCGCGACCGCAAATGTCGCAGCCGGGGGTGATCTTTGCGCAGCGATGGCCTAGCTGACAGGCAGAACAGCAGGGGCGGCGGGCGATGGGCTATTTTCTGGGGGTGGACACGGGCGGCACCTATACCGATGCGGTGATCGTGGATGATGCCGCAACCCGCGTGATCGGCAAGGCCAAGGCGCTGACCACGCGCAATGATCTGGCCATCGGCATCGGCGGCGCGGTGGATGCGGCGCTGGCAATGGCGGGCGTTGCCGCCAGCGAGATCGCGCTGGTCTCGCTCTCCACCACCCTTGCCACCAATGCGCTGGTCGAAGGGCAGGGTGGGCGTATCGCACTGGTCTTCATCGGCTTTGATGCCGGGGATGAGGCCCGCGCCGGTCTGGACGAGGGTTTGCGCGGCGACCAGATCCTGCGCCTTGCGGGCGGCCATGGCCACGCCGGGCAGGAACTGGCCCCGCTGGACCTTGCGACACTGGAGCAAAGCCTTCACGCGCAAGGCGATCAGGTGATGGGCTACGCCGTCGCCGCCCGTTTCGCCACCCGCAACCCGGCGCATGAAATTGCCGCCCGCGATCTGATCCGCCGCGTCACCGCGCGGCCCGTCACCTGCAGCCACGAGCTTTCCGCCAATCTCAACGGCCCCAAACGCGCGCTGACGGCGGTGCTCAATGCCCGGCTGATCGGCATGATCGACCGTCTGGTTGCCGCCTGCGAGCGCCATCTCACCGCCATCGGCATCCATGCCCCCCTGATGGCGGTGCGCGGCGATGGCGCGCTGATTTCCGCCGCCATGGTGCGCGAGCGCCCGATCGAGACCATCCTCTCCGGCCCCGCCGCCAGCATCGTCGGCGCGCGCTGGTTGACCGGGGCCACCGATGCGCTGGTCAGTGACATCGGCGGCACCACCACCGATGTCGCCCTTTTGCGCGACGGCCTGCCCGAGATTGACCCACACGGCGCGCGGGTTGGCGGTTTCCGCACCATGGTCGAGGCGGTGGCGATGCGCACCACCGGCCTTGGCGGCGACAGCGAGGTGCATCTGATCACCGAAGGGCTGACCGGTGGCCTGCGCCTCGGCCCGCGCCGCCTGATCCCGGTCTCGCTGCTGGCGCAGGACCATGGCGCAATGGTCCATGCGGCGTTGGACCGCGCCTTGTCCAGCGATGTGGCGGGCGAACATGACGGGCGCTTTGTCATCCCGATGCAGGGCCCGCAGGGCGGTCTGACCGCGCGTGAGGCAACGCTGATGGCCCGGATCGCCCAGCCGGTGCCGCTGACCCAGGCCCTGACCTCGCGGCTGGAGGTGGCAGCGCTCGACCGGCTGGTGGCGCGCGGGCTGGTGATGATCGCCGGTGTCACGCCCTCGGATGCCAGCCATGCGCTGGGCCGGGTCGATACATGGGACGCGCTGGCGGCGGAAAAGGCCCTCCGCCTCATGGGCCGCCGCCGCACCGGGGCGGGCGAGCGCTTTGCCACCGACCCGCTCAGGCTCGCGCAGGCCATCATCGACCAGCTGACCAGCCAGACCGCCGATTGCCTGCTGGAGGCCGCCTTTGCCGAAGACCCCGCCTTTGCCGGTGAGGCGCCGGAAACCCTCGCCCGCCACAGCCTGACCCGCGCCGGCCTGCGCGGCCATCATGGCGTCATGCAGATCTCGGCCCGGCTGGCAGTGCCGGTGATCGGGCTGGGGGCCTCCGCCCCCGCCTATTACGGCGCAGTGGGGGAACGGCTGGGCTGCCGGATGATCCTGCCCGAACATGCCGGAGTCGCCAATGCGATCGGCGCGGTGGTGGGCCAGATCAGCCAGCGCGCGACCGGCACCGTCACCAGCCCGTCCGAAGGCCGCTTCGCCGCGCATCTGCCGACGGGGACCCAGACCTTCACCGACCGCGACACCGCCCTCGCCGCAATGCTTGCCGCCCTCACCGCCGAGGCCACCACCCGCGCCCTGCGCGCAGGCGCGGTCGATCTGCACCTGACCACCACGCGCGATATCCGCGAGGCCGATGTCGAAGGCCGCAGCATGTTCATCGAAGCCACGCTTAGCGTCACCGCCTCCGGCCGCCCGCGCGTGGCGCATGCCAGCGATGCAGCGGAACGACGACCTGCCCTTGACGGGCGGCAATGACGAATTGCCCTTGACGGGCACGGCAGGGCACAATACCACGCCCGCCAGTGGCTAGGTAGCTCAGCTGGTTAGAGCACGTGACTCATAATCACGGGGTCGGGGGTTCGAGTCCCCCCCTCGCCACCACTTCCTCATTTCATCCTGTCTTGAACTATACCGTTAAGCCTTTGGAAACAGAGCGTTGACGGCTATTGACGTATCGACGTCTTCCAATCAGTCTCATTCAATCCCATGTCGATTAATGGTAAAAACAATGAGCGATTTTCATGCCGAGACTGACAGTACGAAAAATTGAGTCGTTGACGAAGCCCGGTATGCATGGCGACGGCGACGGGTTGTATCTCCGGATAGGCCTAAAAGGAGGCAAATCTTGGATACTGCGCACGACGGTCTTCGGCGTTGTTCGGGACTACGGACTAGGATCAGCTTCCTTGGTGGGATTGGCCGAAGCACGCGAAGCGGCGAGAGCACTTCGGAAAGTTGCACGCGCTGGTGGAGACCCGGCTAGCATTCGCCAAAAAGAACACCTGACCTTTGAAGAGGCAACTTTGAGGGTACACAAAACACTGAAACCCACTTGGCGTTCCCCAAGAACTGCCCAAATCTGGCTGGGTTCCATGGAACGATTTGCCTTCCCCACCTTGGCAAAGCGGCCCATAGCAACCATCGGTCCTGCCGACATTCACAAAGTGCTTGAACCCATCTGGACCGAAAAGCACGACACCGCGACCCGCGTCAAACAGCGTTTGGCAACAATTTTTGACTGGGCAAAGGGCGCTGGGCACTTCCCCCATGAAAACCCGGTCAACGGCCTAAAAAAGGCATTGCCCATGGTCAGGGTGGAGGCCGAGCATATGGCGGCATTGCCTTGGCGGGATTTGCCCGCGTTCATGTCAGAATTGGCTGACAGAGAAGGCACTTCGGCACGGGCGCTAGAGTTCATCATTTTCACGGCGTCCCGTTCCGGTGAAGTTCGCGGTGCACGTTGGGCCGAAATTGAAGACTGTATCTGGACCGTGCCTGCCGAACGGATGAAATCAGGCAAGCCGCACCGTGTTCCCCTGACTGACGAGGCGTTGGCGGTGTTGGAAGCCGTGAAGGGCCTTGATGCAGATTTGATCTTTCCGAGCGTGAGCAAAACCAAGCTGGGGGAAAGCCGCCCGATGTCGGACATGGTGTTCAAAGCCTTGATGGACCGAATGAAGCGCACGGGCATGACCACCCACGGCTTCCGGTCCACCTTCCGCGACTGGTGCAGCGAAAGCGCCCATGCAGACCGTGAAGTGGCTGAGGCGGCACTGTCGCACGCGCTGGGCAACCGCGTAGAGCGCGCCTATGCCCGTTCTGACCTCTTCGAACGGCGGCGGCACCTGATGGAGGCTTGGGCGCAGTACGCCACTGGGAAGGCCGGAAAAGTGGTTCAGTTGGTGCGGGCATAATTCAGGTGATCC
Source organism: Paracoccaceae bacterium (assembly GCA_046296515.1). Lineage (GTDB taxonomy): Bacteria > Pseudomonadota > Alphaproteobacteria > Rhodobacterales > Rhodobacteraceae > Pseudotabrizicola. The sequence continues at coordinate 29,474 of JBKBKR010000007.1, read as the reverse complement.
CGACTTGGTCCATTGATGAAGCGATAGAACAGGCAGCGGCAGTCTTTCGATATGTCGAAAGACAACCACGGTATAGGTGGGGTTTGACCGCCGAACTGCTTTTCTGGAAGTTGCACGTTGGGCGTCCGGTGTTTGACAATTGCTTTCCGTCTGCCGACAGGAAATCTTGGGTCTGGTTGTTTGAGGCAACAACCGAGGGCTGGAGAGAGTTGAAGGATTATTCTGTTGAGGACGCGGATGCCTATGATTTTTTCTGTGCCGTTGCGGAAAACTGGTTGCGATATGGGCTGAATATTCCAGCGCCAGTTTTGCAGTTTTCGGCAGATATACTGGCCGGAAAGATTGAAAGCCCCAAAAAAAGAACAAGGCGCTATGACACAGAGAGGAACATTCTGATCACTTGGTTAGTGCTTATTGTGAGTAAAAACACTGGGCTTCGCATGACACACAATGCTGAAAAAAGCCAAAACTCTAGGGCGCGTCCAAGCGCCTGTGAAATTGTGGCAACGGCCTTCGAACGGTTTGCATTGGAACATTTTGAAGCCACCGGAGAAAATCCATCCTTTCGGCTGAGTTCAAATGACGTCCGCTCTATCGTGGTAAACCGAAGAATTGCGGAGGAGTTCCGCAAGGTCAAATCTTTGTTGGACGGGCATTTATTGAACCACCAATAAACTACCTGATCGGAAGTATTGATAGAGACAAGATGTCTGCATCTGAAACGAATCAGGATGCAGAAAATGTCCAAGAGACACTTGCTTTCAACAACGAAGATTGACGAAGGGCGTGCAAGACCCATCGCGCTTGGAGATGCAGCAAAGGCTTTGTTCACGGTGGATGAAGTTGCGTCTCACTTCAGGTGCGGCGTTTCGACTGTATGGCGCTGGGCAAAGGAAGGGAAAATCCCGCAACCTATCCGCATTGGTGGTGTGACCCGATGGAAGCTGGACGAAATCCAAGCCTGCATCGCAGCGGCAGAAGCCCAGCGCGACACAGCACATTAAAAAGCCCCCACCCACATTCGGGCAGGGGCCTTATCTCTTCGCTTTGCACCCAAGGGATAACTCTGCCTGTCCGCGTGTTCAAGCATGAGGTCAGAAGATGACAAGAAATCACGTTCCGTCGCTGTTCAAAATCTATCCGCCCGAGGGGGAACCCTTCGAACTGTCTGTCCGGGGGCGCATTGCGTGGATGCTGGACAAGCTGTTGGAAGCCCAGACCGAGGGTTTCACGAGCAAAGATGCACCGGGCGCGCGGGTGTCCGATTATGTGCGGCGGTTGCGCGTGGCAGGCGTGCCGATTGAAACCGTGCGTGTTGAACATGGCGGGCCGTTCCCCGGCATCCATGGCAGATACGTTCTGAAAGTCAAAGTCGTGCCCGTGGATCATGCGGCGAAGACGGCGGAGGCGTGCCATGAATGAAGCCCAGCACCTTTCCCAAATCGATGCAACCCGTTGCAAAGAAGAGGCCCTTCGAAAACTGAGGATGCTCCAGCCCAGCGAAGACTTGCAGAAGGCCGTCGCCAAAATTGAGAAGAAGATGAAGGCGCGGGTCGCGGTGTCCCCGCTGGAAAAATTGTTGGTCTACCAGTACCTGAGCCGGGTTTGGCGGCGACACCTGAGCGTGCAGGAACTTTCAGTCGCGTTTTATGTGCTGGACCGTTCGGTGGGTTGGGGCACGTCCTTCTTCGTCGCGTCCAGTGCGAACGTGCTGCACGGTACCGACGACTATTCCGGCGTTGGCCTGCCCGAGCGCACCTATTTCCGCACGCTGAAGTCCATGGAAGACCTTGGGTTTCTGTTTCGCAAGCGCACCCACGACCGAACCTTGGTGGGGTTGGATTTGGGATTTGCGCCATGGAAATAAAAGGAAATCTGCCTGCAAACTGCCAGTCAGGCACTGCCACGTTGGCAGAGTGGTTCTGCCAGTCAGGCAGACGCAAACTGCCACGGTGGCAGAGTGAATACTGTAGTGCGAATACAGTAGTTTAAGACCTCTAATAACTACTCCAGATCACGCTAAACGCTTTGATCTGGAGCCTTTCCGGGGGAAGGCTTTTCGGGATTTTCCCCACGCGCCCAATCACAAAGGAAGCCGACATGACCGATGATCAGGAGATGGCGAAGATGGCCGAACTGCGTAACCTGCGCATTCCGTCCCCGAAAGAAGTGGCAGAAAGCGAGCGAAAACTGGTGGAGGCCGTGTTGAACCAAGACGAAACCGACCGGGCATTCGTCGAAAAGCTGTTCGCCAAGGGGAAGTATCCATTTCAGCGATAGGCCGACTCACGGTCCAGACATTGCAACGGGTTGCACCGCGATAGACGGCAGGCACAGTTCCTGCCGTTTACCATTTGGACGGCCTGCCCTGATTGCGTCAAACTTCGGTCAAGGAATGAGGGGCAGGATGTGACTTCAGAATTTGGAGTGATCCTGTGATTGTTAACATACTGAAAAAGACCGCTGCCGTTTTTGGCTTGATGCTTCTCGCAGCCATAGTCACGACGATCCACCCCTACCTTGGGCAGGCGTTTGGGGTTGCCGTGCTGGGTTTGTCAGGCTGGGCGATTTTCAAACCCATCCCCCGGATTGGCCTTGGCAATCGCGCCTATAGTGCGGCGGTGATGGTGCTTGTTGGCATGTCTGCGCTAGGTATGGCTTCAGAAGAACTTGAAAAATTCAACCCTGAGAAAATGGCATCGCTGAAGTTTTCAGACCCAGAACGGTACTTAGACCTTCTGGAAGAGTTGGACGAAGACGCTTGGCGGTCCGAACTGAATAGCATGATAGCTGCGGCTGAAGCCGAACAGAAAATATTGGAAACCGCGAACGTGGCGGAAGCGGACGCAGCCATGGCCGAAGCGGCGGTGGTTAAGGCCGAGAAGACGGCGGCAAGGCTATCCAAGTGGCAGGCGAAGGCCGAAGAGGCCAAACAAAAGGCGCAAGTTGAAGCAGAGGCGAAAGCGGCAAGGGCGGCGGAGGCCGAGCGCGTTGCCGAAGAAGAGGCGGCTGCAAAAAGACTTAGTGCCGAAGCCAATTCTGCCGCTAAGCTGGACCGCGATTTATCGTACATCCGTACTAAGGTGGACACGTTAGAGTTGGATATGGCGCGCACCAATTTAGCCCATTTGAATGCAAGTGGAGAAGTGCCGGAGGCCTTCCGGGCCGAAATTGAAGCCAAAGCCCAGGGCTATGCCGACGCTTTTGCAGGGGAAGGTCCAAAACTAGCCCAGTCTATCTATGGACTGCTTGCCGTGATCCGGCCCGAGAATGCCGCGTATCAGGCAAAGGCAGATGAGTACGCCCAGAAAATCCAGAAGCAGGCAAAGGCCACCATCGGGCGAATGAAACCGAAGCTGGACAAGGTAGAGGGCATCACTTGGTTTCACCACCCGAACCAGCCAAAGTACACCAACAGCCGGTCCACCGCCTTTCTGTACATCGGCACCAATGAGCGGCAAAAGCCGTGGCTGCGGATGCGGGTGCAGTATGCCGCCTCTGACTGGCTGTTCGTTGAGAATGTCGTGGCTTGGGTGGACGGGGTGAAGTATCCGTTCATCTCTGGGCCGTTCGACCGCGACAACAACTCTACCATCTGGGAATGGCGCGACGTGTCCCCCGATGACCACCAACTGTTTGTCCTGAAAAATCTGGCAGAGGGCAAAGAGGCAATCCTTCGCTTTGAAGGGATGCAGTACAAGCGGGACGCAACCCTTTCAGCGGGCGACAAGAAGGCCATTCTGGAAACCTTGTCCGCGTTTGAGGCCATGCAGGCGGGCGGTTGACCCCGGTTTACCCCGGTGGTGCAACCCGTTGCAACGGGCCGCTTTGGGCGGGGAACTATAGGCTATTGGAAAGCCGGTAAGTCATTGACCCCGAGTCGGTTTCGTAGCTTGTGGTTGCCCAAGTCCGACACTTGCGCCACAAGGCGGAAAACGAAGTATTGCGGGGGCGGTTATGCCGACACTGGACTGGATCGGGAAGCAGGCGGTGGTGAACCATCACCGGGAGGTGCCCTACCGTTTGGTCCACTGCGACGGCGCGCTTTCGGCAGGCGACCCCGAGGCCGGGAACCTGTTGGTGCAGGGCGACAACCTTCAAGCGTTGCGGGCCTTGCTGCCCTACTATGCGGGCAAGGTGAAGTGCATCTACATCGACCCGCCCTATAACACCGGCAACGAAGGCTGGGTCTATAACGACAACGTCAACTCGCCTGAGATGCGCGCTTGGCTGGGTCAGGTGGTAGGCAAAGAGACCGAAGACCTGTCCCGCCACGACAAATGGCTGTGCATGATGTACCCTCGCTTGCGGCTTCTGCGCGAGTTTTTGCAAGAGGATGGAATAATTGCCGTCTCAATTGACGATGACGAACACGCCAACCTTCTGCAATGCATGTTCGAGATTTTCGGGCGAGCGAACTTCATAGCAAATATCGTCTGGCAAAAGCGATACGTCTCAAATGTGACCGCGCAATATCTATCGGACATGCACGACTTCGTTGTCATTTTTGCAAAAACCGCCTCATTGGTTCAGGTGTCAAAAATTGAAAGAACTGCTGAACAAGAGGCAGATTACAAAAATCACGACAACGATCCGAGAGGACCTTGGCGCGCACAAGACCTTTCGGCAAGTAAGCCATATGCTGCGGGGGTCTTCACAATAACGGGTCCGCATGGGGATAGATTTGATCCCCCGCCTAGACGCTACTGGCGCATGAACCGGGCGCAATACGATGAATGGCTCCAAGAGAAGCGGATAACATTTGGCAAGACCGGCAACGGTCGTCCTATGTTGAAGAGATTTCTGACTGACGTACAGGATGGGCTTACTCCAAATACATGGTGGGACCACCAGTTCGCGGGACACAACAAAGAGGCAACCCTCGAAATTAAAGAACTCTTTGACGGTGCCTCACCGTTTGACACCCCGAAGCCAAAGCGTCTCGTGAAGCGACTTCTTGAGGTCTTTACGCAGAAGACTGATTTAATTTTGGACTCTTTTGCAGGTTCAGCGACTACAGGCCATGCCGTTCTTGACGTGAACAAACAGGACGGCGGCAATCGGCAGTTCATCCTTGTGGAAATGGACGAAGGCATTGCGTCGTCTGTCACCGCCGAACGCTTGCGCCGGGTGATCACCGGATATGACAAAGGCGGTGATCCGACAAAGCCAGTGGAGGGCTTGGGCAGCGGGTTCCGCTTCTGCCGCCTTGGCGTGCCGCTTTTTGACGAGTTCGGGGACATTGCCGAAGAAGTCACTTTCCCGGACCTTGCCGCGCATATCTTCTTCTCCGAAACGGGCGTGCCCATTCCGCACCGGGCCCAATCGGAATTGTTGGGCACCCTTCAGGGTCGCGCGGTCTATCTGCTGTTCGATGCAGCCCATGCCGGGGCCGCACGCGAGGCGGTGGGTAATGTCCTGACCCATGACCGCCTGACCGCCCTTCCTGCGCCCCCAGAGGGCTTTGAGGGGCTGCGCGTGGTCTATGCCGAAGGCTGCACCGTCTCTGCCGACCGGCTGCGCGCGGTGGGCGTGGTCTTCAAACAAATCCCCTATCAGGTGGAGGGGGTGTAATGGCCGCTGTGAACTTTGAGTTGCGCCATTACCAGCGCGAGGCGTTGCGCATGTTGCGGGCCTATCTGCGCAAGGTGGTGAAGTTTGACGGCATTGCCGACAACCCCGCCAAAGCCGCCTTCACCGATGTGGCCGAAGCGACCTACTGGCCTGCCCAGTTCATCAACGAACAGACGCCCTATGTCTGCATCCGCATTCCGACCGGGGGCGGCAAGACCATTGTGGCCGCGCATTCGGTGGGGGTTGTGGCGAAGGAGTATCTTCAGGCAGACAACCCGATGGTGCTTTGGCTTGTGCCGTCCACCGCTATCTTGGACCAGACCCTTGCCGCCCTGCGCGACCAAGACCACCCCTACCGCGCGGCACTTGCGGCAGAGTTCGGGCGCAACCTGTCTGTACTGACCGTGGCCGAGGCTTTGGCTTTGTCGCGCCCAGATGCCACAGGCGGGGCCTGCATCATTGTCAGCACCCTTCAGGCATTCCGGGTGGACGATACCACGGGCCGCAAGGTCTATGCCGACGCGGGCGCGCTGATGGATCATTTCAGCGGGCTTTCCCCGGCGCAGGTGGCGCGGCTGGAACGGGTGGAGGGAACAGACAGGCCGGTGGCATCGCTTGCCAACGTGCTGCGCCTGCACCGGCCCACGGTGATTGTGGACGAAGCCCACAATGCCCGGTCTGCACTGTCCTTCGATACACTAAGCCGCTTCGACCCGTCGCTGATCTTGGAGTTCACCGCGACCCCGCAACTGAAAAAGGATGTGGACAGAGAGATTTACCCGTCAAACATCCTCTTCCACGTCTCTGCCGCCGAACTGAAGGCGGAAGAAATGATCAAGCTACCCATCGCCCTGAAGACGGATGAAGATTGGCGCAAGGTCATTGGCATGGCGCTGGATTGCCAAAGTTCATTGGAAATGGTGGCGCAGGCGGAAGAGGCAGATACCGGCGATTACATTCGCCCCATCATCCTGTTTCAGGCGCAGCCAAAATCAGCAACCGACCCGCACCGGCTGACCCCGGAAGCGGTGGTCCAGTTCCTGACCGACGACAAGCGCATTCCCCGCGACCAGATCAAAATCCATGCTACCGGCTTTGCCGAGTTGGATGCTGTTCCTGACATTTTCGCCAAGGACTGCCCGGTGCGCTATGTCGTGACGGTGCAAAAGTTGCGGGAAGGCTGGGACTGTCCGTTTGCCTATATCCTCTGTTCCGTGGCCGAACTGAGTTCGCCAACGGCGGTGGAGCAAATCCTTGGCCGCGTGCTGCGGATGCCAAAGGCACGGCGCAAGACACGTGATGCCCTGAACCGCGCCTATGCCTTCGTCGCTTCCAACAGCTTTCAGACGGTGGCCGAGCGTTTGAAAGATGGCTTGGTGGACGCGGCAGGCTTTGACCGGATGGAGGCCGAACAACTGATCAAGGCGCATGATGCCTTTGAGTTCGAAGACGAGAAGGTGGGCTTTGTCCACAAGTCCGGCACCCTGCCAGGCGCGCCCAGCGCGACCGTAGAGGCCGTTCGGGAAGCGATTGAAAAGCTGCCTGCCCGGTTGCGGGCGCGGGTGGAGTTTGACCCGGTGACGCGGGAAATCGGGGTGAAGCGGGCCTTGTCCGGTGAGGAACGCAAGTGGATGCACCTTGCCTTTGCCAAAGTCCAAGGCGCGGAAAAGGTCATTGACCGGCTGTTCATCAGTTCGAACCGCATTCAGGCGTCCGCGACCCCGGAAGACGAAAAGCCGCCCTTCATCGTTCCGCGCTTGGGCATCCGTCGCCAAGGTATCTTGGAACTGTTCGGGCCGGATCACTTCCTTGACCTGCCGTGGAACCTTGCCGAATGCGAGGTAGGGCCATGGGCTGGGCGGTTCAACTTTCGCGTGGAAACCCAATCGGGCATCATTGACGTTTCCGACAAGGGCAAGATGAAGATTGCCTTTGTGGGGGAAGTGCACGACCAGCTTTCGATGACCATTCAGGAACAGGCGTGGACCCTGCCGCGCTTGGTCAACTGGATAGACCGGGGCATTCCCCACCCGGACGTGACCAAGCCTGCCGCGCGGGTGTTCATCAATCATGCCCTTGAAGAGGTTATGAAGGTCAAGGGGTACACGCTGGACCAACTTGCCCGCTACAAATACGAGGCGCGGCGCAGTCTTGGCGACGAAATCCAATCGCTTCGGGCCAAGCGTGAAGAAGGCAAGTTCAAGGCACTGTTCGCGGTGGATGCGACCCAGTTCGAAACGAGTGCTGACCTTGCGCTGATTTTCGATGAACAGACCTATGCCTATAATCAGCCCTACAAAGGGTCTCGGACCTTCAGAAAGCACTACTTCCCCATCATTGGCGACCTGAAGCCCGAAGGGGAAGAGTTCCGCTGTGCCGCGTTCTTGGATGACCATCCCAAGGTGCGCTACTGGGTGCGCAATGTGGACCGCAAGCCGAATGCCTTCTGGCTTCAGCTATCCCGTGGCCGGTTCTACCCTGACTTCGTCGCTATGCTGACTGATGGCCGTATTCTGGTGGTGGAATACAAAGGCAAGCATTTGGCCGAAGACGCGAAAGAGAAACGCTTGGTGGGGGAACTGTGGGCAGAAGCTAGCGACCGGCAATGCCTATTCGCCATGCCGACTGACACCGGCTTCAGCGACCTTACCAACATGCTGAAGGCGTAACAGGCGGGTGGAAACAGGGTAGGTCAAAAAATCACAATGACGGCTGACCATTCCCACATTTTTTTTGCCGAATGATGGTAAGAATGATGGGACAATCCATCCGCTATCATAAAAAATACAATAAAATCAAGTAACTGATGGAAGCCCTCGGTTGCCCCCCTCGCCACCACTTACCCTCGACCGCGACGAAAAAACTGGCAAGGGAACCGCCGACAGGCATCTTGCCCGGCTGGGCCCTTACACCCTCGGCAGGCCGGCGGGGCGGGTGGCGCGTTTCTGGGCGGCGATGCGGAAGGCGGCGTTGGCGGCGCCGTAGCCCTCATACCGGCCCTGACGCTGGACAATCTCGAAAAAGAACCCATCGGCACGCGGGGCGGAGTAAAGCTGGAAGAACTGGCCCCCCGCGTCCTCGTCATACAGGATATTCGCCGCACGCATCCGCGCAACCAGCGCAGGGTCCAGCCCGAAGCGCGCCTCGACATCATCGTAGTAATTCGCGCCGATGGTCAGCACCGGAAAGCCGCTTGCCGCCAGCACCCGGGCCGTTGCGAAAATATCCTGTGTGGTAAAGGCGATATGCTGGACGGACGAGCCGAAGCTGTCTTCCATGAACCGCCCGGCCAGCGTCCGCCGCGCCTCGGCCCCGTTCAGCGTGATGCGCAACCGGCCCGATTGCACCGCCTGCGACCGCACCAGCCCGTCCGGATCGGCCACATCGACCATCGGGGCCTTTTGCGCACCGAAGATGCTGGTGTAGAACAGCGCCCAGCTGAGCATTTCGTCATAGGCCATGGTCTGGCCGATGTGATCGACCCCGGTGATCCCGGCCCCGGTCACCGGCGCCGCGCCGCTGAAATCCACATCCCAGATCCGGCCAAGGTCGGATGTGGCATCCAGCAGGCGGATCATGCTGCCCCCGACGCCCCGGATGGCGGGAATGGTCAGCTCTCCGCTGCGGGTGTCCTGCGCATGGGTCTGCGCCAGCAAGGCACAGGCCCGGGCATGGGCCGCCTGGGCATCGGGCACCATCAGGCCGATTTCCGAAACCGTGGTGCCATGCGCGACAAACGACGAATGGGCAAAGCCTGCGCTGTCAGTGTTGACCAGAATGTTCACCCCGCCCTGCCGCCACAGTGTCACCGGCTTTGACACATGCGTGGCGGCGCGGACAAAACCGGCACTGCCCAGCAGCGATTCCAGCGCCGGGGCATCGGTATCGGAACTGGCGAATTCGATGAACTCCACCCCCGAGACCGGGGCGGCGGGCGGAAAGCCGGGCATATTGACCGCCAGCGCCGGTTCGGCGTGGCGCACCCGGTCCATCAGCGCGATCAGGCTGCGATGGCCATCGCGCGCCACCAGCCGCGGCAGACCGGCGCGGAACTGGTCGTTGAAAATCTCCAGTGAAAGCGGGCCGGAATACCCGGTCGCCATCACCGCGCGCGCAAATCCGGTGACGTCCAGATCCCCCTCGCCCGGCATGTTGCGAAAGTGCCGCGACCAGTAGAGCAGATCCATGTCGATGGCAGGCGCATCGGCCAGTTGCACAAAGAAAATCCGGTCGCCGGGAATCCGGCGGATTGTTTCTGGGTCGATCTTGCGGCCCAGCGTGTGGAAACTGTCAAGGATCAGCCCCACCTGCGGGTGATCGGCGCGCCGCACCACCTCCCAGGCATCGCGGTGGTCGTTGACATGGCGGCCCCAGCACAGCGCCTCGAACCCGACCCGCACCCCATGCGCGCGGGCCAGATCGCCAAGGTCATGGAAATCCTGCGCCATCCGGTCGATGCCGCCCATCGCCGCCGGGTGGACCGAGGAACATACCAGCACCAGATCGGTGCCCAACTGGTTCATCAGGTCGAACTTGCGCGCGGCGCGGGCAAAGGCACGGCTGCGCAGGGGTTCCGGCAACCCCTCGAAATCGCGGAACGGCTGGAACAGGGTGATGGTCAGCCCGCAATCGCGCACCATCCGGCCCACCTCCTGCGGGGTGAAATCGGAGGCTACGAAATCCTGCTCAAAGATTTCAATGCCATCGAAACCGGCGGCGGCGATCGCCTCCAGCTTTTCGGTGAAGGTGCCCGAGATCGAGACGGTGGCGATAGAGGTTTTCATGTTGCGTCCTTTCCTTCGGCCAGATCCTGGCGCAGCCGGGTGGCATCCAGCGGCAGGCCGGTAAAGATGCGCCAGGCATCCACGCCCTGCCCGATGAACAATTCATAGCCGGAAATCACCTGAAGCCCCCCCGCCATCGCATCTTGCAGGAACCGGGTGTCAACCGGGGTATAGACCGCATCGAACACCCATTCCGCCTCTGCCAGATACGCGCGGGGCAGGGGGGTGCCGTCATAGCCCACCATGCCGACCGGGGTGCAGTTGATCACCCCTGCCACGCCGCCGGACAGGGCCACGGCATCGGTGCCGGTCTCGACATGCAGGGCAGGGGATGCGGCGCGCAAGGCGGCCGCCAGCGCCGCCGCCTTGGGCAGATCGCGGTCGGCGATGCGCAACGCGGTCAGCCCCAGTGCCACCAGCCCGAAGGCCACCGCCTTGCCCACCCCGCCCGCGCCGATCATCAGCACCGGGCCGGGGGGGGCATCGCCCCGCACATGGCGATAGGCGGCGATGAAGCCGGAATGATCGGTGTTGAACCCCTGCGGAGCACCATCCCCGAACACCACCGTATTCACCGCGCCGATCGCCCGCACCAGCGGATCGGCAATCGCCACCTTCCCCGCCGCCCGTTCCTTATAGGGATAGGTGACATTGACCCCGATATACCCCCCACCCGCAACCACGCCGAACAGATTGTCAAAGCTCTGGCCTAGCGCCGGGGGGATCAGGCTGTCATAGATCACCCGCCGCCCGTTCTGCGCCCCTGCCAGCCGATGCAGACGCGGCGATTGCGAAGCGGCGATATTGTCGCCGATCAGGCCAAGGCGGATGATGTCGGTCATGGGATCGTTCCTTCGTCAATCACTTCGCGCTGGGTCGACAGGGCCGCGCGCAGAATGGCATCCACGACTGCGACCGACCGGGTGGCGTCCCGAGCGTCGACCAGAGGCGCGGCCTCGCCCCGGATCACGGCGGCGAAATGGTCGATCTGGCGGATCAGCGGGTCGGCATCCGTCACCGGCAAGACTTCGGACTGCATCGGCGCCAGCCAGCTGCGCGGCCCGGCGCCATGATGCCACAACCTCAGCCCCGGCACCTCCAGCGAGGCATGGCTGCCCGCGATCATCAGGCAATTCTGGCCGGTGGGCGGAAAATCCGGGTTCTCGGCAGCGGTCAGCTCCCAACTCCACGGCGCTGCGGTGGCGTCAGAGACCGTCACCGTCCCCAGCGCGCCCGAGGCGAAGTGCAGCAGCGCCACCGCCGTATCCTCGACCACAAAGCCGCGCACGGCGTTTGAGGTGACGGCCTGCACCGCCAGAACCTCGCCCAGCAGATGGCGCAGGGTGTCAATCTCGTGGATCAGGTTGGTGCGCAGCGGCCCGGCCCCGGGCGCACGGCGCCAGTCGGGGGCAAAGTATTCATCCGGCTTGCACAGAAGAACCGAGGCCTGCACCGAAATCACCCGCCCCAGACGACCGGCCTGCAACACCTCATGCGCGGCGGCAATGCGCGGGTTGTGGCGGCGGTGATGGCCGACCAGCACCGGCACTCCGGCAGCGTCCGCCGCACGGGCCAGCGTCAGGCCGTCGGCGGCCGTCACCGCGACCGGCTTTTCCACCAGCACCGGCCAACCCCGCGCCACGCAGTCCAGCGCCTGTGGCAGATGCAGCGCGGTGGGCGTGGCAAGGATCACCCCATCCACCCCGCCCAGATCCGCCAACGTGCCCAGATGCGGCACGCCAAGCGCCCGCGCCAGATCTGCCACTCCCGGCGACGGGTCCACGATCGCCGCCAGCCGGGCGACACTGCTTTTCTCCAGCGCCGCAATATGCTTGCGCCCGATAAGCCCCGCGCCGGCGACCGCAATCGCCACCCCGCTCATGGTGAAACCCTTTTGCGGAAGACCATGCGCCACAGCGGGGTTTTCGACAGGAAGATCAGCACCACCGTCAGAAGCAGCACCAAAGACAGCGGGCTGCCCAAAATCCCCCGGAACAGCATCGGCAGGCTTTCCTGATCCGAAATGATCGCCCGTCGCCAGTTGTCATCCAGCAGCCGAGACAGGATCACCCCAAGGATCACCGGACCCAGCGGATAGCCGTAAAGCTTCATGAAATAGCCAAACACCCCAAAGCCCAGCATCCAGTATACATCGGTCAGGCTGTTGTTCACCGCATAGGCGCCGACAATCGACAACAGCAGGATCACCGGCAACAGCACGGCGCGCGGCAGTTCCACGATCTTCACAAAGATGCGGATGCCGGTCAGCCCGAAGATCAGCATGAAGACATTGGCCAGCATCAGCGACGACACGATGAACCAGAACATGTCCGGTTGGCTGGTCATCAACAGCGGGCCGGGGTTCAGCCCGTGGATGAACAGCGCGCCGATCATGATCGCCGTCACCGCATCGCCCGGAATCCCCAGCGTCAGCATCGGGATGAACGCGCCACCCACCGCCGCATTGTTGGCGGTTTCCGGCGCCACCAACCCCTCGATCGCGCCTTGACCAAACGGCACCTCCGGGTCTTTCGTCACCCGCCGCGCGTGGTCATAGGCCATCAGCGCCGCAATATCGCCCCCGGTGCCCGGCAAGGCCCCGATCACCGTGCCGATGCTGGATGTCTGCAGCCCCAGCGGCAGATGCCTGCGCACCTGCGACCATGACGGGATTACCCGGCCGATCTTTTGCTTCACGGCGGCCTTGTCGATGGTGTGCAGCTGCATCAGCCCTTCGGAAATGCCGAACATGCCGATCATCACCGCCACAAACGACACCCCTGCACGCAGGTCCGGCACGCCAAAGGTAAAGCGCTCGGTATAGGTCAGCGGGTCCATACCCACGGCCCCGATGCCTATGCCCAAGGCCCCGGCAAAGATGCCCTTGACCAGACTTTCGCCTGAAAGCGAGCCGACGAGCAGAATTCCCAGCACCGCCAGCAGCATGTAATCGCGTGGCTGGAACCGGATCGCGAAATCCGAAATCGTCGGCGCAAACAGCGCCAGCGCGCCGATGCCGATAAAGCCGCCGATGAACGAGACCACGGTGACAATGCCGATCGCCTCGCCCGCCAGCCCCTTTTGCGCCATCGGATAGCCATCCAGCGCCGTGGCAATCGCGGCAGGCGCGCCGGGAATGTTCAGCAGAATGGCGGTGCGCGACCCGCCATAAACCCCGCCCATGTAGATGCCGATCATCAGGGCCAGCGCGGGATACACCTCCCACGAGAAGGTGAATGAAATCAGGATCGACACCGCCATCGTCACTGACAGGCCGGGGATCGCCCCCACATAGATGCCCGCGCAGGTGCCAAGCGCGATCAGCGCCAGCAATTCGGGGTTCAGGATCGGGATCAGCAGATAGGACAGAACCTCCATGCTACACCCCCGACCCGGCAAACAGCCGCTTCAGCCAGGCGATGATCTCGCCCTCGGGCACGATGCCTTCGGGCATCAGCACCGAAAAGATCAGCCTGAACACCAGATAAACCACCGCCACGGTCCCCAACGCCACCAGCGCCGACCAGACCACGGAACGCCGGGTCAGATAGCGGATCATCCCCCACAGGAACAGCAACGAGGTCGGCAGAAACCCCAGCGGTTGCAACGCCAGCGCATAGGCGACAATTGCCACGATCGTCACCAGAATCGACAGCGGCAGGATATCGCGCTCCAGCTTCTCGCCGGTCACCCGGCTTTTGCGCACCGTCTCCCACAGGATCAGCGCCGCGCAGATGGCCATCACGGCCGTGGTCGCCATCGGCACCGCGCCCGAACCGGACAAAGCATCAAACTCCGAAATGCCATATGCAGAATACAGCAGGAACAGACTGCCCAGCACCATCGCCAGATTGAACACCAGCTCGCCCGGCCGTCTGGGTGGCTGCGAATGATTTGCTTGCGTCTTGCGCATCGCGTTCCCCCTCCCAAGGGATGAACCCGTTACCGGCAGGCCCCGGTCGCAGGGTATGAAAACACCGCCCGCTTCGCGAGAAAGGGGCGGTGTCAGGTCACGTCAGGCCAAGGTTACGGCTTGGTGATGCCGAAGTCCTCGGGCGAGTTCTTGGCAAGGCCCGCATCCCAGACCAGCCAGGATGTCGTGGCTTGCCAGTCATTCAGGAAGGTTTCCGCCTCGGCCCCGGACAGCGACAGCATCTTGAACCCGCGTCCGTCGATCAGCGAGACGAAATCGGGGGCCTTGGCCGCCTCGGCATAGGCGGCGACCAGTTTGGCAACCACATCATCGGGCGTGCCCTTCTTGGCAAAGACGCCAAAGAACGGACCCCAGGGCAGCATATCGGCAAACTCGGGGTGGGTGGAGGTGATGGTCGGCACATCGGGCAGTTGTTCCACCCCCGCCACGTCGAACACCGCAATCGGCTTCATCGTGCCGCCCCGGATCCCCTCGATCGCGGCGCCCAGAACGGCAGGCATCACGTCGATCGCGCCGCCCTGCAACCCGGTCAGCGCCGGACCATCGCCATCATAGGGCACAAACGTCAGTTCCATCGGGGTTTTCGAGTTGATCATCGCGGTCACCACCGAAGGCAGGCCGCCCGGCCCGGTGGAACCGAATTTCACCGCCTTGGGGTTGGCGGTCGCATAGGCCACCAGTTCGGGAAAGGTGTTGTAGGGCGCATCGGGCCGCGCGACCAGAATGGGCACGCCGCGCGCAATGATATTGACCGGCACGAAGTCGCTGTAATCCTTGTCGCCCAGCCCCATCACCTTGTAAAGCAGCGGGTTTTCCGCGCCGAACAGCAGGGTGTAGCCGTCTTCCTTCGCATCCGCGACCCGGTTCAGCGCGATTGCCCCGACACCGCCGGTCACGTTCTGCATCACGATACTGCCGCCCAGAGCGGTCGCCGCATGCGGCGTGATCGCGCGGGCCACCACATCGGTTGACCCGCCTGCGCCCCATTGGATGATGCCCTGAATATCCTTGGTCGGGTATTCTGCCATCGCGGCAGCGCCCGACAGACCAAGTGCCACCACGGCACCGATAACCGATTTCATCATACTGTGTCTCCTCCCAGAGAGTTTGGACCAGATCCATCTTTGCAGACCCGATACGTTACATTCGCCGATTTCGGCTTTAACGGCAAATACCGATTCTGCCGGTTCCGTAACATCATGTTAATCACCGCGGTCCTGTCTGCCATGGTGTCCGGGCGGTGGCGGCAGCCAGTTCCTGCTGAAAGGACCGGATGGTGAATTCCGCGAAACCCGATAATTGCCGCCCCCGCTTCTGCACGGAATAAGCCGTGATACCAGCCTCTTCAAGCAGGGGGATGCGCACAAGCCCGGGCATATAGACCTCCGCCACCGAAAACTCGTCGATCACCGCCACCCCCAGCCCATGCCGGACCAGTGATACCATGGTCTGCGCGAACCGCCCGCGCATGGTATGGCGCGGCTCCAGCCCCTCGGCCAGAAACGGCTGCGCCAGCGTGGCCCCGTAAGGATCATCCGGGTCGATCCCGATAAAGGGAAAGCGCATCAGATCATGCACCGACACCTGCGCCATCTGCGCCAGCACGTGACCCTCGGGCACAATCGCCACGATGCGGCCCCTGACCAGCGGTGTCGATTCGATGGCCGAGGTCTCCACCCGTGAACTCATGATCACCACCTCGCCGCGTTCCAGCAGCAGATAATCCGCCGTCTCCTCGATCTTCAGGATGTTGAGATCAATCATCAGATCGGGAAACCGCCCCCTGATGCTTCGGATCGCGCGCGCCGCGATGAACTGCGCGATCGACGGGGCCGAGGCGAAGGACAGCTTGAAATCCTCGCCCTTCTGCATCGCGCCGATGGCGGCGTTCAGGTTTTCCATCTGCGAATGGACCTGATGGATCATCTCGAAAATCGCCCGCGCCTCTGCCGCCGGCACAAATACCCCGGCCCGCCGCTCGAACAGTCTGATGCCCAACCCTTCCTCGGTATGCTTGATCAACCGGCTGATGCCGGGGGCGGACACGTTCAGATGATTGGCCGCGCCCTGAATACTGCCGGTGATCATCACCGCCCGCACCACCTCGACCTGTCTCAGCGTCAGTTCTTTCATGCCGGTGATGCTAGCAGAGCCGCTGCGCCCGCAAAGGGGCAATCAGGCCGGCCAGCCGGTCAAAGCGCGCAGCGCGATCATCCCGACATAAGCCAGATTGGCCAAAATCATCAGCGCCACCGCCAGCGACCCCAGATCCTTGGCCTGTTTCGCCGCCTCCGACCAGCCGGGAGAGATGTGGTTGACCAGCACCTCGATCGCCGTGTTCAGCGTCTCCACCGTCAGCAGCGCCGCAAACAGCACCCCGAACCCCAGCCAGTGCCAGGCCCCGGCCTGCGCCCAGACCAGCACCAGCGCCCCAAGAACCCCGCCCGCCATTTCCTGCCGGGCCGCAGTTTCGGCCAGCAACCGCCGCAACCCGGAAAGCGAATAGCCGGTGGCATCCACCATGTGCCAAAGCCCTTTTCGTGGTGGTTTCACGACCATTCTGTACCCTTTCCGGCGGTTGCACCGAAGCGTAACCTCGCCCGCCCGCGCAGCGATGTCCAGCGGTCCGGTGCCTTGCACCGCAATGGCGAGGCGCCGCCGGACCCGGACGCAGGTCAGGTTCCGGCCAGCAGGCGTGTCCATCCCGGTTGGCCAGCTACCCCGCAACCGCCCGTGCAAACAGCCGCGCAAGCTGGCGCTGGCCCTGACGGTAACCCTCCGGCGTCTGGCCGGGAAACTTCAGTCCCATGGCCGAGACCATGATCGTGCGCGCCACCGCCTCCGGCGGGCCGATGCCATCGGCCATCGGCAGCGCCGCCAGCCAGCGCGAAAGCAGCGCAATCTTTTGCGCTTCGGCCTGATCAATCAGATCGCGCGTCACACTCACCCCGGCATCCATCAGCTCCGACCCATGCGGCGTGCCCAGCACCACATCCATCAGCTTGCCATCCTTGGCCGCAAAAGCCGCGATCAGCGCCTGTTCCGGGGTCTGGCCGGGTGCCATCAGCGCCGCCTCCATCGCCACGATGGCCTGCGCCACATATTGCTCCACCAGCGAGCGGAACACATCTTCCTTGTTGCGGTAATGCAGGTAAAGCGCCGAGCGGGAAAGCCCGACTCCGCGCGCAATGTCATCCATCGTAGTGCGGCGATAGCCATAGGTGGCGAATGCGTGGAACGCAGCGTCAAGGATCATGTCCTGACGTTCACCTCCCCGGCCTGCTCCATCAAGGGGCAGCTTGTCTGCATCCAGCTTCATGATTCTGATCTGACAAGAAAGCTGCGATCTGTCAATTGACATTATGACACTTTACGCTCATTTTGTCAGAAAGCCAACAGGAGCCAGCCATGCCCATCACCCTGACCGTCAACGGCACCAGCGCCACAGTTGACCTGCCCGAAGACACCCCCCTGCTCTGGGCGCTGCGTGACGGGCTGAACCTCACCGGCACCAAATACGGCTGCGGTGTTGCCGCATGCGGGGCCTGCACGGTGATGGTCGATGGTGTGGCCGTGCGCTCCTGCCAGACCGCGCTGGGCGATGTGGCGGGCACTTCCGTCACCACGATCGAAGGTCTGGGCACCCCCGCCGCCCTGCACGCCGTGCAGGCGGCGTGGATCGAGCATCAGGTCGCGCAATGCGGCTACTGCCAGTCGGGCCAGATCATGCAGGCCGCCAGCCTGCTGGCCGAAAACCCCGACCCCACGCTGCAAGAGATTGACGACGCCATGGATGGCAACCTGTGCCGCTGTGGCACATATCCCCGCATCCGCGCTGCTGTGCTCGATGCCGCCACCCGCCTGCGCGAGGTCTGATCATGAGCCGTCTGGGAACCATCGCCCGCCGCACCTTCCTCATCGGCTCTGCCGCGATTCTGGGCGGGGTTGCCTTTGGCACCTATGCCTACCGCAAGCCGCATGCGAATCCGATCGCCGCTGCAGGCATCGGCGCGATCACGCCCTATGTGCTGATCGACCCGCAGGGCGTCACCATCATCACCCCCCGGGCCGAAATGGGGCAGGGGGTGCAATCCACCCTCGCCGCTTTGGTCGCCGAGGAACTGGACCTGCCATGGCATCAGGTCCGCGTGATGCACGGCCCGCCCGCCGCCGCCTATTACAACGGTGCCATGCTGGAGGAAGGCGTGCCCTTTGCCCCCACCGATGAAAGCTGGCTTGCCGAAACCGCCCGCCACGCCATGGCGATCCCGGCCAAATTCCTGGCGCTGCAAATCACCGGCGGCTCCACCTCCACCCCCGACGCCTATGAGAAGATGCGCGCCGCCGGCGCCGTCGCCCGTGTGGCGCTGATACAGGCCGCCGCCCGCCGCCTTGGCGTGGCCGAGGCCACACTCACCACCAAGGACGGCGCAGTGATCGCCGCCGACGGCACCCGCATCCCCTATACCGAGCTTGCGGTGGATGCCGCCAACAGCGACCTTCCCGCCGTCCCCCCGCTGAAACCCCGCTCCGAATGGGTGCTTCTGGGGAAATCCCTGCCACGCATCGACATGGTGGAGAAATCCACCGGCACCGCGATCTTTGCCGGGGATATCCGCCTGGCCGGGATGCGCTTTGCCACCATCCGCCGAAACCCCGCCATCGACGCGGCCATGAACGGCTTTGACGCCACCGCAGCGCTTGAAATGCCCGGCGTCGAACAGGTCTTCGACATCGGCAACGGTGTCGCCGTGGTCGCCAACACCACATGGGCCGCGATGCAGGGCGCCGCCGCCGTCACCTTCGACTGGGCCGCAGCCAGCTACCCCGCCACCACTGCCGAGATGCGCGACCAGATCGCCGCCGCCTTCACCAAAGCCACCATCGACGCCACCCCCCGCAAGGATGGCGACGTGACCCGACCCACCGGCGCAACCCTTGACGCCGAATACCACGTCCCGCCACTGGCCCATGCCACGATGGAGCCGATGCAGGCCACCGCCCATCTGCAGGATGGGCACCTGGAAATCTGGGTCGGCGCGCAGGCGCCCGGCCTCGCCCGCAGCGCCGCCGCCAAGGCCACCGGCATCCCTGAGCAAAACATCACCCTGCACACCACCCTGATGGGCGGCGGTTTCGGCCGCCGCGCCGAGGCCGACGCCACCATCTATGCCGCCAAAGTCGCCGCAGCGATCCCCGGCACCCCGGTCCTCGTCACCTGGTCGCGCGAAGAGGACATGACCCAGGGCCCGTTCCGCCCCATGGCCACTGCCCGCCTCAAGGCCAGCGTAAAGGACGGCGCGATCGAGACCTTCGATCTCGCCATCGCCGCCCCCTCGATCCTGGAAACCTTCGCCGACCGTTTCGGCTTTCCGCTGGCTGGCCCCGACAGCACCCTGTCACAGGGCGCGTGGGAGCAGCCCTATAGCTTTCCCAATTACCGCATCACCACCCACCGCGCACCGCGCACCGTGCCGCTGGGCTTCTGGCGCTCGGTCGGCGCCTCGCACAACGCCTTCTTCCACGAAGCGGCGGTGGATGAACTGGCGCACCTTGCCGGGGCCGACCCGTTGGAATTCCGCCTGAAACACATCTCCCACGAACCATCCCGCAAGGTGCTGGAAGCGGTCGCGGAAATGTCGGCATGGTCCACCCCCCGCCCGAACCGTGCCATGGGCGTCGCCTTCTGCCTGTCCTTCGGCGTTCCCACCGCCGAGGTGATCGAGGTCGAAGACACCCCCGAAGGCATCCGCCTCACCGGCGCATGGGCGGCGGTGGATGTCGGCACCGCACTGGACCCGCGCAACATCGAGGCGCAGGTCTCGGGTGCCCTGGTCTTTGGCCTGTCAGCCGCGATCAACGGCCGGATCACCTTTGCCGATGGCCATGTCGAGCAGCAGAACTACTGGGACTATGAACCCCTGCGCCTGCACCAATGCCCGGAAATCGAAGTGCGCATCCTGGAAACCGGCAGCAAGATCCGCGGCATAGGTGAGCCCGGCACCCCCCCCGCCGCCCCGGCCCTCGCCAATGCGCTCTTCGCCCTCACCGGCACCCGCGCGCGCACATTGCCGCTGTCCGACAGCTTCAGCTTCGCCTGACCACCCACAATCGCCCGTCGCAGAACCGGCGTTTCCCCTCCCCCTCGTGGGGAGGGGAGAGGGGTGGCGGGCGCTACCGCTAAACTACCCAGCCACAACCACCTGCGTGCGCCACACCCTCCGCCTTCTCCGCTTGCTTCACCCGGCACAGCCCGGCAGCTTTTGTCACCGCCCCCCCCCAATCTGCCCCTGAATTCGTTTCCGCGTGTTTGTGGCAGGGTCCTGCCAATGCGCTGTCGTGCTTCCCGAAAATTCCCGCCGTAACGCTCGTTTAAGGCAACGTCGCGGATAGGCGAAAAAATTCGTTGACCGACCTCAGGTGCCGGGGGCCGGGCGGTGCAGGCGACGATGTCGGTGTAGCGGCCCCCAGAGCCCGAACTCACCCTCCGGGCCGGACGATCCGGACCTGATAGCAGTTGTTGCGCGCGGACCGCACATCGACAAAGCTTATCGGGTCCCGATCCAGCAATCCGGCGGCGTAAGCTACAACATCTTCCCGGCCCACAACTTTTCCGGTGCCATAGCAGATGCGTTGATCTGCCGTGTAGCCTTTGAGCAGGTAATCGGGGCTGGAGGTGAGGATCGGCGGCACGCCATGCCCGTCCCATGCCGCGCAGGCGTCCGCGCACAGAAACACCGGCCCGGTCTCGGCATAGGGTTGCAACCCGTCAAAGGGACGCCAGGCCAGAACAAGCATAGCGCTGCCCTTCGGCACAAACCCCAGACAGTGCCGGCACGGATTGCCATCGCCATCCGACCGCACCTGCTCGGGCGCGCGGCCATAGGCGTCGTGACCGCCGTTTCTTACGGCAGCAACCTTGTCGGTCGGCAAAGGCAGGAATCGAAGCTGCTCCAAAGTCATTCTCCTTTGATGGGGCGGTCGTTTTGACACGCCGGTGGGGTGATCATTTCCTTTTCGGCGCCTGCCCCTTTGCCCCGGTTGATCACGCCTTCCCGGATGGCCCGCCATGGCCGACCGTCCAGCGCCGCCAATCCGGCCCCGATCAGCGCCATCCCGGCAATGTGGCGCGGCATCAGAACCTCGCCCAGCAAAACGGTGCCAAGCAGGATCGCGCTGACCGGGACAAGGAAGGTAACCAGCAAAAGGTTCGTCGCCCCCGCTGTGGCAAGGATGCGGAAATACAGCACATAGGCCAGCGCGGTGGATATCGCCGCCAGGCCGATCAGCGCGCCAATGGTGCCGCTGCCGGGGAAGGGCAGGGTCCATGGCCTGTCCACCAGCATCACCAGCGGCAGCAGGATCAGGCTGGATGCGACCACCTGCCCGGTTGCAGTGCCGATCGGGCTGATGCCCATTCTCCGGAACCGGCGCCCGTAAATGCCTGCAAAGGCATAGGAAACCGCAGCGCAAAGGCACAAGCCCTGCGCCAGAACACCCACCCCCATATCGCGCAAGACATCGGTGCCGACCATTACCGAAACCCCGGCAAAGCCGATCAGCACCCCGGCAAGCCTGCCAGAGGTCATCCGTTCATCCCGTGTGAAGACATGGGCAAGGATGACGGTGAACAGCGGCGTGGCGGCGTTCAGGATCGACGCGACACCCGAGCCGATATGCTGTTGCCCCCAGACGATCAGGGAAAATGGGATGACGTTGTTCAGAAGTCCCATGATGGAAAACGCCGTCCAGACGCTTTTGCCACGCGGCAGGCGTTCGCCCCGCAACCGCAGCACCGCCAGCAGGATCACTGTGGCCAAAGCGACGCGCGACACCACCACGCTGAACACCGGCAGATCCCGCAGGGCGATACTGTTGAAAAAGAACGATCCGCCCCAGACGGCGGCAAGGCTCAGCAGCATGGCCCATTCCGGCAGCGACATCGGGCGGTTGGGCTGGGATGGGGATGACATTCGCGGTGCTCCGGTTCCGCCGCTCTGGCGGCACGTCATGGCATGGATGGCCCGTCCGGGCGGGTGAATGCGACCCGTTTCCTGCGCTTTGATCACGGCAGGCGGGCTCTGATCTGCGGGTCACCGGCCCCTGCATGTCGGACCGCCTGTCGGGGGTGCAGTTGTGCAAGGCTTGGTGCCGGACTGTTCGGCGCGGCTACGGCCGCAGTGGAGGATTGCCGTGTCCGTCTGCGGCCAAAGGTTAAAAGTCTGTTAATGCGGCTTGGTCAACGCATTGATACTAAATGATTTCATGTCGTGTAACACAGGGGGAAACCCCTGCCATCTCCCCCAACCCCGTTGACACCGCCCGCCCCGTGCTCCACCCAAAGGGAAGCGGAAAATGGGGGCTTTCATGGGCAGGTGGGAATTCTGGATCGACCGGGGCGGCACCTTTACCGACGTGGTGGCCCGTCGCCCGGATGGGGGGCTGGAAACGCGCAAGCTCTTGTCCGAAAACCCCGAACGCTACCCCGATGCGGCGGTGCAGGGCATCCGCGACTGTCTGGGCCTGAACCCGGCGGAGCCGATCCCCGACGGCCTGATCGGGGCCGTCAAGATGGGCACCACCGTCGCCACCAACGCCCTGTTGGAACGGAAGGGCGAGCGGGTGCTCTTGCTGATCACCCAAGGCTTCGCCGACCTGCTGCGTATCGGCACGCAGGCCAGGCCGGACCTCTTCGCCCTCCACATCCAGCGCCCCGACCTGCTGCACGAGGCGGTGGCCGAGGTGCCGGGGCGGCTGGATGCCGACGGGGCCGAGATCGCCCCGCTGGACGAGGCCGCCACCCGCGCCGCCTTGCAGGCGGCGCATCGACAGGGCCTCCGCGCGGTGGCGGTTGCCCTGATGCACGGCTACCTCAACCCTGCGCATGAGGTGCGGGTGGGGCAGATCGCGGCGGAGGAGGGGTTCACCCAGATCAGCCTGTCGCATCAGGTCAGCCGTCTGGCCAAGCTGGTCGCGCGTGGCGATACCACGGTGGTGGATGCTTACCTCTCGCCCATCCTGCGCGGCTATGTGGCGCAGGTGGAGGGCGCGCTGGACATGGGCCGCGCCACGGGGCGGCTCTTGTTCATGCAATCCTCTGGCGGGCTTACGGAAGCCCACAGGTTCATGGGCAAGGATGCGATCCTGTCGGGTCCTGCGGGCGGGATTGTCGGCATGGTGCAGACGGCGGCGGCGGCGGGGTATGAGAGGCTGATCGGCTTCGACATGGGCGGCACCTCCACCGATGTCAGCCACTACGCCGGGATCTATGAGCGCAGTTTCGAGACCGAAGTGGCCGGCGTGCGGATGCGCGCCCCGATGATGGATATCCATACGGTGGCGGCAGGCGGCGGGTCGGTCTGCACCTTCCGCGATGGCCGGTTGCAGGTCGGACCGGAGAGTGCGGGGGCAAATCCCGGCCCCGCCGCCTATGGTCGCGGCGGGCCGCTGACCATCACCGATTGCAACGTGGTGCTGGGCCGCCTGTCGCCCGCGCATTTCCCGGCGGTGTTTGGCCCGGAGGGCAACGCGCCGCTGGACGATGCTGCCGCGCTGTCGCGCTGCGTGGCGATTTGCGGGCAGATTGCCGAAGCGACCGGCCAGCCGCCGATGACGGTCGAAGCACTCGCCACCGGCTTCCTGCGCATCGCGATCGACAACATGGCCAACGCGATCAAGAAGATCTCGGTCCAGCGTGGGCATGATGTGACGGAATACACCCTGCAGTGCTTTGGCGGGGCGGGGGGGCAGCATGCCTGCGGCGTGGCCGATGCGCTGGGGATGACGCGCATCTTCATCCACCCCTTTGCCGGGGTGCTGTCGGCCTTTGGTATGGGGCTTGCAGAAATCCGCGCGCTGCAGGAGGTGCAGTTCGATGCGCCTTTGACGGCGATGACGGAGGCGCGGGCAAAGCTGGACGAAATCACCGCGCAAGTGCGGACCGAGGTCGCGGCGCAGGGGGCGGTCGCTCCGCGTGTTCTGGCCCGCGCGCATCTGCGCTATGACGGCTCGCACCAGCCGCTGGAGGTGGCATTTGACGACGCAGCCGCGATGCAGGTGGCGTTCGAGGCAGCACATCTGGCGCGCTTTGGCTTTGCCTCGCCAGAGAGGGCGGTGCTGTTCGAGATGCTGGCAGTGGAGGCGATCGGCGATGGCGCGCGCCTGCCGGATACAACGGCACCACAGGGGCAGGCCAGCCCGCTGGCCTTGCAACGGGTCTGGGTCGAGAACTGGGCGGAGGTCCCGCTTTTTGACCGGGCGCACTTGCCGGAGGGCATGAAGATCGCGGGTCCTGCCATCATCCGCGAAGCGACCGGGACGGTGGTGGTGGAGCCGGGCTGGCAGGCGCGGGTGGATGCGCGCGCCAACCTGATCCTGGAGCGCGTGGTGCCCGTGGCGCGCGCCCATGCGGTCGGCACCCATGCCGACCCGGTGCTGCTGGAGGTGTTCAACAACCTGTTCATGTCGGTGGCTGACCAGATGGGCGCGACCCTTGCGAACACGGCATGGTCGGTCAACATAAAGGAACGGCTTGATTTTTCCTGTGCGATCTTTGACCGCCAAGGCGATCTGGTGGCCAATGCGCCGCATGTGCCGGTGCATCTGGGCAGCATGTCGCATGCGGTGAAGGTGGTGATCGCGGCGACCCATGGTCGCGCCAGCGAGGGCGATGCCTGGATGCTGAACAGCCCCTATAACGGCGGCACCCATCTGCCGGATGTGACCGTGATCACGCCGGTGTTTGTGGAGGGCGCGCCCGCGTTCTGGCTGGGCTCGCGCGGGCACCATGCCGATATCGGCGGGCGCACGCCGGGGTCTTCACCACCTGACAGCCGTCATATCGACGAGGAGGGCGTGCTGATCGACCTGTTCGCGCTGGTGGAACTGGGGCGGCTCCGCGAGGACGCGACCCGGGCGCTGCTGGCGTCGGCGCGTTATCCGGCGCGGTCGGTGGATCAGAACATGGCCGATCTGAAGGCCCAGATCGCCGCCAATGAAACCGGGCGGCGTGAGTTGCTCCGCGTGGTCGCAGCTTACGGCGCTGATGTGTTGGCGGCCTACATGGGCCATGTCCAGGACAATGCCGAGGAATGTGTGCGCGCCGTGATCGACCGACTGGAGGATGGCGAGTTTGCCTGTCCGATGGATATCGGCACCACGATCAAGGTGGCAGTGCGGGTGGACCGCGCGGCCCGCCGCGCGGTGGTGGATTTCACCGGCACCAGCCCGCAGAACAGTGGCAATTACAACGCGCCCGCAGCGGTGGCGCGGGCGGTGGTGCTTTATGTGTTCCGCACGCTGGTCGGCAAGGCCATTCCGCTGAACGAGGGCTGCCTGCGCCCGTTGGAGATCATCTTGCCCGAAGGCTCGATGCTGAACCCGGCACCGCCGGCGGCGGTGATCGCGGGCAATACCGAGGTGTCACAGGCCGCCTGCAATGCGCTTTATGGCGCACTGGGGGTGATGGCGGGATCGCAGGGAACCATGAACAACTTTGTCTGGGGCAATGCGCGGTTCCAGAACTATGAAACCATCGCGGGTGGCACCGGGGCGGGCCCCGGTTTTGCAGGCTGCGATGCGGTGCAAAGCAATATGACCAACACGCGGATGACCGATCCGGAGATCCTGGAAAAGCGCTTTCCGGTGCGGCTGGAGGCGTTCGGCATCCGCCATGGCTCGGGCGGGGCGGGGGAGTGGAATGGCGGCAATGGGGCTCTGCGCCGGATGCGGTTTCTGGACGCTGTCACGGTGACGACGCTCTGCGGCAGCCGCGAGGTTGCCCCCTTTGGCATGGCCGGGGGGGATGCGGGGGCAGTGGGAGAAAACAGGGTGATCTGGCCGGATGGACGTGTCGAGCGTCTGCATGGCAATGACGAACGCGATCTGCCCGAGGGCGCGGTGTTCGAGATGCTGACCCCGGGCGGCGGCGGCTGGGGGCAGGCGTAAAGAAGGCGGGGGCGTTGCGAAAGGCCCCCACGCTCCCCATCTGACGGGAGATTGGGTTCCATCAGGAGTATCACCATGTTCAACGCGAAATCCCTGCTCGATTCCGTGATCGGTCAGGTCAATCAGGCCACTGGCGGCCAGATTGGCGTGCAAAGTGCCGATGACCTCGGCCAGAAGGCAAAGGAGCTTTGGGGCGGTCAGTCCACTCTTGGCAAAGGGGCGATTGCCGGGGGGCTGATGGGTATTCTGATGACCAAGGGCGGGCGCCGGATGCTGGGCACCGGGGCCAGGGTCGGCGGCGCGGCGCTGATCGGCGGGCTGGCCTACAAGGCCTGGCAGGACTGGAAAGACGGAAAGGCGGTGACGACGGAGCCGGGGCCGGTGGCGCTGCCGCAGCCGGGGGATACGCGGTTTCTTCCAACGGATGCGGCACAGGCCAATGACCTGTCGGCACGGCTGTTGCAGGCGATGGTGGCGGCGGCCAAGGCCGATGGCCATGTGACGGCGGATGAGCGCGCCCGGATCGACGGGCAGTTGGCGGCGCTGGGGCTGGAGGCGGAGGCCTCGGCGCTGATCGCGGCCGAACTGGACGCGCCGCTGGATGCCGGGCGGATCGCGGCCCTGGCCCGGACCGAGGAAGAGGCTGCGGAGATCTATGCGGCCTCGTTGCTGGTGGTGGATGCGGATGGAGCGGCGGAGAAGGGCTACCTTGCCATGCTCGCCGCGCGGTTGCAGCTGGATGCGGGGCTGGTGGCGCATCTGCACGCGAAGGCCGAGGCGTTGGTCTAGGGGGCTGGCGTCCGGGGGCGCTGCCCCCGGGCCCCCGGAGTAATTGGATAGCAGCAATGCGGGGTCGGGCGAGCGGGGTCAGGTGGGAGTTGCCTTCAACCAGACGCCGCCTTCGGGCCGCAGGGTGAGGATCATCACCGGCTTTGGTGCCTTTCCTGGCACCGGGTCGAAGCGGAAGCGGGCGAGCAGGGTGGCGAGGATGATCACCGCTTCTTGCAGGGCGAAGTTGGCCCCGATGCAGACGCGCGGGCCGTCGCCGAACGGCAGATAGGCGTAACGGTCCATGGATTTGGCATCGGCAAATCGGTCGGGGTCAAAGCTGTCGGGGCTGTCCCACAGCGCGTGGTGGCGGTGAAGGGCATAGATCGGCAGGATGATGGTATCGCCCGGCAGCACCTCGCGCCCGCAGAGCGTATCGGCGGCCTGGGCCGTGCGCGACAGGAAGGCGGCGGGGGGATAGAGCCGAAGGGTTTCATCCACGATGCGGCGGATCAGCGGCAGGGCGGTGATATCGGCGGCGGTCGCGGCGCGGGTGCCAAGCGCGGACTGTGCCTCGGCGCGTGCGGCGGCTTGAATGACCGGATCAAAGGCGCAGAGATAGAGTGCCCAGGAAAGGGTGAGCGCCGTAGTTTCATGGCCGGCCACAATGAAGGTCAGCAGATTGTCGCGCAGTTCCGGCGTCGTCATCCTGCGCCCCGATTTCGGGTCTTCGCCTGCCATCAACAGATCGAGCAGATCCGGCACACCGGGGTTGCCCTCGGCCCGGCGGCGCTGGATCGAGCCGTCTGCGATGCGCTTCATCTGGCGCATCGCAGACCCCGACAGGACCCGCCCCGGTCGCGGCACCCAGGCGGGCGCGCCGATGATATCAAGCAGCGACACGCGGGCGGTCTGGGCCATGTAGCCTTCGATCGCGCGGTGGACGGAGGCGCGGTCGAACCCTTCGCCATCGGAAAAGGTGACATCCGAGATCACCTCGAAGGTCGCGGTCACCATTTCGTCATAACAGTTCACCGCACGGCCTGTGCCCTGGGCGATGCGGACGCAGGCCCGTTCGGCGGCGGCGCTCATCACCGGGGCAAGGGCGGCCACGTTGCGGTGCGAGAACACCGGCGCAGCAGTGCGCCGTTGCCAAAGCCATTCCTGCCCTTCGGCCACGAACAGGCTGTCGCCGATGGCGGGTTCCAGGATCAGCTTGGTGACCACGGATTTGGGGTAGTTTACGACATTGTCACGCAAGATATGGCGCAGCGCGTCCGGGTCCATCACCATATGCCAGCGTTTTCCGGTCCGGCCCGACAGGATCGGCGCATGGGTGGCGATCTCGGGGATCAGCTCCAGAATGTTGCGCCGTCCTGCCGCCAGCGAGCCGAACACCCCCAGGGGCCGCTTGCCCAAGGGCACCTTGACCGGCTCTGGCACGGGCGGGGCGGGGGAAATGGGGCGGTGCTCTGTCATGCAATCTCCGGTGGCTGAAACAGATATAGGCGGATTTCCGGGCCTGTCACCCATACGCCCCGGCTTGCGCGCGTTTGCGCCACGGGCTATCCCGGCTGGACCCTTTGCGAGGAAGCTGCCGATGACCCGCCTCATTGCCCCACGCCTGTTCGGCCTTGGCCTTTGTCTTACCCTTCTGCTCGGGTGTGCCGGGAATGATCTGGCCGAACCGCCAGTGCCGCTGGGGAATTTCGCCCTTGGCCTGAACATCGTGGTGACCGACAAGACCGAGAAGGTGCCGATTTCGCGCAATGCCACCGGCGAAGAGTGGCAGGCGGCGATGAAAAAGGCGGTGGATGCGCGCTTTGGTCGTTATCAAGGGACAAAGCTCTACAACATCGGGATCTCGGTCGATGGCTATGCCCTTGCACCTCCGGGTATTCCGGTCGTGGCTGCACCAAAGTCGATTCTGGTGATCACCGCAAACGTCTGGGATGATGCCGCACAGCAGAAGCTGAACGCCGAGGGCAAGCGGATTACCGTGTTTGAAAGCCTCTCCGGTGAGACGGTGATCGGCACCGGCATCACCCGGACCAAGCAGCAGCAGCTGGATGCGCTGTCCTATAATGCGGTCAAGCGGGTCGAAGACTGGTTCCTGGAAAACCCCGAGTGGTTCGGCCTGCCCGCCAAGAAGCGGCCGAGCGCGGCGCCAGAGCCGACGGTTGTTTCTGCAACGGTGATCCCGCCCATGGCAGATACACAGCCCTGACCTGCGGGAACCGCCAACAGAGGCTTGATTTCCCCCCGTTAACGGCTTACTTCGCCGCCCGTGTAGCATGGGGCCCGCGCTGCATTTGCGCGGTCCCCCCAAATCCAAAGGCGCTGGCGAATGGCAAAGGCAAAGTTTGAACGGAACAAACCGCATATCAACATTGGCACGATCGGCCACGTTGACCACGGCAAGACGACGCTGACGGCGGCGATCACCAAGTATTTCGGTGATTTCAAGG